>CP166131.1:1295000-2592803 GCA_041228345.1 Alphaproteobacteria bacterium LSUCC0396 | reverse complement strand
TTATTTGATTTGCGTGATCTGGATTCAAGTTAACATTAAAATAGCATTAACATTAAAATAACATAGGAAAATTGGTAAAAGGAAGAACAATGTCTGAAATGCCAACGGTTCAAGTTGCCGGAGTTTATCATCGCCGCGTTGGTGATTTAACTATTACAGCGTTATCCGACGGCTATCTCTCAGGTGACGTAGATATCATGCGTAATATTGATTACGCCGACGCGCGTGCGTTGCTTGCGCAACATTTTAATGCCAACCGTTGCACTCATATTAACGCTTTCATTGTGCGAAATGGGGCACGCTTTGCATTAATCGAAACCGGGGCTGGCGATTACATGCAAGCATCTGCAGGCAAGATGCTCGCCAACATGAAAGCGGCAAACATTGACCCGCTAACGATCGACACCGTTCTTTTAACACATATGCACCCAGACCATTCAGCCGGTTTGTTCAATATGGTCAGCCAATCTCAGAATTTTCCCAATGCAGAACTGGTGGTGCACGAGAACGAGCCAAAACACTGGTTGAATGACGCTGAAATGGAAAGGGCTGACGAACGCGGCAAACGCCTATATTTTCAAGCCACAAGAGAGCAAATTGCACCTTACAAAAAGCAAACACGGCTATTTCGCAACCAAAGCGAGGTGTTTCCGGGTATTCATGCCATTCATGCATTTGGCCACACGCCCGGGCATTGCTGCTATCTTGTGGAGAGCAATGGGCAAAGCTTGCTAATTTGGGGCGACACGGTGCACGTACCTGAAATCCAGCTGGCACGCCCTGAAGTGGCTATCGCTTTTGACTCTGATATTGAGACTGCCATTCGAACACGTAAACGAATTTTTGATATGGCTGCTAGTGAGAAAATGCTAGTCGCAGGAATGCATTTGCATTTCCCCGCCTTCAGTCACCTAGCCCGTGAAAAAGAAGGATATCGTCTCTACCCTGAACCATGGCGATTTGACCTGTAAGGCTTGCTAACGATCCGATCAAAGATTAGAGGAGTATGGCGGAAGGGGAAGTCTTCCAAAAGTTTTTGTAAGCTATTGAAAACGATTTATGAATTAAAACAGCTGAATTTTTGTCCCACATTTCGTCCGACACTCTATCCACAAAAGCCTATTTGCAAGCGTTGACACAGCCAAGGCACCTTGGTGTTCATAAGCTAACAAACAGCATCACGGGTGCTAATATTTTACCAAACGCCTCATCATTTCAGTGCCCAAAATTGGACCTACCCCCAAAAAAGCCAGTGTAACTGGCCAGCCCATACTTTGCGCCATTATTGGAATTGTCTGCACGACAATAGCCGCCAGTAAAAAACCGATTGCTGTCTGAAATGTGAGCAGACTACCGGCACGGTCTGGTGGTGCATTATCGGCAACGAGAGCTGAAAATTGTGCGCTATCAGGAATTACGAATACCCCCCACAAAAAGACAAATAAGATGGTTAAAGTTGGTGGGCCACCAAAACTAATCGCCGTTGCAATTGCAAGCCCCCCGCTTATTGCCATCGCTCCACCAGCAACTACCGCTTTGCCAATCTTATCGGCCAAAACTCCAGCAAAAACGCACAATAGTCCGCCAAAACTTATTGAGATAAATGTTGTTATTCGCGCTACTTTTATAGGGTCATCAACGCCTGACAAGGTAAGAGATGCCGTCAGCGCAGCTGCAATCCAAGCCCAGAACGCATAAAGCTCCCACATGTGACAAAAATATCCTGCATACGCCAATCGGACCTTTGGCAATCGCCAAGCCAACCAAAGTACAGACGGATCAAAACGTGCTGCAGTTGCATGGTATGGGCCAAGCCGCGCAAACATTATCAACCCTGCGGCAACAAACGCGAGGAGGCTAGCCAAAAAGACTGTTAAACGCCAGTCTGCACCACCAATTAAAACTAAGCCGTGCGGAGCAGCTGAACCAAGCGTGAGTGCTCCAACAAGCATTCCAACCACAATACCTCGACGCTTCACCGTCCATCCGACGGCAATTTTCATACCTACGGGATATACTCCAGCAAGGCAGAATCCTGTTATACCCCTTAGTAATATTTGAACTGAGCTTCCAGGTATTGTTAGGACCAATAGCAAGTTGCTAAGGGCAGCGATGATTGACCCAACAGCAAAAACTTTTCTAGGATCATAGCGGTCTGCGGTGCCATGGTAAGCTAACATTAAAGCCCCAATCACGAAACCAACCTGAACCGCGGTTGAGAGCAATCCCTCAGTCCAAGCGCCAATTTCAGCCTCTATCGCCAATTCAGGCAAAATCGCATTGGACACGAACCATAAAGACATTGCGCCAACTTCGGCTAATAACAAAAGTCCAATACTTCGCTCACTGCCATGATCTAAGTAGCGTCTACTCATCAAGCACTTTGGCCAAGAATGCCATGACGTAGCGCAGTCCTATCTGCTTTTCCAGTTGGCCCAAGCGGCAGCTCCTCCCCATAATGCACAACATCCGGCAACTTAAACCGTTCAGTTCGATCTTTAGCCCAATCAATTAAAGCTTGTTTGGTCGGAGCCTTCGCATTTTTGGGTACTACTAACATATGAATGGACTCACCAAACTTTGGGTCGGGAACGCCTGTTACTAAAACAGCTTTGATATCAGGGTGATCTGCAAAAACAGCCTCAACTTCATTCGGCGCAACCTTATTGCCACCTCTATTTATTAGGTCCTTTATTCGGCCACGGAGACTCACACCACCATCTTCGTTGATTTCAGCAATATCGCCAGTTCTGATCCAACCGCTGCAAATTGTTTCGTCGGTTAACTCCGGCATATCTAGGTAACCAAGCATTGCAAAAGGGGTGTTGATAAGTAGTTCGGAGGTTAAAGGGTCTGTCTTAACCTGAATATGTCTTGCCGGATAACCAAGACTGTCATTAGAAGGAAGGTCTATTTTATCACGACGAAAAATGTCACAGGTTCCGGTTTCGGTTAAGCCGTATATTCCATGTATGGAGGCATTTGGCCAACGTTTAAAAAGAGCACTGCTTAATTTGGAGTTCACTGCTTCTCCCCCGGTTAATATGTGCATGTGTCTTTCAACGCGCTCACCTTCCAACATTAGCCGCAGCATCGTCGGGACAGCTGCAAAGTGTGTTACTGGCTTGTCACGAATGATTTGGCTTGCCCAGTTAGCCGAGAACTGCTCTGTGATGTGAACTACCCCCTCTCTCATTAATGGCAAAAAAGTAGCCCACTGACCAAAGCTGAACTGGAGCTGCAAAGGCACCACAAAAAAGGGTTCCGTTTCCATATCGATAGACTCAAGGATTGTGTGAAATTTGGCTGAAATCCTGTCTCTCGATAGTACAACTCCCTTGGGCTTGCCGGTGGACCCCGACGTATATGTGATCATAGCAGCACCGTCCAGCAACAGACGCTTTGGTGGCATCACCTCTGAAATCTTTTTTAGTTCAGGCGGGCTGCGTTTTTTAAGATTGGGCGTCGACAAAACGAATCTCGCGCGCGTTGAAGACTCAAGATAGACGCGCGTATTGTTATGGGATTTGTGGTGAAACGGGACAGCAACCCCTCCTGCCCCAATAACTGCCAAGATCTTAGCAATGTCTTCGGCGCGGCCTCCAATTGAAATAAGCACCGGTTCGCTGGGGGATAATCCAGATTGTCGGAGAGCCTTATGCAGAACGCTGGCCATCTGCTGAATATCGGCCATACTCAGCCAACCTAAGTCATCCCATACACCACCAGCAGTCGCTGCCATTAGCGCTGAGTGAAAATCAGTTACTTTCGACAGATCTCTGCTCAAACGCCAAACCTCTTGTCGCGCCACGTTAATGCTCCACGCAGCCCCCCTTTGCGGAGCTCCTCGAGAAAAACTTGTTTGTCAACACTGCCTTCCCCTTCCAGCTCTAGGTCAATTTCTAATGAATGTTTTAACGCCCTTGCCATACCAGCAATTTCCATACTTTCGTTAATTTGTTGTTTTGTTCGTCGTATTACCATGGGGTCTACAACTGCTATTGCACGTGCCATTTTCAGCGCTGTTGCTAATACTTCATCGTCAGGAACAACTTGATTGACGATGCCAAGGTCACAGGCCTCCTCCGCGCCCAACTGATCTTTCCCAAGAAAAGCAATTTCTTTTGCTTTTTTTGGGCCAACAATCCAAGGCAGCAGCATTACGACAATGCCAGCCCCAAACTTAACTTCCGGCTCACCAAATGTTGCTGAAGTTCCAGCTATCGTAATATCACAGGCCATTGCGAGTTCACACCCACCCGCGAGAGCCGGACCGTTTACAGCTGCGATAGTGGGTTTTTTTAGGTTCCAGAAGCGCATGACGTTATCAAAGTCGCGCTGGAGGATTGGCCGCCACTCATCAATCCCTTTAGGCGTTTTTTGCGCCTGATCCTGTAAGTCAAAGCCAGAGGTAAACGCCTTACCAGAGCCGGTCGCAACAACAACTCTGCAGGAGGGGTCCTTCTCAAACATGTCACAGGCAACAGCGATTTCTGACAGCATTTTTTGGCTCATCGCGTTAAGTCGCTCAGGCCGATCAAGCGTCAGCAAATAAACCGTATCCATACGGTCGATCTTGATTGTATCAAATTCCATGCAATTCCTACCTTTGCAATAATTGGATAAATACTCCAGCAGCAAGGTCCTCGGCCATAATAAAAAGACCTACCTTGGAACAAAGGACTTTTGACCAGAAATCTGGTGTATTTTTATCCCTGCTGACAATGCCGAAGCAGTCTGACACGGTCAAGACCTTGAAATATATGAAGCAAGGTATGAAATGGGACATATTGTTGGCTAAATATTTCAGGGGCCCGTGCCAGTTGAAGGGCAGATTTTACCTAAAATGTTTTCTTGAAAACTCTATCAATAAAGAGGCCTGTCAGCAGCTGCTACCTCGGGAGCCAGACAAAGCCCGAGACCGCCTTTGATTCAATACCACAACAATGTTATTTCAAGCCTTGTGAACAGTTTCCCTCACCGAATTATGTTTCGCTGTGGCAATGAGGTAACACTCGCATATTATCGCATACAACAAGCGCTGTCACACACCTGTCACACAGAGATTGACGAAAGATGAATCATTATGGAACCCTAGACTAATCTTGAGGCATATTTTGACAGCCAAAACCTTATTTTTTTACCCAAATAAAACTGGCAACCTAAGAAGAACTCAAACCGTGCTGAAACCAGTAAAAAGAGAGTGAGATATGCCAGCTGATGGAAAAAAACAAAAAAAGGCTGCCGTTGCTGATCTGCTGATCCGTGATGTGGAAATTTTCGATGGCAGTGGTGATGCTCCGTGGCGAGGAAGTTGCGCAATTGCCGATGGGCGCATCATTTCACTCAGCACTGCTGAAAGTCGAGCTGATACTCAGCCCATTAGAGCAAAACAGGAAATCGATGGCAGCGGGTTTGCCCTTGCCCCGGGTTTCATAGATATCCACACCCATGATGATATGGCGGTGTTTGATTCAAAGCGAATGAAGGCGAAGCTAAGTCAGGGGGTTACCACTGTTGTTGTTGGCAATTGCGGAATCAGCGCCTCGCCCTCACCTCTTGCAAGACACAGTACCCTGATCCCTCCACTTGATTTGCTTGGTGACAACAGCTCGTTCCGTTTTACTAATGCCAATGATTATATGGAGGCACTCGCTGCCTCCGCACCCACGGTAAACGTTCTACCGCTTGTTGGTCACACAGTATTGCGTGCGCGTGCAATGGATGATCTCCAGCTTCCAGCCAGTAGCAGCCAACTGGCCGCTATGCAAAAAGATCTTTCAACCGCGCTGGCAGCTGGCATGAATGGGTTTTCGACCGGTCTTGCCTATCCGCCGGCGAAGGCGGCCTCCACGGATGAGGTTTTGGCACTGGCCGAGGTTGTGGCTGATGTCGACGGTCTTTGGACAACTCACATGCGCGACGAAAGAAGTGGTGTTGTTGCAGCGGTTGCTGAGACAATCGATATTGCGCGGCGTTCTGGAGTGAGAACGCTGATTTCTCATCACAAATGTTGTGGTGAGGCGGCATTTGGGCTTTCCCGCACTACTTTGGCAATGATTTCTAAAGCACGCGATGAGTTGCGGCTTGACCTAGATGTTTACCCCTATACCGCCAGTTCCACGGTGCTGCTACAATCCTTTGCCATGGACAGCCGCAAGGTTACTGTTTCCTGGTCTACCCCTCATCCAGAAATGGCTGGCCGCGACCTAGATGATATTGCCACCGAATGGGGGGTCGACAACATTTCGGCCCTTGAAAAGCTCCAGCCTGGGGGCGGGATCTATCATCAAATGGATGATGCAGACCTAGAGCGTATCATGGCCTATCCACCAGCACTCATAGGCTCTGACGGGCTACCAAATGATATGAGGCCACATCCACGTTTATGGGGCACTTTTCCGCGCGTAATCGGGCATTACGCCCGTGATCGCAGCTTATTTGCGCTGCAAACAGCAATTGCCAAGATGACTGGCCAAAGCGCGAAAACGCTAGGGCTTGCTAATCGTGGCAGGATCGCAACCGGTATGGCGGCAGACCTAGTACTTTTTGATCCCGCAACAATTGCAGACCGTGCTGACTACAAATCGCCAGAAATGCCATCTGCCGGCATTAGCCTAGTACTTGTTAACGGGAAACCCGCTTGGAAAAATGAAGCACTTGCCGGTTCAGGCCATGGCATTATTTTGCGGCGCGATCACTAGTGAAACAGGGTCAGAGTATGCACCGCTAACACCCTGTCTTAATATCTACAGTATTGGCTTATCAGCCCATCAGCTCGCATTACCGCTGTCACACACCTGTCACACAGGCGTTGACGAAACGGGCATTTTCATAAGATTCTACACTCATGTTGAAACATGGTGTGTCACCTAGAAAACCGGCAGTTTTACTTGAAAAAGAATGGTAGCGGCGGAGGGACTCGAACCCCCGACACGCGGATTATGATAAAACTGCTTTAACTTTTCATATTTAATTTCAATGATCTATAAGCACATAATTTAGCTGTGTAAGAGGTGTGTAACAGGAAAAGCGCCTCAAGATCTTTTTTGAAGCGAAGCAATATATTGAAAATATTGGAGGAAATGGCGGAGGGGAAGGGATTCGAACCCCCGAAAGGAATTTCTTCCTTTAACGATTTAGCAAACCGCCGCCTTCAGCCACTCGGCCACCCCCCCGCCGGGGTCACAAGCATGGCTAGCAAAATTCTGGCCAATGCTCATGTTCACAATACACGGCGTATGCTGCCCTTTCTCTAGCTTTGATTTCCGTTACTGTCAAACACCAAAATCAACTTTTTGCCGGTTTTGACATTGCCAAAAAGGGTCGAAATGCGCCAACCTAAAATCCGCGTTGAAAAATACGCAACATCAAACCTCTGTTATGGATAATTTGTCATGGATCAGCTGGCATCAATGCGCATATTTCTTGCCGTCGCCGAAGCCAACGCGCTAAACGGTGCCGCACGCCAGCTTGGGCTATCGCCATCAGCTGTTTCAAAACATATTGCAGCCTTGGAAAACCGGCTTGGCGCCCAGCTTTTTACCCGAACCACGCGCCATATCGCCCTAACTGACGTTGGCAGTTCCTATCTAGAAAATTGCCGGCAGATTCTGGCTGATATTGACAAGGCAGATGCCGAGGCACGCAGTGCCAGTGGTGCCGTTCAGGGGCATTTGCGGGTCGAGGCGCCACCCGGATTTGCGCATCGTCATGTCGCACCTCACCTGCCCGCTTTTTTGAAAAAATACCCACATTTATCGGTTGAATTGAGGGGCCGCGACATTCCCGATGACATGATCGGTTCAGGCTTGGATTTATCGATCCGCATTAACCCGCATGGCGACCATGACCATCTTGTCTATACCGAGCTTGCGCCCAATTCACGTCGCCTTGTCGCCACCCCGCGCTATCTTGCCTCGAATGGTATTCCAGCAAAGCCCAGTGATTTAACGGCGCATCAACTGATCACACAAACCGCCACCAGCAACAGCAATTACTGGCATTTCAAAGATCAAAAAGGCAGCCCAAGCACGATCAAAGTGCGCGGCAACATCATGGCCGACAACGGTGATGCGATCATTCGTGCGGTGTTAAATGATGGGGGCATTGCTATGCTGCCAAATTACATGACGGCCGATTATCTGCGCAGTGAGACGCTCACTACGGTGCTTGACCAGCTGGTAATGGAAGATCATCCAATCCATGCTGTCACCATTCCGAGTCGTCACTCAATCCCGAAAATTGACGCTTTTCTGGCGTATCTTCGCAAGCTATATCAGCCAGTACCCTATTGGGATGCTCTCGACACGCTGCCGTTAGACACCGCATACCGCGCCAACAACTAGGACAAGCCGCGATTAATGCCTATCAAGCACCGTCCAGCTTGCTCCGCAAGATTTGGTTCACCATGCCCGGATTTGCCTGCCCGCCAGACTGTTTCATCACCTGACCAACGAAAAAGCCAAACAGCTTGTTCTTACCGCCGCGATAATCCTCGACCTTATCCTGATTGTCTGCAAGCACCTGATCAATCAACGCCTCAATGGCACCACTGTCCGATACCTGCTTCAGGCCTTTTTCATCGACAATATTTGCTGCGCTCTTGCCAGTTTCAAACATATCGGCGAACACATCTTTGGCGATTCGGCCTGAAATTGTTCCATCACTGATCAGGCCAACAAGCGCGCCCAGCTCCTCGGGTGCAATCGGACAATCATGAAGGCTTTTTCCCGACTTATTCAACGCACCAAACAGCTCAACAGTCATCCAGTTGGCCACAAGTTTGCGGTCACGGCCATTGCTAGCCGCCTCATAATAAAGGGCGGTGTCACGCTCTTCGGTAATGACCGACGCGTCATAGGCGGATAATACGTATTCGCCAATTAGCCGGTCGCGGATTTCATCTGGCAGTTCCGGCAAAGCTGCCGCCAGCGCGTCAACTTCTTCCTGACTAACCACCATCGGCAACAGGTCAGGATCAGGGAAATAGCGGTAATCATGCGCATCTTCTTTGCTACGCATGGTCCGTGTTCTGCCAGTGCTCGTATCAAATAGCCGCGTTTCCTGATCAATTTCGCCGCCGTCCTCGATGATTTCGATCTGGCGTGCCACTTCATAATCAATCGCCATCTGGATAAAGCGCAGCGAGTTTAGATTTTTCGTTTCGGTTCGGGTGCCAAGTGGACCGCCCGGCCGTCGCACGGAAACATTTACATCAGCGCGAAGTGACCCTTCTTCCATATTGCCATCACAAGTGCCAAGATAGCGCAGGATTGACCGTAATTTACGGACATATGCCGCGGCCTCGGCAGCCGATCGCATATCAGGCCGCGAGACAATTTCCATCAACGCAACACCCGTGCGGTTCAGGTCGATATAGCTTTTGCTTGGGTGCTGGTCATGCATTGATTTGCCAGCATCCTGCTCGAGATGCAGCCGTTCAATGCCAATATCGCGTGCACTGCCATCAGCCATGACAATGCGCAGCGAGCCCTCGCCGACAATCGGATCCTTGAACTGGCTGATCTGATAGCCTTGTGGCAGATCGGCATAGAAATAGTTTTTCCGGTCAAAAACACTCGTCAGATTAATCTGCGCCTTCAGCCCAAGGCCGGTGCGAATAGCCTGATAGACGCATTCGCGGTTAATAACTGGCAACATCCCCGGCATGGCAGCATCAACAAGTGATACATTTTCGTTCGGCGCCGCACCAAAGCTGGCTGACGCGCCGGAAAACAGCTTGGCTTTACTGCTAACCTGCGCGTGAACCTCAAGGCCGATCACGACTTCCCAATCACCAGTACGCCCTGTCACAAGATCGCTCATGCTGCACCTCCTGCCATGCGTGCTGGTGTCTGGGTAAAGCCTGCCGCCGCCTCGATCACACCGGCCACACGGTAAAGGCTTGCCTCATCAAACGGCCGGCCAAGAACCTGTAACCCAAGTGGCAGGCCATCGCTTGTTAAACCGCCCGGAACTGCAATCCCCGGAAGACCGGCAAGGTTTGCCGGCACGGTAAAGACGTCATTCAGGTAATTTGTCACTGGATCATCAATCTTGCGGCCAACAGGAAAGGCAGCCGATGGCGTCGCCGGTGTTAACAGCGCATCAACGGTTTCAAACGCGGCGTCAAAATCCTGCTTGATTAACCGGCGCACCTTTTGCGCCTTCAGATAATAGGCATCGTAATAGCCCGCCGATAGAACATAGGTTCCGATCATAATCCGGCGCTGCACTTCATCGCCAAAACCGGCGGCACGGGTGGCCTCATACATTCCGTCGAGCGTTTCCGCCTCAACCCGCATTCCATAACGAACCCCATCATAGCGGGCCAGATTTGATGAGGCCTCAGCCGGTGCGATGATGTAATAGGTCGGCAGCGCGTATTTCGTGTGCGGCAGCGACACATCAACCAGCTCGGCGCCAGCATCTTTTAGCCATGCCTGCCCCTGCTCCCATAATTTAACGACTTCGTTATCCATGCCGTCCATAACATATTCTTTGGGAACGCCGATTTTCATTCCATTCACACCCGCGCCAACAGACCCGATCAGATCTTGCAGCGGGGTTTGCGTCGAGGTTGAGTCCTTTACATCATGGCTTGCCATTGCCGTCATCATCAGCGCATTGTCCGCCACCGTGCGGGTGAACGGTCCGGCCTGATCTAGTGACGAGGCAAAAGCAACAATGCCCCAACGCGAACAGCGGCCATAGGTCGGCTTTAGCCCGACGACACCACAAAATGCCGCTGGCTGGCGAATTGATCCGCCAGTATCTGTACCGGTTGCCATCAGCGCAGAGCGCGCGGCAACTGCCGAGGCTGATCCACCTGATGAACCGCCCGGAACAAGATCCGTTTTGTCTTTGCCCTGCCAGGGGTTAATTGCTGGGCCAAAGGCACTGGTCTCATTGCCCGAACCCATAGCAAATTCATCGCAATTCAGCTTGCCAAGCATCACCCCACCAGCCGCCCAAAGATTGGCCGTAACAGTGCTTTCATAAGGCGGCGTGAATCCTTTCAGGATGTTCGAGCAGGCGGTGCTGCTTACGCCTTTGGTGCAGAACAGATCCTTGACCCCAATCGGCAACCCCTCAAGCAAGCCAGCAGTGCCGCCAGCGATGCGTTTATCCGCGTTTGCAGCCATTGCCAGTGCATGATCAGCAGTCAGCACTACATAGTTATTGAGCCCCGCTGTTGCCTCGGCAGCCCCAAGATAAGCGGTGGCAAGTTCAACTGCAGAAATTGCCTTTTTGTCCAGCGCTTCACGCGCGGCAACTGCATTCAAATCAAGTAAATCTGACATTATTCAACAACCTTTGGCACAACAAAAAAGCCACTCGCGCCTTCTGGAGCATTGGAAAGGACGTCGTCGAGACGGTCGCCGTCTGTCACCACGTCATCGCGCATCGGCAACGCATGACCAGTTACGCTGGCAAGCGGTTGGACGGTATCGGTGTTCACTTCGTCTAGTTCGGCAATCCAGTTCAGAATGCCATTTAATTCTGCGGCAAGTGGCTCAAGACGTTCATCTGGTACATTAATCCGGGCTAAACGCGCGATTTTTGCCACTGTGGTCTTGTCAACGGACATGTCACTGTGCTTTTTGCTGTTATTGAAAAAATTCAACTGGTGACTTATCACTCAGCATGGCGATCTGCAAGACAAACGATATATTTGGGATGATTTCAAGCGGTCAACGCCTGCTAGGGCTTGATATTGGCAAGAAAACCATCGGCCTTGCCTTGTCTGATATTGGGCTGAAAATCGCCTCACCAGTGAAAATCCTATATCGCACCAAATTCACCCCGGATGTTGCGGCATTGCTGACACTTATTGACAACGAATCGGTTGGCGGGCTGGTGCTTGGCTGGCCGGTCAATATGGATGGCAGCCTTGGCCCGCGCTGTGACTCGGTTCGTGATTTTGCCCATGCGCTCATTAAAATACGCGACCTTCCCATCGCCTTTCAGGATGAACGCCTGTCAACGCGCGCCGTCGAAAGCGCCATGGTCGCCGCCGATATGACCCGCGCCAAACGCGCCGTGCGCCGCGATGCGCTGGCCGCGTGCTGGATTTTACAATCTGCCTTGGATGCAGTTAATGATGAACAGGCGCGTATCAGCCCGCCGCCGCTGGACACTAGCCGCTAGCCCCGCATAATTACCTCGCCCTATTTTGCGCTTTTGATATGCATTTAACGCTAGACCAGCGGTGCCGGTTACGTTAATAAACTGGCTTCATGACCAAGCGGGACACCACAGGCGTTCAGTCGCCCAATTCCAAAGCCCCTGCCGAACTGGCAAGCCGGCATCTGCTCGGTATTGAGGGTATGTCCCCTATCGAAATTCGCAGCTTACTTGACCGGGGGCACATGTTTGCCGACAACCCTCATGACGGGGTTAGCGACGCACTTCGTGGCAAGACGATCATCAATTTGTTTTACGAAAACTCGACCCGTACCCGGGTTTCCTTCGAGCTTGCGGCAAAGCGGCTTGGTGGATCAGTATTGAATATCTCGGTTGCTGGATCGTCGGTTAAAAAGGGCGAAACCCTGCTCGACACAGCCACAACCCTGAACGCGATGCACCCCGATATTCTGGTGGTTCGCCACAATTGCTCGGGCGCGGCGCTTTTGCTAAGCCAGCATGTCGACGCCGCGGTCATTAATGCCGGTGATGGGCGCCATGAACACCCGACTCAAGCGCTGCTTGATGCGCTTACGATCCGTCGGCGTATCGGCCGAATTGAAGGGCTGAAAATCGCTATTTGCGGAGACATCGCCAACAGCCGTGTTGCCCGCTCAAACATTCACCTTCTTGGCACGCTTGGCGCGGAATTGCGGCTGGTCTGCCCGGTGACCCTGCTGCCAGCCGACATTTGCAGTATGGGCGTTTCGGTCTTTACCGATTTCGAAACCGGCATTGAGGGATGCGATATCGTGATGATGCTGCGCCTACAGACCGAACGAATGGCAGGCACCGAAACCCCGTCGCAGCGTGAATATTTTAACCTGTTCGGACTTGATAGCGGAAAATTGATGCGTGCCGCGCCAAAGGCATTGGTGATGCATCCCGGCCCGATGAATCGCGGCGTTGAAATCGATTCTGCCACCGCCGATGATGTGGAAAAAAGCCTGATCCGCACGCAGGTTGAAATGGGTGTTGCGGCGCGCATGGCCTGTCTTGAAGCTTTGGTGACGAGGCCAGCATGACCGCGACCCGTTTTTTTAATGCCCATTTAATCGACCCATCACAATCGCTTGACGGCATTGGCTATCTGGATGTGATTGACGGGGTGGTTGATGCCATTGGCCTTGGCACACCGCCAAACAGCGGCAAATTTGATCAGCTGATTGATTGTAAAAAATCATGCCTTTCGCCCGGCATCGTTGATATGCGCGTTCAACCGGCAGATCCGGGGGCAGAACATCTCGAAAGTCTAAGCACATTAATGGCCGCCGCGGCTGGTGGCGGGGTTACCGCACTTGCCTGCTTGCCAGACACACGGCCAGTGATTGACGAGGCCAGCGCGATTGATTCGTTGTGCCTGCGGGCATCTCGCATTGGGGGCACGCGGCTTTATGCCTATGGTGCCGCAACAAAAGGGCTTGCCGGACATGAAATGGCCGAATTGGGATTGATGGCCGAAGCTGGCGCCATTGGCTTTACCAATAGCGCAACCTCTATCAATGACAGCCTGATCATGCGGCGCCTTCTCGCCTACAGCAATATGCTGGACAAGCCATTTATCCAGCATTGTGAAGATCACGCTCTGACAAAAGATGCTGAAATGAACGAGGGTGAAACATCGACGCGGCTTGGCCTGATTGGCAGTCCCAGCGAAGCTGAGGTGATCATCATTGATCGTGATTTGCATCTGCTGCGCCGTACCGGCGCCAGATATCATGTCGCCCATATTTCGACGCGCGCCGGCATTGAGGCAGTGCGCGAGGCAAAGGCCGAGGGGCTGGCTGTCACCGCAGATACTGCGCCGCCTTATTTTCTGTTAAATGAACTGGCAATCAGCACCTATAACACAGCCTTCAAACTATCCCCGCCATTGCGCAGTGAAGATGACCGGCAAGCGGTTATAGAGGGGCTTGTCGATGGCACGATCGACGCGATTGCATCCGATCACATGCCGGTCGACCGCGATGCGAAAATGCAGCCGTTTGGCCCTGCCCAACCCGGTGCATCGGGGTTGGACACACTGCTTGCGCTCAGCCTTACGCTTGTGCATCAAGGTCAGATCAGCATGGCTCGAATGATCGAGGCGCTGAGCCTTGCACCCGCGTCAATTCTCGACATACCGGGGGGCACCTTAACCCCGGGGAGTAGCGCAGACTTTATTTTGTTCCGGCCGGATAGCAGCTGGATTGTCAAAAGTGCGAACTTCAGGTCAAACTCGCGGATCACGCCGTTTGAGTCACATCCGGTGCAAGGCATTGTTGACGCAACTTATGTTGATGGCACCGCAATTTTCCTCCGCGACTAATCAAGCAGAACACCTGTAACGGAAACGATAGCAAGATGTTTGACGATTTGGGCTCTTTTTTGTTTGTTGGGTGTCTTGCTTATGGGCTTGGCAGCATCCCCTTTGGCCTGATTTTGACCCGTATGGCAGGGGCTGGGGATATTCGGCAAATTGGCAGCGGTAATATCGGTGCAACGAATGTTCTGCGAACTGGCAATAAAAAGCTGGCGGTTGCAACATTGATTTTCGACGCTGGCAAGGGTGCTGCGGCGGTATTCCTGACCGCAACCATAGTCTCTCCCGATCTAATGGCAATTGCCGGATTGATTGTTGTTATCGGCCATTGTTTCCCTATTTGGCTGAAATTCAATGGCGGCAAAGGGGTTGCAACCAGCCTTGCCGCACTGGCCGCGCTCGATTTTCGGCTTGGCGCGGTGTTTGTCATTGTCTGGCTTGTGACCGCGTTCCTGTCACGCTATTCATCACTATCGGCCTTGCTGGCGATCGCGGCTTGTGTTGTAACGGGATTCATAACGCTTGATGATATAACGACGAAAATTGCCATTTTGCTGCTTGGCGGCCTTGTTTGGAGCCGTCATCATGCCAATATCGGCCGCCTCTTGACGGGATGCGAGACCAAAATCGGCACCAAACTCTAATAAAACTGCCCGTGAGACAGCAGAGCTCAACCCGTTAACACTATGTTAGAGTGGTAGCCTTAAAGTCCTTTAATGGATGAAAATGAAAAACTCGCGCGAATACGTTTAATTCGGACGCGCCATATTGGCCCCATTACCTTTAGCCTATTGATCCAGCGCCATGGCAGTGCGGTCAACGCAGTGGCCGCCATCCCAGAACTTACGGTGCGCGGTGGGCGCAAATTATCGGCTGCCAGCCTTGCTAATGCCAAGGCAAAGATCGCCGCCAATACCGCGGCTGATGCCACATTGATTTGTCGTGATAACGAGGTTTACCCTGCACGTTTGGCACAATTTGATGATGCGCCAGTCATTTTATCAACGCGCGGCAATCTGCATTTACTGCAACAGCCTATTATTGCCCTCATTGGTGCCCGAAATGCCTCAATCAATGCGATACGCCATGCCGAGTCACTGCTGCGCGAACTTGGCGACGCTGGTTTTGTGGTCGTGTCTGGAATGGCGCGCGGAATTGATGCTGCCGTTCACTGCGGTGCCATGCCAACCGGAACAATTGATGTTATCGCTGGCGGCATTGACATCATTTACCCACCGGAAAACCGCGCCCTTTTTACGCAGGTCGTCAATGAGGGGTTACTGCTGGCCAAAATGCGACCCAGCACGGCGCCAACGCCGCGCCATTTACCGGCACGCAATCGGATTATCGCCAGCCTAGCGATGGGCGTTGTCGTGATTGAGGCTGCAACCCGTTCAGGATCATTGATTACCGCACGTGAGGCGGGCGAACGCGGCGGCGAGGTCATGGCAATTCCCGGCTCGCCGCTAGATCCGCGCGCTAATGGCTGTAATCAGCTTATCCGCGATGGCGCGACCTTGGTGCAAAGCGTATCCGATATCATCGAGGCGATCTCGGCACTTGGCAATGTTGAAACACCGCCAGCGAAACCTGTTTGGACAAATATTCCGCAGGTGCCAGTCACTGACGATGATGTTGCAAAATGTCGTGACGCTATTTTGAATGCTCTTGGCGGTGATCCGGTTGAAATTGACGATCTGATTACCTGGTGCGAGCAACCGCCGGCGGTGGTGTGGGCGGCGATCCTTGAGTTAGAGTTAGCCGGACATCTAACCCGGCATTTTAGTAATCGCGTATCACGTCACTTTAATGTTTAACTGGCCGCCCTGTCGGCACGAGCACGCAAAATCGGCACACGCACGCAAAATGCCAAACTGGCCTGATAAGAAAATCCGCCACGCGAATTGGCGAAAACAGCGCTAAAATTAGCTAATTTATAAAAAAACCATCAGAAATTTTGACAAATCCAACTTTTGGCTTTATCGCAAGCCCTTCACGCGATAGTAGGGACAAGTGATGAAAGTCGTCGTTGTCGAATCTCCAGCCAAGGCCAAGACCATTAACCGTTACCTCGGTGATGGATACAAGGTGCTTGCCTCATACGGTCATGTTTGCGATCTGCCAAGCAAGGATGGATCGGTTCTGCCGGATAATGATTTCGAAATGAAATGGCAGATCTCCAGCGGTTCCGAAAAACATCTAAAAGATATTATTGCAGCGCTAAAGGGTGCAGATAAGTTGATTCTCGCGACTGACCCTGACCGCGAAGGCGAGGCGATTAGCTGGCACGTTCTAGAACAGCTAAAAAACACCAAGCATTTGAACGGGGTTGATGTCGAACGGGTGGTCTTTAACGAGGTCACAAAAAACGCGATCCTGGCGGCAATGGATAAACCGCGCCAGCTTGATACCGAATTGATCAATGCTTATCGGGCGCGGCGCGCGCTTGACTATCTTGTCGGGTTTTCAATTTCACCAGTTCTGTGGCGTAAACTGCCCGGGTCAAAATCTGCCGGACGGGTACAATCGGTTGCGCTTCGCCTAATCTGTGAGCGCGAGGCTGAAATTGAAGCCTTTATTTCGCAGGAATATTGGAGCGTTGAAGCCGCGCTTGGGCTGGCCAGCGGCGATCAATTTACCGCCCGCCTCACCCACCTAAACGGTGCCAAACTTGGCAAGCTGGACATCAAAACCGAAACCGAAGCCAGCGCCGCTGTAGCGGCCATCTCAGCCTCCCACCTTGCGGTACAGTCGGTCGAGACAAAGCGCGTGCGCCGCAACCCGCAGCCGCCTTTTACAACGTCTACCCTGCAACAAGAAGCGTCACGCAAGCTAGGGTTTTCCGCCAGCCGCACGATGCAGATTGCCCAAAAACTCTATGAAGGCATCAATATTGGCAGTGAGACCACCGGTCTGATCACCTATATGCGTACCGATGGTGTTCAGCTTGGCAGCGAGGCGATTGCCTCGATCCGGCAGAATATTGACCAGCGTTATGGCAAAGATTACCTGCCAGATGCACCGCGCATCTACAAAACCAAGGCCGCCAACGCGCAAGAGGCGCATGAAGCCATCCGCCCAACCGAGATTACCCGTCACCCTGACCAAATGCGGGCGTTTCTGGACCATGACCAGTTCCGGCTTTATGAGCTGATCTGGAAACGCGCAATTGCCAGCCAAATGCAATCGGCCGAACTTGACCAGACCGGAATTGAAATTGGTGATGCTGCCGGCAGCGTTACCTTGCGGGCGACTGGTCAGGTGATGGTGTTTGATGGGTTTTTGTCGGTTTATCGTGAAAGCAAAGACGCCGCACAGGAAAATGGCGAAAAAGCAAATGGCGATCAAGCGAATGGTGATAGCGACGATGATACCGCGCTGTTGCCAAGCATGGCAAAAGGCGATCATCTGACCACAAATACGGTCACGCCAGAACAGCATTTCACCCAGCCGCCACCGCGCTTTACCGATGCCAGCCTTGTCAAACGTATGGAAGAGTTGGGTATTGGACGCCCATCGACCTATGCCTCGATCATTCAGGTTCTGCAGAACCGCGATTACGTGGTCAAGGATAAGGGCCGGTTCGTCCCTGAGGATCGTGGCCGGTTGGTCTCAACCTTTTTGGGCAATTTCTTTGATCGCTATGTTGAGTATGATTTCACCGCCCAGCTTGAGTCGCAGCTTGATGAAGTTTCGGCAGGCACACTTGATTGGAAAACGCTTCTGGCGCATTTCTGGGGCGATTTCAAAGCGGCAATTGACGGCACCAAGGATTTGACCATCACCAATGTGCTTGATGTGCTTGATGAAGAATTGGGACCACATTTCTTTCAGGCCGATGAAGCTGGTATGCTCAAGCGTAGCTGCCCGAATTGTGACAATGGCCGCTTGGGATTGAAACTTGGAAAGTTTGGCGCCTTTGTTGGCTGTTCAAACTATCCAGAATGTAAATTTACCCGCCAGTTAACGAGCCAGAACGACAATGCCGATGGCGACGCGCCTTTCACCGACAAAGAGCTGGGCATTGACCCTGCATCCAGTTTGCCGGTTTATCTGCGTAACGGTCCTTATGGTCCCTATGTTCAGATCGGCGATCCGGAAACAAAGAAACCGAAACGTGCGTCACTGCCAAAGGGCACCAGCGCAGCAAATCTGGATTTGCAAGCGGCACTTGGGCTTTTGGCACTGCCGCGTGATATCGAACCGCACCCCGAAACCGGCGACATGATTCAGGCAGGTCTTGGCCGCTTTGGCCCCTATCTGAAATATCAGGGTAAATTTACCAGCCTTCCGCCCGAAGATGATGTCCTCGAAATTGGGATTAACCGCGCGGTTGACCTGCTGGCCGAGGCCGCCAAGAAGGCTGGCCGCTTGCTGGGCACACATCCCGATGGCGGTGAGGTTCATGTCAAAAAAGGCCGGTTCGGGCCCTATGTCGAGCATAACAAGCTGCGGGCCACCTTGGGCAAGGCGCATGACATCGCTGATATCTCTTTAGAAACAGCACTCGAACTGCTAGCCGCCAAGGCAGCCAAGGGTCCGGCTAAAAAGCCGGCCGCTAAAAAAGCGGCGCCGAAAAAGGCAACTGCCAAAAAGCCGGCAGCTAAAAAGACAGCTGCCAAAAAGACAACCGCCAAAAAGACAACCGCAAAGCAGAAAGCGAGCTAAATGGCGCGTAAACAGGGTGAAAACCGCCCCGATCAATCGCCAAGCACGGTTACATTGCCCGATGAGGCAATGCTGCTTGATTACATCAACAGCTGTCCGGTGCCGCCAAGTCTTCGTGATATCACCCGCGCCTTTGACATCGGGCAGGATCACCGTGCCTCGATCCGCCGATTGTTACGCGACATGGCTCAACGGGGTTTGCTGGCCGGGGATCGCCGCGCCCTTGCCGCGCCCGACACTCTGCCCGAAGTTACCGTGCTTGAATTGACCAGTTTTGATAATGATGGTGATGGCCTAGCCCACCAAGCGGGCAATGACACCGAAAACCCACCCGAAATCAGGGTAATCTTGAACCGGCGCGCAGGCCGTGCCCCAGCGGTTGGCCAACAGGTGCTCGCCCGCCTAACACGGGTTGGCCCAGATCAATATGAGGCGCGCATCATCCGGGTTCTTGATCGCCAGCAAAAGCGGCTGTTCGGGGTTGTTGTTCCAGCGGGCAAAGGGTTTCGCCTACAGCCAGCTGATCGGGGCAAGCGTGACAGCATTGGCTTGCAAACAACCGACGGGGTGCCCCTTAATGCCGGTGATCTGATCGAGGCAGAATTACTACCGTCGCGCGGCTATATCGGCAAAACAGCCCGGGTCATCACCAACCTAGGCAATACATCATCTGCCGGTGCCTTTAGCGCCCTTGCCCTTGCCGAATTTGGAATCCGGCATCAATTCCCCGACGCGGCTATTGACGAGTCACAAGGCCTGAAAATTCCGCCGATAAAGGGCCGACGCGACCTGCGGGATCAACCGCTGGTAACGATTGACGGTGCGGATGCGCGCGATTTTGACGATGCGGTGTTCGCCGAACCAGCTGATAATGGGGGGTGGCGCCTGCTTGTTGCGATTGCCGATGTCTCGCATTATGTCAGGCCAGATAGCGCCCTCGATATTGAGGCGCGAAAACGTGGAAACTCGGTCTATCTTCCCGATCGTGTGGTGCCAATGCTTCCCGAGGCGATTTCCAATGATCTATGTTCGCTGCGGCCGCATGAAGACCGCGCCGCAATGGTTGCCGAAATTCACATCGACAAGGACGGTAAGCGCCTATCCCATCATATTGCACGGGCACTGATCCGATCGCATGCGCGCCTAACCTATGATCAAGTTCAGGCGGTTTTTGATGGCACCATTGACGAGGCCGATTGTGACGTGCCGCACGGATGCCTTCACGCATTGTTCGGGGCATGGCGCGCCCTTGATATTGATCGTCAAAGCCGTGAACCGCTAGCCCTTAATCTAAAGGAACGCCGCGTCGTCATGGATGATGCTGGTCACCCTGTTGCTATTACCCAGCGATCCCAGACCGAATCTCAAAGGCTCATCGAAGATTTTATGATCGCCGCCAATGTTGCAGCTGCGGACAGTCTGTTTTCCAGCCGCCGCCCTTGTGTTTTTCGCATACATGACACGCCGGACCCGAAAAAGGCCGCCAGCCTTGCCAAGCTAGCAGAGTCTGTTGGCGGCAAATTTACCACCGGACAGGTCCTACGCCCGCATCACTTCAACAAAATCATCGCCCTCGCCGAGAACACGCCGGATGCGCTGACGGTGAATGAAGCCGTGCTTCGCAGTCAGGCAAAAGCTGTGTATAGCATTGACAATATTGGGCATTTTGGCCTGTCATTGCGTAATTATGCGCATTTCACCTCACCAATTCGGCGCTATGCCGATTTGCTGGTGCATCGCGCGCTTGTCGATGCGGCGGCGGGCAAGAAATCAAGGCCGAAAGACGGGCTAAATGGCATGACACTCGATATGATTGCCGAAATTTGCACGCATATTTCAGAAACCGAAGCCACCGCAGCCGCCGCCGAGCGTCGGACTATTGACCGTTTTGCCGCCGCATTATTTCAGTCGCGGCTCGGCGTCGTGGTCGAGGGGATGATTGTTGCCGTCACCGGATTTGGCGCCTTTATCCGGCTTGAGGATGGTGCTGCCGACGGGTTGCTGCCGCTCAATGCGCTTCCCGATGATTATTATGATTTTGTCGAAGAGTCCCAGTCACTTGAAGGCAGGCACAATGGCTGGCGATTTGTCGTTGGCACGCCGTTGAAGGTCAAGGTCACTGAAGTCACGCCGGTATCTGGCGGCATTCTTTTGGAATGGGTTGATGGCGGCCTGCAAAGCGATACGCCGCGCCGCAAACCCTCAGGACACAAACATAAGGCACCGCATCAGCACGCTGGCAAACATGGCAATAAACCATCTGGGCGCGGCGCCCGGCCACAATCTAGTAACGGCCATAAAAATGCTGGCAAGGGGAAAGCCGCGAAACGAAAAAGACGGTGATCTGCGCTTGACATTTGCTGCGATTTACCGCAGTTTGCGCCCAGTTTTATTGAAGGGTCACCAAAACGGCCCACAACTTAGGAGTATGTGTCATGGCGAAGCCAGCGACCCTGCAAATTAAGCTCATAAGCACAGCTGACACCGGTTATTTCTACGTAACCAAGAAGAATCCTCGCACCAAGCCAGAAAAGCTTGAGCTGAAAAAATATGATCCGCGCGCGCGCAAGCACGTCATCTTCCGCGAATCAAAAATCAAATAAGCAAGTGACGAGCCAGATAATCAGGCTGAAAGGCCGGATATGTATCTAGGGCTTTCCATTGAAAATAGCGTTGTTAACGCCGCCATCCTTACCGATGGCGGTGATTTTGTTTGGCAGGATAGCGTCGCGCTTGAACAAGATAAGATCGCTAGCCTGCTCGCTGTGTGCAGTGCTATTACCGAACAGGCGAATACCGCCCATCCCGGCCTTTCCGAGAAGATTGCCGTCTCGACAGAAGGCGGCTTTACCAGCCAGCCAAGCCCGCCTGATGGCCTTAAATGT
Source organism: Alphaproteobacteria bacterium LSUCC0396 (assembly GCA_041228345.1). Taxonomy (NCBI): domain Bacteria; kingdom Pseudomonadati; phylum Pseudomonadota; class Alphaproteobacteria; species Alphaproteobacteria bacterium LSUCC0396. The sequence continues at coordinate 2,570,759 of CP166131.1, read as the reverse complement.
CTCATTGGCACAGATCTCAAGTCAAATCTCCAAGCCAGCCTTGGGCGGCCAATTGCACTCGCAAGCCCGGGACAGGCCCTTGCCCTCTATGAAAGTCGTTTTGGCGTTGCTAAAAACTGCGCCGTTGCGTGCTCACTCTATCTTGATAGCCATGTTTTCGGTGGGGTAACATTTGGTGAAACCTTATGGCGCGGTGCGAACCGTATTGTTGGTGCGTGGGGGCATATGCCATTGGCGTGGCCGGTACCGCATGAACTTGACGGGCGCGATTGCTGGTGTGGAAGAACTGGTTGTATTGATTGCTTTTTATCGCTTAGCGGGCTGGAAGAAGAATATTACACCATTACCCAAACCCGTCTTGATATTCAGGCTATTGCCGCGGCTGCCGATGCTAGCGATCTGGTCGCGGCTAACGTTTTGCAAGTGCTTGACGACCGGATTGGTCGGACCACAGCGACAATCATAAATATGTTTGATCCGGATGTGATCATTTTGGGCGGGCGGCTGGCAAATCTGGATCGGCTTTATCAGACCGTGCCACGCAAATGGCCGGGCTATCTTTTGGTAGAGCGCAGTGACACCAAATTATTAAGAGCTGATCCCGATGCGTTCACCCTCACCAAGGGTGCCGCCTGTTTTGCCGCTGATCCGGCGGCATCACCCGCCTAACTACAGGCTGGCATCTCAACGCTTTCCAGTTTTAACAGCGTGGCGATGATGGTAAAATCACCGTAATCAATCACATATCGGCGAACGATACCATTGGGCTGAATGGCAAAATGGATTTCATATTCGGGCTCTGCAGCGGTGGCTGCTGGCTTAAAATAGGCGACCTGCACCGGCCAATATCCATCTTGTCCCAGCGCACCCATTTCATCAGACGCTGGATCGCCGCGCCAGCTGCCAATCACCGTGTTGGTCGATAACAGCGCATCATCAGGCTCAGCCCCGGTAAATACGGATGCCGCGAGAATCTTTTTGCCGCTTTTCGCACTGTCGAGAATGGCGTTTAAATGCCGCATTGGGAAATAGGTGTTTTTAGGCAATTCGACAGCAACATTATCTGCCATTGAAAAGTAGGCATTACCACCGGTTGATTTCAATTCGGCAAAACCGGTAAAATCCTTGGCCGATTGAAAGCTGCTGCTCTCGCTGATGTCAAAGCTGTACATCTCGCCAGTGTCTGCTTCCCACGATTCAAAGCGCGATAGAACCCGATCAAGATTGCCCTCTTGGGCACCAAATTCAATGACATAATCTTCATTGGAGCGCCAGCCATCACAGTCGCGGCCAAGCGTAAAAGCTGACCGACCACTGACTGTCTGCACATTTGAATTCTGATCTGCGATGCCAAGCTGCATTTCATAAAAAGCCCGGTGCGGCATGATCGTTGTCGCCGCTGCGCCAGATGCAAACGCAATCGCGCCCGCGGTTGAAACCACAAACGCGCCAGCCGCACCAACAAGCGTACCAACAAGCGCACCCGAAGATCTAAAAGTTCTCATCATATGTGTCATCCTTTAGTTTTAGGGGGGCGACAGACCGAAATCAATAGGTTTGCCTTTCAGTGCGCTGCTTTTTGCCGTATATGATCGGGGATGAAGCGAGGTATTTGATGAAACGACATGCTAGCCAAGCCGGCGACGATGATGCCACAGGAACTAAAGTGGCGCCGCCAATCACCACCAATGACGCCCTCACCGCCATCGTCACACAATATCAATTTGCCGAATTTCTAGCTGTAGATACCGAATTCCTGCGCGAGCGCACCTATTACCCGCAATTATGTCTTATCCAGATCAGCGACGGCATTGACGCTGTTGCGATTGACCCGCTGGCAACAGGTCTTGACCTTAATCCGCTCTGGGATCTGATGCGTAACCCCGCTATCACCAAAGTGTTCCATGCGGGCAATCAGGACATGGAGATTTTTTTACATTTGATGGGCAGCCTGCCTGAGCCCATCTACGACACCCAGATTGCCGCGATGGTTTGCGGGCTGGGTGATCAGGTCGGCTATGACAAGCTGGTCAAGGCCATGCTGAACCATGATATTGACAAGACATCACGCTTTACCGACTGGTCAAAACGCCCGTTGAGCAACCGGCAAATCCTCTATGCGCTTGATGATGTGATCTATCTGGCGAAATTATACCCCTTGATGCGCACCAAGCTGGAGCGCGAAAACCGCAGCCATTGGCTGGATGAAGAATATGCCAAATCGAATGATCCGGCGACCTATGTCACCGCGCCTGATGCTGCTTGGCAAAAGCTGAAGATCCGTAATATGCGCCCTGCTGCGCTGCTGCGGCTAATACATCTGGCCGCATGGCGCGAAACCGAGGCACAGAACCGCGATATGCCGCGCAACCGCATTATCCGCGACGAAACATTGATTGATCTCGCCGGCTCAAATCCCAAGGAGCGCAAAGATTTTGCCAATATCCGCAATTTTCCGGGCGGCAAGGATGGCAAGCTAGTCGAACCGATCGCCAAGATCTTGACCAAGGTTGCTGCGCTGCCCGAATCGGCGCTTCCCCCTGCTGAAAAACGCGGGCCGGCAAAACGCCCCCCAGCGGCTGTGATGGAATTGCTACGGGTGCTGTTAAAACATGTCACTGACAAGCATGATATCGCACCGCGCCTGATCGCCTCGGCGGAAGAGCTGGAATTGCTGGCAGGCGATGATAATGCGCCAATTCGGGCGTTAACGGGTTGGCGCCGTGAAGTTTTTGGTGATCTGGCGTTACGGCTAAAACAGGGCGAGATTGCTCTGGCGGTTAAAAATGGCCGGATTATGCTGATTGAAAATACTGCCTAAGCTAAATCGTCAAAAACGCCACGTGCCAGCGCAACCGATAGCGGCTTACGCTCGGCGATCGAACGCCGGTCAAGGGCGCTGGCAACCGTCTGCACGGCATGAAAAGACCGCTCCATTCGCCCGACAAGATAGGTCAGCAATGTCGGCGGTGCCAGCATTTGTCGATCGGTGAAATATTTATCCAGCAGCGCATAGAGCAGATCATCATCCGGCAGATCAATCTGCGCAATATTTACCGCCCGCATCCGCGACCGCAAATCGGGCAGTCGCCATTCCATCTGCCCAACCGGTATTTGCGAAAGCAGTAGTAACCCGCCATTGTCTGCTGCCGAGCGGTTAAACAAATGAAATAGCGCCTCTTCATCCCACACATCAGTGGCAGTGATGTTATCAAGCACATAAAATGCCGGTTCAGGCGGTATCTGGCCTGCCGTCACACCGGTAAAATGATGACTGTTTTCAAGCATTGCTTGCCAGATTGCCGCAAGATGCGATTTTCCCGCACCCGATGGGCCAATCAGGTTTAAGGCACGGCAACTTCCTGGCCATTCGGGCCATTGATCAAGTAAGGCAAGCGCCAAGGCGTTGCAATCACTGACAATAAAATCAGCCCGTCCCGCCAGCTGGCGAAACGGCAATTCAAGGGGCAATTGTTTCATTTCACCTGTCCATTACCCTAGCTGGTTTTTGGCTTGGCATTGATCAGCAAGCGGCCATTGTCATCGACAAGCTGTAATCGGTGCGCTGATAGCCCATTTTCCAACGCAACACGTGACCCGGCAAGACGCAGCAGAACCTGCCCACCAGAAACATCCATCGACAAGATCTGATAGCTTTGAATAACTGCCACCTCACTCAGTGCAACAAGGCGGCTGGCCCATTCCTTTACCGATGTTACCGGCACAAAGACATTCAGATTGCCAATGCTTGTCCCGCCGATCAGGTTTGCTGAATGCCAGCTTGCATCCAGCTTTGCGATAATCTTCTGGCGCATTTTATCAAGATTGCCCGGCGCAATATCGGTTAGCAGCATCTGATCGCCTAACAGAATATCGGTCAACAGCTGGCCATTTTTGTCAAAAAGCTGTGCGGTAATTGTGATCACCGGTTTTGACCCCTCATAATCAAGCGACGCTGTAACCAGCATGACCTGCTCGGCGTTGACCTCGCTGGCGGCGGCGGCCAGTTTCGCCGGATTGGCGTCGTTCAAATCCTCACCGCGAAACCGCCGTTCATTGATCAAATTCCGGTCAAGCTGGCGCAGTGATAGCAATCCGCGATAAGAAACCACCTGATCCCACCAGCCGGATAGCCACTGATTATCCTTATGCCATGCGCGCGCGCCATCCGGGCCTTTCCAGACCGGGATTACCAAAACAGGTGGACTGTATAATTCTGACCATTGCAGATTGGCAGCAATCATAGCTTGCCGTAGCCGGGTCGCGTCAAAACAGAAATCCAAGGTCGCAATATAGCGCTGCTCCAGATTATTCTCTTCAACGATATGGGTGAAATCGGAAAAATTATCGAGATCATGCATTGCCAGAAATTGTGCCTTCCCCGCAGCCGTCGGTAACACCCGATCAAGAACTGTTGAAAAGGCGCGCTCGGCGGCATCCCGCACCCCAACATCACGCGCAATCGACGCCGTTTCCGCGCGTTGATCAACCGTTACGCCAGCAACGCCGTAAACTGGTTCGCTGCAGCGATTATTTGCCGCCAGAACCGGATGACTGATGCATAAAGCGACCAAGATAAACGCCAGCGGTTTGGACTGGCGGCGAATTTCTGTGATTATGTGAAAGATAAATGCTGCGCGCATGTCGTCCAATGCCTATTATGCGGTTTGATTCGATGGTCGATTATGTACCGATCCAAGCTTATTAAATATTGTTATATCAATCCTAGTCACCGAGGCCAGCATGTCTAGCGGACAAAAACAACCTAAATCCCTCAAATACAGTGACGCTGGTGTCGATATTGACGAAGGCGATGCATTGATCGGTGATATTGCGCCGCACGCCAAACGCACAAAACGCGCCGGTGCCAGTACTGACCTTGGTGGATTTGGCGGCTTGTTTGACACGAAAGCAGCCGGTCTCAAAGATCCAATTCTTGTCGCCGCAACCGATGGTGTCGGCACCAAGCTTGAATTGGCTAAAACCACCGGGCTGCACCGCGGCGTCGGTATTGACCTTGTGGCGATGTGCGCGAATGACATTTTAGCACAAGGTGCAATGCCACTGTTTTTTCTAGATTATTTTGCCACGGGGAAACTAGAGCGCGAGATGGCAGTTGAAGTCATTGCCGGCATTGCTGATGGCTGTGTCGAGGCCGATTGTGCGCTGATTGGTGGTGAAACGGCAGAAATGCCGGGCATGTATCCGGCTGGAACCTATGATCTGGCAGGCTTTTGCATTGGTGCGGCTGAGCGCGGTACCTTGCTATCGCCGGGCCAGCCAAAGGCGGGTGATGTGGCCATCGGCCTAAGATCATCTGGAGTCCATTCAAACGGGTTTTCACTCGTGCGCAAAATTATCGAAGTCTCGGGTACCGACATCTTTGCGCCAGCTCCTTTTGCCCCAGATAACGGCAGCCTTGGCGCCCAATTGATGGCACCGACCAGGATCTATCAAAAGGCCGCCGCAACCGCGCTTGCAATCGGCGGTGTCAGCGGCATTGTCCATGTTACCGGTGGGGGTTTGATCGAGAACCCTCCACGCGTTTATGACGCCTCATTGGCGTTCAAATTTGATTGTGCTGCCGCGCCTCTGCCGCCGGTATTTGGCTGGCTTCGTGACGAAGGCAGAATGGAGCTGTTTGAGCTGGCGCGTACCTTTAATTGCGGTATCGGGCTGATCATCTATGTCGATGCGGGCAAGGCTGATGCTGTTCTGGACGCATTGCGGGCAGGCCCTGAACCTGAGGCCCTGATCATCGGCTCACTTGTCACGCGTGATGGCGGTGATGCGGTGATATTGGAGAATAGTGAGCATTGGCGCGGACAGGCATGATCCGGCTTGCCATTCTAATTTCGGGGCGCGGCAGCAATATGCTTGCGCTTGCCGACGCCATCGAGGACTTCGGAATTGATGCCGAAATCGCAATTGTCATCAGCAATAAGGATTGTGATGGCATCACCCTCGCCGCAAAGCGCGGAATGTCCACCAAAGTGATTAAACGCCGCGATTTTGATACACGCAGCAACCATGATACGGCAATTGCGGCGGCGATCACGGCAAGTGATGCTGATTACGTGTTTCTGGCTGGTTATATGGCGATTCTTAGCGCTGATTTCGTTGAAGAATTTACTGGTAAGCTGATCAATATTCACCCCTCGTTACTGCCTGAATTCAAAGGCCTCGATACGCACCAGCGGGCGATTGATGCGGGTGCTTTGCGGCATGGCGCATCTGTTCATCTGGTCAATGCCGAATTGGATGACGGGCCGCTAATTCTGCAAGCTTGGCTTGATGTGAACCCAAGCGACACAGCTGAAGGTCTTGCCACGCGGGTGCTACGGCTTGAGCATCAGCTATATCCCTTTGTTCTGTTCAGCCTAGCAGAACAGCATCTTGGCCTTTCACCAGATGGCGCTGAATGGCGCGTAAAAGATGCGGCATTAACAGCTGCACCTGCGGCAATGCGCGACGTTCTGGCGCCATGCCTTTGCTGGCCTGACGATCTATTGATGCAATAAATTGGTCTAATTGTGCGGTTGATTTGCCGCGCTTATTCGGCCATAAATCAAAGATTATTTGAACAGCGGGTTGGGCGTTGAGGGTAGAGCATCCTCATGATCTCGCCGCGATGGGGAAAAGGCATTTATCATGGATACAAAATCACTCGACAAACAGGCCAAAGAACATTTGCAGGTCTATCATAATGTTATGCTTGCGGCAAAAATTGGCATTGTTGCAATAATTGCGACGCTTGTGATCATGGCGGCAACGCTAATTTAACCTGACAGGGTTCAGGCATAGACGTCCGAATTTTACGGGATGCAATGCTGGCATTAACCACGATCAAATAAAAAGGCGGGGCAAAACCCCGCCTTTTCTTGTTTATCAAAACGCACCAATAGGGCTGTTTATGATGTGATTTCACATCTGGCAAAGAAATAGGCGATTTCAATTGCAGCATTCTCTGGGCTGTCTGAGCCGTGAACTGAATTGGCCTCGATTGATTCTGCAAAATCCTTGCGAATTGTACCCTCGGCGGCGTCGGCTGGGTTTGTCGCCCCCATGACTTCACGGTTCGCAAGAACCGCATTTTCGCCCTCAAGCACCTGCAAAACGACCGGGCCTGATGTCATAAAGGCCACAAGATCATTGTAGAATGGGCGCTCAGCATGAACGGCATAAAAAGCCTGGGCTTCGGTTTGTGTTAGCTGCTTGCGCTTTTGCGCGACGATGCGAAGACCGGCAGCTTCAAGCCGGGCATTTATCTGGCCAGTCAAATTACGGCGTGTCGCATCAGGTTTAATGATTGAGAAAGTTCTTTCGAGTGCCATTATGCATCCTTTGGTTTTACTGAGCGTGACCCAAGATCACGCATCATTTCGAGCTGGAAACTATGGCGTCTTAATACGGCAAGCACCCATCAAGGCACAAGCCCAAAATCAGCCAATCCAGCAAAACGGCGGCAAAACTGGTATAAATACTCGTAAAACTGGCTTAAATACTCGTAAAACTGGCTTAAATACTGGCAAAACCCTGCAAAATCAGGCTTTTTTATCCCAACCGCCTTGCGCATTTTGGGAAAAATAGCCAAGCTGGCCGTCGCTCAAATCCTGCCACGCCTTCCATTGCGTTCGTGCCTGCGCTAACTGCGCGTCCGATCGCCCATCAAAAAGATAAAAACCGCGCTCAAACATCTGCAATGTGGCGGGCACACTGCCATGCAGCATAAACAGGAATTCGGCATTGATCTGATTTGCCGCCATATCGCTTGAAATCCAGATATTGCAATGATCAGTCCCGTCGGCATCATCTAGCCCATGCGCAAGCCATGACTCGGCCTCGTGACTCCAAAGCGCTGCATCAAGCGCATTTGCCGCCGGCATGGGGCAAAGAATTAGCGCCTTTTTCTTTGCCGCAAGTGTCTTTTTCAATAGCATCAGCAAGACAGTTTCCAGTCCCGCTTGACCTATCTGATAGAAGTCAATTTGCCGCATATGATCCAATCTTAGCTGTCAGTCTCATCCATCGTTTGAGACATTTCAGCACCTTGCCAATCATCAATCAACCGGTTCAAAAGGCGCACCCCGTACCCTGTACCGCCTTTTGGCACCGTTGCGGTTGACAAATCTGACCATGCTTTGCCGGCAATATCGAGATGTGCCCATGGTGTTGCCTCGACAAACCGGGCCAGAAAACAGGCAGCGGTAATCGCGCCGCCATAAGGCCCACCAATATTTTTCATATCGGCAATGTGAGATTTTAGCATTCGATCATAGGCTGGCCCCATTGGCATTTGCCACAAACGCTCACCAGTGGCCTCTCCGGCTGACACTAATTGGCTTACCAAATCGTCACTATTGGCAAAAAGGCCACCATATTCTTTGCCAAGCGAGGCAATAATGGCGCCGGTCAAGGTCGCCAGATTAACCATCGCCTGCGGCTTAAATCGGGTTTCAGTGTAATGCAACGCATCAGCCAGCACCAAACGCCCCTCGGCATCAGTGTTGATAACCTCAATGGTCTTGCCCGACATTGATTTTACCACGTCGCCCGGGCGCTGGGCGTTGCCATCGGGCATGTTCTCAACAAGGCCGATCACCCCAACAACATTTTTCGCCACTTTCCGGCCGGCAATCGCGCACATTGCGCCCGTCACCGCAGCCGCGCCGCCCATATCCCATTTCATATCTTCCATGCCCTTGGCAGGCTTTAGCGAGATACCGCCAGTATCAAAGGTTACCCCCTTGCCAACGAGCGCAAACGGCGCTTCATCACCGCCGCCTTTCCAATTCATTACCACCATAAAGGAGTCACGCCGACTGCCCTGCCCGACGCCCAATAATGCGCCCATGCCGAGGGTTTCCATCGCCGCTTCATCAAGGATTTCAACCTCAAGCCCAAGCGCAGACAGCGCCGAACAACGCGCCGCAAATTCGCCCGGATATAATTTATTGGCAGGTTCAAACACAAGATCTCGCGCCAGAAAAACGCCGTTGGCAAGCGCCTCACGGTCTTGGAACAGCGCGCTATTCTCATCAAGCGCATCCCCACCAACGGCAAGTCGAACGCTGTTATTCTCGTCATTTTTTTCGGTGAAATAGCTGTCGAAATAATATGAGGCAAGATTAGCCCCGAACATCATATCGGCCAAAACCGTCGCATCGAGCTTGTGATCGGGAAACCAGCCACGTTTCGACGCCGTTCCGGCAAGCGCTGAAAACAGCTTTCCGCCAACTATCTCCGCCTCTTTACCCGGCGCCAGCTTGTCGCCAGTGCCAAGCAGAAGATAGCTCTGCTTATCATTATAGATCATCAGGCTTTTACCAGCCTTGCCAGTAAATTGTGCGGTTGCCATTGCGGCGATCAGAAAGGCAGCAACATCCTGTTCTAGATGCGGGATAATATCTCCTTTTTTGCCAATCAAACAAATTGTGGTGACGTCACCTTTGGGGGCGGTTTTAGCAAAGCTAAGCTGAAGTTTAACGGGCATTGATCTCTCACTTCTGGAAACTAGGGCCTTTAGTTAAAACAGGCACTCACCATCACTGTCAATCCAGCCATATGGTCGCACTATAGGTTTTGCCTTTCTATTGGCGATTGTGCTATTGAAGCCATTGGCAATAGATGGGGATATATATGCAGTTTAATCTGTATATTTTCAATCAGCTTTTACGCACTACATTGGCGCTGACATCGGTGCTGGTGGGGATCATTTGGCTATTCCAAACAATCCGCATTCTCGAATTGGTGGTTAATCGCGGCGCCCCCGTCAGTGACTTTCTGATCATGTCAGTTGCGTCGATGCCTTTATGGTTGATGATCGCGATTCCCATTTCAGGCTTTATCGCGGTAAATTGGGTCTATAGCCGTATTCTTGCTGACCGTGAGTTGCTGGTCATGCAGTCAATTGGCCTTAGCCCTCTGCAGCTTGCCAAGGCGCCGATCGCCCTTGGGATATTAATGACCGGATTTCTGGCAGTGAATTCTGTCTATATTTTGCCCGCCTCCTTTGGCGTCTACAAGGACCTACAGTTTAAATTGCGCAATAGCATACCGACGATTTTGTTACGTGATGGCATCTTTATCGAGGTGGTCGATGATATGACGATGTTTATCGGCTCGCGCGATGATGATGATGTTATGCGCGATTTATTTATTCACGATGCAAGACTTGGTGATCGTATCATCACCATGACGGCAAAATCTGGCACGTTTATTGAACGCGATGGAAGCCCAACGCTTATTCTTCAAAATGGCGAAAGGTCGGAACGTAATGCTGAAGGCCAAAGTGGCGCTGTGCTGCTTTTCGAAACACATTCGGTGACCATCACCCGCAGCAGCAGCCAACCAACCGCGCGCGCCACAATTGATATCAATGAAGACACCATCGCCAATCTGCTATCACCTGCAGCGGCCAGTTCGCCGCAATATTATCTACAGCGTCACGCCGAAGGTCATTACCGCATCGCATCGCCATGGCTGGGGCTGGGATTAGCCTTGCTCTCAGCCGCGATAATTTTACGCGGACAAATCCGGCGCGATTTATGGACACGGCGTGCCAGCATGAATATTGGCGCCTGTGTTTTGGTAATTATTGCCGTTGTTGTCACGCGCGGCTGGGTAACGAATAACGCCAGCCTCTGGCCATTTATTCACCTCAGCGTTTTTGTTCCAATCATCCTTGCCATCTGGCTGCTTCGCTCGACGCAAACAGACTCTAGCTCACCACTGCATGAGGGGGCCGCGATATGAGCCAGTTTGCCCCCTTCGGCACGTTATTCCGTTACTTTGCATTGCGCTTTGTTGGCTGGATAGCTTTATGTTTATTTGGCCTTGCATCAATTATCAGCCTGATCCAGACGGTCGAGCTTGCCCGGCGCGTTAGCGTTCTAACGACAACGACGCCAGAGGTAAATTTTCTCAATATGGCGTTTTTAAACCTGCCTGCGGTAATCGAGATGATCTTGCCATTTGCCATGTTAGCGGGGGCAATGCTGTGTTTTTCATCATGGAACCGGACCAATGAATTTGTTGCTGTTCGGGGGTTTGGCCAATCAGTCTGGGCAGCGCTCGGGCCAGCTTTGTTTTCCGCCTTTATCATCGGCATGCTTTTTGTCACGATTATCAATCCGATTGGCGCGGTGACATCAAAACGCCATGAAGCTCAGATGGCCAAAATATTTGGCGAGTCAGATAATAATTTTTCTGTATCGACAAGCGGCATATGGCTTCGTGACACGCTGGAAACTGGCAAACTCATCATACGCGGCGATGCGTTGAACACAGAAATCGCCAGCATTATCAATCCAGCGATTTACCTTTATGGCGAAGATGTGCATCTAAGGGCGTTATATAAGGCTGATGCGATGCAGCTGACCGACAAAGGCTGGATGCTGGACAGGGCTGTGCGGTGGCTGAGTGACGGGCAAAAAACCGATATCGGCAGTTTACTTTTGCCAACTGGCCTTGACGCACTTGATCTTCGCCAATCCGGCCTTCGTCCCCAGTCGATTTCGGTTTATTCCCTGCCGGGCTTTATTGACGGGCTTGAGAGTGCCGGCATCCCGGCCAGTGAATACCGCTTTCATCTTTACAAGACATTATCTACACCGCTGCTGATGATTGGTATTGCGATGCTGGCAGCGCGTGTGACGTTAACCAATGTATCGCGTGGACGGCGCTCAAGGCTATTTTTGCGCGGCGCCTTTTTGGCAATTGCGATCTTTATCTTTAGTTACTTCATGCAGGTTTTAGGATCATCATTGCAAGTACCAATGTCAGTTGCCGCATGGACACCGTCGATTGCCATTGCCCTATTTGGTGCCATAATCCTTGCCCGCACCGATGAAAGCTGATTAATAAAGAGAACGAGTAACAAAGCGCAGTTAATTCCGAGAAAACCTATCAAAAAAATCATGGACATTATTGAGACAATGATCGCAATGCGAAGAAAAATGAGCCTGATGCCACTTGCTTTCTGCATGATGGTTATGCTCACCGCAGGGATGTTTATGTTCAGCGCAGGAACACGACCAGCTAATGCGGCGTTAGAAATCATTGCAAAGGTCAATGGCAAGGCGATCACCAATTATGAGGTTGACCAGCGCACAGCCTTTCTGCGCATGGTCACAAATTTAGAGGATACCGAGGCCAACCGCGCCCAAATTAGGCAAGACGCTGCGCAGATGCTCATTGACGAAGCCCTAAAGCTGGAGGCGGGCATATCAGTCAACCCCACCCTTGTGGGAAGAAGCCGTGAGACGGCGCGACGGCTGGTCGATGAAAACTTTGCTCTTAACGGTAAAAGCGGAACCGAGCGTCTGCGTGACGAGGGAATTGACGCCCGAAATGTTCAGGCAAAATTCATTACTGACATTGTATGGGCTGAGTTTATTAGATTTAAATTTCAATCCAAATTCAGTGATTTGGAACAGGTTACTGATATGGTGCTCGACCGTATCAAGGCGAATGCAAAACAGCCTCAGGTCAAACTAAGCGAGATTGTATTGCTGCCAGAACCAAACCGCCCGCTTGATCGCACCCTCGTTCTTGCGAACGAGATTATCAAAGCGGTAAATCGTGGTGCCGATTTCAATGCAATCGCCAGACAATATTCCGCAGCAGGCACGTCTGGAAATGGGGGGGCACTTGGCTGGATAATGCTTGATCAGCTCCCGCCCGAAATTCAGGATTTGGTAAAACAAACCGAGATCGGCACCATTAGCGCACCGCTTCAGCGTGACGGGTTAGTGATTTTAATTCAAAATGAAGGGCGCCGTCAGGATGGTGTTGCCGACCCAAGCCAAGATATTGTTACGCTCGCACGAGCGGTATATCCGCTTGGCAAAGACGCGAACAACGCGGACAAGCTAGAGGCCGCAGCAAAGCTTGAGCGCGACACCGCAACCGCGAAAAGCTGTGATGATATTGTAGTGCTAAACAACAGCTATAACGCAGGCGTGAAAAGCCTGATTGAGAACGTTACTATTGGCTCATTCAATCGGCCTTTGCAGAGTTTGATCAATAACCTGAAAGTTGCTGTTCCAAGTAAACCACTGGCATTTAATGATAGTTTAAGTGTCGTTATGCTGTGCAACCGCCAGAGCCCAACCATCAGCCTACCATCACGCGACGATATATACCGGGCTGAGTTTGATAAAGTGTTTGGCTCGCTATCCGAGCGCTATTTGCTTCGTTTGCGTCGTGCAGCGGTTATCGAAACAGATTCATGAATTTGATGACGAAGCGACCTCTTCTTATCACACCTGGTGAGCCAGCCGGTATCGGTGCTGAAATCGCCTTAAAGGCGTGGCAGAGCGGTATCACCGATCTATGCCTCATTGACGAGCCTGCGCACGTAGAGCGCACAGCAACGGCACTGGGCATGACGCCAAGATTGACTGAAATCACTGATCCGGTATCGTTTGATCCAAACAGTCACAGCCTACAGATCATTCCGATCAGTTGGACCAAGCCGCCTGTCGCCGGCGCGCCTGATGCGGCAAACGCACCGCAGGTCATTGACGCGATCCAGCGTGCAGCCATCTGGGCACAAGCAGGTGCCGCTGCCGGTATTGTGACAAACCCCATTCAGAAATCCACTCTCTATGACGCTGGTTTCGCCTATCCGGGGCATACCGAGTTTCTGGCAAGTCTCGCCACGCCGGTGCCGGGTGCGCCGCTTATGATGCTAGCCTGTGACGCGCTAAGGGTAGTGCCGGCAACCATTCATATTGCGCTAAACAAAGTTCCGGAAAGCATCTCAACATCGTTGATCATCGAGAAATGTCAGCTTTTGAACACAAGCCTGATAAACGGATTTGGCATTCCAGACCCGCATATTGCCGTTTGCGGACTTAACCCCCATGCCGGCGAAAATGGGCGGATGGGTCACGAGGATGAAACAATTATCCTGCCTGCGATAAACCAGTTACAGGCCGAGGGTATCAACGCCACAGGCCCCCATCCGGCGGATACGCTGTTTCACGCCGAAGCACGCAAAACTTATGATGCGGTTTTGGGTATGTACCATGATCAAGTTCTTATCCCGCTGAAAACAATTGATTTCTTTGGTGGTGTGAATGTAACGCTTGGGCTGGATTTTGTGCGAACATCACCCGATCACGGTACTGGCCTTGATATCGCTGGCCGCGGCATTGCCCGCGCCGACAGCCTGATCGCAGCCATCAAAATGGCAAGCAGACTCGCCGGCAACAGCCGTCGCCAAACCGCAACATGATGCCGTGTCTTATCGTCTTTACGCCGACACGGCACTGCAAGCAATCAGTCCAGATGAGTGAACGTGCCAGATGAGTGAGCGTGCCAAATGACCGACCGGCAATTAATGCTTGATCAGATCGAAGCTCTGCCCCCATTACGCCAGCTTGTCGAAATGATGGATATGCGGGCACGCAAATCATTGGGCCAAAATTTTCTGTTCGACCTTAATCTAACCCGCAGAATCGCCCGGTCAGCCGGCGCGTTATCGGGTACCACGATTGAAATTGGCCCGGGACCTGGCGGCCTGACTCGCGCATTATTGCTCGAGGGTGCCGACCATGTAATCGCGATCGAAAAAGACCAGCGTGCCGCGGATATTCTCGCCGGATTAACCAAAGCCGCTGGTGACAGCCTTGATTTAATTGAGGCTGATGCGATGGAGAGTGCCATTTGGGAAATGGGCACGCCGCCGCGCCGGATTATCGCCAATTTGCCCTATAATATCGCAACAACTCTATTCATTAATTGGTTAAGCCATGCCAGCGCTTTTGAATCCATGACGCTGATGTTCCAGCGGGAAGTGGCAGAACGTATCACCGCCAAACCGGGGGATAGCGCTTATGGCCGGCTAAGCGTTTTGACCCATTGGCTGGCTGACAGCGAGATTTTGTTTGATGTACCGGCGTCAGCCTTCGTGCCTGCCCCCAAAGTCACATCATCGATTGTACAGATTGTGCCGCTAGCGGTGCCGCGCTATCCATGCAATCAAAACGCATTAGAGAATTTAACGCGCATTGCCTTTGGTCAACGCCGTAAAATGCTTCGAAGTTCATTAAAGAAAATTGGCGGGGAAACGCTTTTACGGGCAGCAAATATCGACCCGGAAAAACGGCCGCAAGACATTGATGTCGAATCTTTTTGCCGCCTTGCATTGCACGCCGAGGCAGCCGCCCTAGAGACTGATTAATAGCCAGCGCGAAGCCGTTTAACAAAATTTGTTAACCCAACCTGCCGGTCACGCCGCAGCCGTTCAGCCTGCAAAATGGCCTTTACTTCCTGTACAGCCTGATCAAGGTCAGCATTTACCAGAATGTAATCATATTCACGATAATGGCTAATTTCGTCAGATGCTTTTGCCATCCGCGAGGCCACAACATCGGCGCTATCTTGCGCGCGGCTAAGCAACCGCTTTTCAAGGTCGCGCGTTGATGGCGGCAGAATAAATACCGAAACCAGATCTTCACGGCTGGCATCAGCAAGCTGCTGGGTACCCTGCCAATCAATATCAAACAGAACATCGCGCCCAGCGCCAAGCGCGGCCATTACCGGTGCAGCAGGCGTGCCGTAATAATGATCAAAGACTTTGGCATATTCCAACATTTCACGGTTATTTATCATTAAATGGAAATTATCGGTCGTTACGAAATGATAGTCCTTGCCCTCAACCTCGCCCGGACGACGCTTTCTGGTTGTCGCTGAAATCGACAGCTCCAGCTGATCATCCTCGGCCAGCAGACGCCGCGAAATTGACGTCTTTCCCGCCCCCGATGGCGATGACAGCACCAGCATCACCCCCCGCCGGCCAACAAGACCATTCTTATTATCACTATCTGCTGACGATCCTTTGGTCATTGCGCTTTGTCCTTCTTGGCTGCGGCCTCAAACTGTCTGAATAATCTTACATTGCGGTTATGCGCGTCCAGTGTTTTTGCAAATCGTAACCCGCCTTTGCCATCTGACACAAAATAGAGATAATCACTATCAGCTGGATGCAGCGCCGCCATAATCGATTCCTGCCCCGGATTACAGATTGGTGTTTTTGGCAAGCCAGAAATCACATAGGTGTTCCACGGGGTTTTGTTTTTTAATTCAATTTTGGTTATCGGCTTTGGTTCGGCCGGACTTTCAGCTGTATCATATTGAACCGTTGGGTCAGATTGAAGACGCATCCCGCGTTTCAGCCGGTTGACCAAGACCGCGGCAACCAGCCGCCTATCGCCACCTGCAGCCGCTTCTTTTTCAATGATTGACGCCATAATCAGCGCATCTTGCGGCGTCTTGTAGGGCAGATTGGGGGCACGATCAATCCAAGCCTCGGCAAGCGCCATCTGCTGAATCTGCTGCATCCGGTTTATCAGATCCTCACGCGGGGTAGCATGGGTGTAAAAATAGGTTTCGGGGCGCAGACTGCCCTCGTCTGGGACTGTTTGCACGTCGCCAGTTAAATGTGGCAAGGCCTTAATGAGCCGAACCACATCGGCGCTTCGCAGCCCCTCAACAATGGTCAGACGGCGCTGATAGCTAATCCCCGCATGAATGATCGCCATAATCTGACTGACGCTGGCCTTTGCTGGCAGCAGAAATTCACCAGCCTTTGGCATAAACCGATCGCCAGCAAGCAATCGCGCCGCATCGTAATGGTAGATTTGAGATAGCACCCCAGACCGCGCAAGAACTGAGCGCAACACCTTATGCCCGCTTCCCGGTTCGATGATGATCAGAACGTCTTCTTGATGCGGGCCTGCCCCATGCAGCATCCGGTCATGCCAGTAATAGATACCGGCAGACGCGATCACGCCAAGCAGCAGAATAAACATCGCCGACCGGGACAAAAACCGGACGGCTGTGCCAAGCATCAGGTAACCTCACCCATGATCAATGACGCATTAGTGCCGCCAAACCCAAACGAGTTCGACATGGCATTGCGGACTTTACGGCTCCGCGATTTCAACGGCACGAGGTCAAAATCTGCGACCTGATCTTCTGGATCATTTAGGTTCAAGGTTGGTGGCAAATCACCGGTTTGTACTGTTTTAATGGCGTAAATCGCCTCGATTGCACCCGCCGCACCAAGCAGATGCCCCGTCGCGCTTTTGGTTGATGAAATGGATACATTTGCCGCTGCATCACCTAAAAGACGGGCCACGGCTTTGGCTTCAATCAAATCGCCAAGCGGCGTTGAGGTGCCATGTGCATTCACATAATCAATATCGCTTGGCGCGAGTCCGGCGCGCTTTAGCGCCGCCTGCATCGCGCGAAACCCCCCATCGCCATCCTCAGCTGGTGCGGTAATATGATGTGCGTCACCTGACATACCATAGCCTTTGATTTCGCCGTAAATCTTGGCGCCGCGTGCCTTGGCATGTTCCAGCTCTTCCAGAACAACGATACCGGCACCTTCGCCCATGACAAAACCGTCACGCCCTTCATCCCACGGCCGCGATGCCGCTTCGGGTGTGTCATTATAGCTGGTCGAGAGCGCCCGTGCAGCTGCAAACCCCGCCATACCAATCCGGCATACCGCAGCTTCCGCGCCGCCCGCTACCATTACATCGGCATCATCAAGCGCAACCATCCGCGCCGCATCACCGATCGCATGCGCGCCTGTTGAACAGGCGGTAACGACCGCGTGATTTGGCCCGCGAAATCCATAACGGATCGAAACATGGCCAGAAATAAGATTGATAAGCGCTGACGGAATAAAGAACGGGCTGATTCGCCGCGGGCCTCTCTCGTTCATCAGTTGATCTGTTTTCACAATTGATTCGAGGCCGCCTATGCCTGACCCGATCATCACGCCTGTGCGGCATTGCGACTCGCGATCCTGCGGCTTCCAGTCAGAATCCTCAATGGCCTGACAGGCAGCCACAAGTCCAAGCTGGATAAAGCGGTCTTGTTTCCGCTGTTCGCGTGGGTCAATCCAGTCATCGAGATTAAGCCCGCCAGCAACGTCAGCGCCCGGCACTTGACCGGCGATTTGACAGGCGATATCGGAGACATCAAACCCTTCGATGCGTGAAATTCCGCTTTTGCCGGCAATGATTTGAGACCAGTTATGGTCTACACCAGATCCAAGCGGAGTAACCATTCCCATTCCGGTAACAACAACACGGCGCAAGGCAAACCTCCCAGAAAATCAGGTGGAAATCGACGGCTGCGCATTCACCAGATAGCAATGCGCAGCGATCATTTGTTTGAAACGCTGAGGCTTAGGCAGCAGCTTCTTCGAGGAACGATACAGCGTCCTTCACGGTCAGGATACGCTCGGCAGCATCATCCGGAATTTCAACGCCGAACTCTTCTTCGAACGCCATAACCAGCTCAACTGTATCAAGGCTATCCGCGCCCAGATCGTCAATAAAGCTTGCGCCCTCGACAACCTTATCAGCGTCTACACCCAAATGTTCTACTACAATATTCTTAACACGATCTGCGATATCGCTCATTGGTGCCCCCTCTTAGAAGCTTAGATTTTGACCGGAAGTCCGGCCGGAGAATTCAAAAGTTGGCGGCAAATAACATAGTTTTCTGTGTTATGCCAGCCCCGTTTGTCACTATAATGAGCAGCACGCGGTTTTTAAAGCATCGCCATGCCGCCGTTAGCATGCATTGTCATGCCGGTAACATAGGCTGCCTCATCACTTGCCAAAAACACAACCGACGCGGCAATTTCAGCTGGCGTGCCAAGCCGCCCCGCCGGAACCCTGGTCAAAAGATTGGCTTTTTGCGCCTCATCCAGAACGTCGGTCATCGGTGTTTCGATAAAGCCCGGCGCAACCACATTCACGGTGATGCCGCGGCTTGCCACCTCGGCCGCCAATGATTTGCTAAAGCCGATCATCCCTGCTTTAGAGGCGGCATAATTTGTCTGGCCGGGGTTACCGGTTACACCAACGACCGACGAAATTGAAATAATCCGCCCGGTTCGTGCCTTCATCATACTGCGCATTGCCGCCCGACATAAGATCATGCTCGCGGTCATATTGACCTCGATAACATCATCCCAATCCTCGTCCTTCATCCGCATCAACAACCCATCGCGGGTGATACCAGCATTGTTGATCAGGATGCCAACCGGCGCACCAGCAACATCGCCAGCCGCATCGACAAGGCCTGCAACCTGTTCACGGTCAGCCAGATTGGCGGTTACCACAAATGCCCGCTCGCCAAGCTCTGCCGCCAATGCATTCAGCCGTTCAGCGCGTGTACCATGCAGAACAACAACCGCGCCCCGCGCGTACAACGCCCTGGCAATTTCGGCCCCGATGCCACCGCTGGCACCCGTAACAAGAGCGACTTTGCCCTGAAGATCAAACATAACAACCCCTTTTTCAAAGATTTTGGAGGGCGCGGCTTAAACGCGTTTCAGCAAAAAAATTCCAGCCGACACCAGACTACAATTGCGCCAACACGCTGTCCAGATCATCCGGCCCTTCGAGATTTAACACGACCTCGGCCTCGACCCCGCGCTTGACCAGCCCAGACAGAACTTTACCAGTTCCAAGCTCAATAAATTTTGTCGCACCGGCGGCACTCATGGCCAGCAAGGTCTCGCGCCATCTTACCCGTGCGGTCACTTGTGTCACAAGGTTAGCGCGAAGCTGCTCCGCCTTGGTCTCAGCTGCTGCCGTTACATTACAATAGACCGGCATCGCGGCGTCCAATATCGCTGTTTCAGCCAACACCTGTGCCATCACATCGGCGGCAGGCGCCATCAATTCACAATGGAACGGCGCCGACACCGGCAGTTTAATCGCCCGCCGCAAGCCTGCTGCCTTGGCGCACTCAATCGCCGCGTCCACTGCCGCTGCGGCACCACTAACCACAATCTGCCCCGGCGCATTATCATTGGCAATCTGAACAAGGCCGGATGATTGCGCATCAGCCAGAATGGCATTGATCTGATCTTCATCACCACCAAGAATTGCCGCCATTGCGCCCTCGCCGACCGGCACCGCCGATTGCATCGCATCACCGCGCTGGCGCAGCAACCGCGCCGCATCACTGATCGAAAGGCTGCCGGATGCTGCCAAAGCCGCATATTCCCCAAGCGAGTGGCCTGCCGCCAAGCCGCCACGCGAGGTCAGCAATGTACCAAGCTCAGCCTCGATCACCCGAACCGCCGCCATCGACGTCGCAAACAACGCCGGCTGGGCATTGCGCGTCATGCGGATCGCATCATCTGGCCCATCCTGCATTATGGCAAACAGGTTTTCGCCAAGCGCATCATTCACCTCTTCAAACACCTGTTTCGCTGCCGCATGTGACGCGGCCAACGCACCGCCCATGCAAACAGCCTGAGATCCCTGACCCGGAAACAGAAATGCAATCGATTGATTCGTCATATAGTTCACCCATTTACTGGATATAGTTCACCCACTCACTGGCCAATTGCCAGCTGACTTGAAACTTTACCCTGGCGCACCGCGCCTTTATTTGTATCACAAACAGATATATCTCAAACCCTATGCCAGAAGTCTTTGCAAAGGCAACCATTTGCCGTGCCCGTCACGACCAAATAATTGGCGGGGCCGTGATGCAGAGAATTTGGCAAATCACCGGACAGATAACCGGATGAAAAATCATGTTCGGCCGATGATGGCGACAGCACCTATCATGCGTTTGCTATTGTGATGCGGCAAAGATGCCGATCAGGCTTGCGCTTGCGGCAAAAAAGTGTATGGTGCGCCTCGTGCTTGTGGCGATCCGCCGCAAACATATTACATCATTGACTTTATCCTTGCCGGTTAGCCGGTTCGTTGGTGCCATTGTCGGCAGCAACAATAAGCCAGAAGGAGTTATCATGCGCTTGTATGAAAGCGTGTTTATTGCACGCCAGGATATTACTGCAGCCCAGGTGGAAACCATGGCTGATGAATTCGCCGAGATCATTACATCTGCCGGTGGATCAATCAAAAAACGTGAATATTGGGGTCTTCGCGCCCTTGCCTACCGGATCAAAAAGAACCGGAAGGGCCATTATGTCATGTTCAACCTCGAAACCGGATCAGAAGCGCTTAAGGAATATGAGCGCATCATGGGCCTGAATGAGGATGTTCTGCGCTTTTTGAACATCCGGATTGAAGAGGTCGAGGAAGGCCCATCAATCATGATGCAGGTAAAGACCGAACGCCCACAGCGCGGCGGACGTGATGACCGTGACGATGGTGACCAAAACGAAGCCAAGGCTAACAGAAATGACAGCGCAGACGCCGAAAAAAGTGAGGGCTAATCAATGACCCAGTTGGAAATCAAACGCGAAGCCGTACGTAAACCATTTAACCGTCGCCGCAAGGCATGTCCGTTTTCTGGTCCGAATGCGCCAAAGATCGATTACAAAGACACCAAGCTGCTTGCCCGCTATACATCAGAGCGCGGTAAAATCGTTCCGTCACGCATTTCTGCTGTTTCTGCAAAAAAACAGCGTGAACTTGCCACTGCCATCAAGCGGTCACGCTTTCTGGCACTGATGCCATATGTGACCGCATAAGCATCGCCAGAATTCAGGAGACATCAAAATGCAAATCATTCTTCTTGAACGCATCGAAAAGCTGGGTCAGATGGGCGATCTCGTCAATGTGAAAACAGGCTATGCGCGCAACTACCTTATCCCGCAGGGCAAGGCTCTTCGGGCAAACAAAGCCAACATGGAGCGGTTCGAAGCCGAACGCGCCCAGCGTGAAGCCAACAATCTTGAGCTTCGTAAAGACGCCGAGACCGAAGCTGCAAAAATGCAGGGGCTGGCTGTCAATATGGTGCGGGCTGCCTCTGAGATGGGTCAGCTTTTCGGATCAGTCACATCACGCGATATTGCCGAATCGGTTACCGAAGCCGGTTTTACCATCGACCGCAATCAGGTCGTGATGGATCGCTCGATCAAGACCTTGGGCCTTACCGAAGCCCGTATCCGTCTGCATCCAGAAGTTTCGGTGACTGTTATTGTGAATATTGCCCGTTCGCTGGCTGAGGCTGAAACCCAGCTGAAAACAGGCATGGCAGTAACCGGCGAAATCACCGATGATGAGCCAGCCCTTGAAGCCGCTGACAGCGAAGGTTCCAAAGCTGCAGAAGGATCAGCTGAAACATCATCTGACGATGATACGGCCGATAAAAGCGAAGCCTAAACCTGATAGATCATGTGATTAAAACCGGAGCTTTGTCTCCGGTTTTTTTTGTCAAAAAAAAACTGTTTTTTGAGTTATCCCCATCATCCCCAGTCTTAACATGGGGCAATTGCGATGCGAGGCTGCTATAAAAACCTATGGCTGATGAACGCTCGAACATAAAAACCTTTCCCGGATCTGGCACAACACCGCCAGCCCGCGTCATGCCGCATAACCTGCAGGCTGAACAAAATCTGCTTGGCGCGATCCTGCTTGATAACAGCGTCATTGAACGTATTGACGATCGTTTGCTTGCCGATCATTTCTATGATCCGTTTCATGGCCGGATTTTCTCGACAATGCAGCGGTTGATTGAACGGGGGCAACTGGCCAATCCGGTTACGCTGAAAAGCTTTTTTACCGATTATGAAGATTTCCAGAGCGACAGTTCCGAAACATACCTCTCAGAGCTTGCCGATGGTGTGATCAGCATTACCCAAGCCCCCGATTACGCCAAAATTATCCATGAGGCTCATGTCCGTCGCCAGCTCATCTTAATCGGCGATGAAGTGATTTTGGATGCCAGCCAGCCCGAGGTTGACGTGCCGGCGCATCAACAGATTGAAGCGGCCGAGTCAAAATTATTCCGCCTTGCCGATACGGATAGTGCCAGCGTTGGTTTGCGCGGGTTTGATTCGGTGATCAGCGGCAGTATCACCCAAGCCGACCTCGCACGGAAAAGTGACGGGCACCTGTCTGGAACCAGTACCGGCTTGACCGATTTGAACAATCTGCTTGGCGGTATGCATAAATCGGATTTGATTATTCTGGCCGGTCGCCCGGGCATGGGTAAAACGGCGCTGGCGACCAACATTGCCTTTCATGCGGCGGCAACTACCCGTACTGGCGAAACCGCCGTTCCGGTTGCTTTTTTCTCACTGGAAATGGCGGCTGAACAGCTGGGAACGCGTATTTTGTCGGAACGCGCACAAATCGACTCGGAACAAATCCGACGCGGCAAGCTGAACCGTGCCGAATTTGATCAGCTTGTCGCCGCCAGCAACACGATCGCAAGCGCGCCATTCTTTATTGATGATACGCCATCGCTATCGGTCTCGCAGCTTGCCAGCCGCGCGCGCCGGCTAAAGCGCACGTCCGGCCTTGGGCTGATCATCGTCGATTATCTTCAGCTGTTAACGCCGCAGCTAGGCGTAAGGTCAGAAAACCGCGTTCAGGAAATCTCGAACATTAGCCGAACCCTAAAGGCCATCGCCAAGGATTTGAATGTTCCTGTGGTGGCGCTATCCCAATTATCGCGTGCTGTTGAAATGCGCGAGGACAAACGGCCAAACCTCGCCGATTTGCGAGAGTCTGGATCAATCGAGCAGGATGCCGATGTGGTCATGTTTGTGTATCGCGAGGAATATTATCTGAACAAGCGCGAACCCGAACGCAAAATGGAAGAGTCGGAAGACACCTTCAATATTCGTCATGACGAATGGCTACGAAAGATGCAAAATTCAGAAAACAAGGCCGAAGTCATCGTTGCCAAACAGCGACACGGGCCAACAGGATCGGTGCTGGTACATTTCGAGAAACGCTTTACCCATTTTACTGATCTAACCGAAAGCACCCATCTTCCCGAAGGGTTCTAATTTGCCATGACGACAAACCCGTCCAAAAATACCGTCGATTTTACTGTTCTAGCTGCCGATAGCACGATCACCGTTAACCTTGATGCGATTGTCGAAAATTGGCGTTTCATCGACAGTCTGTCATCACCGAAAACAAAGACGGCGGCCATGGTCAAGGCAAATGGTTATGGCCTTGGCAGCGGCGCAGTTGCCAGCGCTCTGGCGCGTGCGGGCGCAGACATATTCTTTGTTGCCAGCCTTGGTGAAGCGATTGAATTAAGGAAGACATTTCGTGCCACCGGTCATGATGGCCTGCAGATCATGGTCCTGCACGGCGCCCAACGCGGCCAAGAAGACGCGCTTGCCGCCCATCAATTAGTGCCGGTTTTAAATGATCTTGAACAAATTACCCGCTGGCGGCTTTTCGCCAACAAGACCGGCACATCGCTGCCTGCATTGCTGCATTTCGATACGGGCATGACGCGGCTTGGGCTGGATGCGGATCAGGCTGACTGGCTGATCCAGAATAAAGCAGCACTCGATGGGCTGGATATTGCCTATGTGATGAGCCACCTTGTTTCTGGTGAAGTGGTCGATGATCCAATTAACCGGCGGCAACTTGCCAGCTTTAACGAGCTTCGAAGCTGGTTTCCGGCGGTACCGGCCAGCCTTGCCAACAGTGCCGGCTGTTTGTTGGGAAGCGATTATCATTTCCAGATGACGCGCCCGGGCATTGCGCTTTATGGCATTCATCCGCTGGAGGCGGCGACACCTCAATTGCGACCAGTTTTTGACTGGCAGGCTAGGATCTTGCAAATCCGTCATGCGGTTGCCGGTGACCGGGTTGGCTATGGCGGAACGGTTGAATTACAGCGCGACTCGCGCATTGCCACGATCGGCGTTGGCTATGCTGATGGCTATCGACGCCAGCTTGGAGGTAGGGCAAGCGTATCAATTGGCGGACAGGTTGCACCGGTAATTGGCCGCATTTCGATGGATAGCATTACCGTCGATGTGACCGATCTTGACAAAACGGCCCTACGCGCCGATTTTGCCGCGCTGATCCATGATGATTATCGGCTGGAAGCGATGGCGGCTGACCTTGAGACGATTTCCTATGAGATCATCACAAATCTTGGTCACCGCGCAAATTGGCGTTATTGCGGCGGCGTTTAGGCATTACGCTGTTCCCGTTTTTGTCTTTTGGCGGTGAAACTTTAACCAGTTTCTTCCCATATTTTTGGCGACTGACAGATTTTCTATAGCCAAAAAAGGCAAACATCGGCATAACGAAAGCTGCTTTTTCACTATTTATCGAGGACGGTTCCAAGACATATGCTCGGCTTTGTCCAAAATATAGGTCGCACCATCCTCACTTTCCTTGCTGCATTCGGCCGGATCACTCTGTTTTCGGTAACTGCGGTGCGCTGGATTTTCACCCCGCCATATTATTGGCAGCAATTGCTTCGCCAGATCGTTGACATTGGCTATTACTCCCTCCCCGTCGTTGGGCTGACCACGTTATTTTCTGGAATGGTGCTGGCGCTGCAATCCTATACCGGCTTTGCCCGCTTTTCGGCCGAGGACACGGTCGCAACTGTGGTTGTTTTATCAGTGACGCGCGAATTAGGGCCCGTTTTGGCAGGGTTAATGGTTGCTGGCCGCATTGGCGCATCAATGGCTGCTGAAATTGGCACGATGCGGGTAACCGACCAGATTGACGCGCTTGACACCTTATCGACACGCCCAATGCAATATCTTGTTGCGCCGCGATTGCTGGCTGGCACGATCTGCTTGCCATTTCTGGTGCTGGTTGGTGACGTGATTGGCGTTTTTGGCGGCTGTATTGTCGGGGTATACCGGCTTGGCTTTAACCCGTCGATCTATCTGGCGCGAACGCTTGAATATCTTGAAGTGTCCGATGTAACACTTGGCCTGATAAAGGCCGCTGTATTCGGATTTCTGATCGCGCTTATGGGCTGTTATCACGGTTATCATTCAGGCCGCGGGGCGCAAGGGGTTGGCCGTGCTACAACCAATGCCGTTGTGTCTGCATCGATCTTGATCCTGATCGCCAATTATGTCGTCACGACAATATTTTTTGGGGGATAGGCATGGCGGTTATCCCAAAAATCGAATTATCGGCTGTTACCAAATCATTTGACGACAATCATGTTCTTAAAGGGATTGATCTGACCATTGCGCCACAGGAATCGTTGGTGATTATTGGTACATCGGGCTGCGGCAAATCCGTCTTGATGAAATGCCTTAACGGGTTGATCACGCCAGATAGCGGTAGCATAAAAATTGACGGCAAAGAAATTCTTGGCCAAGGGCGTGCCGCGCTTGAGGATCTGCGCCAGCGTTTTGGCATGACATTCCAATTTGGCGCCCTGTTCGATTCATTGCCAATCTGGGAAAATGTGACCTTTCGATTGCGCCATCAACGCGATCTTGGCAAAAGCGAGGCGCGTGATATCGCCGCGCAAACGATCACCCAGCTTGGGCTTGCCGCCACGGTTATCGACCGATATCCAGCTGAATTGTCGGGCGGCATGCAAAAACGCGTTGCGCTGGCCCGTGCGATTGTTGACGAGCCGGAAATCCTGTTGTTTGACGAGCCAACATCCGGCCTAGACCCAATTACCGGCGGGGTTATTGACCGCCTGATTATTGATGCGCGCAAACGGCTTGGTGCGACGACCGTGACGATCAGCCATGACATGGCTTCGGTACGGCGCATCGCCGATAAGGTGGCGATGGTGCATAATGGCGTAATCATCTGGGCGGGATCTGCCGATAATATGGAAAATAGCGGGGTTCCTGAGGTGCATCAATTTGTTCATGGCTTATCAGAAGGGCCGTTGACGCGTGAAATGAGCCCCTCACAAAAGGCTCATTCATAATGGCCAGAAGCACAATCTCATTTGTGTGCCAGCAATGCGGTGCCATTGCCCCGAAATGGGCCGGAAAATGTGATGATTGCGGCGCGTGGAATACGCTTGTCGAAGAAAGAAAAGAAGCACCGTCAGGCCCCGGCAAACGGGTAACTGGCCGCCGCATACAACTTGAGTCACTCTCACTTGATAACAGCAGTGAGCCTCCGCCCAGAATGCGCTCAGGCATCAGTGAATTTGACCGTGTGTCAGGTGGCGGTCTGGTTCCAGGATCGGCAACATTGATCGGCGGCGACCCCGGGATTGGCAAATCAACCCTGTTGCTACAGCTAACCTGCAAGCTGGCAGCGACCGGCCTGAAGGCAGCCTATATTTCGGGTGAGGAATCGGCTGATCAGGTGCGAATGCGTGCCCAGCGGCTGGGGCTATCGGGTGCGAGTGTCGAGCTAGGCACCGCAACAAATGCCAGTGATATCGCGGCATCAATGGATGGTGCCGACAAGCCGGATATTATGGTGATCGATTCGATTCAAACGATGTTTTTACCAAGCCTAGACTCGGCGCCCGGCACCGTCTCACAGGTACGCGCCACCGCACAAGAACTCATCCGAGCCGCAAAAAATAATCAGGTGGCACTGTTACTTGTCGGCCATGTCACCAAAGACGGCGCCATAGCCGGCCCGCGTGTGCTGGAACATATGGTGGATGCGGTACTGTATTTTGAAGGCGACAGATCGCATCATTTCCGAATCTTGCGAAGCGTGAAAAACCGGTTTGGCGCGACTGACGAAATTGGCGTCTTTGAGATGGTCGAAGCAGGCCTTGCCGAAGTGCCAAACCCGTCAGAACTATTTCTGGCTGACCGGCGGGACGATGTTACCGGCGCTGTGGTGTTTGCTGGCATCGAGGGCAGCCGGCCGGTTCTTGTTGAGATCGAGGCGCTGGTCGCACCATCGTCACTGGCAAGCCCGCGGCGTAATGTGGTTGGGTGGGACTCAAGCCGCCTTGCGATGCTGACTGCGGTTCTTGAAGCACGATGCGGGGTGCCCTTATCGGGACGTGATATTTTCCTGAATGTGGCTGGCGGGTTGAAAATTCATGAAACCGCGGCTGATCTTGCAGTGGCGGCGGCGTTGATTTCATCGGTGACGGGCCGACCCGCCCCAAAACGCACGGTTTTTTTTGGCGAAGTGGCGTTGTCGGCGGAGTTAAGGCAAGTTGCACAGGCCGAGGCGCGGCTAAAAGAAGCGGCCAAGCTGGGGTTTGACAATGCGGTTATGCCGCGCCCCCGAAAATCAATTAGTAAAACAACTGGTATATCAATGGCACAGCCAACAACATTGGCTGAGTTGATCGAAGTTATGGGTGGAATAAATTAACGTCCTAACGCATAATTTGGCGCTTTTGGCGTCAAACCGTTCCGGACAAAGGGTCTAGATGATCGACTTTGCAACATTGACACTTGTAGATTACGGCATCCTGCTGGTGTTGGTGCTGTCTTGTGTTTTGTCCACATTGCGCGGCATAACGCGCGAATTGCTGGGTCTTATTGGGTGGGTTGTCTCAATCTTGGTGGCGAATTTCACCGCCCCTCAAATTGAAGACCCGATTGTTGATTTACTGCAAATCAAGGGGCTCGGCGCCGCACTGGCGTGGGCCCTGCCCTTTGCCGCATCAGTTGTGGTCTGGTTTATCCTCGCAAGCGTAATGGCGCCTGCGCTAACACGTGTCGGGTTCGCCAGCCTTGATCGCTGGCTTGGCGTATTGTTTGGGATTATCCGCGGTTTCGGCCTTGTACTGATCGTCTTTGTGATTGCCGTCTTTGGCACTGACGGTGAGGAAAATCTGCCAAAAATTGTCAAAGACTCGCAGAGCACGCCGCTGCTGAGCCGCAGCGCCCATTATTTCTCGGACTTCGTGCCAGAGGATTATCGAGATCAGTTGATCAATAATTTGTCTTATCGGCCACCTATATTTGATAGCAAAGCAAGCGATAGCCTAAACGCGCCGATTGAGGCAGGCAAAAATGCGATCAATAACGGCATGAAATTATTTAGCGATGAGCAGACGAAATAACGCGGCTGGCACTGCCTGCCGATGGCATATCTGACACGACTTGACGCGCACCGGTGTTTTGGTTGATAACCCTGCCATTGGCGGGCATCGGGGTGTTATTAAATCCGTCTTGACCTTAGGACATTGATTATGAGCTTGGTAACAACCGACCCTTTTTATGATGATCATTTACAAGAAGAATGCGCAGTTTTCGGCATTTTCGGCACAAATGAAGCCAGCATTAACGCCGCGCTAGGCTTGCACGCCTTGCAACATCGTGGGCAAGAGGCGGTTGGCATAGTCAGCTTTGACGGCAAGTCTTTTTACGCCCATCGCGGCCTTGGTCATGTTGGCGAAAATTTTGGCGCTGGCTCATCACATATCGAAAATCTAGTTGGTCATGTTGCGATCGGGCATAACCGCTATTCAACGAGCGGAAATTCAAACGCCCTTTTGGAAATTCAGCCATTTTCATCAGAACTAGCCTTTGGCGGCTTTGCGCTTGCGCATAATGGCAATCTCACCAATGCGGCGCGGCTGCGTTCATCACTGGTCGAAACTGGCAGCCTGTTTCAATCATCATCAGACACTGAAATCATTGTGCATCTGGTTGCACGCTCGCATCAAGACAACGTAACTGACCGGTTGATTGATGCGCTAAAGCAAATTGAGGGGGCATATTCGCTGGTTTGTGTTGCCAAAGACATGATGATCGGCGTGCGTGACCCGCTTGGGGTGCGGCCGTTGGTTCTCGGCAAACAGGGCGATGCTTATGTGCTGGCATCAGAAAGCTGTGCGTTGGACATTGTTGGTGCAGAGATCGTGCGGGATCTGGAACCGGGTGAAATGGTTGTGATTACCAAGGCCGGTGTCAAATCACTCAAGCCCTTCCCTGTGCAAGCCAGCCGGTTTTGCGTGTTTGAATACATCTATTTTGCCCGCCCTGACAGTGTGCTTGAGGGGCGCGGCGTCTATCATGCGCGTAAGGCCATTGGTGCCGAGCTGGCGCATGAGTCAGGCGCTGATGCCGATTTGGTTGTGCCTGTTCCCGATTCCGGCGTGCCGGCAGCGCTCGGTTATGCCGAAGCCGCCAAAATCCCTTTTGAGCTGGGCATCATCCGTAATCATTACATCGGCCGCACCTTTATCCAGCCGACACAGCAAGGCCGTAACGACAGCGTCAAGATGAAGCATAACGCCAACCCGGCAACCGTGCGCGGCAAACGTGTCGTGCTGGTTGATGACTCGATTGTGCGTGGTACCACATCGCGTAAAATCGTGGCGATGATGCGCGCCGCCGGTGCGGCTGAGGTGCATATGCGCATTGCCAGCCCGCCAACGACAAATCCATGTTTTTACGGGGTTGATACGCCCGACAAAGACCAGTTGATTGCCGCCAAACTGGACGTTGACGCGATTGCCAAGGAAATTGGCGCCGACTCATTGGCATTCATTTCAATTGACGGGCTTTATCGGGCAATGGGTGAAGCAAGCCGCAATCCCGATGGCCCACAATTTTGTGATGCCTGCTTTACTGGTGATTACCCGATTAAACTGGCGTCTGGCCTGTCAAGCAAACGAGTTTCGCATGGCAGCAGCCGCTAGCCCTTACCAACCTGACGTGAGCGCCGCATGACCCCTGATCTTAAAGATAAAGTGATTTTGATAACTGGTGCCAGCCGCGGTATTGGCCGTGCGGTTGCGCTGGCTGTGGCTAAAGCCGGTGCCGAAACGGTCATTACCGGCCGCACGATGGGCGCACTTGAAGACCTTGATGACGAGATTAAGGTCGCTGGCGGAAAAGCGACCATTGTTGAGCTTGATATGGCTGATTACGCCGCGATGCCGCGCCTTGCCGCGGCCATCCACGGTCGCTGGGGACGTCTTGACGGGTTGCTTGCTAATGCGGCAATGCTTGGGCCGCTGACCCCATTGTCACATCTTGACGACAAGGTCTGGGATAATACTATCTCGGTTAATCTAACCGCTCAGTGGCATTTAATCCGTGCGATGGAGCCGCTATTGATTGCCGCACCTGCTGGCCGCGCCGTTCTGGTCTCATCCGGTGTTGCTAGTGGCATTGCCCCATTCTGGGGGCCTTATGCAATTTCCAAGGCGGGGCTAGAGGCGATGGGCCGTGTTTGGGCGGGCGAAACCGAAAAAACCAATTTGCGAATTAACATGATCAACCCGGGCGGTACAGCCACTGGCATGCGGGCATCGGCGTTCCCGGGCGAAGATCAGGGGCTATTGCCGCAACCAGCAGATATTGCGCCAGCTTTCTTGACGCTTCTCAGCCCCGGTTGTAGCGATCACGGCAAACGCTTTGACGCACGCGAAATGCTGGGTCTATAGGCGGCTTGCCCGCAGACGAAAACGATAAGGATCGAGCGTACGCCGAATATCACGATCAAGCGTGACCGGCATCCCAGCGATCGCAGCTGCCAGCATATCGCCAAGCAAAGGCGCCAAGGTCAGGCCGCGTGCGCCTAGCGCCCCAAGCACATAAAGATCATCGTCAATTTTGCCACATACCGGATTGCGATCTGCTGTACTGGCCCGCCGGCTTACCCGCGCGCCATAGTCTGCCGTATCCGGCAGGCGGCACGCAAATCCATCCGGCAAAAGCTGGCGGTTATGAAGATGCGCACTTGGCAGGATTTCGACCTTGCCCTCTCGGTCAAATGTCGCGCCCAATTCATGCAAACCATCTTTGGCCGGCGTCAGATAACCACCAAAACTGATACCCGCGCGCAAATCCGCCAAATCAGCATTCGTCGGCACATGACTGACCTGACCGGAGGTAACGTCAATATTGATGCCAGTAACCGCCAGCATTGCATGAAGCCCAGCCAGATCAGCACCGCCGGCAATCACGAGCCGATCGAACGTCAGGCGGCGTCCATCAGCCGCTACCAGATGGTACCCGTTATCATCGCGGTTGATATTTATGACCTGAAAGCCAAAATGGCTGACCGCACCAGCGCCAAGATGCGTGGTAAGGCGTACCGGATCAATGACCCGCCCAAACGGATGCAAAACACCCCCAAGCGGAAGTTTGATAGCGGCGATGCTTGACGCGCCGGCCATATCAACAAACTGCATCAAATCATCGGGCCAGAACTGCGTGCGAAATTTGGCTTGCCGCACCGCTTCGCGTTCCGGCCAATCAAGTGAAATAACTTTGTCGGCAATTGTTGCCCCGGCGGCATCGCTGCACCGAGACGCATAAGACAGGCAATCAGCAGACATCCGGCTCGCCGCATTATGATCAACACTCAAACGCGGGCTTTGCACCGCCAGCCGGTTACCTGATGCACCACCAGCAAGCCCCTCACCCGCCTCGACAAGATGCGGAGCGATCCCCCGCGCCACCAATCCTGCCGTAACCGAGGCACCGGCAATCCCGCCGCCAATGATGCCAATTCTGCAATTTGCCAAATCCGATGACGGTGCTAAAGCACCCGTTTTCCGGCCAGCAAGCATATCGCGCTTGCGGCCAAAACCGGGGCGTTTTTCAACATCAAATCCAGCATCAATAAGCCCCTGCCGTACCGACCTGGCAGCGGTGAATGTTGCAAAACTGCCGCCAGCGCGCGTTAAGCGACCAACCGATTTCAAAAGATCAGACGTCCATAATTGCGGATTTTTGGCCGGGGTAAACCCATCCAGAAACCATGCATCGGCGGCGAAATCGGCTTTCGCCAGCGCATCAGCCGCATCGCCATAAATCAAATGCAGACGCACCCTGCCATTGTAAAAATCACAGCGATGTAATCCGGGCCAATATGGCGGCAATGCCGCAACCAGATCACGGCTGTGCTTGGCAAGCGCCGGAAATGCCTGATGAGATTGCGTCATGACAGCGGCTGGCAACGGCCGTGCCTCGACCGAGATATAGTCAATCTGACACGGCCCTTGATGCGATACTGCCCCATCATCAAGCAACACCAATAGCGCCAGAAAATTCAGACCCGTCCCGAAACCAGTTTCAGCAATGGTAAAATGTGATGCTGTTGCAAGCCGTTGCGGCAAATCATTACCGGCAAGGAATACATGGCGAGCCTCGGCATAACCATCGTCTGCCGAGAAATATAAATCATCAAAATCATCAGCGCGCAAAACCCCATCACGCTGAGATAATGGTGCGGCGGCTAGCCGGTAATCGGCTGAATGATGCGTTGCGGGTTCCGTCATGACGGTAATCTGCACCTGCTGCGTCCACGCCGCAAGAAAATGCCAATCTTTGCGCTAAAAAAGATTGTCGCTTTAACGCTTTTTTTGTTTTTTGCTGGTTATTCTTGGAGGGGTGATCATATGGACATGTGTAGTGCGCCATGCCGACACGCCTCGAATTATCAATTTTTGAGCAGTTTCTCAATTTTGGTTGCCTGACCATCACCATCGCAAATGGGCCTTATTATCGCCTTAACGGTAAACAAGACGGCCCAGATGTCGCCATTAAGTTAAAATCCCGTCACCTGTTCTGGCGTATTCTTCTGCGGCCAGACCTTGCTATCGGCGAGGCCTATATGGATGGCAGCCTGATCATCGAGGGCAATGACCTTGACCCGTTCATGGCACTTTTAATGGCAAATAACAGTCATTGGCAAAATCACTGGCTGTCAAAGTTAGGGCTGTTCGCCGGTAATTATCTGGCATTTTGGCAATATTTTAATCTACTGGGGCGGGCAAAGCGTAATGTCGCCCATCATTATGATCTGAAAGACAGCCTTTTTGATCACTTCCTTGACCCGCGGCGTCAATATTCCTGTGGCTATTTCCATGATGTCAGTGAAACGATTGCTGATGCGCAAATCAACAAGCTGGCGCGGATCGGTACCAAACTATGTTTACAACCCGGGCATCATATTCTTGATATTGGCTGTGGATGGGGCGGCCTTGCCAACCCGCTTTATGAGATGCAACCCAATATTTCGGTAACGGGCATCACCCTCTCGGAAAATCAGCACGCCTATGCGCGCCAAAAGGCACAGCAGGATCAGCGCGGGCGACATCTTAATTTTGAGCTTTGCGATTACCGGCATCAACGCGGCGTTTTTGATCGCATCGTATCGGTCGGGATTCTTGAGCATGTTGGCGAGCGTCATTTCAACAGCTATTTTGCAAGCATCGCGCGACTTTTAGCGCCAAATGGCGTTGCGCTGGTGCATTCTATCGGGGTTCACCAAACGGCAAGGCGTTGTAATCGCTGGCTGAATAAATATATCTTTCCGGGCGGCTATCTGCCATCGCTCGAACAAATGACCCGGGCCGCTGGCCGGCAAGGGTTAAAGATTCTCGATATTGAAATCATGCGTGGCCATTATGCGGAAACATTGCGGCATTGGCGTCGCGGTTTTCGGGCAAATATCGCCGCGGTTCGCGAGGAGTATGACGAGCGCTTTATCCGTATATGGGAATTTTATCTTGCTGGCTGTGAATATTTCTTTCGCTGTCAGGATGGTATGGTATTTCAGATCCAGTTGGCCCATGATCACAACGCTGTGCCTTTGACAAGGCGGTATATCAGCCGAGATGAAAATCAATATCGGATAAGATTGTGCCAAAAAACCCGTTCTGGAAAACCATCCCGCTCGAAAAGCTAGACAAAGACCAGTGGGAATCTTTGTGTGATGGCTGTGGGAAATGCTGTGTCTTAAAGCTTGAAGATGTTGATACTGGCGAGGTGCATTATACCGATGTGAGCTGTAAATTGCTCGATTGCAAAACCGCTAGATGCAGCAGCTATGAAAAGCGCAAATCATTTGTTCCAGATTGCGTTATGCTGACGCCTGATAATCTGGGAATACTAAGCTGGATGCCGAAAAGCTGTGCTTACCGTTTGATCTATGAGAACAAGGATCTGCCCGACTGGCACCCGCTTATCACCGGCAACCCCGACAGTGCTATTCTGGCCGGTCACTCGGTCGCCGGACGCGTGACACCGGAAAGCGCGGTTGACGAAGATGATCTGCCTGACCATATAACGATCTGGTAACCGGAAAAACAGAAGAGGCAAGTCATGAGCCGAACAATGTGGATATTGCTGGCGTTGATGGCGGTATTGTCGATTTCGATGATTTGGCGCGACTCTGAGGGCAAGCCAGCACCAAGCTGGACATTATGCAAAGAATCGCTTTTCACGCAGATTTTTACTGGCGCTTGCACCATGCGTTTCAAGGGTGAAACAACGCCGTCTTAGGCGCGGGATATCTGGTATTACAGCTTGTCGAATTCGGGCAAAGAGGATTATAACATCTCGCGACCATGTTCAGGAGTTAGCGTCATGTATTTTCGCCCCGGATTGCATAAAGAAGCAGGCCTTTCATTTAGCCCCCTTAAAGCGATTGTATCGCCGCGTCCAATTGGCTGGATTTCCAGCCGTGGCAAAGACGGCAGCGTTAACCTAGCACCCTACAGCTATTTCAATGCCATTTCCGAACTCCCACCAATGGTGATGTTCAGCAGCGCACCATCGGGGAACGGACAGCATAAGGACTCGCTTCGCAATGTGATCGAGACCGAGGAATTTGTCGTTAATATCGTCAGCTCGGACCTTGGTGATGCGATGAACATCACCTCAGAAGGGCTGCCTTACGGCCAGAATGAATTTACCGCTGCAGGGCTGGATATGGCCGATTGCCATAGCGTGACGGTGCCGCGTGTTGCCGCCTCGCCGGCGGCGCTTGAATGCAAATTATGGAAGGTGATTGAACTGCCAAAGCCAGAGGATAATGATGCTGGCGTCATGGTAATTGGGATCATTACCGGTATTCATATCGCCGATGATGTGATCATTGATGGCAAGGTTGATGTCACGCGCTATCAGCCACTTGCTCGGCTTGGCTATATGGATTACGCCCGGGTAACCGATGTTTTTGCGATGGCACGCCCCGAAAAAACCTAGCCGTACAACAGGCACTTATTCTGGAAGCAATTAATCTGGCGCTAGTTTTTGAATGATCGTTAATTTACCGCAATGTGCAGCTTGAAACAATTGCTGTCACATAGCCAAGAATGCCAGCTTTCTCATAACGCAGTTTCAAAATCCAGTCTTCGGTTGGGATGATTGCATTCAACGGCAATGACCCGCTGATGGTTTTCTGCCCCCCAAGAAACACGTGTCGAACACTGACCGGTAACGTCGGATCAAACCATGGTGTATCACGCTGTGCCTGTTTTCCGGCGCTGCCCTCAACCGACAAATTCAGCCCGCCACCAAACAGTGTGAGTTTGGATTCCGGCCCGGCATAAAGCGGTGTTGCAACTGCAACGTCGTTGCGCGCCACCTCGCGGCAATTTGCCGGTTTTCCAAGAGACTGAATAGATGACGTAATCTGCTCTGACGTCACACCAGTGGCTATTTTTCTGGCGATTACCCGACGCAACGGCACATTATCGTCGCCAGTGATCGATTTCGCCGTACCATCCGCCCTAGTTTTTGCCAGTTCAAGTTGTAGATTTTGAACGTGGGTGCTGAGTTCGGTAATGCGCACATTATTTTCATAAATCACCAGATCGGCTTCGGCCTGCAAGCTAGATTGCTCGGCCTGTCCCCACAGCCAGCCAAACCACAATGCACCGACAATCAAGGCAATACGCACAAACAGCACCAACCAGCCGCGCATTTCCCGGCGGCGATAGCGTTCTTGTGTTTCAAAAAAATCCATGCGGGCAATCCTTGCCATGATCATGATGCCATACCGGTACCACTAACGGTTCTAGATACAACAATGATGCCCAAACGCCAAGCAATGATCGGCAATGCTGACGATCACCGATAACAGATCGCCTTTGCCAAGGTCTGCTTGCTTGAAACTTTGGTCAAGTCTTGGCAAATTGGTGAGCCGGATCATCGTTAAATCCGGCTAGTTCGATCTTTTCCACCATTAAATCATTTGGATCTTCTGTCATGCAAAAGCCTGCCTCACCCCGATCATCAGCTATCAAAACAGGGGGCAAATCGGCAGGCAAGTCAGGCGGCAGATCACTTAAAAAGCAAGTCCGGAAACCTTTGGCAACGCTAATTAAAGGCGATATCACGCACCGCGCATGGCAACGGATGCTAAGCGGTCGGCGCCTCGATATTTTAAACCCGTCACCACTGGATATCGAAATCGAGGACATTGCGTACGGGCTAGCACGGGTCAGCCGTTGGAACGGACAAACCCGCGGCAAACACAGTTTTTCAGTTGCCCAGCATTGTGTTTTGGTTGAACGGCTGGTGCGCGCAAATGCGCCAAAACTAGACCAGAAATGGTACCTAGCCGCATTACTGCATGACGCACCGGAATATGTGATCGGCGACATGATAACGCCGTTTAAACACGTCCTTGGCGGTATTTACCGCGACATCGAATCCGGGCTTGATCGGGCCGTTAATATCCGCTTTGGCCTGCCAGCAAGCCTGCCCGAAACGGTACAACGCACGATTAAACGCGCCGACCGTATGGCCGCATGGCTGGAGGCAACCCAGCTTGCCGGCTTTGCCGAGAGCGAGGCCGCAAAGATTTTCATTAAACCTGCTGGCACACCTGCCAATATAAGGCTGCGCCCACAATCGCCTGACGAGGCAGCGGCCAGCTTTCTGCGGCGCTTTTCAATCCTTGGCGGGTATAAAAAACAGATGCAATAATGACCGCTAATAATGGCCGCCACTTATGGCCGCTACCAATGGGCAGTTATTTGCGTAATGCCGAAGCCGCACGCTGGCGCTTTTTGACCCGGCGTGATTTCATCAAAATTTTGGCGCGTCCCAATGTCAGACAATCGGGACAAACACAGCTTCCAGCAAGATCAAAGCCGCCACGCATATTGGGCAGATCCATGCACCAGCAATGATCCTTTCCCGGTGGCGCGCCACAATTGAACAATGTGCCACAATGCTCACAGGTCAATTTTTCCAAAAAAATCTCCGCATCCCTAGATTGCCGGGCTAGCATCCAATATTTAACTGGCAAGAGCAACCCGCAAGAAAGCGGGTCATAACCAGCCGACGCCCCGTTCCTTGGGCGACGCTATCACGCCATTTAATGTCGCCCTGAAAGGCTTTTTTGTCAGCCAGTGCAGCCGTCGAATTTTATCAGTAAAAAGGCCTTTTTCTTTGGTGTAAACTTTGCCACATTGAGGAGTAATCATACGATACTTCAACGCTGGGACATGAATGCGTTACTCACTCTGGTCATTAATCAATCAAGCATTGACAGGCAATCGAGACTGGAAACCGGTTTGGCGCGACCCCGAACCGAAACATCATTACGACATCATTATTGTTGGCGGTGGCGGTCATGGGCTTGCTACGGCGTATTACCTCGCCAGCCGCTATGGTATCAAGAATATCGCAGTGCTGGAAAAAGGTTGGATTGGGTCTGGCAATATCGGTCGTAACACGACAATTGTCAGATCGAACTACCTGCTGGATGGGAATGAACCGTTTTACGAGAAATCACTCAAACTCTGGGAAGGGCTTGAGCAGGATCTCAATTACAATGTCATGATGTCACAGCGCGGCATCATTAATCTCTATCATTCAGACGCCCAGCGCGATGCCTATGTTCGGCGCGGTAATGCCATGCGGCTTCATGGGGCCGATGCCGAGCTGTTAAACCAAGACCAATTGCGCGCACTTTGTCCGTTTCTAGATTATGAAAATGCCCGCTTTCCGATCATGGGTGGCCTGCTGCAAAAACGGGCTGGAACCGCCCGACATGACGCGGTGGCATGGGGTTATGCGCGCGGCGCTGATCAGCGCGGTGTCGACATCATCCAGAATTGTGATGTTACAGATTTTCTGATTAAGGATGGGGTCTGCAGTGGCGTTGAAACCAGCCGCGGCACAATTCGCGCCGGTAAAGTTGGGGTTGCTGTTGCTGGGTCAACCAGCCGTGTTATGGCCAAAGCTGGGTTGCGCCTGCCGATTGAAAGCCATGTATTGCAAGCCTTTGTTAGCGAGGGGCTAAAGCCAGTAATCCCGGGTGTGATCACTTTTGGCGCTGGTCATTTCTACATCAGTCAGTCAGACAAGGGCGGACTTGTCTTCGGCGGTGATATTGACGGCTATAACAGCTATGCCCAACGCGGCAATTTACCGGTTTTCGAAGATGTTTGCGAAGGCGGCATGGCAATCATGCCGATGATTGGTCGTGCACGGCTTTTGCGCAATTGGGGCGGCATCATGGATATGTCGATGGACGGATCGCCAATTATCGATAAAACCCCGATTGATCAATTATATCTGAACGCTGGCTGGTGCTATGGCGGTTTCAAGGCGACCCCTGCATCTGGCCTGTGTTTTGCGCATCTTCTTGCAAATGATGCGCCGCATAAGGTTGCCACCAAACTGCGCCTCGACCGGTTTCAGCGGGGCGCGATGATTGATGAACGCGGGGCTGGTGCCCAGCCAAATCTGCATTAACCAAGATTTTGAGGATTGATTAAAACAAATGATTATCAACCATCCCCATCTTGGCCCGCGCGACGCTAGCGAGTTTACCATTCTAGGTGATGCCAGCCTGATCAACCGGCCGGACTGGCAGGCTGATGACGCCGACAATGCCTTTTATACCTATCTCTACCTTCGCGATAATCCGGCTGGGCTGCATCGTGAATTATGGTTTCATGAACAGGGCGACCGTTCATGGCTGGTCGTTACCCGTGACACGCGAACCCATGCGGTGATTGATGTCGCGATTGCCAGCGATGTCGCCAAAGCTGCCAAATCTGATTCGGCCGCCCCTAAAAAACCTGCAAAAAAAGCCGGCGCAAAAAAAGCTGCTACAAAGACGGTTAAAGCCAAAGGAAAAGGCGCATGAGTGCGGCAAGCCTTTCGCAAAAAAACCGGATCGCGGGCGGGCTTATTGATCGCAGCCAGCCGCTAGGCTTTCGCTTTGATGGACAGCATTATACCGGCTTTGCAGGTGATACGCTTGCCTCGGCGTTATTGGCGAATAATGTTCGCCTCGTCGGGCGCAGTTTTAAATATCACCGGCCACGCGGTATTTTGACAGCCGGATCAGAAGAGCCAAACGCGCTGGTAACAATCGGTGATGGTGCGTATCAAGATCCCAATTGCCGCGCCACGACTGCTGAACTAATTGACGGGATGAGCGCCAAAAGTCAGACAAAAATGGGCTTATTGTCATTTGATTTTATGGCGATAAATGATTTTTTATCGCCGTTACTTGGTGCCGGTTTTTATTACAAAACCTTCATGTGGCCTGCCGCATTTTGGGAAAAGCTATACGAGCCGATCATCCGGAAAGCGGCTGGTCTTGGCAGCCTGTCCGGCCGCGCCGACCCCGACAATTATGACAAAGGCTATCTTCATTGCGATGTGCTGGTCATTGGCAGTGGGCCAAGCGGGTTAATGGCCGCACTCGCCGCGGCCCAATCGGGGCTTCGGGTTATTCTGGCGGATGAGGATTTTCGCCTTGGTGGCAGGCTTAATGCCGAACGCCAGCAAATAGACGATATGGAAGGCGCCGCCTTTGCCGCCTCAATTCTTGCCCAGCTAGCATCGATGGATCATGTGCGTATCCTGTCCAAAACAACCGTTTTTGGTGCGTTCGACCATGGGGGCTATGGCGCATTGGAGCGGGTGAATGAGCATAATGCCAACGACAGCGTTCGGCAGATTTTCTGGCATATCCGCAGCCAGCGCTGTGTTCTGGCAGCTGGATCGAATGAACGGCCTATTGCCTTTAGCAATAATGACCGGCCGGGCGTTATGCTGGCTGGTGCCGTGCGCAGCTATGTAAACCGGTTTGGTGTCGCGCCCGGAAAGCGTGTGGCGATTTTCACCAATAATGATGATGGCTGGTCAACTGCCGAAGATCTGCACGCCGCCGGTGTTGAAGTAACCGCAATTGTTGATAGCCGCAGTGACATATCACATACCCCGCCCAAGGGCGTGCCAACATTGCTTGGCGGATATGTTACTAACACCAGCGGCAGACTTGGCCTTAACAGCGTTCAATTAAATAACGGCACCCATATTCCGGCTGATTGCTTGGCAGTTTCCGGTGGCTGGTCACCAAATGTTCATCTGACCTGTCATCAACGCGGCAAACCGGTTTGGCAGGACGCAATTGCCGGGTTTGTTCCGGGCGGTATTATGCCAGACGGCATGATTGTAACCGGAGCCGCCAAAGGCGTGATGACCCTTGATGCGTGTCTTAAGGCCGGGGTGAAGGCGGGGCAGCAGGCCGCGCGTAGCCTTGGCCGCAAACCGGCCAGCATCAAACCGCCGCGCGCCACCGACGAAGCCTTTGCAATTCAGCCATTCTGGTACGTTAAAACCAGCACTAAAAAGGCGTTTGTCGATTTCCAGAACGATGTTTCGGTAAAGGATATTAAACTCTCGCATAAAGAAGGATTTCGCGCGGTTGAACATCTTAAACGCTATACCACGCTTGGCATGGCCACCGATCAGGGCAAGATTGCAAATATACCCGGCCTCGCGATTCTGGCCGATATTTCGGGCAAGACAATTGCTGAAACTGGGACAACAATATTCCGCCCTCCCTATACACCCGTGCCAATCGCCGCCTTTGCCGGACGCAGCCGCGGCAAACATTTCCGCCCAACTCGCCTTACCCCATCGCATAAATGGGCGCGCGAACAGGGGGCTGTTTTTGTCGAAACCGGGGCCTGGCTTCGCGCCCAATGGTACCCGAAAGCTGGTGAGACCGAATGGCGGCAATCAGTTGACCGTGAAGTTCTTGCCACGCGTGCTGGCGTTGGCGTTTGCGATGTGACGACGCTTGGCAAGATTGATATTCAGGGCCGTGACGCTGGCGCTTTCTTGAACCATGTTTATGCAAACGGCTTTGCAAAATTGCCAATTGGCAAGACCCGCTATGGCCTGATGCTTCGTGAAGATGGCATGGTAATGGATGATGGCACCACGGCACGGCTTGGTGAAACCCATTATTTGATGACGACGACGACAGCCAACGCCGTTGGTGTTTTCAGGCACCTTGAATTTGCCCATCAATGCTTGTGGCCTGAGTTGGATGTACAGCTAATCTCGGTGACCGAGCAATATGCGCAATATGCGGTTGCTGGGCCAAAGTCGCGGCAATTATTGGAAAAGCTGGTGGATAAGGGCGTCGATATCTCGAACGCGGCATTTCCGTTTATGGCTTGCGGCGAGATACGCGTTTGCGGGGGGATTAAAGCGCGCCTTTTCCGCATCTCTTTTTCGGGCGAGCTTGCCTATGAAATTGCTGTTCCTGCCCGCTATGGTGACATGATGATGCGGGCGTTAATGACAGAAGGTAAAGAATTTGGGGTTACCGCTTACGGCACTGAGGCGCTTGGCGTCATGCGGGTTGAAAAAGGCCATGTTGCTGGCAATGAATTGAACGGCCAGACAACGGCGCGTCAAATGGGGCTTGGCCGGATGGTGTCGCAAAGCAAGGACTCGATTGGCCTTGTGTTGAGCCGCCGCCCTGAACTGGTTCGTGATGATGATTATGAGCTGGTTGGCCTAAAACCGGTTGACGTGAATAACCGGCTGACCGCAGGCGCCCATTTCATTGCGCTAGATGCTAGTTGCACCGCCGAAAATGATCAAGGATGGGTAACATCGGTCGCCCATTCGCCGCACCTTAAATGTGCCATTGGCCTTGGCTATATCCGGCGTGGCAGCAGCCGTCATGGTGATATCGTCAGGGCCGTGGATTTGCTTGGCAATCAGGATATCAGGGTCGAATTATGCAGCCCGCATTTTATTGATCCGGAAGGAGCACGGCTACATGGCTAAGTCTGATCCGGCAGTCAATTCGTCATTTTCCCTGACGGCACAAAGCCCGCTTGGGGGACATCATGCCATTACCGATGGCGTCAGCCTCATCGAAATTACCGACCTTTCAATCGTGTCAGTTGCCCCGCTTATGGGCGGTGAGACCAGTTTTAAATCTGCCATTGCCAAGCTGTTTAACGCCGGCACACCCTCGGCAACAATGGCGCTCGAGCGAACTGGCAAGGGCCGCTGTTTCATCATGCCAAGCGCGCATAATCAGTGGTTTTTGGTGTTTGACGATAATCAAAGCGATCCGCTAGACGCGGCGATTGGTTTATTGGGTAAAAATACGAAACCCCATCTTGCAATGACTGATCAATCGGACTCATGGGCTGTCTTGGCGCTAAGCGGGATAGAGGCACGCCAGATTCTCGAGAGAATTTGTCCAATTGATTGCAGCGCGGCTGCGATGCCGATTGGCACCACCGCCCGAACAATGATGGAACATCTTGGTGTAATCATTACGCGCCGCCCCGACACTGATGATGGTGCGCCCTGTTTCTGGCTGTTTTCGGCGCGGTCATCAGCCGCCAGCTTTTTGCGCGCGATTACCACAACGCCGCCATTTCATACCTAGATCAGAAACAGTATTTTTTTTGCCACTAAAGCAAGCTTTCCTTTTGCATCATCGGATTAGCTGGGCTATCACCTGATACGTACCAGCCACGCGGGCGTGATGGAATGGTAGACATAACGGACTTAAAATCCGTGGGCCTTAGGCCGTGGGAGTTCGAGTCTCCCCGCCCGCACCATTCTCTGTAACACTTTATGTGTAACTGATTGAAATGACTCACTTCATGTGTCTGCATGATGATTGGTGTGCAACAGAATGAGAAACAAATGTGAAGCGAATCACTTGCTTTATCGTGATGGTGTTTACTATTATGTGAGGCGTGTGCCTTACGACTTAACCTCCTACTATAATGTTAAAAGGCTGTGTTTCAGTCTAAAGACGAAATCAGCCTCTGCTGCTGTTCGTGCAAGCAAGTCCATAAACCAACGCCTTGAGGACTAATGGCTGGGTTTAAGGCTTCAGAACATGG
The DNA here is from genome assembly GCA_041228345.1 of Alphaproteobacteria bacterium LSUCC0396. NCBI lineage: Bacteria > Pseudomonadati > Pseudomonadota > Alphaproteobacteria > Alphaproteobacteria bacterium LSUCC0396. Next base: position 2,527,217 of record CP166131.1, on the reverse strand, counting down.
ATATACCAGCCATTCAAGTGGTCAAATCAAGTGATACCCATGTAAATGATACTTTACGTCTATCAGAAGCCTGTGAGTTATACCTTCGGCTGAAAGGCGTGGGTAAGGACAAGGTGTTCATAAGAACAGCCAATCGTAATACTGGCTATGTAACTAAGTTGCTTGGCGATAGACCCATATCCTCATATTCATCCAATGAAGCTGCTCAGTTCCGTGATTGGTGCATTGGGCAAGGCATGGGTATTAAGACAGTTAAGCGTGTCTTTGCCTCTGTTAGAGCCATTATAAATCTAGCTATCTCAGAAGAAGGATTTGATTGTTCTAATGCCTTTGCAAAGACATAGACGATGAGATGCGATGGCTTATTGCTCTTATCAGTGACACTGGCATGAGATTGGGTGAAGCAGCTGGTCTATTGAAAGAGGATATCAAACTTGATGAACCTATTCCTCATATAGACCTCAAACCACATCCGTGGAGGAGTCTTAAGACTAAAGGCAGCCAAAGACTCATACCTCTTACTAAAGAAGCTCTTTGGGCTTCTAAACGCCTTTTAGATGCCAATAATGATAGTATCTTTGCCTTTCCACGATACTGCGATGAAAGAAGCTGCAAAGCTAACTCAGCTAGTGGTGGATTGAACAAGTGGCTGCATCAATATGTGCCTGATAACTGTGTCATACATAGCTTCAGGCATAGCCTCAGAGATAGGTTAAGAGCAGTAGAGTGTCCTAGTGACATCGTGGATGCCATAGGAGGCTGGAAGACATCTGGCATAGGGCATGGATATGGGAATGGGTATCCATTGAATGTCTTGGAGAAGTGGATGAAACGGATAACACACTAGCTATTTAAGCCAGACGATAAATCCCCGACCTTTCGGAGCCAACCTTCTGAACCAAGCCTTTTTGAATGAGGGTTTTAAGTGACCTATATAAAGAAGGCGTTGGTATTGTATCGACCAAGCTATGGGTCCTGATATCATCAAGTAAGGCATCTCTTTTGCCATCTTCAGTTATCAAAACTACAGAAGCAAGAACTTGCTTGTCAGTTTGTGTCAGCGCACTCAAACCTAAATCTGTTTCCATTGATTGTGTGACCTTTAAGAGGTCTGCAAACACTTTGCGATTTGACATCGGTTTCCCCCTTAGGCCTGCGCAATTTGTCGAAGTTGTCTAAATATTAACATAATAACTAGCATACCAAACAACAGACCTAAAGTGTCACCAACAATAAACCTGATAATTACTTCCATTAATTCACTTGGTGCAAAAAGACCAGACTTTAACCAAGAAGAGCCTAATGAGTTTATAATTGAGGCAAACACCCCCCCAAACAGGACAGTTCGCCAGCTGATTACACCAATATCTTTTGGATAAGCATCTATCTTGCAAAACCGCATGAATTCAAATGCCATTACTGCAGAGCAAGCTGAAAAAGTGGGCATTATAGTATGCGCAAGAAATTCATACTCTGTGTGAGGCATTGTATCGCTTATCAAGGAGAGTCCAATAGCGACTGGAACCATAGCTATCAGCGACTTTGGTCCGAGCAACCATGCACTCAAGACACGCACTGCATGAGGGAAGAAAAGAAAGCTAGCAAGAGCAGCATTCTCACTCGTGAGCCTAATTTCCAACGGAAATATAAGGTGCTGCTGGATTATAAGTGCAAAAATATAAGCAAGCATCGAAATGCCAATCCAGTGTTGAGAAAGGCTGCGTATCAAATTCATGTTTCTTAGATCCAAGGTTACAATTTAAATGTTAGTTTAAAAGGAATTAATCTTTAGTGTTGCCATGCATGCTTTTGTTTCGTCTGACAAAGACAAGGATTTTTTTCTTTTGTCAGGGCCCGTTGTTGTATGAATAAAATTGGCCGCCAACAAGCGTTGAATGAATTTGTCAAAAGAAGGTTTTTGAGGTTTAGGCGATGCAAGTAAAGCATAGGTTTCTGATATTGAGTAACGACCATCATTACGTGCCAAAAAAAATAGAAGCTCTAAAGAATATCCATTTGATAGGAATATCTTGAGTTGTGAACTAGCAATGATTCTGATTATTTCATACATCACATATTTTTAGAGCAATGTTGATCACAAAGCGCTAACATTAAATATATATACTTTTCGACATCGTTTTTTGTTGTTCCTTGTGTTTTTTGTTGTTCCTTGTGTTGAATTTCTTTCCAAGGAGGAAACTCATTCTGTTGCACACCAATCATCATGCAGACACATGAAGTGAAGCATTTCAATCAGTTACACATAAAGTGTTACAGCGAATGGTGCGGGCGGGGAGACAAAGACGCATCCCCCAAGCACCAGTCACTACTGACCTCAAGTAATATCAGTATGTTATAGAACCCTAGACATCCGTATATTAATGTCAGACGTGACCGGTGATCACGTCCCGCCGGTATCTAGTTTGCGGCAAAGCTCTCATGGTGCGGCGCCCTTACCGTCACCCGCTGTACTTCGCGGAATGACGGATAATGATCCCCGCAGGCAAAATGCTGCGTTGCCCAATTATCCCACATAACAACCGTTCCCGGACGCCATTTCACCCGCATCTGATAGCGCGGATTATCAATATGACTATAGAGATGGCGAAGCATCGCATCAGACTCGGCGGCGGTCAGCTCATTTATCGCTTCGGTAAAGGCCGCGTTGACAAATAATGTTTCCTCGCCCGTTACCGGATGAACACGCATAACGGGGTGATTGGTTCGGTTATGTTTACCTATGGTTTTAGCCAGCTCGGCAGCGCGATCATCCTGTCCGTTCTCGGTAACAAACGAAAAGCCTTTTTCGATCGTGTGGCGCGATGTCAGCCCTCGCAGGAACTGGCGCATTGGCTCTGACAGGCCCTTGGCGACCGCGACCATATCAACCCATAGAGTGTCACCACCAACAGGGGGAACATGAACCCCATGCAGTACGGCAGCAAAAATTGGCACCTCGCGATAGGTCATATCTGCGTGCCAAACCTCATTTTCGGGCGGATTATCATCATCATTGCGGATAATAATAATATCCTCAAATCCAGCCACCTTTGGATACATCGGCACGGCCGGCGCTAATTCACCCAGCAATTTTGCAACTTCGACATGCGTTTGAGGGTCAGGGTGCTGATCACGAAACACCAGCACCTTATTCTTCACCAGCATTCGACCAAGCGCATCAGCATTGCTGCGGTCATTACGCTTTACAAGATCGGCAAGTTGCACATCATTAACCTCAGCGCCAAGCGCCCCAGTCAATGGCACGATTTCAGCATTTTCGAGTATTACAGCCTCCTCCCAAGATTGACCTAGCTGGTAACCATATCAATTACTTATCACCATTAACGATCAATAACCTGCTTGCCTTGCCCCTATTTTACGCACCCGCAGCAACGCACCCCATGGCAAAGCCAGCGCAACTAGCCTTTCAAAAACCTGCAATCCTGTCAATCAAGGATCAATTGGGCCAAGCGGCGGGCCATTAACCGAAACCGGTTGCTGGTTAATTATTAAGCGGTTTTGGTCGGTGATTTATCGAGGATTTCAGCCGCAAACAGCTTGGCACCAGTGGCTAGGTGCTGACTCCAATCCCCAGCAGCGTCACCATCTGCATTATCTGAAATAAACTTGAAACAATGAAAATCAATGGCCTTTTGCCGGCAAATCTTGGCCAGTGCATAAGCTTCCATGTCAACAAGGTCACTGGCGATTTCGGGCGGCGCGCTGACAAATTGATCACCGGAGCTACAGCTTAATCCCTCACCCTTGGTGCTGATTTCGATATCATCTTCAAAGGGCGTTTGACCAAGCGCAAACCCCAGCGCCCGTACATCCATATCACGCTGCAGGAAACGGGTTACGATATGCAAGCCGCTAAGGCCGGGACGAAGCGCGCCGGCACTGCCGTAATTTACCACCTGTTGCGGTTGATATTTCGCAATCGCATCACACAATGTCATGGCCGCATTAATTTTACCAACGCCAGTATAAACAATGTTCCACCCCGCCGCCATTGCACGCGGAAGCTCATTTTCCAAAGCCACCACAAGCAGCGTTGTTTGCGGATTAAATCTAGTCATCATAGCTCTTGAGCGCGATTAGAGGCGCGTTTAAACGCGCCCGTCCGCCAAGAGCAGCCAGCTCAATCACAACGGCGCAGGCGGGCACTATCGCGCCGCAGGACTCAAGCAATGATTTCGCCGCAATCATGGTTCCCCCGGTGGCAAGCAAATCGTCAATTAACAACAGCTGACGCCCCTTTACCGGCGCATCTTGCTGGATGGTTAATTCGGCAGTTCCATATTCCAAATCATAACCGGCACGCACCAGTTTGCCCGGCAATTTTCCCGGTTTGCGCACCATCATTGAGCCGATGTTCAGCCGTGATGCCAACAATGTTGAAAACAAAAACCCGCGCGACTCAATGCCGGCAATCAGGCCAATATCAAATGCCGATAATTGTGCGGCAAACTGGTCGATAGCGTGGTTCATGCCCGCAGCCGATGCTAATAGCGGGCTGATATCACGAAACAGGATTCCGGGCTTTGGAAAATCTGGATAGCTGGCGATATATTCGCCAAAATCAATCAACCCGCTCGACACCCAAAACCTCCCTAACACCGACTCTAGTCGCTTTTACCTGATCACACGTTACTTCTCGCGGATTTATATCGCGTCTCTGCGCACTATAAACCTGATTTACCGCGCGCTAATCCAGCCGTTGGGTGGTGATATTGCTCGTTCTGACCATAAGATCAGGGGCAATCAGAAAACCGCCAAGGCTGATCAGCGGCAACGGCTCATCCGGCGTCATTGCAATACGCAATTTTCCACCTTGACGCAAGAAATGATCAATTGCCATGGCAAGTTTTGCACCCTCTGCCGGCAGTGCCTCACGCATGGCTTGGTCTAGCATCAAACTGATTTCAGCACGCGCCGCATCGACCGATTGTGCCCGTTCTTCGGCAATGATTGCCATCACTTTGCCAAGCAATCCACGATCACGAATATCAAAACTGAAATTGGCAAGCGCCGCATCGGATTGCAACAAAGCAAAGAAAGCCTCCTCACCTTCAAGCTCGGCTGCGTTTTCCATCTTATAAAAGGATGCCAGCGGCATCTGCATAGCCAGATTAAAACCGCTAACAAATTGCTGTTCTATATCCAAATTTCCTGTGCTTTCTAAATAGAGCGAAACACCATCTTCAGACATTTTATGCTGGATATCAAAGGCGAGTTTAATCTTGTCAAAGTTCAGTTTTTGTAAAGCTGCATAGCCGATCATGTCGTTCTGACTAAGTGACTTCGTCTGGCTATTATCATCACGCCGCGTTAGATCCATCGCCCCACGAAGCCCCAATTCGCTGTAGTAAATGTCACCGTTCGGCAAGGCCTTCAGCCTCACTGGTGAAATTTCAACCGCATGGACATAAGCATCAAAACCAATCGCTTCATCATGCCTGACCAAAAAATCAAACAGCCCGATATAGGCATTATCCATCAAACTATCTGCCAGCCGGTCGAAATCAGCAGCAAATAAATTACCTTTGTCCTTGATCATCAAATTGCGCAAAACAACTTTGCCAAACTCTAGCCCCTTATCCGGCAGAACAAAGCCGGTCATCTCAGAATCCTTAACAATCAAGTGCTTGCCATCGGCGTGCGGTTCGACTTCCAGTTGCATCGTATCAGCCAACGCAAAAAGCTTGCCGTCGTTGTAAAACTCAACAGAATTTACCCGCATATTAAATGATTTTGCATCAAACTGACCGTCTTTGAACCGCACCTCCACGCCATTATCCAGCGTTACAATTGTGGCAGCCATGACAGATGAAACAGCCCAAGAAGACAGGAAAATCATCAGCCCCACCAGCGACCGCATAATCGCTCGCTTCATCATGGATCGCCTGAATATCTTCGGCTGTCCGGGCGAAACCTCGCTGGAACGGCTTCGTTTGATGTTCATTTAATTCTCTCCTTTTGATGCTGTTGGGGTTTGCTTGATTTCTGGCAAAATTGTGACCTTGCGACCTTTTTTGACAAACAATAATGCCGATAAAAGCCTTTCTTCAAAGTTATTTGCTGATCCGCTCAAGGCGGGGTAGGTTGCTGGTAATGATCACATGCGGACATATTTATGTTTTTCTTCCCACTTTTTGATGAAAATGCAACTGGCCGACGGCCCTTTATCGTCTGGCTAATCATCGCCGCCTGTGTTGCCATCTTTTTCTGGCAGCAGTCGCTTGACGAGGTGGCTGCACGGTTGGCGCTGTATCAATTGGGCTTTGTTCCCACGATCGTTTTCAAGGGCGATACACTTCCGGCCGAAATGATCATTGTTCCGAGCTGGGCGACAATCTTTACCTCGATGTTTCTACATGGTGGCTGGCTACACCTTGGCGGCAATATGCTGTATTTGTGGATTTTTGGCGATAATGTTGAAGAGGCGATGGGTCGCGGACGTTTCATCGTCTTTTATTGTCTGTGCGGTCTGATCGCTGCCTTGTCACAAGGCCTGATCGACCCGTCTTCGCCCATTCCCATGGTTGGTGCATCGGGGGCGATTGCTGGGGTGCTTGGCGCCTATCTTGTTTTACACCCAAAGGCCGCGGTACGCTGTCTGGTGATTATCATCGTCTTTTTCCGCTTTATAAATCTGCCAGCATGGCTGGTGCTTGGTGGCTGGATTGGCCTGCAATTTGCCGCGGCGCCACAGGCCCTTAGCGGGGATGGTGGCGGTGTTGCCTATATGGCGCATATTGGCGGTTTTATTGCCGGTCTTGTGCTGGTTCCGCTTTTCAAAAAGCGCCATATATCGCTGTTTGATCGCGGCCAGCCACCGAAAACATGGTCAGGTCAGCCGATAAGTTTTGATGAGATGAAGCGAGACGCTCGCAAAAGATTTCAGCGCAATGCCGGCCAGACAACACGCACGTCAATTCCGTCGACAAAGCCAACACGGCCAAAGGGACCCTGGGGTTAAAGGCATCAGGGGATGCCAAACATTGTTCGGTTCAGTCCTGCAACGTGCCATCGGCATTGACGATATTTGCCGCGGCGCCAAACGCCCGCACACCGGCTTCGACTGCCTTTGCTGCAGCTGTGGTAATCTCGGCATCAAGGCCGCTAACAACAACTGCGGTGCCAAAATTTCCCGGCTTCATCCATGGGTAGCTGCCAACACTAACCCCGTCATGGCTTGCCTCGACATCTGACAATATTGTGGCGATATTACCCTCGCCGGTCGAACATTGAACCGTAATCCGCGTCATCACAATACCGCCCGGCAAACGTGGTTTCAGCCCTTCAAACATGGCTTGCAAGATCGTTGGCACTCCGGGAAGCACGTGAACATTGTCGATGATATAGCCAGGTGCCGCCGATAGCGGATTATCAATCAACACAGCATTATCTGGAATATCCGCCATTTTCTGGCGTGCTGCATTAAATTCAAGGTCGGTATTGGCATAATGCAGGATGAGCCGGCGTTCAGCCTCGGGGTGACGAATAACCGGCACGCCAAAGGCAGCCGCCACCGCATCAGTCGTGATATCATCATGCGTCGGCCCAATACCGCCGCTGGTAAACACCAGATCATAGGCTTTTGACAATGTTTGCACCGTGTCGATGATCACCTGTTTCTTGTCGGCAATCACCCGCGCCTCACAAAGCTGGATGCCCTGCGCGCCAAGCTGTTCAGCCAGCCAGCCAATATTTTTATCCTTGGTGCGACCCGACAGGATTTCATCGCCAATAACAATTATGGCGGCGGTAGGATTCGGCGAAGATGTCATGATCGGAAACCTTGAATTTAGGGACAAAAATCAAAGATGGGACTTTGGTCAAATATGCGCGATGTGTCAAATAACTTGATGCGGCCGAGACCGCTCATCCGGTGTTTATTGCAGTTTATAGGTTTCGCGCCAGACAAAATATGCTATTCCAGCGGCATCACACTAGTGAAGAATAACGTTAGCGCCTGTCCGCACGACGAAGACGACCACCCATAGGGGTATTCCATAGGGGTAAAAATGCGAAGCGATACAGTGATCCGACATGGTGCCGAAGGCTTTGCTGGCATGCATAAAGCAGGCCGCCTTGCCGCCGAGGTATTGGACATGATTACCCCGCACGTGATCGCCGGCGCTAGCACCGAACATCTGGACAAGCTTTGCCATGATTATATTCTGGCACATGGCGCCTCGCCTGCCCCGCTGAATTACAAGGGCTTTCCGAAATCGACCTGCATCTCGCTTAATCATGTTGTTTGCCACGGAATTCCCGGGCCAAAAACATTGCGTGACGGCGATATTCTGAACATCGACATCACCGTGATATTGGACAGCTGGTACGGCGATACCTCACGCATGTTTTATGTTGGCGAGCCATCAATCAAAGCCCAACGCCTTACCGAGGTAACTTATGAATGCCTGATGCGCGGCATTGCCGTGGCCAAAGCCGGAAACACGCTTGGCGATATTGGTCATGCCATTCAATCCTACGCCGAATCATGCCGCTATTCGGTGGTTCGTGACTTTACCGGACATGGCCTTGGACAGGTGTTTCACACAGCCCCGACCGTGTTGCATTATGGCGAGGCTGGCAGCGGCATGGTGCTTGAACCGGGGATGATCTTTACCATCGAACCTATGATCAATGCTGGCCGCGCCGAGACCAAAATTCTAAATGATGGGTGGACAGCGGTTACACGAGACAAAAGCCTGTCGGCACAGTTTGAACATTCGATCGGCATTACCGAAGGCGACGCCGAAATATTCACAAGATCACCTGCTGGGCTGACGTTGCCGCCCTATGCTAGCTAACAAAATCGGCAAGCTGCACCCCCCTTTAACGGGCAATTAACCCAATTTTAACCCTAATGGGTTATCTGTTTGGCTATGTCCAAACCTTCAGACCCGCCCAAGCCACCCGCGCTAGCATCGCATGATACTAAGGGGCACCGTGCCCGTATGCGGCAAAAGCTTTTGGAAAAGGGCGGCACTGCCCTGACCGATTTGGAAATTCTAGAAATGCTGCTTTATGCGGGCGCTCCACGTGGCGACACCAAGCCTTTGGCAAAGCGGCTCGTCAAGATATTCATAAGCCTGCCAGCGGTACTAAGGGCGACGCCGACCGAGTTGCGGGCAGTAAAGGATATGGGCGATGCGGCAATTGCCGCGCTTAAGGTTGCCGAGACAACCGGCCTTCGAATCAGCCACTCACGGATCAAAGGGAAACCGGTTTTAACGCATTGGATGGATGTGCAGGATTACTGTATCAATAAATTGGCGCATCAGCCGATCGAATATGTGATGCTGTTACTGCTTGATAGCCAGAACCCGCTGATTGCCGATGAAACTATTTCACGCGGCACGGTGAACCAGACGTCGGTTTACCCGCGCGAAATTGTCAATCTTGCCCTTCAGCACTTTGCCCATGCGGTGATCATTGTTCACAATCATCCGGGCGGCGAAACCCAACCGTCACGCGCCGACATCTCGGTAACAAAGGATATCGACAAGGCGTTGGCGGTGATGGGGATTACATTGCATGATCATTTGATCGTTGCCGGTATAAATTGTGTTAGCCTGAAAAGCCTCGGCCATCTCCAGGAACTTTCCACAGATGCACCAATATGCAACAGAGATGCACCAGAAATACACCAAAGATATAAAGAACTGGCGTTATCGCTCGGCGTCGTCACGCAGCTTGGCAGCGGCCTTGCGGGTAAGCTCGCCGGCTTTGCGGCTGGCGCGCAATAACGATGGACGGGCCGCATCAAGGGCTTTTCCTGCCATTTCGCCGGCCTTTTTTTGCACGTCTGGATTGCGCGCGGCGCGCATCAATGCAGCAACAACAAAACGGCGAATCAGCATATAGATACCCCTTACCAAAATAGCCACAATGACTAGTTATGCGCTGGCTTTTTACCCATCCCAATGCTATACCCAAGCTCCATTTAACGCAAAAGGTATTAGAAGTATGATCCCGCGATATTCCCGGCCAGAAATGAGCGCAATCTGGTCTGAGGAAAGCAAGTTCCAGATTTGGTTTGAAATCGAAGCACATGCCTGTGACGCACAGGCAAATTTGGGCGTAATTCCTGCATCGGCTGCGGCTGTCGTCTGGGAAAAAGGCGCTTTTGACATTGATCGAATCAACGAGATTGAGCGCGAAACCAAACATGATGTGATCGCATTTCTGACCAATCTGGCAGAATATATCGGCGAAGATGCCCGCTTTGTGCATCAGGGCATGACCTCATCGGATGTTCTCGACACCACATTATCGGTACAGATGGCGCGCGCCGCCGACCTGTTAATCGGTGGCATTGACCGTTTGCTTGCCGGGCTGAAAACACGCGCCTTTGAGCATAAACGCACACCAACCATTGGCCGCAGTCACGGCATTCATGCCGAACCGGTAACCTTTGGTCTAAAGCTGGCTGGCTTTTATGCCGAGTTTAAGCGTTGCCGTGACCGTATGGTGGCCGCGCGGCAGGAAATTGCTACCTGCGCGATATCCGGTGCGGTTGGAACTTTTGCACATATCGATCCGGCGGTTGAGGCACATGTTGCCGAAAAAATGGGGCTGACGATTGAGCCGGTCTCAACGCAAGTGATCCCGCGCGATCGTCATGCGATGTTTTTTGCGACCTTGGGTGTGGTGGCAAGCTCGGTTGAACGGCTGGCAACAGAAATTCGGCACTTGCAGCGCACTGAAGTGCGTGAAGCCGAGGAGTTTTTCTCGGCTGGGCAAAAGGGCTCATCTGCCATGCCGCACAAGCGTAACCCGGTTTTAACCGAGAATTTGACCGGCATCGCCCGCATTGTTCGCGCCGCCGTGGTGCCAGCTTTGGAAAATGTCGCGCTGTGGCATGAGCGCGATATTTCGCATTCATCAGTTGAGCGGGTGTTTGGCCCCGATGCCACAATCGGGCTTGATTTTGCCCTGCACCGTCTTGCCGGCGTTATCGAGAATCTGTTGATCTATCCTGAGGCAATGCAGGCCAATCTTGATAAACTGGGCGGTCTTGTGCACTCGCAGCAGGTTTTGCTGGCACTGACCCAAAAAGGGGTCAGCCGTGAAGATGCCTATGTATATGTTCAGCGCAATGCGATGAAAATCTGGGCAGAAGGCGGCAGCTATCTCGATAAATTGAAAGCCGACACGGATGTTGCAGCGAATTTGAGCAGTAGCGAGCTAGATGCGCTTTTCGACCTTGACCAGCATTTCCGCCATGTTGATACGATCTTTGAACGGGTATTCGGCTAGTTTTCAAAATCTGGCCGTAAACTGGCCACCACTGGGATTTTAAACCATGACAAGTAAAAAACCGCTTTATGAAGGCAAGGCCAAGGTTATTTTTGACGGGCCGGAGGCTGGCACCTTAATTCAGCATTTTAAAGATGATGCCACCGCATTTAATGCACAGAAGAAAGACGTCATCACCGGCAAGGGGATACTGAATAACTATATCAGCGAGCATATTATGCTGGCGGTTGCTGAACTGGGTATTCCTAACCATTTCATCAGCCGGATTAGCGACCGTGAACAGCTTATCCGCAAACTGGAAATCATTCCAGTTGAGGTGGTTGTACGAAATGTAGCAGCCGGTTCAATCTGCCCGCGGCTTGGGCTTGAAGAAGGCTCGATGCTGAATAACACGCTTGTTGAGTTCTGTTTGAAGGATGACAAGCTGGGTGACCCAATTATCGCCCCCGAACATATCTTTACCTTTGGCTGGGCAACGCCGGAAGAGTTGGAAATCATCGTCGAAGACACATTGCGAATTAATGATTTTCTAACCGGATTATTCCTCGGCATCGGCGTTCGGCTGATTGACTTCAAGCTAGAATTTGGTCGCTACGAGACCGATGATGGTATCGAGATCATGCTTGCTGATGAAATCAGCCCCGATAATTGTCGCCTCTGGGATGCAGAGACCAACGAAAAGATGGATAAGGACAGGTTTCGCCGTGATCTTGGTGGGCTGGTCGAAGCCTATCAGGAAATTGCGCGGCGCCTCGGTGTGAAGGTGCCACAAACCGATTAATTAAATGGTGATAGCACCATCCAGACGACACAACTATAAAGGGCATAAAGATGCAAGCCATTGTAAATATATCACTAAAAGAGGGCGTTCTTGATCCGCAAGGACGGGCAATCTCGCATTCGCTTAATGATCTTGGCTTTAACGAGGTGAGTGACGTGCGGGTTGGCAAACAGATTTTGCTGGAGATTGACGAGACTGATCCGGCGCGGCTTCGCCAGCGTGTTGCCCGTATGTGCGAGACATTACTATCGAACACAGTGATTGAGGATTATTCAATCGATATTCCCGACGAAGAATAGACGCCAATCGCGTCAATCGTCACCCCTAAACAATAATGCGAAACAGACCATGACCCTCTCAGCCTTACGCGTTACCATCATCATTTTCCCGGGATCGAATTGTGATCGGGATATGATGGTTGCCATTGAACAATTGACCTCTCGCCGCCCTGCCCTTGTCTGGCACAAAGAAGCCTCGCTGGATCCAGCCGATCTGGTGATTATCCCCGGCGGCTTTTCTTTTGGCGATTATTTGCGCTGCGGTGCGCTTGCTGGGCGCTCACCCATTATGAATGCGGTGCTTGACCATGCGGCACGCGGCGGGGCTGTGATGGGGATTTGCAACGGCTTTCAGGTCCTAACCGAAACCGGCATGGTTCCCGGGGTTCTGATTCGCAATGCGGGATTAAAGTTTACCTGCCGCAATGTACGGTTGCAGCTATGTGAAACGCTGTCGTCCCCCTTTACCGCTGGCCTTGCCATGGGCGAGGATTTGACCATCCCTGTGGCGCATAATGAGGGTAATTATTTTGCTGATGATGACGAGCTTGACCGGCTTGAGGGCAATGGTCAGGTTGCGTTCCGCTATGTAAACGGCGACGCGGTTGGTCCGGCAAACCCGAATGGTGCATCGCGCGATATCGCCGGCGTTCTATCAAACAATGGCCGCGTTCTTGGCATGATGCCACACCCCGAACGCGCCATGTCAAAATTGCATGGCGGCACTGACGGCGCCACATTCCTGTTAAAATCACTTGAGGCGCTGGTATCATGAACGCAGCATCCGATGTAATGACTTTTGAAAATGCCGCCGCAATGGGGCTTTCGCGTGATGAGTGGGCGTTGATTAATCAGCGCCTTGGCCGGACGCCAAATCTTTGTGAGCTTGGAATATTCTCGGCCATGTGGTCGGAACATTGCTCGTATAAATCGTCGAAGAAATGGTTAAAGACCCTGCCGATTGACGGCCCGCAAGTGATCGAGGGGCCGGGCGAGAATGCGGGGGCGGTTGATATCGGTGACGGGCTGGCCGCTATTTTCAAAATTGAAAGCCATAATCACCCATCCTTTATCGAGCCTTATCAGGGCGCGGCAACGGGCGTTGGCGGGATTTTACGCGATGTGTTCACGATGGGCGCACGTCCGGTTGCATTGCTGAATGCGTTACGTTTTGGCGAGGCCAGCCACGTGAAGACCCGACATCTTGTTGGCGGTGTTGTGTCTGGCATCGGCGGCTATGGCAATTGCATTGGCATTCCCACTGTTGGCGGCGAGGTCAATTTCGACAAATCCTATAATGGTAATATTCTGGTCAATGCGATGGCGGTTGGCCTCGCCAATAGCGACCGTATTTTCCGTTCAGCAGCGACCGGCCCGGGCAATCCGGTGATTTATGTTGGCGCCAAGACTGGCCGTGATGGCATTCATGGCGCAACGATGGCATCAGCCGAATTTTCTGACGAAACCGAAAGCAAGCGCCCGACCGTTCAAGTTGGTGATCCGTTCACCGGCAAATTGCTGATGGAGGCCTGTCTTGAGCTGATGGCATCGGACTCGGTATTATCCATTCAAGATATGGGCGCTGCTGGTCTGACATCATCATCGGTTGAGATGGCGTCAAAGGGCGGTCTTGGCATGGAGATTGATCTTGATCTTGTGCCCGCACGCGAAGAAGATATGTCGGCTTATGAGCTGATGCTGTCAGAGTCGCAAGAACGGATGCTGATGGTGCTAAGGCCTGATGCCACAGAGACGGCACGGGCGATTTTCAACAAATGGGATCTCGATTTCATGCCGATTGGGCGGGTTACCGAAACGGGCCGCCTGATCCTTTTAAAAGATGGCGGCACTGCTTGTGATATTCCGATTGGCCCGCTGGTTGATGACGCGCCTGAATATGATCGCCCGTATGGCGATGCACCGGTGCGCGTGCAGCTGCCGAGCGCAGATATTGCCAGTGATGCGCCAATTTCCACGGTGCTGAAATCACTGCTTGGCGATGTTAATCTTGCAAGTCGCCGCTGGATCTATGAGCAGTATGACAGTCAGGTGATGGCCGATACAGTTGCGGGCCCGGGCGGCGATGCGGCCTTAATCAGGGTGCATGGCAGCAAGCGCGGCCTTGCAATGAGTACCGACTGTACCCCACGCTATGTTGAAGCTGATCCGAAAACCGGCGGCGCACAGGCGGTTGCCGAGGCCTATCGTAACCTTTCAGCGATTGGTGCAACCCCGCTTGCGATCACTAATAATCTGAACTTTGGCAATCCTGAAAAGCCGGAAATCATGACCCAGCTTGTCGAGTCGGTGCTTGGCATGGGTGAAGCTGCGCGCCATCTGGATACCCCTGTGGTTTCGGGCAATGTGTCGCTTTATAACGAAACCGATGGCAACGCAATTCAGCCCTGTCCGGTGATTGGCATGGTTGGTGTGATCGAAGATGTTGACCATGCCGCCGGTAACAGGTTTGTTGCCGACGGTGAGGATATTTTCGTTGTTGGTCAAAGCGACATTGTGAATGACGGCTGGCTCGGTGCCTCGGTTTATCAGCAACTGCACGGCGACCAAGCGATTTACGCACCGCCGCCGGTTAATCTAGATGCTGAGTTAAAAAATGGCAGCTTTGTCCGTGAACAGATTTTGGGCGGCAGCATCAGCGCGGCGCATGACATCAGCGATGGCGGCCTTGCCGTTGCCATTGCCGAAATGGCAATCCGGTCCAGTTTTGGGGCTGATATCACGGTGCCGCAGGCGGGCCAGCTGCATGGCTGGGCCTTTGGTGAAGATCAGGCGCGGTTTGTCGTGACCACGGCCAATCATTCAGCATTAATTTCAGCCGCAAAAGATGCTGGCGTTGAAATCACAAAGATTGGTAAGGTTTCGGCTAGCGGTGAATTGAAATTCGGTGCCAGCGATGCCATATCAGTTAGTGAGTTGGGTGTTGTCTTTGAAGCGACTATCCCTGCATTGATGGCGGGCTAGGCACAATCAGGCAACAGCCATAATATAGGTAACCAAACGGCGATGAGCCAAACGGCGGAAATAAGGAGCAGCGATTATGGCAATGGCAGCAAGCGAAATAGAAGCTTTGATCAGTGCCGCCTTCCCTGATGCCACCATAACTATTGAAGATTTACGCGGTGATGGCGACCATTACGCCTGTAATGTGATCTCGGCTGCCTTTGCTGGCAAAAACCGCGTTCAGCAGCACCAAATGGTTTATAAGGCACTTGGTGGGCGCATGGGCGGCGAGCTACACGCACTGGCCCTGCAAACATCGGCACCACAAGAATAACCCCCGAAGGCCAACAGGGCATAACCCCCAGTTTTAGGAGCAGAATTATGTTGGATGATGCACTCAAGACCCGCATTGATAATGAAATTGCCAGCGAGCAGGTCGTGCTTTTCATGAAAGGCACTCCGGTTTTTCCACAATGCGGATTTTCTGCCGCTGTTGTCGGTGTGCTATCACATCTTGGCGTGAAATTTCGCGGTATCAACGTCCTTGAAGATGATAATATTCGCGAAGGTATCAAGGCCTATTCAGACTGGCCAACGATTCCCCAGCTTTATGTAAAAGGTGAGTTTGTTGGCGGCTGCGACATCATTCGTGAGATGTATGAAACTGGCGAACTGACCGAAATGTTCCAGACACATGGCATTGACGCCCGCCCAAGCTAAGTGCCGATCCAAATATCCACTCCGCTGGCAGATTTAGGCATCGCTGCCTAATCGCTGGCGGGCTGGCCTTGAACAATATTATCGGACAAAAACGCCCGTTCGGAAACGACCTCGGCGATGCGTATCCGGTACCAATCATAAAATTCCTGACGCCCCATCGCTTGGGTTGCCATATGTTCGGCATTATGGCGCCATTGGCTAATCGCATCGCGATCCGTCCAATAAGATACGGTAATCCCGATCCCGTCATCGGCACGAACCGACTCAACCCCAAGAAACCCCGGCTGTTGCTGCGCCAAAGTCACCATCCTGTTGGCCGCAATTTCATAGATATCGTCGCCGCTGAGGCTGCGCTGACTCGTAAAAATCACCGCAAAATAGCGTTCCGGCCAGTCGCTATCTGCATTGCCACCGCCATCAGTCATCAAGACCTCCATATCACTCGTGAATATTGGGTTATGATAAACGCACTTAAATAGATTTTAATAGGGGTGATAAGCGGTTGCCGACTTTGGCATCAAAAAGGGAGGCATCCAAAAGGGTGCACCAAAAAAGACGGCACAAACAAAGGCGGCACCTTGCGTACCGCCTTTTTGAATTTGATCTGGCTCGAACGGCTGTTTGCCACCCTCAGTGATTAACGTGAGTAATATTCGACCACCAGATTTGGTTCCATCTGAACTGGGTAAGGCACCTCATCCAGCGCTGGCACCCGCAAGAAAGTTGCCGAGAATTTTCCATGGTCAGCATCGACATATTCAGGAACATCACGCTCGACTGACGCAATCGCATCAAGAACCGCTGGGATGTTCTTTGCCTTGTCTTTCAGGCTGATCACATCGCCCGGCTTCAACATGACTGACGCAATGTTACAACGCTTGCCATTTACCAAAACATGGCCGTGGTTGATGGTCTGGCGCGCGGCAAAAACGGTTGGAACCATTTTCGAGCGATACAGAACAGCATCAAGACGGCATTCAAGAATACCGATCAGGTTCTGGCCTGTATCACCGCGGCGGCGCACAGCCTCGGCATAATATTTTTTGAACTGCTTTTCACCGATATTGCCGTAATAGCCTTTAAGCTTTTGCTTGGCCATCAACTGAACACCAAAGTCAGTTGGCTTTTTGCGGCGCTGACCATGCTGGCCCGGGCCATATTCGCGTGAATTTACAGGAGATTTTGGACGACCCCATAGGTTTACACCAAGACGGCGGTCAATTTTATGTTTCGCGGAATGCCGCTTATGATCGGATTTTGCCATTTTTGGCTCCTTTTGTTCCGTTGTTGTCCCGGTAGGGTCGCAATAGCGCAATTATTTGCTATCTTGACCGGCATCACACCCCGCTGGTGCAATCCACTTTCCCGAGAATTTGCGGCAAACTATGGGGTTTTCCGCGGTTTGTCAACGAATTTCGCTGTGGTTATCGCCGCTTTCGCGTCAACGCTTGAATCACCCCATGAAGCGTGCTGATTTCCTGCGCCGAAAGGCCGGCACGGGTAAATAAAGCCCGCAGGTTCCGCTTTACCACATTACTTATATCAGGGGCGGTAAAGAACCCGCCATCATCCAGCGCATTTTCAAGCCGCTGAAAGAAAAAATCGCGCTCTTTAACCGATGCCTGCCGCGCGTCGGGTAATTCCTGAACAGGGCGCGGCATATGTCCGGCTTGCCCGACCGTATTTTCGGCTCCCGCCACCGCCTCTAGATGCGCTGCCATCCGCCATTCCCAGGCCATTAGCAAAACTGCCTGCGCAAGATTAAGCGACGGATATGACGGGTTTAGCGGCGCTGTCACCAGAACATCCGCCAGAACCACCTCATCATTATCCAGCCCAGATGCCTCTGGCCCAAATAGCATCGCCGTCCGGCCGGTTGGTGATTGATCAGGATGTGTGGCGTTATTCCGGTCATGCGCCAGCATCATCGCCGCCGCAGCGCGTGGATTAGTACTTTTAATCGGAAGGTCACGCCGCCTCGCGCTTGCTGCCAGCATCAAGGACACGTCATGCGCCGCCGCGGCCAGACTGTCAAAAACACGCGCATTTTCAATAATCTGGCTACCACCTGCAGCCATCGGTAACGCTGCCGGATTCGGCCACCCATCACGCGGCGCAACAAGCCGCAGCTCAGAGAGGCCGCAATTCATCATGGCACGCGCCGCAGCGCCGATATTTTCGCCCATTTGAGGACGCGCCAAAATGACGATTGGCGCCGTTGGTAACGTCATCATTTTATTTTTGGCTTTGGGCCAGCGATCTGATCATGCTGCAATTTCCAAATCATGCCATCGCCAAGCGCGGCAACCGACGCATCAATGATATTCGTCGACAATCCAACAGTGCGCCACACGGTACCATCAGGGACGCAAAATTCGATCATCACCCGGGTAATCGCACCCGTTCCAGAGCCTTCGGCCGCATCGAGAATACGCACCTTATAATCGACCAGCTCAACATCGGCCAAGGATGGATAAGCTGCCACCAGCGCTTTGCGCATCGCTGTATCAACTGCATTCACCGGGCCATTACCAACGGCGGCCTCATGGAAACATTCATCACCAACAAAAATTGTTGTTGTCGCCTCGGACTCAACGACCAATTCACCGCGCGCATTGAACCTGCGTTCATCCATCACGCGAAACCGGCCAATGCGGAAATATTCCGGAACCTCGCCCAGCATCTGGCGCGCCAACAACTCAAAGCTGGCTTCGGCAGAATCAAACGACCAGCCCTCGAACTCCTTGGCTTTCACCACGCTAATCAGCGTATCCAGCCGTTTATCCTTGGGGTCAATTTCAATATTGAACTCGGCAAACCGCGCCAGCATATTTGAACGACCAGCCTGATCGGACACAAGATAATGCCTCTCATTACCGACTTTTTCCGGCGGCACATGCTCATAGGTACGCGGATCCTTTTGCGCTGCTGAGGCGTGCAGACCGCCCTTATGGGCGAATGCCGCCGCCCCGACATAAGGCGCGTGCGCATCAGGCGTACGGTTCAACCGGTCATCAAGAAACCGTGACAGCCCCATCAGCTTTGGCAAGCTGGCCTCGGAGATGCTGGTTTCATAGTCAGTCTTTAGCACCAATGTCGGGATCAGGGTGATCAGGTTGGCGTTGCCGCAACGCTCGCCAAGGCCGTTGATCGTGCCCTGCACTTGACGCGCACCAGCCGCGATTGCCGCCAGTGAATTTGCCACCGCAACACCGGCATCATTATGGCAATGAATACCAAGTCGAACGTCTGGCATTTTTTTGTGGACTGCACTGACAATTTCAAACACTTCATCAGGAAGCGTGCCGCCGTTCGTATCGCACAAGACCACCCATGTTGCGCCACCTTCCTGTGCCGCGCGGATGCAATCAAGCGCAAAATCCGGGTTATTTTTATAGCCGTCGAAAAAATGCTCGCAATCAAATATTGGCTCACGGCCACGATCAGCGGCAGCGATTAATGATTGCCGGATCATTTCCAAATTTTCATCCAGCGTCGTATTTAACGCGGTTTTGACATGAAAATCCCACGTTTTTCCAACAAGGCACGCGGCATCAGCCTCGGCATCAATCACCGCGCTTAGCCCGGGATCATTGGCGGTACTGCGCCCGCCGCGCCGCGTCATGCCAAAGGCAACAAGCTTGGCCTTTTTCAGCGATGGGGGCTTGGCGAAAAAGGCATCATCGGTTGGGTTTGCCCCCGGCCAGCCAGCCTCGATATAATTAATCCCGATGTCATCTAGAGCCTGCGCGATAGCAACCTTGTCCGCACGTGAAAAATCAACGCCGCGGGTTTGCCCACCATCACGTAATGTGGTGTCAAACAGCCATATCTTATCGCTACCCATTGATATTCTCCCACCGCCTGTGCCAAACAATGCCGCGATTACCGCATATTTGTTTGGTTTTGTGACTTCGGTTTAACAAAATTGCTTAATCATTACTATCGTCGCCGCCAAACCGTTCCATCGGCACTATCTTCAAGAATTATACCAGCGTCGGTCAGTTGATCGCGAATTTCATCTGCCTTGGCAAAATCACGATTTGCGCGCGCCTGTTTCCGCGCCTCGATCAACGCATCAATCGCCGCGTCATCCATCCCGTCAGCAGTTGCCGCATCAGTTGCTGCATCGCCCGCCTTTGCCCAGCTTTCAGCGTCTTGTTGCAAAAGCCCGAGCACTGATGCGCTGGCCTTCAATGCGATCGCGGCTGACGTATCACCCTTATTTGCGAGACGCGCAAGTTCATGCAGCCGGGCAATTGCCGCGGGCGTGTTTAAATCATCAAGCAAACAATCGGTAAATCCGGCGTCAATCTTGTCAGCGTCAAAAACAATATCGCCAACCGCACGATACAGACGGTCAAGGCCGTTGCGTGCATCACGCATCGCACTATCCGACAGATCCAGTGGGGCGCGATAATGCGCCGACAACAAAGCCGCACGCAATGTTTCACCGCGATACTGGTCGGCAGCGTCGGTGACTGAAATGATATTCCCCAACGATTTTGACATTTTTTCGTCATTCATCGTCACAAAACCGTTATGCAGCCAGTAATGCGCCATTTTAGGCTGATCATGCGCACAACAGCTTTGCGCGATTTCATTTTCATGATGCGGAAAAATCAGATCAAGTCCACCAGCGTGAATATCAAAGACCTCACCAAGATAGGTCTTTGCCATCGCCGAACATTCGATATGCCAGCCGGGACGGCCACGCCCCCACGGGCTGTCCCATCCGGGTTGATCATCACTGCTTGGCTTCCACAGAATAAAATCCGCAGGCTCACGCTTATAGGGGGCAACCTCAACCCTTGCACCGGCAATCATATCATCCATCGACCGCTTGGACAGCGCCCCATAATGATCCATGGTCGAAACCTGAAACAGCACGTGACCATCGGCCTCATAGGCATGACCCTTTTCGATCAGGGTCGTGATCATCGCCTGCATCTCAGCAATATGATGCGTTGCGCGCGGTTCAATGTCAGGTGCCAGCGCACTAAGGCGGGCAGTATCTTGATGAAAAGTCTCAATCGTTTCGGCGCATAGCTCGTCAATCTGAATGCCGCGTTCACTAGCCCTGACATTAATCTTGTCGTCAACATCGGTGATATTGCGAACATAGGTTACTTTTGAGTGACGCAGGCGTAACAGCCGGACCAAAACATCAAACACCACGATCGGACGTGCATTGCCGACATGGATACGGCCATAAACCGTTGGGCCGCAAGCATAGACACGCACATGATCAGGATCAATCGGAACAAAATCTTCCTTTTTGCGTGTCAGCGTATTATGCAGTCTCAGCACCGTCATGCGGCCACCCCTTGCAGGCGCTTTAACACGCGCTCACGGCCTATTAGACCCAGCAAAGGCGCCAGCTCAGGGCCAGCCTCAACCCCGGTTAGCGCCAGCCGCAACGGCATGAAAAGCCCCTTGCCCTTTACCCCGGTTTCGGCCGCGATGGCAGTTGTCCACCCTTTCCATATCGAGGCATCAAGATCACCTTGCGGCAACAGCGCAGCAGCTGCATTGGTAACGTTGTTCGCATCAATGATCGGCGTTATTTCACCAGTACAGATATCCCACCAGATTTTTGCCTCGCCAAGGTTCATGATATTGCCACGCACTGTTTCCCAGAATAGTGCATCGCCCTTTACGCCGATTTCTTCGAGGCGCGCAGTGACCAATTCAAACGGCATTTCCTGAATAATCTGCGCATTGATTTTCTGTAATTCGGCCGGATCGAATTTGGCTGTAGCACGGCCAAACCGGGTGATGTCAAAACCGGCAATGATCTGTGCCATGTCGAGCTTTGCCTCGACCGGATCTGCGGTGCCGATACGGGCAAGAACGCTAGCAATCGCCGCTGGCTCAATCTCGCTCTGCCGCAATTCACCAATCGACATGCTGCCAAGGCGTTTTGACAATCCCTCGCCGTCAGCACCAGCCAGTAGCGCAAGATGACCCATCGTTGGGGCGTTCGCACCCAGCGCTTCGAAAAGCTGAATCTGTGCCGCTGAATTCGTCACATGATCCTCGCCGCGCAGAATATGCGTAATGCCATGATCAATATCATCAACCACCGAGGCCATCGTATAGATCACCCGCCCATCTTCACGCATTAAAACCGGATCGGACAGGCTAGACATATGATAGGCGACATCACCCCGCACCATATCGTGCCAGCTGACCTCGGCATCATTCAGCAAAAACCGCCAATGCGGACGCCGGCCTTGTGCCTCAAATTTGGCTTTTTCATCATCGCTTAGCTTCAGGCCTGTGCGGTCATAAACCGGCGGCCTGCCAGCCGATAGCTGTGCTTTACGCTTTAGCGACAATTCCTCAGGCGTCTCATAACAGGCATAAGCCCGCCCAGCCGCAATCAGCGTGGCTAGCGCCGCATCATAACGCTCAAGGCGAAGCGATTGGCGGTCCTCACAGTCCCAGCCCATGCCCATCCATTCAAGATCGGCTCTGATATCAGCCTCGAACGCCGCACTCGACCTCTCGGTGTCAGTGTCGTCAATCCGCAGCATAAACTGACCACCAGTTTTGCGCGCAAACAGGTAATTCACCAACGCTGTCCGTAAATTACCAACATGCAGCCGCCCAGTGGGGCTAGGGGCAAAGCGGACTTTAATTGCAGTCATCAAACGACTCCTTTTTGGCTCAAGGCCGGTATCTTTCAGCGTTGGTTTCGCCCGCGGCCAAAATCATATCCACGCGCCTTAGCGTTTTATCGGATTAAAGCCAGAGGTCAAGGGCAGACGGCGATCACGGCCAAAAGCAACCGGCGTCATCTTTGGCCCGGGAGCCGCCTGAAACCGCTTATATTCAGCACGGAATAATAGCTGGCTTGCTTGGGTAACATCATCACGGTTATATCCGCGTGCAACGATTGTTTCGATATCAGCCATTTCCTCGCACAACGCGGCCATAATCGCGTCCAGCTGGTCGTAGGGTGGCAGCGAGTCCGTATCCTTTTGATCGGGGCGCAGTTCTGCTGATGGCGGCTTATCAATGATCGCTTGGGGGATGACCAAACCTTCTGGGCCTGCCGCACCGCGCGGCAAATGCCGGTTACGCCATTCACACAAACGGAAAACATCGACCTTCCAAACATCCTTCAGCGGCGCATAACCGCCACACATATCGCCATATAGCGTTGAATAGCCTGCGGCATATTCAGATTTATTACCCGTCGCCAGCACCATCGCACCATGTTTGTTGGAAATGCCCATCAAAATCAAACCGCGCAGCCGCGACTGGATATTTTCCTCGGCAACATTAGGCGCGGTGCCGGCAAACTGGTCAGCCAACATCGTGCCAAGCGCATCTACCGCCGGTGTAATCGCAATGGTATCTAGCCGTATACCAAGCGCCGCCGCCATTTCAGCAGCATCATCAAGGCTTTCCTGACTGGTAAAGGCCGACGGCATCATCACCGCATGAACTGCCTCTGCACCAAGCGCATCAACCGCAAGTGCCGCCACCAAAGCCGAGTCAATGCCCCCCGACAATCCCAGCAAAACGCCGGGAAAGCCGTTTTTATGAACGTAATCGCGCAGCCCAAGGCACAAACCGCGGTAAAGCGCGGTCAGATCACTGTCAGGCGGGGTGATCTGGCCAGTCAATGCCACCATTCCGGCGGTTTTCTGCGCCGAAATCACCACGATAGACTCAGAAAAACTAGGCAAATGACACGCGAGCTTGCCGCCAGCATTAATGGCAAAAGAGCTGCCGTCATAGACCAGCTCATCCTGCCCACCAACCATATTTACATAAGCGACCGGCAGGCCAGTTTCGACCGTGCGCGCAACAATCGTCGACATCCGGCGTTCTGGTTTACTGATATCAAACGGCGAGGCATTAATCGCGATAATCAGATCAGCCCCGGACTCCTCGAGACATTCAGCTACATTCGGCTCCCAGATATCCTCACAGATCGGAAACCCGATTTTCAACCCGCGCAGCATCGCCGGGCCGGGCATCTGACCTGCGGTAAAGTTGCGCTTATCATCGAACACGCCGTAGTTGGGCAGATTCACCTTGTCCAATCTGGCAAGCTGTTTGCCGCCATCAAGCACAAAGACCGAATTGTAAATGGCACCATCAATGGCAGCAGGCGCCCCAACCACAATCGCCGGCCCGCCATCCGACGTCAGCTCTGTCAACTGATCAATACCAGCGGCGACATCAGCCATAAAATCATTGCGCAGCACTAGGTCATCGCAAGGATAGCCCGACAAAAACATTTCAGGCGTCACGATGATTTCAGCACCTTGTAGCGCTGATTTGGCGCGGGCCTCAGCAAGGCGGCTAACATTAGCATTTACCTTGCCAAGATGCGCATTCATCTGCGCCAGCGCGATAAGAACCGGCTTTGTCATTGGATAATAGACCCTTTACTTACGAAGAAGAAACTCACGACCCGTCTTTACCCGTGGCACGCCATCATAGGCGACAATATCCGCTGTCGCATATGTCTGCGACCAAATTTGCGGCAGAAATGATCCGGTGCCAATTTTATCAACCGGCGCATTTGCAAGGCCAAAAACGCGACATTTATCTGGGCCAAATCCACTGGACGCAACAATTTTCACCTTGTTGAACCCATGCTCGTCAAGCTGTTCACGCATATGCCAAACGGCTGCCGCGCTAACGCCCGTGCCAAGCAATAGCCGAAGCTCATCCTCGGTACGATAACCACGCAAGGCCTGCGGTACATTACGCTCAAGAACCGCATAGGATGACTGGGTATCAAGTCCTTCGACATAACGGCCACCATGCGTATCAATGCGCAGCGAGAGGGTGCCGGCATCGCTCAATTCACGAAAATGCTCAGCAACCGCCAATCCGTCGGTAATCTCCTGACCAAAATAATCAACCAGCACAGTCAAAGGCGCGTCAGGAATTGTTTGATGGAACATTTCGGCTGCACGAACTGTTGAACCGGCATATCCGATCAGCGCGTGCGGCATCGTACCAACGCCCTTTTCCTGACCAAAAAAATGCGCTGTTGCGTCGGTCGCACAACCAACAAATCCGACTGCATTTGCCTTGGCGCGCGCCTTGGCTGCTCCTACCGACGCACCATAGGCCATCAGCTCCGCCATCTCGCTGCCAGCGCAATGACGTGCATCCATCGCCAAAAACGCAACCTTTGGCAATTCCATGCACATATTATAGGCGTTATAGGCCGCGACACAGGCCGGCCCCAAGCGTTGCAGGAAAATCGTTTCAAGATCAACAAGTACCGAAAACGGCCCGGTGATATAGCACATCGGCTCACCCGCACCGATCCATGCACCTTCAACATACAGCTGTTCGATGTTCAAACTGGCACCGCGTGCCGCCGCCATTGCCGTAATCCATTCAATTGCCAGTCGGCCTGCAAAGGTCACTGGCCGGCGCATAAATACCGCATAGGTGACCTCACAATCGCCGTTCGCCCGAACGATATTGCGGGTATGTTTGAAATAGGCATCGGTCAGGCTCGGCTGGGTTTCCGGCGTCGGCCCGCTGCTCGCAAATTTTGCCATCAGTCTACCTTGTGTAAAAAAAGATCAATGCCCCCAACGCGCATTGCGGCGCATCTTTTGCGGAACTTTTGACCCTAAACCGCCTTTGACATAAATGAGGGGACGCCGCGCCGACGCTTTAGCAAATCAGCAAGAAGAAACGCAAGCTCAAGCGCCTGTGCCCCGTTAAGACGCGGATCACAATGCGTATGATAGCGGTCACCGAGGTTGGCCTCGGTTACATCAATAACGCCGCCAACACATTCGGTCACATTCTGTCCGGTCATTTCAAAATGCACGCCGCCCGGATAGGTGCCGATCTCGTCATGCGCATCAAAAAAGCCGGTGACCTCAGCCATTACATCATCAACGCGGCGGGTTTTGTAACCGCTGCTGGCCTTGATGGTGTTGCCATGCATCGGATCACAGCACCACACGACATTGGCGCCATGCGCCTTTACCGCGCGCAATAATGGCGGCAAGCCTGAACGCACCTTCTCTGCGCCCATCCGCACGATCAGAGTCAGCCTGCCCGCTTGATTATTCGGGTTCAGGATATCAATAAGGTGCAATAACTCGTCCGGGTCGAGACTTGGCCCACATTTCAGGCCAATCGGGTTGGCAATACCGCGCATATATTCGACATGCGCCCCATCGGGCTGGCGCGTACGATCGCCAATCCACAGCATATGCGCCGATGTATCATACCAGCCCTGCTCGTCGGTGATTGTATCACGGCGGGTCATCGCCTCTTCAAACCCAAGCAGCAACGCTTCATGGCTGGTGTAAAGCTCGGTTTCGGCAAGCGGCCGCGCCGTCTGCGCGGTGACACCGCACGCCTTCATGAAATTCAGGCTTTCCTCGATACGTTCGGCAAGTGCCTCAAAACGCTGCGTTTGTGGCGTATCTTTCAGGAAATCAGCAACCCAGCTATGCACCTTGGTCAGATCAGCAAGCCCGCCTTGCGCAAAGGCACGAAGCAGGTTCAACGTTGCGGCTGATTGTTCATAAACGCGTAACAACCGACGTGGATCGGGCGTGCGTTCATCTTCGGTAAAGGCAGGCCCATTGATCATATCGCCGCGATAGCTTGGCAGCTCAACCCCATCAATCACTTCGGTTGGCGCCGAGCGCGGCTTGGCAAACTGGCCTGCCATCCGGCCGATCTTGATAACCGGCATTGAGGCGCCATAGGTCAGCACAACCGCCATTTGCAACATGACCTTAAAGCTGTCACGGATATTATTCGCTGAAAATTCAGCAAAGCTCTCGGCGCAATCACCGCCCTGCAGCAAGAACGCCTCACCGCGCGATACGGCACCCAGACGATCACGCAGGCTCTGCGCTTCACCGGCAAATACCAGTGGCGGACGACCTGAAATGATCTTCTCGACAGCAGTCAGCCGGTCAAGATCAGGATAGTCCGGCACCTGCTTTATTGGAAGGCCGCGCCAGCTATTTGGTTGCCAAGTCATTTCCCTATCATCCTCGTTAAGAGTGAAGCTACCGGCATCGCGGCAATACCGCTCAACGCCTGCAGTTAAAATTATAGGCCAATATCACGGATTTTCGTTGTTTTTTCAAGTTTTATTGCGGTGTCAACATAGGCGACAAATTGTCTGGCTACCCATCTGGCTATCCATCTTGCCGTGCTGTACGCATCGTCACAAATTCCTCGGCCGCGGTCGGATGGATGCCAATGGTTGCGTCAAAGTCCGCTTTGGTTGCGCCCATCTTTACCGCAATACCAATCCCTTGCATGATTTCACCGCAATCCGGCCCCATCATATGCACCCCGACAACCCGGTCACTCGCCGCGTCGACAATCAGTTTCATATAGGTTTTTTCGCCGCGGCCAGAAAGGGTGTTTTTCATCGCCCTGAACTGACTTTCAAACACCCGTAGCTTGCCAAAGCGCTGTTCTGCGTCGGCTTCTGACAGTCCAACAGACGCGATGGGCGGCTGGCTGAACACTGCTGATGCCACATTTGTGTGATCAGCCTTGCGGGTAAGATTACCAAATTCACTGTCAGCAAAAGCGTGGCCTTCGGCAATCGCAACTGGTGTCAGATTAATCCGGTTAGTGACATCACCGATCGCATAAAGGCTTGGCACATTGGTTTGCGACATATCATTAACAATGATTTCACCCTGTCTGCCCAGCGCCACACCAACATCCTCCAACCCAAGGCCGGCCGTGTTTGGTCTGCGGCCAGTCGCCGCCATAACCGCGTCAACCTCCAGCCTGCTGCCATCCTTTAGACAGGCTTGCTTGCGGCCATCCTCGGCGGTAACGCGTTCGATGGTGTTTTGTGGATGGAGGATAACCCCTCGATCATGTAACGCGGCAGCAATATGCGCACGAACATCATCGTCAAATCCACGAAGCGGCAAATCACTGCGGTAAATCAGATGAGTACGCGCCCCAAGACCGTTAAAAATACCGGCAAATTCCAGCGCGATATAGCCACTGCCATAAATCGCAATCTCTTTTGGAAGGACTGGTAAATCCAGCGCTTCATTAGAGCTTATTGCGTGCGCCTCCATACCCGGCACATCAATGAATTGCGGCGTGCCACCGACGGCAATCAAAATTTTACCCGCCCGCAAAACCTTATCGCCAACCGTCACCTCATTGGGGCCCGTAACGCGCCCCCAGCCCTCGATCAGGGTCGCACCAGCATTCTTCAGCAACGAACGGTATATGCCCTCCAAACGGGCAATTTCAGCGTCCTTTGCGGCAATCAATGCCGCCCAATCATGCGACAGACCATCAATTTTCCAGCCAAATCCACGCGCATCCTCAGCATCGGCGGAAAAGCTGGATCCATACATCAAAAGTTTTTTCGGAACACAACCGCGAATGACACAAGTGCCACCCGGCCGATCCCCCTCGATTACCGCAACATTGGCGCCATGCCCGGCCGCAATCCGGCCAGCGCGCACACCACCCGATCCAGCGCCGATAACGATCAGATCATAATCAAAATTTGCTGGTGAAGCTGCCATTATCCATCGCCTTTGCACATCGCTTGCCGTGGGCTATCGCTCGCATTTCGGTGCGGTATAGTGCCCCCACCCCTTGTCGCGCATTCAACAACCAAGTTCAAGATGATTCCCAACATCGCCGCATAACTATTGCAGGCGTGACATTATCCATTGGTTTGGCACGTCAGCAAGCCGTTAGATGCTATAGCGTTCGCCATCTCGCGGTTCAGCCGTTGGCAATGCCACATAATCGGCAAAGACGACATCATTCAGGCTGGCGAAATTCGATATGGCAACGGCCATCTGATCATCGGTAATCGCCGCAATATCAAGAAACCGGTGCAACGTTATTGTTGCCGCACCGGAACAGATACCAAACGGGCGCTGCGCATGCGCAATCGTATCCTCAAGCAGCAACATCGTCAGGAACGACGCTTTTAACGGGCCACTGCCATCACGCGCAACAGTGCTGGATAACAGCGCCTGATCTCGGTGATGCAACAATTCGATCTGGATAATTGAACGTTCATTAACCGGCATCATCCAGCGGCTTGCGGCAAGCTCGACGATGTAAGTATCCAGCAAATGATGTTTGGTTTTCATAAGGCCCGACATGATCTGGCGAATATGTGATTTCTTGTAGGGACGCATTTTGAGTTAAACTCCGGTACAAAATAATGTGCAAGCTGGTACCAACGGTAACGGCAATGCGCCGCGGAAAATCCAATTTTCAAACGCAATCACAAACAGCAGAAATAATACCTAACACATCGTTGATGTTATCATATCTTAACTAATTATTAACTATTATCAGTATCCTGAAGTTTTTTCTATTATACGGAGAAACAATCCATTTGGATCAGCACCAGAACTGGACGCGCACCGATAACGGCGATATCACGACAGGCATATTGCAGCCCCGACAGACTCACATTGCTGGACTCCGTTTGCGAAAGCCCCGTTCATTTGATGATAATTGAGAGGCCTTGATAATTGAGGGGCCTTGATGCGGGTCAAAACCGTCGCCCGCTATGCCCGCCGGCTTGCCCAGCCAAAATTACACAAAAACAATCATAGATTGCCGACTTGTTTCGTTAGACACGTGAATTTCGGCGGCGTGCGCCGTGATAAATGCTGGCAAAACAACAATAGATTTATGGTATTCGCAACTCTATGACGTCTCCACCCCACAATCACCTCCCAATCACCTTCCAATCACCTTCCAATCACCTCCCAATCACCTCCCAATCACCCTACGGCCATTTGCACTCATTGCACCATCCAACGCACCACGATAAGCTTGAACCGCCCGCACGGTCGGGCCTGTGAAAAATTAGATCAGGTTAAAGATAAGATTAACCCTCGCAACAGCACGCTTTTCATTCGGGCCATATTCATGTCAGATCCATCGCCACCAGCATCACATTCCAAAACCCTCGAAACTGGCCGTGCCGCCGGGCTGGATGCTAATCCTGACAATCTTGCAGGCACCTGCCTATGGCAGCCGACAGCAGCAGATGTTGACGCCGCACAATTGCAGGATTTTGGGCGGTTTATCGCGGCCAATTATGGCTTTGACTGGAACGGCGATTTTCAAGCGATGTGGCAGTGGTCAGTCGATAAAATGCCAGATTTCTGGCAAGGAATTTGGCAATGGCACGGCATTATCGGCGAGATGGGATCCCGCCAGCTGATCAATGAGACAGCCATGCCCGGTGCGCAGTTCTTTCCTGATGCCAAAATCAACTTTGCTGAAAATCTATTGGCTGAGGCTGATGATCGGCCTGCCATTAGTGCGCATGGCGAGGATGGTCGCCACGCGATATTAAGCCGCGCCGAATTGAAACAGCAGGTGATGGCATTGGCTGGCTGGATGCAATCAAACGGCATTGGGCAGGGTGACCGTGTTGCCGCCTACACGCCAAATACGGCAGAAGCGGTGATTACCATGCTGGCCGCGGCGACCCTTGGTGCGGTCTATTCAAGCTGTTCACCCGATTTTGGGTTGACCGGTGCCGTTGATCGCTTTGGCCAGATTGAGCCGAAATTACTGATGGCTTGTGATGGCTATCTCTATGCTGGCAAGCCGATTGATCGGATGGCGTTGATTGCCGACCTTGCCGCCAGACTGCCAACGCTTGAGGCCGTTTTGATCCTGCCCTATCTCGATAAAGCACGCGATTGCAGCCATATCCCAAATGCGGTTTGTTTCCCCGACGCCATACGCACCGCAACGCCGGTGACAAAATTTCACCGTATCGGCTTTAATGACCCTCTCTATATTCTCTATTCAAGCGGCACAACCGGTGCGCCAAAATGTATTGTTCATGGGGTTGGCGGCACCCTTATTCAGCATATCAAGGAACATCGCCTGCATGGCAATCTTGGCGCTGGTGATGCGATGTTCTACTTCACCACCTGTGGCTGGATGATGTGGAACTGGCTGGTATCGGCATTGGCCTTAAAGGCTAAAATCATTCTGTTTGAAGGCAATCCTTTTCACCCCGGGCCGCAGCGTCTGTGGGAATTGGCCGAGGTTGAAAATATCGCAGTCTTTGGAACATCAGCAAAATATATCGATGCCGTGCGAAAGGCTGGCTATTCCCCCCGTGACGCCGTACGCCTTGATACATTGCGAACATTATTATCGACCGGATCGCCGCTCTCATCAGACGGCTTTGCCTTCGTCTATCAAAAGATCAAGCCCGAGATTCAGCTATGTTCAATTTCAGGTGGTACCGATATTGTATCGTGCTTTGTCCTCGGCTGTCCGGTTTTGCCAGTTTTTGCCGGTGAAATACAGACCCGTGGCCTCGGCATGAAAACCGACGTTCTGGATGATAATGGCGACAGTATCACCGGCCAGCAGGGAGAGCTATGCTGCACCGCGCCGTTTCCATCAATGCCGGTAAAATTCTGGAATGATCCAGATGGCAGCAAATATAAATCGGCCTATTTTGAGCATTTTACCGGGGTTTGGCGACATGGCGATTGGGCAACCATGACACCGCGTGGCGGGATGATCATTCATGGCCGCTCGGACGCGACGTTAAATCCGGGCGGCGTGCGGATTGGCACTGCCGAGATTTACCGGCAAGTCGAGGCGTTTGATGAGATTGTCGAGGCCTTGGTTATCGGACAGAACTGGGATAATGATGTTCGTGTTATCCTGTTCGTGCGGATGGCCGATGACGCCCAGCTTGATAATGATTTAAAACAGCGGATTTCAGCTGCTGTCCGCGCCGGCGCAACCCCACGTCATGTTCCAGCAGTAATCATCGCTGTTCCCGATATTCCGCGCACAAGGTCCGGCAAAATAACCGAGCTGGCGGTCCGTGATATAATCCATGGGCGTGCGGTCAAAAACACCGACGCCTTGGCCAATGCCGAAGCCCTTGCCTTTTTTAAAGATTTAGCTGAACTCAAGGGCTGATCCGGGCAGCCCCTCGCCGCCCATATCTCTAGCCTTTGATAAGGCCTTGAACTGCACTGCTATTGGCAAAACGCCGGCGGTTTGCCTTGTAAAACGCAAGTGACTTCGACAATTGGCGGGTTTCTTCTTGCTTTACTGCGTCGAGGTCGGTCAGATCATCCAGCTTTACTGCCGCACAAGGATGCGCCAAATAGGTATGATCAGCCTTGACGCGATCAGCAATAATTTTGAATTTGGCTTTTGATCCGACCGGCCATTTTTCCCGAAGCAGGGTCAATAACACGAAATTAGCGCCGGCCTCCAGCTGGGCGCCAAGGGGACTTTCCGCCAAAATACCGCTGGCAATCTCTGTCATCGCATCGAGATGATTTTGATCCTCAGCCAGCGCCGCGCCGCGATCCTGATCCATCCAGTGACCTAGCAAATTGATCCGGTCAGCCGCGTCCAGCCCCATCAGCAATGCGTGACTTGCAGTGGCTTTACGCATGGTAACGTCAACAATATCGCTTTCGCCCATGATACGGATCAGTACGGTTTGCTCGGCCATCGGTTCAGTTCCAAAAATAATCGTCAAAAAATAGCAGATTGGCAGATGCCAAATTCCACTCGGCGGGTTTACTGGGATTTGGCGAAAAGAACAAGTCCCCGCGCATAAAATCCCGGCTGCATAAAAGCCCCGCCTGACAACATAGCACTCGTTCGCAACCTAAATACCCGGCTGGTTCACCTCGCGTGAGCGCACGAGTTCACGCCACGCAATCACAAGACAGCTGCCAATAATAACCAAGGCACCAATAATTTCAGTTGCCGACATCACTTCGGCAAATAGAAAATAGCCAACAACACCTGATATTGGCATCTGCAGATACCGCATCGATGCCACCACCACCGCATCAGAATGTCGATAGGCGGTTGTCATCACAATCTGCAAGGCAGACCCGATTACCCCAATAAACACCAGATCAATCAAAACCGTTTGGCTAATGGCTTGCAATTGATCGGGCAGGATTGTGACAATACTGGTCAACACGCCAAATCCAGCCAGATTATACCAAGCCGCAACCGATGCCGGCGCATCACCCTTGCCGAGTTGGCGCAGCAGCAATGAAAGACAGGCACCGGTTAATGCCGCCCCGATGCCATAAAGCGCATACCATGACATATTCCCCGACAAAGGGTCGGTAATAATAACAACACCAGTCAAACCTGCAACAACCGCCGTCCAGCGGTAAATGCCGACTTTCTCGCCGAGCAAGAGAGGCGATAGCAATGTGATAAAGATCACCGAGCTTTGAAACAGCGCCGTTGCCATGCCAAGCGGCATCGAGCGCACTGACAAAAACCAGAAAGCAATCCCGCAACAGCCAAGGATGCTACGGAAAAACAGGGTTTTGCGTTGGTTTATCTGCAAAAACTGCCATCCTCGCAGATAGATCGCAAACAAGAATAAGATCGGCAATGAGAACAAAAACCGATAAAACAGCATCGTTACGATATTGATATCGGGCCCTAGCTGTTTGACCAAAACCCCTGTCAGCACACCAAAAATCACGGAACAAAGGCTTAAAAGAACGCCGACTAAAGATCGAGGTATCAAACCTGACACTCTGTTGCCCCCCTCACCTTTAGAATTCTGATCATGCGACCTTTAGATAATTCGGCCTTTGGGTGCTCTAGACTGGGCACTCCAGACTAGGAATTATGTGGATCACCTAGACTAGGGATTATGCAAATTGCAGATCATTGCACAAATCACCGTAAATTCACCTGAGGACAAAACCGATGCTATCGCAATTTGTTCACATGCACATCTTTTCTTTTCGGCATCTCTAATTATTTTGAGGTATGATACATCTTTACTGCACCGTTTTAGGAGCCAATCTCATGATTACGCCGCCAATCAATAGACGATTGAATACAGAAATATTTGCCATACCGCGTGCCGTATCTCGCGGCGTTGCGCTATTGCTCTTTTGCATGATGACCACGGGTTTTGGCACCATTATTACCGCCAAGGCCGACATCATCGAAGACCGCAAGGCGGGATTCAAAGCCAATGCCCAGTCGATGAAGGCCATTGCCGCCGCCATCGGTGCCGGTGACAGGGAAACGGTGGGCAAACTTGCTGGTGGCATTGCCAGTTGGGCGGCAAAAATTCCCAGCCATTTCCCCGAAGGCAGCGACGGGGGCGATACCAAAGCTCGCGCCGAAATTTGGTTTAACTTTGACACATTCAAGGCGCGGGCCAAGGCGAATGAAACTGCCGCGACAGCGCTGGTAAACGCGGCGCAAACAGGTGATCCCGCAGCAATGGTGGCAGGTCTAAAAACGCTGGGGGCAAGCTGCAAAGCCTGTCATTCAGATTTCAAAGATTAAACCCGACCGCTTGATCCTGCTAGATATTATGCAACAGATCACCACTGAAATACTGTGGAAAAAGCTCACCCCATACCCGCGGTGCGCCTAGAATAACGACGGCCGCAGCAGGCTAATCGCTTGTGCCGCGACAACAAAGGCCAGCATCAACAAAATGCCAAAGGCAGTATGCTGGCCTGAAATCCGCCCATCAATTGCCGGTTGATCGCCTTTCAGGCTGGTCGTTCCTTTAACCATCGCCATCGTCAAATTACGCTTTTTCTTGAATTTATAGATCAAAATCGCGGCGAGATGTAAAAATATAATGATAAACAGAAATTTCTCGCCAAAATGATGCGCCGAGGTGGCATTATCGGTGCCATTTGGCACCAGATGCGCAAGTGGGCCTTCAAATAAAACATCATCATTCGACATGGTGCCACTTACCGCCATGAAAAGCGGGATACCAAGCAAGGCCAGCACTGCATAGCTGCCAAGCGCGCTATGCCCGGCCTTTTCCACTGGATCAGGCCGAAATACCCCCTTCAGCCCCTGCAACGCGGTTTTGGGCGCGGCAAGGAACTGGCTGAACCGTGCATAATGGCCACCAATAAAACCCCAGAAAATGCGAAAACTCACCAACCCCAGGACCGCCAAACCAAAGCGTTCATGTACCCAAAGAACTTCGGCCTTCGCCGAAATAATTGCGCCAACAACACAAATAAACAGGCACCAATGAAACATGCGCAAAGGAAAATCCCACACAATCATGTCATCTCTCCTTTTGCTAGACAGTCTCGTTTGACCTCACTCTAACATGGTAAACAGCTGACAAATCAACTCTTTTTACCCGCCAGAATTTATCCACCAGAGTTTATCCATATATTTCGATCTGCATTTCGATCTGCTTATTGATATGAACGTTTTGGCCCATATTTGCTCTTATGTGACGAAAGCTGAGGCTATAGCGTCAATCACTGGCACGGCTTTCTAAAGCCTGTTAGGGTTTTTTCATGACAATCATGCAACAAAAACTTCTCGCCCCGGGCGGCGCACTTGACCGGCTTGCCGCAATTGACCCCGACATTGCTGCCGCGCTGGCGCAATACGGCCCGCCGCCAGATCGCTCGCTCCCCGCTAGTTTCGAGACGTTGGCGCGTTCGATTATCGGCCAACAGATTTCACGCGCCGCCGCCAGCGCGATCTGGAACCGCATGTGTGATCAAAACCACAGCACCGCGCCGATCATCGCCGCAAAACAGCCCGATGATTTAATGCCATTTGGCCTGTCGCGCCGCAAAGCGGAATATCTGATTGGGATTGCCGATGAAATTCAATCAAACCGCCTTGACCTTTCCAACCTAGCGACAATGAACGGTGAAGATGTGCAAAAACGGCTTGTTGAAATTCGCGGTATTGGCGCTTGGACAGCTGACAATTATCGCCTTTTTGCACTTGGCGATATGGATGCATGGCCGGCTAATGATCTGGCCCTACAAGAGGGTATGAAGCGCCTAAAATCCCTGAATACGCGGCCAGACGGCAAAGAGCTGGAGCGCCGCGGTGACGCGTGGCGCCCTTATCGCGGTGCTGGCGCGCTGATGCTTTGGCATATTTACGGCATTCTGGTGCGAAAGGCGACGATCGACGAGATTTAGCTGAACAGATCGCCCTGATCTGGTACGGCCGGTAACAGCGCATCGCCCTCAAGCGGCGTCACAAGCTGCGGATGATCACGCGTCGTTTTGCCAACATCAGGGCTGACCCGGTACCAGTTAAACCAGCTGGCGGGCGCGGCCTTGCAGCAAGCGGCAGCCTTATCAGCCGATCCGCCAAGCCATGCAGCCTCGGCCTCGGTATCTAGCACAAGCGGCTGACGATGATGGATTTGTGCGAGCTCACCATCGGCAGCACTCGTTACAATCACAAATCGGGTTTGCGCGGACTGGCGAAACAGTAACCCTGCCATCGCCATAACCCCGCCATCCAAAAGCTGGATATGCCACGGCGTTTTCGGGGCTGACCATTCATACCAGCCGCTTGCCACAATAACACAGCGCGACAGCGAAAACGCGTCTTGAAAGGTTGGCTTTTCACGCAATGTTTCCATCCGCGCATTAATGAGAAAACTGTTTCCCTTTGCGGCCGGCGGCAGTCCCCATGCGGCGTTTATTGCCTGCGTATGCAGCCCCTCACGAATGAGAACTAGGCTGCTTTGACTGGGCGCAACATTCCAGCGCGGGCGCAAATTCTGCGTAATTGTAACACCAAAGCGGCGCATCAATTCATCAGTTGTGGCCGTGCTGGTAAAGCGTCCGCACATGATCTAACAAACCCTTGATCTAAATTCTAAGCCTTGATTGGAAATCTTTTGGCCTGACCGGCCGAGTGCGATTAAGAGTAACGCGAAACAGACGACTAGGCGAGTGAACAATGATGTTGTATCACTGGATAGCAGAAACGGCGATCAAGCACGTCAGTTCGCACCAGCCGGATATGAAAAACCTTACCAGAATGATGATTTAGCACTATGACAGTTTGTCTTGCCATTTCAAATCAGAGCATTGCCGACGCCGCGGCGTTATTGCAGAAAGGCCAGCTTGTTGCCTTTCCAACCGAGACGGTTTACGGGCTTGGTGCTGATGCCACGGACGCGGCGGCAGTGGCGCGGATTTTCTCGGCCAAACAACGCCCTGCCTTTAACCCGCTAATCAGCCATGTTGCCACCGCCGAGGCCGCGTTTGCGCTTGGGCAAAAGACACCGATTGCTGCTGCACTTGCCGCGGCATTCTGGCCCGGCCCCTTAACCCTTATTCTGCAACGCAGCAGTGATTGTCCGGTTGCCATGCTGACAACGGCTGGGCTGGACAGGCTGGGTATTCGGGTACCTGCGCATGACGGCGCGCGACGGTTACTAACAGCGTTTGCCAAGCCGGTTGCCGCCCCTAGCGCCAACCCGTCCGGCCAGATCAGCCCCAGCCGCGCCGAGCATGTTGTCAAAGGGCTTGATGGAAAGGTGGAACTGGTACTTGACGGGGGGGCGTGCGAAAATGGTCTCGAATCCACTATTGTGGATTGTACCGGCGCGCGCGCGCTGCTGCTGCGCCCAGGCGGCGTTACGCGTGATGCGCTGGCTGCTGCATTGACCGCCGCAGGTTGTGACCCGGAAATCGACATTGCCGCCCCACTCGGGAATGATGAAAACCCCCTTGCCCCGGGACAGCTTGCCAGCCATTACGCACCAAATTCATCGGTGCGCCTGATGGCAAAAAGCCGAGACGGGAACGAGGAACTAATTGGCTTTGGCACTGTTCAAGGCGCTGGAAAGCTGGGGTTAAACCTCAGCCCCTCAGGCGATCTGATCGAGGCGGCTGCCAATTTGTTTTCGATGCTTCATGCAGCTGATGCGGTGAATGCAGAAACAATTGCCATTGCGCCTATTCCGGTTGACGGTCTTGGCGAGGCGATTAATGACCGGCTCCGCCGCGCCGCCGCGCCGCGCTAGGGCGCAATTTATCAGCAGCAGTTTATCGGCAGCAGTTTATCGGCGAAACGGGCAAAAACGTCTCGCCATTGGCGTAACCAGTCCCTGATCCTTTTTCTTGCATGTTTCAGCATTTGCATTGATCTTTGCAGATATCTATAAATATTACATGAAATGCCAAGGCGGTCTCATCCGGTGAGAACTGGTTTTTAGATGGCCGCGTTACCCCGCCGAAGGCAAGTGCCGATATCAACAGACCAAAACAGGAAGTGTGCCGCACATGGACGACCGTAAACCCAATATCATTGATGATCTGATTGCCCTTGTTGGCGAAAAGGCAGTGTTGCAAGAGCGCGATGATACGGCCAGCTATCTGTCTGATTGGCACAGCCGTTTTCACGGCGCGGCGCATGCGGTGGTTTTGCCCAAAACAACCCAGCAGGTCTCGGCAATCATGGCCTATGCCGATAAACATAATATCATTGTCGTGCCGCAAGGCGGCAATACCGGCTTTATGGGCGGGGCGACACCAGATGAAAGCGGCAATACAATTTTGCTATCGCTGCGGCGGATGAATAAGGTGCGCGAACTCGACACGCAGAATATGTCGATGACAGTCGAGGCTGGGTGTATCTTGCAAAATCTGCAGGATGTTGCCGATGAGGCTGGTCTCTATTTTCCGCTGAACCTAGCAGCCAAAGGCAGTTGCACGATTGGCGGTAATCTTGGCACCAATGCAGGCGGGCTAAACGTGGTTCGTTATGGTACTACGCGGGCGCTTACCCTTGGCCTTGAAGTGGTGCTGATGGGCGGCGAGGTGCTGAAAATGCTCAGCGGCCTCAGAAAAGACAATACCGGTTATGACCTTAAAAACCTGTTTGTAGGATCAGAAGGCACGCTTGGCGTCATAACCGCGGCAACGATGCGGTTATTTCCAAAACCCGTCGCGCTTAGCACCGCCTTTGCCGAGGTGCGTGATGTTGATGCGGCGGTCAAATTGCTGCACCGCGTGCAGGCCGCATCAGGCGGTATGGTTGAGGCCTTTGAATTGATTCCGGCTGATATTCTGCATGTTCTGTTTGAGTCGTTCCCAAATATCCAGTGTCCACTGGCAACAATTGGCCCGATGAATGTGCTTATGGAAATCGGCAGCACCAACCCGGCTGATAATGAGGTCGACGGTAATGGCAGCTCGCCAATCCGCAGCATTATGGAAACCGTGCTGGCAACCGCCTTTGAAGATGGCCTCGTGATTGACGCCACCATCGCAAATAGCGACGCTCAGCGCGATGCCTTATGGGATGTGCGCGAACAATCACCAGAATCGCACAAGCGTGCTGGCAAGGTCATGCGCTCGGATGTGGCATTACCGCAATCAGCATTATCGGCCTTTTATGCGGATATGGTTGCCGGCGTAAAGGCGATTGATCCGAAAATCCGTATTTGCGGCTATGGTCATATTGGTGATGGAAATTTGCACTTTAACCTTGTTCAAGCGGCCGGTGGTGATCCCGATTTTGACGCAAAGACGCCGCAACTGCTTGAACTGCTTTACGGCAATGTCACCAAATATGGCGGATCTATCAGCGCCGAACACGGCATTGGGCAAGTAAAGCGCGATCAACTAGCCAAGGTCAAAAGTCCCGCTATCATAAATACGATGAAATCAATTAAAGCCGCTTTAGATCCAAAAAATTTGATGAATCCGGGTAAGGTTATCTAATCATACCACCACATCGGCAAAGAGGCCTAGGTCATGCCCAAGACACCAACGCCGCAGGACATTTTGCATTTCTGGTTTGTCGAAACTTCGCCCGAATTCTGGTTTAAAAAAGACGATGATTTTGACGCCCTGCTTGAGAGCAGGTTTGGCAAAGCGGTGCGAGAGGCGCTTGCTGGGCGTCTCGATCATTGGGCAAATGACGCCGATGGTTGTCTTGCCTTGATCCTGCTGCTTGACCAATTTACCCGGAATATCTTTCGCAATTCTGCGCGCGCATTTTCCGGCGATGAAATGGCGCTTGCGCTAAGTCTACGTTGTGTTGAACGGCAATATCTTGAGCCGGGTCAGGCGGTACGGTGCCAATTCATGCTTATGCCAATGATGCATAGCGAGGATATCGGCATTCAAGACGCATCATTACCGTTATTTGAGGGTTATACGTCAAAAATGACCCATGATTATGCGCTTAAACATCGCGATATCATTGCCCGGTTCGGGCGATTTCCGCATCGCAACGCATGGCTTGGCCGGCCAAGCAGCGCCGAGGAAGAGATGTTTTTAAGCCAGCCCGGCTCATCCTTTTAAGCGGCCGGTTCAAGACCCAGCTTTTCAAGCGCATCAAGTGCGGCTTTGGCGGTAATATGGGCAATCGGGCTTGCTTGCAGCCAGGTTGCGGTGCGGCCGGTTGGGGCCGACATTGATGGATCGGTATCTGGCCCCATCAACATCAGGCTCGGCGCGCCGGTTTTCGCTGCAAGGAACATCGGGCCTGTATCATTACCGATAACGAATGCAGCGCCGCTTAATAATTGCGCCAGCGTGACCAGATTGGTTTTTCCGCATAGATCAACCGCATCTGCCGCCACCGCCAGCACCGCATCAACCGCAGTACGATCATCATCTGTGCCGACCAGCAGAACCGCTAGATTGCGGGCAAGTAACGCATTTGCAAGTTCAGCAAACCGTTCCGCAGGCCAGCGCTTTTGCGGCTTTGCCAACGAGCAACCCGGTACAAGAACGGCATAGCGACCAGCGTGGGGAAACTCGCAATCGGCAAACGATGGCGTAAACAATAATGGCGTGCCGGCACTTGCCGCATCACCCATAAGCCAATCCATATCAGCATTTTTGGCAATACCGCCGGCAATTTCCGCAGTTTTCATCATACGGTCACGGTTATTGACGCCCGTAAAATCGGGCAGCCGATCCGAACAGCCGGGCGCCGTGCCAATCCAGCGTGTTGCAGGCATCACGAAATGGGTAAAATAGCGTTTGGTTCGACCACTGCACTGCATATCAACCATAATCGACCAGTCTTGGCGAAGGGCGCGGCGAATACGCCATGACGCGGCAAGGTTAAAAATGCCAGCGCGCGGGTCGGCAATCACCTCATCAAACCACGGCATCATCGCGGCAAAAGAAACGAAACCGGGGGTCGTCATGAGCGCAATATGGGCATCAGGGTTGCCCGCACGCAGACTAGCAAAACTATCAAGCGCCTGAACAATGTCGCCAAGCGCACCATGCTTGATAACAAGAATTCGTGTTAAAGTGTGATCAGACGGCATAAAGAGACCATTAGTGGTTGAAGTCGTGGACTAGTCAAATTTACCACTGCTGACGCAATAGCAAATTTTCTGCGCGGAAGTTCATATTTTCATCCCGCCATGTCAACTAACATATTGTGTCCTTGCGGTGATGCAATAATATAGCAAGCCTACCCACCCCTTTCTTGCCACAAACTGACGGAACAACGCTGTTGACGGGATCAAAATTCAAAATCGATCTTTTGCTTCCTGTCAAAGAATCCTTTTCGGCGGCAAATGCCGGTGCTGTTGCAACGATTGTGCATGACCTTGTGACAGAAAGCCGTAATGAAGATGATATCAGGGTGGTCGGTCGCGCGATAGACGCGCCCTTCGACGGGGTGAATTTTTGTGGCTTAAAGCCAAAAATGGCTTGGCTTTTGGGCAAGAATGATGGGTTTACGGCGGCCTATTTGGATCGGCTAAAAATGCACCCTAGGCCTGATTTGATTGAAGTTCACGGGCGATGTCATGTTGCCAGCCAGCTGATTAAAAAACGCCCGGACATTCCGGTCAGTCTCTATCTTCACAATGACCCGCGCACGATGAAAGGGGCAAAAACCAGTGGTGAACGGGAATCATTGTTGAACGGGCTTGTTCAGATTATTTGTGTTTCTGATTATATTCGCCGCTGTTTTCTTGACGGCTTGGATCGTGATCATGCACTTTCCGCCAAGGTAAATGTTGTACCAAACGGGGTTTCGCGCCGACTGAAATCACCGGCCAAAAAGGAACCGATTATCTTTCTTGCCGGCCGTATGGTGCCTGAAAAGGGCATTTTGGAATGCGCTCAAGCACTCGCCGATATTTTGCCATCCTTTCCCGCTTGGCGGCTGGTCATTGCTGGTGCCCGCCGGTTTGAGCAGACCGCGGCTGGCAGCTATGAAGCCAAGGTTGCCACCGCCGTGCGCACACTTGGCGATCAGGTGGAAATGACCGGATTTATCCCCATTGACGCGGTTCGTGACTGGCAGGAAAGAGCTGCCATTGCCGCCTGCCCTTCTTTGTGGGAGGAGCCGCTTGGCAAGGTGGTGGTTGAGGCCATGGCAGCGGGCTGTGCCGTTCTGACGACACGGCGCGGCGGCATCCCCGAAGTTGCCGAGGGGCGCGCGCTGATTATCGATAGGCCGTCAGTGTCCAGCCTTCGTGCAGGGTTTGAACAGCTTTTAACCAATGATAAGCTGCGCCTTGAATTACAGGCCAAGGCTTGGGCCGATTTTCCATTTACCAGCGAAGCGATGGCAAATAGAGTTGATGGATTGAGGCATATAGCAATTCACGCCGCTTTACATGGACATAGGGCGTAAAACAGGCTAGCGATAGAGAGCATCGCCAAGCGACTGAACGATCGGCAAAGGATAAGGTGTTTTGGGGTTTTTATCGAACAGTCTTCATATGCGCTGTCTGCTGGTGGCGCTGACGTTATCATTACCTGCTAATTCTGTAGTTGCCGCAGATGAGCCAATTGGGTTTGAAGCTGATAATGTCGTTGTTAATCAGAATGATGGAAGCCTGCTTGCCACCGGCAATGTTGAACTGAAACAGGCCAATAACAATTTGCGCGCTGACGAAGTAACCTATTACCGTGACCAGAACAGAGCCATTGCCCGCGGTAATGTTATTCATACCGATGGCGATGGCACCGTCACTCACGCCACAATGATGGAGCTGGATACCGAATTTACGCATATTCTTGGTGAAACAATAATCTCGCATTTTGCCAGTGGCGAGTGGCTGTCTGCAGCCAGTGCTGATCGCATTGCTGGCGATCGTGGTATTTTCGAGAAAAGCCGTTTTACCCCCTGTAAATGCGATTTTTTAAATGGTGAACGACCATTATGGGATATTAAGGCCAGCCAGTCTGTTCGTGATGAAAAAACCCAGACCATTACGCATTTCAACCTGCGCATGAATGTGATGAATGTGCCAGTTGGTTATCTGCCATTTCTATCGCACCCCGACTGGACGGTAAGGCGCCGCTCGGGCTTTTTAACCCCCAGCTTTGTTGTAAGCTCAGACCTTGGTTTGACCCCGTCGATCCCCTATTACCAGATCATTGACAAGACCAGTGACGCAGAATTCACCGGCTATAAATATCAATATCGCGGGCTTGGCGTCAAAACGCGCTATCGCAAGCTCTGGGACAAGGCCGAGTTGAATGCCATGGTCTATACGGCAAATGTCGAGACCTATAAGAAGAACCGCGAGTTTGTTGGTGCTGTCGATGCGAGCTTTGCAAGCCGCATTGGCAATGGCTGGAACCTTGGGGCGCGTCTGCGCCGCGCCAGTCAGGACACATTTATGCGCCGTTATGATTTCAATGATGACATATCGCTGAAATCGACCCTCGACGTCAAAAGAGCCATCGATAACCGCTATTACCACATCGAAGCGTCGGACCGCCAATCATTGGTGAATAGCGATAAAACCGTGAATGAACCAACTGTACTGCCCGCCATCTTTTATGAAAAAACTGAAAAAGGATGGCGCGCGAACCAGCAGTTCCGAACCGAGCTTAGCGCCCTGCAACTTGACAATGACCAAGGCTATGATCTGGCGCGCTGGAGCGGCGTTTTCGAATTATCCGAAGACTTCAAGCTGCCAGTCGGTGTTGCCAATTACGAAGCCAACGTAACGGGTAGTTATTACAGCCTTCACGCAAAGCCTGAAGATGCAACAACCCGTCTGGG
Source organism: Alphaproteobacteria bacterium LSUCC0396 (assembly GCA_041228345.1). NCBI lineage: Bacteria > Pseudomonadati > Pseudomonadota > Alphaproteobacteria > Alphaproteobacteria bacterium LSUCC0396. Next base: position 2,483,420 of record CP166131.1, on the reverse strand, counting down.
TGAGGTTAGTTTTGTAACACCAGCCCTGTCGATCGGATGGCGGCTGCCGATCGCGATAACAACCGCGAACCGCACAGCGATTTTTGAGCCACAAACCCAATTGGTTTATGTTGGCGGAAAGGATCGCACCACGGTGATTCCGAACCGTGATGCTGGCGATTACCGGATTGATGAGGCTAATCTTTTTTTGCTAAACCGTTATCAGGGCAAGGATTTCACGCTTCCTGGAACACGCGCCGATATTGGTGTATCCGCAACAACGAACGATAATTTCTTTGGTGATGTTACTGGCTTTTTGGGAATTAGCCGCCGGATTTCCGGTAGTGCCTCAGCAGGATTGAACGCCGATCAGGGTGACAAATATTCAGACTATGTTGCAAGCCTATCGGTTAATCCGGCAAACAGCCTGAACTTGCGGTGGTCGGGACGGATATCATCGAAAAACCTGACTTTGAACGAGTCGAAGGCGTCGCTGTCCTCAAATCTTGGCAATGGCCGCCTTAGCGTGACGCATAATCAGCTCGCCAAAGCCTATTTCTCCAGCAGTGATGACGACCGCGAAGAATTGTCAGCCACCTACAGTCAATCTTTTGCCGGTGGATGGCAGTTTGCCGCGACACAATTGTGGGATTTGTCTTACGGAAAAACTGTTCGGAAAAAAAGCACGGCGGCGCTTAGCTGGAATGGCGGCATTCAAGATTGCCTTTATGTTACAATCAATTACAAACATGATCCCGTTGCCGACCGCGATGTCAGTGCCGTTGACCAATTGAATTTTGTCATAGGCTTCAAACATCTTGGCGCAATTTCGCAATCGGCATTATCGACATTATCGACATTCGGCGGGAATTAAGCGGAATGGCGCCGGGGGCGGTGCTCCTGCGGGCCGCCCTAAATCAACACCGCAATAATAACGATAACAACTGTGGCAATGATCATTGCGCGTGTTAGCACAACATTATTGCGCAGGCTTTTTCCCATAACCGTGCCAAGCCAGCACCAAAGGCTGTGAAAGCCCAATTGACAGGCGGCAAAGGTCAGAATGACAACGGGCAATTGCACTGAAAAATCGCCAAGATCTGGGGCAAATTTTCCCCATGCCAAAACCGACATAACCCACGCTTTGGGATTGAGCGGATGCACAAAAATCCCGTTTCGGAACCGAAAATGATGGGCGTCAGGCTCGGCTTGATGAAGGTTAGCATCACCTGATGGCCATGATTTTAACGCAAGCCAGATCATATAGCCGGCACTGACATAGCTGAAAAGCATCTGCCAAAACGGCGCTTTGGCAAGCACAAGACCAAACCCGAAACCGATGAACAGATTCAATAGAATCTTGCCAACAATAAGGCCCAAGATAAACCCAAGACAGCGCCCCAGCCCCTGCCGGACACCGGCCAGCATCACAATCAAATTGGCAGGCCCGGGCGTTCCGACCATAAAGGCGACAAAGGCCAGCAGGCTAAAAAATGCAAGCATTTATCTAATTGCCACGCTAATCATCTTTGATCAGCCGCTTACCAAGCAAGTGAACAGGCTCAATCGCATAACCAAGCTGCTGATAAAACGACACCACACGGTCATTATCTTGCCGGACGCATAAATTAATTTTTGGACAGCCAATTGATATCAAAAAACGGTCTGCTTCGGCCATCATCGCCTTGCCATAACCAACCGCAGAATAATCCGGATCAATCGCAAGGTAATTGATACTGCCGCGATGCCCATCATAGCCAATCATGACCGAAGCAATCAGGCGGTGCGCAACATGACCAACCAGAAATTTTCCGTTTTTATCAGTGTTTTTCCGAATGATATCAATCGCCGGATTGTTCCAGCTACGGGTTAGGCCGCAACGCTGCCACAGCGCGATGACCGCCTCACTCTGATCATCCAAAAAATCAGAAATAATCAATTCAGACATAAGCCTTACCCCAGAAATTAATAATCATTCGGCGAGAACAGCGATATCTGATTAGATTTATACCGTCATTTTCGCCCCAGATCATTTGTGTGATATCAGCTTTTAATCCGCAACTCAAAGCATCAAAATTTTCAACCGGTCGGGTATCAACCAGTCGGGTATCAACCAGTCGGGTATCAACGGGTCGGGTATCAACGGGTCGGGTATCAACGGGTCGGGTATCAAAGGGTCGGGTATCAACGGGTCGGGTATCAAAGGGTCGGGTGTCAACGGGTCAGATATTAACGGGTCAGGGCGGCGCACCATGCGTCAATCTTGACCGCGCGCGCCATTCCCGCGTTTGCCGGCGATGTGGATGGCAGATGGATGATTTCAATTTCGCCGAGGCCAGTATTTATGCCAAGGCCAGTATTTGGTGGCGCGTCACCAAAGCTGGGCATCACAAGCCGCTGCCAGTAATTGAACGCGGTACTGCCATTCAGGCAAATTCTTTCAATCTGCGGCTGGGTTTTCAATAAGTGCACAAAATCATTGCATTGCGCGCCTCGTATCGTCGCATCAGATGATGCATGGCGGCTGCAGGTGGCCAGCACATCCCACAAGCCGACATTGACGCGATAAAGGGCAGACAGCCGCGCTTGATAGGGCAGATCTCGGTCAATCCCAAATGCCGTTTCGACACAGTCCCAGAATAAATTGCGGGGATTTGCATAATATTCGACCGCACGCAATGACAGGGTTCCGGGCATGCTGCCAAGCACCAGAATACGGCATTGCTCGCCAATTTGCGGATCAAGGCCACTGGCTAACGTCTGACGCGGCATCGCCTCTCCCTTGAAGTAGTCAATACACGGTAATTTAGGCATTTCCCGTTAGGCATCATGATTCAAAAAAATTACTTTCAAAATATTGTTTTTATTTTATTTATTAATTTTAAACTAATTTTTAGTTAACATATGGAAATAAAATTTTCATTTATAAAAAATTTATATTTATTTCAATATTTTACCTATTAATCTTTCATCCAGAACAATAAGCCCAATGGTGATAATCAGCAAACCTGCCACTTCATTGACGGTAACAGTCTCACCAAATAACACAGAATTCGCCAGAATTGATGATGGCGGGATAATAATCGTGCAGATTAATAGGTTTCCAGCGCCTGTTCTCTCAAGAATTTTAAAATAGAGAAAATAGGCCATCACCGAACATAACAAAGCAAATGCAACCGAATATTGAATAAGGCGCCAATCCAATAGTGCAAATTCATCAAAATGCCAATTGAAAGCATAGGGCGATAGGATAACAGCGCTCATCGTCAGCATACCGGTTGCCGCAATCATTGGCGGCATGCTCGCCAACCGCCATTTCCCCCAGATACCGGCAAACGCATATGACACTGTCGCCAATAGAATGAGATATTTCCCAATCGTTCCATCATATATTTGGAAAACAGACTGATATCCAATTGCCACCACAACACCCGCAACGCCTATCAATGCCCCGACAACGCGGTTTAGCGTTAATGTTTCATGCGGCAATAAAAAAGCCGCCAACATTATCGTCACAAAGGATGTATTTGCATTCAAAATGGACGCAAGCCCGCCAGTTGTTGTTTGCTGGCCAACGGTGATCAACAGAAACGGAATAACATTGTTCAACAATGCCATGACAGACAGGTTGAAAATATTTCTTGTCGTAAATTCGAAAGGCACGCGCTTAATCACAACAAAAGCCAGCAAGAACAGCGCCCCAATTGCCACCCTTAGATAGACGATCATAAACGGGCAAAGATAGGCCAAAAGCAATTCAACAAAGACAAAGCTCATCCCCCACAAAACACCAAGAGATATGACCAAAGCCCAATCTTTGTTTTTCATCGAGACGACCTGATCATCGGGAATGAGCGCATGAAAAAAGGGCGCGGGATGTAATTGATAGTTTCATCCTATCCTCTATACCATGCTTAAGCTAATCATTCACGCCTCTTTCCGGCGTCCGCAAACACTGGTCTCGTCGCACTGGCCTCGTCGCACTGGCCTCGTCGCACTGGCCTCGTCGCACTGGCCTCGTCACACAGACATTGCGCGGGCAACCAAATAATCGTTCAACAAATCGGCTAAAGAAATGGTAAAACAGCATAAAAAGGCCAAGAGGCCGTGGAAATTGAGGCCGTGGAAATTCTTTTTTAAGGACTATACTTTATGGAGACCGCAGAATGACATTAATTCGCGCTTTGAATGAGAGGGATTTTGATGATTGGTTGGATGTTTACCGCTTTTACGCTGAACATTACGACCTAGATCTAACCGATGATGGCATTGCAAAAACATGGGCGTGGCTGATGGATGTAAACCACCCATTAACCGGCATTGTGGCAGAGGATAGGGGCTGTTTGATCGGCCTTGCGCATTACCGCGCGATGCCAAGCCCGTTAAGGGGCGCATATCTGGGGTTTCTGGATGATTTGGTGGTAAGGCCTCAAGACAGAGGCAGTGACGCAGCAAAATTGCTATTGGACGCGTTAAAGGCGATTGGCAAAAAACAGGAATGGGCAAAAATCCGGTGGATTACACGAGACGATAATTATCGTGCCCGCGCGCTTTATGACAAAATTGCCACAAAAACAAACTGGGCGATGTATGAGATGGACATTGATTGCTAGTGCCAGATGGGGCGTTGATCCGGCATTTTATGTCAATACGACAGCTGCTCAATCACCCATGCGGCGTCTCCATCACTTGGAAACACAGGATAATGGACGCTAACCACTTCATTATTATCAGCAATCATTGTAACTCTTTTCAACAAGCGCACACCGTTAACCTCAAAAGTTGGAAGTGTCATCGCTTCACAGAACTTAAAATTGGCGTCGCTTAGAACCAAAAATGGTAGGTGAAGCCGTTCCGCCATCTCTTGCTGATATTCGGTATTCTGTGTGCTCAAGCCAAAAACATCGGCACCCAAAGCGGATAATTCAGCATGGTGGTCTCTGAATGAACAGCTCTGCGGCGTGCAACCACGAGCACCGGGGATTTCATCCCAACCGTCTGGCAACGGAACGCCGGGTTTTCCGGTCATGGGATAGCAATAAATAACAGTCTTTCTGGATTGCGCGGACAAGTTCACAATGCTTCCATCAGTTGCGACTAAATCAATATTTGGAAGTTTAGTGCCGATCAAATGGTCGCAAGCACCATCATCAACGGGTCTCGGCAGGTCGTTTGGCATCGTATCGTATGCGCTCATTTCAATCTTCTGACATTATTGGCGTTGCGAAAACGGCTATCTGTAATTTCCCAGTTTCACAGCCGGGCATATACTGTCACCGTGCCCATAGAATATATTTCTTTTGCAGCAGCGAAAAGACATAAATAGCCGTCATTTCATGCCCTGTAGGCGGTGCGTAACCTGCAAGCCGGCAGGCTGGGAACTATTCCACTGTCACGGATTTTGCCAGATTGCGTGGTTGATCGACATCAGTGCCTTTTTCAACCGCGGTTAAATAGGCCAGAATCTGTGCCGGTATCGCCAGCAGGATTGGCGCCAATAGCGGGTCAACACTTGGCACAGTCACAACTGCGCTGGCGTAATCCACCTCATCGGCAGCCCGCGCCTCGGATAAAAGGATGATTTTGCCGCCGCGTGCACTGGCCTCGTGAAGGTTGCTGCTGGCCTTTGTCATCACCGTATCAGCCGCCAGTAGCGCAACGACTGGCAAGCCGTCTTCGATCAGCGCAATCGGGCCATGCTTCATCTCGCCAGAGGCAAACCCCTCGGCGTGAATATAGCTAAGCTCCTTCAGCTTTAACGCCCCCTCAAGCGCCAGCGGATACAGCGCGCCACGCCCCAAATACAACGCCGATTTTGCCTGCGATAACTGATGTGCAACCGGACGGATCGAATCAAACAGTCCGAGCGCCTTGCCAACCAGCCCGGGCAGACCCTGAATTTCGGAGTGAATAGCCTCAGCTCTGGCGGTATCAATCTGTCCCTTGGCCCGGGCTAGCGCCACCGCAAAACATATTAAAACGGTTAATTGCGCGGTAAAGGCCTTGGTGCTGGCAACACCAATTTCCGGCCCTGCCCGCGTCGGTAAAACCGCATCGGCTTCACGCGCAATCGTGCTGTCTGGCACATTCACCAATCCGATGGTTTTCAACCCAGATTTGGCCGCGTGGCGCATCGCCATCATTGTATCGAGGCTTTCACCAGATTGGGAAATCGCAATCGCTGTATCAAAAGGGGCTGTTGCCGGTTGGCGATAATGATATTCCGATGCCACCTCGCAGGCCACCGGCACACCGGCCAGCGACTCAATCCAATAGCGGGCAATCTGTGATGCGTAATGGCTGGTGCCAGCCGCAACCATGACGATGCCGTCAATCGACCGCAGCTCATCATCGCTCATCTGTGCCGTTAACCTGCCAGACTCATCCGTCATTGCCGCCAGCGAATGGGCAATAGCGTCAGGCTGTTCATGGATTTCCTTTTCCATGTAATGACGATAGCCGCCCTTATCGACCAGACCCGGGCTTGCCGAGACAATTACTGCCTCGCGGTTCACCGGCACCCCATCAGCCTGATAGACTGACACGCCATCGGCACGAACCAGCGCATAATCATGGTCTTTGAGATAAACAACTTTGCGCGTCAGGTGCGATAGCGCAATCGCATCAGACCCGACATAACACGCCGTATCACCAATCCCGAGAGCTAGTGGCGAGGCATTTCGCGCCACAATCAGCATATCAGGATGGTCGATCGACATCATTGCAAACGCATAGGCACCATCAATTTCAGCAAGCACTTGGCGCGTTGCCGCCGCCGGATCAAGCCCGGCATCCAGTGCCTCGACAAACAAATGTGCCAGAACTTCAGAATCTGTATCGCTGGAAAATTTATACCCTACCGCTTCAAGGCGGCTGCGAATGGTGCGATGATTTTCAATAATGCCATTATGCACAATCGCAACCCGGCCAGCGGCCACATGCGGGTGCGCATTTTCGGTTGAAACACCGCCATGGGTGGCCCAGCGCGTGTGACCAATCCCGACATCGCCCATCAGCGGCGATGCCCTCAGCGCCTTGTCGAGATTTACCAGTTTGCCAACCGCACGTTTTAGCGCGATCACCCCCTCATTAATCGTTACGATGCCCGAACTGTCATAGCCGCGATATTCAAGACGTTTCAGCGCATCAAGAAGCACCTCACTACATTGTTTATGCCCAACTGCGCCAACAATTCCGCACATTAGATCGCCTCTTTCATTATCGCACCGTCGGTATAAATGGCGCAGGGTTACGCCAGCCTGTTAATGCTGCGAGGTTAACCGCTTTAACCACCGCCTAGTATCTGATCTTTTCTCGCATTGTGATAGATATATTTTGACAGGATTGAAAGGCAGGAACAGGTTTTTTTTGTGTTTTCTCCGATTTTGAGCGGAAAAGCGGACAGCGATAACGCAAATGTTTGGCATTAACCGGTATTTGCGATTATAAATTTGCCATGGAAATTGCTGCTATCATTCTTGCTGCTGGAAAAGGCACACGCCTTAATTCCTCATTACCAAAGCCGCTTCATCAAGTCGGTGGAAGACCGATGCTGGCCTGGTCTCTTGACGCAGCCAAAGCGGCATCAGCAACCCAAATTATCACCGTTCTGCCAAAAGGATCGGACGCGATTATCAAATGGCTTGATGGTCATGATAGCTGTGTCCAAGACCCGCCAATGGGAACCGGTCACGCTGTTCTGTCCGCCCGCGGCACCCTAGACGGTTTTTCCGGCATTGCCTTAATCATGTTTGCCGACACACCGCTGGTGACAGCGCAAACGCTGTCAAGCCTCGCCGCGGCAATTACTGATGGCGCCGATATTGCGGTTCTTGGGTTTGAGGCATCGGATCCGGCCGGTTATGGCAGGCTGATAACAACAGATAATCATCGGCTTGACCGGATTGTCGAACATAATGATGCGACTGAGGCCGAACGCGCTGTCACGCTGGTGAATGGCGGCGTTATGGCGGTGCGCTGTCCGCTGCTGTTTGATCTTCTTGAGAAGGTCATTCCGGATAATGCGAAAGGCGAGATTTACCTTACCGACATCGTTCATCATGCCAATGCGCAAGGGCTTAACGTGACCTTTCGGACCACTGATGAGGCCGAAATTGCTGGCGTCAACAGCCGCCAAGACCTTGCCCATATCGAGACCATTTTACAAAAACGGCTGCGTGCGTCAGCTATGGAACAGGGCGTCACCCTACACGCCCCTGAAACCGTGTTCCTGAGCGCCGATGTCAGCTTTGGCCGTGATGTTATTATCGAGCCGCATGTGGTGATTGGTGCTGGCAGCGTCATTGGCGAGGGCAGTATAATCAAATCCTTTTCGCATATCGAAGGCGCGACGTTGGGTGCCTGCTGCATCATTGGGCCTTATGCGCGGCTGCGTCCCGGCACCAATGCTGATGAGGGTGTAAAAATCGGTAATTTTGTTGAAACCAAAAAGGTAAATATCGGGGCTGGCAGTAAGGCAAATCATCTGACCTATATCGGCGACACGACAATTGGTGCCAACGCAAATATCGGTGCCGGCACGATTACCTGTAATTATGATGGCTTTGGAAAATTTAAAACGCTGATCGGTGATGGTGCCTCGATTGGTTCAAACACAGCACTTGTTGCACCGGTCAGCATTGGCGCCGGCGCTATCATTGGGGCGGGCAGTACCATCACCGCCGATGTTCCCAGCAACGCCATTGCCACGACGCGCAGTGCGCTCGATGTTCGCCATGATGCGGCAACCCGCTATCGCCATATCCGCAGTAATGAGCCGCAATAGCCGTCCAGACCACTCATAAGCCACTGTAAAGGTGAATTTGATTATATGAACGTTAACATTGCCAACGCTGCAAAGCTTATCTGCGCGATGCAATCCAAAACAGTGCTTGTTCTTGGTGACGTGATGCTTGACCGTTTTGTCGATGGCGCCGTAACACGCATTTCGCCCGAAGCACCAGTGCCAGTCCTTGGTCAAAGCCGCGTTCATCAAATGCCGGGGGGCGCTGCCAATGTTGCCTGCAATCTGGCGCAATTAGGGCTGCGGGTGCATTTAATTGGCGTTTGCGGCACTGATGCAGCGGGCGCCGACTTAGCCGGTGAATTGGCCGCTCATCCAGCAATTTTTTATGATTCGATTGAACTGGACAGCAGGCCAACCAGCCTAAAAACACGGTTTCGTGCTGGCGGCCAGCAGATTCTGCGCGTCGATGATGAAATCACCGATGATATTGATACCGCCGCCGCTAAAGAGTTTCTAAACCGCGCGCTGGCTGCAATGGATGGCGCCGATCTGGTGGTGATCTCCGATTATGCCAAAGGGGCTTTGCCACTATCACTGCTGGCAGAAATCATAAGCGGGGCAAAAGCCAGCGGTAAAACAATCATCGCTGATCCGAAACGAGCTGATGTTTCGGCCTATGCCGGCGTTGATTTATTAACGCCCAATCTGGCTGAATTGCAAAACAGCACAAAACACGCGCTAACCTCGATTGAAGCGATCGGCAAGGCGGCAAGCAACCTTACAAAAGATATGGGATTTGGCAGCGTTCTGACAACCTTGAGTTCGCGCGGCATGATGCTGAGCAAGCCCGATGGAACCCAGTTCCACGATCCGGCGAGCGCGCGTGATATTTTCGATGTGTCTGGTGCTGGTGATACCGTGGTAGCAAGCGTGGCCGGCGCACTGGCCGCAGGTGCTTCGCTTGAGGATGCGGTGCGCCTTGCGAATCATGCCGCCGGAGTTGCCGTTGGCAAATCCGGAACCGCGATTGTGGCACCGGGTGAGATTCTTGCACATTTAGGCAGTATACCGCCTGCAACTGACTGGCCTGAAATTGCCACGCAATGCACGACCTGGCGTGATGGTGGTGATAAAATCGCCTTTGCCAATGGCTGTTTTGATTTATTGCATCCGGGTCATATCTATCTATTAGCCAAAGCGGCCACAACCGCTGACAGGCTGGTGATCGGGTTGAACGGTGATGCGTCTTTGCGCCGCCTAAAGGGCACAGAGCGCCCCCATCAGCCAGCCGAGGTTAGAAGCGCCGTTCTTGCCGCATTGCCCTTTGTCGACGCTGTAGCAGTGTTTGACGAGGATACGCCGTATGATCTGATCGCAACGCTACAACCAGATATCATCATTAAGGGCGGCGATTATCAAGCAGATGCGGTTGTTGGCGCCGATATTGTGACAGCACGCGGCGGCAAGGTCGTGATCATCCCAACATTAGACGGGCATTCGACCAGCAAATTGATCAAGACATAACGAGTGGTCAAGACATAACGAAAGCGGCGCGCCCTGCCCTTTGCCAAGCGCGCCGCCTTTTCCAGTGATCAATATTGCACAGTTGCCGTCCGATTAATCGATTTTCTGATTTTCCCAGTGCGGCATATCTTGCCCCTGCAGTATCGCCTCGAATGAACGCAAACGCTTGTAAATCGAAATCAACTCGACAATCGTCGGCCAGCTGCGAACCAGAAACTGCAGCGATGACTCGACCCGGCCAAAGGCGCGCACAATCTGTTGCATCACGCCAAGAGTGATCGCACCGGCCGCGATCGTTGGTCCTAGTGCGACATAAGGGACAAGTACACCAGCCTGCAGGTAGGAAATCTTGGCAACGTCAAAATAGAGATAATGGAAGAACAGGCGGAAATAATTCTTCCGCACATTGCCAAAAAACTCGGTGACTGTCGGTGGATTGATCCGGTCTGGATCGTCCTCGCCATAGACGAGTTCTTTCCGGTATGCAGCCTCGACGACCTGATTATTGAATTCCAGCCCCGGCAGTTTAAAGCCGACCGCGGCCAGAACAACCGTGCCGAACAGCGCAAACACAATCGCAACATAAACAAGCGAGTAGTCAATCTGCCCAAAAAATGGCAATTCGGTAACGTTCTTTGACAAGCCCCAAAGGATCGGCAAAAACGCAAATAGCGTCATGACCGAGTCTAAAAACGCGGTACCCAACCCTTCCATAATCGCGGCAAATCTCTTCGTATCTTCTTGAACGCGCTGAGAAGCACCCTCAATCCGGCGCAGTTTTTCCCAGTTGGCTGTGTAGAAATCATTCATCGCAGTACGCCAGCGGAACACCCAGTGTTTTGAGAAAAAGCTTAGCAATGTTGCGACCACAACATAGACACCAGCAATTTTGAAGAAACTGAGCAAAGCACCGTAGAATTCGGCCTGTGTTACCGCGTTTGGTGCTGATAGCGCCTTTTGCACCATGTCGTAGAACTCGCCAAACCATTTATTGATCATCACATCAACCTGCACCTGATAATAGGTACCGCCAACAATCACAATCATGCCAAGCCAAGCCCAAAGCACCCATCGCCGTGATCTGAAAAAAGACGAAAACATTTCAATCCCTCACTATTTAAAGCGGTTACGCGCATCTGCAATTGCCGTTTTTGCAGTGCCGCCGTTTATATTTGATACACCTAAATTAAAACAAATGCGCTGCCAATCGTTAAAGCGTGCGCTCGCGCCGGTCATGCACGATGGCGCTGGCGACAATCCCAAAGCCGATAAATACGGTCAGCATTGACGTACCACCATAGGAAATCAGCGGTAATGGCGCCCCAACCACCGGCAATAAACCGGTAACCATCGCCACATTTACGAACATATAGAAAAACACCATCATACCAATGCCGACACAAGTCAGCTGAGCAAAACGGCTTTTCACCCGATAGCTGATCCGCAGAATTGCGATCGTCAACAGCAGATAGATTAGCAGGATGAAAATATTTCCGGCGAAGCCAAACTCCTCGCCGATCATGGTGAATACGAAATCAGTCTGTTTTTCGGGAAGATAATTCAACTGGCTTTGGCTTCCCATCAAGAACCCTTTACCAAAGACCCCGCCAGAGCCAAGCGCAATCTTCGACTGGGTAATCTGATAGCCTGCCCCTAAAAGGTCGGACTCAGGGTTAAAAAACGTCATCACCCTCGCCTTTTGATAGGCATGAAGCTGCAACCACAGCAATGGTACGGCCGCAAGCACTGCAGCGATCGAACCTAACACATAGCGCCACGGCAAACCGGCAGAAAACACCACGGCAAGCCCGCCAAACAATAGCATCAATGCCGTACCAAGGTCAGGCTGTTTCATAATCAACGCAAATGGGATCCCGATGATCACAAAAGCCGGCAAATACCATATAAAACTGTGCATTCTATCATGCGACTGGCTGCCAAAATAACGTGCCAAGGCCAATATGACGGCTATCTTTGTCGGTTCTGATGGCTGGAAATTTACCCCGCCGATGCTGATCCAGCGCGACACCCCTTGCCCGGTGCCGATGATCATTACCGCCAGCAGAACCAGAATTGCTGTGGCTAAGAATACATATGACATCCGCCTTATAAAGCCGAAATCAACAAAGGCAATGCCAACCACAAGCGCCATGCCAATCGTCGCCCGAATTGCGTGGCGTCCGGCCCATGGCTGCCAAGACCCTTGTGACGCTGAATAGAGGGCGAGCGATCCCACCAACACCAAAACGCCAGCGAGCAGCAACAGATGCCATGGGATACGTAGCAGGGTTTTGAGACCAGTCATATCTATCCTTGTTCCTGCATTAATTTTGTGAGGATATCTCGGGCAACAGGCGCGGCGGTGGATGATCCACTGCCCCCATGTTCGACCACTACCGAAATGGCATAGCGCGGCTGTTTTACCGGCGCATATGCAACAAACAGCGCATGGTCGCGTTCTGCCCATGGCCGGTCAATATTGCTGACAATGCCCTCTTCACGCTGGGCTTTGGTAATGCGCTTGACCTGCACAGTGCCGGTTTTTCCGGCCATCCCGCCAAATGAGGCCTCTAGATCATATTTACGCGCGGTGCCAAGCCCGCCTTTCATCACCTCAAACATCCCTTGACGGATAATCGAAAGGGCGCCGGGATCAACGTCCAATGGCGCAAAGGCTGGCGGCGTATCGCCGGGTGATTTTACCAAACTGGGTGTGACTGCGTGCTTGCCATTGGCAATGCGCGCCGTCATCACCGCCAATTGCAGAGGCGTTGCCAGCACATAGCCCTGTCCGATTGACGAGACCACGGTTTCACCCGGCGTCCAAACCTTGCCAAGGTTGGCTAATTTCCATTCATGGCTGGGAATAATGCCCTGTTTTTCACCCGGAAGACCAAGCCCGGTCACCTCACCTAGACCCAACCTGTGCGCCATATTCTTGATTTTTCGAATCCCGGTTTTCAGCGCAACTTCATAGAAAAACACGTCACATGATTGTTCAAGCGCCGAGATAATATTCATTACCCCATGACCCTCGTCACGCCAGCAATGAAACCTCGCATTGCCAAGCTGCATGTCACCAGAGCAATTAAACTGGGTCTTACTGGAAATCACCCCAGTCTCAAGCGCCGCAAGCCCTACCACCATTTTAAATGTCGAACCGGGGGCATATTGACCGGCGGTCACGCGGTTTAACAATGGCTTTCTTGGATGCGCATTGAGCCGGCGCCAATCGCGGGTCAACAATCTGCCGGTGAACAGGTTTGGATCAAACATCGGCGCCGAGACAAGCGATATGATTTCGCCGCTATAGATATCCATGACAACCACTGCGCCAGACTCCGGTGGTACAAGCCGATCTTTCTCATCGCGCAAAATAAGGCTGTCGCCAAGCACGATATGCGCCTTTAAGTCATCATCCTTTGCCAGCGCGCGTTGCACGTCAGCCGAACCCATTTCAACAGGTTTCAGCTGGCCGCGTCGCAGGATTTCAGCCGAGTGCAGCTGCAACCCGACATCAATTGAAAGCTGCAAATCCTTGCCCGAAATTGCCCCCACATCACGCAACACGCGAATTGGCTGTCCCTTGGCATTAACCTCGATACGCTCGCGCCCCGGAATTCCGCGCAAATTCTGTTCATGGGCCAGTTCGATCCCATTTTTACCAGTCCCAAGATGCGGTGTTTTTTCCAGCGCCTGATTACGCACAATTTCACGCGCCGTGATCGGCGAGACATAGCCAGTTACATGACAGGCGAGCGAGCCTTGCGGATAAATCCGCCGCAATGACTTGCCAAAACTAACCCCGCTTAATAAAGGGCTTCGCACGGCAAGCCGCGCAAGTTCGCGTTGCGAGAGATCATCTCGTACAATGATATCATGAAATGATGGGCCTTTGCGCGCTGCGGCAAACACCTCATCAATTTGCTTTTGGGTTAAATCAACGATCTGCCCAAGCGCCGCCAAGGTCTGTTGAAGGTCATCAACATAAAGCGGCGTAATATAGAGCTGAAAAGACTCTGCATTGCCGGCGAGCAACCGCATCTCGCGGTCAAAAAGCCGCCCCCTTGTCGGTGCGACAATCCGTAGATCAAACTGATTACGGTCTGATAACCGCCGATAACGATTATTTTCGGCAACTTGTAACTGAAATAGCCGTGCGCCCAAAATACTGGTCAACACCACCGCCCCACCGCCAAGCAATAGTCCACGGCGGCTCATGGTGCGGCGCAAATCTTTTGTTTTATTACGGCTCATCAGACTATTTTCACCTTCTGTAAAAGACGATGAATGGTGAAAATGATTACAAATCCAATCGGGAATAATATCAACGTTGCTCCAAGCTGGAACAGAATTGGGCTTAATGCAGGAATCCTAAAATTAAGAGCTGAAAATAACAAAAGCTGGAACAATGAGACCGCCGCACAGCTAACTGCAAAATCCAACCAGAGCTGGCCGAAATCGCTTTGCTGGAGCCGGACGAGGCGATGCTGCATGACATAGGTCAGCAGCAAAAAGGCGGTTGCCCGCCCGCCCAAAAGATCGGACAACAGAACATCACCAACGATCCCCATCAAAAATATGACAAAAACCGGCATATATTTATCGTGATATATGATCATATAATAGACGAAGATCAGCGACAGAACCGGCGCCGCACCATAAAAAAACGGCCATTGCGCAACCCCCAATTCCAACAAAACAAGGATCATGCCCACGACGCCGGCGAGAAACTGCAAGGGAAAATCCGATTGAAAATCGGCTCGTTCAAAATAAGACCGCTGATCCTTCATCGGCGTTGCCCCGATGAATCCAGGCCTTCAAGCAGCCGGGTCGTGTCATCAATCTGCAGCGGTGTATAGAAATCAGCCAGATCTAGATTGCTGTTATCAATCCCTTCAAGCCCGCCAGTCAAAACTGAAACATAGCTGAGATTGCGCAGGTCAACTGCAGGGCGAACCCTTATTGTGCCATCCTCGATCTGATCAACCCGTCCCACCGGCAAGCCATTTGGCAAAACCCCTCCATGCCCTGAGGTCAGGACCAGTTCGCCAATCTTTGGCTGCGCTTCGTCGGGCAGAAACTGCAAATCCAGAAACTGGCCGTTTTGGCCGACGGTCAATCCGGGCCAAGATGATGATGATAGGATAACCGGTATACGCGCATTGATGTCGCTGATCATCAAAACCCGCGCATAAGCACGGCCAACATCAATCACAATACCGACCAAACCATCGGCGGTAACCACGGGATTCCCCCTTACGATGCCCTCTTCACTGCCAATAGCGATCAACACCGTATGGGCAAACCCGCCACCAGGGGCAGTCACCGCACGGGCGGTAATCGGGGTTCGGTTTTCAATCGTGGCCGCACCGGTAACGCTCCGCAATTGGCGGTTTTCGCTTTCCAGAATTTCGGCGCGGCGACGCCACCGTTTCAGCAAGTCATTTTCGCCCTGCAACCGGACATTTTCAGCGCGCAAGGATGCAACAGTTCGCACCCCCTCTACCATCGTTTCAATGCCACGGATTGGCGCTGAGACGAAATCGATGACCGGTGCTAGAAAATCACTGCTTCCCATACGAATATTACGCAAGGCAGATAAATCCGCCTTGCCAAGAAACATCAGAGAAAAACTCAAGAGAATAAGGACGCCATGAATGATACGGCGTTGTCTGATTCTGGCTTTATCAGACACGCGCATCGCGGTCTCCTTGCCTAGGCCCCGATCAGGACGTTCCGAAGGGTTTTCAATTCCTCAAGACACCGTCCTGTGCCAAGCGCAACGCAGCTAAGTGGATCCTCGGCAATTGAAATTGGCAGGCCTGTTGCATCGCGCAATACACCATCAATATCGCGCAGCAGCGCCCCGCCTCCGGTCATCACAATACCTTTTTCAACGATATCAGCCGCCAATTCAGGTGGGGCCTGTTCAAGCGCCATTTTCACCCCTTCAACGACTTGGCGCACAGGATCGGAGATCGCTTCTGCCACCTGTGCTTCGGTAATGGTGATTTCCTTGGGCACACCATTCACCAGATCACGGCCTCGAACATCAATCTTATTGCCACTGCTCTTTTCCGGCTTGCGGGCAACACCGATGCTTTTCTTAATGCGCTCGGCAGTGGCCTCACCAATCAAAAGATTATGCGTGCGGCGCATATAGGCGATGATCGCTTCATCAATCTTGTCACCGCCAACCCGAACCGAATGAGCAAAGACGATATTGCCAAGCGAGAGAATCGCAACCTCGGTCGTACCTCCACCGATATCAACCACCATCGAGCCTGACGGCTCGGTTACCGGCAGATTGGCACCAATCGCCGCGGCCATCGGCTCTTCAATCAAAAAGACACGGCGCGCGCCAGCGGCCTCGGCTGATTCCTGAATGGCACGCCGTTCAACCGCAGTCGAACCAGATGGCACGCAAACGATAACCTGTGGGCTGGCGAACGACATACGGCCATTCACCTTGCGAATAAAATGTTTGATCATTTCTTCGGCGACTTCAAAATCGGCAATCACACCATCGGCCATCGGGCGGATCGCGCGAATATTGCCCGGCGTCTTGCCAAGCATAACCTTGGCTTCTTCGCCAACAGCCAGAACCTGAGTCTTGCCCCTGATTTCTGCCATCGCAACAACTGATGGCTCGTCCAGAACAATGCCTCGCCCTTTCACGTAGACCAGCGTATTTGCAGTTCCTAGATCAATACCAATATCAGCCGAGAAAAGACCAAGAATTGCGCCAAACATATTGCATCTCCAAATTTCAGCCGCTGGTTAGGGCGAAGCGTCTTTTATGCGGATAATCAGGATGATAACCGCGAGTAACGTAAAGGGCCAAGCGGCCCTTTACGTCATAGATTATCATTACATCAACAAAGTGGCAAAAACTAGTTCTTTGCCTTGTCGACCAGACGGTTTGCACCGATCCATGGCATCATCGCGCGCAATTCTGCGCCAACCTGCTCGATTGGGTGTTCGGTATTCCGGCGACGAATGGCCTTAAAGCTGGTCTGACGCGCTTTGTTCTCAAGCATCCAGTCACGGGTAAAGTGACCAGCCTGAATATCTTCAAGAACGCGCTTCATCTCGGCCTTGGTCTCATCGGTGATAATCCGTGGGCCAGTGACATATTCACCGTATTCGGCGGTATTTGAGATTGAGTAATTCATGTTGGCGATACCACCTTCATAAATCAGATCCACAATCAGTTTGACTTCGTGCAGACACTCAAAATAGGCCATTTCAGGCGCATAGCCTGCTTCGACCAATGTCTCAAAACCAGCCTTGATCAATTCGCAAAGGCCGCCGCAAAGAACTGCCTGCTCGCCGAACAAATCGGTTTCACACTCTTCTTTGAATGTGGTTTCGATGATACCTGAACGGCCACCACCAACAGCAGAGGCATATGAAAGACCAATTTCATGCGCATTTCCAGATGAGTCCTGATGCACAGCGATCAGGCAAGGAACACCGCCACCTTTTACATATTCTGAACGAACAGTGTGGCCCGGGCCCTTTGGGGCAACCATGAAAACGTCAATGTCAGTCCGCGGCTCGATCAGGTTGAAGTGAACATTCAAACCATGCGCAAAAGCAATCGCTGCACCCGGACGGATATTTTCAGCGATTTCATCAGCATAGATATCGGCCTGCAATTCGTCAGGGGTCAGCATCATGATGACATCGCCCCATTTTGATGCTTCAGCAACATCCATGACCTTGAAACCGGCATCGCGCGCTTTGGCGCGGCTTGACGAGTCCGCCCGCAACGCAACAGCAACTTCAGCAACGCCACTATCTTTCAAGTTTGCTGCATGAGCATGACCTTGGCTGCCATAACCAACAATAACAACCTTCTTTTTCTTGATCAGCCCAACATCGGCATCACGATCGTAATAGACACGCATTGACAGTTTTCTCCTCATTTGACGGCTGATCCGGTGCTGACCCTAATGCCAGATACTCATGACCATCCTATTTAAATATAACATCGCACCCCAACTGTGGCGGTGTGATCCAGACCCTTTGCGTAAATTCGCTAATTCCGGCGTTTTATTTAGCCGTTAAATCGATCCGGTTGCCGCGTGAAATAGCCGAAACACCGGTCCGCGCGATCTCCACATCACCAAGCGACTGCATCAAATCAATGAAGGCAGCAACCTTTGACGAATTTCCTGTCACCTCAAATACAAAACTATCTAGTGTGCTGTCTAGTGTTCTTGCACGGAAAGTATCAGCGATCCGTAATGCCTCAATCCGGTTATCACCATCATTGATGATTTTTACCAAGGCCAATTCACGTTCAATGGCGGCACCCATTTCGGTCAAATCACAGACCGAATGGATTGGCACCAGACGCGATAGCTGTGCCTTGATCTGTTCAATCACCATTGGCGTTCCAGACGTTACAATCGAAATCCGTGACAGGCCGCGGTTCCATTCAACCTCGGCAACGGTCAGGCTTTCAATATTGTAGCCACGCCCAGAAAACAGCCCGATCACCCGTGCCAGTACGCCCGGCTCGTCATCCACCAAAACCGAAATAATATGGCGTTCAACTATTTCATTAATGCTCATGTCGATAAAACTCCTTAATGGCCAGTCTAAACCAGCACCATACCCTCTTCGGAAATTGGCTTGGTAGCCTGATCTGCAGGCCCCAAAAGCATTTCATTATGCGCAGCCCCTGATGGGATCATCGGGAAGCAGTTTTCTTCTTTGGCGACGCGGATATCGGCAATGACCGGCCCCGGTGTTGCCAGCATTTCGGCAATTACACCATCCAGATCGTCTGGCTTTTCGGCAACTAGCCCGACCATGCCAAAAGTATCAGCCAGCTTGCGGAAATCGGGCAATGAGGCACTGTATGACTCGGAATAGCGACCACCATGGATCAATTCCTGCCACTGCCGCACCATTCCCATCCACTCATTGTTGATGATGAACATCTTTACCGGCAGGTTATATTGCGCCAAGGTCGACAATTCCTGCATATTCATCATAAACGAGGCTTCGCCAGCAATATCAATGACTAATGCGTCAGGATGAGCCACCTGCACCCCTAGCGCGGCTGGCAGGCCATACCCCATCGTGCCGAGCCCGCCTGATGTCATCCAGCGGTTTGGCTTTTCAAAATCGTAATATTGCGCCGCCCACATTTGATGCTGGCCGACCTCGGTCGTGACGTAGGAATCATGATCTGAGGTCATCTCACATAGCCGCTTGATGGCGTGCTGCGGCTTGATAACGTCAGCGCCCTGATCAAACCCAAGACAATTGATTTTTTGCCAGCTTTTGATCTGTTTCCACCATTTTGCCAGTGATGCCTCATGCGGGGCAAAAGATTGCACCTTCATTTCAGCAATCAGCATTTCCAGAACGATCGTCGCATCACCAATGATTGACAGGTCAACCTTGACGTTCTTATTCACCGATGACGGATCAATATCGATATGGATTTTTTCTGATTTCGGCGCAAACCCGCTGATTCGGCCGGTCACGCGATCATCAAAACGTGCGCCGATATTCAGCATGATATCGCAATCATGCATAGCCCAGTTCGCCTCATAGGTGCCATGCATCCCCAGCATCCCAAGAAAATGCTTGTCTGATGCAGGCAAAGCGCCAAGACCCATTAAGGTCAGGGTCGTCGGCCACCCGGTCATATCAACCAGTTGCTGCAACAATGCCGATGCTTTTGGCCCTGAATTGATGATCCCGCCACCGCCATAGATAATCGGGCGTTCGGCGCGTTTCAGCATAGCCACAGCCGCCTTGATCGCCTCGGCATCGGGGCGGGTTTGCGGCGCGTAACGTTGTTTTGCCACTGCGGCAACGCCGTCAGTTTTATACCCATACTCGCCCATCAGAATGTCTTTTGGCAGATCAATCAGCACCGGGCCAGGCCGGCCTGACCGCGCGACATGGAACGCCTCGGCAACGGTTTGCTGCAGAACGCTCCCGTCTTTCACCAGATAATTATGCTTGGTGCAGGCGCGCGTGATGCCGGTTGTGTCGGCCTCTTGAAACGCATCATTACCAATCAGATGCGTCGGCACTTGACCGGTCAGGCACACCACCGGAACCGAGTCCATTAACGCATCGGTAAGGCCGGTCACCGCATTGGTTGCCCCCGGCCCAGATGTCACCAGCACCACACCAACCTTGCCAGTTGAGCGCGCATAGCCCTCGGCAGCATGAACCGCTGCTTGCTCATGGCGCACCAAAATATGTCTGATTTTGTTATTTTTGAATAAGGCGTCATAGATCGGCAGCACCGCACCGCCCGGATAGCCAAAAATCACCTCAACACCCTCATCTTCGAGCGTCTTTAGAAGGATTTCCGCACCAGCTAACGCCAGCACACCATTTTTTGATGCCGCCTGCTTGCGGTCTGTGGGGGCAGATTTCGCCATTATCGTGTTTCCCATAAATTTAATACATTCGTCGCACTAAGTCCGCCGACCGTCCAAATCACGCCCAGCGCATCTAAAAAGACACTGCCATCAGCCTTGTAAAACAGGTTGCCATGACACGCTATCAAGTGCCACGTCATCACTAAATCCTTAATTTCAAGGGAACAGCTTAGTTTATTGGAATGTAGTGCCAGTTTTTGACCGAAGGGTCAACCATTTTTAGCGAATAAGTGCAAAGATATTTTCGAAAAAACTTTCCGATAATTTCTTATCAAGGGTAATTTGCGTATTATAATTATTCCGGAGCCATGTCATCTGCCGTTTTGCGTAATGGCGACTATCGCGCTTGGCAACATAGGCGGCCGCATCAATCGTCATTGACTGGTCAAGAACAGATTTTAACGCCGACACGCCAAGTGCCTTCATCAGCGGCAATGACGGATCAAGCTGGCGCTGGTAAAGCTGGCGCACCTCATCCATCGCGCCTTGTTGCAGCATCTGATCAAAACGCGCATCAATCCGCTGATACAAACATTCTCGCGGCGGTAACATCGCCAGCTTTACCGCTCTGCCGGGCAAAGCGCCTTGATGCGGTGCCGCCTGCCATTGCCCAAGCGGTGTTCCGGTCGCACTCCAAACCCCCATGGCGCGAATAAGCCGTTGACTATCACCATCGGCAAGTCGCCCCGCCACCACCGGATCATGAATTGCGAGGCGCTGGCGAAATGCAACACCACCAATTTGACGGTAAAGCGCGACGCAATCGTCATGGATTGGTTTGGGCACATCGGGGATTGGCGCAATCCCCTTGATTGCCGCATCGAGATACATTCCGGTTCCACCAATAATAATTGGCAGTTTTCCACGCCCGCGCACCACCGCCATCGCCGTTGCTGCCAAATCCAGCCACTCAGCAACCGATGCCCGGTGCGCACCATCCAAGACACCATAAAGATGATGCGGAACCTCTTGCATGTCAGCCGCCGACGGGCGCGCCGTTAAAATTGAGAGATCAGCATAAAGCTGCATCGAGTCAGCGTTGATGACCTCGCCATCAAGTCGCGCCGCCAGATCAACCGCTAGCTGTGATTTACCTGATGCAGTTGGGCCGGCAATCATGATATAGCTGGTGTCAGTCTCGTTTTTCAGGGCATTTTGCGCTGTATTTGACAATAGTTTACTCCAATTAGCCGCTTGGCGGCAGGCGACTGCACTATGCATCATGCACTTGTTTTTTCAACCTCCAAACACCCATCATCTGCCAGTGATGCCGCATCATGGCTGGCAAATCTGGCAGATCATTATGGCTTTTTACAGCCAGTCGAACCGCCGCATTGGCTGCATCGGGGCTATGCCGCCCAGTTGATTTGTGATCCAGATGCCAGTTTTGACGCGGCGGGTCTGCCGCATAATTCAGAATTTCAGGCCTTGCGCAGCCGTGCAGCCCAACTGGGGCTAGATGTCAATATAATTCCCCTTGCCGGCCGCCGCAAACAAATGCTGATTGCCGATATGGACAGTACGATTATTGCCAGTGAGTCACTGGATGATCTTGCAACGCTTGCCGGTCTTGGCGACGCGGTCACGGCCATTACCCAACGCGCGATGGCGGGCGAAATTGACTTTGAAGAGGCGTTGTTTGAACGTGTTGCAATGCTGGCAGGAAAGCCCAGCAGCCTGTTTGACCAGTTGATTACGACAGCCACCCCGACATCAGGCGCGATAGACCTTGTCCAAACGATGCGCGCCAATGGCGCCAAATGCTATCTCGTATCTGGCGGATTTGACGTCATCACTGGCCCGGTTGCGGCCTTATGTGGATTTCATGACAATCATGCCAATCATATGCATATTGCAGATGGAAAAATTTTGGGAACGGTGCAAACACCCGTTCTCGACCGTAACGCCAAGGCAGGGTATCTGGCGCATTATTGCGCGCTTCACGGCATCACCCCCAGTGATGCGGCAACGATTGGCGATGGCGCAAATGATCTTGCCATGCTGCAAGCCGCGGGGATGGGGGTCGCATTCGAGGGCAAGCCACTGCTTTTGAGCGAGGTTGCAATCCAGTTAAATCACACTGACCTGAAAGGGCTTTTATACCTGCAAGGCTATCAAGACAGCGATATTGTTCACGCCTTAGCGTCGCGCTGACAGATATTTGCCATTTATGCCATCAAACAGGAAAAGGGGCCGAAATCCGGCCCCTTTTTGGGTGCAATGGCAATAGCACTCACATCAGCGCGGGCGCATTTTTTGCACCGCACTTGGCAGGTTTGGGGTTTGCCTATTTCTTGGCAAAGCTAATCTGGATAAAGCGTTCACGGCCCTCGCGCTCGATCAGGATCAAAATTCCTGGCCGGCCGCCCTGTTCCGCATCCTCAATATCCTTGGCAAGCTCGGCCACCCCGACAACGGGACGTTGACCAAAACGGCGCAGGATATCGCCCACCTGAAGCCCTTTATCGGCGGCCGGACTGCCAGCAATCACCTCGCTGACAACGATCCCAGTTTTCTCCGCATCAAGCCCCATTTCACCGGCAAGTTTCGGCGTTAGGCTCTGAACGGAAAAGCCAAGGCTACCAAAGCTTTGCTTGTTCTGCTCACCCTCTTTTTTACCACCGCCGGCAAGGCCGACAAGTTCGGCCTTTTCCAGCTCGCCAAGGGTAATCTGAACGGTTTTTGCCTTGCCCTGACGGAATAGTTCGACATCAACCTTTGTACCAATATCGGTTTCCGCAACAATGCGCGGCAGATCACGCATCTTGTCGATGAGCTTGCCATCAAATTTCAAGATCACGTCACCCGGTTGAACGCCGCCTTTGGCAGCAGGGCTGTTTTCGTTGATCGATGACACCAAGGCACCAGCCGCATCTTTCAGACCAAGCGATTCCGCAATGTCAGGCGTTACTTCTTGAATAAACACACCAAGCCAGCCGCGGCGTGTCTGGCCAAATTCAACAAGCTGGCTTGCCACGCGTTCGGCTAGGTTTGATGAAATCGCAAAGCCAATGCCCACTGAACCGCCTGATTGTGAATAGATTGCGGTATTAATACCGATCACCTCACCCTCGACATTAAACAAGGGACCACCCGAGTTGCCGCGGTTGATCGAGGCATCGGTCTGGATGAAATCATCATAAGGGCCGTTGCCAATATCGCGCCCACGGGCCGAGACAATCCCTGCCGTTACCGTGCCGCCGAGGCCAAACGGATTACCGATCGCCAGCACCCAATCACCAACCCGCAAATCATCTGAATTGCCAAAAGCAACCGCTGTTAGCTTGGTTTCACCCGGTTCAATCTTCAAAACCGCAATATCGGTTTTTTTGTCCTGACCCAGCACCTTGGCGGTAAAGCTGGTCTCATCGGCAAGAATAACGCGAATTTCCTCAGCATTCTCGATCACATGGTAATTGGTGACGACAATACCCTCGGCATCAATAATAAAGCCCGACCCAAGTGACTGTGACTTGCGTTGGCGGTTATTATCACCAAAGTTTTTAAAGAATTCTTCGAATGGTGACCCAGGCGGGAATTGCGGCATATCTGCACTCGGCCCGTCATTTACGATGGTCGTTGTCGAAATATTCACCACTGATGGCGATAGTTTTTCAACCTGATCCGCAAAAGAATTTGGGCGTTCTGCCGCCGAGATACCAACCGACACGAACATGATTGTAAAGGCAACGGCAAGCGATACCAGAACATCCGTGCGCCAATGAGGCAAACGCCTTCGACTTAGAGGTTGCTGGATTGGCTGCAACAGTCTGACAAGCATAATAAACACTCCCTTAGGGCAATGAGGTCAATTTAAGATGACAATAACCACCCGCAAATACGGGTAATGACTGTCTAAAGACATGCCGTAACAGCATGACCAAAAAAAGGCAGCTTCGTGTTCATTTCGGCTCATTCCATAAACGCCGCTGAAACAAGACCCCAAACAAGGCGAATGACCCCACGAAACAACCTGTAAAAAAAGGGCCGACCACACTGACTAGTTAGATATGAACGTCTAACCCGCCACGCAACCAGCCCCCCTGATTATTTTTTAACCTCTACTTTGAAGGCGCACCGTCCTTGTCCAAGAAGAAGCGGAAGAACTTGCTATCCGGCGACAGCACCATTGAGGTATCCTGCTCGCCAAACGATTTGCGATAGGCTTCCATTGACCGGTAAAAAGCAAAGAATTCGGCGTCCTGACCAAAACTGTCCGCATAGATACGAATGGCTTCTGAGTCACCCGCACCGCGTGTTTCCTGCGATGTACGCTGCGCCTCAGAAATGATCACGGTACGCACCTTTTCGGCGGCTGACCGAATTTTCTGCGCTTCTTCTTCACCTGTCGCGCGGAATTCCTTGGCCTCTCTTGTGCGCTCAGATTTCATCCGGTTAAAGATGTTCTGGCTGGTCGCTTCTGGATAATCAGCACGGCGCAAGCGCACGTCAATGATTTGGATACCAAGCGATGTTACGGACTGGTTCACCTCATCACCAATCGACCGGGTAATGTCGTTACGCTGCCCCGTCAGGATTGATGCCAATGTTTCCCGGCCCAGTGCCCGGCGAACCGACGAATCGATGATCGCCTCAAGCCGTCCGCGCGCACCCGACTCATTGCGGACTGTTTGATAGAACAGCAACGGGTCAGAAATCTGATAGCGGGCATAGGCATCCACTTTCAAACGCTTCTGATCAGACAGGATCACCTCTTCGGCATCCTGCGGGATTAGGCTTAACACCCGCTTTTCGTAATAGGTGACGTCCTGAATGAACGGCAGCTTAAACGCAAGGCCAGGTTCCTGAATTGTCCGCTTTGGCTCGCCCAATTGCAGCACAAGTGCCTGTTGGGTCTGATCCACGGTAAAGGCTGAATTATAAGCGGCAAGGCCACCTACAAACAACAGCGCAACAGTCACTAAACGAAATGATGCCATGTTACTTTACCCCCGCAGACTTGTTCAGTTCTTTGAGTGGCAGATAAGGCACAACGCCGCTTCCACCGTCTTTGCCGTCAATGATGACTTTCTCAACATTCGAGAAAATCTCTTCGACAGTCTCGATGTAGATACGCTCACGCGTGACGTCTTTATTTTTCAAATAGGCCTGAAAAATCTGGTCAAAACGTGACGCATCACCAGTCGCCCGGTTGACCACTTCAGCCTGATAGGCTTCGGCTTCGGCGATCAACTTTGCCGCCGCACCACGCGCCCGCGGCACGATATCATTGCTAAAGGCTTCGGCTTCGTTCTTTAGCCTGTCGCGGTCTTGGCGCGCCCGCTGAACCTCGTTGAAGGCGTCGATAACATCGGCTGGCGGATCAACTGCCAGCAGCTGAACATCGCGCACCCGCACGCCGGCACCATATTCACTCAGCAAATCTTGTAATTGCTGGCGTGCCTGCACCTGGATGGATTGACGGCCTTCGGTCAACGCAACCTGAATTGGCGTTCTGCCGATAATTTCACGCATCACCGCCTCGGCTGTAACCTTGATGGTTTCATCCGGCTCGGCAAGGTTAAAGAGATATTCACCCGCATCCGAGATACGCCAGAAAACGACGAAATCAATATCAACAATGTTCTCGTCACCGGTAATCATCTGGCTTTCGTCAGCGATATCACGGCGTGATGACGAATTGCCAGTTACATCACGAAACCCAATCTCGATGCGGTTGTCGCGTGTTACCTCGGGCCGAAGCACTGTTTCAATCGGATAAGGCAGGTGGTAATGCAGGCCCGGCGGGCTGGTACGCACCCATTCGCCAAACCGCAAAACGACGCCCTGCTGCTGGGGGTTTACCCGGTAAAAACCAGTTGCCGCCCAGATAAGGCCAAACACAATAAGCAACAGCATGGCCGACCGGCCACCGCCGCCGCCACTCGGCATCATACGGCGCCATGCCTCGCCAAACTGGCGGATTACCGCATCAACATCCTGTGGCGGTTGACCCCCGCCACCTTGCCCCCACGGGCTGCCGCCTTTGCCGCCGCCTTGCCCCCATGGGCCACCGCCGCCGCCTTGGCCGCCTTGATTATTCCATGGCATGATGCTCTCGCTCCCTCGCCGTTTAAACTCCGCTTTGCAGCGCTTTTGGCACCGCGTCGCGGAAATTTTGGTTCACCGTCTCTAAATCTTGGCCTTGTTATCATTGCTGCTGTATCAATTACCACCCTTATCTTGCAAAACAGCTGTCAAAGGCTTATGTCACAGGTTCAATTAACGCCCCCTTTCATATTTGCATAGAAGCGGTTGATTTCAAGAATGACAAACGAATTGAACGAGAGAAAAATTACCGAAGCCCTTGCTGCTGTCCAGATGCCGGGATCAGACCGCTCAATTATTGATGCTGGTGCAGTTTCAGGGATCGTCATCAAAGATGGCCATATCGGCTTTACCATTGAGATTGATCCAAAGGATAAGGACAAAGCCGACACGCTGCGCAGCATGGCAGAAAAGGCCGTACTGGCGCTTGACGGCGTATTATCGGCAACGGCAATGCTGACGGCGCATCAGGCTGGCCCTTCAATGCCGAGTAAAGGTGATGATCGCGGCACGCCCATTGGGGCAGGCCAAAAGATGCAGGCCGAACCGCACCAGCCGGCAAAACACGTCATCGCGGTCGCATCTGGCAAAGGCGGTGTTGGTAAATCGACCACTTCGATCAATCTGGCGCTGGCATTGGCGGCGCTTGGCAAAAAAGTGGGCATTCTGGATGCTGATATTTACGGCCCATCGCTTCCACGGCTTATTGGACTGAACCGCAAACCACAAAGCGCCGACAATAAAATTGTGCCCATTGAGGCTTGGGGCCTGCAAACCATGTCGATCGGCTATCTTGTCGCCGAGGATGCGCCAACCATCTGGCGCGGGCCAATGGTGATGAGCGCCATCGAGCAGATGCTGCGTGATGTTGCGTGGGACGGGCTGGATATTTTGGTCATTGATATGCCGCCAGGCACAGGCGATGCGCAATTAACACTGTCACAGCGTGCCGCGCTGGCTGGCGCGGTGATTGTCTCAACGCCTCAGGATTTGGCGCTGATCGATGCGCGCAAGGGGCTGAATATGTTCCGCAAGGTCAATGTGCCATTGCTGGGCATTGTCGAGAATATGAGCCATTTCCTTTGCACCGAATGCGGCGCACGGCATGACATATTTGGCAATGGTGGCGCCCGCGCCGAGGCCGCCAAGCTAGGGGTACCGTTTCTTGGCGAAGTGCCGCTGGAAATGGCAATCCGGGCAACCTCAGATGAGGGTACACCGATTGTCGCCAGCCAGCCCGATAGCCCGCATGCCGCCCATTACACCGCGATTGCCGCAGCTGTTTTGCAAACGCTTGAGCGCAGCACCCAAAAGGCAGGCCCAAAAATTATTGTTGAATAGCGACCAAGCAGCGGCCAAGCAGCGGCCAAGTAGCGACGAAAAAAAATCGCCGTACAGGGTTAGAATGCCGGCTTATGCATTAGCCTAAAACAGGGGCTTTGGGGCGCTGCGCCTGATCGCGCGATCATAGCGGTACGCCGGCACGTCGTCGGTTGCGGCAATTTCGGCTTCGATTTCGATATCCCACTGGTCAGCCGGTAAATCGGGAAAAAACGCGGCATTGGCGCCGCCATCAGGCGCGGCGTCAATGACCGTTCGCTCAATCTTATGGCAATAATCCAGCCCCTGATGATAAATCTCACCACCACCAAACAGGATGATTTCCGGCCGAGCCTCGGCATTTGCCTCGATCCAGTCACGCGCCGCAATGATCGCCGCTGGCATCGTCGCAACAGCAACCGCGCCATCCGCCGCCCAATTTTGATCACGGGTCATGACGATACTTCCACGGCCTGGCAACGGCCGACCGATCGAGTCCCATGTCTTGCGCCCCATAATCAACGGACAGCCCATTGTCAGCATTTTGACCCGCCGCAAATCGTCGGGGATGTGCCAGATCAGCCCTTTACCATCACCAATCACCCGGTTTTGCGCCATTGCAACGACGGCTGTCATTTTGAGCATAGCCATGCCCCCTAAACCGCAATCGGCGCGGCAATATGCGGCGCGGCGACATAGTCAACAATCTCGAAATCTTCAAATTTAAACCCGTCAATCTGATCCGGCACATTATGGATTACAAGCTGGGGTAATTTTGTTGGCGTCCGGCTCAGCTGTGCGCGCGCCTGCTCAAAATGATTCGCATAAAGATGCGCATCGCCAAGCGTATGCACGAACTCACCCGCCTTTAGCCCGCAAATCACAGCAATCATGTGGGTCAGCAGCGCATAAGACGCGATATTGAACGGAACGCCTAGAAAACAATCGGCGCTTCGCTGGTAAAGCTGGCAGGACAGGCGGCCATTGGCGACCTGAAACTGAAACAGGCAATGGCACGGCGGCAATGCCATATTCGGCACATCGGCAGGATTCCACGCCGAAAGCATCAACCGCCGCGAGTCGGGATTGGTTTTGATCATCTCGATCAAATCGGCAAGCTGGTCAATCTCGGCACCATCAGGCGTTTGCCAATGGCGCCATTGCTTGCCATAAACCGGCCCCAGATCGCCATTCTCATCGGCCCAATCATTCCAGATGGATACCCCGTTTTCCTGCAGATAGCGGATATTGGTATCGCCACTGATAAACCAGAGCAATTCATGGATGATTGATTTGATATGCAGCTTTTTCGTCGTCAAAAGAGGAAAGCCAGCGGCCAGATCAAACCGCATCTGATGCCCAAAGACCGCCCGTGTACCGGTGCCGGTACGATCCCCCCGATCAACACCCTCGTCGAGAATCCGTTGCAATAAATCCAGATATTGCCGCATTGGCCGGCCTCACTTATTCAATTTCGCATCAGGCCCGTATCAAAACAGCCCACCGGCAGCAAGGGTTTACCCTTTGACAACCGGCACGTGCCCCGCGCCTGTAATGGATTTAAAATGGCATGGCCGCGCCGCGCCGTGCAAGCGGATAATCGGGCATTTTCTCCAGTCCACCCACCTCGATGGTTGATAATTCACCGGCAAACAGTCCGTATCGAAAAAGACTGCTTTAAAAGCGGCGTTATTAATCCTATATTAAAAATGCTGGTTCGCCAGCTATGGCGATAAACGTGCTGTGGAATAAGCAGAGCGGACCCGGGGGCGGTACCCGGCGCCTCCACCATTTTAGCCCAAATTTATGGCCAGCAAGGCCAACTTCGCGAATTCGGGCTAAAAGATTGGGGGCGAAATAGGATCGACGCATGTGGTAAAGGCAGTATTTTCGCTCGGTATGGTACCCGCCGTTATCGGGCCATGTAGTAGTTGCAAATGACAACACTGCTCCGGTCGCAATCGCAGCCTAACGGCAGCGGGAGTAACCGATCTTAAGTCCAGATCGATTGAGCTCGGTCTGGCGGGGTTTGGGGCGCACCTGGCAACAGAAGCGTTCCGCTTTACACTGGTAAACTGCTTTAAACTTGCAAATCCATGCATGACCACGCATCCAGCCTCCAAATTCGCGCCACTCATCTGACAGAATTTTTGAAAGAAAGACCGAACGCTAATGACCGACAATGATACGCTTCAAACCGGCTTGAATTATGAACTTCTGGTGGAAGATGCGCTTCGTTCGGTGGTGCGTTCATCGCTGCGGATTGTTGAAAAGGTTGGGCTACCGGGCGAGACCCATTTTTATATCAGCTTTTTGACAAATTATACCGGCGTTGAAATTGATGATCACCTGCGGGTAAAACACCCCGAAACAATGACGATTGTTCTGCAGCATCAGTTCGCCGATCTGGTCGTTGGTGAGACTGAATTTGCCGTTACCTTGTTTTTCGGCGGTAAAGCAAGCCCCATGATTATCCCGTTCGAGGCGCTCACCAGCTTTAACGATCCGTCAGTCGGGTTTGGCCTGCAATTTGGCATGGCCGACGATGATGATCATGATGATGACGATAGCGCTGATCATGGCCGCAATGCTGGCACCGACATAAGCCAAAAAGACGGCGATTTTAACGGCGATAATGATCATAGTGACAAATCGCAATCGGATGATCAGCCGCCAAGAAACAGCGATAATGGATCGGGCAATAGCGCTGATGTCGTGTCGCTTGACACCTTCCGAAAAAGACCGACTAAATAATATTTCAATGACCTCTGGCGACATGGCCCTTTGCGCCGCGCCAGCCGTCTGATTATTTGCCATTTGATATTTACAGGATTTCACCATGGCCGATTTTGCCTATAGCCCGATGTTTCCGATGAGTGCTGATACAACCGAATATGAGCTTCTATCCAGTGATCATATCCGTCTTGTTGAAATGGATGGGGAAACCTTTCTAAAGGTTGATCCAGAGGCGCTTACAATTCTTGCCGAGCGTGCCTTTACCGACATTTCACACCTATTGCGCAGCAGCCATTTAGGACAGCTTGCCGATATTTTAAAAGACCCTGAGGCCACCAAGAATGACCGGTTTGTGGCGCTGGAGATGCTGAAAAATGCGGTGATTTCTGCCGAGGGTCAATTGCCGATGTGTCAGGATACAGGCACCGCGCTGGTAACCGGCTATCGCGGCGATCATGTGCTGGTTACCGGCGATGATGGCGAGGCGCTATCGCGCGGCATCTATAACACCTACCAGAATTGTAATTTACGCTTTTCTCAACTGACCGCGCATACAATGTTTGAAGAAAGCAACACCGCCACCAACCTGCCGGCGCAGATTGAGATCAATGCCGGCAAGGGGCTTGAATATAAGTTTGCCTTTATCCAAAAGGGTGGCGGATCGGCAAATAAGGCGTTTTTGCATCAAAAGACCAAAGCTGTGTTGAACCCTGAATCCATGCGTGAATTTCTCCGCACCGCGATCCTTGAGCTTGGCACTTCGGCCTGCCCACCTTATCACCTTGCGATTGTTATTGGCGGTACTTCGGCCGAGCTGACGATGAAAACCGTCAAGATGGCGTCGATTAAGGCGCTGGATAATTTACCAACCCAGGGTAATGAGCTTGGCCATGCTTGGCGCGATCTCGAATGGGAAGCTGAGATTCTGCAGATCACGCGAGAGCTTGGCATTGGCGCGCAATTTGGCGGCAAGTATTATTGCCATGATGTGCGCGTGATCCGCCTGCCACGTCACGGCGCATCCTGCCCTATTGGCATTGGCGTTTCCTGTTCGGCTGACCGGCAGGCCTTTGCCAAGATTACCGCAGAGGGCCTGTTTATCGAAAAGCTAGAGCGCGATCCGGCGAAATTCCTTCCTGACCTGTCTGATCAGCCGGAAGACGATGTTGTGGCGATTGATCTGAACAAACCAATGAATGAAATTCTGGAAAGCCTTAGCGCGCATCCGGTTGAAACGCGCCTCGCCCTTAGCGGGCCCTTGATCGTTGCGCGTGATATTGCGCATGCCAAATTACTGGAACGCCTGAACAGCGAAGGCAAATTACCCGATTATTTCAAAGACCATCCGGTTTATTATGCTGGCCCGGCGAAAACACCCGAGGGCCTGCCATCAGGATCATTTGGCCCGACAACTGCTGGGCGCATGGATTCTTACGTTCCAACATTTCAGGCCGCTGGCGGATCCATGGTTATGCTCGCCAAGGGTAACCGGTCGCGTGTAGTGCGCGAATCATGCAAGGAAAATGGCGGTTTTTATCTGGGTTCGATTGGTGGTGTGGCAGCAAAATTGGCGCTCGAATCAATCAAAAAGGTTGAAGTGCTGGAATATCCCGAGCTTGGCATGGAAGCTGTCTGGAAAATCGAAGTCGAAAATTTTCCAGCCTTCATCGTCATGGATGACAAGGGCAATGATTTTTTTGATCTAAGCTAGATCGCCAACAAAGCGATTGCCGGTTTTCCAGGGCGTTTAAGGGTGCGGTTCTGCCTAGAAGGCAATTCTTGTCGCCGTTCCCGCATCAAGCGCCGCATCGCCACTGACGCTAGCGCCAGATCCTGCAACCCGACACCGGTACCGTCAAAGATGGTAATCTGCCGTTCATTTTTTCGGCCAGCATGATCCCCGTTGATAACCCGCCCAATTGGCACAATTGCGTCTGTGTCGACAAAACCTGCCGCCACCGCGTGCTGGGCTTCGCCAATTGTTACTGATTGAGCCACTTCATCGGTGAAAACCGCAGCGTTAGAAAACAGCTTTGGGTCAATTTCCTGTTTACCAATCGTGTCGGCACCCATCGCGACGACATAGGTTCCGGGGGTGACATGATCCGCCATCAACAAAGGCTGATTGGATGATGTTACGGTGATGTTGACATCGGCCGCCGTCATTGGGTCAGGCGTTACCGTCTAAAAAGGCAGGCCGGCCTAAACAGCGCGGCTTAGAATGCCTTGCCGCGCGCCGTAATTGGCCAAAGCGCCTCGACCTTGCCATTGCGAACACCAACATACCAATCGTGAATATTACAGGTTGGGTCACAATGACCGGGCACCAGCTTCAGCTTCTCACCAATTTTCAACACGCCATCCGGATCAGCAATCACACCATGTTCGTCGGAACATTTGATATATTCAACATCCGTCCGGCCAAACACAACCGGCAAACCGCTATCAACTGATTGAGCCTTCAGACCAGCGTCGCAAATCGCTTTATCCGCCTTGGCATGGCTCATCACAGAGGTCAGCAGGAATAGCGCATTCTGCCATTCACCCTGATCAATTCGTTTTCCTTGATTATCCAGAATACGGCCGTAATCAGCATCCATAAAGGCGTATGATCCACATTGAAGTTCATTATAAACGCCAGACTGACCCTCAAAATAATAGGATCCGGTGCCACCGCCGCCGACGATATCACATTCCAGCCCCTGCGCATTTAGCGACGCCACCGCATCCACGACCATAGCAACCGCAATATCAATCTTCACCTTGCGCTGGTTGAAGTCCTCAAGATGCTGCATTGCGCCCTGATAGGCCTGCAGACCGGCAAATTTCAACCCATCAGCCGCATCAATTGCGGTGGCGATCCTGACCACATCCTTGGTAGTCTGGACACCACAACGCCCGGCCCCGCAATCAATTTCGACGAGGCATTCGATTTCGGTGCCATGCTTTACCGCAGCCGCTGATAAATCGGCAACATTTGCCACATCATCTACACAGCAAATCGTCCGTGCGCCCAGCTTTGGCAACCGGGCTAGCCGGTCAATCTTTGCCAGATCACGCACCTGATTGGATACCAGCACATCCTTGATGCCGCCGCGCACAAACGCTTCGGCTTCGCTGACCTTTTGGCAACAAACACCACAGCTGCCACCAAGCCTTTCCTGCAACAATGCAACATCAACTGATTTATGCATCTTGCCATGCACACGGTGCCGCATACCCATTTCCTTGGCAAACTCGCCCATTTTGATGATGTTGCGTTCCAGCGCGTCAAGATCCAGCACAAGACAAGGTGTCTGGATATCTACCTCATCCATGCCAACCAAAGCCGGGATGTTATAGCCGACTTCTAGTTCTTCGACTTTTGTTTGCATATTCATTTTGTGTCTCCTAAGCCCGCAATCCAGGGCAGATTAGGGAACCGGCTTAGATCGGGTTTGGCCCACCGGTCGCCCAATCGATAAGCTGCACCGTATGCCGGACCGGCAGGCTAGGCCGGTTTAGCTGGCTGATACAGCCGATATTGCCGGCGGCGATAAGCGTTGCACCGGTTTTCTCAAGGCTCTCTATTTTACGCGCCTTTAACGCATCGGCCATGTCTGGCTGTAGGATATTATAAACACCCGCCGACCCACAGCAAAGATGTCCATTCGCTGGTTGCACAACGTCAAAACCGGCCTGACGCAATAGCCGCATCGGCAGGTCGTGGATTTTCTGCCCATGTTGCAGCGAGCAGGCCGAATGATAGGCAATCTTGCCGCGGCCACCAACTGGTGCTGGTTGCAAGACAGGCTCGATATCAAGCCCGTCCAGCAATTCAGATATATCAACGCATTTATCCGACACAGCCTTGGCAATGCCAGCAAGCTCGGCGTCATCTTTCATCATATGGCCATAATCCTTAACCATCGTTCCGCATCCCGACGCATTGACCACAATCGCATCAATCCCATCTGTTTTCATTTCGTCATGCCATGCAAGAATGGCCGCACGAACCGTATCATGCGCGCGGCTAGTCTCGCCGATGTGATGTGCCAATGCACCGCAACAATGCGCCTCAGACCGGACAACAACCTCAACCCCGAGGCGGTTGAGCACACGGATCGTACTGGCGTTAATATCCGGATCAAGCGCGCGCTGCGCGCAGCCAGCCAGCAGGGCCACGCGCTTGACTGGCTTTTGATAAGGGCGGAACACCGCATCACGCGCGCCAACCAGATCAAATGGCTTTAGCCGTGCAGGAATTTTCGTCAGTGCCGCCCGCATTGACCGCGGCATCGCCCAGCTAAATACCCGCCCTATCCGCGCCAGCGCAAGCAATGCCCGAAACCGGCCTGCATGCGGAATGATCATGCCAAGCATCCGCCGCATTGCCTTATCAGCAAATTGGCGCGGCACTAGCTTGTCCAGCTTTTCCCGGCCAATATCGAGTAGATGCGGATAATCAACTCCTGAAGGACAGGTTGTTGTACAGGACAAACAGCCAAGACAACGATCGATATGATAGCTGGTATTTACCGAAACAGTCTCCGGACTTTCCAAAACTTCACGCAACATCCAGATACGCCCACGCGGGCTATCACGCTCATCGCCAGTAATCACAAAGGTTGGACAGGTGGCAGTGCAGAAACCGCAATGAACACAACTGCGAAGAATATTGTCAGCTTCGCTGATAACCGGATCGGCAAGCTGTTCTGCGGTGAAATGAGTTTGCATAGACCTTGCCCCCTAGATGCCGTCGTGCATACGGCCAAAATTAAGCACTGACATGGGATCGAATGCCGCCTTCACCCGTTTATGCAATGCGTAATGCGCGGCGGGCAAAGGCTGGAATGGCGCGATAACCGCTTTACTATTGCCCTGATCGCGGATCAATTGCGCATAGCCGCTGCCATTCGCCGCTAACGCGGCACGCAACGCCGCGCCAAATTCGTCCCCTGACGGCCCTGCAAGCCATAATAGCCCGCCAGCCCAATCAGCAAAATAAACCAGATCAAACTGGTCTGATAAGGCCGCGATAATTGATGGTGCAGACGCCGGCGCACAGGATAATTTCCAGATATCGCCAGCGACATCCTCGAGCAGCTCGACATCGCGAATGGCCTGCCACAATGATGTGCTGGCATCATTATCAATCTCGAGGCCGCCCTCAAAAGACGTCAATAGATGCGCCGCCCGATCAGCAACCGAAACATCAATTCCCTCAAGCCGGATCACCGCCACCATTGTTGCCGAAATATCAATCCCAGCTTTGGCAGCGATTGCGCGTGGCAAAATAGCGGCCGCATTCGGTTCATGTGGGCTGGCAAAAATTGCAGCAATGCGCGCGACCGCAACGTCACTATCATCACAAGCAAATAAAATGCTGATATTCGTCTCGGGCTTTGGCAGGGTCTTCAGTGTCACCTCATCAAAAACTGCCAAGGTGCCATAGGACCCGCAAATCAATTTTGACAGATCGTAACCTGTGACATTTTTCATCACCTTGCCGCCAGATTTAAAGCGCTCGCCGCGACCAGAGATGGCATCAAACCCAAGCAGATAATCGCGCGCGGCACCTGCCGTCAGGCGGCGCGGCCCACTGGCATTGGTCGCCAGTACCCCGCCAATTGTTCCGGCCGAATTGCTGTTAAGCAGCTTGTGCAGATCAGGCACTTCAAACGCCAGCATCTGATTGGCTTTGGCGAGTACTGCCTCCACCTCGTGCATTGGTGTACCACCGCGCACCGTCAAAATTAACTCATCCGGCTGGTAATCAACGATCCCAGAAAGTCCGGACACATCCATTATCGCATCATAGCTGGCATCACGGCCAAGTGCGGCCTTTGTGCCCATGCCCCTGACAGCCAGATGCTGCTTTGCCTCGATTGCATCGGCAATCGCCGCAGCAACGTCATCAAGTCCGGCAACTTTGATCATTTTAACCCTACCCCTGTTACCGCCGCAAACCGGCCGTCAAAAAAATCTAGAAACGCGGCAATTCAGGAAACGGCATCTTGCCTTTGTGAACATGTAATCGTCCCAATTCGGCACAACGATGCAAATGCGGGAAGACCTTGCCCGGATTCAGCAAATGATCAGCATCAAAGGCGCATTTCAGCCGCTGTTGCTGTTTCATGTCATCTTCGGTGAACTGAATCCCCATAAGGTCACGTTTTTCAACGCCGACCCCATGCTCGCCGGTTAAAACGCCGCCCATCTCGACACAAGCACGCAGAATATCGGCACCAAAATCTTCGGCCCGCTGTAATTCACCCGGCTGGTTGGCATCAAACAGGATCAGCGGGTGAAGATTGCCATCACCGGCATGAAACACATTGGCAACGCGCAGGCCGTATTTCTGGCTAAGCGACGACATCCGCACCATCATATCCGGCAAGCGGCGCCGCGGAATTGTGCCATCCATACACAGATAATCAGGCGAAATGCGCCCAACCGCCGGAAAGGCCGATTTGCGACCAGCCCAGAACAGGTTTCGCTCTTCTTCGGAGTTACTAATTTTCAATGATGAGGCACCGGCGTCATCCATAACCTTGGCAACGCGGTCAATCAATGTATTCACCTCAACCTCGGGGCCATCAAGCTCGATTATCAACAAAGCAGCCGCGGCGCGCGGATAGCCTGCATTGACGAAATCTTCAGCAGCGTTAATCGCCAGCCCATCCATCATTTCCATGCCCGCCGGAATAATGCCAGCCCCGATCACGTCACCAACCGCCTTCGCCGCAGATCCGGTATCGTCAAAGCCAACAAGAAGAGCACGCTGGGTCGCCGGTTTTTGCAAAATCCGCAATGTTACTTCGCTCACAATGCCAAGCAACCCTTCAGACCCGGTCATGACGCCCATCAAATCATAATCACCAGCGTCAAGATGTTTGCCGCCAAGCCGCAAAATCTCGCCCTCAATGGTTACCAGCTCAATTCCCAGCAGATTATTTGTCGTCAGGCCATATTTCAGACAATGCACACCGCCCGAATTTTCCGCCACATTACCGCCTACCGAACAGGCAATCTGGCTAGATGGATCGGGCGCATAATAAAACCCGTCAGCCTGCACCGCATGCGTAATCGCCAGATTGGTCACGCCCGGTTGGGCGACAACACAGCGATTGGCATAGTCAATATCGAGAATCCGGTTAAATTTACCCAAACCGATTAGCACCGCATCAGCCAACGGCAAGGCACCGCCAGACAGTGATGTTCCAGATCCGCGCGGCACCACCTTGATGCCTTCGCCATGACAATATTTCATGACGGCGGCAATCTGTTCAACCGTTTCAGGCAACACCACAGCCAACGGCAACTGGCGATAGGCAGACAGACCATCAGCGTCATAAGCCCGCCGACCCTCAATCGAATCGATCACGCAATCAGCGGCAACCAAATTGCAGAGGTCACGGCAAATATCGGCGCGGCGGTCAAGTACCGCCTGATCTGGTTCTGGCATCTGCATAATATGCTCCTCAGTCTCGATATCCCCACATAAATGCTGACTTTAATGGTTTGAATTGCCCACCCTGACAGCCACCCTGACAGCCACCATGATGATGGTGTAACCATAATGCCGGTCAGCCAATAGCGGCGCAATCGGAAATTCGGGCAAAAGAAACGGCCGGAAAACCCGACCGTGCCTTACAACTTCTTAAAATTTTGACAATCGTTCGGCGCAGCGCGCCCGCCAAAACCTTAACCCTGACGAGCCTTTAGGCGCGGGTTCTTTTTATTGATGACATATAGCCGGCCACGACGACGTACCACCTGACAGTTACGGTCGCGCGATTTCAGCGTTTTGAGTGAACTTACAACTTTCATAATTTGGGGCTCCCAAATCGGCGGCCAATGGCCTAAATGCTTAATAACGAGCGCGGAACCTAACACCAGCGAGGCCGAAGGTCAATCCTTGGATAACGCTTTTTCTTCACGCTGTCTCGATCTTTCACGATGCGTCGACCTAGCCTGCCACAACACCGGTTCCGCGCAGACCGCAATAGCCGTTTGGCACTTTGTGAAGATACTGCTGATGATAGTCTTCGGCATAATAAAAATGACTATTTACCGCAATTTCGGTGGTGATCTGCCCGAATCCGGCCTTGGCCAATGCTCTTTGATAACGATCCGCACTTTCCGTGACGATTGCAAGCTCTGTCTCTTGCGTCACAAAGATTGCAGACCGATATTGTGTGCCGCGGTCATTACCCTGCCGAAACCCTTGCGTCGGGTCATGTGCCTGCCAAAACACTGTTAATATTTGGGCAAGGCTTAGCTTGGCCGGATCATACACAACGAGCACGGCTTCGGTATGACCGGTTTGCCCGCTGCAGGTTTCCTCATAAGTCGGATTTGGCGTCACCCCGCCAGCATAGCCAACCGCAGTCACATAGACACCCGGCAACTTCCAGAAAAGCCGCTCCGCGCCCCAGAAACAGCCAAGACCAAGCGTGATCGATTGAAACCCCGCTGGCACGGGCCCGATAAGCGGCGTGCCAAGAACCGCATGATTTCCACCTGCCAAAACAGCCGTGGTGCGCCCCGCCAGTGCCTCATCGGCACGCGGCAGACGCGTTTTAAATGGATTATCGAAAAACATCACACCTATCTCCATGACAATTCAGGCAAAGGGTCTCCATGACAATTCTGCCAAAGGGATTTTGCCAGAGGCGATTAGTCGATATTCATTAATCGGTATTCATTAATCGGTATTTAGCGCCTCAACCCCCGGCAAACGCTTGCCCTCTAACCATTCAAGAAAGGCACCGCCAGCAGTCGATACATAAGAGAATTGGTCATTCACACCCGCATTTGCAAGCGCTGCCATCGTATCACCGCCGCCAGCAACACTCATGACACCATCTTTTTGCGTTCGCAGCGCAACCGCACGCGCCAGCGCCGTCGTTGCAGTATCGAAAGGCGGAATTTCAAACGCTCCCATCGGCCCGTTCCAGACAATGGTTGAACATTGATCAAGAAAATCCGTTGCCTCCTTTACCGATTGCGGGCCGGCATCCAAAATCATTTCCGCGCCGCCCACATCGTCAATGCCGGTAATCCGGTGAGCGGCACCAAGCTTGAATTCAACCGCCACAACAACGTCCTCGGGCAATATAATCCGGCAATTATGCGCTGCGGCAACATCCATGATGCGCTGCGCTGTCTCGACCATATCAGGCTCAGCAAGCGAGGCACCGATTGATTTCCCAGCCAATAGTAGAAACGTGTTTGCCATGCCGCCGCCAAGCACCAGTCCTTCAACCTTAGTCACAAGATTTTCCAACAGCGCCAGCTTTGACGAAACTTTTGCCCCGCCAACCACCGCGCCAAGCGGGCGTACCGGCGATGACAAGGCCGCATTCAACGCCTCTAGTTCGGCCGCAAATGAACGTCCCGCCGCAGCCTCCATCAAACGTGGCAAGGCATCAACCGACGCATGCGCCCGGTGCGCACAAGAAAACGCATCACCGACATAAAGATCGCCCAGCGCGGCGAGACGCTTGGCAAATTCCAAATCATTCGCCTCTTCCTCGGGATAAAAGCGCAGGTTTTCCATCATCAAGAGTTCACCATTACCCAGCGCCGCCACCGCCCGCTGGCCGCCCGGGCCAATAACATCGCTTTCAACATGAACTGGCTGACCAAGGATGCCGGCGATTGATTGTGCCACCGGCCGCACTGTCAATGCGGGCACAAATTGGCCCTTTGGACGGCCAAAATGCGTCAGAACAACAACTTTCGCGCCGCGCTCAAGCAGCGATTTCACCCCGGGCATCACACGGCGAATCCGCGTATCGTCGCTGACGACGCCATCAGCAAGCGGAACATTGACATCGAGCCGCAGCAAAACGGTTTTGCCAGCAACATCAAGCTGGTCTGCAAATCGGAAGTGAGCCGCCATGATCGCCAACCCTTGTTATAATTTTTTTTGAGCGTCTTTAAGTGATAAGCTTAGGAATTACCCAATGTGAGGGCGAAATGCAAGTTCACTTGGCAGCAGGGTTAACCGGTTCCGGCCTTAACCTGCCCCCGTCCCCCCTCACGTGACGAATGGCAATCTATACCCAGCGCAGCGTTCAGCGCGCCCCCCGACACGGTTTTACCGGCAGCTTGCTAAATTTTTGTCCTGTATTAAGATGCGGCCGTCCGGACCCCTCCTGCATTTACCAAAAAGGACAGCCGCGATGGCCGAAACCTCTGGCACGTCTTTAGCACCCCAAAAAACCCGTTCGGCGCGCGCCGAATTCTGGGCAGGTGTGCGCGACGAAACACCATTGATGTTTGGTGTCATCCCCTTTGGCCTTGTTTTTGGTGTTTTAGGGGTTGAAAGCGGGCTATCTGCCTTGCAAACAATTTTGCTGTCATCAATCCTTTTTGGCGGTGCCAGTCAGGTTGTATTCGCCCAGCTTTGGGCGGCCGGTGTACCAGCTTTTATCGTCGGGGGATCAGTTTGCGTCATCAATATGCGCCACCTCCTCTACAGCGCATCAATGGCAATCTATCTGCGCCCATTGCCGCTACGCTGGCGGATATTGCTGGGTTATTTACTTACCGATGAAGCCTTTGCCATTTCAATCAGGCGGTTCCAACATCAGCCGCCGAGCCCGTTTCAGCATTTTCACCTTCTTGGCAGCGGCCTGCTGTTATGGACAGGCTGGCAAATATCGACAATTTTTGGCGTTGTCGTTGGCGAGACCATCCCCGAATCATGGTCGCTATCCTTTGCCATTCCACTGACCTTTATCGCCGTCGTTGCGCCAATCCTAAAATCACGTTCTGACCTTGTCGCCGCCGTTACCGCTGGCAGTCTTGCCATGATTGGCCAGCCATTGCCGTGGAATTCTTGGCTGTTGCTGGCCGCGATTGGCGGGATTCTGGCTGGCTGGCTCGTTCATTATTTCAACCAGCCCGCAGGAGACGCAGCATGATCTGGCTGGTGATGATTGCGGCGGGATTATTTACCTTTGCGACCCGGTTTATCATGCTGAGCAATATTATCAGCAATCGGCCACCGCCTTGGCTTGCCGACGCATTGGGTTTCGTTCCGATTGCCGTATTAACTGCGATAATTGTGCCGGCGGTACTGATTGATCCGGCCAGCCAGACGATTGCGCTTGGCGATAACCCGCGTTTATTTGCCGCCATCTTGGCAATTGTCACCGCCCTTGTCACGCGCCAAGTGATCACCACAATCGGCGTTGGACTTGCCGCGCTATGGTTGCTGCAATGGCTAATGTGATCAGCAGTTGCCAAGCCATTGGCTGGCGCCACCCAAGGACAACAGTCTAGGCTTTTATCCCGCTGTCGGTGGCGAGCTGATCACAGATTTTTGCCATTTCCAGATCAAGCGCGGTAATGCCCCGAACAGAATGGGTCGCCCAGCGAATTGTGACCTGACGATACCGGTTGTGAAATTCGGGATGATGGTTCGCACGCTCGGCCATCAAGGCAACCCGCCCCATAAATCCAAAAGCAGCGTTAAAATCTTTAAAGGTATAATTTTTTTCAATGACTTGCGGCAACACATCTTCAGGCGTTAATTGCCAGTCTTTCAAAGGCACCAGGCCAGCAATAATTGCCGACCGGTCAAGCGGTTCATTTTTCATAGACTGGCCCTTTCTTTAAAAACCGGCTGGCTGCCTCACCGTTGCAATATAGCGAAAACTGCCTAAAGTTTCACCCATGTCGAAAACTTTATTGATCATTGCCCATACACCATCGCCAAACACTGCCGCGCTTGCAAAGGCCGGCATTGCCGCCTGTCGCGGCTATGATGACGA
The DNA here is from genome assembly GCA_041228345.1 of Alphaproteobacteria bacterium LSUCC0396. Taxonomy (NCBI): domain Bacteria; kingdom Pseudomonadati; phylum Pseudomonadota; class Alphaproteobacteria; species Alphaproteobacteria bacterium LSUCC0396. The sequence continues at coordinate 2,440,875 of CP166131.1, read as the reverse complement.
TGACGATAATAGTGATGTTGAAACGCGCTGCCTATCGCCGTTTGATGTCACCAGCACTGACCTTGCAACCGCTGACGGCGTGATCATCGGCACGACCGAGAATATTGGCTATATGGCGGGTGCCACCAAAGATATGTTTGATCGCTGTTATAATGACTGGCTGGATCGCACCAACGGCAAGCCAGTTGCAATCTATATTCGCGCCGGACTGGATGGCACCGCAACAAAGCGGGCGCTGACCAGCATTTCTGGCGCGCTTGGCTGGCGGCTGGTTGCAGACGTATTAATCTTACATGGCGACTGGAATGAGGGGTTTTGCCAAGAGGTTGCTAATCTGTGCCTTGGCATGGCTGCCGGGCTGGATGCAGGCATTTTTTAAGATTTAAGAGCCAATACTTGGCGGTACATCTGGCCTGGCCGGGGCGCCACCTAGTCCGTCGGTTAAGCTGCTAGTGGGTTTTTGGCATTTTCATGTCATGCGGCGGCACTTTTTTCAAATCTGACGGGCGTTTTGCAAGGCCGCTGATCGTTATTTTTCCGGCTGATTGAAACACCAGCGTAATATCGTATTTCTGATCAATGTTTAGCGGCGCCTTCAGACCTATCAGCATCACATGATAGCCACCAGGTGCCAGCTGGATGCGCGCACCAGCCGGTATATCAATCCCGCCATCAACGGCGCGCATTATCATCACACCATCGGTCATTGTCATGCTGTGTAATTCCGTTTTGCGCGCAAGGTCGCTTTCTACCCCGACCAGCCGGTCCGGATTGGTGCCATGGTTGCTGATCTCTATATAGGCAGCACTGCTTGGCATCGAACCGACGGTAGCGCGAAACTGCAATGGCCCAAACATCAGATCAGCAGCCAGTGCTGATTGCGTCATTGCCAGCATCATCAAAACAATGCCAAAGGCGCGCGAAATGCCCAGAAGTTTCATATTATTTGCCGCCATTTTGTTCGCACCAGATAGATTATCAGCCGGTATTTTGCAGCCGTTTGACCTCATCAATCGTCGAGAGACCAAGCTGTGCCATAACATCGCGAACTTCTTCAAGCAATATTGACGCAGCATGTTCGCCGCCCTTATTGCCGAGTGCCGCCACAGCATACATAAAGCCGCGGCCGATCAGGGCAAAATCGGCACCAGCTGACAACACTCTTACCACATCAAGGCCTGACATAATGCCGCTATCGACAATTAACGGCACGTCTTTGCCAACCGCGGCACGAATAGCTGATAACTGCGCCAGTGGCGGCGGTGCTGCATCTAACTGGCGACCGCCATGGTTCGAGACCACAATTCCATCAATGCCCAGCTTGATTGCCCGCGCCGCGTCCTGACCGTGAAGCACACCTTTGAGATAAATTTCGCCATCCCATTGGGCACGAATTTCCGCAAGATAATCCCAATCAAGCGATCCATTTAATTGGTCGCCAATAAATTTGGTAATGCCCATTGCGCCATCGTTTTTCGCGTAGGGTTCCATATTCCGAAACCGTGCCCCGCCGTTTAGCAACGTCCGCACCGCCCATTCAGGCCGCATCAGGCTTTGCCAGATCACCCGCGGAGAAAAGGCTGAATTCCCGCGACTACCAAGCGGCGCGCCAGCGATCCGCATCCGCTCCCGCCGGCTCGGCGATGGCACATCAGCTGTAACCACTAATGTGGTATAGCCGCAGCCCTTGGCCCGGCGCAGCAAATCACGCATCAGGTCACGGTCGCGCGGCGCATATAGCTGAAACCACCCCATCTCACCGGCAGACTCTGCCAACATTTCGATGGACTCGCCGGCAACAGTGCTCAGCGTGTACGGAAAACCGTGTTTTTTTGCGGCGCGGCCGATGATCGATTCTGCGCCCGGCCAGATCAGCGACGACAATCCAATCGGCGCCGCACCAAATGGTGCCTTAAAGGTTCTTTTGCCAAGCTTGGTGGTTAAATCTGGATCAACCCGGCCCCGCATGAATTGGGGGGTAAGCTCAATCGAGTCGAGAAAGGCGCGGTTTTCATCTTTCGCCCGATCATGGCCGGTGCCCGAGTCCAGATAAGCAAAAACAAATTTTGGAATCCGCCTTGACGCTGGCACTCTAAGATCCGACAAACGCGGATATTTGTTCATCAAATCCATGTCTAGCTCGTCACCGCAATCAGGAATTGCAGGGTAAAAACACCTGCCATGTAAAAACCTGCCATGTAAAAAAATGCAAAAGCCCCTGCCAAGAGGGGCTTATAATTAGTTTGGTGATTTCAGATACGCGATCACATCGGCGATATCGCTGTCTTTTTTCAGACCGGCAAACGCCATTTTCGTACCTTTGAGATATGATTTTGGCTTTGCTAGGAAGCCGGCAAGTGTTGCCTCATCCCAAACAAGATCTGATCCAGCCATTGCTTTTGAATACTTATATCCCTCAACAGCACCTGCCTTGCGGCCGATAATATTGACCAGATGCGGGCCAGTTTTGTTCTTTTCTTGATCCACGTAATGACAGGCTTTGCATTTCCGAAACACTTTCTCACCTGCAGCCGCATCGCCAGCCATTGCTGGTGCTGCCATCATAAACCCTGCTATTGCCACCGCAGCGAAAACGTAATTTTTCATAAAACCCTCTTTTGCTCTGAATAATTTCGCTGAATGTGTTTACAAGGTTTGCCCAAGATACACAATAACCTGCGCCATCTTGCCGCGACCCTAAATTTCCACCAAACTATTGCAAGTTTCTGTTGTTCTGGTAAGCAGCGTGAGGTCAAGCGTATATCAAACGGCAATTTTTTAATCCGTGAGGCAATTCATGTCACCCAAAGCCAAACGCTTATCAATCATTGCAATGATTGCAGCTCTCGTTGGTATTGCCGCCATGCTGGTTCTTGGCGCATTGCGGGATAATATCGTGTTTTTCTATACCCCAACCGAAATCAACAGCGCGGGAACCAAAGCGGGGCAAGCCCTCAGGCTAGGCGGATTGGTCAAGGATGGCAGCGTTAAAATTGACGGGCTGCAATCTGTTTTCACCGTCACCGACGGATCAACTGATATCACCGTTCGCTATGATAATGCGCTGCCAAGTCTGTTTCGTGAGGGTCAGGGCGTTGTCGCCGAAGGATCGCTGATGAACGGCCAGTTTATCGCGACCAACGTGCTGGCGAAACATGATGAGAATTATATGCCTGCCGAGGTTGCCAAAAAACTGAAAGATACTGGCGTCTGGAAGGGCGGTAAAGCTGATTAGGGACGATCACCTGTCGGGATTTTTGTCAAGATTCTGCCGGTCATCAGCGGTTTGGGGAAGTTCATCTTCTGGCGGCTGGGCTATGGCCGCGGTCGCTGGCATCGGGCTTGAGGTGATGACGTCAACCGATTGGACATTTTCGCGGTAAAGCGTGTAAAGGCCGCCTGCCAGAATCAGCAAGATACCGATCATCACCATCTGATCAGGCCATTCATCCCAAATCAGAATGCCCCAAACTACACCAAGCGGTATCGCCACATATTCAAATGGCGCAATCACCGACGCCTCGACCGATCGGTAGGCGTTTGACGACGCAAAGGACAATAACAGAACCGAAAAGCTGCAAATGACAAGATAGCCCATGTGCGTTGCCGACATCATTGACGGAGCGCGCAAAAGAAAATCAACCGTTGGGTTTCCCGAGTTATCAACCGGCCAGATCATGTTCACACCCATAAAGCCGAGCCCGACCACAAGATAGCAAATATGCTGAGTGCCAATCATCCCTGCCAGATTGCCGACTGCCTTTAGCCGTCGTGTCCATATCTGAAACGCGGCATAGCTAAAGGCCGACATTACAACGAACAATGTCTCAACCTGAAACTGCACCCCACCCGGCCGGATAATGAATAAAACCCCAGCCATGCCAGCCGATACCGCCGCCAACCGATGAAAGCCGATTTTTTCACCTAAAAACGGCACGGACAGGATTGTGATGATCATTGGTGAGACAAAGAAGATCGCAATCACATTGGCCAGTGGCAACGTGCCAAGCGAGACAAAAAATAACACCATGGCCAGCACAAGACACATACCGCGCCCAAAAAACAGCCAAAAAACCTTGGCCGGAAGGGCCAGCATCGCACCTATGCTATGGCTAAATAACCCAAGCGCCACCAGCGCCATTCCGGCACGCAAAGCGACCAATTGACCAAGCGACACATCACCGCTCATTAATTTGAACAACGCGTCATTTAGCGGGATGATCCCCATCGCCAAAGCCAGCACAGCCAGCGCAAAATAGGGCGTCGAGATACGATCAGTGATCATCTTCATTCGTCGCCCTCCGGTGGTTTGGTGCCATGGGGATGTCAGCCAGAGGTAAGTCTAAATAATGATCCTGCCCGATAACCGCCTAAACTCCGCTTATCAGGAAATGTCATACCTTGCAATGAAATGCCGAAATGAAGCGCAGCTGCCAACTTTGTTGGGGGTTGTATTCAAATTATTAATGGGTCAGTCTGAGACCGTTGCTGAGGCCTGTAATTTGCAGAAAATCTTGGCATGATGAGAGGCGCAAAACCATGTCGAACATAGGTCAGAATTTTATTGCAGGCACTTGGTGCAATGGGCAAGACAATGTCGCAAATATTAACCCATCTGACGTCACTGATCTGATTGGCCATTATGCGCAGGCAAGCCGTGATCAGTTGGACAGCGCCCTTGATTCGGCAAAAACCGCTCAGAAAAAATGGGCCGCTACCGGTCTTGAGGCACGCCAGACAATATTGATGAATATCGGTAATGAGCTGATGGAGCGCCGCGTTGAGCTTGGCACGCTGCTTAGCCGCGAAGAAGGCAAGCCACTTGCCGAGGGGGTTGGCGAAATCTATCGGGCGGGTCAGTTCTTTACCTATTACGCCGCCGAAATTTTGCGCCAGATCGGCGATACCGCCGACAGCGTACGCGATGGAATCGAAATTGATGTGCGGCGCGAACCTGTGGGTGTGGTCGCTATTATCAGCCCGTGGAATTTCCCGACAGCAACCGCCGTTTGGAAAATTGCGCCGGCTTTGGCCTTTGGCAACGCCGTAATCTGGAAGCCAGCAAATCTGGTACCAGCCTCCGCGGTTGCGTTGACCGAAATTATTGCGCGTCAGGATATCCCGCACGGGTTGTTCAATCTGGTGATGGGCGCCGGTGGCAGCATCGGACAATCACTTATCGAAAGCCCTGCGATTGATGCGATCAGCTTTACCGGTTCGCTGGAAGTTGGCAAACAAATTGCCGTCGCGGCGGTAGGCAATTTGACCAAGATACAGATGGAAATGGGATCAAAAAATGCCCTTGCCATTATGGATGATGGTGATCTTGATATTGCAGTTGCAACCGCGCTTGGCGGCGCATTTGGCGGCACTGGTCAAAAATGCACCGCCTCTTCGCGCCTCGTTGTGCATGATGCCGTTCATGATGAATTTGTCGAACGGCTGGTTGCGGCCGCATCGGCCATGAAGGTTGGTCACGCGCTTGCCGACGGCACCCAGATCGGCCCCGTGGTCAGCGCCGGACAATTACAGGAAAACCTGCAATGGATTGATGTCGCAAAGCAGGAAGGCGGCGAAATTCTGTGTGGCGGCGAGCAGGTTAGCCGTGATGATGATGGCTATTACATGACACCGGCCGTCGTCGCCGGCACAAAAAATCACTGGCGCATAAACCGTGAAGAGATGTTTGCCCCGGTCGCTGCTGTGATCAGGGTCGGGTCGTATGATGAGGCGCTGGAGGTCGTAAACGACACTGATTTTGGCCTGACATCGGGGATCATCACGCGTTCGCTGGCGCGGGCAACGCATTTCCGCCGCAATGCGCAAACTGGCGTTGTCACGATTAACCTGCCAACTGCAGGTACCGATTATCATGTGCCATTCGGCGGACGCGGCAACAGCTCGTACGGCCCGCGCGAACAGGGCGGTTATGCCAAGGAATTTTATACCATTGTAAAGACGAGCTATATTGCCGCTGGCAAGCCGGAATAATCTGATGCATCTTATCGACAATCTGCAATATGCCAATTGGTCAGAAAAAATCTTCAAGCAAATGCGTGAAGGCGGCGTTGATGCGGTTCATGTTACAATTGCCTATCATGAGATGTTTCGTGAAACCGTGGCCAATGTCGAACAATGGAACCGGTGGTTTGAGCGCTATACTGAGCTGATTTTTCACGGGACTACCGGCGATGATGTGCGGCGCGCAAAACGCGAGGGCCGAACTGCGATCTTTTTCGGCTTTCAAAATCCCTCACCGATTGAGGATGACATTGGCCTCGTTGAAATCTGGCATAGCCTTGGCGTTCGCTTTATGCAACTGACCTATAATAATCAGTCACTGCTTGCGACTGGCTGTTATGAGGATGAGGATAGCGGCGTCACGCGCATGGGGCGGCAGGTCATAAAAGAGATGAACCGCGTTGGCATGGTCGTCGATATGAGCCATTCAGCCGAGCGATCGACATTAGATGCAATTGATATTTCCGAGCGGCCCGTTGCCATTACCCATGCCAACCCTTATTTCTGGCACCCGGCAAAGCGCAATAAATCTGATGATGTGCTTCGTGCCCTTGGACAATCTGGCGGTATGCTGGGCTTTTCATTATATCCGCATCACCTGAAAAACAAATCTGATTGCAGCCTCGAGAGCTTTTGCGAGATGATTGCACGCACCGCCGATTTAATGGGCATTGACAATATTGGCATCGGATCCGATCTTTGTCAGGATCAGCCTGACAGTATTGTTGAATGGATGCGCGTCGGTCGATGGACAAAGGAAATTGATTATGGCGAAGGCTCGGCCAGCGACGCCGGTTTTCCGCCAATGCCAAGCTGGTTTGAAGATAACCGGCATTTTGGTGCGATTACCGCAGGTTTGGAAAAATATGGTTTTTCCAAAGACGACACCGCCGCCGTTATGGGAGAGAATTGGCTGCGGTTCTATGATGAAAATTTTGGCCCGCAGACACCTTGAAAATTTATCTGCAGTCACGCGGTTAGAGTAATGTAAATGATGAAAACATCAGATTTGAAAAACGGGGCATCAGGCACATCAACTGCCGCTAACAAGGCTATCCCCCTGCGTCCGGCCGCACAGATTATGACGCTGGCACGCATCGGATCATTTCATCAGAGCCGCCTCAGCTTTATGCGGGTTCTCTTGCGCCGTCTCAAGGCTGAAAACTGGCAGTTTAAGCGTAGCCGCTGGAACATTGATCAGCATGGGGTCGGCGTTGCCACTTATGAGGCTATTGGCCCCGAGCGCAGCTATACATTGGTTGCTTTTGCGCATGATTTACCTGCTGAGAAACGCTCGGATCGGGTCATCGCCGAGGCGTGGGACGCAACCTTCACCCTGCATGATGGCGTCATCAGCGACCTTGACATCCAAAGGCTGCAGCAAAATGTGCCACTGCAAGAGGCCGGACGTATTTCGGATGGTGAATTTGTCCTATCGCGGGCAAACCGGTCGGTTCGACTGTTTGATTATGTGCGTGACTGCCTTGCCGCAGGGACGCAGCCCAACCCCGAAAAAATTGAGCCGATTGGCTATCTAATGCGGACAACGGCGGTTTATGGATCGGGGAAATTTGGCGCGGCTGACCGTGATATCTGGGCAAACCGGCCTGAATTTTCCGGCTCGTTCCAGCCTGAATTGCTGGCGGTCTGGCTAATCCGGTCATTTACCATTGATATTGTCGAACATATGGCCGCGGCAAAATCGCCTGAAACCGCGGTGAAACTAAATCTGGATATTCGCCGCCGCATTGGCGTTGGCAATTCCACCGGTCTTGGCATGGCGCCGTTTCTGATCAATCATCCCTCGCTTATTCATGCATGGATCAATGCGCGTGAAACAGCGCTAGCGCGGGTACGCGCCCTTGGGGCAAGCGATCAGGCTGGTCTAGATCGGTTTTTGACGATGGTCGCAAAAGCCGCCAAAAATGCCAATGAATGGACAACGGACAGCCCGTATCAGCGCGCCAAGACCGAGGGTTTGCGTGATGATCTTGTGCGACTGGACGGTTTTGTGCGCACGCTTGATGCCAGCATCAACCAGCCTTGGGATCAAATCTATCGCTGGGGCGAAGCCAACCTCAGCCTTGAGGGTCAGGAACAGCTGGTATCACTGCTGCTTGAGGATCACGGCTCCTTAATTGATGATCTGGCCGCAGGTATGGCGGCTGATGAGGCAGCGCATTTCCGCATCGACGGATCAATGCGGCTTGTCGAACTTCGGCGGATGATGGGCAGTATCTATGGCTGGACGAACCGCATTGATTATGCCCGGAATGACGCGTTGGCGCGGGTCTGGTATGTGTCCGAAGAAAAGCTGGAACCGCGGCTGGGCGAGAGGTTCGAAGAACCGATTGAGCCTTATGAACAGCCGCTAGCACCTGGGCGTGATGCGGTTTTAGCAATGCAGGCAATCGATCAATGGATCCGCCAAGACAGCACATCTGGCGATGATACGGTCGCTATGTTCCTGTTAAAACATCCCGAACACCGGCATATTGTGCGCCGCACCCAAACGGTCTTTGCCCTGCCTTATGCCGAAATTCAGGATAACACCATCTCGGCAGAAATGCAGCCAATTGACCTGCTGCGCTGCAAATTGTCATTTTTTGGCGCTTCAAAGTTCGACCCGCGTTCTGACCGGTGGCTGCGCATTACCATGTATCAGGGCGCGCCTTTTCCGGACGAGTTGAGCCAGCTTGATCCCGATATTCTGTTTTATCCCCCCCTTGGCCATAATAGCGCACCGAGCCAAAGCACCGTATGAGTTGGTCGCTTGGTGAAATTGGCGCGCTTTCCACCAAGGCTGCACGTGGCTGCGGTATGGATTGGGGGCTGGCGGACGAAGCCGGATATGCGGTGAAATGGTTGCAACGACACCAATTGCCCGGCATTGCTGCCTTGTGCCGTTATTTAAGCTGGCGGCAAACCGGCGAGATTACAGCATGGCCGGATGTGACTGGTGATCAGGGGCATTATTGTCCGATTGCCACCGGCGCCGCCTATGGTGATGGCCTCTTTGGCGATGAGGTAGAGTTCAGCCGTATGCGAACACCGTTGTTGCTGATCCCGTTTATTGCACTTCGCGCGGACATAACGCCAATTACAATATCGCTTGAGACTGTGGTTTTCAGCCTAAGCCAAGACGGATTTGCCTATTCGGGCAACGACACTGCCATTTTAACGGCCGCATCGCATTGCCGGATTTCAACGAAGATTGATCACATGCCGCCGCTGACCCGCATTAGCGACACCGATTTACCCCGCGTTCCAGAAACGGCGGCCGCTTGTGTCACGGTTTTAAACAGCTTTGCCAAAAACACCTATGCACCAGCAACCGAGGCGTCGCGCCTTGCCGGTGCCGGTGCAGGTTTAAGTGATAATGACTAAAGCCAGCCGGTTAGACGATCCCGCTGATGGTTTTGATTTCAAGAAATTCTTCAATGCCCCAAAAACCGCCCTCACGGCCAACGCCTGATTGTTTATAGCCGCCAAACGGGCTGCCCGCAGCCCGCGAGGCACCGTTCACCTGAATCATCCCCGCCCGCAATCTAGCCGCGACGCGGCGCGCACGATCCATATCTCCGGTCTGAATATAGGCAGCCAGACCGTATGGTGTATCATTGGCCATGGCAATCGCCTCTTCCTCGGTGTCAAACGGCATCATTGCTAAAACCGGGCCAAAGATTTCCTCACGAATAATGGTCATTTCCGGTGTTGCGTCGGCAAAAACAGTTGGCTTTACAAACCAGCCACGATTCATCCCTTCTGGGCGTCCAACACCGCCGGCCGCCAGCCTTGCGCCTTCATCAATGCCCGACTGGATTAATTTCTGCACCTTGTCAAATTGTGCCTCAGATACCAATGGGCCAATGTGATTGCCTGAATTAGACGGCAGGTCAACCTTGGTGGCTGCCGCCTCAGACGCAGCAAACTCAACCGCCTGATCATAGACATTACGCTGCACCAGCATCCGCGTTGCGGCGTTACAGGACTGGCCAGTATTGTTAAAGCAAAAAGCCGCGCCACGGCGCACCGCCGCCTCAACATCGCAATCATCAAACACCAGATTTGGCGATTTTCCACCAAGCTCCAGCGACACGGTTTTCACTGTATCAGCCGCGGCCTTGCTGATCAGAACGCCAGCCCTTGTCGATCCGGTAAAGGATACAACATCAATATCGGAATGCGATGACAAGATTGTACCAACGCCGACGCCATCGCCATTAACCATGTTAAAGACACCCGCAGGCAGACCAGCCTCATGCACCATCTCGGCAAATAGAATGCTGGACATTGGTGCGATTTCGGATGGTTTCAACACCATTGTACAGCCCGCCGCCAGCGCCGCGCCAACCTTTAGCACAACTTGGTTCATCGGCCAGTTCCAAGGCGTGATCAATGCCGCAACACCGGCAGCCTCATAGGCAATATCCTGACCCACGACACCATCACGCAACGGCCGCTGAAATTCCAATGCACCCAACGCACGTATGAATGACTTGAGGTGGCTGATCCCTGCCCCGGCCTGATCACTGACCGCCATATCAATCGGCGCACCCATTTCCGTCGAGATCACGGCGCCCATTTCAGCATGCCGTGACGTGTAAACCGCAAGCAGCCTTTGCAGATAATCTGCACGTTCCGCAGGACTGGTCATCGACCATGTTGGAAAGGCTGCCTTGGCGGCAGCAATCGCCGCTTTGGCATCTTCGGCGCCGCCAATGGTGATTGTGGCAAATGCCTCTTCGGTGGCTGGATTAAGGACAGGGAAAGAGCGCCCATCCAGTGATGGCATCCACGCCCCATTGATATAAAATTCTGTTTTATCTAGCATAAAGCCTCCAATGGCTTGGGTTCCGTCCGCCCTATCAAGGCCGCACCCAACAATCATATATAGCGAAAGGCGCGCAGATCACCCTATCATGCGAACAGCGGCCAAATTGCACATAGTCAGCATCTCTTGTCAAGTAACCGGCAGGGACTGATCAGATCGCCATTTTGTTAATTTGCCCGCTTACCACGCTCGGCAAGATAGATGCCACCAAGCACCATCGCCAAAGCTATCAGATGATAAAGGTAAAGACGTTCCGGCAAGATCATAACTGCCAGAAACGCCGCGAATACCGGCACCAAATTAACGTATAATCCAGCGCGGTTTGCATCGGTCAATTCGACTCCACGCATAAAAAATGTCTGCGCCAAAATTGTTGGAAAAACCGCCGAATAGATCAGTAGCAGCCCGCCCTTAAAGCCGGGCAAAACCAGATCACCACGCGCATATTCGGCAATACTGAACAGGCTGCAGGTAAAAAACGCACAGAACGCAAAAAAGCACAACATAATGACCGGCGGCATATCCAATCGCCGCGACAGGCCCAGCGTGTAGGCACCATAGCAAAAGCAGGCAACAACCATCATCAAATCGCCAATATTGAACTGCAGCGCCAATATCGTTGCAATGCTGCCAGCACTGACCAGAACCAGAATCCCCATTAATGACGAACAAAGCCCAAAAAATTGCAGCCAGCCAATCCGCGTCTGGAACATCAACCAGCCAAACAGCATAACAAAGGCCGGAATGCCGCCTTGCATAATGCCAAGATTGACCGCCGTGGTATATTGCGCGGCATAAACAAGCAGCAGGCTAAACCCGGCAAGGCCAACACCGCCCATGCCAAAAACCCAACGCCAATTATCTAAAACCAGCGGTAGGTAACGCCTTACGCTGTGGTGAAACACCAGCACAAGAATGATAAAAGCGACAAGCCAGCGCGATTGCATGAGCAGGACAGGCGAAATCTCGCCCACCGACATACGCAATGCCACCGCATGGCCTGCCCACATCAAGGTTGCCATCGTCAACACCGTATGGGCGCTGTTCCAAAAACGGTCAAACAGCCCCAAACCAGCTCCTCCTTGTCACGACCCGGCCATAGGGCTAGCCTAGCCTTGCGGCGACGGCGCCAAATTCGTCAAGTGCCCCCTCAATACGGTCAAACATATCGCCAATTTCTACATCTGAAATGATCAAAGGTGGGCAAAAACCGACAATATCACCGGGTAGCGCGCGAAGAATTACGCCATGTTTTTGAATGGCAGCAACCGCCTGTGCGGCGATCTTATGCGCCGGATCAAATTTTTTACCGCTATGTTTATCGGCGGCAAATTCCATCGCACCGATCAAACCGATTGACCGTAGATTGCCAATAAAATCAAACCGCGCAAGCCGCTCAATCCGAGCTTTGAATTGCGGCGCAATGCTGCGGACATGACCAACAATATCACGTTCCTGCATCAATTGCTGGGCACGAAGTGCCACCGCTGCACAGACTGGATGCGCCGAATAGGTGTAGCCATGCCCAAAAATACCCAGTGTTTCAGCCTGTTTGGCGATCGGCGCATAGACTTTTTCCGACAGCATCACCGCCGAAATTGGCAAATAGGCAGATGACAGCGCCTTGGCGCAGGTCAGCATATCGGGGCGCACATCCATCGTTTGCGACCCCCACATATTTCCAGTACGCCCAAAGCCGCAAATCACCTCATCCGCAACCAGCAGAACATCATATTTCGTTAAAACTGCACGGATCTTTTCAAAATAGGTTCGCGGCGGAATAATCACCCCGCCAGCCCCCATCACCGGTTCGGCAAATAACGCGCCAACTGTATCGGGCCCCTCATTCAGGATAAGCTCTTCCAAATCTGCCGCGCAGCGACTGGCGAAATCTTCTTCGCTTTCACCAACAGCAGCCCCATTATAAAAATCGGGCGCGGTGGTATGTTTGACAAAATCCAGCGGCAGGCCAAATCCATCCTGCGCATAGGCCAGCGCTGTCATGCTTGCCGCCGCCATGGTGACGCCATGATAGCCTTTTTTGCGACTGATAATCTTGCGCTTTTCCGGCCGCCCAAGCGCTGCGTTATAATACCAGACCATTTTCATCGCGGTATCATTAGCCTCGGACCCAGAAGCCGCAAAAAACACCTTGCTCATCACGCTGTCGCCGCCCGCCGGCGGTGCGTTGGCAATCAGCATTTCAGCAAGATCAATCGCCGGATTGACCGTTTTACCGGCAAAGCTGTGATAGAATGGCAGCTTTTTAAACTGCGCCATTGCAGCATCAATCAATTCAGGCTCGGAAAACCCCAGCGATGTGCACCACAGCCCACTCATGCCCTCATAAAATCGGCTTCCAGTCTCATCGATAACAAAAACCCCATTGCCCTCGGCCATGATATGCGGCCCGGCATCACCAAGAACTGCCGGATTAGTGTAGGGATGCATATGAAACGCGATGTCACGGCTTGCCGGCGAATTACCAGCAATCACCTGATCAGATGGGGGGGGGGGGTGTGTCATTTTTCAGGTCCTTATTCTTAAGTGACGATAAACCGCCAGTAACCGGCGCTCCATCTCTTGATCTATATCTAACAGATTTTGATCTCTAGCAACCGGCTCTTGGCATTTACCTAAACGTGCTGTCCACCATTCACATGAATTTCGGCGCCATTCAAATAATGTGCCTGATCACTACAAAGGAAAAATACCGTATCGGCAACCTCATCTGCACTGCCAAACCGGCCAAGCGGTATCTGCGGCAAGATCGTGGCCTCACTATCAGGTGATAGAATATCAGTTTTAATTTCACCTGGCGCAATCGCATTCACCCGAATACCGAGCCTGCCAAAATCAGACGCCATTTCGCGCGTTAGCGCACTAAGCGCGGCCTTTGATGTGGCATAGGCAGACCCAGCAAATTCATGCACCCGGCTGCCGGCGATTGATGTTACATTAACGATTGAGCCTCGCCCCTGGCGCAGCGGATCACACAGTCTTTGCGCCAGCATAACCGGTGCAAACACATTAACCTGATAGACGTGCTGCCACAAATCTAGCGGCGTTTGGTGGCAATCAAGCCTGCTGCCTTTCGACGTTTTGGGCGAAATTGCCGCATTATTCACCAGCGCATGAAGCGGCTTGCCATCGAGGCGTGTAAGCAATTCTGCCGCACCGCGCCCGACATCATCAGGTGATGATAGATCAATCTGCAAGTGATCCTCCGGCCCGGCCTCCCATGGACAATTTTCCGGAAACCCGTGGCGCGAACAGGTAATCACCCGCCACCCAGCGCCCGAAAAACGCTTGACGGTTGCATGACCAATGCCCCTGCTTGCCCCGGTTAGCACCAGAATTTTCCGATCATCCATTGATGATGAACCCCTTTTTCATCTGTCTTATACGCATCGGTTTTGCAACGTCACGGCCAGAAAAACAAGTGGCACCAAAAGAGGCTTCAGTTCTCGCAACCTCATCTACGCAAGGTAATTAGCTGCTGGTGATCCCACGCAAACGCTCAGACCGCCGCCGCAGCAATTCCAGAACAGTAAGCAAAATAATCGACAGAATCACCAATAATGTCGCAACCGCCAAAATCGTCGGGCTGATCTGCTCGCGGATACCCGACCACATCTGGCGCGGGATTGTGCGCTGCTCGGGACTGGCGAGAAACAAGACCGCAACCACCTCATCAAACGACGTGATAAAGGCAAATAATCCGCCCGAAACCACCCCGGGGATGATCAGCGGCATCTGCACCTTGCGGAACGTTGTCACCGCACCCGCACCAAGCGACTGTGACGCGCGCACCAGTGATTTATCAAAACCGACCAGCGTTGCGGTAACCGTAATGATTACAAAGGGCGTTCCTAGCACCGCATGCGCCATAATCACGCCAAGATAAGTCTGGCTTAACTGGACTTGCGAGTAGAAATAAAACATCCCAGCTGCAGTAATCACCAAAGGCACGATCATCGGCGAAATGAGAATTGACATGATCAAGCGGCGATAGGGCATTTCGGACCGGCTAAGGCCAATCGCCGCCAATGTACCAAGCGCCGTTGACAGCAAGGTCGCGCAAATTCCAATGAAAAAACTGTTGCGAATAGCGCGCATCCACTGGCCATTATTCCATGTATCAGAAAGCCACGCCCAGCTAAACGGCGCGTCAGGCGCACCCATACCGTTCCGCAGAATATCTTCATACCACCGTAGCGAATAGGCATTAGGATCAAAGCTCAGCATGCCCTCGGTAAAGCTGAAATAGGGTTCTACATTGAATGACAGCGGCAAAACCACAAGGATCGGCAGAATCAAAAACAAAAAGATCAGCCCGCAAATCACGCGAAATGTGTAATGCCAAATATATTCACCAGTACTGGTATAGGGGGGAAGTTTTGCCATTATTTTACCCCAGCTTCATATTATCGATACCGATAACTCGGTCATAAGCCCAATAGAGCAATAGAACACCCGCCAACAATATGCCACCAAGCGCAGCCGCCAAAGACCAGTTTAGCGATTTCTGCATATGATAGGCGATCATGTTCGAGATCAACTGGCCATCCTGACCGCCAACCAGCGCTGGCGTGATGTAATAGCCGATTGCAAGAATAAACACGAGCAACCCACCTGCACCAATGCCCGGTATCGTCTGTGGCATATAGACCTTGATAAACGCCTTCGTCGGCGTCGCCCCAAGCGAACGTGCGGCCCGCATATATGATGGCGGGATTGTTTTCATCACCGAATAAAGCGGCAGGATCATGAAAGGCAGCAGAATATGCGTCATCGCAACGATTGTGCCAGTCATATTATAGATCAGCGAAAAGCGCGCATCATCGGCAGTTATGCCAACATATACCAGTAAATCATTGATAACGCCCTGTGATTGCAAAAGCGCAATCCACGCCGTTGTCCGCACCAGAAGCGAGGTCCAGAACGGTAACAGCACCATAATCATCAACAGATTAGACGTGCGTAGCGGCAAAGTTGCCAGCAGATAGGCCACCGGATACCCAAGCAAAAGACACAAGCCCATAACCGTTCCGGAAATCATCATTGTGCGCCAGAATAGTTGCACATAAATCTGCCGGTTTTCATCTTGGCTGATAAAACCCTGATCAACGGTATAACGTCCATCTAGCGCGGTCGCATAAAAGCCGGGGGTTAGATCCTGCGAGGTGATTTTCATCGCCCGCCAGACTTCGATATTATCCCATTTCTTGTTGGTTTTGATCACACTGTCTTTGAATGGCGCCTCTAGCTTTTTGGCTTTGCGCGCCGTGCTGGTAAATAGCGATCTTGTTCCGGGATATTCCTGATTGACCCGTGTTGCGATCCGGCCAATGGTTCGCTCGGCGCGCGCGGTTTCCAGATCGGTGACAAGCGCTGCATACATCGCCTCATCAGGATCGGACATACCATCCCAGAGCTTTAACTGCGCTGTTAAATTTGGCGTGTAGGATGAAAATGTGTCGTTATAGACCCCTTGCCACATCAACGCGATAATCGGAATCACAAAACTGGCCATCACAAAGGCAAATAACGGCAACACAAGAGAAACAGCGCGCACCCGACTGCGGAATAGCGCCTGCGCCAGCTTTTTCTTCAGCGGCGTTCCATCTGCGGCCGTAATTGGCTCAAGCTGGACTGTTTGACTATCTGCCATGGTCAAAATAGATCTCGTTTAAAATGGAAAAATAAATGCGACCACATGATGCATTTCATGTGATCGCAAAAGTCTTTGGCCTTACTTCGCTAACCAAGCATTAAAACGCTCGTTCAGCTGGTCGGCATTATCCGCCCAGAACTCAAAATCGTTTTGCAACGCATTTTTGAAGTTAGCAGGCGCTGTTGGCATGTGGCTAGCCATTTTGATGCTAGGATCGGCATGGAATGTTCCAATTCTTGCAACAGATGACGCTCTTGCTGGACCATACGAAATCCATGATGCCTGTGCAGCTAGCTGCTCAGTTGCGGTTGAAAAAGCAAGGAAATCAAGAGCGGCTTCTTTGTTCTTTGAGCCTTTTGGAATAACCCAGAGGTCAAGGTCATAGATTTGACCATCCCAAACCATTTCAAATGACTGGCCTTCAGCATTCTTGGCGTTAAAGACGCGACCGTTCCACGCAGTTGAGAATACAACTTCGCCATCAGCAAGCAGCTGTGGTGGCTGGGCGCCGGCTTCCCACCAGACAATGTCATCTTTGATTGTGTCTAGTTTAGCAAATGCGCGGGCCACACCCTCTTCAGTTCCAAGAACATCATAGACCTGGCTAACTGGCACGCCATCAGCAATCAAGGCAAATTCCAGGGTCACTTTTGGAGATTTGCGCATACCGCGCTTGCCCGGAAAAGCTGCGGTATTGAAGAAGTCAGCCATCTTTGTTGGCTTGTTCCAGTTCCGTGTTTTGCTTGAGTCGTAGGCATAAACTGATGACCAAACGATGTTGGCAACGGCACAATCATGCAAAGTGCCCGGCAGGAAGTCTTCGGTCGCTGGCGTTCCGTCTGGTGCAGGCGGCAGGATTGAATGGTCAATCTGCTCAAGCAGGCCTTCATCGCAGGCGCGGATAGCATCAGACAATTCAACGTCAACGATATCCCAAGTTACATTTCCAGACTCAACCTGTGCTTTGATCTCGGCAATACCCCCGCCGTAATCTTCAGATACGATTGATTTACCTGTCTTTGCCATCCACGGCTTGTGATAGGCCTCTACCTGTGACTTGGTGTAGGCACCGCCCCATGACACAACAGTCAAATCAGCGGCAATCGCAGCACTACTGACAAACGCCGACGCACTCGCAATGGCAATTATTTTCTTCGTTAATCCAGACATTATGTCCACTCCCTTTTGTTGTTCGTGCGTTTTGAGAGCCGCACCGCTCTTTTGTGCTAGCCACTACTCGTTTCCAAGGCAGCAAGCCATTATTGACTATCAGCATAGTCAAACTGGTTCTTTAAAATCAAGCGCGCGGCAATCATCGTTCTTCCAGCCAATCTGCAACGATGTTCCAATTTCCAGGCCAAGCTGACCTGAAGTATTTGGCACTTTAACAATAAACTGATCATCGCCTGCTACGTCCATGCGGCATCGGATATGATCACCAAGATAAATTAATTCTTCGATCCGCGCATCAAGTGTGCTGACTGCGGCAGATTTCCTCGTCGACACAATACAGCGCTCAGGGCGAACAGATAATGTCGTCCGGCTGCCAACCGCACCAATATTCACCGCAAGCGCCTTTACGATGTCCCCCGAGTCCAGCTTCACCGTCGCAATGTTTTTGCTGACCGACTGAACCGTGCCAAGCATCTGGTTATTCTCGCCGATGAATTGCGCGACAAAGGCATTTTCCGGCTTTTCATAAAGCGTTACCGGATCAGCAAGCTGTTGGATAATCCCATCGTCAAAAACTGCAATCCGGTTGGACATGGTCAAGGCTTCGGATTGGTCATGCGTCACATAAACAACGGTCACGCCCAGATTTTCGTGAATATGCTTGATCTCGTATTGCATATGCTCACGAAGCTGTTTGTCCAATGCGCCCAACGGCTCATCCATTAGCACCAGCTCAGGATTGAATACCAACGCACGCGCCAGCGCAATCCGCTGTTGCTGGCCACCCGACAGCTGTGCCGGTTTGCGGTCGATAAAGTTCAGCATCTGCACCATATCCAGCACGGCGCGCACTTTATCCTCAACCTCGGCCTTTGGCATCTTGCGCACATACAAAGGAAACGCCAGATTTTCGCCAACCGTCATATGCGGGAATAATGCATAGTTCTGAAACACCATACCAATACCGCGTTTATGCGGCGGTATATTGTTGATCGGGCGACCACCAAGCTCAATATCGCCATGCGTTGCAGTCTCAAAGCCGGCAAGCATCATCAGGCAGGTTGTTTTACCAGATCCGGACGGGCCGAGCATCGTCAGAAATTCGCCCGACGCAATGTCAAGATTTAGATTCTTAACGACGAGTGTTTCGCCGTCATAGCTCTTTTGGACCCCTTTGAAACTGACGAATGGGTCGTTCGCTTGCACCATGTTTTCCTACCCGGATTTTGCTTTTATTTATAGGTCAATAGATCAACGCCGAACCATTTCCCTTTTGCTGCAATAACTAAAACACCTGAGGGTTAGTTTTGCAACCGGAACCGACCAATTAAACCAAATTTACGACGAACCACAGTCTTTCATAACAACATGATGGAACAATTGCCTTTTTGATGTCGATTATGAGACTTTACCGCCGGTTATGGTGAATTCTTCCAATCAGATTTAGCAGGATTTGCGCCGCCAATGTGGTCGTGCTGCCAGTCTGGTCATAATCCGGCGCAACCTCGACAAGGTCGACGCCGATGACCGTTCCGCGTTTGGTCAAACCATCAAGAAATTCTAATATTTCATAATAGAAAAACCCGCCATGCGACGGCGTGCCGGTTCCCGGTGCAACCGATGGATCAAACCCGTCAATATCAATCGTCACGTAATAGCGGCCATTCGAAGGGATCCGGTCAAGCATGCCGGCCACACCCAGTTTGCGGAATTGCCGGACCGATTGAATGTCCGAGCCCATTTTCCGCGCATCTTCGTACCCGTCTTTTGCGGTCGACGACACATTACGGATGCCGATCTGCGACAGGCCAGTCACATAAGACTTTTCGGCTGCGCGGCGCATCGGGTTACCATGGCCGTATTTCACCCCGTGCCGTTCGTCAACAAAATCAAGATGCGCATCAATTTGCACAAGGTGAAACGGCTCTTCATCACTAAAGGCGTTAATACATGGGATATTGACCGAGTGATCACCGCCGAGCACCGCCGGTACCGCGCCAGCGGCTAGGATAGCGCGCACGCCGGCCTCAATATTTGCATGGCTTTTTATCGTGTCAGTGTGAACGATATCAGCGTCGCCAATATCAACAATACGCACCTGATCCGCCTGCAAATACGTTACATCATCTTCATGGTCATAGGCCCCTGCATGGCCAAATGAAAACAATGTTGATGCCTCGCGGATGCCGCGCGGACCAAACCTTGCGCCAGCCCGAAATTGCGTGCCAAAATCAAATGGCGCGCCAAGAATGGCAAAATCAGCATCAATCGATGACCAGTCAGGCTGATATGGATATTTGCCAAAACTGCATAATCCGACGAATGGCAAATTCAGCCGGCCTGTTTCGTACCCATGTCCTGACATTTAATAATCCCCCTATTATATGCTGAACAATTCAGCCTACGCTGAAACCTGTCCAGATCGAAATCGACACGATGGGCAAACGCTAATCCAAGCCCGAAAATTCTGCAAGCCGTCAGGTGGAAAACGCGATAAAGCCAAGACCCAAATAGCTGCGTTAAAGACGCCAAATTTAAGACGCCAGACCATTTTGCACTTTACGAAAACCCCGGTATTGGCGCAGTCTGTTGCAGTCATGCTGCTGCCATTAAAAAGTGGCACCGCTGGCAAGCGTAACAAAATTAAGAATTTACAAAATAAAAACTGCGGAATGGCTACAAAGCAAGACCTAACAAGCAATGTCTAAAAATCACTAACTGGGAGTGGAATTCATGCCCCTCGATCATCAAACAATCGCAAAATGCAAGATTGTCAAAGCTGTTGCCAATCGGGGACATATCGCGTCGGCATTTCCAGAATTTGACGATAATTTGAACAGCCACAATATGGACAAGGCTTATGCGACAATCACCACATGGCCGCATTATCAACCTACCCCTCTGATTTTACTTGATAAGCTGGCAAAGTCTTGTGGTGTTGCCGCGGTTTATTACAAGGACGAGTCACAACGTCTGGACTTGAAATCCTTTAAAGCGCTTGGCGGTGCTTACGCGGTGGCAAATCTTGTTGCCGCAAAAAAGGCCGATGGCATTGAGCCGTCAAACATTACCGTGACAACGGCGACTGATGGCAATCATGGCCGTTCGGTTGCGTGGGGTGCAAAGCAGGCCGGTTGCCATGCCGAGATTTACATTCACGAACATGTCAGCCAGCAACGCGCCGATGCAATGGCTGCCTTTGGTGCCACTATCAACCGGATTGAGGGCAATTACGAAGCCTCGCTTGCCGCTTGCAAAGCCGATGCCGAGGCCAATGGCCGGTATATTGTGTCTGACACCTCATGGCCCGGCTACCGCGAAATGCCGCTTGATATCATGGCCGGTTACAGCGTCATGGGGCGTGAAACCCTTGATCAGATGCAAGGGGTGAAACCAACGCACTGTTTTTTACCGATCGGCGTTGGCGGCATGGCGGCGGGCATTGTTGCCCCGCTTTGGCGCGATATGGGTGCCGACCTTGGCAAGATGATTGGCGTTGAATCCTATATGTCAGCCTGTTTTCTGGATAGTATCGAGGCGCAAATGCCTAGCCTTGTAGATATAAGTGAAGAGACCATGATGGCGGGCCTCTCATGCGGCGAAATATCCGATCTTGCATGGCAAATTCTGCAACCGGCTTTGGATCATTGCCTGTCAATTACCGATGATGCGATTGCGCCATTGATGGCGGGCTTTGCCGATGGCCGATTTGGCGGCGGGTCGATCGAGGCTGGCGAATGTTCGACTGCTGGTCTTGCCGCATTGCTGGCGGCAAAGAATGATCCGGCAGGGTGGCAGGCACTTGGGTTGGGGGCGGACTCGATTGTGCTGTTAATCGGAACCGAAGGGGCAACTGATCCAGTATTGTATGAGCAGCTTTTGACCGAAGGGCGGCAGCCGTGACGGTGCCGTTGCGCGGCTTTGAGTCCGCCGAATTCGCCATGCGCTGTGCCAACGCCCAGCGCGCCATGGCCGCCGATGATGTTGGTGCCTTGCTGTTAACCAGCGAGGCTGATGTTCGGTATTTCACCGGCTTTATGACGCAGTTCTGGCAAAGCCCGACACGTCCGTGGTTTGTGCTGATCCCAGCCACCGGCAAACCCATTGCGATCATCCCCTCGATTGGCGTGCCATTAATGCGTGACTGCTATATTGGCGATCTGCAATCATGGCCTGCACCGGCGGCAACAGATGACGGCATTAGCCTGCTGGCACGCGTGATCCGCCAACAGATTGGGGCATCGGGACGGCTGGGCATGATGATGGGGCGCGAAACCGCTATCCGGATGCCATTGAATGACCTTAATGCCCTAGAAAGCCAGCTGGATCAGATCGTTTTTTGCGATATGACCGCCGCCATACAGCATATCCGGATGATAAAATCACCGGCTGAGCAAGCAAAATTAAAACATATCTGCCAGCTGGTATCGGGCGTGTTTGCCGATGTGCCGACATGGGCAACTGTCGGTATGCCACTAGATGAAACGTTTCGTCAGTTCAAAATCAAGGCGTTAGAGGCCGGCGTTGATGATGTCAGCTATCTGGTTGGCGCGGCAGGGCCCGGCGGCTATGGGGACATTATCGCGCCGCCAAATGGCCGCCCGCTTGCCGAAGGTGATGTTTTCATGTTTGACACCGGTGCTCTATGGGATGGTTATTTCAGTGATTTTGACCGAAATTTTGCCATGCATCACGCCACTGACGCAGCGCATGAGGCACATCACCGGCTTTATGATGCAACCCAAGCCGCACTGGATATCCTGCGGCCAGGTATTCCCGTATCCAAGCTGTTTTCGGTGATGGATCAGATATTGAGGCCAGACCAGTCGAGCCTCCATAGCGCCAATGATACCCAAATCACCAGTGAAGGTGTCGGCCGCTATGGGCATGGACTTGGCACCCAGCTGACCGAACCGCCATCCCATACTGATTGGGATAATACGATAATTGAGGCCGGCATGGCGCTGACGATTGAACCGTCGCTAAGCTATGGTGATGGATTAACCATGGTGGCCGAAGAAAATGTGCTCGTTCTTGACGATCAGATTGTTTTATTATCAACGCGCGCACCACGTGATTTGCCGGTCATTGCCGCTAGGTAATGCGCCTGCGTTTCGATGTACTGACTGAACAATGCTTGAGGAAGGACAAGATATGGCCGCCCCTGAAACCACATCCCAAAACACTTTATCTCAAGATAATGCATCAAGAGACCGGAAACCGCCCGCATTCAGTCATCTGCCATTCCGCGTCGCAGAGGCTGATGAAACCGCAACCCAGCTTGGTCTGGTCACATTAGAGACCGATTTAACAATCGAGACCGAGTTGCGGCATTTCATTGGTGACGGCGTTGGCACACAAGCAGGCAAAGGACAGCTTGCCAGCATTTTGCACAGCCGCATTGCCTGTGATGATCAGGTGACTGTCGAGAACCTGACCGCGATGAGGGAACGGTTTGCCGATGCGCTGGCGCTATTTCCGTCCGGCTATCATTTTGATGTTATCGGTTATGGCTGCACGTCTGCGTCACTATTGATCGGCGAAGAGACGATCCAAGCCATTGTGAAATCGCATGTTAATGTCGATCACGTCACCACCCCATTGACCGGCGCACGGCGCGCCTTGAAAACATTGGGCGCCAAAAATATTGGCTACCTTGCGCCGTATATATCTGAAATATCACAAAATATGTGTCTTCTGCTTGAGGATGATGGGTTTCGCATTGGCGCCGCCGCCACTTTTGGTGAGGGCCAGGACTCGATTGTTGGCCGCATTCACCCATCGTCAATTTCAGCGGCAATTGACGCATTGGTCAGCAATGCAGACACGCCGCTTGATGCGGTTTTCATTTCCTGCACATCGCTGAAATGCGCCAGCATTATCGCCGCCGCCGAGGCCAAACACGCAATTCCGGTTATTTCCAGCAATTCAGCAATCGCATGGGATATGGCCCGGCTTGCTGGTCTTGCCGTACCCGCCGATGGTGCCAGCCAAAAAGGCCGCCTATTTCAGCAGAATTGACTTATCAACCTTGGCAAGATCGGACTGGCCGCAAAGCCCAAGAGTTAGGTCAAGCTCGCGGTGGATGATTTCCAGTGTCTGACGAACGCCCGCCTGCCCCTTGGCACCAAGCCCATAAAGAAAGGCGCGGCCAATCAGCGTTCCCTTTGCGCCAAGCGCGATCGCGCGCAGCACATCCTGACCTGACCTGATACCGCCATCCATCCAGACCTCGGCGCGATCACCAACCGCATCAACAATTGCCGGCAAGGCGGTAATTGACGACATAGCACCATCAAGCTGGCGGCCGCCATGATTTGACACAACAATCGCATCCGCCCCGACATTCACCGCGGCCAGCGCATCTTCGACATCCAGAATGCCCTTGATGATCAATTTACCGCCCCATTGTTTACGGATCGCCGCCACATCATCCCATGACAAGGACGGGTCGAACTGGCTGACCGTCCAATCTGCCAGCGATGACATATCCTTAACGCCCTTTACATGGCCGACAATATTGCCAAATTGACGCCGCTTTGTGCTAAGCATACCAAGACACCAAGCCGGTTTTTGCATAAGATTCAGTATATTGCTCAACGTTGGTTTTGGCGGCGCACTAAGGCCATTGCGCACATCCTTATGCCGCTGACCCATCAATTGCAGATCAAGTGTGACCATCAGCGCCGAACATTTGGCGTCACGCGCCCGTTCGATCAGCCGTGATACAAAATCACGGTCGCGCATCACATATAGCTGAAACCAGAACGGCGTCGGGCTGTTTTCGGCAACATCCTCAATCGAGCAAATCGACATTGTTGATAGGGTAAAAGGCACGCCAAATTCAGCCGCAGCCTTGGCCGCCAAAATCTCACCATCAGCGTGCTGCATGCCGGTTAGGCCAGTTGGCGCTAACGCCACCGGCATCGGCAGATTTTGCCCAAGCATCGGCATTTCGGTTGTGCGCTGGCTGACATCCAAAGCGACACGTTGCCGAAATTTAATCGCGGCAAGATCGGTTTCATTGGCGCGGTAGGTTGACTCGGTCCATGACCCGCTATCCGCATAATCATAAAACATCCGCGGCACCCGCCGCTTGGCCAGTTTTTGCAGATCTTCGATACAGGCAATTGCCGTCATGATACGCCTCGTCACCATCAAGGTTAAATTGGTCCACTGATTTACAGCATGAACGGCTTTAACTCAACAGATGCTTCACAATCTTCGGCTGGGCAATCTTTGGCTGGACAATGTTCGGCTGGGCAATGCGTGCCTAGCGATAGCGCCGCAACATGGCGCTCATCAAAATTACCGGCACCAACCCTGACAAAACAATCATCAAGGCGGGCAATGCCGCAACCTCAAGCATTTCATCCTTGGCAAATTGATAGGTATAGGTTGCCAGCGTTTCAAAATTGAACGGCCGCAACAGCAATGTCATCGGCAGTTCTTTCATCACATCGACAAATACCAGCATAATGCCCGCAAGGAACGAACTTTTTAGCAATGGCATAATCACCTGCCGGATCGATTCCATATAGCCCTGACCCAGAACCCGGCTTGCATTCATCATATTTGCCGGCAGTCGCCGCACCCCCGAAATCATCGCGCCATAGCCAACCGCCTGAAACCGGACGATATAGGCCAGAAACAGCACCGCGATGCTGGTGACCAAAACGCCTTGAAACTGGGCGCCAAACACGGCAGCAAAACCGCGATCGAGCTGGCCGCTAAAGATCAACACGCCAATGGCAAGAATAGTCCCCGGAAACGCATAGCCAGTCGAGGCGAATAACGCCAATTTACGGGTCTTTGCACCAGCGCGGAAACTCGCCGTTACGACAATAAATGCAGATAGCAGCATAATCACCAACGCCGCAATCGCCGCAACAATCAGCGTATTGCCAATAATTTCGCGAATTGCCAGAAAATCTGCCAGCAGATCATTAGTTACAACCAGCCCCAGCAGCACCCCAACCGGAATAAAAAATCCAAATAACAGTGGGATAACGCACACCATCCAACAGGCCAAAACACCCAGCTTGGTCGGCGTTAGCATCGCTAGCGGTGTCTGGTTACGGCTGCTGGCAACATATTGCTGGCGTGAGCGTGCGTAAAGTTCCAGCCCCAATAGTGCCAGAATAAAGCCAAAACCTACAATTGAGATTTGCGCCGCCGCAACCAGATTATTCATCCCCAGCCAGACATTGAAAATACCGAGGGTAATCGTCTCAATTGCAAAAAACTCAACCGTGCCAAAATCTGACATGACTTCCATCATCACCAGCGCAAGGCCAGCCATAATGGCCGGACGTGCAAGCGGCAAGCCCACCTGCCAGAATTGCGACCGGTTATGCACCAGGGCAATTTCAAACAGGCTTGCCGGTGTTAAGCGAAAGGCGATCCGCGTCACCATGTAGATATAGGGATATAAAACCGACGCCATCACCAGAACAGCACCGCCTAGCGAGCGTATTTCAGGAAACCAGTAATCGCGCGGGCTTTGCCAGCCAAACATATGGCGCAAGCCCGATTGCAACGGGCCAGCATATTCAAAAAATTCGGTATAGCTATAGGCAATGATATAGGCCGGAATGGCGGCAGGTAATAACAGCATCCATTCCAGCATCCGGCGACCGGCAAAATCGTAACGGCTGATCACCCATGCCGAACTGACCCCAAATCCGACCGCTAGCGCGCCAACCCCGGCCATCAAAATCAGCGTATTGCTGACATAACGGCCAAGAACAGTGTCATAAAGATGCGACCATAGCCCGGCACTATCGCCAAAAGCCGCCAGCAGGACAGCAATGACCGGCCCCAGAATTAAGCCGCAAAGGACAATGACGCCACCCGACCACCGGTCAAACGGTCGGCGTTGTGCACGGGTAAATTGAGACAGGAAAGTCGCTACCATCCGACGCGATCAATGATCATTTGCGCTTTAGGTGCCAAGTCCGCAAGCCGCTCAATTGGCAGCGCATCAGGCTTGAACTTGCCCCAGCTTGCCAGCTCGCCATTGACCGTAACCGCTGGATTAACCGGATATTCGAAATTGATTTCACCGTAAAGCTGCTGGGCTTTTTCTTCGGTTAGAAATTCAAGAAACGCGATGGCTGCCGCTTTGTTTTTGGCGTATTTCGCAACACCGCCACCCGAGATGTTCATATGATTGCCGCGATTTGACTGATTGGTAAAGACCAGACGGATTGATTGCGCCCATTCCTTTTGATCAGCCTTATCACCAAATTTCATATTGCCGTAATAATAGCTATTCATCACCGCAACATCACACAGCCCCTGAAAAATCGCCTTGGCCTGACTGCGGTCATTGCCCTGCGGTTTACGCGCCAGATTTGCCACCACGCCGCCTGCCCATGCCTCTGTCGCCGCTTCGCCATGCGCCGCTATCATCGAAGCAACCAATGCGCGGTTATAGTCATGGCTACCCGCACGACTGCAAATGCGGCCCTTCCATTCTGGCTTGGCAAGATCTTCAAGGTCGGCTATCTCACCGTCAGCAACCCGCGATTTTGAGGTCACCAGAATACGCGCGCGCTCCGA
Organism: Alphaproteobacteria bacterium LSUCC0396; assembly: GCA_041228345.1. NCBI lineage: Bacteria > Pseudomonadati > Pseudomonadota > Alphaproteobacteria > Alphaproteobacteria bacterium LSUCC0396. The sequence continues at coordinate 2,413,606 of CP166131.1, read as the reverse complement.
CAATCCGAACCAGCGATTATCATCAGCCCGAAGCCGCGACGGTATGTTTTCCGTTAAAATTTTAGACTGAATCGGCGCTAGCAAATCAAGGTCAGCATATTCAGCCAGCCGTGCAATATCGACTGTCAGAATGACGTCGGCAGGGCTTGCCGGCCCCTCAGCCTTAAGGCGTTGCGCTAGCCCCTTCGCCGCATAGACAACATTGGTCTCGATGCCGGTTTTCGCCGTAAAAGCATCCAGAAACGGTTGGATTAAAACCTGCTGACGGTGCGAATAAATATTGATCTTCTCAGCCGCAACCGCAGCCGATGCACCCCCCGCAAGCGCCATGAAACAGGCGCCAGCAATTAATTTACGAATTATCTGTGAGCCGGAAAAATCAACATAAATCATTTTATTATCCTACATAAAAAAACGGCACCAGTCATGAAGGGCCATGCTGTGGGCGGGTATTTAGACGTGCCTGCATCGCCATGTTTCTTGCCAACACGTTTATGAGCAAATCCTTACGTTGAGAATGATTATCAAACTCAATTCAGCATCGCAAGGGTTTTTCTGCGAATCATTCTCAAATACAGTCACCAATGTCTTTTCTGGTTGCAAATTATGACGGCTAGGCTATCACGTCTTCGCGGTTTTATCGTGCGAAAAAATGACCCAGAAAGGCTCGTGTTTAAAAATGGATATAATGATGGGAATGAGTACGGATGCGTTCTTGATTGCCCTTATTCAAATTATCGCCATTGATATTGTGCTTGGCGGTGACAACGCCATCATCATTGCCCTAGCCTGTCGAAATTTGCCGCCAAAACAAAAACGCCTCGGCATTCTGTGGGGTACCGCCGGTGCCATCATCCTGCGGGTAATTCTGGTGTTTTTTGCCAGCGCGTTGATGACCACACCGGGCCTGCGTTTGATTGGCGGCATATTGTTGCTGTGGATTGGGGTAAAACTACTGACCGATCAGACCGAGCATGATCTTAGCGGCAAGATAGCCGAAAAAAGCAGCCTGATGGGGGCGATTCAAACCATTATCGTTGCCGATTTTGTAATGAGCCTCGACAATGCGCTTGCCATTGCCGCTGCGTCCAAGGGCAGCCTGTTTCTGGTAATCTTTGGTCTGGTGCTGAGCGTGCCAATCATTATTGGCGGCAGTGCGATCATTTTGCGGTTTATGGAACGCTATCCAATCATCGTCACAATTGGTGCGGGATTGCTTGGCTGGCTTGGTGGCGACCTGATCGCTAACGACAAAATCAATGCAAATATTCTGCCTGAAATCATTGTCCAGTCACCTTGGATTGCCGCGATGATTGGTGCGGTTTTTGTGGCAGGGCTTGGCAAATTTCTCGCGGCACGCAAATCGGCGCCAAACCAGTCATAGCCAAACCAGTTATGGCGAAACCGGTCATGGCGCATATTTTTTTCAATTACCAAGCGCTAATTGATTGGCATCCGGGGAGAGTTTGCTAGTCTTTTGTGACAGCAATGCGCTTTTTTAAGGGCATTGTTTCACATAAGTTTTTTCGGCAGTTTTTCACGGCAGTTATTCAATGACCCAACAAAACACACCCAAAATTGCAGTCATCGGATTTGGCGAAGCCGGATCATGCCTGTGCCAAGGCTGGGGGCGCACCGATGTGCGCGCCTATGACATCAAACAACATGGCGATGCCGCGCTTGCCGCCGAGAAGATCAGCCAGATGCAGGCGGCCAATGTTATCATTGGTGATGATCCGGCCAGCATCGCCGGCGAGGCTGACATGATTTTCAGCACAGTGACAGCAGATCAGGCTCATGCCGCGGCCGCCGCGGTGGCAGCGGGCATCCGGCCCGGTGCCTATTTCTTTGATCTGAACAGCTGCGCGCCATCAACCAAACAGAAAAATGCTGCGCTGATAAATGAGGCTGGTGGACGCTATGTCGATGTGGCGGTCATGGCAACGATCACGCCCAAATATCACCAAACCGCAATGCTAGTGGCAGGAGACCACGCCGAGGCGGCAATTGACCTGATGCTGGCACTCGACATGAAGCCGGTTCACGTCCCCGGCCCGGTTGGCCGCGCCTCGACGATTAAAATGATCCGGTCGGTTCTGGTCAAAGGCATTGAGGCACTGACCGCCGAATGTTTCAGCGCGGCCTCAATTGCCGGTGTTGCCGATGAGGTGGCGGCCTCGCTTGATGCCTCGCAAACCAGAGATGGCTGGAAAGATCAAGCGGCCTATAATATGGAGCGAATGACCACACATGGCATCAGGCGCGCGGCTGAAATGCGCGAGGTCGCAATCACCCTTGCCGACCTCAATATAGCTGGCCGCATGACCGCAGGCACGATCGATTGGCAGGACGAGTTTGGCAATCTTGGGCTTTCATTGCTGGACACCGAGGGGCTGGAGCCGCGGTTAAGTGCCATCCGCGGCGCATTGGACGCCAAGAAAATTAGCTAAAAGTTTAGGCTAATTTGGGCTGGGCTAATTTGGGCTGGTCTAATTTGGGCTGGGTTCTGTTCTGCTCTATGCGGTGGCTGCCGGTTCAGATTTGCCCTCAAAAAGGCCGATCAGAACACCGGTTGTAAGAATGACGCCAACCCCCACCCATTGTATCACGCTTAGCGTTTCACCCAGCCAAAACGCGGCGGATACGGCCGCTACCAACGCCTCGGACAGCATCAAGATGCCAACAAGGCCGGGCGATACATATTGCATGATGCGGAATATCAGCAAGGCCGACGGTAAAAATACCACCGCTGACGCAATAAAGGCCGGAGGGGTGGCTTGGATCACGATATCCAGTTGCGGAAGCGGGTCACCCAGATAAATCGCCGCGATTAACGCCAGCCCCGCACCACATAGATATTGTAGAAAACTGACATGGATAAAATTTACCCCGTCATACCGCCGGATCATCACCGACCCTAACGCCCAGAACAAACCAGATAAAAGCCCCAACAAATCAGCCGGATCGAATGTTAACTGATCGGGGCTGATACCGGTTACCAGAACACAGCCGCAAAGCGCCGCAAAAATGGCAAGCCACCGGCTCCACCCGACCCGCTCACGCAGCACAAAATAGGCAATGGCCGTCGACCAGATTGGCGTCATATAGAACAGAACAACGGTTTTTGTCACCGATGCAACAACCAGCCCAAGGGCATAAAGCGTAAAGCCGGCCCCCATCAGCAAACCGGCGATCATTGCCCGCGACCAGTCACCGCGGGTTGCTGGTGCGGTTTTCAAGATCAGTGGCAGCATCGCCAATGCTGGCAGGAAATGAAACAAAACGACAACCCAGAGGGCGGACAGTCCCATCCCCTCGATATAGCGCATCGGAACCCATAAAACGCCCCAGAGCGATGAGGCCAGAAAAATAATCAGCAATGCCTGCCGGTGTTCATACTGCCGCGTAAAAAGCGATAGAAACCAGATCATATCTTCTCTTTTCGGGCTTTCAGCGTGATAGGTGCCACTTTATCACCGGACTTAATGCCAAATTTTGGAGAAGCCAAATCAGAGATGGGCCAAATCAGAGATGGGCCAAATTCATCAAAGGCCAAATTTACTGATGCGATGATTATTGCAAATCCTTAAACGCCACCTGTAACCGCGCCACCGCCTCAATTACCAATTCTCGCCGACAGGCGATATTAAAGCGCAGGAAACTATCCCCACCTGCCCCAAAACTATTGCCATGATTGACCGCGATCTCGGCCTGCTGTTCAACACGTCGGGTAAATTCAGCCCGATCCATTCCGGTATCAGCAAAATTGACCCAGCACAGATAGGTTGCCTCAATCGGCATTGACCGCAACCCAGGAATGGCCGCAATTCCGTCATCAAAAATAAGCTTATTCTCGGCAAGATAGTCAAGCAACGCATCAAGCCATTCATCACCATGCTGCCATGCAGCGGTACACATCAACATCCCAATCCGGTTAAACGACATCCCCGCCGCGCCGAACGCCACCTTTGCCAGCGGCGCACGCAGCGCATCATCACTGACAACAATGCTGCCGATCATACAGCCAGCAAGGTTAAAACTTTTGGTGGTTGCGACAAGCGTGACCAGCCGGTGACGTACTGAAGGTACCGCCGCGGCGAGGACATGGTGCTGATTACCCTTAAAAACAAGGTCGTTATGCACTTCATCGCTGATCAATGTCAAATCATGCGCCTCACAAAAATCGGCAAGCTGTTGCAATTCCAAGGGCGACCAGACCCGCCCACCCGGATTATGCGGCGAACAAAACAGCACGATCTTTTCATCACCGGTCAGACTGGCCGCAAGCGCATCCAGATCCATGTGATAGCGGCCATTACGCTGTACCAGCGGCGACTCGACAAGGCGCCGGTCAATGCCTTTGATAATCCTTGCAAACGCATGATATACCGGCGAAAAAACGATAACCCCGTCACCGGGCGTGCTGTAGGCCTGAAGACAAAGACTAATGGCATTGCCAAGGCCATGCGCATTGATAATCCAATCAGGCTCTACATCCCAATGATGCCGGCGCTTCATCCAGCCGATCAGGGCAGCGCGGTACTCACTATCATCGCCAAAATAGCCGTGAACACCATGATCTAGCGCACCAGCCAAGGCCTCTTGAACGGCTGGCGGTGCGCGAAAATCCATGTCCGCAACCCACATCGGAATGCCGGTTTTTGGCGACACGCCATATTTGGCTTGCACCGTGTCCCATTTCGATGAATGGGTACCAACGCGGTCAATCACCTCGTCAAAATTGAACGACATTCCGGTCTCTCCTGACACTTTATTTCTCCTATCCCAAACCGGTGCCTTTATCCATTAATTACCGGCTGGCTAGTAATTAACGGCTGGCTTGGCGAAGATCATTGATAGTCTGGTGCGGGGTAATCCCTTCGGTTGACACAATAAGATCAAGAACAGCACCAGTTTTAGACGCACAGGCACGCGCAAAAGCATCCGCGAAATCTGCAGTATTTTCGACCCGCTCACCGTAAAAACCATAGGCCTTGGCAAGGGTAACAAAATCCGGATTCACTAGTTCAGTGCCTGACACGCGTTCGGGATAATTACGTTCCTGATGCATCCGAATGGTACCATAGGTACCATTATTCACAATCAGGATAATCGGCTGCAAACCGCACTGCATTGCCGAACCAAGCTCGTTGCCGTTCATCTGGAAATCGCCATCACCAGCAAAGCAGAGAACAAACCGGCTAGGATCATACGCCTTTGCAGCAATTGCCGCTGGAACGCCATATCCCATTGCCCCGCTTTGCGGTGCCAAAAGTCGTGATTTCAGACCAAATTTCAGGAATTTATTGGGCCAAATGGCAAAATTTCCAGCGCCATTGGTGATAATCGCATCATCCGGTATGACCTCGCGGATATGCTGCATGACCTCGCCCATATCTAGGCTGCCCGGCTGTGATTTCACGCTATAGCTGGCATCATAGGCGGCCTTGGCGGCAGTAACCCAGCCTTGGCGCACCGGATCAGCCTCAAGACTGATCGTTGACAAGGCGGCGGCCATTGCATTCGGCGTTGCCTGAAGCGGTAAATCAGCGGCGTAGATTTTGCCGATTTCATCATCAGACGGGTGGCAATGAACCAGCTTTGGTTTCATGTTGGGACAGTCAAACAGGCTATAGCCGTCGGTCGTGCATTCACCAAACCGCACATTGATTGCGATAATCAGGTCAGCCTCACCAAGGAGCGTTTTGATATAGCCAAGCATCCCAACACCAGCATCGCCAACATAGCTTGGATGGTAATTATCGCAGATATCATGAAAGCGGAACGCCGCCACCAGCGGCAGGTGATTAGCCCCGGCAAAGGCCTCAAGCTGACGCGCAGCATCGCTGGTCCAGCCAGCACCCCCATAAAGGATCAGCGGGCGTCTCGCAGCCATTAATAGGCCGGCAAGCTGATCACGCTGGGCCGGCGATATATCAGGCGCGGGAATGTTCACCGGTGCACAGGCCTTGGCACTGGTCGGCGCTGTCAGCATATCCTCGGGCAAGGCCACGACAACTGGCCCCGGCCTGCCGCTAAGCGCGGTTGCCCATGCACGCGACATTATCTCAGGAATGCGGTCAGCATCGTCAATTTCGACAACCCATTTCGCAACCTTGCCAAAATAGTGTGAATATTCAATTTCCTGAAAGGCCTCGCGCCCCTTCATACCAACACCAACCTGCCCGACAAAGACAATCATCGGCGTTGAGTTTTGCGTCGCGGTATGGATGCCAATCGAGGCGTTGGTTGCACCCGGGCCACGTGTAACAAAACAAAGACCGGGCGTGCCGGTCAATTTGCCCCATGCCTCGGCCATATAGGCAGCCCCGCCTTCATTCCGGCACAGCATCAAATCAAATTTGCCCATGCGATCATACATCGCATCAAGAACCGCAAGATAGCTCTCGCCCGGGACACCAAAGCCCTTGGTGCCGCCAAGTGCGATCAGGCAATCCATTAACAGAGCGCCGCCATATTTTACATCAGATGACATGATAATTTTTCCCAAGAAAACCGAATAAGAGGGCGCAAACGGCGCCATCAAACCACCGGATTGCCGTCAAATCTTAGGAAACTGTCGCAACCTTCGCAACCGCAATAGCGAATGGCAGATGACGATTTCCGGCCAAGCCAGCAATATTGATGCGGCTATCGCCAACGACATACATACCGTGATCATCACGAAGCGACAAAACCTGCTCGGCATTTAATCCAAGGCGCGAAAACATCCCGCGGTGATGGGCGACAAAATCAAAATGATCAGAATTACATTGCTGGCGCAGTGCATCGGCAAGATTTTGCCGGATCGTCAACATTGTCATGCGCATATCTTCAAGCTCAGCCATCCATTCCGCGCGCAATTCGGCATCGGCAAGGATCATTCCTACCACAGCAGCGCCATGATCAGGCGCAAATGAGTAATTTAGCCGATTTAAAACCGCCAAATTGCCTTGCACCACCTCGGCCGTATCAGCGTCTTTTGCAATCATCATCGCAATGCCAACGCGGTCACGGTAAAGCCCAAAATTCTTAGAACATGATGCAGCGATAAACATTTCCGGCACACGCGACGCCATATGACGAAGCGGCGCAGCATCCCGATCCAGCCCATCACCAAACCCCTGATAGGCGATATCAATGAACGGCATTACCCCTTTTTCGATAACCAAATCGGTGATTGCCTTCCATGTGTCCATGTCGATATTTGCCCCAGTGGGGTTATGACAGCACCCATGAAGCAGCAACAGGTCGCCGGCTTTCAGCTCTTGAAACGACGCCATCATTGCGTCGGTATCAACAAGGCGCGTTTCATTGTCAAAATATGGATAGCCGCGGGCTTTAAAGCCCATATGCGTTGCCATGCTCATATGCGACGGCCAACTGGGATCGCTGATCCAGATTGTGCAGTCAGGATTCAGGATTTTCATTGACTCGAAAACCTGCCGGATTGCACCTGTGCCGCCCGGCGTCTGCAATGTCGCCACCCGATCAGCCGCCACCGCATCGCCCAGCACAAGATCACGCATCTGATCACGGAATAATTCGGCACCAGCAAGCGAAACATAGGCTTTTGAATTCTGTTCCTGCAAGAGCCGCGCCTCGGCCTTTTTCACTGCAGTCATAACCGGTGTTATGCCACTGTCATCCTTGTAGACACCAACACCGAGGTCAATTTTTTCGGCACGCGGATCGGCTTGAAATAGCTTGGAAAGACCCAGAATCGGATCGGCTTTTGCAGGCTGGAATTTTTCAAACATTTTGGTTTCTCTAAATGCAGGTGGCGATGGTTTTGTTTAAGGCAAATCCAGCTTGAAACGCAACGATTTTTACCGCGCATTTATCAAACGGCGTCACATTCGTTGATATCCTGACCGCTTTTCCAAAAAAAGCGCCAGTACAGCGTCATTTTTTTACGCCACCAGCATAACCAAGTGACTGCAGCGCAATTGTAATTTCATCAAGAATTACCGGATCATCAATAGTCGCTGGCATGGTCCAGCTCTCATTATCAGCAATCTTTGCCATGGTGCCGCGAAGCACCTTACCCGACCGGGTTTTTGGCAAGCGATCAATAACCACAACCAAATTGAATGCCGAAACGCGCCCCACGCGCTCCTTTACAAGAGCGATCGCCTCGGTGGTGATGTCATTTTGCGGCCGGTTACAATTCGGATAGAGACAAATCAGGCCAAGCGGCAATTGCCCCTTTAGCTGATCTGCGACCCCAATAACCGCGCATTCGGCAATGTCAGGGTGATCGGCCAGCACCTCTTCTAACTGACCGGTAGACAGCCGGTGTCCGGCAACATTAATCACATCATCCGTGCGCGCCATGATGTAGAGATAGCCATCGGCATCACAATAACCAGCATCACCGGTTTCATAATAGCCGGGAAACCGGCTTAGATATTTTTCGACATAGGCATCATCCGCGCCCCAAATTGTGGCAAGACCTGACGGCGGCAATGGCAGTTTGACCGCAATCGCCCCAAGCTCACCAGCCGGCAATATCGCGCCATCAGCATCCAAAATATCAATTTCATAACCGGGCATCGGCAATGATGGCGAGCCAAGCTTTACCGGCAGATGTTCAATCCCCATCGGATTGGCGCAGATTGACCATCCGGTTTCGGTTTGCCACCAATGATCAATAACCGGAACTTTTAGCTGTTTTTCGGCCCAGCTAATCGTATCAGGATCAGCCCGCTCACCCGCCAGAAACAGGTATTTCAGGCATGCAGTATCATAATCCTTTAAAAAGGCACCGTCTGGGTCAGCCCGCTTGATGGCGCGAAACGCCGTAGGGGCGGTAAATAGAGCCTTGACCTTATGTTCAGAAATAACCCGCCAGAACACGCCCGCATCTGGCGTGCCAATCGGCTTTCCCTCAAACAAGATGCTAGTGCATCCAAACAGCAATGGGGCGTAGACAATGTAAGAATGTCCGACCACCCAGCCAATGTCAGACGCCGCCCAATAGACATCGCCCGGCTGCATATCATAGATATGCCGCATCGACCAATTCAGGGCAACCGCATGGCCGCCATTATCGCGAACCACGCCTTTGGGCTGGCCTGTCGTGCCAGATGTGTAGAGAATATATAGGGGATCGGTTGCCTTTAGGGTGGCAGGCGGTAATTCGGGCGCACCATCATGCGCCGCCTGCCATTCCAGATCGCGTCTATCGACGAGATCAGCGCGCAATGCCTCACGCTGGACGATAACGCAATGATCGGGCTTGTGCATTGCCGCATCAATAGCCCCGTCAAGCAATGGCTTATATTCGACGATGCGCCCCGGCTCATGGCCGCAGGATGCGCTGATAATCACCTTTGGGGTACAATCATCAATCCGCTTGGCAAGCTCGGCCGCAGCAAAGCCGCCAAACACAACCGAATGGATCGCACCAAGCCGCGCGCAGCCAAGCATCGCCACAACGGCTTGTGGGATCATCGGCATATAGATGATAACCCGATCACCTTTTGCCACACCAAGGCCGGCAAGCATTCCGGCAAACCTTGCCGTCTGCTGTTGCAATTCGGCATAGGTCAGGGTTGATTTCTGTCCGGTAATCGGCGAGTCGTAGATGATCGCATTCTGCGCGCCTCGACCGGCAAGAACATGACGATCCACGGCGTTAAAACAGCTGTTCATCTGACCATCGGGAAACCAACGGTAAAACGGTGGATTGCTGGTATCAAGGCCGGTTTTTGGCGGGACTATCCAGTCAATCTGTGCGGCGGCATCAAGCCAGAATGCAGCTTTATCCTCGGTTGCCTGTTGATAGATTTCTTTATAATTCCCCATAGCTGCACTTTCTTTTTTGCCTTTTTGCCTGTTGCCCTTTTTGCGCAAAATTTATCATGGCTTGGCAATTTTTAATTAGCGGAAAATCTGGCCAATATCATAGATCACCAGCGCGATATCGGACTCCAATGGAAATGAAAGCATACCCATAACATCATAGCCAAGAAGCCCAGGCATAAGATAAAACCGGATCATAAACAGGAACCAAGCCACATAGAGCGGTTTGAACCGGTCGATTAGAAACGGCGGTGTCAGTTTTGCCGTTGCATCAATCATCGGCTGGGTAATTTTTACAAAAGCGCGCATGAAGAAAAAGTCGGAATATTCGGCAACAAATATCGCCATGCCAAACCGGCCAATCAAGGTCCACATTGCAGCACCAAGAATATAGTCAATAACCAGTACGGTTGCCCCAAACCCTGTTTCCATCAAAGCCATCCATGCATATTTGTTTATACCAGTAAAGATTGGCATGATTTGTTCGATTTGTGGACGCTTTTTCACAAAAGAATTTTTGAAAAATAAAAAATGGAGCAGAAGAACCCCTCTGCTCCATTAAAGAATTGGTATTTCCGATCAGAAGACCGGAAGATTGTGCTTAGCCGTCAGAAACAACTTTGCCCTTTGGAATACGGATTTCATCAACCATTTTCATGGTCTCCTCATCCGGCGCCTCGGTGGCAAGTGATACCACGATCATCAGCACAAGACTGACCGGCATACCGATCATACCAAAGCGCAGACCATCGAGGCCCAACCACGGGGTCATGCCGCCGAACTGGACCATATAGAGGTACCAGAAACCGGCGCCAAAACCACCAATCATGCCGGCAACAGCACCCTGACGGTTTGCCCGCTTCCACCAGACACCAAGGACAAGTGGGAAGAACAGGCCCGAATTGGCAAAGCAGAACGCCCACGCAACCGCACCCAAGATTCCGGTCAATCCCTGAGCCGCCACAAACGCGCCAGCAGCACCAACACCCAAGAGCAGGATACGGGCAACCACCAGACGGGTCTTTGTGTCAGCCTTTGGATCAATAATCTTGTAGTACAGATCATGTGACAAAGCGTTTGCAATGGCCAGCAGCAAGCCGTCAGCCGTTGACATCGCAGCTGCCAGACCACCAGCAGCAACCAATCCTGAGATCACATAAGGAAGACCTGCAATCTCTGGCGTTGCCAGAACCACAATATCACCCTTCATGAAAAACTCGTTGATCTGCAGGATACCGTCACCGTTACCGTCAAAGACTTTCAGAAACCCAACTTGCGACCATTTCTGCACCCACTCAAGCGAGTTCACATCAGCGATAGATTTGCCAATGATGCCAGTTGCAAGGTTCGGATCAAGCAGTGAAAGCTTGGTGAACGTAGCCAGAGCTGGTGCCGTCAGATACAACAAGCAAATGAATACAAGCGACCAACCAACTGACTGTCTGGCGGCTCTTACAGATGATGTTGTGAAATAACGCATCAACACATGTGGAAGTGACGCTGTACCTGCCATCATACAAATGACCAAGGTCAGAAACTTCCATTTTGCCATCAATGTATCGCTGGCATCATTGATACCGACTGTGAGCGCCGCAAGACCGCCGGCAGCAGCCTGCGCCTCAGGCGTCGGTTTCAAGGCACCAACATTATGCAAGGCTTCGAGTTCTTGAACCCGAAGAACCGCATCAAATTGTGACAAATGAGGTATCAGACCATAATCGAATTTGTTCGACATCCAGAACACTGGCAACAAATAGGCAATAATCAAAACGATATATTGTGCAACCTGTGTCCAAGTAACCGCCTTCATTCCGCCAAGCATCGAGCAGAACAGGATACCGGCAAGACCGATCCAGACTGCCACCGTAAACGGAATATTCAGCGCACGCGATGCCACGATGCCAGTTCCGGTGATTTGCGCTGTCACATAGGTGAAAGACGCGACCACAAGAATAACAACCGCACAAAAACGCGCGAGATTACCGCCATAACGAGTGCCGATGAAATCAGGCACTGTATAACAACCGAATTTGCGCAAATACGGCGCTAAAAGGCTTGCCACCAGCACATAGCCACCAGTCCATCCGACAAGGAACGCCATATAAGGGTAACCCTTCAGATAGATACCGCCAGCCATCGCAATAAACGAAGCTCCCGACATCCAGTCGGCAGCTGTTGCCATACCGTTAAAGACCGCCGGCACCTCTCGTCCGGCGACGTAATATTCGCTAGACTCCATGGTTCGAGATAACACACCGATCAGGGCGTAGATGAAAATGGTAAATCCGACGAACATCCAGCCAATTGCATCCGCACTGACGCCTGCTTGTTCAAGGATTGCCATGAGGATTACAAAGCCAAGGAATCCAAGTGTATAGATACCGTAAACTTTGCTGAGATTATTAATGAACCCTCCTTCAAGTTTCATAGCAAACCTCCTAATCTTCAGCGACACCAAACTCTTCGTCCAGTTTGTTTTGTTTATTTACAAACCAGAAAATGAGAATGGCAAAAGCAAGTTGCGAGCCCTGGCCAGCCATGTAGTAACCGCCAGGGAATGACCCAGCTGCGCCGTTTAACGCACCGCCAAACCAATGAACAACAAAAGAGAAAAATACCCAGATCGCTAGGGTCTTGACCAACAAACTCTTGGTCCTATCCCAGTGCCCGGTTGATTGACTGCTCATAACAGTTTCCTCCGATAATCGTGACCAGCCTCTCCGAACTGCTCACTTCCCCTCAGCCCAGCCTCTGACCCGCTTGAAGCAAGCCCAATAACTAAACTACCTCAATGCCGAATTTTGTTATTATTTTGATCACGACATCACTCGCACCAGATGTTAATGAGAATGAAACAAATGACAACCAAATTCCGCGACAGTGGTGTAATCGCCCATGATATCAATTCTAAAATCAATGCTGCGCACAATCGGACTCTTGAGCGACCCACCAGTTGAGACACGCCAACAACTTATTGATTTCATTGACACCAGAGCTGCCTATGTCTCGCAGGTTACGCTCTACACCTATGTAAAAGCGCGCGCCGGTACACAGTACCCAAAGCTATTCCAAAATACCGATTTCTTGACATCTCTGCGCATCGCGCGCTGGCATATTTACGGTGCTGCTATCTGTGATCTTAGCCTTTTTGCCGTTGCACAGCTAAAACGCGGTGGCGGGTTAAAAAATCAAAAGGCAAGCGAATTAGTCGCTGAAATGCTGGATGGTATTTTGCTTGATTACCAACAGGACGATATCGATCCAAACCTGTTTGCAGCAATGGGTGACAAGGGCAAACAGCGAGCCGCCTTTGCCGATTGGGACCTTATTGCCGATGGGGCGGCCGCTTTCCAGTCAAGCTCGGATGCAGTGTTTCGTTGGGCACCGATTGCCGATGAGTTAAAAAATGATGATGAGGAAATTGTGCGCAATTCAATTCACCTGCGCTGGATTGGCGTTCGCCGCGATTTGAAGGCCTTGATAAAACCAGAACTCGTTCTGGCCGATTGGCAAAGGGCTGGACGAAATTATCCGCCGTCCGTTTGATGATTTGGCCGGGGGGCTTTCGCCGCTTAATTCATGCCCCCCAAACTCACATCATCATACCTCGCCATTCTAGTTGCCCATTCTAAATACCCAGTCTAAATGCTGATACTGGTTAAAAACACAAGGATGAAGACATGCCCATAACGAAAACTGTGAAAATGCTGGTCGCCGAGGCCAAAAGCGAAATCAATAGCATCAGCGTCGATGACGCTTACGAACGCCAAAAATCGGGCGCGGCTGTTTTGATTGATATTCGTGATATCCGCGAACTTCAACGTGACGGCCGCATTGATGGCGCATTCCATGCCCCGCGCGGGATGCTGGAATTTTGGGCCGACCCTGACAGCCCCTATCACAAAGATATATTTGCAACAGACGGCGAATTGATTTTATTTTGCGCCAGCAGCTGGCGCTCGGCCTTGGCTGCCAAAACCCTGCGAGATATGGGGTTTACCAATATCCGCGATATGGAGGGAGGCTTTACCGCGTGGCAAGGCCAGTCATTGCCCATAACGAAAGCTGACTGATTGCCCGATCTGACGAATATTTGCCGGGTCAAGTTTGAAAATTTCGGCAAAAAATCCGGGGTAGTAATTGACAATTAATTTTTCCGTAGGCTAAGTGCTGGCAGTTTATTATCGGGAGCAAAGTGATGAGTGAAGTAGCGGCCGAGATTGATGCCATAATTGCGCGGGCGCGTGCTGCCCAAAAGGCTTATGAGGCGAACGGCACTCAGGAACGGTTTGACCGCGCCGCCGAAGCCGCTGCATGGGCCTTAATGGAACCCAGCCGTAACGCTGAACTTGCGGCATTTGCTGTGGCTGAAACTGGCCTTGGTAAAATCGCCGATAAGATTACTAAAAACCACAGGAAAACGCTTGGTCTGCTGCGGGATATTCATGGTAAGACTAGCTTTGGCCTGATTGATGATGACGCACAATCAGGCGTTAGCGAATATCTGCGGCCAAAAGGCGTTATTGCTGCAGTTGTTCCTTCAACCAACCCGCTGGCAACACCAATCAACAACGTTGTCAACGCGCTGAAAACCGGCAATGCAATCATTCTGGCACCTTCACCAAAAGGCGCTGCACCGCTGGCAAAGCTTCTGGAATATGTTTATGCGGAGTTTGATCGAATTGGCCTTGATCATGATCTTGTACAAATGGTGCCGAATCCGCCATCGAAAGAGAAAACCGCGCGGCTTATGCAGGGCGTGGATATGCTGGTGGTAACCGGCTCGCAAAGTAACGTGCGTTCAGCCTATTCATCAGGAACACCGGCACTTGGCGTCGGCATGGGCAATGTCGTGACAATCATTGATGAAACCGCTGATCTCGATGATGCAGCTGGTAAAATCGCCCGTTCAAAATGTTTTGATAACGCGACTTCATGCTCATCAGAAAATGCCGTGATTGTTGTCGATGCAGTTTATGATGCGTTTTTGCGGGCGATTGCGCGGGCTGGCGGCATGTGTCTTGACGCTGATCAAACAGCCCATCTAATTAACACACATTGGCATGATGGGCATTTAAACCGGAATATGCTGGCAAAGGACATCGACGCCGTTCTGGACACGCTTGGCTTTGCCGAGACCGCGCCCGAAGGTACAAAATTCCTTGTTGCTCCTGCAACCGGCATTGGCCCTGACGCGCCAATCTCTGGCGAAAAAATGGCTCTGTTCTTTGCGCTTTACCGCGCCGCAGATTTTGCCACCGCCAAGGAAATGGCACGCGAGCTTCACGCCTATCAGGGACGCGGCCATTCGTTGGGGCTGCATAGCCGTGATGATGCGCGAGCGCGTGAACTGGCGATGGATATGGAAGCCTGCCGGATTATTGTCAATCAGGCGCATTGTTTTGCGACCGGCGGATCATTTGATAATGGACTACCATTTTCGTTGTCTATGGGCTGTGGTTCGTGGGGCGGCAATTCGATCGACGACAATTTGAATTGGACGCATTTCGTCAATCATGTGCGAATCGCACGGCCAATTGCCCCGGTTGAACCCACTGTTGATGAAATGCTTGGCGCCTATTTTAAGGCCAGCAACCAAACTGGTGCGTAAATCATGTCCGATCCTATTTATGGCGCGAAATCATCCAATATTGCTGACCTGCTTATCAACGCCGCTACCGCGACACCTGCTGCTATTTGGCTGACAACACCTGAAACCGGCAAGGGGTTCAGCTGGCAGGAAAGCCGTGATCGTGCGACCAAAATAGCCTGCTACCTGCAGGGGGCTGGACTGTCGGATGGTGCGTCGGTTGCGATCGCATCAGCCAATGGTGCGGCCGCCAGCTTTGCCTTTCTTGGCACCGTGTTTGCCGGTTATCGTGCAACCCCGTTGAATCTGGTGGCGGGGGTAAAAACACTTGGGTTTGTCCTGTCGCATTCCAAAACCGAGATCATTTTATGTGCTGACGAGTCGCGTCAAATGGTCGAAGACGCATTGGCCGCAATGCCCGACGCACCGCACACCATGCCAAAGATCGTCAGCATGGATCTTGATGACGGGCCGCGCTGGGACGAAACTGGCATCACGCCGGCAAAACCACAGGAATTGCGCCGTCCAACTGCTGATACAATCGGCCTTTTGATGTATACGTCCGGCACAACCGGTGTTCCCAAAGGTGTATTGCTGTCGCACGCAAACCTGATTGCGGCGGGCATTAATGTCTGTATCGCACACAAACTAAGCCCAGGTGACACAGGAATGTGCGTGTTGCCGATCTATCATATTAATGGCCTTTGTGTAACCGTTATGGGCACATTGGTATCGGCCAGCGGGCTGGTAATGCCGCGGCGGTTCTCGGCCACACATTTTTGGGGTCAGATGAAGCGTTTTGACTGTAGCTGGTTCAGCGCTGTGCCGACGCTATTTGCCTATTTGCTGAATGACGAAACAGTGCCCGAGCTCAACCGAGAACGGCTGCGCTTTTCGCGGTCAGCATCCGCGCCTCTGCCGCCAGAAATTCACCGTCAATTCGAAAAGCGGTTCAATATTCCGATCATTGAGACCATGGGCCTCACTGAAACTGGCGCACAAATTCTGTCAAATCCTCTGCCTCCTGCCGAACGCAAGATCGGGTCACCCGGCATTGGCTATGGCAACGAAATCGCGATCGCTGATGCAGAATTGAACCTGCTCGGGCCTAATATTGAGGGGGAAATTCTGGTTCGTGGCAGAAATGTCATGCAAGGCTATCTCGACCGGCCAGAGGAAACCTCCAAAACCATCACACCGGATGGATGGCTGCGCACTGGCGATTTGGGGCGCATGGACGAGGATGGGTTTATCTTTGTTACTGGCCGTATCAAAGAACTGATCATCAAAGGCGGGGAAAATATTGCACCGCGTGAAATTGATGAGGCATTGCTGGAGCATGACGCGGTTTTAGAAGCCGCCGCTTTTGCCCGTGAATGCAAGGATTACGGCCAACGGGTCGAGGCCTGCGTGCGGCTGAAGGACGGCAAACTCATCTCTGAAGACGCGCTTCGTGAGTTCTGCAAAAGCCGGATCGGCGCCTATAAGACACCGGATCACATCCATTTTCTGGATGACCTACCAAAAGGCCCGTCTGGCAAGGTGCAACGCATGAAGCTGCTTGATCTGGTTGCCGAACTGCCAGTCGCCTGACTCCACTGATATCCCCTATCTTTTTTGACCTATTTTTGATGATTGCGTTTCTATAACTATGGTTTTTCATAGTTTTTTGCGCGATCTTTTTGGGTGAAAAGAAGGAAAGCCGCTCCCACCTCCGCAAATTGTTCAAAATTTGGAATATTTAGAAAATTTTTGTGATTATTACCGAGAATGCTTTGCTTTTGTATCGCAATAGGCCACACTATCCCTCACAAAAATCAAATTCGGAGGAAATTGTGAAAATCGTAAAATCTATCGCCAAAAGCGCTCTGCTTGCCGGTATGGTAGCTGGCGCTTCGACAGTTGCAATCGCTGGTGGGCACGGCTTTAAATGTCAAGTAAGTGAAGACTCAATGGCAAAACCGGGCGGGTTCCCTGATCGTGCGTTGACAATGATCGTACCTTACGGTCCAGGCGGGGGTTCAGGCCAGGTTGCAGCGGCAATGGCTAAGGCTGTTACTGACCTTACCAGTGTTGACATCAACCGAGATCACAAGCCGGGCGGTTCCGGCTCAGTTGGCACGACAGCCTACATGGCAATGCCTGCCGATGGTTACAATGTTCTTGAGCATATTGATGATGCCTCATCAGCACATGCGCTTGACTCATCGAAGGTGAACCCAGCTGTCGATCTTATTCCGCTCGTGGTTTCTCAAGTCACCTTCTCACAAATCTATATCCGCACAAATGAAGACCGTTTCACAGATTGGAAATCATTTGTTTCATGGGTGAAGGCCCAAGGGGGCAAAGCAACCATAGCAAACGTTTCTGCTGAAGGTTCAATGGAACGCGTTACAATGAAGTTCATTACTGATGCCTCAGGGATGGAAATTCAACAAATTTCCTTTGACAAGGGCGCCCCTCGTTACGGAGCACTTCTTGGTGGTCAGGTAGACGCTCTATTCGAACAGCCTGGGGACGTCAAAAAATTTCTTGATGCCGGTAACTTTAAGCCGATCTTGACTATTTTTAATGAACGTCCGAAGGCATTTGCTGATGTTCCGACTCACATGGAGATGGGTATGAACTTTGAGCCGCTACTGCGTTTCCGCGGTTTCTACGTCAATGCGAAGGCACCAGCAGATCGAGTAAAGTGGCTCCAGTGGGCATTCCAACGTGCTTATTGTCAGGACAGCTACCAGAAGTATAACGAGTCAAAGTTTATGACTGTTATCGACAGCTATCGCGACACTGAAGGTGCGAAAAAACTGATTAACCAGTCAATAAATCAGTACCGTGAAGTCTACAAGCAAATGGGAATGGCAGTTAAATAATATCAATTGCCTTCGCAATCTAAAGTATGCCCTGTGGTTTAATTACCACAGGGCATTATGAGGTTTAAACATGGGTAAATTATCAAAATACAATATAATAGAGGCCTTTATTTGGACTTCCATAGCGTTAGTCTTTTTTGTTTTTTCATTTGAGTTTAATCAAGGTATCGAGATCTATAAATTTGGCGCTACTGGATGGCCCCGTGCGGTAATCCTCATGCTTGTCCTTGTTGTAATTGGTAATATTTTTCATCAAAGAAACCATGGCTCAGGTGCTCAAGATGGACGAGTTGGCGTAACTGACGATGATCTCAGTGGCGTTCATAAATCTTTTTCATCAATTCTAAATATTGTGGCTTTCGTGCTACTACCTCTAATTTACGCTTGGTCACTCAAGCCTGTGGGGTTTTACGCAGCCACACCTATTTTTGCCGCAGCCGTTATTGTGCTGCTTGGTGAGCGCCGAATAAAATGGATTATAGGGATCACGACTTTGATATATTCCATTTTGATTGGACTGTTCATGGTTGTGCTAAATGCTCCGCTACCACAAGGCACAGTCTCGCCATTCTATGATTTCAGCGCGCTGATGCTTCGCATGAATAATCAGCTGCAACATTTGTTCTAGATCTAGGTCATATAAAATGATTGAAAACTTTCTTGCTGGTACTGCTGCGCTTTTTGGCGACCCTTTCACGATAGCAATCTTTGTGTTTGGCGTTTTGGGGGGCATGCTGTTTGGAGCTATACCAGGTGTTAGCATGCTGACGCTTGCGGCAATACTGTTGCCATTTACCGCGGGCCTTGAAGCCTCTCAAGGAGTGATGCTGTTTGCAGTAATCTATTGTACCGGTACATATGGCGGCGCAATTACGGCAATTTTGTTCAATATCCCGGGCGCACCTGAAAACGCGCCTACCGCTTTTGATGGGTATCCCATGACCCGTAAAGGCATGGCCGGTAAAGCCGTTGGAGCGGCGGTTCTATGCTCAGCTGTTGGCGGCACAGCCTCGGCGTTGGTAATGATGGCGGCGACGGAGCCGCTTGCACAATGGGCGATCAGAAATATTGGCCCACCAGAGATCTTCGCTCTAGTGTTTTTTGGGCTTGCTGTCGCCTCTTCAGTTGGTGGCAACACCATCTGGAAGGGCTGGATGTCAGTTCTTCTCGGGCTTTTGATTGCGACAATTGGTCAAGATCCAGTAGGCGGTATCAACCGCTACAATTTTGGCCTTAGTGATTTGGCTGCAGGAATTGCTTTTGTTCCAGCGATACTTGGCTTTTTTGCAGTGTCAGAAATCTTTGTTCAAGCAGAGCGGCGCGCCTTTGGAAAACATACTGCACCAAAATTTAGCGTTGATTTCCCAACAATTGCAGAGCTATGGCGTTATAAAATTGCTGTAGTCCGTTCAATTTTTGTTGGGTTCTTCTGTGGTATTTTGCCTGGCATCGGCGCCACTCTTGCAGCCTTCATGGGATATGGCGAAGCGGTACGCTGGTCGAAGGACAAAAAATCCTTCGGCAAGGGTAATATTGAGGGCGTAATTTCATCGGAAACCGCCAATAACGCGGCAACTGGTGCAGCAATGATCCCGCTTCTTGCACTTGGCCTTCCCGGCGGCGCTTTGACCGCGATGATGGTTGCGGTGTTCCAGATGCATGACATGGAACCAGGGCCGCTGGTCTTTTACAATTCACCAGATTTGATCTGGGTTGTTTTCGCCGCGATGTTCTATGCCAATGTGTCGATCTTGTTCATCGGCCTTATTGAAACAAAAACAATTCTGTATTTGCTGAAAATCCCGTTCCATTTCCTAGCCCCAATGATCCTGCTGCTTGCCAGCATTGGCTCATATATCGGACGCGGTTTGGTACTGGACGTCATCGTCATGTTTGGTGCTGGCATCATAGGGTTTTTGTTACGCCGGTCAGGCTATTCGATTCCGGGCATTGTTTTGGGGATTATCCTTGGCAAAATTGGCGAGCAGAACTTTGCTCAAGGCATGCAGATGGTGCATTATGATCTGTTCACCTATTTCTCACGGCCGATCTGCACAATCCTGATCATTGCTGGTGCTATCACGCTTGGTACTGGTGTTTACAAGGCGCTGGCGTCAAACCGCGCCGGCGCATCGCAGGATTAAAACAGAAACCATTGAACGAGTTTATTACAACCTCACTCCTACCCTCCCAAGACTTCGGCATTACGCTTGCTGTCTTGGGAGTTTTTTTTCTATCGGGGATCGTCAAAGGCTTTCTTGGCATCGGTTTGCCAGCGGCGGCAATGGCCTTGCTCACTCTCGTAATGGAACCGACAATTGCCATTTCGCTTTTGACCCTGCCGATTATCTTTACCAACATCGCGCAATATACCCGCAGTGAAAACCGACGTGAAATTGCCGAGAAATACTGGCTTTTTGGCCTCGCGATTATGGCGAGCATTTTCCTGACCTCACTTTTTATTATGTCATTTCCAAAGGCAGTCCTCACCGTTTCAATCGGTTTTGCGATGATTGCGTTTTCACTTACACAGATGTTTGGCGCAAAAATTCCGCTTGGTCACGGCCGCAAATGGCATATCGGCGTGGGGCTTTTTTCCGGCATACTTGGCGGATTAAGCTCGATCTGGTCACCGCCGGTTGCGATGTATTTGCTGGCGCATAATGTCTCAAAAGCCGAATTTATCGGTGCGACAGGCTTTTTGTTTCTGGCCGGATCAATCCCGCTGGCCGCTGGCCTGACATTTGCCGGTGTGCTGAATTTTGATACGGTGCTGCATTCGCTGATGGGGTTGGTTGTGGTGTTGGCTGGATTCCGGGTTGGTGAATGGTTGCGCGGCTATGTGCAGCAGGATTCGTTCCGCCGGATTGTCCTCTGGGCATTCTTGATCATGGGCGCGCGCCTGATCGTGGTTGGCCTGTTTTAAGCCGCGCAATCTAAAGCCTGGATCGCTGCATTAGCCCAGCGCCGCCTCAATTGCAGCAAAGACCGCCAGTAAATCACGGTCAGTCTCGGTATCTACCACGGTTCCGTTTGACGCCAGCTTGACGATCACCAGCCGTGATGCACGGTCAATCCACAGCCATTGCCCATGGATACCGATGGCGCAGACAATCTGGCGATCCTGATCGGGGCGATACCATTGCGAACGGTAATTCCCATTGACGAAAAGTCGTGGCCCCTCGCCGTCTTTTTGCTGAAGCCAGATGCTGTTGTCACGCCGGTTATAGATATCATCAATCCAGCTTTTGGGGATAATCTGCTGGCCGCCTGCGATGCCGCCATCGCAAACCATCTGACCGATCCGGAGCAAATCATGAATTGTCAGGCACAGCCCACCAGACACCCGCGGCGCCCCAAAGGTATCAAGGCTGATATAGCCCTCATATCGCGCCCCGCACGGCACCAGAATATGGCGTGAAAATAGCGCGGCAAAACTGGCGCCGCCGCAGCGTTCAATAACCCAGCCAAGAACGTCACTATGCGGCGAGCAATAATGATGCCGTGTGCCATGCGGGTCATTTGACGGCGGCATCTTGGTCAGAAAATCGCGCAAACCATCATTCCGGTCACCCTCTTCGATTGGGTTCCATGCCGAGGCGCGGCGATAGGCCATGAACACGCCGCTTGTATCAAGGTAATCTTCGTTAAAGGATGAGGCGATCTGCATATCCAAGAGATGCCGCATCGTTGCGCCAGCATAGGCACTATTGCCAAGTTCGGGCAGGTAATGCGTCACCAGCTGCTCTGGCGCAATGCCCCCTTGGCCGACCAAAACGCCCGCCAGCAACGAGGCCATGGATTTGGTGACGGAAAAGATAATATGCTGGCGATCGGGCGCGCCAAATCCACCAAACCAGTCATAAACCAGATTTCCATCCTTCATCACCGCAAAACAATCGCTTTGGCTGCGGGCCAGAAATGCGCCAAGCTGCTGTTTTTCGCCAGCCGCATTGATAAAGGAAAGATCATCAAGATTTTGACGCGCCTCATCAATCACAATGGGGTTAGAGGCAGGCTGCACAGGCGCAGTTGGCAGCAATTGCCGCAAATGATTAAACGACCAGCGGGCAACCCCGGGCTCGCGCCAATTGGCGAGCAATGCCTGATAAGTAGCGGGCGGCGGAAAGCCCTGCATCATCTGCATGATATTATTTTCTGGGTTTTGATCATTTTCTGGCATATTTTGCTGACCCTATTGGAAACTGCAACATCGGACCGACGGCAAATTCTTCATCTGCTGCATCATGGCTGACAAGCAAAGTCGGTATCTGCAGCAATTTGATTTGTGCAGCAACAAACTGGCCAAATTGCTGGCGCAGATCAGGGTCAAGGCTGGAAAAAGCCTCATCCAACAACAGCGCCTTGGGTTCTGCCAGCAGCGCGCGCATCAACGCAACACGTGCAGCCTGCCCGCCGGACAGGCTGGCTGGATCACGCGCGGCAAACCCGTCGAGACCGGCCGCCGCCAGCGCGGCATGAACCGCGGCCTCGCGCGCCGCCCCCTTGATTGATGCAGCCAAGCCAAATGCCAGATTATCACCAACGCTTAAATGCGGAAATAACAGCGCATGTTGAAAAATTATTCCGACCGAACGCCGGTGAGCCGCAAGCACCCCAATATCAACCCCATCAAGCCTGATATCACCGCGCCACATAATGCCGGCAACTGGCGTTCCGGAAATCAGCGCGAGTAAAGTTGATTTACCGCAGCCGCTTGGCCCATGCAGCAACCTGATCTGCCCTTTTGGCACGGTGAATGAAAGCCCTGTTACTAGCGGCCGTTCAAATCCGAATTCAAGCGCGTTAACCTCTAGCATCTCGAATAAAATCCTGATTTCCCAGATCGTTAAAAAATCAATCGACCAGTTCATTGCAATGTGACAGAACAGCGGCGACAATGCTATCAGCGATCTTGCCTCGATCGAAATGAAAAACGGAACTTTTGAAACGGCAATAGAGGACAGAAACATGCAGAGAAATCGTTTTTACCGCACCGCCCGCAATTTTCTGATCGGTCTCGGCCTTGCCATAACCGCTTCATCAGCTAGCGCAGACGGATTTGTCCAGCTTGAAAAAGCTGCAAAGGGCCAGACCGTCTATTTCAACGCATGGGGCGGGGATGCCAAGATCAACAGCTACATCAAATGGGCCGGCGATACCTTGTCCGACCGGCATGATATTAAGCTTGTGCATGTCAAATTAACCGATACAGCAAGTGCGGTTTCGCGCATTCTTGCCGAAAAGGTGGCCGGACGCCTCGATGGTGGCGCGATTGATCTTTTATGGGTGAATGGTGAGAATTTTGCGGCGATGAAACGGGCTGGCCTGCTGCAAGAACGGCCATGGGTTACATCACTGCCAAATTGGCAATATACCGATAGCAACGCCTTGCCCGGTATCCTGTCAGATTTTGCCGAACCAACCGAGGGCAAAGAAAGCCCGTGGGGACGCGCGCAATTAGTCTTTTCCCATGATAGCGCAAGGCTGCAAACCCCGCCAAAATCAGCCCGAGAGCTGGCTGATTATATTGCAGCAAATCCGGGCCGGTTCACCTTTCCGCAGCCGCCCGATTTCATCGGCATGTCCTTTTTAAAGCAGATTTTGATCGAGCTTAGTGATGCGCATCCGGCGCTTTATCAACCTGTTGGCGATGCCAGCTTTGATGCTGTTACCGCGCCTTTATGGAACTGGCTAGATGCAGCAAGGCCAAATCTATGGCTGGCTGGCAACGCCTATCCGGCGAATTATCCGGTTCTTCGCCAGCTTCTTGGTGACGGTGAAATTGACATTGCGATTGCGTTCAACCCTGCTGATGCCTCGGCGGCGATTGCACGGGGCGAGCTGCCCGAGAGCGTTCGAACCTACATCCACGACAGCGGCACCCTAGCCAATGTGCATTTCCTTGCGATCCCGTTTAACGCATCCGCGCCCGCCGCGGCCAAGCTGGTGGCAAATTTCATGCTCTCACCCGAAGCGCAGGTCAAAAAGGCCGATACCGCCGTTTGGGGCGATCCGACCGTGCTGTCGATGGATAAATTATCTGACGCCCAGCGCATGGCCTTTCATAAGCTACCGCGCGGTATCGCAACCTTGAGTGATGCCGACCTTGGCCGCACCCTTGCCGAGCCGCATCCAAGCTGGGTTCCCCGACTTGAGGCGGCATGGATTAAACGCTATGCCAGCGGCAATTAGCAGTGATAAAATCCAGCCGTCGGCCGATTAGCAGCAGTACCAGCCTAACCGCCCTTACCGGCCTTACAGCCTTGCTGTTCGGATTGCCGGTTTTACTGGGGCTAATCGGGATTATTTTGCCAGCAGCCGGATATTTCCCAGCACTTGGCAAAACCGGTTTTTCGGCCGATGCGGCGCAACAGTTTCTGGCGACACCCGGCCTTATCTGGGCCAGTTGGCTGTCGCTTAAAACCGGATTATTGGCAACCGGCCTTTCGCTTATCGGCGGCTTTATTATTCTTGCCGGTTTTACTGGCAGCAAAATGATGGTGCGCCTGCGTCGGTTGCTTGGCCCGTTGATTGCAATCCCGCACAGCACAATCGCCGTTGGGATGGTGTTTTTGCTGGCACCGTCCGGCTGGTTAATGCGGCTGATATCGCCATCACTGACCGGCCTCAGCCAGCCGCCTTTATGGGGGCTTGTTCCCGATCCCGCCGGGCTGGCGCTAGTTTTGGGACTGATCACAAAAGAATTGCCATTTCTATTGCTGCTTGGCCTTTCAGCGAGCGCAACCCTGCCGCTGCAGCGTTTGCTGGCAATTGGTGCGGGGCTTGGCTATGGGCGGTTTGCCAGCTGGGCCTTTCTTATTTTACCGCTTATCTATCGCCAGATCAGGCTGCCAGTTATTGCGGTTCTGGTCTTCAGCCTGTCAGTTGTCGATATGGCGTTACTATTGGCACCTAGCCTGCCGCCGCCCCTCGCCATTCTGGTTCTGAACGGCTTTCATGACGCCGATCTTGCGGCGCGGCTGCCAGCGTCATTTGGTGCGGTCTGGCAAATCGGTCTTGTGCTGATTGCGGTTTTTATCTGGTATTTACTGGAACAGATGATCGGCAAGATTGTCCAGTTTTGCCGGTGGCGCGGCTGGCGCGGGCTTGCGGCTGATCACCTGTTACCAATTTTATCGATCATCGCTATTCTGCCACTGCTGATCGGCGTCATGGGGCTGATTGCGGCGCTAATCTGGTCTTTTGCCACGGGCTGGTTCTTTCCAGCGGCCTTTCCCGCCAGCATAAGCCTTATGCATTGGCAGGACGCGGCAAGCTATATGCCGCTTGTGCTGAATAGCGGAATATTGGCGATCACGGCGGCATTACTGGCGGTGGGCGTTGTGTTTTTGTGGCTTTATCATGGGCAGGGTCTCCTTCAGCAAAACCGATTATTACAGGCAGCTATTTACCTACCACTTTTAGTGCCGCAAATCAGCTTTCTGTTCGGATTGCAAATCGGGCTTAGCTGGGCCGGCATTGATGGCAGTTGGCCAGCATTGATCTATATCCACATGATTTTCATTCTGCCATATATGTGGCTTGTCCTTGCACCGGCATTCGGGCAAATGGACTGGCGCCATGACAGGGTGGCAAGCAGTCTTGGCGTTGCGCCATTTCGCCGGTTTTACCGAGTACATCTGCCGCTTATGGCAATGCCGATCGGTGCCGCGCTATTCATCGGATTTGCTGTTTCGATCGCGCTTTATCTGCCGACCGTTTTTGTTGGCGGCGGTAGGATTGGCACGATTACAGTCGAGGCGGTCAGCCTTGCCGCAAATGGCAGTCGCGGCCCCGCCGGTGTTGCTGCCATGTTACAAATTTTAATCCCGCTGATCTGTTATGGGGTGATTTGGCTGTTGCTGAAAAACCGCTTTCGCCGCTTTGCCAATATGCAAGGTGGCGGCCTTACTTAAATCACCGTGAATCGCGCGTTATCATTTGCGCAAAGCCCATATTTGCGATCATATTAGCAGCTGAAGGATTTGCCCTAATTATCTTTCGCCTTTTATATCTGTAGCCTGTGTATCTTTCATAAATCAGATATTGCAGCCAAACACCTAGCACGCCGTTATCGCGGCATCTGAAGACCAACGCCTCAAAACGAAATTATGTCGACGGCGATCAACGGAACCAGACATTAATGGCACAATTTATTCTACCGATAATTTTTGTTGTTCTATGGTCGTCTGCTTTTGTGGCTGGCAAGGCAGGCGTTCAGCACGCAACGCCTTTTGCCTTTTTGGCGGTCAGATTTGTGATTGTGGCACTGATTTTCATGGCGGTCGCCATTGGCATCAGGATTTGGCAGAAAAATCGCCAAAACACCAAAGATGCAGCCAATGCCAAAACCGGCACAAATGATCCAATTTTCTGGACAGCCCTTGTTGGTGTTCTAATCCATGGGGTTTATCTGGGAAGCACGTTTTTCGCGATGTCAAACGGCCTCGGCGCTGCCTTGGCCGCCTTGATCGTTTCCACCCAGCCTTTATTGACCACCGCCTTGGCGATTTTCCTGTTTGGCGAAAAACCGCTATTGGTTCAATGGGTTGGTGTTTTTATCGGATTTGCCGGTGTGGTGGTTGTGCTATTGCCATCGTTGGGGGTTAATGCGCCGGCAATTGCGATCATGTCCTGTATCTTTGGATTATTGGCGATTACCGCTGGCACATTGCTGCAAAAACGCATTGGCGGCTCGATTGGCTTGCTGAAAAGCAATATCATTCAGGCGAGCTCGGCCAGCCTGTTTTTCATCCTGCTGATCTCGACCGTGGAAACACCACATATCAATTGGAACCAGCCCTTTTTGATTGCGCTGGCATGGCAGATATTAGCGGTCTCGACCGGCGCTTATGTGATTTTGATGATTTTGATCAAGCGCGATAGTGTCGCCGCGACAACGTCACTGTTGTTTCTGGTGCCGCCAGTCACCGCAATTATCGCCTTTTTCATCTTTGGCGAGCCATTGACGCCAGTTACGATCAGCGGCTTTTTAATGGCGTCGGCAGGGGTTTATCTGGTGACCCGTCATGTGGCACGTCCCCTTGCCTGATCAGGCGATACTCACTTTGGCTGCAAAGGCCAATCATCCGGATTTGGTCATCCAGATTTGGTCACCCCGATTCAATCACCCCGATTCAATCACAAAGCCGGCGCGCCAGATATTGCGTAAATTCATGGTTTTCACGCTCTAACCAGCTTAACGGGCCGGGGCTGCCAAGCGGTGATAATGCACCTTGGTAAATTCCCTCGACAATGCCGCGATCCTCAACCTGAACAATATCGAGAAACGCTTTGGTCTTGGCAATAAATGCGGCTTTATCGGGTTGTGCATTCAACACCTCGGGCGGAACCGCAGCGCCATATTTGATCGATACCTTGCCGCGCCCAACCGGTTGTAGGCATAAATACCAGAGATGATCGGGGGCCAAAACATACATATGCGCCGGAAAAACCGTTGGCATTACCGAAATATTTCGCCATTTTCCGGTCAGGGTTTTGTTATCGGGATGGGCGTTGCCAACCGGCGCACCATCCGATTTGGTGAAAAGCTGATAAGTGAAATGTTCAAAAATCCCGCGCTGGTCAAAGCTGGTGTCTTTCACCACATAATGCGCGCCAACCGTGGCCTTGTGCGCAACCGGCAAATGATAGCTTTCCATGAAATTTTCGGTCAGGCATTTCCAGTTACAATCCCACTCATGCTGTTCGGTAAAGATGGTTATGTAATGAGCCTGAGCATAGGGCGCGGTGATCTCGGTCAAGGGCGCCAGCATTTCGGCAACCGGTGCAATATCTGGATTTAGCGAGACATAGATCCAGCCTTCAAACTGATCACAGCGAACCTGCGGCAGGCTTATTGCCTTTTTATCAAAACAGTCGGTTTGATCCATATAGGGCGCCGCCACAAGATTACCCGCAATATCATACGTCCAAGCATGATAGCGGCAGGTGAATTTCCGCGTATTTCCCTTGCCATCAACCAGCCGCATCATGCGGTGCCGGCATATGTTTGACATAGCGTGGATATCGCCGCCAGCGCCGCGCACAAGGATTAGCGGCTGATCACAGAGATCAAAACTGATATAATCCCCAGCATCGGGAATTTCGTCACTACGGCCAGCGCAAATCCATTCACGGTGGAACAGGCGCTCGCGTTCAAGCTGGTAAATATCGGCAGAGACATACATGTCTTTGGGCATCGCCGTTGCCGACGATAACGGGGTTGCAGCAAGCTCTTTTAAGGCTGCCAGCGTTTGTGCCAGCGGTGTATTTGCCAGCAGTGCCTGATCAGGTGATGTTGTCATCATAACCAAACCCCTCTCCCAAAGATATTCCAGCGCCTAGCACGGCATCGCTATCATTCACGACGACTTTGGTGTGTAAAATTCAGCGCGCGCCTTGGCAAGATAGCCCTCACGAAGCGCCAGCGTAAACGCGCCCGCCTGGCCATCTCCAATGGGTTTGCCATCAATATTCCCAACAGGCATTACATAAATCGACGATGCAGTGATCAATGCCTCGTCAGCTGCCATAACCTCATGGAGAGTATAATTACGCTCGATTAACGAAATATCGCGTTCCTTTGCCACCCTAAGCATTGTCTGGCGGGTAATACCATGCAGGATTTCGTTGCTAACCGGCCGCACATAAAGCACATTGTCCTTAATGAAAAAGAAGCTGGACGATCCGGCCTCGGTCACAAATCCCTCATCATCAACCATCAATGCCTCATAGGCACCTGCCTGATTGGCGGCGTGTTTCGCCATCACCTGCGCCAGCAGATTCGTTGATTTGATATCGCGCCGCGCCCAGCGCAAATCGGGATAGGTCAGAAGATCAATAACAGGCGGCATCGCGTCAGCCGCAAACTTTTCGCCTTGGGTAAACGCAAACACATTCGGCACATACTGGTCATGATAATGAAACGCGCGATCACCAGCACCCCTTGTAACATGAAGGTATAAGAACCCGGATTTTGCATTGTTTTTTTCGATCAGCAGCATCAAAGCATGAAACATCTCATCGACGCTGAAATTCATCGGGATTGTCAATTCACCAAGCGAGCGTCTCAACCGATCCATATGGTAGATAAAATCAACAATCTGCCCATCCAGAATCCCAAAGCCTTCATAAACAGCATCGGCGAATAAAAGGCCGCGATCAAAAACCGGCAGCTTAGCCTCACTCTCGGTAATATAGTCGCCATTTAAATAGATAATCCGCTCGCTCATACCATGCTCTTTTATATATTTTTCAATAGTCTGGTTAAAAATCTCTCATTATTACTGGATGTCAAAGAACTACTGGCAGTCAAAGAGATCCTGCATCCAGCGTTGATCACCGCTAGACAAAAACCCTAATCCCAGAACGGACAAATGAAAACCAAATATTATGTGACAATCGCGCAAAACCAAAACACCGATCACGACACCGTGTTTAAGATTGCCAGATCCGGCCAGCGCGCACACAGCCGTGCGTGATTGGCAGGATCAATACTGACCAGAATTTGTTCATGCCCTCGCTCGTCAAAATGCGATGATTTAACCATTGCATTCTGATGCAGCCAAGCGCGCGCCGCGCCGTCAATTGGCGGCACATCAACAGTCACCAAAATCGCCGATTTCCCGAGATGCCGATCAAGATGCGCCATCAAATCATCAACGCCGTCACCCGTGGCAGCAGACACAAACACACCGCTTGGGAACATGTTTTGCAAGCTGGCAATCTGTTCATCGTCAGGCTCTAGCAGATCGGCTTTATTCAGCACATGAACAACCCGCGCGGCCTGTGTTTCGGCGTCCATGCCAAGGTCGCCAAGCACCTTGATCACATCGGCCGCCTCTTCGGCCACCTGCGGCGATGACGCATCATGCACATGAAGCATGACATTGGCATGAACCACCTCTTCAAGCGTGCTTTTAAACGCCTCGATTAGTTCGGTTGGCAGCTGGCTGATAAAGCCGACCGTATCGGCAAGAACCGCCTTGCGGCCAGAGGCGAAATCTAGTTCGCGCATGGTCGGATCAAGCGTTGCAAACAGCATATCCTTTGAGAGAACACCAGCACCTGTTAGCCGGTTGAACAAGGTTGATTTGCCAGCATTCGTATAGCCGATTAACGCCAATGTTGGTGTTTCACTTCGAAGGCGGTTGCTACGCTGCAAGGTTCGTGTGCGGGTGACTTCTTTCAGCTCGGCTTTAATCCGGATTACGCGGTCCATCAGCATTCGGCGATCAAGCTCGATTTGCCGCTCACCGGGGCCTCCTAGAAAGCCGCTGCCACCACGCTGGCGTTCAAGATGGGTCCAGCTGCGCACAAGGCGGCTTCGCTGAAAACTGAGCGCGGCAAGTTCAACCTGCAGCCGACCAGCATGGGTTTGCGCACGTGCGCCAAAAATCTCAAGAATAAGCTGGGTGCGGTCAATAACCTTGGCCTTGATCTGGGTCTCAAGGTTACGCTGCTGCACAGGCGATAGGGTTGTATTAATGATAATCAGCGGCGCGTCGCGGCTAGACATAAAATCTTCAGTCAGATGCGCCAAACGTTCAGTAACGCCTTTGCCAAAATACGAACCCGCCCGCAATTTCGCCAATGCAACAACCTCGGCATGAACCACCTCAAGGCCGATGGCTTCGGCCAGCAAACAAGCCTCATCCAGCATTAAATCGGCAGAACGGCTCGACGGCGCATTCCGCACTTCGGGATGGATAACAAACGCAATTGGGGTGCCCAAGGCAAGCCTCATTGAAACTGACGATGATCAATCATCATCAATAGCGTGGCTAGCAATGATCAGCTAGCACAAAAGCGAAATCTTCGACCAGCAATACGATTTCCCTGATAGACCAATGGCAGGGTTTTCGCCTAATATCAAAAAAAGATCTTTTTTGGGCGCGCACCCTTATGCCCCATATCAACATAGGAACAGCCCATCATGAGCAAGACGATCATCATTACCGGTGCTGGAAGCGGCATTGGCGCAGCAACCGCCAAGGCCTTTTTAGATGATGGCTATCATGTTGGCTTGATCGGGCGGCGCCAAGAAACGCTGGAGGCAACCGCTGACGGCCATAAAAACGCGTTGGTTCTACCGTGTGATGTTGCTGATCCAGACGCAGTGGACAAAGCCTTTGCAAGCACTATGGCGGCGTGGGGGCGGCTTGATACGCTGTTCAACAATGCCGGTATTGGCAGTTTTTCAACGACCATTGACGAAATTCCAGTTGAGACATGGCTGAATGTTGTGTCGATCAATTTGACCGGATCATTTTTATGTGCGCGTGCGGCCTTTAAAATCATGCGCGCGCAATCGCCCCAAGGTGGGCGGATTATCAATAACGGGTCAATATCCGCGCATGCCCCGCGCCCGGGATCAACCCCCTATACCAGCACGAAACACGCGATTAGCGGCCTGACCAAAAGCCTGTCGCTTGATGGACGCGCCTTTAACATCTGCGCGTCGCAAATCGACATTGGCAATGCGCTGACCGATATGGCGCAGGCAATGACCACCGGTATGCCCCAGCCAGATGGCAGTATTCGCCCTGAGGCAACTATGGATGTTGCGCATGTGGCATCATCGGTTCTGCATATGGCGAATTTGCCACTTGATGCGAATGTTCAGTTTATCACTGTGATGGCACCAAAAATGCCGTTTATCGGCCGAGGATAGCTAATTCGAAGAGTGCTATTTCTTTTGTGCTGCGGTTAACGTCCTCGCCGCAGCGAGGGCCAGCGCAATCGCACTCCACATGAAAATATTGTTCCATTGGCCAAAGAAGTCACCGGTCGACTGGATCGGAAAAAACAATCCAAAAGGCACCACAAAGGCAGTTGCGGCAACGACATTATCGCGGTTTTTTCGCCAGCCCGCAAAGGCCGCCCAGACAATGCTGACAATCATCAAGCTCCCTGTAACAAGGCCGATAACGCCAGTTTCAGTTAGCAGCTGAGAATAAAAATTATGGGGGTGATTATGGCAATCAAATTCGGAAGACACGCCAATGATTTCCGGACAGAGATCGCGGAAAGTAGCTGGCCCTAGACCTAGTATAAGTGAGTCCTTCGCCGCCTCTGGCCCAGCCATAATCGCGCGATAATATGGGCTGTGCGATCCAGTAGGTAATTGGCTTATAAACTTATCAACATATCTATTTTGAATTGAAGGTGATGATAGGAATAGCGCCACCACCGCAAAAATTTCAATAATTACTAGAATACCGTAACGCCGCCAATGCGGCCGCCACACCAGCGCCGCCAACATGCCGCCGCAGGCTCTAATCAAGAAATTAATCCGCTCACCGGTCAGCACGGACATAATGATGCTGATCAAAGACAAGCCGCCCATGATCGATGCCAGCCTGGGTTTGGCGCCAATCGCTAGTGCCACCATGATGGTAAAGGCTGGTAGACCGACCTTGGACAGATAATTGCCCGACACCAGATCATCATAAGGCCAAGACAGACGTCCGCCCTTCTGGCCTTCGATTATTATTTCTGCAGTCAAAATACCGGTCATCAACATCATGCCAAGAGCGGTTGACACCAGCATCGCATATAAAAGGCGTCGATCAGTGCCTAGCCAAAAGGCTGTGGCCATTGCAAATAGAGGAAAGCGAAACCACGCTAATCCTTCAGGAAACGCATAGGCCGGCATAACCGATAATGCTGATGAAACCATGCAGACAGCCAAAAACAGAAAACTTGTCCTGACCCAAAAAGCCTTTAGCCATCCACCATCGCGTTTCATGATTGAACGAACGACAAAAGCGAGTGCCAGAA
Organism: Alphaproteobacteria bacterium LSUCC0396; assembly: GCA_041228345.1. Lineage (NCBI taxonomy): Bacteria > Pseudomonadati > Pseudomonadota > Alphaproteobacteria > Alphaproteobacteria bacterium LSUCC0396. The sequence continues at coordinate 2,380,549 of CP166131.1, read as the reverse complement.
TTGATAGCCAAATATCGGCCGGACTCCGCTCTATCAGCAGAATAAAGGGGCCGAAAAGCCAGAAAATATGAAAGCCTTTTTCCCAACGCGGCATTGCGGCAAGCGCGTTGCAGAGGCCAGTCCAGATGTCTTTAAACATTGCCTTGATTGTTGGCTCTGGCGCCTGACCGGACTCATTCACGATATTTAAGTTTTTCATTTCTAATCGTTCTTTTGATAATAGGCCAAATACCAATCGGCAAATTTTTGAACACCATCGACGACTGGTGTATCAGGCTGGAAACCGACCCATTTCCCAAGTTCACTTGTATCTGCCGATGTGGCGGGTACATCACCCGGTTGCATTGGCATAAAATTTTTCCTTGCCGTGACCCCAAGTGCTGTCTCAAGCGCCCCTATATAGTCCATCAATGGTGTTGGGTTACCGTTACCGATGTTAAAGACGCGATATGGTGCGGTCGATGTCGCAGGATCAGGACGCAAGGCATCAAACTTCGCATCTGGCGTTGCTGGTTTGTCAAGGACGCGGATGACCCCCTCGACAATATCATCGATGAAAGTAAAATCACGAACCATATTCCCATCATTGAACACATCGATGAGATCTCCCTTCAGCATCGCATTGGCGAAAAGAAACAAGGCCATATCCGGCCGCCCCCATGGGCCATAAACGGTAAAAAACCGCAATCCAGTTGTCGGCAGTTGATAAAGATGGCTATAGGTGTGCGCCATCAGTTCATTGGCTTTTTTTGTGGCTGCATAGAGGCTTAAAGGGTGATCAATATTATCATGCTCGCTAAAGGGCATGGTTTCATTGCCGCCATAGACCGAGGATGAACTGGCATAAACAAGATGGCCAATCTGATGATGCCGGCAGCCCTCTAGGACATTCATAAAACCTTGAAGATTTGCGTCGATATAGGCGTGCGGGTTTGTCAATGAGTAACGTACACCGGCCTGCGCGGCGAGATGAATGACACGATCGGGCCGTTCAGATGCGAACGTATCAGCCATGGCGTCGCGGTCACTAATGTCGATCTTGTGAAAGTTAAAACTTTCTTTTGGGCTAAGCTTGGCAAGGCGCGCCTGTTTCAGAGACACATCATAATAATCATTGAGATTATCAATGCCGATAACCTCGTCACCGCGTTCGAGCAAACGCGATGCGCAATGCATACCAATAAAGCCAGCAGCGCCGGTGACAAGCGTTCTCAATTAAACCTCCAACCCATACTAATTGCTCGACTGAATAGTACAAAAAACATTATTCAGCAAAAGACTTGGCGCAAGGCGACATATCGTTCTATAACATTTGAGAACCGAAAAGAAATTGAAAATGGGCCGGAAAACTTACAAAACTTTGTTCCAAAGCACTCTCAAAAAAAGCGTTCACTATCAAATTGCGAGTTAGATTAAAAAAGTTTATAAAAGGAGGCTATGGTGTCTCTAGTTAGTAAGTACGCAAATAACATTGACGGTTTGAATGTCTAACTTAATGCAAAGTTTTACGGTTTGGTTATTTGGCCTTGACCGATGGAAAAAACGGTTACTTCAAATCGCCTTTGACGTGTCCATCACTCCACTTGCGTTTCTGCTGGCACTCTTCATGCGGCTCGAGACTACCGCTTACCTCTACAAGCTAGATACCTACATTGGGGTTTTGATCGCCATAATCGCGACCCTATCTGTTTTTGCGGCGCGGGGGATTTACAACAATTTTGCGCGGCATATTTCAATTGAGACCGCCAATAGCATAATTATTGGCTGTCTAGTCTCTTGCACAGCCCTGCTCTCGGCAACTCTCTTGCTCGAGCTCCAGATACCGAGGTCAGTTCCACTGATCTACGCAACAATTTTGTGTTTTTTTTCAACATCTGCGCGCTTTCTTATTCGTGGCCTCGGCCAAAGCATCGCTAAAAAACCTCAGGAAAATGTTGCAATCTATGGAGCCGGTGCCGCAGGCATCCAACTGATGGAGGCAATGCGAAAGAACCCGAATTATCGCGTCAAGTTTTTTATCGACGAAGCCCCTGAGCTGATTGGTAAAATTATAGGCGGCGTTAAAATTTTCAGTTTGGATCAGTCCAAGAAAAAATTAAAACAACTAAATATCGAAACTCTACTCCTTGCGACCCCAGGCGATACCAACGCCACCCGCCGCAAGGTTTTTAATATATTACCAGAGCATCCTCTCAAGTTAAAAACCGTCCCCAGTATCTCAAGCTTGATAGCCGGAAGAGCTGAAATTACACAGCTAAGAGACATAAAAATTGAGGATTTACTGGGGCGCGAACCGGTAGATCACAATCCGGGCCTCATGGCAAAAACCATCGCTAACAAAACGGTCTTAGTCACGGGTGCTGGAGGGTCTATAGGTAGCGAGCTATGCCGACAAATCATCCAGTGGAAGCCGAAAAAACTCATCCTTCTGGATGTATCAGAATTTGCCGTCTATACCCTATTAGAAGAGTTGAAACAGCACCCAACCATCAATGGATTTGACCTAATTCCACTGATCGGATCAGTGCAAGACAGGCAATTTTTGAAAAAGATTTTTGATCATTTCGCGCCAGAGACTGTCTACCACGCCGCCGCCTACAAACACGTACCGCTGATGGAACAAAATGTAATGCAATGCATTGCAAACAACGTTTTTGGCACACTAAACATGGCCGAGCTCGCCATTGCCGCAAAAGTAAAGCATTTTATACTGGTCTCAACCGACAAGGCGGTTAACCCAACAAATTACATGGGCGCATCAAAACGACTTGCAGAAATTATCTGCCAAATCCTGCAACTAGACAATGAAAAGACCTGTTTTTCAATTGTGCGGTTTGGCAATGTCTTAGGGTCCTCAGGGTCAGTGGTGCCGCTGTTTAAAAAACAAATTGAAGACGGAGGGCCAATTACGCTAACCCACCTTGATGTGACGCGCTACTTTATGACCATACCAGAAGCTGCGCAGCTGGTAATTCAGGCAGGGTCAATTTCCAAGGGTGGTGATGTTTTTGTTTTGGATATGGGAGAGCCCGTCAAGATTATTGACCTCGCCAAAAGGATGGCAATGCTATCGGGGCTTCTACCTATAGTAAACAGTGAAACGAAGTTAGTAAACAGTGAAACGAAGTCGCAACAGGGTGAGGTTGCAATCAATGTAACTGGGCTGCGACCAGGCGAAAAACTATTTGAAGAGCTCAGCTACGACAAAAATTTGACGGGAACAATCCACCCCCGCATCAATACAACTGCCGAGACACCAATGAAAAAAGAAAAATTACAGGCAATATTGGCCACTGCACGTAACGCCATTCGTGGTGGTGACCACCAAAAGCTGTATCAAGTAATTGCCGAAATCACTGACGGGGTTGCTGACGTCGCCAGATCGAGTGACGCGTTCATCAGCGAGCTTAACAGGCAGCCAAATAAAATCGTCCCGATTTCAGTTAGAAGAAATGAATAGAATAACTACCGCTTAACGATTTTCGGCGCATTCATATGAGCGTCAGGGCAAACCCCAATGCAAATCCAGCAGCAACCTCAGCCAGGCTCAACAGCTGATAACTGGCTTTATCATGCATCTCTCTCCGCGTGGCTATGAGGCCATTGAAAAAGAGATAGAGCTGATAATGGCAAGAGACGACAAGCGGCCGTTTATCAATGGCCTGGTTATATTGGAGCAAGGGAAACGCGAGCTTGAACAAGATAAGAAAGTCTATAGGGCGAAGAAGCTGTTTGACTTGACGCCAGCGGGCTAAGGAAAAGATTTCGTGGCTACGTCCTTTGAGCCTGCCACGACAGACTTCAAGTCGAAGGGCAAAAGGCCTTTGATACTCGCCCTCTCCGTGGTCGTTGGTGGCATGGCCGGCGTTGTCTATGTTTTGATTGCAAGCGCGATGCGCGGCAGGAGAGAGAGAGGCAGCATAGAGCCGGGTGAATGGCTAGCTGCTGACGCGTGAAATAAGCTTCACCGTCAACAAACCCATGCATCATGTCTCACTCTTTTGGCGCACCCTCATCGCCGTCGTCCGCACTTTAGGCCACAAGAAAAATAAAAAAGCGCATTAGGCAGAAGCGTTAACTCAAGGAAACATTATAGTACCTTTTGCGATACCTTCAGCGCCTTAACGAGTTGGTTTGAGGCTCTGCGCATGTATCGGTCTGCACGAAAAAGGGGGCCTGCCCTCTCCCGGCAGACCCCTTTGTCTTCTCTGAATTCTTGCTTGGCTTAGCTAATGCGAGAAACAACCGCGCATCAACCATCAGGAGGAAGTGCGCCTCGATAAGTGCGATCCACCGCTACGGCTATTTTGAGGACCCCAGCAAACACCCGGAGGTCAAAATCGCAATCCGAAAGATAAACCGCAAATTAGGCACGCGCTCCAAACAGGCGTGGCAGATAAACAGGCTTGTGCTTGATAGAATGCTGCATGTCTGCGGAGATGACTTGCGCGGCATCAGAAACAGAATGATCCTTCTTCTTGTATACACCTCATTGCGAAGAAGGTCAGAGCTGACATCATTGAGAGTCGAGGATTTGACAAAGTGTGGCGATGGGCAAGGCGTAATCCTCCTGCGCCAGTCAAAGACAGACCAGACGCAGGAGGGCGTGCCGCTTGAGCGAACCATACTGCAGGGGGGGAGTCGGAGGCCAAATCACTAAGTTATTTCAAGAACTGCGATGCCAGGAATTAGATATTAGTTTAGAGAAGTGACTTTACAAAACCTGCAGGTCGTGAATTGACTTTTTAAGAAAACTCAAACCTTAATCTCATCAATTTCCAATAAAGTTAAAAAGCCATCGCGAAAAACCAATGATCTCTGATCAGGCTTTTTACCAGTCATTTCCGCTCTCCATACAATAACTTTTTTCCCGTCCTGAAAGAAAAATGCACCTGGGTAAGGTCGAGTAACTGCCCGTATTAGTCGCTCAGCTTCAAATACAGAACCATCAAGATCAATTTCACCGTCTTCAGGTTTTCGGCCAGGCCATTCAGTTGCTCTTGAGACATCTTGAGCTTCAAAACTGACTGCTCCCAAAATCAAAAGTGGCAAAATATTTTTTACCAACTCGACATGCGCATTGTTTACCAGATTGTAAAGCTCAGAAGCCGTTATACGATTATGCAGTGGAATAACAAGCTGACCACCAATCAAACCAGTATCAACGCCCTCGTCTACCTTAAACAAAGTAACTCCTGTCTCAGGGAGTTCTTTAAGTATTGCCCAAGGAATTGCTGCACGTCCACGGCCGACAGGCAAGAGCGTTGGATGCATTCCAAGCACGCCCATTTTAGGAGCTCGTAACACTTCGGTACCGGCAATCTGTGACCATCCAACAATAAACAGCCAATCAATATCAGCACGCCTGATTGTGTCACTGATGTGTGGGTCATTAATGTGATTGCACTTCTCTAAATGTATAGATTTTTCTTTGCAAAAGTCGTCTAAATATACGCGACCCGACTTATCCAATGAATTGCTGTCATTTAAAGTTATCGCTAATTCAAGGTTATACCCTTCACTATAAATCGCTTTAATACAGCTCAACCCCAATTCAACACAAGTGACAAATCCAAACTTCAAATTAATATACCGGTGGTGGCTTTGAAAGATATTTAAACGTCGATAATACAATTTTCAGGTCGTTCCAAGCTGAAATATTTTTGGCATAAATCCCATCAAATTCAGATTTCTCATCAATTGACATTCCATCAAATGAGTTAACTTGTGCTAATCCAGTTAATCCCGGTCGACATTTTAAAGCCCCCACTGAACGTCTTTTCTCAATTAATTCGACTTGCGTTACTAAAGAAGGCCGAGGACCGACGAGCGACATATCGCCTATTAAAATATTCCAAAACTGCGGCAACTCATCTAAGTTGGTTCTCCGCAAAAAACTACCTAGCCAACTTAAGCTTACCTCGCCAAGCTTATCCGATGCCACTACAGCAGTATTAACTGGCATGCTTCGAAACTTGTAGAATGAAAAAACTCTTCCATCTTTACCCACTCTCATGGACACAAAAAATATGGGGCCACCATCTAGATTTTTAATCAAAAAACCAATTATCAAAAATAACGGCAACGAAATCATGAGAGCAAATAGCCCGAAAGCGATATCAAGGCCACGCTTTAAACAACAGGAGTACAATTAAAACCCTCGCCGAAACGCCAATTGGAATGCCTCTGCGTATAAAAAACCACTCTGCCCGCCCCTATAGGAAGCCAGTCCCTTAATGACTTCTTCTGAGCGCGGATGAGGTGCAGGACGCATCACGTTACGGTAACATTTCAATGCAGATATTTTTTGTTCAATAGAACTAGTAATATCAAAAAAAACATTGGGCAAAAAGGGCAGTTGTGCCTCTGGTAAGGCCCAATCAGTCGATGAGGGAATTTCCATATAGTAGAGACTATTTAAAGGCTTTATGTCATTTCTGCGTTGAAACAAACGAGCAGCTGCTGTACATGCGCGCGAAAGATGGCGATGGTCATCATTGAGGTCATTGGGGTGGTGCGTGAAAATCCGATCTGGCTGAAAGTCGATAATAGCTTTTTCTACAAACTGCACCAACTCCAAATGAGGTACTGTATTCAACATGATATTTGGGAAAGCACCAAGAACAGGGAACGAAAAGCCCAGCAGACTATTTGCTGATGCTATGTCTTCCAAAAGCTCATCGTTTTCAGGTCTATGAGTTCTGGCATCAACTTGACCAGAAGCCACTATCGATTGAACCACTTCACCCGCGTCTACCAGTAACTTACCAGTCCCACCGAGCCCAAGCACCTCATCGTCAGGATGTGCGACTACAACTAAATTGATCATAAGTTTAAATCTCTAGGTTCTCTATTGCAGTAAATTTTGGCTTCCATCCTGTTTCATCAACAATCAACCTATTACTAAAAAGTCTTTGTCCATAAAGCTGCTGATACAATTTTTTCTTACCACACATCTCAAGTATGAGCTTCATTATTATTATTGGTATGGGCACGCTGACGTAATTTTTCAGTTGAAGCCTTTTCATTAAGCTTTTTGTAGAAATACCTTTGTCCTCGCACACATTAAACTTCATACTGATAGTTAAAGGATAACTTGCAGACACAATTATGGCCCTCGATAAATCGGAAACATGAATCATTGTTCTTTTGGATTTAGCAAGACCAAACGGCAAAAAATGGAGCCTTTCTCCCCATTTCTTTAGTTTTGATAAATTTCCAGGTGAATTTCGACCGTAAACCAAGGGAGGCCTTAAAATCACATAATCAAACTTATACCTTTGTGAAAGTTCTATAATTTTATTCTCCGCAAAAATTTTTACCTTTCCATAGGCTTCATCAGAATACAAAGGGCAACTCTCATCCATGATTTTATCAGATTCATGTACACCATAAACAGCAACAGAGCTCAGAAATATAACCCTCTTTAAATTGCATCCACTCAAAACCTCATTGATAGTTTTCTCAAGATAATTGACGTTAGCCTGATATAATTCATCATAATTCGCTTCCCTGTGAGCTAATCCGGCAAGGTGAATCAAAACAACCTCTTCATTTGGATCTACAAAAGGCAGTTTAGGCTGATTGTCTTCCCTAGTTATTAAAGAGTATTTTGTCTTTTCCAAATCCAAAAGGCGAATAACTTCCGACCCAATGAATCCACTATGACCTGTAATCACATAATGCATGATCAATTGGATCCACTATGGAAGCTCAAACTCCCAGTTACCCAAATACACCTCACGGGCGCCCCGCCAATTGAGACCATTCCGAGAGCGGCAATGTTGAAGAAAAGCACTTTTCAAATGCAGCTGAGGAAGACTGACTCATTAGTTTTTTCCATAACTGACCCTTTACCAATTTCATTATTAATCTCACCAATTTTTCCACATCTCCAGTTGCCACAGAAAAGCCTTAACTATCAGCGAGCCTCATTTTAGCTAATTCAAACCTTTTTCCATCAACAAAAGAATCCGCCGTCCTTGTTTCAAATGTTTCAAAATTAAATCTTGCTGCAGACGCCATTGAATTCCTCTGTTCTTTTGCACAAACTGCGGAGAATCCCAATTTTAGCAGCAATATTATGGCTTAGGTTGGCTAATGAACCGCTAAGGGCACGACTAATAAATCTATTCCCCCCTTTTATAAAGCATCTTATTTTTGGAAAGTTGACAGTCAAAACCTTCGATATTTTTTAATCGCATTAATGCAATAGTGACCGAAATGCCAAGCTGAGCGGGGTATTGTAAGCGCTTCCACATTGCGATAGGTTTTCCATACTTCCATAGCTGATTTCCACTTATTCCTTGACACCGAACCCTCCATGACCCGATACCGCATCAGATCATGGTTGAGACCAGCCGCAAATCCTCCTGAGCGCAGTAGCTCCAGCCAACAACCAAAATCATCGTAGTATATCGGTTTCATCTCAAACTCACCGGTCAGTTGCCTATCGACCAGCACAGTCGAGGTCGCTATCGCGGTATTGTTCAGCAAGTCAAAATAGGTGAGTCGCGGTGGCACTTGAATCAGCTGTCCAGTTCTCCGACTGTCCACAGAGATACGGCGGTATTCAGTAAAGGAGATATGAGCCCCTTGGGCTTTATGAAACACCAACTGGGTTTCCAGCTTTGTCGGCAACCAGAGGTCGTCACTATCTAAAAATGCTATCCATCGGCCCCGCGCATGGCGCAAAGCGGCATTACGAGCACGCGCCGGACCACCGTTCTCAGGTTGTCGAATCAGGAGGATACGATCATCCTGAGAGCTCAACCCTTGCACAACCTCACAGGTGTTATCCGATGAGCAGTCATCCACAACAAGCATTTCCCAGTTGAGATGGGTCTGTTGGCGCACTGATGAAATGCATTCCGTTATTGTTGATGCTGAGTTCCATGCTGGAGTTATTATCGAAATTAAATCCAAACAATTTTTAATATTACAATCAGCTGATTCACTCAAATATCCCGTCAATTTGGAACTCCTTGTGGAAGTCTCAATTTTCCCGACTCGATAGAATAACAGAGTGCGAGTAGCGCGACCTTAACCCAAAACGTCCATGCCACAAGAAATGTAAATGTTCCACTCGTATACATTGCGCTCATAGCAAAATATACATATACCGAAAAAAAAGCCGTATAGGCACGGCCCTTATTAAAGTTCTTTGCGCCAAAGATCATGAATAAAGCAAAAAAAACGTTCAAAATGATAATAATGGGATATGCCAATATGGCGCCTGACATTTCAAATATACTTTCGGGATAACCTCCGGCATACTGAACGCCATCTTCGTACAGGCTTTGTTCTAGGTGAGCTCCTAGTGATGCTCGCATGAGATAGCGTATACCAGTATCTCCACCGCCAAGGCCAGGCTCAACAAACATGAAATACAAGGCTTCTTCTCTGGAATCCACATTGCCTAAAAATAACCGATTAAATGTTTCACCCCACATTTCCCCTTGCTGCACGAAAAAGCGTTCAATTAATCTATCTTTTATAACTTCGTTGACGTTTTCAATTTTGGCAATATTTTTTGTAACTCGGCTAGTGTAAGAGTTAATTATTGATATTCCCGATAAGATACTGATAATGACGATGCCAGATACTATCAATTTTTTCGGGACTAAATAAGGACTTACTCCAGGATTTTTCCTACTCTTTCTAAGTAGCAGTGCACCCAATGGCAACACAAGAAAACTAAAAAAACTAAAATAGCCAGAAAATCTAACAGATATTATAAATAAGTATATAAAAATCAGAATGATTGGTACGATAAATTTCAAATCCAGCCCGCGCCCTTTTAAGCTCGGCCATACGAGGCACCCGCCCAATAATGCCATAATAAGTTGACCATACTTGAATAAAAATAAAGTCATAGGCCCGGCGAATTGATCTCTATACTCATAGCGCTCCATACCTTGAAAAACTGGATAAACTCCCTTGAATACTAAATCAGCATATAAAGCAGTTATAAATGCTATTGCGATCAGAAAAACAGCATTCTTATCAATTAACTTTATTTTTACAGTTCTGTAACAATTTATATTCAAGGGCTTTATAAAAAAGAAAGGCAGAAGTGTTGCGATCATTGCAAGTCCAAAGAATTCTCCACCAGTAGGATTGATCAAAAACTTATCAAGTTGGCTTGAGAAAATCGGTGCATTAAGATCAATATAGATCACAGAAACCGTTCTCCATGCAAAGATTACTAGTAGGAATATAATTAGCAGCGATGCAAAACGAACTCTTAAAAAAAGAATTGCTATTAACAATAAGGCGACAGATGGCAGTATCATTTATCTCGTTGTCCTATTGCCTTCATTAATCATTGCTTGCTGCATTGATTGCGCAAACAGTGCTAAGTTTCCTGGCTCATTTATATACAATTCGCCAGGATATGAAGATCCCCAGACCTGTTCAAAGAAAATTTCAATCTGTTCTCGATTCTTTGATTTTGGCTGGCGTATCAAAGTTTTAAGAATTGTTGGCAGTTCGCTCAGGTTGTCTACTGCTAACACTAACGATGATGTTCTATAAAACGAATCACCAAGAGCTAACACCGGCTTGCCCAATAGGATTGCCTCGGCCCCAGACTTAGAGTTGACAGAGACGACGGCGTCACACTGACAAAGTATGTCATAGTTGTTGTTAGCAGGGTTGATCAGGGCAAGCTGATCATAACGCTTCAATAACTTTTTCAAGCGGCTGGCATCCACCGCACCCGTCATGGCTGGGTGTTCTTTAATTGCCAGCTTGTAGCCGTTGGGGAGGTTGCGCACCAGGTAATCAATTAAGCCCAGTTGATCCAGGAACTGCGGTGAACGCAGGGTTAAAGCCATATCGCCAGGTACATGCAGGGGGTAGTAAACAAAGCGCTCTAGCTTTGATATTTCTGTATAACTTCCAGCAAGCTTGATGCTATTAAGGAGCATCCCCACATGGCGGAAAACATGACTGCCGAGGTGGCCGAACTCCTGATGCTTTCCTAGCAGGTATTTATCGATGGTTTTCTCAATCAGTCGACGGATGTTGTGCCAATTGAAAATTTTATGCACGGCTGCTGAGTAGTGGTGCTTATCTTTAAGTGGCATAACGATTGTTTTGTTTGCCTTGGCCTCACTTAGATAGTCTTTGACTTCACTGCAGGCCGCTTTCACGGGCATTTGGGGAATTTCTATAGCACTGAAACGGTTTTTGAGAAAAAATTGGCGACCACGGAAAAAGGAAGGCTCAACAAACCAGTTGTCCACACCATGCTTACGTGCGGAAAAGAAACTGGCGATAACGCTTATAAAACCACCAAGCTCCTGGATCATTACCGGCTGGCAATCTTCAGACAGGTCCGATAGTGAGCGATCTGCAAAAACCAGGTAAGTCATCAGCCGCCTTGACATTTCTTGGCTATCTCGAAGATCGAAAGCAAAGCGCTCATGAGTCAGCCAGAAATTCAGATTATCTATCCCATAATACGACAGACTCGCTTCCACGCTCTGCATCATGTACTCGGCTTGCCGCCTGTCCTTGGCACTGACCGAGTAGACCTTAAACTTTTTCTCGGCAAGGTATTCAGTTGAGCGGTCGTCAAACGATAGAAAGGCAACCGGCTGACCCTGCGCCTGCAGGTGTTGACCGATTTCTGCCCAAAAGCGAGTTTGATAGATAGCTAGAGTGGTAATGACCCAGGTGGAGAAAGAACGAGACATAAAAAACCTTTTAATTACAGGAAGTACTTTAGGTTCGGATTAGTAACAGGCTAATTGCGCGAAAATCAACCAGGCGAAACAAGAAAGCGGTAACCGCCAGTTCAGTTGCGAATAGGAGGTTCTCGACCGGCCAAGACAGCGAGGCGTGCACTAACGTACCGATCACAACTACCTGGATAATCATCATAGCCGCTAATGCGCCAGACAGGTAGCGTAGTGGTGAGAAGTGGCGCGCCTGAATACTCAATATGATCACCAACGATACCAGTGTAGTGATAATTGCGCCTATGATACCCAACGCAGGAATCAGCACAAGATTCCCACCGATGTTGACTAACAAGCCAACAGCGTAACTGATGAAAACATATCGGTTTTTTTTATCTAACAGCAGCACTTGCTGACCCAGAAAAATAAGAGTGACTAGCACGGGGTAAGGGGCAAACATCAGATAAGCGGTTACATTCTGGCTGTAAGCCTCATTAGCCAACAGGTCGACCAACCATTCAAGATTAATTAAGACACCACCCATTGCGGCTAGCAAAAAAAGTGTGCTGTATTTTAGCTGGGCGCTCAGCAGGTAACGGGCTTGCCCTCCGATCTGGTTACCCTCTTTATGAAAAGATTCTACCAGATAAGGATAGACAACCCAGATTATTGGGGCGGCGGCCAGATAGATGTAGTTGATAAGCCGAGACATAAAAGCATAGAGCCCAAGTTCTGTCTGCCGGTCAAAAGCTGACAACATATAAAAATCAAAATTTTGAATGAGTTTCCAAGCAACATCAGAGAGTATCAGCGGTGCACCAAACATTAAGGCGCTTTTTATAACAGGAAATCGCAACCTAACTTTAAAGAAAACTTTAAAGCCTCTGAAAAAGAAGATGTTGGCTAATAGCAATATCAGGTAAAGAACTATATAAACGAGTGATAACTGGTTGAGGTCTGCTTTGCCGATCCACGAGATAGCTGCGTAGATTAGTCCAAGTTCCAGTATCTTTTCGAAGCATCCAATCAACAACCGAATCTCGATTCGCTTTTGGTAATTGAATAGACGGCCAAACTCGTTATAAATAAGGTTGACCAAAAATGCTAAGAGAATTGCTACCACAGCACCATCGTACCCCTCAATATTTAAAGCCGGTACCACCCAGGGCAGACAGAGGGCGAGAAAGAGGATGGAGAGGGCGATATAAGCTAGCGACTCCGCCACAAGTACTGCTTTGAAAAAACTGAGCTGGATGTATAAGCTGCGGCCTGGCACTTTGATGCTGAGGACTTTCTGTAATCCTAGCGAAAAAATCATGGATGCGGCAAAACCACTGGAGAGCAGCATATTCCAAATACCGTAGCTTTCTACAGAAAGGTTTTTGGTAAGCAGAGCCATCTGAACAGGCACCACTAATAAATTTATAAATCGTGGCAGGTAAGACAGAATAATCTGACGATGCATACGAGGCTGACTCACCAAAAAACCTCACGGAAGTACTTTTGAAGTTTTTGCTGTTGCTCAGGGCTTCGCTGCTGAAGCAAATAGGGAAGTGTGATATCGGCCTTATGATAAAAGTTGCGCTGCTCCTTACTTGAAAGACTATCTAAACCATTAATTTGGCAGAAATTTGATGGTGGGTAGACTGGGTCGAGTGGCAATTCCGACTTGTAATGGCAGTAATGCATATAGTAGAACTCAAGTAGTTGATCTAGGTCTGTATTGCAGCGCAGTTCGCCAGCATTCTTTATAAGACGCTCGTATTCATCAATGGTTTGGGGCGTAAGGGTGAAGTTGAAGGCCACATGCGGATTGTCGCCGGCCATAACTACGGGGACCCCCAAGTAGGGGAATTCGTGTCCAGCGGATCCATAAACACTGAAGACGGCGGTGATGCCTTCATCAACAAGTTGTCGGTTGGAAGTCTTTGAGTCGAGAAAGTGAATCTTGGGAAATCGAGCTTTCAGGCGTTCAAGTATGCAGTCGTTGCCTGGCAGTCCGTTGGGGTGAGCCTTCACGTACCATTCGTATGTGGTTTGGGAAGCGCTATCGAGTGTAAAGCAAATCCATTCCCAGAAATCTACAAACAGCATATGACGATAGATGTGGGGGCTGTCAAAAAAGTCATGAAGCAATACAAGCACCTTCGTTTTGTGGGTGCTCATCAGTGCTCTTTCTGCGCTTGCTCGCTTAGCATAAGCCGATTGGCGCATATAAATCAAGCCTTCGTCGATTTTACCATTTAGGCGTGCATTAATCCGTTCGGTGGCCTGCTGTTTGCCCCTGAGTTGTATTTCACGAGGAAGCAGTGCAAACTGTTCACGGTAGAGCCAGTAGGGAACCCGTCTGTAAAAGCTCGAATCCATGGGCTGCAGACGACAAGGAGTTTCCACAACTGAGTAGGTGGGAATGCCCTTCAGGATCGCCACGCGAGCCACAATGCCGGAGTAGATATAGGCAACATCACCAGGGATGACCGAGACCACCTGATGACGGTTAAAATACTGTTGCGTGCGTCGAGTAATGAAATGAGCTTGGATCATGATCCATAGCAGGCCCCAACTTCGAATCTGGATAGTCTCCCGCCGGCAGCGGCGCAGATAAGTATCGTAAATCAAGGTCCCAACCGGTATACCCTCTATTTCGACCTCAAGCACATCTTTTTTGCACTGCAGCGCTCTGAAACTACATACCGCATTCCAGATCAACGTCGGACCGTCTTGCCGCCACCAGCTCCAACTCAAACCCAGACGCGAGCCGAAAGAACAAAAAATCCGTTCAAGTACCAAATTGGGGACAGCTAACCGATCTAGGCGTTCCGATTCAAAGCGGTAGTGGCTAATTGAGGCATTTTTACTTTTAGCCAGAAAGTTGCCAGCTTGAGCATACAACTCAATTGGTGGATAAGAGTTCACCTGATTGATCAGCACATGGCTTTTAGTCTTCGTCCTTGGACGCCGAAAAGTGGATAGATTGGCCGCCATATAATGCCTCGCATTGGCTGACGCTATGAACCGACGCACTATAGTTTTCGATATTAAAAAGAGTTTCATGAGGATGAAATACGCAGGGATTTAAAGCTCGACTGAAATGGATTGACATAATCCGATCGCAATGTGTTTCTAATCCGAGGCCTTTGTATTATTGCGCTCGCCGACTGAATTCGCTCCAAAACCTCAGCAACGGCTTCGAGGGAAGGAATTTTCTCATTACGCGCCCGTTGGAGTTTTGCAGGCGTGGTCAGATTTTTAATGAGGCTTGCTCCACGATAGCCCAACCATCGCCGTGCCATATGTACCATTCGTTGCCGCGCGGCCAATGTTGGAACATTTACAGCAGCGGCTTGCGGCCCCTTTTCCGCTAACCTTATCAGAGAGTCTGCTACCAGTTTGGCGGAATGACCATCCACAGCACGATAGTTGGCGTTAACCAGTCTGCGAAGCGCGTCATCGCGACTTGGTAACGGAGGCAATGAGTTCCGCTCATTGGCCAGGTGCTTCAGCCAATAGACCATCTCTTCAAAACTGCTAGCGTTACGGCTGACCCTAAAAGGCTCACTGCTATGATCACGAATTTCTTTGCGGTTGAGCCACTCGAATCCCAGCGTTTCTATATGCATCAGCCCCGCTTCTACACCTGTAAAACAGTTCACATGCAATAACGCAGCAGCCTGGTTAATCCACTGCAATGACGTCCCTTCTTTGCGCAGGAGTAAATTTGGCAGAGACTCTGCCATCTTTTCGTAAGGGGACATACTTTCGAACGGATGGGGACGAAGAACAAAGGTTTCTTCGGGTAGTGCCTTCACTATGGCAGTAACGTTTTGTCTAACATCTTCAAAAAGCAGTTCAGAAGCTCGGACAAACTCCTCCGCCCGACTTTGAGAACCCCAACCAACATCTACCCAACCTCGAACTTCAGTGCTCGCATCTTCAGAAAACTGAGGATTCACAACTGGAAAATTGGTGTTGATAAGAATATAGCCGGGTTTAACGTCGTTGGCGGGTAGTGCGGGCCGCCATTGATTGGCAATAAAGTCATAACGGGGACAGCCCGTCACTGTGACTTGTCCAGGAGCAAAACTTCGAGCCTCTAGCAACTCTTTTGCTTGCTCTCTCCCCCAGCAGTAGTATTGATCCACAAACGACTTTACGTTTTGCTGGCGAAGAAGCTGGGCATGGTTAGGCCACCACTCTCCAACTCCCTCTGTATCCAATATAGCAACACGAATCCCCTGGCGCTGGTATAGCTTAAGAAGCTCCAAGTTATTGACCCGTGCATAGTTCGCCAGAACCACATCGGGTTGTAGCGAAGGGACATCAAAACCCTGAGCGTACATCGGTACCAGAAAGACCTCTACCCCTGCTTGAGCAAGGTACCAGGAAATAAGACATAAGCCGTCGAGGTCACGCAGCGGATTGTCTATAATTAGGCAAATTCTAGACATAATACATTCAACGCAAAATACGATGATTGAGTGGGGCAAAATTCACGAACCATTTGATCATCGCCTTCTTATTTTATCTCGGGTAACTGGTGTGTTTGCTATAATATCTCGCTTCACTAAATGTCCAACAATCTGGTCAAAATATTTCGGTTCTAATCCATAGCCTGGCCTAACACTTCGAATACATTGTTCAGTTATTACATCACCAGCCTTCATGTTCTTCACAAAATACAAAGAACGGCGGAACTGTACATTGCCCTGCTCACTCGATTTACGACCGTAGTCAACACGACCAAGCGCTCTCCACGCAGTTTTGGTATCACGGCAAAGCGCGGCAAGACCTGATGGCTCCAGCGAGAAGCTGTCGTCGGGACCACCCCCATTGCGATCAAGCGTGAAATGCTTTTCGATGATACACGTACCCAGCACTACGCTGGCAATAGCGGTGGTGTTGTCGAGTGTATGGTCCGAAAGTCCCGTGACCAAACCAAAGCGTTCTATCATATCGCCGATGGTAAGCAGGTTGTATTCTTCGGCGGGCGCAGGATAACCGCTTACGCAGTGAAGGATAGCCAATTCTTTGCAGCCTCCTTCACGGGCAGCGGTGATCGCTTCCTGAATTTCTTCCGCATCGGCCATACCGGTGGAGATAATCATTGGTTTTCCAGTGGCAGCCACATAACGGATCAGCGGTAGATCAACGGCTTCAAAGGAGGCAATTTTGTAGGCTGGTGCGTTCAGGTCTTCGAGCAGATCTACTGCTGTGCTATCGAAGGGTGAACTGAAGACAGGGATCCCGATCTTTTTTGCGTGTTCAAACAGGGGCTTGTGCCACTGCCAGGGCGTATGTGCCCACTCATACAGCTCATAAAGCGTTTTACCGCCCCATAAACCGCCCTTAATCTGGAAGTCAGGTAGGTTGGAGTTCAACGTGATGGTATCAGGCGTATAAGTTTGAATTTTAACAGCATCAGCACCTGCCCTTTTAGCTTCTGCGATAATGCGAAACGCTGTATTTATATCACCATTATGATTTGCAGACATTTCAGCAATTATGTACGGCTCATATTGACTACCGATTCGACGACCAGAAATTTCAAATTCACTCATTATCCAATTTCTCCAAAACCAACTTGTACCTCTGCCCATGCATCTCGAACCAAGCAGGGTAACGATCCGGATCACACATGCGTATCAGATCAAACTGATCGGAAATGCTTGAGTGAGGGTCAACCCTGCTATCGTCAGGTGTTCTTTTTCTATAATATGTCGGTTCTATATCGAAACCTTGCTGATAAGGTTTAATTTTGTCATAGTTTATCAACGCTTCGTTAATTAACTTTATTTCTGCTTCGAACAAAACATGATTGACTTCAAACCAAATCGCAGTCTTGTCAACGGGGATTTTACGCTTTAACCATATCCGCCCTGAGTCCACTTTATCTTCTGCTTCTAAAAGACTCAATGTAATGACTTCGCGACCTTGTATGATATCCCAAATGTGCGGGCTCCATCCGCGCCCTTTCGGCAGATCACTTGCGTGCAGTACTAAAGTATGACAATAGCTTTCCTTGTGCTCTGCTTTTATAACTTCGGAGCAAGAAAGAAGAAAAAGAAAATCTCCGCTAGTTAGTTCTGCGGGGCTCCGAGCAATGGTTATGTTATGACTGCCATTTACTTCTTGAACCCATGCATTCAAGTAAGCATTAACAGGATGCAAAGCATCAGAGCATAGGACAGTAATCTTCACTTAATCGCTCCGTTAAAAGCGGATACAATACGTTCAGCACCCGCTCCATCACAAACCTGAGCAGCATTTTGGGTAAGAAGGGAACGAATTTCTGCATCGCTCGCGTACACTTGAATCATTTCTGCAATCTCTTCTGTAACTCGTGACGTATCAACTAATAAACTAGCCTTGTATTTTGAAAGAGCCTCAGCAATCGATCGTTGATTTTCTGCAAGTATAACCGTAATCGACGGCAAGCCCATGCAACACCTCTCCCACGAAGTGCTACCTGCAGCACCTATAGACAGGTCTGCCTGGTACATCCGCGCTGCCATATCCTTCACGTTCACACTTACGGTTGTCTTGAACGGTAATTGGGCGGCCTGCTGACGGACGTCATCCAGATAAGGCGCTGCAGCACCCATAATGATGTCCAACTCAGTGCTGGAGTATAGTGACGACGTTGCCAGCGCCTCAAGTACTTTACCGGTAAAGTTGTCGCGGTCTACTCCACCCAAAGATATGAGAATACGCTTGAGCTCAGTTTGTTTTCGACGTTCAAGGCTTTGTTCACGTAGAGCCGAAAATTCTGGGCGTAGTAGAGCAAAGCACGGACCGACCAGTCGATGGCACTCTGATGGTAAAAACCCATCATAATCTGATACGAAACGGCCAAGATTTTGATCCAGTAGCAGTGCGCACGCATGAGGACGATTCGCCAGATCATCAATTACCATGATGTCTCCTACTGCGCTGGCGACAGTGTATTCCCACTGCGCATCGAGTGCGTAGTGGTCAACGACCAGCCAGTCCAATTTCAGTGGTGAAATGACTTCCATTGTTTGGCGAGCATCTTCTTGCCAGGGCGCGCCCAGCCAGAGTGCATAATCGTCAGATACTGTATCCTTTTCCTGCGGCCATTGAATTGCAGGGGCCGGCAGCAACGTTAAACTGTGCCCTTGACTTGCAATCAGATCACCGAGATTACCTGGATGCTCACGGCACACAAACCAGCATTCGTGGCCTTGGCGTGCGAGTTCATTGGCGAGCGTAAGGCAGCGCGTCACATGGCCCGTACCAATTTGGATGGAGGCATCAGCGCGAAAGGCGACTTTCACTTTAACCCACCTTCAGCTTGCATGGTGCGGAATAGCCATTCAGCCCTTGCCCAGTCTTCTGGAGTGTCTATGTCCTGCACCCGATGGCGTGGTAGCTTAATAGGGAGAGAATCTTCGCCGAAGATGGGACGCTCTTCACACCAGGCTTCAGCAGTCCCCCAGTAAAACTGGCCCGCATCATGCCAGGCTTCTTTAAGATCTTGTGAACGTGTCATGAAGTGTTCAGGGTTGAACATGGCGACATGGCCGTGCTCAGTAATCCGGATTGCACGTTGAATAGGGAAGGCATAGCTGGTGACTGAGAAAGCGTAATCATGCCCTGATCCGTTGATCAGCTTCCAACCTGCCTGCAAGTCCTGTACGGATAAGAAGGGCGCGGTCGCATAGATACAACAGGCATAGTCAACTTTGCTCTTGTTTGCATCCAGCCATTGAACGGCATGACGTATGACTGGGATGGTACCCGTGTAATCATCTGACAGTCCAGACGGGCGCATAAAGGGCACATCAGCACCCCATTGCCGTGCAATATTGGCTATTTCCTTATCATCCGTGGAGGCGATGATTCTATCAAAGCAGCCGCTGGCTTTGGCAGCCTCTATCGACCAGGCAATCATTGGCTTGCCGCAAAAGTCTCTAATATTCTTGCGGGGTATGCGTTTACTACCTCCACGGGCAGGAATGATGGCAATTCGCATTACGCACTTGTCTCAAGCCGAAGTACCGAACCCAGTACGCGAGCCACCTCATACTGCTGTTCATCGGTCAGACCTTGAAACATGGGTAAGCTGATTGCTTGACTGTAATAGTGTTCTGCTTCAGGGAAATCGCCCTGTTTGAAGCCCATACTTTGATAATAAGGTTGGGTATGAACTGGAATGTAATGCAGGTTTACACCAATACCTTGTTCACGCAGGCCCTCAAACACTTGTCGATGATTTTTGTCGATCTTGTCGAGTTTCAGCCGAATTACATACAGGTGAAGTCCCGAGTAGCTATCAGGATGTTGCCAAGGGGTTATAACCGGTAGGTCTTGCAGTAACGCATCATATCGCTTGGCCAATTCATGGCGGCGGGACACAAATACATCCAAGCGTTCCATCTGGCTAACACCCAGAGCGGCCTGCAGCTCAGTCATTCGGTAGTTGTAACCGAGTTCAATTTGCTGGTAATACCATGGTCCGTCTGGTTCATGCGTCATTAAATTCTGGTCACGAGTTACACCATGACTACGATACAGGTTCATTTTTTCGGCTAATTGGTCGTCATTCGTCAGCGCCATGCCGCCCTCAGCTGTAGTAATGATTTTTACCGGATGAAAACTGAAAACCGTGATGTCGCTGTAACGTCCGCTGCCGATATATTCCCCCTGATACTTGCCACCAATGGCATGAGACGCATCTTCGATAATTTTGAAGCCATAACGCTTCGAGAGTGCATGGATTTGCTGCATATCGCAGGGCTGTCCGCACAGATGAACCGCGACAACTACCTTGGGCAACTTACCTTCACGTTCGGCAACGATCAGTTTGGCTTCGAGCGCTTTGGGAGATAGGTTGTAGGTAAGAGGATCAATATCAACAAAATCGACGTTTGCTCCACAGTAAAGGCCACAATTTGCCGACGCTACAAAGGTAATGGGCGCAGTCCACAGCCAATCATCCTCTCCCAGACCAAGTGCCATGCAAGCTACATGAAGTGCACTTGTAGCGCTGTTTGCGGCCACCGCGTGTTTTGCACCCACTTTATCTGCAACAGACTGTTCTAAGAGTGGTACTTTCGGGCCTTGGGTAAGGAAGTCTGATTGCAGTACCGCGACAACGGCGTCAATATCTGCCTGAGTAATGTCCTGCCGGCCGTATGGGATCATTAAATATTCCCAATCTTTTTAGCGTTATCTGAAATCCATGATTTTAATGAATCTTGACTCATCCATTCTTTATTATTCTCCGATGTATAACTAAACCCCTCTGGTACCTTGACCCCTGTACCAATTCGCAAAGGGTCACTGCTCCAGTTATGAATAGCCGGAAGGATCTTAAAGTACCCATCATACGAATAGGTGTGAGCCGCATCCTCTGGACTAATCATTTCTTCGTGTAATTTTTCACCCGGACGAATGCCAACAATTTCATGTTTAGACCTTTGATCAACGGCGAGCGCAATGTCTGTTACTTTCATTGAAGGAATTTTTTTTACATAGATTTCACCGCCAATCATGTCGTCAAACGCATGCCAAACGAGTTGAACACCTTGCTCTAAGGTAATCATAAAGCGTGTCATGCGAACATCAGTAATTGGGAGGCTACCCTTATCTTTTTGGGACAGAAAGAATGGAATCACCGAACCTCGAGAACCCATAACGTTTCCGTAACGAACTACAGCGAAGCGCGTATCTACAGATCCTGCATATGAGTTGCCCGCAATAAACAACTTATCTGAAGCTAGCTTGGTTGCACCATATAAATTCGCGGGACTACTCGCCTTATCTGTTGAAAGGGCTATGACTTTCTTAACACCTTGGTCAATACAGGCATCAATAATATTCATTGCACCATTGACATTAGTTTTCACACACTCAAAGGGATTGTACTCAGCGGTTGGCACAATTTTTGTTGCTGCCGCGTGTACAACGTATTCGATGCCATTTAGGGCCCGATGCAGACGCTCTTTGTCTCTTACATCACCGACGAAAAAACGCACTCGCTCGTCGCCCTCAAATAATTTCGCCATCTCCCACTGCTTCATTTCGTCTCGAGAGAAAACAACAATCCGCTTTGGGTTGTATTTTGCAAGCGTCATCGGCACAAATGTATGCCCAAAAGAGCCCGTACCACCGGTGATTAAAATCGATTTGTTTGTCAACATTTTTTGTATCGTGCAGTTAAGGCCATGTAAGTTATGAATTAATATCATGTTATTTGCATTAAATATCCAAAAAAATATTTTCAGCCAAAGTCTAATATAACACGAGTTAAACGGATTATTTAATAAGCAAATCTATAAACTCTCTAACAGCTCCCTCACCTCCTTTTTTTGTCAGATTTATAATATTAGGTATCATTTTTATATCATTAATCGCATCTTCTGGGCATGCTGCAATGCTAACGCTTTGAAGTAGTTCTCGGCAGTTAACATCATCTCCAATATATGCCACATTATTTAATGTGATACCATCTTTTCGACATATCTCTTTTGCTATTTCAAGTTTGCCTTTAGCGTCAAGTCCTTGATAAAGGTAGTCTACGTTTAATTTTTTAGCTCTATTTTCTACAATTTTAGTATTTTCACTAGTGATGATGCCTGTTTTTATACCTGCTTTTCGCAAAAGCTCAAAACCCTTCCCATCGTGGGTATTGAACTTTTTGAATTCTTCTCCATTTTCTCCATAATACATGCCTGCATCTGTTAGTGTTCCATCTACATCACAAAGAAAAATTTTAATATTTTGTTTGGGTCGTTTTGAAAGGATATGCTTATCCATAAGAATTTCTGCAATCTTCCAGTCATCTTCTTCATCAATTTCAACTGCTGTGAATGCTTCCATTTCATGAATAGCTACTTTTCCACTAAGACGATTTTTGTCGTTTTTAATATTTGCAATGCTGTTTATATATATGGCCCCATTCTCCATGAAAATACCATCAAAGTCTTGTCTTCTTGGCCGGTTTTTTTGATCATAATTATATGGTGTTCCATCTTCTTTCCAAAAAAATCTTTTTGTCCTTACGCATGTGAGAAGTGAATCAGCTTTTTTCCTTTTTAAAGTCTTTATTGCCTCATCAACATCCTTGGTTTGCGTAAATGGCGAAGTAGCTTGTAACAATATAAATAAATCACTACTTTTAAAGCTGTGCTTTAAAATAAACTCCAACATCACAGATTCTGTACTTGCAGCATCCCCTGCGTTCTGCGCCTCTCTATCGTATATTTGAACTTTAGAAAATCCAAAACTATTTATGACACACTTTATCGCTTCACAATCAACGGCTACAAATATTTTATCTATATTTGACGAGTTTTGTAACGCTTCAAGATTCCAATAAATCAGAGGCTTACCGCAAAAGACCTTTATATTTTTGAGTGGTATTGACTTACTTCCACATCTCACGGGTATAAATGCAATATTCATCTTTTATTTTCTATTCTTTAGTTTATCTCTTTGCACTCGTTCTATTGGCAGTATTTCACTATCTTTGAAACGTAACGCTTCGTAACTAGAGTTAAGATCCCTAACCAGCTTTTTAAGCCCTTGAGGTTCAAGTGAAGCCGCGTGATCTGTTCCCTTCAATGTTTTGTCTTTTGTAAAGTGCCTTTCAATCCATCTTGCACCTAATGTGTAAGCAGCCACATCAAGAGCAACCCCTAAATGATGACCTGAAAAACCTATCCCATTTACTCTGTCTTCATAATTTTCATATAGCCAATTAATTTCAAGCAACGAAACATCTTTTGCAGGAACTGGATACCCTGATGTACAAGAGTAAATAAGAAGTCTTGCTTTTGCTTGATTTTTCTCTTCAAAAAACTTTACTATTTCTTCTACTTCATCTTTACTTGTCATTCCAATAGAAAGTTGTACATGACCTTTAAATTCATCTCTAAGCACCCTTAGCATCTGAAAGTTATTATTACAAGCTGATGGTACTTTTAAAAACTGAGGTTGAAAAGCGACCATCTGTTTTGCACTTGTTACATCCCAAACAGAAGTGGAAAAAACCATACCTATGCTATCACAGTACTCTTTTAGCACTCTATTTTGAGCTACATCAAATTCTAAAAATTCCCTGTGGGCTCCATATGTATCACCATATGAGTTTTCAGGGCATGGATGAGGTGCATTATATTGTTCTTCTGTAAGTAGTTCTTTATTGTTTCTTTTTTGAAATTTTACATATCCTGCCCCCGCATCTTTTGCTAAGTCAATCAACTCTATGGCTATTTCCATCTGGCCCATGTGGTTACAGCCGATCTCTGCTATTATCTTTGGAGGTTCATAATCAAACTTAAAAGCCATTTCATTTCCTTTTGTTTTTTGTTCGTAGAATTTATTTTCTGCCGTATTTATCGCTGTATCGAATAATGTCATCTTCCCCAAAATATTCACCAAGCTGAACTTCTGAGATTATGAGATTTAACTCACTTTCATTTATAATCTTATGTTTACATCCTTTCGGAACATAGATATATTTTCCAGGATAAATATCAAATAGTGACTCACCTAAAATCGCTTTTCCATTCCCATATATAACCACCCAATGCTCTTCTCTTTTCTTATGTTTCTGAAGACTTAATTCACCACCCGGAAAAACAGTTATTATTTTTGCCTGCGCACGAGAAGTTAAAATTGTACTTTTATAAAATCCCCATGGCCTATTATAAATTTCGTGTTCTAAAGCTATTTTATCTAATTGGGTAAAATCATAAGTTAGGTCTAACTCAATACCTTCCAAAAGCAGAATATGAAATTGTTTTTTTGTAATAATATTTACTAGCTTCATATCACTATCTATAATAGGTAAAAGATCTATTTTATTAGATTTGAATTTTTCACATATTTCATCAAAAGTTGAGAAAACAGTTAAATAATCGAAATTAATGTTTATTAATTTCTGCACTGAATCATCCATATGTAAGCCTAGCAGAAATCCCCTCCTTATATCTCCATCTGTGGCGAGTCCCAAAATAGTATTATTATCGTCAAGACAAATCAAAAACCTCTTTTTATTATCTTGTATCTTATTTAATGCTACCCGTATAGAGTCGCTGGATCTTATAATTAAATTATTCATTTTTGTTATCATAAAAAAACATATACGATGGAGCCCACCGCCCTCTCTGTGTCCCGCGTCATGTTACGAGAAGCTATAGAAATCTGCAAAAACCGAAGTCCCGCCTAAGCCTGGAGTACAATTCGATGGCTAAAGTGTATCGAGCTTTCATTGACCCCTAGGTCTATCAAATTATCAGTTTTATCAATCAGCCTCTGGGTATAACCAACCGGTATGGTTGACTTGATGATCATCACCGCATCGGGATTAACACCCTTCACATCACGAATAACGGCTTCAACCGATCCTGTATCAAAGTAATTGGTCATGGGATCATAATCAGTTGGTGTGGCAATCACGACATACTCAGCCCCGACGAAAGCTTCTTGCTTATCCCTAGTGGCTTTGAGATTCAGTTCACGGTTTGCTAAGAAGTCTCCAATCTCTGCATCGACGATGGGAGATTTGTGCTGATTTATTAACGCCACTTTCTCTGGAATGATATCGAGCGCAACTACCTAATGGTGTTGCGCCAATAGCAGCGCATTGGAAAGACCCACATATCCTGTTCCAACAACCGCAATCTTCATTGCACAGTGTCCCAGGACATCGCGCGCAGCGTTTCAATGTAATCGGCCACTGAACACTCAGCATTCCAGCCGAGTGCTTTGGTTTTTTCTGCAATCACATCCGCATTCATACGGTTACCTCGACGCTCAGGTAGCATCTCTATCTTACCTCCAAATAGCCTGGCAATATCCAGAATTGAGAAGGACTCAGGGCAGCCTATGCCAAATTCATCACCATAGCCCTTCTCGCCCACCAGAATCAGCGCTCGGATGATATCATTAACGTGAGTAAAATTACGCTTCTGTTCACCAGGACTAACAACAGTTAAAGGCTCACCTTTTCGCATTTTCTCAGCAAATAGAGCAATCAAGGTAGCGTACTTACCAGTTCTTATCTCACGCGGGCCATAAGCATTGTAGAAGTACACAATCGCATAACGCACACCGAACCATTCACCATAGTTTTTTACTAACTCGGTATTGCTGGCCTTAGTCCAACCATAAGGGCTTTGCGAACGTCCCAATCCACCGTCACCAAACTTCGTACTGCTGCCCGCATAGACAATCTTGCTACCATGCTTTCGACAAAACTGAAGCACTTCAAACGTGCCCGATTTGTTGTAATCCCAAACGGTTTCTATATCATCGAAAGACTGCTCAACCCGTGAATACTCGCCCAAATGGAAGACAATATCAGGTGAAAATATCACCAGTGAATGAATATCTTTTGTGTCGCCCTTGATATACTCAACATTGGGGACGTGGTTATCCTCAGAACCGGTTGAATAGTTATCCAGTGATACCACACGGTTATAAGCATCCTTGGATAGCTGCTCACAGAGGTGGCTACCGATAAAGCCTGCACCGCCAGTAACAAGTATAGTTTTTTGTTTCATGTTCGAATTTTGATTCCCTAAACCAAAATTTTCTGATTTTTAACAACTAGTGCCAGATAAAATTTTCTTCTAATTTTTGTTTAAATTATTGAATTAATGTGATTTATACAAGTTTGGATTATTCAAACTCATACTGGTGAACAAACTCCCGATAATGGCTATTATCGCATTCTTTGATAGCTGCACTCACAACCCTAGAACCTACTGCCCACTAAATCCCATTATCGGGCGTCAGGCGCAAAATCCAGTTTTCCAGCTTGGAACCGCCGCCCGAAACGCCGTCACCGCGCCAGATCCTTTTCCAGCGCCTTTATCTCTTTTTGTAGCGCCTCATACTCAGCCTGCTTGCGCTTCAAAAAGGCCAGGGTTAGTTCTTTTTTGAGATTTATGCCCGACGGCGTTAAAATATAAGCGTAAGCCAGTTTGTTCTGCGCGTTCTTGAAGTTCCTTGCCTTCACGTAGCCCTTTTCCGCAAGCGCGTTTATGCAGTAATGGATGGAGCCAAGGCTAACGCCGCACCTTTTGGAAAGCGCGCGTTGGCTCTGTTCTGGAGCCTTCTCAAGCTCCCTGATAATTTTAATTGACAACTCTTGGTTCATAAAAATAATTTAAAAAAACGCTCTCAGGCTACCGCACGGCGTGGGAATGTTTCCCAAACCGTTTACGTCTGTTCATAACTTGAACACATTAGGCATTTATGTCAAATTGATTTTTGTGACAGGGCTACGACAACTTATAAAATTGAATGACCCAGTAAAAAAAGGAGCAAGGTTGCCACCGCTGGCCAGAAAATTTTAAACTGGGTAAAATGATTACAATTTTAATCGCTAGCCTTTTTGTTAACTAGCTTTCTTTAATTTTTTGAAACGATATTCGCAAAATAAAGCACGTTATCTCGCGCCCTTGCCAGGTCAGTGTAAAACACCAAAAACTAAGAAAGCATTGCCTCTTGTTTAAAGAATTGCCAACATTAATCAGACGCTACCAGAGCGCCATGCGCTATGGTGGTGGCAATGGTCTCACTTATAAACCAGTAGCCCAGTATCTAAAATATTTCAAAATAGACACCGAAAATTATATCAATGCCAACTATCACCAAAAGATGTAACTACAGAGATCTTTAAAGCAAGGTATAAGCCTTTTTTCGCAAGCTAAACTTAAACATGATCCTCTGCAGGTCCTAGAATGAGGGCAGCAGTCAACAGGTCTAGACGGCGATAACAAAAGCAATTAAATGTGCCAGAGAAATGCGGTAAAGATAGAAAGTGCAGCCTGTGCTACTAAATGAAACATCAAGACAAAAAGGCCGCTTGCCAATGATTGAAAAACCTGACACTGAAACAATGCATGAGTTACGTTGGTATCTTGTTCAATGTAAGCCGAACGCGGCGAAAATCGCCGCCCAAAATCTTGAAAATCAGAGTTTTGGCACATTCTCGCCCCTGCAGGAAATCACCAAGCAAAAGGGCAGGATATTCCAGCGGCAAATACGTCAATTATTTCCCGGATACCTCTTCGTTCAGATCGCCCCTAAACTGGGGCCATGGCGTCAAGTAAATAGCACACGCGGCGTCAACCGCTTGGTCCGTTTCGGCGCCGAGCCAAGCGTTGTGCCAAACAAGATTGTTGAAGCACTGATGGCGAGATGTGATCAGCAAAGCATATTGCGTCAAACAACTGAAACACAGCTTCACGCTGGTAATCAGGCGCAAGTGACACAAGGTCCATTTTCCGGATTTATTGCAACAATAAACAACATCGAGCCCAACAACCGCATTAATATCCTAATTGAAATCATGGGTCAGACAACAAAAGTAGCGATTAATGCTGACGCATTACAGCCTATTGGCTATCGATAAAATATAAGGACCATCTTTATCGCCATACCTCTCCAGATAATGCGCACCAGCAGACGCATGACAGAGAATAAAAAGAACTGATGGCGTTTATTAATAACTTTATTTTTTTATTTTAATTAGATACGATATCAAAATATTGTGTTTAATCATATTCGGCGGAATCCATGACAACTTTGAAAAAACTTTCAGCGGCACAATTGAATAAAATTATTGACGAAACACAGGCAGAGTTAACACGCCGCAAAAACATTGATGCGGCAACTGTTGAAATTCGCTCTATCTTAAAGAAATACAAAATTGATTTTCAAGATATTGATCTGAATATAATCACCAAAACCGGCGTTAAAAGTAGCACAAAAAAGCGCGCCAAAGTAACAAAATTACGCGATCAGCGAAGCAAAGTGAGAGCGAAATATAAAGATCCAAATAGCGCGGCAACCTGGACAGGGCGTGGCCGGGCACCATCATGGGTTCAGGGCATTTGCCAAAATGAAGGCATTGATATTGATGGGTTTAAAAAAGATAGCCGCTTTCGCTGTTAAGCTTTGAAAATCAAAACTTGGACCAGCTCAAAACTCAAGCCGCTGGCTATCCTTAAATTATAATTTTAGGAAGATGTTGCGTCTGTTTTTATATTAGAACGCCACACTCTATTCTTGCTGGCATATTGAGGCATTCTTTGAGCTTTTCCAGCCACGCGGAGGAATATACTACAACATACGATTATGGTGATGATTTGGCGATGCCGCAATGTCGCGTGCCAATGGTCGCTGCAAAACCTATAATCCCTAACCGCGGGAGAATTGCTTGCACCCTCTTCAAATGCGCCGCAAATTGTTGGCAGTGAAGTCCATCCTTAAACCGCAGCATCCCGCATAAAGACCAGATTACCCGCGTCTGAGCGATCGGGCTGATAGCGATAGCCGCCAGCATTAAAATCTTGCAATTCAGCACGCTCCTTCAGCCGGTTCTGCACGATGAAACGCGCCATCGCCCCGCGCGCCTTTTTCGCGTAGAAGCTGACAATTTTTGCTTTGCCACCGCTATTTTCCAGAAATACCGGCGTCACCACGGGTAATGTCAGACTGGCAAGATCAACCGCGCCAAAATATTCTTTAGACGCGCAATTCACCAATAGGCTGGAGTTCGTAGCCACCGCCTGCTCATTTAGCGCGCCCGCAATTTTCGAGCCCCAATATTGGTAGAGCGATTTGCCCCGCGCCGTAGCCAGCTGGCTGCCCATCTCAAGCCGGTATGGCTCAATCCCATCAAGTGGCCGCAACACCCCATAAAGACCAGACAGCACACGCAGATGATTTTGTGCCCATGCCATATCTTCAGGTTCTAGCGTTGCCGCCTCCAGCCCTTGATAGGTATCACCAGCAAATGCAAGTACCGCTGGCTTTTTATCCTGCGCACCAAAACTCGCAAACCGATCGGCGTTCAGCTTGGCCAGATTTGCGCTAATCCCCATTAGAGACTGCAACTCATCGAGGCTGAGTTTCTGCATTACGTGCGCCAATTCATCGGCCTCTTGGCCAAACATCGGCTGGGTTGGCTCGATCGCCGGCGATGGTTGCATGTTTAATTTTTTGGCGGGCGAGATAACAATCAGCATAAAAATCTCCGTAAATCCAAATAATATCCAGTATTTTTTACCATAAACGCGCGTGACGCGTTTTGACAATTTGCCGCATGATAGGAAATCGGCGCGGCGAATTCTAGGATGTTCTTTTTAAAGAACACCCCGCCGGCTAAACGCGGCCTCACCTACACCATACACCGCTAGCTTAGGCTCTGCAGCTTTTCTTCAACCTGCTGAACCGCCTGCTGACGGCTCCACATTTTTTGATAAAGGCCTTTTTTAGCCATCAGGTTTCTGTGCGTCCCACGCTCGGCAATACGTCCTTGATCCAGCACGATGATTTCATCGGCGTTCACAATCGTCGATAGCCGGTGCGCGATAATAACCGCAGTGCGCCCTCTGGAAACACGGTCCAGCGCCTGATTTATGTCCTGCTCTGTTTTTGTGTCCAGCGATGATGTCGCCTCATCCAAAATAAGGATTGGCGGCCCTTTTAGAACTGTCCTTGCAATCGCCACCCGCTGTTTTTCTCCTCCTGACAGTTTTAACCCGCGCTCGCCAACCTCGGTTGCAAGCCCGCCCGGTAGTGATTTTATGAAAGTGTCAATCTTGGCACTTTCAGCGGCCTTCCAGACCTCGTCCGCACTCGCAGCCAGCCGCCCATAATGAATGTTGTAACCAATGCTGGCATTGAACAGCACGGTGTCTTGCGGCACCACGCCAATGGCCTCGCGCAGACTGGTCGCTGTCACCGATCTGATGTCCTGATCGTCAATGCTGATGGCGCCCGCCGTCACGTCATAAAAACGGCACAGCAAACGCGAAATGGTCGATTTTCCGGCACCAGACTGCCCAACAATCGCTAGCGTCTTACCTGCTGGCACATCAAAGCTAATACCACGCAGAATTGGCCGATCGGCGGTATAATGGAAATGCACATCATCAAAGCGGATCGCACCGGATTGCACAGACAACATCGTCGCATCGGGCGCATCAGTAATTTCTGCAGGCGTTTCCAGCAAACCAAACAACAGCTCGATATCGGTCAGCGATTGCCGGATTTCACGGTAAACCCCGCCAATAAAGGCAAGCGGCTGCGATAGCTGGATTAAAAACAGATGGATCAAAACAAAGTCACCAATCGTCTGTTCACCAAGCATCACGGCATTTGCCGAAAGCAGCATCGAGGCCATCATCCCAAGCGAGAAAATCGCGGCTTGTCCAAAATTCAGCCATCCAAGCGATGTAGAGGTGCGCACCCCAGCCTTTTCATATTGCGCGATGGCCTGATCAAAGCGCATCAGCTCAGTCTTTTCATTGGTGAAATATTTGACGGTTTCATAATTGAGAAGCGAGTCAACCGCGCGGGTATTAGCCTCGGTATCAGCCCGGTTCATCTCGCGGCGAATTACGGTTCGCCAATCACTCGTTTTCACCGTGAAAACACTATAGCTAACAACAGTAACCGCGATCACCACCACGTAGGCGATGCCGAAATTATAAAAGAAAATACCGGCATAGAGGGCGAATTCAAAAATCACCGGCAGCGTTGACAAAACCGTATAGCGCACGACACTCTCAATGCCTTTGGTGCCACGCTCAATGACCCGCGACAGGCCGCCAGTCCGCCGCTGTAGATGAAACCGCAGCGATAATTGATGCATGTGCTGAAAGGCCTGTAATGCCAACTGGCGCACCGCATGCTGGCTAACCCGGGCAAATAACGCGTCGCGAAGCTGGTTAAACGCAATGCTGACGATCCGCGCCGCGACAAACCCAAGGATCAGCATCAACGGCGTTAACAGGAATAATGGCAAATAGGGCAAATCAAGCACATTGCCCGCCAGACTGTCAGTGACATATTTAAAGAAGAATGGAACCGTTGCCGTGACTAGTTTGGCGGCGATCAGCAACAGCACCGCGATGAGTACCAGACGTTTCAGGCTGGGGCGATCATGCGGCCAGATATATGGCCATAGCTTGATCACTGTGCCTAAAACAGGCTTATCAGCCATTTGCATTTGTGGCTGCTCGGATTTGTTCGTGCTGTTCATAAGATACTTCGCTAGGTGGAGCCTAAAATAGAAATGGAGCTAACCGTGATCACACGTTAATAGCTCACGACAATCCTATGAGACCACAATTCATGCCGAGACGCAAAATTTGCCACCATGTTTTTTGGGTTTTAAGAGCGTTTTTTCTCCGCATTACAGCTCGATAGTTTATCACTATCCGCCAGTTTAATCCCAAACGGCCCCAAACATCATCCGGCAACTTGAGCAAAGTCATATAGTCGCTCGGGGTTTTCTACTAATATCTGGTGGATGATTTTATCGTTTGCACACCATTCACAAAATAGTTGCAAAAGCCGTTTATCGTCAGGAAGATTAGAGAGGGCGTTTGGATGTGGCCAGTTGCTGCCCCACAATAATCTATCCGGATAATTGGTTATCAGATATCTTGCCAAGGGGGCTACATCACTGCAATTGCCTGTTGTGTCATTTGAAATGTGGTAAGGGGCAGACAGCTTAACCCAACATTTACCGTTGTCTAACAAGCGATACAATGCTGAATGCGCATCGCTATTGATGCTACCAGTTACTGGTATCCGGCCAAGATGATCTATAACAATTGGAACAGGTAACGCCTTCAGTTGGCGTTCTAATAAAGGCAGTTCATTGCCATCTAACTGTAATTGGGCGTGCCAATTGAAATCTGCAATCCGATTTGCGGCCGGGTTTAACTCTTCGTAGGTCAGGCACCCAGAGAACAGAAAACTGAACCTTGCACCACGAACCCCAATATCATTCAGTCGTTTGAATTCAGATGTCGCCGCCTCACCGCCTACAACCGCAACGCCACGCGCTTCAGCTGGGTCAGACGCCATAGCTTCAAGCATACAACTGTTGTCGCGTTTATAATGGCTAGGCTGGACATAAACTGTCCTCGAAAGGTTGAGCTCCTTACGAAAAGCCAGGTAGTGATGCAATTGAGCACGATTACACAGCCCATTTGTCGTTTCAGGTGGGAACCTATTAGATGACCCATAAATGTGCATGTGGCAGTCGACTGCGCCTCTTGGAAGGCTGGCGTTGTTTTCGTTTAACATCCATTACACCGCTGTTTATTGGTGACGCCCAAAGGGGCAACTACAGACTCAGTTGCTATTTGTTGTTTCCGAAATTGCTGTATGAAGCTATTCAGCAAAGTCCGGATATCAAGACCTAGTTGTTTGCATAGCGTATCGTTAATAACGCTTATTAGCGTTGGTCATCGTGATGCCGAATATTCCAAAGGCATTAAAGAACCCCTTTCGCACTCTCGCGCAATGTTTGCATAAGAACTGCATCATCCGCGCGGGCCAAGGAAAAAGCGTGGCTGTAAGCCGGGAGTTTGGCCCCAGCAACCCAAGCTGCACAAAGCTCGCCGCTCGCACAAGCCGCCATCGTCCCAAAGCCGGATTGTGCACAATTCATGAACGCGCCTTCAGGCCCCATTGGCCCGATAAGGGGCCAATTTACATCGGTCATGGAGTACCAGCCACCATAATGATGCATGGTTCTTGGCAACTGCCCGTAATAGTCTTTCAGCTTGGGGTTTAGACGAGCAGCCCCGCGCAAAACGATGTCAGGGAAATTATCATCAAGTGGCGGTTCCCATGTGGCGGTCGCGGGGTTCTCATTATACGCCCAGCCGAGTTTGACCCAATTTCCTTTGTCGCCACCGTCAGGTCGACAGTGTATCGAGCCAGGCATCGCTTCAGCAAGCCAGCGAAACTTTGGTTCTTCCAATAACATAGCGCGATCATCGTCTGACCAATCAATGTTCTGGCCATCCAGATCAATCGAAAAAGGCATATCGCGCGGGATTGCTTGTGCACGATCCTCAAACGCAATCTTTTGCTGGAAAGTGTTATAGATTGGCAGATCGACATCCAGCATCTTTGCAATATTATCTGCGAACGGTCCTGCTGCATTGACAATCTTGTCAGCTTGTATGTGCTGTACGCCTTCTTTTCCATTGATCTCGATAAGGAAGCCGTTCAATTGGTCAATCCCCTCAACAGAGCCAGTGATCCGTGTTAATTCAGTTCCTTTTAGCGTCTCCAACATGTGCATACCCAGTTGTTGGCCACTGATGTCACCGCCCCGCCTGATGTGGATGACTGTTTGAATGTCTAGGGCATATGATGGGAATATACGACGTATGAGATCCTGATTTTGCAGGATATCAACGCCGCTCGGTGCACTTTCCCAATCTGGATCAACAGGTGATTGATACTGTGGGCTTGCGCTTGATGTGTGATAACGTATCAAGTCATCGGCTGTGGC
Source organism: Alphaproteobacteria bacterium LSUCC0396 (assembly GCA_041228345.1). Taxonomy (NCBI): domain Bacteria; kingdom Pseudomonadati; phylum Pseudomonadota; class Alphaproteobacteria; species Alphaproteobacteria bacterium LSUCC0396. The sequence goes on along the minus strand of CP166131.1, from coordinate 2,346,556 downwards.
TCCAAGCCCTGCATGTAACTGCTTAATGATCTCATCAATATCGGTATTGCGTGTGACTAACGAATAGCCACGGCGGTTCATTTTGATGAGGTTGTTGCTCTCGGTAGCAATATCTTCGAGCAGATCAATACTACGGTTTGTGAATGCAACCATAATAGGATGTGGCCACCAATTTCGGTAGTTCTCGCCAGATTGCGCCGATGTGAACGTCATTGGCTGATTGCGGTCAATTAAGACGATGTCTGTCAATCCATGATTCTTGGCAAGGTAATAAGCCGTGGCAATTCCAACGATGCCTGTCCCAATGATAGCAATTTGGCAGGATGAGTATTTCACAACGTAACTTTCTTATTTGTTATCGGTGTTATTCTGATGCTTTGTCTACGTCATCACAAACGAAGTCAGGCGTTGTGATGTCACCAACCTCATCACCCGCCCAGTTTAGCAGCGTCGGTTGAAAGAACCCCTTTACAGAGTTTTCGATGGGATACCCTAAAGCCCTAATTACTGCACCAATCGCAACTTCAGCTCCTCTTTTGTTGCCATCTCTTGCTTTAACGACGGCACCAAGTCCAAGGTCATGAAATGCAGCCGAGTAAACGCCCTCAGCACCTGTTTTGACGGTTATAGCTTCACCATAGGCCGCGTTGATTGCGCTACATGCTCTGCCATGACCGGCAATGAGCAATGGCTCTGCAGCGATACTCTTGCGTATCCTTTGGCAAGCCTCATGCCTCGCATCTGTCAGATCACCACCGCCAGCAAATAGAGCAAACGCTCTTGCCCAATTACCCAATGGCGCAGAGAACACAGGTGCGCCGCAGCCATCTACGCCATGAGGATACTGCATCAGGTCCAAACCGGTCATGAATTCTAACGTACCGAGGATTTGCTGCTGAGCCGCATTCGTTAGGTTAGCATAACCGAATGTTTTACCACTCATAAGTTTGGATAAGATCAACATCCCAGCATGTTTACCGCTGCAGTTATTGTGGACCTTATGAGGCTCATGCATGGCTCTGACCTGAGACACCAACGTCTCCTGATGCATCGACCAGTGTGCACCGCAAATGAGATCATCAACAGATATATCGAACTTACCAAGCAAACCTTGCACGGCGTCTGTGTGCAGTGTCTCACCGTTGTGACTTGCACAAATCAGGGCGACCTCAGCATCTGTAAATTCAGGAATATCTTGCAGGGTTCTTAGCAGCTCGATCAATGCAATCGACTGAAGTGGTTTCATTGCTGAACGCGGAAAGATAACACTCTCGACATCACCCATGCCCAATATGACTGAACCATCAGCATCGCAAACTGCCACGTCGATCTCATGCAAGCTCTCTTTGAAGCCATTTCTGTTAACATGGACATTTAAAGGGCTTGGCAAATTGCTAGGCAATGCAATCAAGGGCTTGGTCATTTGCGTCTCATCTAGTCGAATGTTCTCTGAAAAGACTATGATGCTTTTATGACCTAAACGCTATAACTTCTATCGGATGGCAAAAAGGGTCCCAGACGCCAACAAACTGACCCCCAGTACCTTTGTTAAACAGCAGTTTTCAAAAGAGGGCTAAAGGGTCGGTTGTTGTTTTGATAAGTTTTTTAAGCCATTTTAAATCTCAACTCTCAAGAGGTTGGCTATCTTAGATAGCAAGAGATATAACTCATGAATAAAAGATCAACACTTACGATGTTCTTTTCTGCTACCTTCCTGCAAGCGGGTGCGTATGGCTTGACTTTTATGCTCCCGAGGCTGTTTGAGGGGCTTGGCTCAAATGAGAAAGCCGTGGGCACAGTGCTGATGCTCACAGCTTTATCAACCTTAGCAAGCGTCTACTATGTGGGTCACCTCTGTGACGTTCTCGGAAGAGTTAAAATGCTGGTATTAGGCTGTGTAGCTATTGCCATCGCATTGTTTTTTTATGGTGTGGCAGACACTGTCGGCGGCTTAAGCCTTATGGCCAGCTTACTACTTGGGTTTGGTTGGGGCACCACATATGCTGTCTGTCCAGTGGTTCTTACACAACTTATAACCGATGAATTAAGGGTTAGGTTTTTCACGTTATTGTCTATCGCCGTTATGGCTGGATTTGGATTGTCACCAGTTCTCGCTGCTTTTTTAGAAACACTTGGCAGGACCGTCAACATGGCATTCTACGTAACATCTGCATTGTGTCTTATTGCCGCATTAATGTTTTTATTGATAGACCGATCCATTAAGACGCATTCTTTGGCCACCGACACACCGCAAAAGTCAAAAGTTACTCTTAAAACCATTGTAGCAGTATTTAAATCAACGGCTTGGCGCCCTGTCACTATGGTCTTCATTGGCGCTAGCGTTTTTGCCGGTGTTACAAACTTCCAAACTGTTTTTGCTGATGAGCGTGGATTAGATTATTCAGACTACTTCTTAATTTACACATTCACGGTGGTAATTTTCCGGTTTGTGCTTGCTCGATTTAGCGGAGGTAAAAATCCATACCTAACCATCTCGGTATTGCAATATTTGATGTGCGGTAGCGTTATAATGTTTGGCTTTATCGCTGGAAACCATTACCAATATTGGCTATTTGCAGTTTTGTTCGGGGTTGGGTACGGTGTATCTTACCCTATCCTAGTGGCCATGGCGGCCAAAGACGCTCCTAAGGATTTAGTTGCACAAACACTACAGATTTTTGCTTTCACTTACTTTGCCGGTATTTTCGGATTTCCACTGATTGCTGGTTGGATGATTGTGGAACTAGGTTCTATTAGTTTGTTATTGCTAGTCTCGTTTCTTGCGTCGATTGAAGCTAGCCTGGCATTGCAGCGGGCGTTATTTAGTAAATAGGCAAATGTTGTCGATCGAGTTAACAGGGCCATCTTGCAAAAAGCCAGTCTTCCAACAACCTACGCATCCTAGGTGACGGAAGGTAAGGGGTGATTGGCTCCCCTCTCCTGACCCTAGAACGCCATACCCACTGTATTAGCTCAGTGAGAGCATAGGCGTCATTAAAGGCTCTTGAGCTGTTCCCAAGCCACCTTGCGACTACTGGGTTTATGTTCTGGTCATACAGGTAGATGAGATGACTACAGTGCCCATAGTCGTTGGTGCCTCTGGTGGTATTCGCTATCCAGTTGGCGTCTTTAAGCCGTGAGTTTTTAGCAAAGACACCGGGCTTAGGCTGGTTATCATTGCTTGCTTTTAGCCAAGCGTCTTTCTTAGAGGTAATCAGAATGGAGTTGATGTCGACACCAACTAGCTTCCTCTCCTTTAGGTTCTTTAGTGACCTTGCGACTTTGGAGTAATAAGACGATGAAGACATACCCTTCTCTTGACCAGAGTAAGTCAGCTTCAACTTTGATAAAGCTGGAATATCTTCGATGGTAATCAACTCGGCTGCCTTGGCTCTAAAGTCTTCTTCGAGATGATTGTCATTACTAACCTCGAAGGGAAGCCCAAGTTTATCAAGGTAGGCCAATAGCATGGAGCCTTCAGCCTTGTAGGTCATCACAGTTACTGAATTGCCAGCAGATAAGATGCACTCTGGTAAAGCCCAGATGAACATCTCTCCATCTTGAAGGTAAAGACACCCGCTCTCAGCATACTTTAGTATCTTTGGGCTTAGGGTGTCAGAGACTTGCTCTTGGTTTTGTCTCCACTTTGATGTTGGTCTAACTAAGCCTGTTCCTGCATCCACATCCATATAGCCAGCATCAACGTAAAACTCTTGGATTGAGGTTCTGGATTTGGACGTAACTGATTTAACAACATTTGGAACTTCATCAATGATGATGTCGTAATCATCTAAGAGACCAGCTTTGACCATAGGAACCAGTCTTTCGTAAATCTCATGGGTGGTCGCTATGTTGTTACCAAGTAAAAGCTGTGCCTCCAGACTGCTGGCCTTGGTTCCTTGTTCGTTGTCATTAGCGTAAGGTTGGACAAACTTGATGCCCTTTGAGGCTTCGATAACGCGGTCAACTTCAGACAACAAAGGTAGGATGACTAGGTACTTTCGGTCTTCCTTTAAGTTTTTAATCATTCTTGTCGTTTTGCCACTACCACAAGGGTAGTCGTCAATCTTAATTACTTTGTTCATGTTTGTGTATTCTCCTTGTTTCAGACAAAAGAAAACCCTGAGGCACCTAATGCGCCTCAAGGCTGTTATTAGTCATTGATTTAATTCAGATATTCGGCCTGCACCTTAAAGAAAAGACTGCAGTCTAACTGCGGGGTTTGGTCTATAAGTCGTGGGATGTTTTGGTCGTTGGAAACCCGATGCCACTGAACTACCAGCCTTGGCTTATCCAAAGAAGTTGGTTAACCAAGGAACATCAATCAAGACAGTACGACGGCTATTACCTGTGTGTACCATCCCGCAGTTGCAGTAGTTATACCATAGGTGTCGGGACTCATTTATGACCCGAAGCGTGTAGGTATCTTAGGTGGTCCCGCTCATTATTAGACGAAAAGCTTTCCCACCACCCCTCATTATAAAAATGAAGGGGCAGGACAACTCAAGCTATCCTTAATCTATCTAAGAACCTAGATAGCCCAGCGCAGTCACTACTGCACCTACAGCAGCTAACGCAAGCCACTTCCATCCTTTGGTTCGTCTGGCCTTTTTGTAGCTTGGGGAACTGAAGGAATTGCCCAGGAATAGGCTGTTTTGGTCTTTCATTATGTCTGCCTTTTGTTATCGGAGGCTAAGTGGCGAACTCCGTCTTTACACCCCAATTTTAAACATAATGTAATGACCCCATCCAGACAATTTTCAGACAAACCGTCAGATACTTTGGTGTCACCCATACTCTAGTGGTGCTGATATCTAAGGTGTCCCCGCTCATGTCCGAGCGGATGTGGAGGTGTATCACTCCCTTAAACATGGGACCCACGCGATCAACTTTGGTCACACGCCGGTCACACCTCAGTCACACAGACTTTGACAAAACGGCATGAATCAGTAAAATCGACAGAAATCACATTGAGGTGATGACTGATGTTAAGGCACTGATGTAATTGCTAATTTTAACTTGAGAAATGGTAGCGGAGGAGGGACTCGAACCCCCGACACGCGGATTATGATTCCGTTATTCCAAACAAAATTATCCTTTACACCCTCCACCAACCCATCAAGCCCCGAGGTCGAAGGCGCAACATCCGGCCCAATCTAGACCCCACCCCCTCTGATCAAGTCCAGATCTGATCCAGAAATGCCCTCAGTAACCCCCCGTTCAAGGACCGAGGGCGAAGGATCAATGGAAGTGTAACTGCAATCTATGGATTTGATTGTTGAAGTTAGGGCTAAATTCACTCAATCTGCAGCCTCAGATCTTATTTTGGGTTGATCTAGAGTTAACCTTGCCAAACTGGGGTTCGAGACAGATTATACAAACCAGCACGCTAAAACCTGTTACGAAATAGCATTTAGAAACAAAGAAATACCGTCTTTAAAGGAGATACCGCATGCTCGCAGAAGCAAAACTACGCACCCAAAATCTTCAAGCCAAAATGCTAGAAAAGGGTATCCAAAAGGCAGTCTTCACTGATGAGAGTTCAATGGCGTATCTGGCTGGGTTCTGGGGTTATCTTGGAATTGAATTTGGTCGACCCAGTATGCTTGTCATAGATGCAAACGAGCCACCAATTATCATCACACCGTTAATGGAGTCGGAAATGGTTGATGAAATGACTTGGGTAGAAGATATCCGCGTTTGGGAGGATATTGGCCAACGTACTTGGTGGCGCGCTCTTGCTGAAGCCTTGGGAGATAAACCAGCCGAAATTTGGATCGAAAAAGCGTCTATTCCAGCCATTGTTCGCAATCATTTAGATGAAACATACCCAGATGCTGCACTGAGAGATATTTCACCAATTCTCGGAGGCATGCGAACAATCAAGTCACCTTTTGAAATTCAAGTGATGCAAAAGGCGGGACAAATTGCTGGCGCAATGATGGCGGCTGCGCATAATAGCCTGCGTGAAGGTGGTCGCGAGTTTGAGTGTGCATTGGCTGTCATAGAGGCAGGTTCGCACAAAGCCGCGGAATTTTTAACCGCCAAAGGCTGGGATCGCTTCGTTTCACCGATGATCCACAATCTACAAATCATGCAAAGCGGCAAAGACGCGTCGATGGTCCATCGACGTGCAAGTGTAAAGACTTTAGAGAAATTCGATCCAGTCTATTTCTGTTTTTGTAATATGGCCCAGTTCAAACAGTATAAACTTGGCTTTGACCGAATGTTTCACATCGGTGATGTCAAAGACGAAGACCGCAAGGTACAACTGGCTGCAATCGAGGCTCAGCAAGCTGCGATTGCTGCGATCCGCCCCAATGTTCTAGCTGAGGATGTTGCTGCTGCTGCCAACGAGGTCTATCGTGAGCGAGGCTACGAGACCGGTTATCGCACAGGTCGATCAATCGGTGTTGCCTATCTGGAAGCACCAGAGCTTAAAGAAGGTGACAAAACGGTTTTGCAGCCGGGCATGACCTTTGCGGTTGATGGGGGTATTTCGGTTGATGGTGTCACAGCCGGCCGGATTGGTGATTCAATTGTCGTTACGGAAACGGGCGCAGAGTACCTAACACATTATCCTCGCGAAATTCTTCTTAGCAAAGGCTAATCAATGCCAAAAAAGCTCAACGTTGCGGTGATTCAAAGTCCTGGGTGTTTGGTTGGTCCTCAAGCGCGTGTGGATTGGTTGGCAAAAGCTATGCTTGAGCATGCAAACCAGCCGTATGATCTGGTTGTGCTTCCAGAACTTTTCCAGAGTGGCTATTGCATTGGTGATAAGGTTACTAAACATGCAGAATCCTCTGACGGACCATTCGCAATGGAAGTGGCTAAACTTGCGCAGAAGCACGACACTGCAATTCTATACGGATATTCAGAACGACAGGGACAAGCTCTTTTTAATAGCGCACAGTGTATCGAAAAAAGTGGAAAAGTCATTGGACATCATCGAAAGCTCATACTGCCTCCTGGGTTCGAGGGAAATCATTTTACCCCGGGTAAAATTTGCAAATTATTTGATATTGACGGCTTCAAGGTTGGAATCTTGATTTGTTACGATCTTGAATTTCCCGAAAACTTGCGACATATGGCGTTGCAGGGCGCTGATCTGGTCGTAGTGCCTACAGCATTGGGGGCGCAATGGGGCGTAGTGTCTGAAAAAGTTGTCCCTACGCGAGCTTTTGAGAATGGCATATATATTTGTTATGCAAACTCTTCTGGGCATGAGAATGGCATGGAATTTTTTGGCGGTAGCTGTATCGTTTCGCCAGACGGTCGAGACATAGTACGCGCCGGAAACAAACCAGAATTGTTATATGCTCGTATTGAAAAGTCTGCTGTAGCCGCTGCAAAAGAGCGTTTGCCATACCTTACGGATCGGCTAAAATTACCTTGGGTGCTAGCAGATAGCTTGTGAACAGCCAGCAAGACTATCATGCAATAATTCCATCAGTTAACGCTGGTGGGCTTTTGTTAATTTCAATTACCAGAAGACGCTGTTTTGTTCATGAACTTCTTAAAGAAGGCAACGGTGCGCTTGTGGGAGTCTCGGTCCACTTCAGCGTTGTAGGCGTACTTCTTATGTCCCTGTCGATCCCAAGCATGATCAGCACCAGCGTAGACATGCGTCTCAAAACTTGAGTTCACTCGTTTTATTTTTCGCCATGCCTCTTCGGCCCATTTCAATTTCTGCGTCTTATCATCTGCTCCGTGGAGAGCAAGGATAGGGTTACTTGACCCTGTCACATAGTCTTTCGGATATGGCTGTTTTTCCCAATCCAGCTTGCCCTTCTTAGCCTTCCATACTCCATAGTGACTAGCAGCTGCTCGAACGCGCTTCTTGCCCGCCAGATAGGTTGCCCAGAACCCTCCATTTGAAAAGCCAACCGCAAACACGTTTTGTTTTTGCACCTTTGGGTCATTCTTAGCGAGTTCGACAATATCATCTAACTCACCCTCGATCACTTTGCGGTACGTTGAGAACGTTTCCATCCGGTTCTCCGGACCTAGGTCGTGTCGCGTAAAAAAGTCTGGCGCATAGACCACGAATCCATCATCCACATAACGTTGAATGAGGTGCTTTACGGTCTTGAACCCACCGCTAGTGTGCAGTGCAATTACAGCTGGAAACGGCCCATCTCCCTTTGGATAATGCTTTTCGTGAAAAATTGGCTCAGCAACTAATCCTTTTACTACGCACAAACTAAGAAGGGTTGCTGTGAATAAAAGACGAATGGACAACATGTTTGGTTCCTCTGTTGACGCCAGATTCCTCTTGCATATCAAGACAGAATAGCTTGATTTAGGAAAGCTAAAAAACAATCAAAAGTCCCTTTAGCGGATTTTTGAAACTTCTGTTTGTCTTGAGGTACCGGGGGCGTCTTTCCCTTGAACATGGGACCCACGCGATCAACTTTGGTCACACGCCGGTCACACCTCAGTCACACAGACTTTGACAAAACGGCATGAATCAGTAGAATCGACAGAAATCACATTGAGGTGATGACTGGCCATAAGGCACTGATGTAATTGCTAATTTTAACCAGGGAAATGGTAGCAGAGGAGGGACTCGAACCCCCGACACGCGGATTATGATAAAACTGTTTCAACTTTTCATATTTGATTTCAGTTGTTTACAAGCACATAAATTAGGTGTGTTAAAAAGTGTGTAATTAAAATACTTTGCCCCTCACCGGATCCATCCGATTTAGAAATGCCCTCAGTAACCCTGGGTTTTATGTGGGGCAAAATGTGGGGTAAGATCCTGTGCAACCAAAAAAATGAACCATAATCAATGACTTGAATCTGTGTAAGGCAGACTGTCTTTCTATTTTTTCGATTTAAATTAGTTTCTTGGAAATCGTACCATTAGCTTTTGTTGATGAAATGTGGCTGCCAATTGGAAAAATCGACACCTATAGCCTCGTGAAAATGCCGCAGGTACGCGACTTTATGGCTTTTATCAGCTCTTAAAATTTTCCTTTTTTTAGCCGTTTCTTCCGAAGATACCTGGTCGTTTTCAATTATCACACCGTAAACCTCTGCTGCATAATCCAAACTAAATAATTCATTCATGGTATCACGTAGCACCTTTTTAGGATCTCTGTTCAACGGGTCACCATATCCCCCGGCACCTGCCTGATAGTGAACAAACTCATCACCCTTTTTCATTGGCACCGCTTCCATTGGACAGGCTGGTAAAAGTTTCTGATTTCCATCGGAATAAATGACATTCCAAGACGGTGTCCCCGGAAATCCATCACCAAGCCCATAAGGTGGCACGGAGCGCCTATCAGAACGGACCACAAGCTCCGCTGCCTCCTCTAATAATCGGTAGCCACGAACAAGCGCAACACCACCCCGCTGAGAACCAGGACCGCCAGAATTGGTGATAAAAGCGTACTTAGTAATTTCAATAGGCTGCCGACTTTCCAAAAGTTCGATAGGGGTGTTGCCGAGGTTAGCGGCAGGGTTTGAAATACCCTCCATTCCATCACAAGATTCGTTACCGCCCCAACAACCCATTAAACCACCCGACACCATAAATGGTTTGTTGTGAATATCACGTCCAGCAATATGTGGAGCAGTAGATCCACCCTCATTAGCAGCAGGAATTCGATCAGGCACAACTTGTGAAAAAGCTCCCAACAAGGTATCAAACATCCTAAAACATATTATTCCCCTGGCACCGCAAGCCGCAGGCTCAAAGGGGTTAACAATCGAACCTTTAGGAGCCGTAACCGAGATGGCACGCATGTAGCCTTCGCAATTTGGCATTTGCGTTGCTATTGCACAGCGAACGCCAAGGTATGACATTGCGTGCGTTGTTGGCAGTGGCCCGTTAATCGCTGCTTTGACCTGAGGAGATGTCCCCGTCCAATCAATCTCTACATGATTTCCTTTAATATTCACAGAAACACAAAATTTTATTGGCTCTGGATTTTCTCCAACTCCATCAAGATAATCCTCATATGCATACCTGCCATCAGGTAGTTCAGCAATTTGTTTGCGGATAATTTTTTCGGCGTAATCGTGTAGAGCTTCGCAGTGTTCGCGAAATGAATCACCGCCATACTTATTGACAAGTGAAATCATTCCTTTGTCACCCGTGGTGCAGGCAGAAACCTGTGCGCGCAGATCCCCCATAAGGCTGTCAGGCATCCGCGTATTTATCTTTATTAAACTGAAGATAGCCTCATTTGCGTGACCTTTGTCAAAAAGCTTCAGTATTGGAATTCTAAGTCCTTCCTGAAATATTTCTTGTGAGAAAACTCCCATACCACCAGGTGCGATTCCGCCAACATCGATCTGATGAGCAAGTGTTGCAACATAGCCCTCTAATCTATCTTGAACAAAAACAGGCTTTATCACATAAAAATCTGGCAAGTGCATACCGCCAGCTTCATAGGGATCATTGAAAATAAAAATGTCGCCCGGTGACATCTTACCTTCATAAGCCTCAATTAAACTTCGCATTGCATGTGGAAAGGAACCAAGATGAACAGGAGTAGTAAGTCCCTGAGCTATTGTAAGCCCTTTGTGGTCACAAACCGCTGTTGAATAGTCCATCGAGTCACGGACGATATTTGAATAGGCTGACCTCATGATCACTAACGCTAATTCATCTGCAATAGATGCGAGGGCATTTTGAAAAACCTCTAAGGTAATAGGATCAACATTTGAAGTCATGATTTGCCCTTCCCCTTGGATACAATCAAGTTTCCTGATACATCAACCTCAGCTCTCCAATCTGGGGGAATAACTATTGTGGAGTCATACTCTTCTATAATTGCGGGACCAAATATACATTTGTTGTCAATATGTTCTCGTCCCTTTAGGATAATGGTCTCCTCTACGGCAGCATTTGCTTTAAATTTAACCATTCTACGCTCAAGCTTAGCTGATGAGCTTTCCCCTCTTTCCAGGGTTATTTCTTTTGGTTTTGACACGCGAGCAGACACCCTAATACTCACAAGTTCCACTTGCTCTTCGGTCGACTTATGACCATAGGTGCGTTGATGTTCTTCATGGAATCGTTGTGCCATCATGTTGGTAAGTTTAGGAGTATGAATATCAATCGGCACTGTTAATTCAAATGCTTGCCCCTTGTATCTCAGGTCTGCAAACATACCTATTGAAATCTCAGTTGAAGAGAAACCTTGTTCAAGAAGCTGTGTTGACGCCTCTGCCCCAAGACTATCAAAAGCAGACAAGACTAGATCGTCTTCCAGGTCACCGACCACACCAAAAAGATACCGGACACGTTCATTAGTAGTATCGGCAGCAAGCAATCCAGCCGCACTAAGCACACCTGAACGGGAAGGCACGAGGAACTTTGTAATATTAAGTTCATCAGCGATCGCTGCTGCTAGTACCGCTCCGTTACCACCAAAAGCGACAAGAGTGAATTCCCTTGGATCTCGCCCTCGATAAGTTGAAACTGATTTGACCGCTCTCACCATGTTATTCACAGCGACAGTGAAAACGCCCATAGCGGCATCCATGGCAGATAGGTTAAGATGGTTTCCAACTAATTGTTTTACATGTAAAAATGCCTTTTCATGATTTATCTTCATACTACCATCAAGCAATCCCGTTGGGTTCAGGTATCCCAGTAGCAAATTCGCGTCAGTCAACGTCACCTTGTCTCCACCCAGGTCGTAGCAAACCGGCCCCGGAAAAGAACCCGCGCTCTCAGGCCCTACCTTCATCAAACCACCTTCGTCAAACCAAACCACACTGCCACCACCAGCACCAATTTCTGATACGTCGATAAAAGGAAGCTTAATTGAATAACCCGCACCTTTAACAAGCTTACTAGAAAGGTTTACCCCCGCACCCACCTCATATTCTGATGTACGAGATGGCTCACCTCCCTCAACAATGGCAGTTTTAGCGGTCGTACCGCCAATATCCAGCGTTATGATCTGATCCAACCCCGCTCGCTTGGCAATAGCAGCAGCAGCCACTACACCAGCAGCAGGGCCTGACTCAACAAAATAAGCTGGCAGGTTTATAGCGGTACTATCACTCATTTGTCCGCCGCCAGATTGCATCACGTATAGAGGGCTTGATACTTTTATATCATTTAGTTTTTTTCGAAGCTGAAAAAGGTAATGACTTAGAACAGGGCCCAAATAAGCATTTACAACTGTTGTACTAGTTCTTTCATATTCCCTTATTTCTGGCAAAACATCATAAGAACTGCAGATAAAAGTGCCTGTCGGCATAATATCACGAATGATTTCTTCAACACGTTTCTCATGGGAGGAGTTGATGTATGAATGTAACAAACAGATTGCTACTGCTGTTACCCCTCGTTCTTTTAGCTTTGAAGCTGCGTTGACAACAGACGTTTCATCTAATTTGACCGTTACACTCCCATCAGCGGAAATACGCTCAATGACTTCTAAGCGATCGCGACGCTCAACAAGCGGTTTAGGCTTTACATAACTCAAATTATAAAGCTCAGGAAACCTTACCCTCCTAAACTCTAGAACATCTCTAAAACCTTTCGTAGTTATTAAACCAGTGTGAGCGCCTTTTCCCTCCAAGATTGCATTAGTCGCTACCGTTGTGGCATGCACAACATCGCTAATCTCTTCAGGCTTAATTTGCTCTTCCTTTATTAGGGCATCGATACCTTCGGCAACCGCAGACGCATAGTTCTCAGGTGTTGAAGATATCTTCCTAACTAATGGTGGCCTTCTATCACTAGTTAAAACTATGTCAGTAAATGTTCCGCCTATATCGACTCCTAAACGATATCTGTTAACACTTTTTGATTTAATAACTTGGTTCATTAAATTTACCCAAAATACTGTTTTTCAATACTTTATTAATTTATATGGTGAAAATATTCTATAGGAAGTCAGATTTTTTGCAGCACCCGATCAATAAATTCCTTCGCTCTATCAGATTGCGGATTGTCAAAGAAATTACCGCTTGCGTTTCTTTCGATCACCTTGCCTTTATCCATAAAGACAACTTCATCTGCCACGTCTCTTGCAAATCCCATTTCATGTGTCACTACAAGCATGGTCATTCCATTCCGAGCGAGATCACGCATTACCTGTAAAACCTCCGAGATCATTTCCGGATCAAGTGCAGATGTAGGTTCATCAAAAAGCATCAACTTGGGCTCTAAGGCAAGCGCTCGAGCAATAGCAGCTCTTTGCTGTTGCCCACCTGAAAGTTCGTCCGGATATTTGTTTGCTTGATCTAATATCCCCACACGCTCAAGAAGTTTGTGGGCTTTCGCTTCAGCCTCATCACGATTTATTCCGTTTACATATCGGGGTGCGAGGGTGATGTTGTTCATAACTGATAAGTGGGGGTAAAGTTCAAAATGCTGAAAAACCATACCAATATTCGACCGAATTTTTGAGATGTTGTGTGCCGATTTTAAACTTTGTCCATCAAAAATAACGTCACCTTTACCAAAGTCTTCAAGTCGATTAACACAACGAAGCAATGAACTTTTCCCAGAGCCACTGGGGCCACATATTACGACGCAAGTTCCAGGCATAAAATCTATCGAGATATCATCTAGTGCCACAAAGTTTCCATACCGCAGCGATAGATTATTTATCTGAACCAAAGGTAATGTCATCGTGCCAATTCCTTATTTTTTTCAAGAAAAAGAGCCAAACGGGTACCAGTAAAACAAATCACAAGGTACACTAGGGCTGCAAAAAGGTAGAGTTCCACAGGGCGAACTGTTCGTTCAGCAACTAATGATGTGCTGTGCAGAAATTCCCGCATTCCGATCACGTAAGCGATAGTAGTGCCCTGAAATACGATCACACATTCGGTTACAAGTGCCGGCAGCATGTTTCGAAGGGCTTGCGGCAATACAATCAAGCGCATGGACTGAGAATAGGTCAAACCAGTTGATAAGGCCGCCTTCACCTGAGCCGAGCCAACAGATTGAATGCCAGAGCGCACAATCTCGGCAAAATAAGCTGCAAAAAAGACAACGAATGCAATAAGTACAGTGTGAAACTCGGGCAATGTTTTCCCAGTAATCAACGGCACCAAAAAGAAAAACCAAAAAACAATTAAAATCAGTGGATTACTTCGCAGCAAATTTACAAATATTGCAGATGGATATCTTATTGAGCGCTTACTGCTTACCCGTCCAATCGCGATGAAGCATGCTATTGTTAAACTCAGGACAATTGTAAATATAGCGAGTTGAAAACTGCGCATCAAACCCAGCATTAAGAATTCTATATTATCGTTTATAACTGAAAAATCCATGCCCAGCGCCCTATCGCTTCCCAATTAAGCCAGGTATGCGAAGTGCATGCTCTAACCATCCCATAAAAATCACAACCGACGCTGTTGTAAGCATATAAGTCAATGAAGCGGCCGAATAGGCTTCAATACCCCGAAAGGTGTAAGCCTCAATAGTTTTTGCTGCCCCAGTTACTTCGGCTACACCAATGGTGAGAGTAAGTGCGGAATTTTTAAAAATAGTTAAAAACTCCGACGCAATGGCAGGTATCATAACTCTGAATGCGTAGGGTATTATTACGTGACGAAACGTCTGCACTTCAGTTAATCCAGTTGAGTAAGCTGCGAGAAACTGTCCTTTCGGTATTGAAGAAATCCCAGAACGAATCTGTTCCGCTATGCGAGCTGCGGTAAAAAGAGACAGACCTATTAAAGCCGTTAAAAAAGGAACTCCATCAAGTCTATTCCATGCTCTCATTAAATCATCTGGCAAAAGCAGTGGAAAAACAAAAAACCAAAGAAAAAGCTGAACTAAAAGAGGAATGTTTCGAAAGATTTCTACGTAAGTAGTTCCTATAAACCGAAGCGTGCGTGACTTAGACATTCGGATTGCGCCTATTAAAATACCAAGAACTAAAGCGCATCCCCAAGCCACCAGTGACAATTGAATAGTATTAGCAATACCTTCAATGACCCAGCTCCAATTAGGTTCCTCAAGAAGGAGAGACCAATCAAATTCATAGTTCATAAAGTTTCTTTCCCAATCAAGTATAAATTAAGTGACTAGACTATTGATATTCGAGCTTACCAAAAGCATCAGCCATACGCGCTATACCCTTTTGAATTGTTGCCTTGTCGCACTTAAAAACCATTCGTATATGCTCGGATCCATTCGGCCCAAAAGCTGATCCGGGCACAGTGGCAACATGACCAATTTCCAGAAGAAAATCACTAATGCCATTGGGTGGAGCTTTAAACCTGCTAATATTTGGAAATACAAAAAAAGTTCCATGTGGGACATGACACGAAAGCCCTGGGATTGACGCCAGACCCTCAATCATAGCATCCCTTTGAGCCTCATAACGCTCCACAATATTTGCTATTGGCTGATTGCCTTCCGCAATGCCCGCTGACAAAGCAGCAGCCGCACCTGATTGCGAGAAAGTTGTCGGTGCGGTGATCGCGTGAGTGTGAACCAAATGCATTTTCTTTATAAGATGAGTTGGCCCAATGGCCCATCCAATTCTCCACCCACCCATATTGAAAATTTTGCTCATCGTTTGGATTGTAATAGTGATAGATTCCATACCTGGAAGGCTCGCCAAACTTATGTGTTTACGTCCATCAAAAACAAAATGCTCATATGCTTCATCGACTAAAATGGTTAACCCATTTTCCTTCGCTATTTTTCCAATTTCAGTCAGTTCGTTTTTGGTCAAACAATAACCGCCAGGATTATGGGGGTTGCAAAGCAGTAGAACCTTTGTTCTTGCCGTAATATAATGGCGTAGGCCCTCCACTGGAAAACGAAACCCGCTTTCTTTTATTAATGGAACTCTTATTGGCTTCGCACCTGCCAAACGAATTATTGGCTCAAAACCGAGATAACCTGGATCTTCGACTAACACTTCATCCCCATGGTCAGCAAGAGTAAGCAATGCTGAAAGAATTGCCTCTTTTGCTCCTACAGTTACCAAGACTTCAGTCTCTGGGTTTACCTCTATTTTTTGCTCGATCAACATCTTTCTGGCTATCTCATATCGTAACTCAGACAACCCACGCGTGTCAGAATAGCTCGAGCCCGAGGACATATTAATTTTCTGAATTGCTGCTTGCCGAGCTACATCAGGTGACGCGCCCTGATCCGAAAAATCAATTACCTCAACCCCATCTGCCCTTAACGCTCGTACTTTAGCAATTAGATCTTGAGAGAATGCAGGGTTAATCTTTTTTACCCGCTCAGCATAATTAAAATCATTCATGGTTTACCTTTATCAAAAAAATTATATCTCACCATAAAGCTCAATTTTTATAATATGAATTAGAACAAAAAAAGTGCTTCACAGAACAGATAAGGCACAAATCACGTCAGAGCCTTATCTGTCCTCTAATACAAATTTACTTTATGAAATCTTCGCTTTTATACGGACACTGGTCACTCAAAAGCCTCTGAACACCTGCTGATTGATCCCGCACATACCCAGCTTTTGGACTTGGCCCCTGGAACCACTCATCATAGATCTCTCTGTACATTCCAGTTTTAACCATATAGCAAAAGGCACCGTTAACCATATCAGCCCATTTGCTATCATTATTAGGTAAAATCATACCCTGATTGATACAAAAAAGGTCTGGTCCGGTAACCTCCCACTTGCTCGGGTCCGCCGCCTTCATTTTTAGTCTGTGAAGTGCATCATCTAGAGTAACGTGTGCATCAGTTTTACCCTGCTGCAGTCCCAGAAAACCATTAGGGTGTTTATCAAAAGATATTATTTTTACGGGAGGGTTGAACCTCCCCTCTTTATTCATTGTATCTAGCAATTTCTCCTCGATACTCGCTTTAGTAACACCCACACGCTTTCCTGCAAGATCATCAATTGAATTTATACCACTGCCGACAGGGGTTAGCTTTTTCACACAAACAGAATTAACAACATGTGAAAAATCAACTGCTTCTTGACGCTTTAAACTAATACCCGTTGCTCCCCAATTCCAATAATTTGTACCATTTAAAATTAATGGAATACGTGTTTGTGGAGTGACAGCCTTAAGGGTTGCTTTTAATTCTACGCCTGTCTTCTTAGATATCACACCAACCATTGCACGGCTCATTTCAACAGACCAGCCCGTCCAAGTACCATCTGACTCAACATAGGCATAGGGGGGCGTCGACTCCCGAGTGCCGATAAAAATTTCTTTGTTTTTAATTACTTTATCAAGAACACTGTCTGCTAAAGCGGGAGAACTGCTGGCGCTGACGCCAAAAGTCAACAATGACGCACTAAGCGCCAAAAACACAAAGTTTTTCATAATCTCAATACCTCCTATCATTTGACATATATAAAATACTAGGATCAAATTTTATTTTTCTATAACGCAAATACTTAAACCCAGAGATGAATTTTATTTCAGTCTTGAAAAAAAATAATTTGTTACTGATTATAAGTCTCTCAAAGACAAAAAATTGGTTAAAACATGGCTAAAGTTCCACCATTACGTGCGCTAACAGTGTTTTTAGCAGTTGGCCGTTGCGGCACGTTTAAAGAAGCTGGCCGTGAATTAAACATCACTCCATCGGCTGTCAGTCATCAAATAAAAGAACTCGAGTTATTTTTGGGACGCCAAATGTTTGATAGGTTCAATCGGGGAGTGCGATTGACCATGGAGGGATCTGCCTACTTTAAAATTGTCAACGAAGCATATTCAACCTTTGAGAGAGCGACTCTCGAAATGCTCGGCAGACCATCGAGAGAGACCTTAACCATTCATTCTGGTATTAGCTTTGGCTTACGTTGGTTATCGCCGCGTATTCAATTATTCATGGATGAATATCCAGATATTGATATAAGAATTCTTACGCCAACAGCCGCTTGGGGCGCTCGAAAACTCCCAATTGATGTTGATGTCCGCTTTGGAGTTCCAGACCTGCCAGGCATGATCGTAGAGCCGTTACCACCAGAAACAATCGCACCACTGTGCAACCCTGATTTATTGAAGGGTGATTATCCACTCAAAAAAATTGAAGATTTAGTTCACTTTCGACTCATCGACTCTGATATACGGGCAGCGAGCTGGACAAATATTTTTGCCGAAAATAAACTCATCTTACCTGTGTGCTCTCATATCAAACTTGGCAATACTTTGCTCGCCCTTGAAGCAGCAAGAAATGGCCTCGGAATAGCGATGGAGGGAGAATTACTCGCTAGAGAAGATTTAATATCGGGAAGCTTGGTCACTCCTCCGGCATTAAAAAGGTTATCTACAACCCAGTCTTTGCGAAGTCTGGTCATATCCGAAGCAAAGGAAAAGTTAAGGCCAATAAAATTATTTCGTGAATGGTTTTTTGATCAAATCAATGACGAAATATATCGGAGCTTATGAAAGCTGCTATTTCCTCTCTTGATACGCCAACCCAACTATCAAACCACCGCGATCCGAGACGCAACGCCCGAACTAATCTAGGCCCCACCCCCCTGAGCCATATTGAGTCCCAATCAGCAAACTCTCCCAGTAACCCCTGAGGACCGAGGTTCGAGCTGCTGGATCCTATGCCTTATGCTGTTCGAATGCTGCTCAAGCCTCAAGGTTCAAGGATCCAGACCCCCGAGCCAAGCTTCAAGACCCTCGCATCTTGGCTCTGGGAGCAATATTCAAGTGTTAAGCTTCCCGAAACTTGGCTCTCGAAGCTCGGAACTTGGTTTAGGCAGGGTTTCGATACATTATCGTAAGAACGGCTATGTGTAATGATTTGCTGAGCCAACGTTTTGCATAAACGAAACGCGACAATGAACGCGGCAATAATTCAGCACACAAAAACGCCGCCTCAAAAATAAGGCGGCTAATTAATTGATAAAGAATGATATTATTTGGTAGCGGAGGAGGGACTCGAACCCCCGACACGCGGATTATGATAAAACTGCTTCAAATTTTCCTATTTAATTTCAGTTATTTATAAGCGCGTAAATTAGGTGTGTTAAAAAGTGTGTAATGGAGTTTGACTACGGAGGCAGGACTTGCTTGAGACCTTCCAATTATTTCATGGGTGTGGATGTTTTTCAGAGCGAGCTTTTATTGTTCCTTGAAAGTAGATTTTGCGGCGACTTTAGCCGTTAGATATTGGCAAATAAAAAATACCAACCGGTTCGTTTATCAACGTCTTAAATTAGCCGTCGTTGTTAAGATCTAACATTCATTTGAATGGTTGCTATTGTGTTATTAGGGGACGTCGTCCCCAGCACAGTAACCGGAACACTCCCCTCACCCTATTTCGTAGATAACTTCGGAACTGGAACACCACCTTCCAAAAAAATGTTGACATTTTACATTTTTGACACAAATACTGACTTATGACTGATATTACTTCTCTCTCAAATAGCAAGCTTGAGCGCCCAGAAACGCTCACATCTTTAGCGCAGAAACGCCTGGAACAGCTTATTTTCAATGGCGCACTTGTCCCTGGCGAAAAAGTCAAAGAAGCAGTGATCGCGAGCCAGATTGGTTTTAGCCGAGGACCTGTGCGAGAAGCCTGCAGTGCTCTAGTCGGAGAAGGTTTATTGGTTTCTATTCCTCAGCGAGGGGTATTCGTTAGAACATTTACGAACAGTGAAATCTCAGACCTCTACGACATTCGGGGGCACCTTGGGCTTATGGTGGGTAAACTAGCCGCAGAGACCAAAGGCCATAATCACATTTCAGAAATCAGCACTTTGCTTAAACGAATGAAAGCCTCGGTCGAAGAGGATGAAGAGACGTCATACTTCCGCCTAACGATTAGATTCAATGATTCCTTTTTAACGGCCGCCGGTAATAGCGAACTGACAAAGATCTATAGAAGGATTACGCGCTCTATTCGCCTCTATCGTATGGAGCATCTTCACTTGGCTAGGAAAACTGCGGAGAGAAATCACTGGCTTAAAGCTTCATTTCAGGCATCCATAAACCAACGCGAACAATTTTTGAATGCTCTTAAAAAGCGTGACGGAAATCTCGCAGGTGCGCTGCTCAGGCGACACGCAGAGGACTCCAGACAACGGACACAAGAGCTTGTAGCTCGGTCAAGGGATGTTTCAATCGAAAAGCATTTAAAGCCATGACAGCCCGAGTGTTTTGCTGTGGGGATGTCGGGCCGCTTACGCTTGGTGATGGAACATTAGCTGAACCAATTACCCCCTTTCTTAAACAGGCAGACATCCGATTTGCGCAGTGCGAACGTATGTACTCTTTACAAGGTAGGCTGGCGTCAAACTCCAACGCAACTCACGCAAGATGTGCGCCTGAACTAGCGCAGGTATTCTTTGACTGCGGCTTTGATGTGGTTTCATTAGCGTCGAATCATACACTGAACTACGGTGCCAAAGCACTTGCCGACACGATAAATCTCTTCCGGAGCCGGGGGGTGCAAACAGTGGGCGCTGGCATGAATATCTCAGAAGCGCGAAAGCCAGCATTCTTAGAGGTGGCAGGCCAGAGGATTGCATTTTTGGCTTACGCCTCGGTCTTGCGTGAAGGTTTCGAGGCCACCAAAACCAGCGCTGGAGCCGCACCACTGCGCGTTCGCACCTGGCACGAGGAATTTGACTGGCAGCCAGGCATGCCTCCGTTAACCCGCTCCGAGGTTTGGGCAGAAGACCTCGAAGAAATGTGTACCGATATCTCTGCAGCGAAGAAACAAGCAGACCATTTAATCGTGTCTCAGCACTGGGGCATACACTATATTCCTAGACTTATAGCTGAATATCAGCCACCAGCCGCAAGGGCGGCAATCGCCGCAGGCGCGGATGCCATCATTGGATCTCACGCACATGCGCCAAAGGCCATTGAGATAATTGACGGCAAGCCATGCTTTTATAGTCTCGGCAATTTCATGATGTCCGGTGTTCCAAAGACCGGTGATAAGGCTCGCCTCTTTGAAGAGCAATATGGTGTAAAACTCGACCCTTCCAGACCATTCCTGCCATACGGGCAGGATGCACGGCGCCTCGTGATTGCAGAATTAAACCTCTCTCAAGGAAGCATTGAAGCTGGTTTGCACCTTGGAGAGATCGGAACCGACATGAAGCCGCGTGTCTTCAACCGCGGCGCAGCTTTTGACGAGGCACTGCAATTTCTCAAATTTGTGTCTGACGGTTATGGAACCGTATTCCGTTCGCTTGAGAACTATATTGCGGTTGAACAACCGCGTTCAATATCACCGCTGAGAACTACCAATTAAGTAACACATGGGAGGAAAAATATGCTTCATAGACTAGGACTTTTGGCACTTGCAGCCGGATGTGCGGTAGTGGGTTTTACAACGACCTCAGCTATCGCCAAGAGCGTCAACTTTTCAGATAAAACTGTGCGGGTGATAGTGCCATTCAAAGAGGGTGGCGGCTCAGACACATATGCACGCACGCTTCAAGTCTACCTTGCAAAGTATTTACCAGGCAAACCGAAGGTTGTTGTTGAAAACATGCCGGGTGGTGGTTCTATCAAAGGAGCAAACGCTTTTCAGAAGGCAGACCCGGATGGATTGACCGCGATGGTCGCTTCAACTTCAACTTTCACCAGTGCCGTCTTTGGCGGAAAAAAAGTCAAATTTGACATGACGTCTTGGGAGCCGGTTGTTTTGTCACCGCAAGGTTCGGCACTCTTCGCAGCATCGGTGACAGGAATTGTGGGCCAGGACCCCAAGATAGCCACCAAAACACTCGCAGGTTCAAACCAAACCTTTGGCATAAAATCTCCAACCGCCTCTGAACTTAGAGCTTTTGCAGCATTTAATCTTCTCGGGGTTAATAACATAAAACCCATATTAGGTTTGGGAGCTGGCGAGAGACGTCAGTCCATGATCCGTGGAGAGACAACCTTGGGCGTGGAACCCTTCGCAGGCTTTTCGTCAAAAGTGAAGCCCTATATCGATTCAGGGGAACTGGCCTTATTCGCCACAATGGGGTTCGTGGATAAAAATGGGAATGTTGTGCGCGATCCTGGCATGCCCAACACAATGACTGTACCCGAAATCTACGAAGCCATCCATGGTAAAGCCCCATCGGGACCGCTTTGGCAGGCCTATCTAAATTTCCTGAATATGAGCGTTATGACGTCAAAGTCTTTAAGTTTGCCTGCAGGCACACCACCAGAAATTGTCGCCGCATGGAAAAATGCTGTTGATGCAACCTTGCAGGACCCTGATTTTCAGAAAGTCAGCGGTAAAGTGCTGGGACCCTATCCGCAGATATTTGGAGATGAAGCAAAGGCAGCAGTCCGCGGAGCGCTGGACATGGATGTCGCACAGCGTAATTGGCTCTTTGCATGGATTGAAGAACGCATGGGCGTTCCCATTGGAAACTAACCTAGCGATAACTAGGTGGCCGCGATCAGATTTCTGCGCGGCCACCCAAATAATTGCTCAAAAAATTCCCGACCCTTTTGCTTGTAATTCAAGGCTGAACGGACTCCATTATGTTTGAGATCCTTTTGGACGCTTTTGTCCAGACATTCACCCTTAATCACCTGTTTTACCTCATAGCTGGAGTTGTCCTGGGACTGATTATAGGAATCATTCCAGGGTTAGGAGGGTCTGCGGGCCTTGCCTTGACGCTGCCATTCGTTATTGGCGTCGAGCCATCAGCTGCAATTGGCCTTATGATCGGGCTGCAATCTGTAACGGCTACATCTGACACTTTTCCGGCCGTTCTTGTTGGTGTTCCGGGGACAGCCTCAGCGCAAGCCACTGTCCTTGACGGTTTTGAGATGTCCAAGCAGGGTAGAGCAGCTGAAGCTTTAGGTGCGGCGTTCTCGTCCTCGCTGATAGGCGGATTGTTTGGCGCAGCCATACTGACAGTGGCAATTGGATTTGCAGAACCGATCATCCTCGCCTTCGGACTTGCCGAACAGATGATGCTTGTTGTTCTGGCCGTCGCTCTGATCGGTTCGCTAACTGGCGCTAATATTTTCAAGGGACTTGCTACAGCATGCATAGGCATGTTGATTGGCACGGTTGGTTCAACCCCAACCACAGCCATACCGCGATTTACATTCGAGTCAATTTACCTTCTCGATAACATCAAGGTAGTGTTGGTTGGTCTTGGGCTTTTCGCCGTGCCTGAAATTCTAGGCGTGCTCAGACAACAAGAACGCATTGCTGACAGCGGGCTTAAAAGAAAAGGATGGATTCAGGGCGTTAAATCAACACTATCACACTGGTGGCTTGTGATCCGCTGCTCAGCGATCGGAGCTGCTTTAGGTGCTTTACCTGGTTTGGGGGGCTCTGTGATCGACTGGATTGCCTACGCCCATGCACGCGGCTCTGTCAAAGCCCCCGAAACCCTAGGGACTGGGGATGTACGCGGCGTGATTGCCCCCGAGGCCGCTAACAACGCCAAGGAGGGAGGCGCACTAATCCCGACGCTTTTGTTCGGCATTCCGGGATCAGCCAGCATGGCGCTTTTGCTTGGCGGATTCATTCTTGTCGGCATCGAGCCAGGGATCAACATGATCCGAAACGAAGTAAATCTGGTTTACCTCATGGTTTGGTCAGTGGCGCTTGCAAATATAGCCGGTGCAGTCATTTGTATCGCCCTTTCCAATCCCATTGCCAGGGTCACGACGGTGCCTTTCTCATTCTTGGCCCCAATCCTTCTGGTCTTCATCTGTTTTGCAGCTTATCAGGCAACGAAAGACATAGGCGACCTATTCACAGTTCTTTTCTTCGGCATTTGTGGCATGTTCATGAAGCGCTATGGTTGGTCTAGGCCAGCGCTGCTAATTGGCTTCGTCCTTGCGCCCCGCATGGAAGCCTCGTCTTATCAGGTCATAAACCTTTACGGTTGGTCGATATTCGAACGTCCAATTGTGATTATTCTAGCTTTCCTAGCTCTCGCGATACTCTGCCGGTCTGTCTTCCGCAGCTTTCATACTACCGCAGTTAAGACAAAACCTCATCCCAATAACGGCGCTTTAGTCTTGCCCTCAGCTTTCCTGATATTTGCCAGCTATACTCTCATCTGCTCACTTGATTTCGACCCGTTGACGGCCTTTTTCCCAACGATAATATCAATTTTAACACTTATCTTTTTGGGGCTTGTGGCCATTGCACACTTTGCTTTACCCGGCTTTAAAATTTGGGAAGACGAGGAACCTGCAAATAAAAACGCATATCTTGGAGTAATCAGCTTTAGCGGTTCGATCGTGATGATAAGCGGCGCTGTGTTGCTGGTCACCCTTTTTGGCATACTGCCTGTTGCCCTAGTCGGTGTGGCTGTATTCCTATACTGCTTCGCCAAGACCAAAGCACTGTTGGCTATTGGCACCGGTATTGCCCTCGCAAGTATACTGTTTCTATTAAGTCGTGGAGTTGGCGCTTATTTGCCAAAGGGACTATTGTTTTAGCGAACACCTCTATGCAGTAGCACATTGCAACTTAAATTGGCTAATAATACTGTTTATCAGATCCCTGTCACACACCTGTCACACAGAGATTGACGAAACGGGCGTTTTCATGAGATTCTACACTCATGTTGAAACATGGTGTGACACCTAGAAAACTGGCAGTTTTACTTGAAAAAAAATGGTAGCGGAGGAGGGACTCGAACCCCCGACACGCGGATTATGATTCCGCTGCTCTAACCAACTGAGCTACTCCGCCATCTCGGTGCCTGCGAATGGCACTGGCGATCTTTGTTGCTGGCCCGTTCAGGGGCTAGCCGGTTGATCGCCTCCGGTGCGCCGTTTTAATGGGTTTGCCGCCCCTAGGTCAAGCGTATATCTCGCCTTTCGAGAAATTTCTTTATGGGGCTGGATCGGACTGGCGAGCGCCCTCGCCGGCAAAGCGCCCCGCGCACCAGCTTTTACCACCACTTCCATATCATTGGGGATTCTCATATCATCCTATCTAGGTTTTCGGTATCCTTACCGCAAATAAGGAGCGCAATTGAGGCGCGCAATTGAGGCGCAGCCCACCTCGTGGTGCGCAAAACCCGATTTTGGCAACAGCTTGCAGAACGCCTCATTTGACACCGTCTTTATTGAAATTAGCCAGGGAGGCATAGAAAGATGATCGAGAGCTTTATCACGGCGTTTATCGTTTATTTCGTGGTGATTGATCCGGTTGGTACGGCGCCAATTTTCCTTGCTATCACAACCCATTTGAATAAGCGTCAGAAAATTCGTACCGCGCTTGAAGGCTCGCTGGTTGCCGGTGCGATTATGATATTCTTTGCGCTATGCGGGGTGTGGATCCTGCATTACCTAAATATTTCACTGACCGCGTTTCGTCTTGCCGGCGGCATTATTCTGCTTTTGGTGGCGCTTGACATGCTTGCCAACAAACGTCAGGCGCGGCGCGAACAGGGCAGCGACAGCGTTTCAACCGACGATAATATCGCGATATTTCCGCTTGCTACGCCGCTTTTGGCAGGGCCAGCCGCGATTACCTCGGTAATGGTGGTTGCCAGCAATCCGACCGAAAATGTCAATATGATCATCGGCTATGGCGCAATGGTGGCAGTGATGCTGGCAACAGCAATCGTTCTGATCATCGCCAGCCTTGCCGAGTCTTATATTAACCCGCGGATTACGCTGGTCTTCTCGCGGATCACCGCCATCATCCTTGCGGCGCTGTCGCTTCAATATATCATTGACGGGCTGCAGGCGCTTGGCGTAATCCAGATCAGCGGCTAGCTTTTGCCATCTACTTAAATTCGGCTAGTATCATTTACGTTTTGGGGTTTCACCGAGTATGCAGCTAAATATTCTGATTGTTGGCGTTCTGTTCCCTGCAATACCCCTGATGATGATTAATTTCGGCAATCGGTATTCGCTACTTGCTGGCCTGATCCGTAATTTGCACGACACCGTCATCAACGAAAATATTTCAACTGATGACAGTGCCCGCTTTTTTCGCCAGATTGCCAGCCTGCGCCAGCGTCTGCGGCTGATTGCGATTATCCAGACCTGCGGCGCGCTTGCCTTCATTTTGAATCTGTCAGCGATGATTTCACTTTATTTCGGCATCGAGACGATCGGCAGCTGGCTGTTCTTTTCGTCGATTATCCTGATGGTCGCGGCAATGATCCAGTTCACCATCGAAATCCAGATCGCTAATTCAGCGCTTGATGTGCATCTATCAGATCTTGAAAAACATCAAGAATGGCAAGATTACCTTGCCGCGTCAAAACTACGGGGTAAACGGTCACAAAAACCCAGCCCGCCATCGGCCTAGCCCAGCGCTTTGCCTCATCTGCGCGCCAAACAAACAGCGGGCTATTTCTTGTCACTTCTGCGCTCTAGATAGCTGATAATCGCCAGCGCATCCTCCTCGGAGATATTCAAACGCTGCCGCAAATCATCAATTTTTTGGCGCTCATCACTGGTGATAACACCGTCGCTAAGCGCGGATGAAATCTCGGCCTCAAGCCGGTGCCGCCGCATCGCCACCTGATTGGTAAAACCCGTGGCAACAATACCGGTCAAGAGCGCAACAACACAAACCCCCATAAGCGCGGTCAGCGTTGCAATGAATTTACCCGCCACCGTGTGTGGCACAATATCGCCATAACCAACGGTGGTTAGCGTGACAACTGTCCACCACATCGCCTGCGGGATGGAACCAAAATGTTCGGGCTGCACATCCTGTTCGGCAACATAAATCAATGAGCTGGAAATCAGCAATGCCAGCACCAGCAAATACAAGGTTGCGGCGAATGACCGGCTTTCATGACGCACTGCCGATATCAAATCTTCAAGCGCCGATGAATAATGCGAGAATTTCAACAGCCGCATCAACCTCAATATCCGCAGCCAGCGCAGATCCACCCCGCCAAGCAAGAGCGGGATAATGCTAGGCAAGATCGCCAGCAAATCAATGATGCCGGTAAAGCTGAAGATATACCCCATGCGTTTTCCCGATGCGCTTTTATATTTGCCATCAGGGGCGGCGGCACATGACCAGATTCGTAAGCCATACTCAATCGAGAAAATCGTCACCGATACCAACTCTACCGCCGTAAATGCAGTTTTATATTGCGCATAGAGCGTGTCGATCGTCTCCAAACAGACCGCAAGCAAATTCAATAGAATCAATGCGAACAGGAATAGGTCGCAATAACGGCTTGCGCGGTCATCAGCCTGACCTTTTTCAATGATCTCAAATACGCGTCTTTGGCTAATCATGCGCCAAGCATAGGTATAACAAGATAATTTGGAAATATAATTTTGGAGTCACTTATTTTGCAGTGCGCTTACACATAAAATCTTTCTGGCAATGCAAAAAGGCAGACATGCTTAAAGTAAGTTCCTCGAGGCCTGTACCGTGCCGTTTGTAGATACAAATCCGTTCACCACTCTCGGGGTCAATGTATGTTTTTAAGAGCCGGCACTGAGTATTGCCAGCTGAGCTGTCAACGGCGCGTCGACGGCATTCCGCTTTTTCACGGCCAAGAATCGTTTGCGGCCATTTCAACCTCAGATTCGACCAAAGGGTGCAGTGAGCTGATGACTCACTTCCTTGATAGGTCTTCCCGCCCGCGAATACGGGTTGTACGGCATAAAAAGACAGCACAACGATTGATACTAGACTTAGGCGCAACCAAAAACTCATGAACAAAAACCCGCACAAAACAGAACTAAGGCTGAGAAAAATCACTTGACGACTTCATTTAACGACACTCTGTAAAAATTTTAAAGCCTTGAAATTATTGACTGCAGTAGTGGCCAATGTTTTCGGCCACAATTCAGGATTAAATTCAAGATGGAGTGTCAGGTTGTCTAATCTAGTTCCATCCTTTTTAAGATTCGCAAAGTTTTACCAATAATCATAGGCGCAATCGCCTCATTGAATTCAAGATAGTGATCAGTCTGCTTATGAAGTTCAAATGCGGCGGCATCTTCATAAAGTTCATAAAGGAATATGCTGTTTGGTGAGAGAGGGTCTTGATTAACGTCGAATTGGTGACACCCAATTTCATTTTTTAGTGAGGCTTGCGCATTTTTTCGCATAACCTCCAAAAACGCATCAATGAACACTGGTTTAATTTCAAAATAAACAAAAACTACAAGCATTGAAAGGTCCTTACTAAACAAATTGCTGCGGTGCCTCAGCGAGGTCCCCACTGGCAAGCAAAATCAACCATGCTTGAGTTAAACCTCAGGTTTCTGACACATTTCACTAACATTGGACCAGACGGCCAGTAAGGCCTAACAAACCAAAAATTTTAGAACCAACGCATTTTACGAAAAAACAAAATTTGCACCCCAACCACTAGTGCCAATAACAGGCAAAATACAAGAAAGGCTTGCGGATTTTCCGCCCCAGGTATACCTCCAACATTAACGCCCAAAAGACCAGTCAAGAAACCCATTGGCAAAAAGATCGCTGCAACAACCGACAGCGCATACATATTCTTGTTTAATCGCTCGGTAAGAATATTAGTCACTTCGTCGCTGATAACTTGTGAGCGTTCACGGACTGAATCAAGTTCTTCTACAAAACGTGTAATATTGTTATGCGCCTCAATTAACTGATGATCATTGTTCTGCCCAAACCAGTCACGTTTTGCTTCTAGCAAATGCGTAATCAAATCGCGCTGTGGCGCCATATAGCGCTTAAAGATGATCGCCTTCTTACGTATCGAGACAATCTGTTCACGCAATGTGTTGGCGCCACCATTCAATATATCCTCTTCGATATCGTCCATCTCCTCGCCTAGGCTAGTGACAACTGGTGCCATTCGCGCAAACAAAAGGTCAATAAGCATGGTAACAAAGTCAGCACTACCCTTGGGCCCTTTACCAGCCTCTAATGTTGCCGCCAGGTCGCCAACTGCTCTCAGCTTACGCCGTTGAAGGGAAATAATACGATGGGGGTCAACCCAAAGCCGGATCGAGACCATATCCTCAGGGCTGGCATTATCATTCAAGTTAACCCCACGCAAAATTAGCAGCACTCCCTCACCCATTGACACAACGCGCGGGCGGGTCTCATCAGCAAGCAAGGCATTGACTACAAAATCATTAAGATAGGTAACTTCATGTCGCAGCCATTTTGCGGTTTCGGGGTGATCAGCATTGAGGTGTGCCCAAGCTAGTTGATCATCTTTTAAAAGGCGCGCAACTTCGCCATCATGCAAAGCAGCACCACCGCCCGCCTGATTAAGTGAATAAGCAAATAATACCGGGTCACCCACAACAAAGTCCCCACAAAATTATTAATGATGTATCGCCAGATGATACGCCTGAAAATGGGAAAGGCTCAATTAGTTTTACTTTCTGATAAGCGGGGGTTGGATTTGGATAATACCCCTACCAAAAGGCAATGCCACATTAAAAAAAACAGTTTCGAAATGCGCAAGCTCATTAAAGGACGCAACATCACTTGGCAGTTCAGGTTTGGCGAATGGCGATTGAACCGATAACTGTGCAGCACCGCCAGCAATCGTCAACAGTCCCCAAATCAATTTTTGCGCATCGACGGGGGTAACCCCAAATTGCTGGCTCACGCGTCCAGACAGACGTTTGACCCGCCGTATCATCCCCTGCCTACCAATAATGTAGGCGGCGTGATCAAGATGAGGTTCCAAAAAGGTATTGGCAACACCAGCCAATTGCAGGAAAAGCGGGTCATCAGCATAGCAACGCGCAAAATCTCGGCAAAATCCATCAACGCAGGACTGTTCCGACTGAGAAACGACAAACCGGTCAATCCAGCGGTCGAACAATCGTCCATAAACCGCTATAATAAGTGACTCTCGGCTAGCGAAATAGAGATAGAGTGTTCCCTTGGCAAGACCGGCCGCAGTGGCAACTGCTTGCATCGTCATGGCGTCATAGCTTAATTGGCGCAGCAACATCTCAGCTGCCATCAAAATACTGTTTTCGCGTTCTGATTTCGCCATCTTTGATCGGGCACGTTGTTTGAATTGCATCCTGTTTAGCCTAAAGTTAACTGACTATCAGTCATTTTAACGCCAGTGATCTAAAAAACAAGATATACGAACAATAAGAATGCACATCAGTTAGCTCCAGAAAAGAGGCAGCGTAGCATCTGGTCAAGTTTCCGCGCATCCCCTGTGTTGAAAAAGGCGGGCTTGTCAGAGTCGATATCAAGCACTCCGAGCAATTCCCCACAGGCGTCAAAGCATGGAATAACCAATTCAGATTTAGTGCTCGCTGAACAGGCGATATGCCCGTCAAACCTTTCAACATCGTCGACAATCTGGATAGCCTTTTGTCGCACCGCCGCACCGCATACACCACGATCAAACGGGATAACAAGGCAACCATGACCACCTTGGTAGGGGCCAATTTTCATCAGACCTGGCGATACTACTCGATAAAAGCCGACCCAATCGAACCCATCAACCCCGTGATATAATTCCGCCGAGACGGTTGCCATAATCGCAATCTTGTCATCTTCTCCGTCACAAAGCGCACAAATGCGCGCAATCAAATCAGGCTTTATGGTCAAGGACACTTGATCCATAGCGTCTTACCCCCTCAGGCTGTTTTACCTTTTTTGCCCAGCTTATTCCCTCAGAATAAAAATATATCGACCTGAAAAACAAACCGTAAAGGGCGCAGTTTTGACAAAAATAACGTCCACCAGACCAACGATAATTAGTAAGTTAGGCAGAGCAAGTTTCCTATGCCTAGCATGCATTCATCCCAGAGGAAATCTGTCGGTGGCTATCTCTCTGATTCAATAAATTCAATTATTTAAATTCTCTACATATCAAAACAACACCGCCACGATCTCGGCGTCTCCATGAGTTAGCGTTCAGAAAATTGAAAATTGGGTAAACATTTATGCTGGTGGGTCGTTCCACCACATGAGTAATTCGACAATCAATTGGTTCACGGTCGTGCACAAAAAACTTTTCACAATCACTGCAATCACAATCATCGGCTACATGACAGCAGGCTGCCAGCTTCTGATTGATAATCGTAAGAACGGCAAGGCCTCGGTCGTGGTTGTGCCAACCGATGAATGGGATGCACTGAGATCAGAGCAAGTAAAGGCAGATGTCGCGCACGATCTTGCTAACGCACTTATTGATGAATTTAATAACAAACACTTTATGGCGGTTAAAAATAACGCAAATGATCAAGCGGTAGAAGTAAACAAAAACGCTGCTAAACCAATAGACGGAACACAAAATATTCAATTCAGCAACCGCACAAACAGTCAGTTGGCCGGCTGCAGCACCATTGGGATTATAGAAGTTAAGCACACCGGAAAAATGGATGATGCGATCATCATTTTAAAAAATGAGGCCTACAGGTTAAACACGAATATTCTTGTTCCATTGACGATGAAACAGAGCGATCTAAACACATTCGCATCAGCAAATATTGAAATCGAAGCGCGGATGATGAAATGCCCGCTGAAACTTGCCCGAGGAAATTAAGCTATGGCAGAGATTATCCAATTCAATCAGTATCTGGGTAAAACAGTGAATACCAGTGATGATGTCATGAGCTTATCTAAGACAGACATCCACAAAGTCGAGAAAATCCGGGATTCAATTGAGACTGCGTTGGAAACTTTCGCCATCTCAGAGAATATGCCGTTAACAGTTGCGATGGCCGCCGGGCGCTATGCTGCAATGCGAATGTTTCAGCTTCAGGGCCGAGCGGAGACCATGGCTTTTATGAATGAATGCATTGTTACCGCTGAACTGTGTGATGATATTTCGAAACAGCTCGATGAGGATGCGTAGACAAAACGCGCCCTACGCTTGATGACAAAAAATATAAGTTGCTAGAGCTCCAAGACCGCAGGCATTTTATCGTACGAGCAGGTTTGAAAGTACGATTTAGAGCAGGTCTTGAGAAAAGTTATCAGTAATCAGAGTTCACGATTAACTCGGCTTATCGATCCAATCACTTCAGCACCAAGATCAATTGACAACGCGTCGGCCTGAACCTCACCCTCAACCTTACCAGTTGCTCTAACCGTCAGACTTTCACAAATTATTTCACCACTAAATTTACCGTTAATCTTGACACTACTGGCCTTAATCTTACCGGTTACACTTCCCTGCTCGCTTATGGTTAGCTCGTTCGCGGCTATATCCCCTTTAAAACTACCATCTATCACAACTGGAAACTCACCACCATCGAGCGAGCCCTCCATCACCAATCCGAAAAGAATATAAGTCGCATGCTCGCTAGGGGTGGGCGTTTGCTCCTTAGGTCTGATCAACATGCGTCAGGCACCCTTCTTTCGAGATGAGTTCTTGTTGTCAAGCTTGGACCCAGACCCGATGCCAGGGAGGGATTTATCTGGTCCGGTTTCCTGATTTTCATCCGTAACATCGGCCTGCGTGTCCCAATTGTGCAATACATGGCAATTCAACGCTGCTCCACGATCCATTTGCAATGTTTTGTATTGCAACTTTCCTGAAATACGAGCAGTTGAGGTTGCCCAGACACTGCCAGCTTCCATTTGGCCATCATAATCTCCAGAAATAACAGCTAATTCAGCTCGTATAGCACCACGGAACTGACCGGTTTCACTTATGGTGATTTTTTTAGTGCTCAAATCAGCACTTACCTTCCCGTGAACATCAATAACACCAGCATTGATAATCTTGCCAATAAATGACGCACTAGCGCTAATAATTGTCTTGCTACCCAGCTTATCCAACTGTTTTTGCCTCTTTATTTGAAGTTACGCCAAATTATGCGCCGTTATATCGCCATTAACAACCGCGGGTTATGTGACATAAAAAATCTCAGCTTTGATATTTCCCTCAATCTGGCTAGTCATCAGTAGCGGGCAATATTCGGTCATCAATCCGTTGACTCGCACAAACAGACTATTTGGCGACATAATCGATATTATTTGGTTGATAGAATTGGATATTTGCAAACTTTCTATACCTTTGATTCTCGAAAAAGTCTGAAACCATATTTTTTTAGTAAAGTCTTTTGTATCATCAAAAAGGAAATTTACGTTAAGATCTAGTTTCGGGTGTTTTCAACATCAAACGATGGCATGTCGTTTGCTTATTGAGAAGCCAACAATACTTAATAAAACGACGATTTAATAAAATATTTAATGCAATCATAAAAAAAACCATGGCTGATGACGTTGTTGATCTTCGCAAAAGAATAGAAGAAATGCGAAACGAAGTTTCTGCAGCGATTGTCGCTAATCGCGGGGTTGGAAATGCACCCCAGAGCGCTGGCCACAATAGCGATACTTCGCTTGCAACGGACATCATAGAACCAGTAACCGAGGCCAGCGCCAGCCAGTACAGACCTGAAGTCTTGGGAACAGCTTTGCCGAAGCCAATTTCCGGCTCTTTATCAGACACACACAATAGTCTTGAAAACAACTTGAACATGCCAGCTTTCCAATTGAATATTCGTAATCAAACAACTAACAAACTGCTTTTGGTGGTGATTGGCATTCAGTTGATTACCAACATCTTGCTGATATTAATGGCTTGGCTAAAACTGGGATAAGAGTGGCATGACAAGTAAGGGCAGGACTGCGATCGGATCAGGTGAGATAAAAATTGCAAACATCATTGGTCTAACACGCCTTTATGATAATTTTAGCCCTGAGCTGAAACATGTTAATCAGACAGATATAGGACCAATTATTACTGATAAAGAATCGGTTTTGCATGAAAACAGGCCCTTGGTTTCTACCTGCGATCGACCTGTCGGGGTTAAGTCAAAGCCATCATTCGTGCTCACAGGTGTTCTTGTCTGCATGGCTGGCATTGCCACAATTTTCTATTCAAACCTGATCGGGAGCTATAGCTTCACTAAGGTTGGGCGAGAAGAAACCATCAAAACCACGGAAGCAAGCATTAACTCAACTGACGCCCCAGCCACCAGCAAACTAAAAACCACCTCAAAACCCAAGTTTGCTATCATACCTCAGCCAGTTATCGCTCAAGACAAAACGCCTCAAGCTGATGTCAAACAGTGGAGCGATTACCGATCTGTGGAACTAGATGGAATGTACCTAACTGGAATTGAGGGAAAAATAGCGCAGCCAGCGCGACCTATTGTCGGCCGGATCATGGCCAAGCCTGTTCTACTTACTCCTCAAACCCCGCAAATCAATACGGTCCCAAAGAACCAAAAAATTACATCCTCTTCGTCGCAATCGGTATCTGACAACATGCCAATGATTATTCAAGGCGGCAAACGGATTACCGTTGAGAGCGAGGCAGCGATTGGCATGATGGCTGATATAAAAGCGCTGCCCACTCCTGAAGTCCCTCTCCAAAATATGAATGAGGCTGAGGAAAATGCAGAGGCAGTTGTGAATACCGCGCCCTACACAGAGCTGGCGTCAGCTTCTAACCTGTCACAATTGGTTAGCCCAGGAGAACCTGACGCGCCAACGATGATGAATGTTGCGCGCCCTTCGCCTATACTTGAAAACAGCTTATCTGCACGCGCACAGGAAATTGCGATAGCGCTTTTACCAAATTTCACAAGTAAGCCTAAAAAAACTGAGCCTGTGACAATTGAAAACAACGGCGCTTTGGACGATGGTAAAAGTGATGAGGCTATCCATGACCGCCACATGTCACGTGACTTTTCAGATGGTTTGACCCAGCCTTTGCCGCCTGCAGAAAAGGCCAATACAGTGACCGCAGTACCGCAATACCCTCAAGATGATGGACTGCAATCAGGATTTTTCGCCAACCAGCAAGGACCAGTAATACCACTTGTGACCGATGCGACCCGCACCAGAAAAATGCTGTTATCGCTAAAACAAGAGATTGATTACATCCGCGCGACTGTGACCGGCCTTGGCATTGCCACTGAGGCCCTGCCGGAACCACTCCCACTAGATGACAGTGCCAACGATCCAACTCTAAAGGATGTGATGATCAACCTTGCCGAACATCGGGGAGTATTGCGGAAAATACCATTCAAACCCCCAATGCTGTATTTCTACATTTCAAGTGATTACGGAAATCGTAAACATCCGAAGACTGGCAAGGTAACATTCCATCACGGTGTTGATTTGGCTGGCACATGGCAGGAAAATGTGCGCGCCGCCGCCCCGGGAACAGTAATCTATGCTGGCACTGAAGGCTCGTTCGGCAAGGTCGTGAGGATAGAGCATGATTTTGGCGTAATTACCACATATGCGCATCTCGCCCGCATCACTGTCAAACGCGGCGATTATATTGGCGAAAATCATATCATTGGCAAAATGGGCAATACTGGCAAATCAGCGGGCGCTCATCTACATTATGAAATTCGGATCAACAACAAATCAATCGATCCGGTTAAGTTTATGAATGTCGGACGGCAGATCAGCGTTGCAGGTGAGTTACGGCAAACTAGCCTTATTGAATAGCCGCCACCACAATCCTATTCCCATTCTTTAGATGCATCCCTTGCACCAAATGGCATGCGAAATGCATTACCATAGAAACAGCACGCACTGTCAAAAAATAGTGTTGGCAATACCTTTGAGGAGAACCGGAATGAGCCGCCAGACAAAACCAGTTTTTACTGCTGAGGCCGAGTTGGCCTTTGCCAAGAAAACACGCCATGACGCAAAAGACCTTGGCATCGAGTTCGTTCATTTCGATCAGGAAGACAAACCGGAAAGCCAGCATATCGTTCCGCTTGGTAAATTTATGAGTGACCAGCCACTAACCAGTGAAGAATATCTGATCACACGTTCGTTAGTTGCGGCGCACGCAACAAAATAGCCAGCACACTTCTTACAGGCGCCCCCTGTGACAAGATCGCCACCCAAAATCTGGCTAACGGTCAAGCACAGGGAGCGTCAAATAAAAGCGCTAATTAAATCTCTACCGAATATTTGCAAGACGTGCCTGCATCCTGCGTTGTGACGATGACGGAATATTCATCATTTCGCGGTATTTAGCGACTGTCCGGCGGGCAAGATCAATCCCCTCATCCGCGATCATTTTACAAAT
The DNA here is from genome assembly GCA_041228345.1 of Alphaproteobacteria bacterium LSUCC0396. Lineage (NCBI taxonomy): Bacteria > Pseudomonadati > Pseudomonadota > Alphaproteobacteria > Alphaproteobacteria bacterium LSUCC0396. Next base: position 2,310,689 of record CP166131.1, on the reverse strand, counting down.
TGCTTCATCACTTAACGGCTTGCCCGGCGTCTCCTGCATAATCAATCGCTTTACCATATTACGAACCGCCGCTGCCGACGCATCACCTGACGGCGCACGCGATGCAATATTAACACTAAAGAACGATTTAAGAGGCATTCCTCCGCGCGGCGTTGCAATCAGTAAGCCGGTGGTAACACGGCTGACAGTGCTTTCATGCATACCGACCGCCTGCGCCACATCACGCAATGATAACGGCTTTAGATAATCCAGCCCCTTTTCCAAAAAATCAGTTTGCTGACGAATAATTTCAGCGCTGATTTTTAAGGTCGTTGAATTGCGCTGTTCAACCGCACGCTTTAGCCACCGGGCATTATTCAGGGCGGTTGCCGAATAGTTTTGCGCCTGCTCATCCATCTTTTTTGTTGCAACCAGATTGGCGTAATCCTCATTAATAACGATCGCTGGCAAGGTTGACCGGTTCAGCTCAACCGCCCAGCCGTCTGAGCGCCGCTTTACAATAACGTCTGGGCTTGGCATCTCAAGGTGGTCAATTCCTAAAAATTCGCCAGGCTTTGGGTTTAACGTTCGGATAATTGCCAGCATATCCATGACATCATCTGTCGTTCCTTTGATCAGCCTTGCAAGGCGTTTCACCTCACCGCGACCCAGCAGGTCCAAATTTTCTAACAAGGTTGAAAATGCATCGGTCATCGCGCCCTTCTCGATTAGTTGCAGACGCAAACAATCCTCAAGATTGCGCGCAAAAAGCCCGGTTGGCTCAAAGGTCTGCAAAATAGCCAAGACGTCCTCGGCCTCGTCAAGGTTGCAACCGCTGGCATCAGCCACATCTTGAACCAGCATCCCAATCCAGCCACTTGGCTCCAGCGCATTTACAAAATGACCGGCAATCAAGCGCTGCTTAGGATCGTCTATCGCAAGATTTAACTGGCGGAAAAGCCCTGGATAGAACCCTTCCTTTGACGATACATTGCTGATTGCGTCAAAGTCCCCCTCAAACGGCGCGTTTGAATTACCACTGCGTGGCGCGTCAACAATTGATTGGTCAAACCTGTTTTCAAAATCACTATGTTCGGTCGGGTCCTCTCGAAGTGCGGCACTTGCCTTCATCTCCGTGAGATCGGTATGGTCAACAGCCTCCAACGCAGTAGCTTTTTCAGAATCAGCAAGGGTATCAGATGGTGTTTGAGCAGAAATTTCATTATTACCAAGCTCCAAAAATGGGTTCTCGTCAACCTGCTCTTGCAGATGTTGACTGAGTTCCAAATTGGATAATTGCAGCAATTTGATTGCTTGCTGCAGCTGCGGTGTCATCACCAGCGACTGTTTTTGCTTTAGTTTTACTGACTGAGATAGTTGCATAATCCCGTCCTCCTAAAAAAAAACTTTGAGGTTACGGCACGCAATTTGCAAAATATCTATTTGACGAGAATATTCGTCAAGAATGCGACAAATATATATAATATTTTCAATGAATTAGGTTTTTGGCAAGTTTATTGCTTTTTCACCATGTCAGAATTCAGACAGGCAAAAACTAACTTAAAACGCAATTGATCATTCGAAAAACTACGCATATGATGATGTTTTATTCCCGCACGTTATAGAAAAGATCAGGTTTTTATGCTGTCAACGCGAACCGATGTGAAATCAGGCCCATGCCATCGCTGCCGGATCATTCGCTCATTTGTGATGTTTACATTCATGCTGGTCATCTTAGCATTGGTTGGCGGTAAGAAGCTGGAGGTCATAGATTTTCTGACCCCAACCTGGTTTGCAACTGCGATTATCGCCCTTGGCGTTTTTGGCTTTCTGGTCAAGCTGATCAGCTGGAAACTGTTTAACAAAATTATCTAACGATTGCGAACCAGCCGAACGAGAACTTCTTGGGTTGGGAAGAACCGTCCATATGTGTGACCGGTCATAAAATTAACTGTCCAGATATGACGTGGGGCAAATCCATTAATCTCGCCAGTCCAATAAGGCTCGGCCAGCGTGTCAGGAAAGCTATCAAGCTCGATTTTTACCGGCGCACATTCACTGCATACCAGCGTTTCCAGCTCGGCACGACTAGGCAATCGCCAGCCCGGACCCAGCTGCTCATTTGCAATGATGATAGCTTTGGCGGCATCTTCTTGTGTTAGCTGCAAGGCCTCTCCCTCGCAGTTGCTGCCGTTCCAAACCTGGCCAACAGAACAGCGCATCCATTCAACACCGTTTCGAAGATCAATCACAAGATGATCTCGAACCATGAAGTTGCCTGATTTCACGATCACTTGTTTCGCTGGATCTGTTAGGGCAGCGCTTGTAGGCATCAGATCCTGAGCCGCAACCGGACTAGCTTCAGCGACAATCAGCGCTAACCCAGCCATGAAAAACCGGCGCGTCATCGCTGGGAAAAACGCAAAAAACCGCATCTGCCGCATTCTGATCTCCCTAGGTCAAAAATTAATGCATGTCTCTAATTATAGCCAAGAATAAGCATATCTTGCGCCAAATCAGATTTAAATATATCCAGATTCTAATATTTTTTGTTTTTCCTGTAAAAATCATGCCGCATAGTTGCATTGGTATCGTTTTTGCTTAGTTGAACGGTCAGATTTAAGAGCAAAGTCAGGAAAAGAGCGGTTTTACAATGGATATAGCTTCTATTATCGGACTCATTGGCGCTGTTGGCATGATTTTGGGTGCCATGATATCAGGTGGCGGCATTGGTCCTTTCATCGACGTCCCCTCTATCCTTATCGTATTTGGTGGCACCTTTTTTGCCGTGATGTACACCGCTCCGTTGCCAACATTTCTTGGCAGTTTTGCTGTGATGGCCAAAGCATTTCTGCCTCCTATTAAAAAAATGGACCAACTTGTCGAAAGAATGTCCGAGCTCGCAGCGATTGCTCGCAAAGATGGCATGATGGCTCTTGAGGGCCAAGATGTGCCGGATAAATTCTTTCAAAAAGGACTGCAGATGCTTGTTGATGGCGCCGATGAAGGCAAATTGGTTACGCAGCTTAATCAGGAGATCAAGGCGATGAAAAGCCGGCATGAGGCAAATCAGGGCGTCGTTAAGGGCTGGATTGATATTGCGCCGGCAATGGGCATGATTGGTACTCTGATTGGTCTGGTGCTTATGCTTGGCAACATGGCCGACCCAAAAGCGATTGGCCCGGCGATGGCGGTGGCTTTGTTGACCACGCTTTATGGGGCGTTCATTGCCAATGTGTTGTTTATGCCAATGCTAGTAAAATTAGAGGGCTATACAGCTTATGAACTGATTTATCGTGATCTTGTCGTAATCGGTTTGCGTAACATTGCCCGCGGCGAGTCACCACGCAACATTCAAGATCAGATGGTCGCCAATCTTCCACCTAAGATGCAAGCCAAGCTCGAGGCCGCCTAACGGTAGAAGCCAGCAGCAACTCGCATGATTATTTCCGCACAAGGGTAGAACAATGGCTGAGCAAGACGAAAACGAAGTCATCGAAGAACAGGAAGAGGAATGTCCTAAATGCCCGCCAGTTGGCGCGCCAGCATGGATGGCTACCTTTGCCGATATGGCGACCCTGTTGATGGCCTTTTTCGTTCTGATCTTGTCATTTGCCGAATTTAATGTACCAAAATTCAAGCAGATTTCAGGTTCATTGAAAAACGCCTTTGGTGTGCAGAAGATTGTTCCGATTGTAGAACAGCCGAAAGGCACAACTGTTCTCTCACTGAATTTCAGCCCCTCACCGGCAAAATCTGTCACCGATGAGATGACCCAGCAAACAACTGAAACGACCAAGCCTGAGCTTGAGTCCCAGACCAAAACCAAAGACAGCGACGGTAATGGAGAAAAGCAAAGCGATGCCGATGACCTGGTAAAGGCACTGCAAGAGGCCGTTTCGCGTGGGGATATTACGGTCGAAACGCTTGGCGAGAATGTTGTGGTGAATTTCACGCCAACCGAGGCTGAACAAAAAGATCTGCCACAACTATTGCAAGAAACCCTGAACGCTATCGAAAAGGCCAAATCTGCAACTGGCAAGTCAGAGCAGGATGTGCTGTTTGGCGGCATCGAGGGTCAATTGGCCCAACTTGCAGCCGCCGCTAGCGCCGCAGCCAAAAGCACCAAAGAAGCGGCTGAGGCCAAAGCTGAGTCCAACAAAAAAGCACAAATTGCCGAGGATGAATTAAAAGTCGCCCTGCGGCAGGAGATTGGTCAGGGGCTTGTCGATGTCCAGCGTGAAGACGATAAGGTGATCATCACCGTTGGCGCTGGCGGTGCTTTTGCGTCTGGATCGGCCAACCTCACACCTGAAGCGATCGAGATTATGAACCGCATCGCGGAGGTAAATGCCACCGGTAATAGCGAGATTAAAGTTTCGGGCCATACGGACGATGTTCCACTGATTTTTGGATCAAACTATCGCGACAACTGGGATCTTGCGGCTGCACGCTCAGCCAGTGTTGTCCAGGCATTTGCCGCTAACGGTACAATTTCAGAAGAGCGGCTCGAGGCCATCAGTTACGGCGAGTCACGTCCGGTCGAGCCTAACGACACCGCAGAAGGCCGCGCGAAAAACCGTCGTATTGAGATCGAAATTAACTACTAATCCCTTACCTGACTGCGTTTCTAAAACCCAAATGTTTAGAAGTTTATAATGGCTCGCTATCTTGAGCCATCAGCAATGCGGGAGGGTATCATTGGTACATGGCACGCCTAATCAAAATAGCCGCAGCCGTGTGTTTTTGATGAAATGATAACTAAACTCTTGACAGACCTAATCCAGCTGGGGCTGGTACCCTTTACTCGGCAGCAGCATGCCCACTTCGTGACAAAAAGAGATACGACTCAAAAAGAAGCGACATAAAACGGACACGACTTTAAAACAAATTATATCAGCTTCGTGCACGTATATTCGTTATATAGTTGACTTTTTACAGCCTGGTAAAAACTTCATACTGGCTTGGCGGCATTTTGTTTCTTTTGTCGAGGTTGCTGCTCATTTTTAGCCACGGCGGGCGGCCCAACATGACTAAAGTCAAAATAGCAGTAAGGATCTAGCTGGCGGCAAACCAGTTGTGCCTCAGCGGCGGATCTAGCTGCGCATACATGCCAAAAATAATGTTCCGTGAACAGGCTATAGTTTCTTATCAGACGGAATTGAATGCGGTGAAAATAGATCGCCATTAGAATTGCTGTTGCAACAAAGACGCCCCAATGCACGACTGCAGAGGTCGCATAGGCGGCAATAACTGCCGCCATCGGTTCCCACGCGCGATGTTGTAATAGCCAAATTGGCGGCGCTAAAGTGGCGATCGCAGAATAAGCGGTATCATAAAGCACCACATGGCGGCGAATGTCGCGCAACGCCTCATAATTCCGATAATGATCCTTTGGGCCGATATGATGTTTGGTCAACAATGTTTGCGCGGCAACTGACGCCTCAGCATTAGCATATTCCAACTCAGCGCCAAGCCTGCCTTCGATCAGAACATCATAAATGACGTCACCACGACAAATCGTCAGCAGTAAGGGCTCCGCATCTTCTTTAGCTTGCTCGCAAAGTCCGCGGAAAGCGTCAATGTCGAGTTCATTTAGTTCGCCATCAATGGCAACAATGATATCACCCTCGCGAAGCCGAAGATCGCGCCCGTGCGCGATCCTAGGTAACGACTTGATCATCACAAAAAGCGTCTTTACTGCAGTTTGAGCGGTGGCCCCGTCAGAATCTTTCTCATCTGCATTTGCGTGGTCTTGATCAAATTCAGCCACCGTGGTCTCCGTTACTTAGCCGCTCCCTTCACAGAACCGCTGGCGTTGCGTCAACATCTTATGGAAATGTAATGCGATTTTGCTGCGTCTCAAGAAGTTTACGAATTTCTTTTGTTTGCAGTTTCAATGCTTCAAGCTCTTTTTTAGTTTTTGCTTGAGTAGCCGCCACATTCTGTAGTGCCGTGTTACTCGCAATCTTTTTGTCGATCGCTTCGATTGACTTCATCACAGACGATTCAAGGCTAGTCAAATTTACCTTAAAGCCGCTAGCAACAAGTTTGTTCTGGGCTTCCATTGCCGTTTTAAGGTCATCGCCAACTGTCATAGTCGCGCCATTCATCTCGTCGCCAGTTTTTTGCAATTGTGCAACGATGCTGGCGTTACCATCCGCTATAACTTTCTTTAATTCAGCGATTTGCGAAGTTGACTCGCGATTTAATTTAAGCAACTCCTCCTGTTTGGTCAGTGACACCTGTAGTTCAGCCAGAACGGTATTTAATTTTTCAATATTCTCAGAAAACACAATCAAACCTTGACGGTTGGTTGAAGTCATTAATGTTAGTTCAGAAATAGACTTAAAATACAAGGTCGCCGAAAAGGCTAGCGCTATAACTGCTGCTGAGATAGCGCTGACAAAGGTTATGGTGGTGTAACGGTGAATCTGTGACACTTTACTTTCCAACTTTTTGTGTTCGCGTTTAACTTGACTATACTCTGATGTCACATCAGTTGCCGCATCTGCGGCGTCCAATGCAAGTTTGATACTTTCCTGGACTGAATTAAGTTCGCCTGCCATCAGATTTTCCTCTGGTTTTCTGCTACACGGCCGTTTTTGGCGACCGGACGTTCTGTCCGATATGCACATTGCATGCCAGTTGTTTCGATTACCACCTGCGATGGCAAGCTTTTGGTCTTAAAGCCAAACTTAGCACAGCCGTACGGGCGATGCCTGTCATAGGTCACGAAATAATGCGCACAGCCATGACAACGAACCAAATAATCACGCTCTTTAGCCATTAGTTTTTGCGCCACATCGCGACAAAGTTTGCAATAACAAACCGCAACCCGCCAAGCGCGCAACACGCCGCTGCCAGCAAACCTATCGTACCGCGCATTGCCTCGCCCGCCTCAAAAAGGCCTAGACTATAAATCAACAGATAGGCGGCGACGCCAGAAAACGTAACGGTACTTATCATTTCACCGATTGATCGGTTTTTACGCATCATATCCTCCTGCCCGATTGACCAGCGGCTTACCAAATTCATCAAAGCGCATATCGTCAGGCAACTCAATCTCCGGACGCTCAAGGTCTTCACCCCGGTCAATGCGGTAGATATAGGCCAAGATTACCGCCACAGCCTGATAAAGCATCTCAGGTATTTCTTTTCCAATCTCGCCACTAAAGTATAACGCACGCGCCAGTAACGCACTGCGAAAAATTGTGATATTGGCATCTTTACCGCGATCGATAATCATCTCAGCAATCTTCCCTCGCCCCATAGCCAGAATTTTTGGAGCTTCAATGCTACCAACTTCATATTTCAGTGCCACGGCAAAATGGGTCGGGTTTGTTATGATGGCAGTAGCCGAAGAAACATCATCCAAGGCAGCTTGCTGGCGTGCAGCATTAGCAGAGTTCTCCATCTGCATACGTCGGATTTTCGCTTTCACTTCAGGCGAGCCTTCAGTCTGTTTATATTCATCTTTTTGATCCTGCTTGGACATTTTCAACGACTTGATATGGGTATGGCGTTGCCAGAGAAAATCAAGAAGTGCGATCACTGCCAGCATTAATAAAAGCCCGCCGAGCACTGCTGGAAACATAGTTCCTGCGGATGCCACTGCTTCCCCAAGTGATCGATAGGGTAACTTCAGAATCTTTGGAGCCTGCATATAAAGAATGCCAATCGCGATGCTAAAAAGCAGAACAACCTTTAGTGACGCCTTGCCGAGCTCGACCAGTGCCTTTATCGACACCATCCGTTGCAAGCCTTTTAAGATATTTATACGGTTACCCTTAAACGCCATTGCCTTGGGTGCGAAATTCAAATTACCGGCAACAGCTGCTTGTGTTAGGATTACCACAGCCATCAATGGAACACCGATAACAACGCCGGTGATAAGGATCATTTTGATCCCCTCAGTAATGCGCTGGCTGATTAGGGCATCCAAATCAGCTCCACGCTCAAGTCTTAGCAATGCTCCCCACTTGCCAAGCACCGGCTCAATAATGCCCGGTACCGCTAGCATCATTAGCAAAGCACCAAAGAGGCCAGTAAAGACAAACATATCCTTCGAGGTAAGAACCCGCCCCTCCTCTGCGGCTTTCTCGAGCTTTCGTTGGGAGGGGTCCTCAGTCTTTTCTTGGCTGTCATCACCTTCTTCAGCCATTGATTATCGCCCCCAGAATAAATTGAACATTTTCGATTGCCGAACGGGAAAGATCATCCATCGCGTCACCCAATACATCAACCCAAAGATAGAGCAGTACAAAAATGCCCAGCATGCTGATTGGGAAACCAAATGAAAACAGATTAAGCTGCGGGGCTGATCGAGTAATAACACCGATCGCCAGATTGATTGCGAGCAAAAAGGCAGTCAACGGCAGCATGATAATCGTTGCAGCAAAAAACATTGAACCAGCCGCCGCAATCCCGCCTTGGACCAAAACTGGAAAAGCAGGCATCGCGCCAACCGGTAAATATTCATACGAGTCAGCAACCGCCCTTAACACCAGCAGGTGCCCGTTCCATGACAAAAAAATTACCGTAAGGAACAATGAGAATGTTTTGCTGACTACGGGCGTTTGTCCACCCGAGTCGGGATCAATCTGGGCTGCAAATCCAAGACCAGCCGAACTAGCAATTTTTTCACCAGCAAGGAGCGCAGCTGAAAACCAGATGGTCAGAATCAGACCAGATGCAATGCCGATGGCCAGTTCGGTTAAGACCACCCGAATGCCTGTAAGTGCGTTAAAGCTTTGCCAGTCCGGAACCACAACATTATTAACCACAGCAACCCCAAGAAGCACTGCCATAATAATCCGGACTTGCAAGGGAACCGAACTACCTCCAAAAAAGGGCGAAGCGATCAAAAAGGCACCAATGCGTAAACTTGCCAGAAATAATCCAGCAAGAAGCTCCATCAAAAATTGCAAGCTAAGACCTGGCAGCGGGCCTACACCACCCAAATTTGACAATGCCAGCTCACTCATTCATTTATCCTACCTGTGCGACCTGTTCAAAAATGAAATGAAAATAGTCACTTAACTGTACCATCATCAGATTAGCCAATAATCCAAAGGTAATCAAAACCACCACAAGTTTTGGTACAAAGCTGAGAGTTTGCTCATTGATTGATGTAGCCGCCTGTATGATGCCAATGAAAAGACCAATCGCAAGCGCGACCAACAAAACTGGGCCAGCAACCATAACGATCTGCCAAAATGCCATCCGCAAAAATTCGACATTCATATCAAAGCCCATAATCGGCACCCTTCTACTGAAAGAGGCTAAACAACATAGGTCGCAACAAGCGAACCCACTGTCATGCTCCAGCCATCAACTAGAACGAACAAAAGTAATTTAAACGGTAATGCCACTAACATTGGACTGAGCATCATCATACCAAGTGACATGAGCACAGACGCCACCACCATATCAATCACCAGAAATGGCAAAAATAATAGAAAGCCAATCTGAAAAGCTGTCTTTAACTCAGAGGTAATAAAAGCCGGCAACAACACCGTCAAAGGAACATCCTTTGGCGTCTCAACTGCGCCTTTTGCCGCTAGATCCATAAACATATTCAAATCATCCTTACGGGTATTCTTAACCATAAATTCTTTCATATCGCCACTCGCTGACGACAAAGCACTTTCAGCACTAACATTGCCACTTAAATACGGTTCGGCAGCGGTTTCATAAATATTAGTCAGAGTTGGCGACATAATGAAAAAAGTCAGGAACAACGCAATCGCAATTAGGACCTGATTAGGGGGTGTTTGCTGTGTACCCATCGCTTGGCGCAGAATAGACAACACAATAATAATCCGGGTGAACGAAGTCATACCGAGCACTAGTGAAGGCAAAACTGTCATCGCCGTCATAAGCGCGAGGATTTGCAATGACAATGAATAAGATGTGCTGCCATCTGCGGCATTGCTGGATATCAGCGCAGGTAAGCCAGCGCCAAGGCCAGCCATGTTACTGGCAAGGCTGCTGGCTGCATCCTGCGCCATCGCCTCACCATTCGAAACGATAAAAATAGCAGTACTGACAAGAGCACAAAGCAATCCGCTGATGCCAAACCTCATTTGGTTAGCGTCCTGCATTCTGCTGCCTCCAGCTTTGAAATTTTTTGGCAAAGGCCTGGGGGTCATCAATAGCTGACTGGCTGGTCTGGGCTTTTTGGGGGTCTTCTCGGGTTCCATCAAATACTGTGGCCGCTGCGTGCGCTTGCATGGCATCACGGATCGCAGCCTCCATCTTAGCATCAGCATCATCGCACTGGCTTTCTCTCATATCCGGTCCAGTATCACCAGCCTTAAGCGGCATCAAACTGGGCGCATGGCCCTTAGCCGAAACCATAATGAATTCTTTGGAGTCGATTACTACTAGCCTTAACCTCTCACTTGGGCTGACCGCAGTTTCCTCAACCACATTAATGCGTTTCCCAGCTTTTAATCCGGCGCGGATCACATTGCTTTTCTTTCGCAAAATGACCAATAACAACACCATCATCCCCAAAAAGGCAGCAGTGATGACAATTTGCTGTGTGCCAATAATATTCGTGTACATAGCCGAACTCCGTCAGGACCATCCTAATAACAGAGAAGGCAAAATATATGCCACAGCGAAGAACAGCCCCTTAATTAATCATTAAGAGGCTGAATACATTGTCTTTAAATTAAAAATTTAAATGGAAGCTGTAGGACAATGCCCTATCAAGCGTCAAAAGTTAGACACATTTGGGCTCTGTGGGGCAGGCTTGCCACTAAAGATTTTCAACCCGCTTTTCGGGATCAACAATCTCGGTAAAGCGCACACCAAATCTCTCGCCGACCATAACAATCTCACCTTTGGCGATCATTGTTCCATTGACCAGTATGTCTAATGGATCACCAGCGAGCCGATCAAGCTCAATTACTGCACCTTCATTCAGACGCAGCAGATCACGGATCTTAATTTCAGTATTGCCAACCTCGACCGTCATTTGCACTTCAACATTTTCGAGGACACGCAAGTTCTCAGCAGTCACCTTTGCCGCGCTTGTTGCGCCTGTATCAGGGCCCTTTGCATCTGTTTCAGTACCGGCTGCCTGATTTTCAGTTTCGTCTGCCATTATGCTTTTCCTTTTCTTTTGCCAGCTTGCCGGCCATCAGATAGAAATTATTTAAATCCGCCTTGACAGGCTTACTGCCACCTGCCCCGACACTTCACCGATTTCGGCTAAAAAGATCGGATTGTCTTCGACTCGAACTTCAATGCCGTCATTAATCTGGATAGGAACAACATCACCAGTTTTTAAGCGAATTAATTGCCCCATTGACATGACAGGCTCACCAAGAAGCGCAGTGATATTTAGTGGAATATTCAAAATAGCGCGCTCCATTTTCTCGCGCCAGGTAACATCATCATCTCCAGTTTCAGATTGGACACGAGACCGAAGCTGTGATGCGATAGGTTTTAAAGTTTGCAAGGGGTATACAACATCAAAATTAACTGCATCCGTTTGTGGCAATTGGACAAGGAAAGAACAAATAATGACCAGTTCATTTCCATCAACAAATGAGGCGAATTGAGGGTTAACTTCACGACCTTGATTCGAGATTCTTATGGGCATCAAATCAACCCAAGAATTGGTTAGGGCTTCACACAAGCCCCGGTGAACAATCTCGATCACGCGCTCTTCTGTGCTGGTGAATTCTGTACGTTTTTGATCTGCTTGAACGATTGATCCACCGTAATATGAGGCGGTGAGGGTCGAAATGAATTTAGGGCTAATAGATAACAGCATCGGCCCTCGTAATTCCTCCATCCTTGAAATATTCAAATTCATAAAGCTACTAATGCTCTCGCAATATTCATCAAAAGTTTTAACCTCGGGAGGAAATGGTGAAATGCGGGGTTGAACTCTTAACATCGGTAGGAATACGCTACGTGCGATACGCGCAAACCTCTCATTAATAAGCCTCAAAGCATAGTAGTCGCCCATTAATGACAAATCATCTTCGCCAAATTGGAACGAACGCACTTCGGCAGAGCCAGAAACATCAGCATGCACATTATGAGACGAGGCTTTCAACCCGTCCATCAATGCTTCGACTTCTTCACTTGATAATTTACGTGACGACATGCCTTACCAAAATTTCCCGATTAAATTATTAATGTTACTGCAACACAAAAGACGTAAAGTGGACTTCACTTACGCCACCAAAATCTTCAAGTGCAATCAATTTTTCGTTTATGCTAGCAGTTAACGCCTTCGCCAACTGTTCACGACCATTCTTGCCTTGAATGTCAGTTTCTGAAAATTCGCTCATCGCATTCAAAATCTCCGAGCGAAGTGCTAATTGATGCGCTTCAACATTACTCATCACTTTGTCATCATATTGGGTAGAGACGCCTAGGCCAACCTGCAGAAATTTCCGAGAATTCATGAGGTTAGTTGTAAAAGTACCCGGGAACTCAAAATAGGTTGTCATGAAAGTTTTAACTTCAGGGGTTTCCTTGGCAACCTTGGATTCTCCCTCAACTGCTTTCTCATCAGCCGCTTTCTTCTCCTCAGCCTCAACCATTTTCCGTTCAATGATCTGTTCGATTTCCTCGGACGGATCTGGTTGGTCGCTGCCAAACAAGAAAAACCCGGTACCAAGACCTGCCCCAACAAGCAACAGCCCACCGAAGACAAACCCCAGAATTTTTAAAATTCCGCGACTCTTTTTAGGCTGGTTATTCTCTTCATCTGCCATAGACTAATCCTCCAATGGACGTCCCTGCCTGACACATCAGTACCAACTGATGTACTAGGCTTGAATATTTATCAAATTTTCTGAAAGCTCTGAAGTTATTTCCGTATCAGACAAGCCATCTTTTTCAGTTTTATCCGGTCTCGCTTTCGAGGCTAACTTTGCCTGACCTTGCTGGTCGGCCTGCCCGCCCGACGTGTTCCCGCCAAAACTCTGCGACTGACCCGAACTTAGGCTACCAAGGCGAAGGCCCGATGCTTCAAGCATTTGTGCCAGACGCCCCTCAGCATCGCTCAACATAGAGGCTGCAGCCGATGTTTCAGTTTGAATCTGGATATTTGTGCGATCATTCTGTATCGCAATACTAACGCGCATTTTTCCAAGGTTGCGGGGACTTAACTGAAAATCCAAATGCTCTTTGGCACCAGCTAGCGCCCTTTGTACACGTTGTAACAGCATTTCACTCCAGTTACTTTTTGCCATATCAAGTGTTTGAAGCATATTGAGATTATTAAGCAGCCCACCTCCTGTCATAGATCCTGTTTGACCACCTGAATTGCCGCCACTTTGACCACCTGTTTGCGCCTGGCTACCAGGTCCAGAGGCATTATCAAGCATCGCTAAAACAGCTTTCATCGGTTGCCCCATCTCATGCACATTTTGGCCACTTGCTGCGCGCGGCGGCACCTTGTCACCCGCCGCCATATTACTTTCTGACAGCATCGCCCGTTTCAAGCTTGCGACAGTAGTGAGATTTTTATCTTTTTTGCCGATCATCTGTTCTCGAGAGTCATCAAAAGCTTTGACAACATTTTTAGTGTTGCTTTCTTCTTCAGTGATAGGTTCAACTACTGCCATATTGGCTTTGTTGACTATCGGCTTGGTATTGATGGATTTCACCATCGGTGGCTTTGTTTTACTGTTTAACACCCTCTCGTTTGAAACTGCCGGCGCACCCTCAAGCTTAGTATTCGCAGACGCCGAATTGCTACTATCATGAGCGAAAGACCTCTCACTTATTGACCGCATTTTCTCTGTAGTTGTTTGTCCAGCCTCAGAAGCAAAGCCTTTTGTACCCAGAAGACCTGATGATTTTCTATCTTCAAAAGCCATTTTTGCTGGCATCAGGCTCGCTTTCTCACCACTGTGGGTATCGACTTTTTCCATTTCGGTAAAACCCTCTGGACTAGATGGCATTGCCACTACCATATTCGCCAAGCCATCGGGATTTTCCTCGTCCATCAAAGAGCTAGCTTGATCAGATGTGACCTCTTTATCGGTCTCCTGATTTTGTTTGTCAGTCTTTTTATGAGAAAACGTCCCTGGCGCCTGCAGTGCTGCTATCATTGCAAGCAAATCTTCTTGCGGTTGCGTATTATCATCGCCTTGATTTTGCAAATGAGTCACAAAACTTCCAGAAAATGCAGCTGGGCCAACAACTATATCATTACCGGCAACATTAGCGTTTGCGCCATCAAACAACGCTGCAAACAGCAAATCATGGCCCGTTTTTTCTGCTGGCATTGGCACAGGCCGTTTAGGTCCAGATCCTGGGCTTTGTGAGGGTTTTGGCACTATTTTTGGCATATTTCCGCTAACCGCTTTTGTAGATCAGATTGACAATTTCTCAGTCAATGATGCAATTCAGATGCCATTTTTTTGATATTTGGCGTTTTTATTGTAGCTTGGAGCGCCGTCGCGATGCCTCTGCATCTTCACGTTTTGCGTCGCGGTCATTAAGTTCCCGAGCCCTCAGCGCATCTGCCTTTTTGGTGGATTTTTCGCGGCGGCGGTCAGCTTGAGCAATTCTATAACGCATAGTCTGCAATTCTTGCGCTAGATGATCGCAGCGGTTATTTGCCATTTCAAGCTGGTCTCGGATTTGGTGATTTAACTGAGCAGCGATACGAAATGTCGACATGACTTGTTCACCGTTGTCATGCGCATGTTCACCCGCCATTTCACTCAGCTTCTTCCGCATCTCGTCAATTCGTTGAAACTCACTATTCAGAACGCCGAGGCCTCGCATTTGTCTATTGATCAAGACGCGTTCCTTAAGGGCAAGGCGATGCAAGGTCGAAATTCGGCGGTTCATATCTCTGCCTGTAAATTAAACAGATCTGTCAATGCTTTAATGCTAATTTCTACAGATGCGCTTTGATCAAAAGGCTGCTGAATATGAGCCATGAGTTTTGGCCATAATTGTACGGCCAAATCAAGATCCTGATCTTGGCCAGGCGCATAGCCACCCATCAAAATTAGGTCCCGATTTTCCATGTAAAGCGAGACCAATCGACGAAAATATTGCGCTGCTTGAAGTTGGATTGGGCTTGCAATTTCACTCATCACTCGGCTCACAGATGCTGGCACATCAACCGCCGGATAAATGCCCATTTGCGTCTGCTCCCGTGACAAAAGGATATGCCCATCAAGAATTGCACGGGCTGTATCAACAACTGGATCATTGGCATCATCACCATCCGCCAATACAGTGTAAAAACCAGTAATTGACCCTTCCTGGCCCGTACCTGTTCCAGTACGTTCAATCAAAGCCGGTATCATTGAAACAACCGATGGTGGATAGCCTTTTGATGTTGGCTGCTCACCAAGAGCTAACCCAATTTCACGTCGCGCATGTGCAACCCTTGTTATTGAGTCCATTATCAACAAAACATTCTTGCCCTTCGACCGGAAATATTCAGCAATTGCAGTGGCTCGGTTTGCTCCGCGTATTCGAAGCAAGGGCGACCGATCAGCTGGCTCAGCAACAATTACGGTGCGGTCACGAGATGAGCCATTTAACACTTCGGCCGCAAAACTGGCCACTTCACGTGCACGCTCACCAATCAGACCAACAACGACAACATCCGCCTCGGTGAATTTTGTCATCATGCCCAAAAGAACGGATTTGCCAACACCTGACCCTGCAATAATGCCAATACGTTGTCCCTGCCCAACCGACAAAAGGCTGTTGATAACCCTCACCCCCACATCGAGCTGTTTATTCACCGGACGACGTGCCAGAGGGTTAGTCTTTTTGCCATTTAACGGCCAGCTATCGTAGAGCCGCATCGGCGGCCCATCGTCAAGCGCATGACCAAGTGCATCAATTGCACGACCAAGCAGCTCCGGCCCGACCTTGATCAAATGCCCATCATCGCTGAGCGTTACCTTTGCACCAACAGTGATCTGTGCATTGTGATCATGCACTGACAGAAGATTATTGTTGTCCTTGAACCCGATTACCTCAGCATTAGTTGTTTTGCCCTTTTGGGTAACAACTTGGCAGATAGTTCCGATTGTTGCAGGAAAACCATCACACTCAATAATATGTCCATCAAACCGGCTGACACATCCAGAAAGCTGAAGCGGCTTTTCAAGTGTTAGCGCATCTATATCAGATATAATTTGTTCTAAAGCCCCATTCATGAGTCTTGCTGATCTCCAGAATCTGGCGCGATATCAAGATCAGGCTCCGCCATAAAATCGGAATTTCCATTTGTGTCTTCTAAAGCTATCTGTACTGGAACAGACTCACTGGTTCCCTCGGATACGTAATTGCTACCAATCCGGTTTTCAGCGATGTCAGCAAGCTCAATGCCATCAAATCGCAACACAACATCACCACGCATCAAATCCGAGTTGACCACAAAATTATATGTGGTATTCGCGAAATAAGCCGTCATTACACTGTAATCGTCTGCATTGAGCTGAACCTGACCTTCATTTATTTTTTTTCCGATAGCGCTGACGAGAGCATCAATCCTATTTGCAAAAACATCTGGCAAATTATCAATCTCCTTGCCAGCACGTTCGCTTGCTAATTTTAAAATTGCCGCGTGAATTGATTTCGTCAAAGCTTCAGCTTGCATGGCTTGTGGCTTTAATAAAGATGCGAGTGTTTGCCCAAAGACACTAACTTTTTCAGCCAATTCTGCCTTAGCCGCTACTTCTGCAGCGGCTTTGTTTTCAGCAATCGCTGCCTGTCTCCCTTCAGCAACGCCTTCAGCCTTGCCTCGCTCAAAAGCTTCACTTGCTGTCTCAAATCCTGCCGCAACCTTTCCGCCTTCCAAATCTTCGGCAATGACCGTTTCCTGGTTTTGGCTTATCTCAGCCTCTGATGTCAGCGCGTTTGACGCTCCGTCTTGCAGGGCCAGCGGCTCGAGCCTTGCATCACCCTTACCTGCCCCATCAAACACCTCGGCATTTTCTGGGCTAGACAAATCATCTTTCGCTTCAAAGCCAGCAGAGAGAGAATTCTCCAAGTTACCTTCGCCAGGATCGCCGATACCCTCATTTTTCGTATCGCCCTGCTCAATATCTTCTATTATTCCATCTTTTAGATCTGTTGCATTAGCGACCTGATCAGCCGTCACTTCAGTCGGTCTTTTGCCAACCTCACGCGCCTGCGCTGCAGACGCAATTTCAAATAAACTTCTTGGTTTAAAGCTAGTATCTTTTTTGGTATTCCGCGTATCTGAGCGCTTGAATTCAGCATTTCGCAGTACAGACAAAAGTTGCGCAACCTCACTTTCAGCAAGTGGGCCGCTTTGCTCCTCAACAATTTGATTGACCGCATTGATCATATCACCAACACCCTATTGCCAGTCTAGACAAAATCATCCCCCCCACGGCCAGCAAGAACAATGCTGCCCTCATCCGACAGGCGTCGTGCAACATTGATGATTTCTTTTTGTGCCGCTTGCACTTCGGTTAAGCGGACCGGACCAAGGGCCTCCATCTCATCCATGATATTTGCCGCTGCACGTTTTGACATACAAGAGAACAGCTTTTCTTGAAGCGGCTCATCTGCACCCTTCAACGCCAGAATCAGAAGGTCTGTATCAACTGAACGCAGCAATGTTTGCAATGATTTATCATCTGACATTATTAGCGTATCAAAGACAAACATGCTCTCTTGAATAGCCAGCATAAGACCCTTATCGCCTTTGGCGATATCTTTCATAATTCGGCCTTCCATTGCCTGCTGAGTAAAGTTCATAATCCGCGCTGCAGCATCAATTCCGCCAACCTGAGTTGCACGAAGCGACGTATTTGCCTTGAATTTTCGCTGCATCACATCCTCAAGCTCACGAAGCGCATCAGGCCCAACTGTTTTTAAGGTTGCGATCCGGCGAATAACTTCTGCCTGCATATTTTCAGGTAAGAGTCCCAACACATCTGCAGCTTGACCAGCATCAAGATAAGAGACCACCAGCGCAACAATTTGGGGGTGCTCGTCCGAAATCAATTCCGCAATAGAGCGCGCATCCATCCAGTCAAGAATTTCAATCGGTCTGGCGCTAGTTGAGGGGGCAATTCGGCTCAGAACTGATTGTGATTTATCTTCACCGAGCGCTTTGGTCATAACGTTCCGAATGTAGTTACCGGCACCCATGCCCAGGCTTGTTTGCGCTTTAATAATTGCCAGAAACTCGTCAAGAACAAGATTGACTGTTTCCTGATCAAGCCCCTGAACTGAATACATTGCCGTTCCCAAATGCTGTACCTCACGGGGTGACAGATTGCGAAGGATTTCTGAGGCTTCATCTTCACCAATCAGCATCATCAATATAGCCGATTTTTGTGTGCCTGTTAGCGTATCAAAAGTTGACTCACCCTTTTTTGGCGCTTGTTCTTCTGCTGCAGCAGCCATATTAATCACCCTTCACTTTCAAAATATTACCCACTAGCCAATATCGCGCGACATCATTGATTTGAAGACGTTAGAGACACGGCCAGCTTCATCAGAAACAATCATACGGATTACCGCGACCTTGTCATCATAGGTGTTTGCAGTATCAAGCATTTCTGCCGAAATGGAGGCCTTCTTCGGCTTCAGCTTCGCCTTGATGTCTTCAAGGCTTTCACCTTCACTAACCTCAATTTGGTCAATATCAATTTCATCTTCCGAGCCAGCAGCTCCATGCATGCCTGGAACCGAGATTGGGATCAAAATACGGTTCAGTAGTGGGCGGACAACGCCTAGAATGACAATCGCGAGGATCAGCACTAGACCGGCCTGGTTGATAATAGACCGCATATAGGGCTGCTCAAACCACTGGATTTCGACACCCTCAGATAATTCAGTCATAAAGGGCGCACTTGACACTGTTAGGCTGTCCCCACGTTCTTTATTGATGCCAATCGCATCAGCAACCAGTTTTTCAATTTGGAGCAATTCACCTTCAGTCATTTTTTGCGTTGTTGGCAGTCCAGTCTCTGGATCCATGATAGTTCGCTCACGCACTAGTACCGCTGCATTAATCTTCCGAATTATGTTTGTCGGGTTCACCGTGCTGGATACGGTACGGCTAACCTCATAGTTTTTTACTTCGCTTGATGATTGTGATCGCAATTCATCATTTGCCCCAGTCGCCGATCTTTGCGTATTTAAATCAGCCGGTGCTGGCGGTGTGTTAGCAACCGCACCTGGAATGCCTTTTGCCTGCGCTGCCATTGTTTTATCAGACGTGCTTTGCTCGCTCCGGAGCGCATTTCCATTTGGATCAACGATTTCTTCGGTAATTTCGCTTCTAGTAAAATCAATATCTAAATTGATCTGAGCATTTATGTTGCCTGCCCCAACAATTGGCGATAGCAGTGATGTGATGCGCGACCGATAAATATCCTCCAAGCGGATGCGATGTTCAAGTTGCGCATCAGATAAACGGCCTTCAACACCACCATTGATGCTTGAGAGCAAATTGCCATTCTGATCAACAACAGATACATTTTCTTTCGATAAATTTGGGACTGAGGCTGATACCAGATGCGTGATCGCCTCAACTTTTGAACGGCCAAGGCTACGCCCTCTTGCAAGCTGCAAAAACACAGACGCTGTTGGCTCTGCTTGCTGACGAACAAAGACCTCCTTATCAGGAAGCGCCAGATGCACTCGCGCACTGAGCACTAAATCAATCTCGCTGATTGACCTTGCCAGCTCCAACTCCTGCGATTGTTTTAACCGGGCAGCCTCGACTGAGCGGCTCGAGCCCATCTGAATTGAGTCCAACTGTTCGTAACCCGTTGCAGCTGACGCTGGAAGCCCTTGCGCGGCTAATGTCATTCGGGAACTGTGATAATTTTCGGTAGGCACCAGAACATCGCCAGTCACGGGATCAAGCGTCACACTCACCCCAGAATTGCGTAACGCATCTATGACCCTAGACTTCTCTGCCTCTGGAAGGCCCGCATAAAGTGTGGTTCGGGTCGGCTGCTGCATCCACAGATAAGCGCCAAGACCAAGAACCGCCACAGCCAAAGCAACAATAGTCGGCAGCGAGCGTTGAAATGCTGGCTGATTATACATCCGACTTACTTGCGCAGCTAATGTTCCCGCCTGCGCAAAAACGCCCGAGTCATTAGTAACCATTTCGCGACTTTGATTTACAACTGCATCGGCCATGTTTTTATGTCCTGAAATTTATTTTTGTTGATCTCTTAATTCATCAAATACTGTTATCGCTGCCCGCCTAAACCGGCATGTTCATGATGTCTTTGTATGCGCTCAGCATTTTATTTCTTACATTTAGCGTGAGCTGAAATCCGAGGCTTGAAACCTGTTGGCTAATCATGACCTTAGAAATATCATTTTCCATACCCAGCTCGTAGGCCTTGGTTATATCAGCAGCTTGATTTTGAGCACTGGCAACCTCTTTCAATGCGTCGCCCATTCTGCTTGTAAATGGTGTGCTGTTAACCTCGGGGGCGAGCGCGGCATCTGCTTGGGCCCGAAGCTGAGCACGAAGTGAAGAAATTGGACCTGTCATTGAACTAACTTGCGTCATGTTTATCCTCTAAAAATTTAAGCAGTTGCGTTTCTTGAGAGCATTGTTTCCGTGGAAATGCTTCGAGTAATGCGCTCTTGGATCGTGCCATCGACCATTATGTCGCCAGCCATGATTTTGCCACCCGATGACAAAACAATGGCCCGCTGCAAAACATTTTCCAGTTCGCGTACATTTCCTGGCCAACCATAAGACAGCAAGATGTCAGTGGCATCGTCATCAATGAAGGGAAGGGCTTCCAAATTTGGGCTATGGCGTGCCAATAGGATGCTACTGATTGGTATGATATCGTCGATACGATTGGCTAAATGTTTTGTCGTTAAAGGAAACACATTCAACCGATAGAATAGATCTTCTCGGAATTTTCCGTCATTAATTGTAGCCAGCATATCCCTGTTGGTCGTCGCAATCACCCGAACATCAACATCAATCTCACGTTGGCTACCCAGCGGGGTGACTTTTCGTTCCTGCAAGACTCGAAGCAGCTTTGCTTGCAGAGACAACGGCATTTCAGAAATTTCATCCAGGAGCAATGTGCCACCATCAGCGGCGCGAAAAATCCCTTTATTTGCAGTTGAGGCACCAGTGAACGCACCTTTTTCGTGCCCAAATAATATCGCCTCAAGCATGTTTTCGGGGATTGCCGCACAATTGACCGCAACAAATGCATTTTCTTTGCGATGTGAGTGGTTATGGATAAATTTTGCCAGTACTTCTTTGCCAGTGCCGGTTGGTCCGTTGATGAATGCCGTTACGTCTGTTGTCGCAACACGCTTTGCAAGTTGCATCAACTGTAGACTTTTTGGATCAGCAACAGCGATATGTTCATCATCCAGACACAGAGTTGCGATAATTTGATGACAATAATTTTGGGAAATTGATTTATTTGCAGCAATTTTTGGTAGGGTGATATGGATTAATTTTCCATTCATGTCGGAAGTTATGGAACATTGAGAGCCACCATCCGAATTAACAACCAAAATTTTCTTGGCTTTCATGCTACGCGCAATGTCAACAATAGCTGACGTGTTGCCTACCTTGGCCGCAAATTCCGCACCACATAAAAATACGTCGTAAAACTGTTGGGTTTCACTCATATTTTTAATCTTGGTGGAACTGTCACGAGATGCTTCAACAGGACCATTACCTCGAATACCAACATCTGCCATTCGCATTTTAAAAATGTCGCACAACGCATCGGCGATTGGTAAGTACTGTCTTTCTATGCACACTCTAACCATGTCTCAAGTCTCCCAAAAAACTCTGCGGAGGGTAAAAGGCAAAATCCGAGCCAAGTTTGTCGGGAAACCAAAAAAATCTCTTATGTATATGATTTTTCTTGTTTTATTTTTAAAATGTCACGATCAGACGTTATAGCTACAATTTTCTGACGCCCAGATTGAACAAATACTTTTTCTGTTCAATTTTCTGACACTATGGTCTAAGGTTCAAAGGTGAGGTCAGAAGGTATGTTTAACCCAAACATGAGTGTGCAGTGTGGTTGATAATGAACTCGTTGGCCAATCCGCATTAATGCGCGATGTAAGGCGGCTGATCGATATTGCAGCGCCATCTAAAACCACTATTTTGGTTTTGGGCGCAACTGGGACCGGTAAAGAGCTGGTCGCCCAGAATATCCACAAGATTTCAGCCAGAAAAGGAAAACTGGTTTCAATCAACTGCTCAGCTATCCCAGCCGAACTTCTGGAATCTGAACTTTTTGGCTATGAAAAAGGCGCATTTACTGGCGCTGAAAAAACACGTGTTGGCCGGTTTGAAATGGCGTCAGGGGGCACATTATTTCTTGATGAAATAGGTGACATGCCTTTGCCGCTGCAAGCAAAACTCCTGCGCGCGATTGAAACCCACACGATCCAGAGAGTTGGTGGTGGAAAAGACATCTCAATTGATCTGAGGCTTGTTTGCGCCACTCATCAAAACATCGAAGGTGATATAGAACTTGGCAAATTCCGCGCCGATCTTTTTTACAGGATTAATGTTTTCCCGATCAAGCTCCCAGCCCTTGCTGAGCGCGCCGTAGACATACCACAGATTATAAACGCTCTCAAAAAATCACTTGCAAAACAAGAAGGCAAGAGCTCCCTTCCTAGTTTTGAGGATAGCGCAATGCAAGAGTTTATGCGTTATCCGTGGCCTGGCAATGTTCGAGAGTTACGCAATGTAATGGAACGTGCCTGCCTGTTATTTCCAGGCAGCAAGATTGAAGCCAAACATGTTCGCGACCATTTATTGAGGCTTCGGGCTCCTGATCCCGTCGAGGAACAGGACGCGCTTTGGGAGGCTACTGAGAGTTTTGGCCTAGATAGCACGTCTACGGGTGAGTCCATGCTCCCAGAAGCTCCAGTCCCTCACCCAATGCATTACAAAGACTGGTTCGCTTATTTCGATAATATTGACCTCAGAAGACACCTGCAAGAAGTAGAGGTTGTTCTGATTGAAGCAGCACTTGAGAAAAGCGATGGAATGGTTAGCCAAGCTGCGGATAGCTTAAAACTTAGACGTACAACATTGATAGAAAAAATGAAAAAACTAATGATCCAAAAGCCATTGACCTAACTGTAGATAAAAGCACCATATAAAATTTTTTTTGCCTACAAATGTCTTCCATAGCCTTGGTGAGCGCGAATAGAGCGTCCAGTTTCTCCACTAATTTTTTGCATCTCTCGTTCAACAATAACGATAAGCTTTGAGTTTTCCCGAGCAGATTGCTCCAAAACAGAAAAAAACTCCTCGTCAACAGCTTGAAGATCCGAAGAGGCCAGATCATGCAATATCGATTGCCTTGCTTGATCGAGCAGGGTTGCGCGAGCATAGTCCTTGGCGTTTATTGATTTTACGATCTCTCTATTAAGGGAGTCGAACTGTTTGGAAAGATCACTTTTCATCAGTTAATTGTTCCCCCATCTGAGCCCAAGCTTCTCGAATATCAGATAATAGCGACACGGCCCTTTTCGGCCCCTCACCATCCATGTCCTTGATGCTTCCGATAATCATTTGCCTCGCAAATTCGTATGTCTGAAATAGATTTGTAGCTATTTCGCCGCCTTTTTCAAAATCTAGGCTCGATTGAAGAGAGTAAATGATTGTAAGCGATCTTGAGAAATGTTTTGATCGAAGATCCAAATCAGCGGTCTTTAAATCAATATTATCAATATAAATTTCCATTGATTTGATAAGAGCATCAAACATGATCAGAACAAGCTTGTGCGGGTCTTCCGTCTCAGCAAGGGCGTTGCGCTCTGTGCTCTGATAAACATCGGTCATCTTTTTATATTTTTGGGACATTAGGCTTCAACTTTAACTTTAACTTGAACATATAACGTAAAAACTCTATAGTTTGTCTATGGTTTATGCATTGCCCGCATCAAATCCGGCCGTTAGGCCTAATGCAGCGCTTTTGATTGACGAAGGCGCTCCCGCCAACACGACTATTGCAAGGGCTGTGCCAAATTATCGGTCAGAAAATAAAGCTGTAGAGCCATCAAATCGGCTGTCTGATCTAGCTAGAGAGTTTCACCAAAAACCTCTTACTCAAATTTACCATCCAAGGCAGGCGCCATCTGCCGTAACATCTGAAAACTTCCTTGCTGCACGTGCATTGATAAGTGGTACATTTGTTCATAACGTAGCTAGTACTAAGGAGGCTCGGGTGTCAAACCTGTACAAAGAAGCACCAAAATTTCGTGAACAGATAGATATTCTTGCCTAAACTTCAAAAGCAGCTAACGAGGGCAGCCTCATAAGTTCCAAAAACGGCAGCAACCTCAAAAAACACCTCACCCAACAAAACCATGATTGATCATTAGTCCGCGGCGGTCTCGTGAAACACTGACAAGACTTCGGCCTTTTCAGTGAACAAACTGATCAAACATCTCTCTCTGCGATTGCTTGGCAACTAGTGCCTGCTTTTTAGCTTAGTTCAGAGATTTTTTTGACCAGCTTTACAAAAGCATAAACAATCTTATTTCATTTTTGATCATTGCTCTAGCTATCAACATGGCATCGAATAGTCATATAAATCCGAAAAAAAACGGAAATTAACTAGCTAAACAATATGTCAATTTGGTCGTTTTCTGGTTTGAAAAAATAGTTCATCAGACAAAACGAGGACCAAGTTTTGACTGTAATTAATACCAATGCTGCTGCATTGATGGCAAAAACCTATGCGGTTAAAGCCAATAGAAAAATGCAGACGTCGATGGAGCGTCTCTCATCTGGCTTGCGCATAAATCGCGCCGCTGATGACGCTGCTGGCTTGGCTGTTGGTAACAAGATGACAAGGTCAATAAAAAGCTACGAAATAGGGGCTAGAAACTCAGCAAATATGATCAGCCTGTTAGCAGCTGCGGAAAACTCCTTGTCCCAAATACTCGACATGCAACTCAGAATAAGAGAGTTAGCCGTTCAATCTGCGAATGGCGTATACACCGCACGAGACAGAGATAATCTAGAAATTGAGTCAGCGGGCTTGATACAAGAGATGGACCGCCTTGCCGCTCACACCAAGTTTAATGGAGTCAGTCTTTTGGACGGAAGTTTTGAGGGGAAGACTATCCAAACAGGGGCTTTCAATGGCGACCACATTCTTTTGAGCATAGAAAAACTGGTAAGTTCCTCACTGGGAAGATACTGGGAAACAACAACCTTTACCAATGGGGGTTTTGACGCCGCCGGCCCAGTTACCAGCCCGGCAGCCGATGTCAGCGCAATACCAGGATGGGAAATCCACAACAAAAGAATCGAACTGGGGCAAGATGGATCAGCCGGTCCAGCCAACATAAATAATCGAGACAATGTTTCAATTGCGAATACAATTGCCGGATTTGCAATACCCGAAGATCCTACACCTCGTCCCTTCAGTAATGCGGTTCCCAGTTTAGTAGTGGCCCCCACCTCATCGACAACAAGTGATACTGCATTGACGTATGGCGTCACGCACACTGGTATAAGTGGTACGGGAGGAACAGGCACTGGTGCATTGTTTAATGTAACGGTTGGGGATCTCAGCTCTGTGACAATTTCCAGCTCAACAACCACGGGCAATGCAGCGTTAATGAACAGAACTTTCACTAATATTCCTGGCTCCGCACCAGCAGCTGGCGGCACTCCTGCTGAGTTCACAGTTAGGGTTGGAGAAATGACCATCACGCCAACATCATCAACAACCTCGAATGCCGCAATGATGGGCCAGACCTTCACGAATGTACCTGGAACAGGTGGGGCAGGCACAGGCGCTTTGTTTAATGTAACGGTAGGAGAGATGACTACCACACCAACATCCTCGACAACCAATAACACAGCGATGATGGGGCAGACTTTTAGTAATGTTTCGGCTTCGGCACCTGCTGCGGGAGGAACTTCTGCAAAATATACAGTCTCAATTGGACAAATGAAATTTAATGAGACTTCAGGCAACAGCACAGCCAATGGAGAGCTTTTTTCAACGAATTATGGTAACATTGCAGCAACAACCATCACTGGAGGCGGAAGCGGGGCCACTTTCAACGTAAGCATCAACGGATCTGGTAATATAGATGCAACAGCAGTCAACCTTGGCTCAGGTTACAATGTAGGAGATCAGCTGAAGATTTCAGGGTCGTCTATTGGTGGAGGGGCAGATCTCATTCTGACGATAGGCGCCGCAGATGTGAGCATAGTCCAAACAAGTACAGGCAGTGGATATGTTAGAGGTGAAGCAATCACTATTCTTGGCAATCTCATTGGCGGTAACGCTGGCGCAGGCCCTGGCGGTGATGATATTGCGCTCACAGTTGGTGACGCGAACGTCAGCATAAGCCTCGCGAGTGCAGGAACTGGATATGCTGCGGGTGACGTAATAACTGTTCCTGGAAATCTAATTGGTGGCAGCGCGGGGACTGATGATATTAACGTGACCGTTGGCGATGCCAATATCAGCGTAAGTGTTACTAATGCTGGTAGTGGTTATAAACTGGGCGAACAAATTACTATTTTAGGAAGCCAGCTTGGCGCAACTGACGGTGCCGATAATATCGTTATGAACGGAAACGCGGCTAGTGTCAGTGTGAGCGCAACTGGGGGATCAGGTTATACTGCAGGTGGCACCGTTACGCTGGCTGGGTCAGATCTTGCAGCCGGCGCCGGAAACCTCACTATAAAAACTTTGAAAACACCCCCAGGAACAGATGATAGCGCCCGGCCCTTGAGTTTCGGCACCTTAGGCGATGACAATTCAACCGGCTTCAGCATTGAAAATGGCTACATAAAACTTGATACTGGCACTATGACAAGTGTTAATGGCTATGACATTGTCCACGGCCCTGTTCTTGTTTCATCCGAGGCCAAAGAAATCAATGCTGGTGAAAAGGTTAAATTTGATTGGAAGGCGTCAGGCACGAATGACTCCTTTGATGTATTCGCGTACATAGTTGATGTTAACACTGGCGCGACTGAGATACTTCTTAACGAAACTCAAAGCCCCGCAGGCTCGACAAACTGGGCAACTGTGTCGCACACCGTTCAAACCAGTGGTAATTACAAATACGTTTTTATAAACGGCACATATGATGACACCGGCGGCAAACTTCTAGGCGCAGAAATGTATCTTGATAATATTTATATTGAACGAGAGAATCTCCCAGCGGGAGAACAGCACACAGTCGATAAAATCAACCTGCAAACTATTGCTAATGCTGGAAATGCTGTTGGCATATTGCAATTGGCTATTTCTCAAACGTCTACTGAGCTCTCAAAATTTGGTGCTCTGATTAACCGCTTGAAGCACTCCACTGAAAGCACATCCTCCATCGCCAATAATATGAGGCTAGCACGTTCAAGAGTTTTTGATGCCGAATACACAATCGAGACCTCACGTCTTGCAAAGCAACAAATTCTTAATAATGCCGCCACAGCAATGCTGGCGCAGGCCAACATTTCAAAACAATTAAATTTGATTTTGTTGGAATAGTTGTTAACCATTTGATTTGAATTGGGGTTTAGCCAAAGCGAGAGAAGCTCGACTTCTCTACCCTGCTCACTCAATTTTATTGAGTCAAAATGCTACCCCAAACAAAAATATTCGAAATTAGGTTTCAAGAAAATTAATTAAAATCTGAGGACAATACTTTATCTCAAAATCATTAAACGTGACCGCAATGATCGTTTTTCATATGCAAAAGTTTGCATATTGCAAACATGAGCCAAAAGTATAAACAGAAAGTTTGTTGTGAAAGAGATACAAAACTCACCCTGACTCACAACTTTAAAAGCAACTGTGAAAATATTTCATTAAGAACCAGATGCTTACACTTCATTCAATAGACCAAAGAATTAACGCCGCTCAAGGTCATTGATTTTTACCTGCGTTGACATATACGCTTGGAAGATATCTGCCTCAGTAACAACACCAGCCAAACGGCCATCAACGCGCGATATAACAGGTATGCTCTCTCCCACAAAGTTACTTGCAACTTCAATAGCCTGTAAAATTGAGGCGTCGAACTTAATTGATATCGGTTCTTTTTCCAGAAAATGTTTTATGCTTTTACTTTTGCTAACTGAGGTTATCTCAGCCAACTTGCATTTGCCTAAAAACTCACCACGTCCATCGATGCAATAAGCCTCACTGTTTTTGTTTTTTGACATTTTTTGAATCACTGATGATATTTTTTCGTCGGCTGAAACAGTAAGGTAGTCTTGGGATATGATCGTGTCGACTTTTTTCAACATCAGTTCGAGATTTCCACGTCCCTGAGATAGGTCAATACCACGTTGTTCCAACTGTTTGTCAAAAAATGAATGCCCATAAAAGCTATTGCTTATCAACACAGCAACCATAGTGGAAACAAGGGCGGCAATCGTATATTCATAGGACATTGTCAGCTCGAGAATAATCATAACCACCGCGAGTGGTGCACCAACAACACAAGCCGCAACTGCAGCCATCCCACTTACAGCCAAAATTGAGGTCGTGCTCAAGAGAGCTGTATTCGCTAAAAGACTTGACATAAATTGTCCAGTAGCCGCTCCGATAAAAAGAGCTGGAGAAAAAACGCCGCCAAAAATACCAAAACCAATACAAAGAGTGGTTAAAAACACCTTTAAAACTAGCAAAATTATAATGACCGAAATAGCAAAGTCTTGTGTGATAAATTTAAAAATAACGTCAACACCCAGGCCCAAGACTTCAGGAAAAAACATTCCAAAAACCCCGGTTACAAATGCTGCAATTAATGCAAAGGGCATGTATCCAACATTGATTTTAGGCGGAACAGACGCAAAGAAAAAAATCATTCTCATGTAAATCAAGGAAACTACCCCAAAAACCATGCCGCTCAAAATTAAGGCTGGCATCAGGGGCAAGAGCTCAGGTGCATCAAGGTTCAGCGAAAACAGAACTGAACCACCAAATGCCCAATTGCCAAAAGCGGCAGAAGTTGTGCTAGCCACTGCAATAGGCACCAAAGCCCTTAGAGAAAAATGCCTCAAGACAGCCTCGTGGGCGAAAACAATACCCGCTATTGGTGCATGAAAGCCTGCAGATATCGCAGCAGCTACACCGCACCCCATCAATATTTCCGGAGTTAGGGACCTTGATTTAAGAGATTCTGAGACAAAACTGCCAATCGTTGCGCCAAAATTGACCAGTGGGCCATATTGACCAACCGGCGCACCACCACACAAAGAAATTAAAGCTGCAAAGGTAGACCCTATGCCTCTTTTCAAATCTAATTCATTATCAGTGCGATGGCATGCATATACAGCATCAGAGGGCCCATGCCAGCGAGTAATATCAAAGGACTTTCTCACACAGTATAATATTAGGACAGCAGCAAAAAGCCACAGGATTGGAGCAAACGAAAGACCACCAACCTCAAAAAATGAGTCATTAGATACTCTCAATGCAGCAAACCACTTGACCATCATAACAAAGTAATTTGCAACCAGTGATATGAGCACGCCGAAAAGACCGCTAAGCATCAACAAACCGAGCATAGCTCTGAATTGCCTAAATAATTGATTTTTCTGCCGTAATGAAGTCATAGCTATACCTAAGAGCATTGTTATAGCAGTGCTGGAAATGGTAGTCATAAAATCTTATTTAGATCAAGTAATTATGATGATCCAATGCGGCACAGAAATTGCATCAACGAAGGCCCAAGACACCGACGAGAATTTTATGGCAACAACACCAACTTCAACCACAACTACAACAACACCAACACAACGCGTTGACTATATCAGCGCGCTGAATGCTGGCAGCGGGCTGAACACAACCCAAATTGTTGACACACTGGTAAATGCTGAAGTCCTGCCAAAACAAAATAAAATCAATGAGCAAGTAGAAGAAAAAAACGTTTCAATATCAAGTTTGGGCCAAGTCAAGAGCGAATTTACAACGTTTGATACTAATATGGCGCTACTCGCAGACCAAAACGCTCTCGTAACCGCATCATCGTCAACAGCTGTGACTGTGACAGCTGACAATACCGGCTCTTTAAAACCGTTTATACACAACGTCACCGTTTCAACGCTCGCAGCAGCTCATACACTGTCATTCAGTGGCTTCGCTAGCGCAACTAGTACAGTACCTGAAGCGGGAACACTTGTTTTCTCGATTGGCAATTATTCTGGAGATAGTTTTACCCGAGACACTACCATTGCTCAAAAAATGATAACGATGACAGCCTCCACAACAATTCAAGATGTTGCATCGCAAATTAATAATCTCTCAGACATGGATTTGACTGCAACCGTTATTAAAACAGCCACTGACACTTACTCGCTAATGGTGAAATCGGCACTAGGTGAGAATAAACAAATAAAAATTGAAGCCAGAAACGCTTCGAATGTCGCAATATCACAACTTAATTTTGAGAACCCTGCTTCAACCGATACAGCAAAACAAGTTGTTGCAGGAGTTGACGCTGCTTTTACACTCGACGGCATAACAATAACAAGGCCAACAAATACCATATCCGATTTATTACCAGGCGTAACTCTTGGCTTAGAGAAAACTAGCGCTACTAATATAGAAATTGGAGCAGCTTATGACGAAAAGCAGGCGCTTGAAATATTGACTTCGTTTGTAACCGAAATAAATTCGTTACGTACATCGATGAGTAATATGACTGATATGGGAAGTGAGGGAGGCGAAGGTGGCCCTCTCAGGGGAGACACACTGGTAAGATCTTATATCAATCGCCTAAAGTCTATCACGACTACACCAATTTCTAATTACAAAGATGAACCAATTTTCTTATCAAATTTTGGTGTCATGACTGAATTAGACGGATCTCTTAGTATAGACACTATAAAATTTGCAGATTACTTCAAAAATTACCCTAGTGATTTCGCAGCGTTGACACAAAATCAAGTAACTAGTGGAAGCGGCCTTATCAAAGCAACTGGAACTGGCAGTCTCTATAAAGCAGGGACCTATGATTTATCTTTAACAAGCGCCGACGACCGCGTGTCCTTCTCTGGCGCAACGCTAGACGGCGCTCCCATGGTTCTTGAAAACGGAATTTTCAAAGGTGATAGTACAAATACGCTTGGGATAAACATTGTTCCGTCGAGTGGCGCACCAGATACTAAGATATACATCGGAGCAAGCTTAATTCAATCTCTCAGAGATTTTTCTAGGACTGTCTTGTTACCAGGCAATGCCATCGACAATAAAATAAGCACATACAGCTCAGAGATTAAAAACTATGAGGAAGAATTGTTAAAACTTGAGACAGCTATGGAGGCAACTCGGGCCCGGTACACTCAACAATTTGCTGCTATGGAAAGCGCAGTCTCCTCTTTCAAAAAGACTGGTGAATATCTTACCAACTTCATGGACTCCTGGAGAGCTGGGCTCGACTAAACAGTCCTAAAGCGTTCCAGGTTAGAGCGCATCTAACGGATTAATGCTGGCTTGGAGCAATGCTTTAACAATAGGTAATGGGGACGCGTTATCAACCATATCCCAAGCCGGTGGAGGCATAGGGGAATTATTTGACCGAAGTCCAAAAACATAGGCCTTGAAACGTTTCAATGCATCGCTGTGACTGGCTTGAGCAACCCCCTCTTCAGGATTACCGAATAAAGGCTTTAAATTACGTTTCTTGGCTTTTGTTTCATAATTTATCCTGAAATAAATAAAATCATTCAGAAATATTACAGCATCCTCACCAGCATTGATTTCGCTTAGGAACCTGACCATCTCTTCAGCGACCTCAGCAACCCCTTTTGGTTCAGTAACATCATAACTTTGATTCAGCGTCTGGCAAAAAAGATTTGCTGACAATTCAAGCGGATGGCTTGAAGTCAAAAACAGAATGCAAGTGCGTGTGCTGACAATATCAAAAATCCAGTCAGGGCATTTTGCCATCACACTACTCCGATCCTGTCTATTTCTATGCTACGTTTTCGACGCGGTTGTTTTCTTATTACATAGAGCCAAAGCGGTCAACATCATAGTATGATTCCATATAAAAATCATACAAATAAGCTTTTTTTAAACGCCACTCAAAACTTGTGCCTCTTGCGAAAAACGAATGGCTCCAACAACCGGTCTCGAATCTGACGCTTTATATGTTGATCTTGAAAGAGTACGCAGACTTAATCTGCCATAGTGCAAGAGCATCTCAAATCGTCAGCGAACAGGGGAAAAACATTTCAATTCAATGAGACAACACAGCGCATTGGAACATGGGCATACTGCTGCTCGAGGTTATCATTAAATGAGTTCAGAGACTAATTAGAGAAGGTTGTCTTAATTGGTGAAAAAATTCATATGCTTACAGCTAAATTACGCTTAAAAAGTTTATTTTTGATATCAAATTCACCAACTCTTGAGTTTTAACTAAAAAATTAATTTTTATGTCGTTGGAGATTTCAGCAGGAAGTTCAAAAAGCTTCCAACATCAAACTAGATGAGGATCTAACGATGACTGTTATAAACACCAATGTTGGTGCGTTGATGGCGCGCACCTATTCCACCAAAGCCAACGACAAAATGCAAACATCCATGGAGCGGCTATCTTCTGGCTTGCGCATTAACAGCTCTGCTGATGATGCTGCTGGTTTGGCTGTTGCAAACAAAATGAAAAGCCAGTTAAACGGTATCAAGATGGCTATCCGGAACTCACAGGACGGGATCTCTCTTGTTCAGACGGCTGAGAGCGGCATGAGTGAGATCTCTAACATGATCTTGCGTATGCGTGAACTTGCCGTGCAGATGGAGAACGGTATCTATACTGCAAAGGACCGTGATAATGCGCAACTGGAAGTGAACGCGCTTCTAGCCGAAATTGATAAGATCGCGACCAATACCCGATTTAACGGCGTCAAAGTTTTGGATGGCTCTTACGACCAGAGCATCCGCGCTGGCAACACAAATGCTGAGACCATACGGGTTAGTGTTGATGGACTTAAAACATCGGACTCTGCCAAAATCACTGGGTTTGTGAAGAATAGAGCAGTTGTTCAATCAGCCACCAGTGTTACTTCGACAGGTGCTGCCACTGGTATTAAAGTGACGATGGGAACTACTAAAGCATCGACAGTGGAAATTGACACAAGCATCTTTAGTACAGCTTTTAAAGAAGCATTTAAGAGTGACTCACTCGGGACCTTTAAAGTGTCAGGTGGAACTGCAGCAAACTTCTCGATTGACGCCAAGACTGGAAAGTTGACAAGCACTACAGCAATGGCAGCAAATACTTATACCTTTAATGTTGTATATACACCTCGTACGGGCTCGGCCCACACAGAGCAAATATCACTAATAGCTAGTGCTGCGAGTGAAGCCACGCTTGCGGATATTAAAGTTGAGACCACGGCAAATGCTACACATGCGATTGAGAGTTTGGATAAGGCACTAGAAGAAGTTTCTTCCGCACAGGCGAAGCTTGGTGCGATCCAGAACAGGCTTTCGCACAACATTGATAACTTATCAAAGAGCTCAATGCTGACTGAGCAGTCAGTGGGACGTGTTATTGATGCTGACTTTGCAACAGAAACAAGCAACCTCTCCAAGCAACAGATTCTCGCTCAAGCAGCGACGGCGATGTTGGCCCAAGCTAACCAGTCTAAGCAGTCCGTCCTCAGCTTGTTGCAATAAGCAACATTCACGACTGTTTGATGAAGGGGGCGAGAAATCGCCCCCTTTTGTCATATTTTCAATGAATTGAACAATAAAGCCGCTCAAACGACCTGTTGATTTCATCGAAGATTCAGTTGATGACCATTTTATTATTGTTTAACGCTATTTTATGGTTTTAAGGGCATGTTTCCAGTCACCAGGTTTTTTTTGTCTGTGGAGTTGGAGTGAACCATACCAATAGCTATCAGAGCGCTCTAACCCCCACTGCCAGCTTCGATTAAAGGGCAATAGAACTCTGGTGTTAGCACCAAGAGCGCCAGCAAGGTGCACTGTTGCGTTATCAATAGATACGATCTGATCGCACGCCATAATAAGCGCAGCCAGGCCATCAATGTCGTTGCGGTTATCAATCTCTGACGCCTCGGCAACCTCAATGCCGTGATCTTCCCTCAACTTGGCAATTTCATCAGAGACATCACCATATTGTAAATTGACCAGCTTTACGTTGGGCCCGTCTAGATGCTGTGCCATATCACTTAAAGTAATATTTCTATGATGTGCGCCTGCAATTGGTGAAGATGAGTTCCAGCTGATACCAATAAGGGTCTTGGCCTCACCTTTTAAAAGAGTTTTTCTCAACTCTTGTGAACGTTCACTCTCACAACGCAGATATGCTTTCGACGCTTTAGAAAAGCTATCTAATGATGGTCTAAATATATTGGGCAAAGATCCCATTGGGATATGACAGTCATAACTATCTTCCAGCGCTGGGCTTTTCCTGCACCGATATTCGATGCCATCTACAAATGATCTTTTAAAGAGAGGGATAAGCCTCTCATCACATTGTACGATCAGCTTAGATGAAGTGGCGGCAAGCTCAGGAATGAGCGAGGCATACATGATCTCATCACCAATACCTTGTTCAGCCCATAAAAAGACCCTTTTATTAGCTTCACCTGACCATCGTGGCTTTGACGTGGTGAGCTCTGTTCCAATATGTTGTTTGGTTTTCCAGCGCCACTCACAAAGTGGCCAGCCTTCCTCAAACTCACCAAATAGAAGAAGTTGAAGCGCTTTGTTCCAATGTGCCTCAGGATAATCTGGATCCAAAGCAATGGCCTTATTCAAATCAGCCATCGCCTCGCCAAAACGACCCAACTCCTTTAATACCAATGCTCGGTTGTTGAAGGCCTCTGCATAATCAGGCTGTAGGGATATGGCTTTGTCGTGATCAGCCATCGCCTCATCAAATCGACCAAGCTCATTTAAAATAACACCCCTGTTGTTATGATACCTAACTTCATTTTGATTGAGAGTTATAGCCTCGTTAAAGTCTTTGAGTGCTTCTTTGAACCGTTTTAATTCCTTGAGTGTATTTGCACGGTTAAAAAGAGCATCTGAATAATAACGGTTAATGCGAATTGCTTGGCTATAGTCGTCAATTGCCTCATTAAAGCGCTTTAACTCATGCTGAACGTTGCCTCGGTTATTGTAGGCTTCGAAATTGTTTGGGTTAATCGAAACCGCCCTGTCCAAGTCTTTTAATGCCTCATCAAATCGAAAAAGTTCTTTAAGAACAGTGCCTCGATTTTTTAGAGCTTCACTCCATTCAGGCTTGAGGGTTATAGCCCGCGAAAACGATGATAACGCCATCTTGTAATCGAGTAATTGGTAGTGCAATAAACCAAAAAGGTTTAAGGCATCTAAATTATCCGGGGTGACTTTTAAAACCTCCGCATAAAGCATTTTAGCAGCATTCAAGTTTCCATTTTTATGACGCTCAAAACCCGCTGCCAAAATTAATTGCAACTTACCCTTATCTGACATTCGAGTTTTCAAGTTTTTTTTATTTCTTTGTGACGTCAGCATTTAAAACGTTTCTAAATACGTAGTTTCTGAAATATTACTCAATTTGATAAGCAATTGGCATGCCGGTTGTGTTGAAAAAATGGTTATTGACAGGTTATTTACCTTAATAATTGAAAGTTTTATAAAAGGTGCCAAACCTTATTTGTTGTGCCAAAACGAGCAAGCTCTTGAACTAAGAAAATAAATCATTGGAAACAAGGATGGTACTCTGATTGGCATAAGCTGATCCTCAAAATCAACAATTCCAGCTGCACGCCAAAGAAATATTTCATTAGCTGATATCGCAAGGCTATTAAACAAACCTGAAAAACACTCGTTAGCTTT
This sequence comes from Alphaproteobacteria bacterium LSUCC0396, assembly GCA_041228345.1. NCBI lineage: Bacteria > Pseudomonadati > Pseudomonadota > Alphaproteobacteria > Alphaproteobacteria bacterium LSUCC0396. The sequence goes on along the minus strand of CP166131.1, from coordinate 2,274,891 downwards.
CAATATGGCTATGCTTCAAATGAAACTGCAGACCTCAAAAAGAATCATAAGATTGATGTGATGGAAGCTTCAGAAATAGATATCTATAATGACCTGGATGTTTTTTCAGCGCTAATCTCAGTTTGTGATTATATGGTTTCTATAGACAAAGCGACCATCCATTTGGCCGAAGCCTTGGGCGCATATATACATGTTCTGCTTCCAACTAACCGGGACTGGCGCTGGGGTTAGAAAGTTCAAAAGCCACTGATATGAAACACTCAAGCTCTACAGACAGAAAAAGCTGGGTTAATGGAGCCAAACCCTAAAAAACCTGGAAATAAAACTGGCTAATTGAATAACTGAAAAAAATTAAACGTTAACTCTGCGAGAGCCTCATAAGTTCTAATCAAAACTCTTCTGTGGCGGTCCACAATCCAATAAGTAGAAATTGTTTTGGGAAAACGGATATGATGAGAGGCTTAATGGAACATTTGATCAAGAAATCTTAATTGGAAAATGTTACATAAATTGGGGCCTGGACAGAGGCCCACTCATAATCGTCCATCCCATTCGAATGGTTAGAGAGATTTGAGGAAGGCCAAACACGCTGTCTCTGACAGCTATTTGGAACAGAAGTTGAACTCAAAGAAAATAATGCTAATTTCATCCAAACGTTTCTATGATATTGCTAAGCTATGTAATTAAGCAGTGAAAAAGTCTGAATTCAGTTAACCTTATGATAACACCAGCCATCTGAATTAATGTTCTTATTCTTCCAAAGAACAGGGGGGGGTAGGAGTTCACATAACCTAGGGCTTAGTATGAAAAAAACAGTTTTAGTAACCGGTAATTTCAATGTTTTGCATCCTGGTCACATCAGGCTTTTAAAGTTTGCAAGGACATTTTCAAAAACACTGTTGGTCGGGGTGTTTAGTGATAAGCTCGCGGGCAATGCGGTAGATGTACCTGAAGATCTGAGACTTGAGTCAGTTGCTTCAATCAAACTTGTCGACAAATCCTTTCTTATTTCAACGTCCTTATCTGACTGCATCAAATCTCTAAAGCCGGATGTCATCGTTAAAGGCAAGGAGTTTGAGGGTCAGTATAATCAAGAATCTGAAATAATTGAGAGTTATGGGGGGGAACTAATTTTCAGCTCTGGTGAAATAGGGTTTTCTACGAGCAGTAACTCAGAATATAGACTCTCTATCCCACCAGCCACACGGGAGCTCATCCGGTCGTTTTCAATTCGTCACCAGTTTTCAACGAGCTCACTGAAACACATCATTGATAAGATCGCAAAGCTTAAGGTATGTGTCATCGGTGATACTATTGTTGACCAATATATTGATTGTTTTCCGCTTGGCATGTCCCAGGAAGAACCAACTTTGGTTGTGAGTCCTCAAGAAACGAAGGATTTTCTTGGCGGTGCTGGTATTGTGGCATCACATGCAGCCCAACTTGGCGCATCCACTCGGTTTCTATCAGTCGTAGGCTCTGATCACGTAAGGGATTTAGCTGCAACTGAATTAGATAGGTGTAATGTTGATTATAGCTTTGTTGTTGACAACGCGCGCCCTACAACCCTCAAGCAAAGGTTTAGAAGCCACGGGAAATCACTTCTACGGGTCAGCACATTGTCGCAACAAGCAATCTCTGATCATCTTCAAAGTATAATTTTTTCTGAGTTAGAACAGACCATAAAAGATACTGATCTTGTAGTGTTTTCTGACTTTAATTACGGCTGCCTTCCTCAACCACTTGTCAACCGTGTTATTAATCTCTGTAACGACCATAATATAATGATGTCAGCTGACAGCCAAAGTTCATCACAATTTGGAGATATCAGCCGTTTTAAAGGCGTACATCTCATTACGCCAACAGAGCGCGAAGCACGGCTTGCCCTTCAGAATTACGATGACGGACTTGTTGTCCTTGCGGACAAGTTGATGACCATAACATCAGCGAAAAATATTCTCCTTAAACTTGGCAGTGATGGAATGATAGCACAATTGGTGCAAAAACAGGATGGTTTGCGTCACACTGAGAGGTTGGATGCCCTCAACATGAACCCAATTGACGTGTCAGGGGCTGGTGATAGTGTTTTGATCATCGCCTCGCTTGCATTGGCGGCTGGCGCCAATTTGTGGCAGGCGAGTTTGCTTGGAAGCGTAGCAGCGTTCATTCAAGTTGGCAGAGTTGGCAACATACCAATCAAATCATCAGAAATAATTCAGGCACTCTCATGAAAGCTCTATTGCTTGCGGCAGGTTTGGGATCTCGGTTAGAAGAATTAACCAAGTCAACACCTAAATGCTTGATGGAAGTAGGCGGACAGACAATGCTTGATCATTGGCTTGGCAAACTTGACAAGTTAGGGGTTACTGATTTTGTGATAAATACACATTATTTGGCAGAACAAGTTGATGCGTTCATTTCCAAACATCCTTTTTGTGACCGGATAAATGTCAGTTTTGAGCCCACATTATTAGGAACCGGGATGAGCCTGTCTAACCATTTAGAATGGCTTAAAACAGATGACTGTTTTGTTGTTCATGTCGATAATTATTGTGAAGACAACCTTGAAGGCATGTACAGTACGTTCATCAATCGCCCGCCTTCATGTGATGGCACTATGCTTGTATTTAGCACAAATAGGCCACGCGAATGTGGAATTGTCGAATATAGTGACAATTTTGTTCTAACTAATTTTCATGAAAAAGTGGATCACCCACTATCCTCAGAAGCCAGTGGCGCAGTATATTTGTTTTCGGCATCTTTCTTGCAGGAATTACATAGAAAAGCACCAACACTTTACGAAATTAGTAAGGATTTAATTCCAATGATGATTGGCAGAATAAATTGTTACTTCACTAAACGGTATTTTCAGGACATCGGTAGGCCAGAAACATTAGCTGAGGCTAACCAATGGTTTTTAAAACAACAGGCACATTAGAAAGAAAATAATGAAAACGCTATTTTGTTTTTATGATCTGGCTGTGTCACCATGTTCATATGACTTTTTCACTTTCCTGTATTCTGCCGAAATATGCAGGATAAGACGTGGATTATCAAACATAAAGTTAATATTTGTTCATGGCCCTAATCGCAAATTTCGAGAAGACAATATCAGAACATTTGAACAGAATGAGTTATTTTTTAATAATGTAATCATACCCGGTATCAGCGTGCTGCCATCCTGCGAGAGTTTCATATGGGAAGAGCGGCAAGGGATATCATTTCAGTCTCTTGCAGCTCATAATATATTCCCGCGGGGGTATACACTGAACCAGCCCACTTCAGAATATGTAGCTCACGAACTTGTGGCTTCACTTTTTCGAGAGGATTCTCTCGGATTTTTTGAGGCCCCTTCATATGCACGCAAAATTGCCGAACAGATTACAAATAGCAGAACAGGCGGCGCCCCATATGTTACGCTAACAGTTCGAGAAATTGATCGTGACAATGCAAACAACACACGCACCATTAAATATGATGTCTGGTCAGATACCATTACAAAACTAAAGGAGAGAGGCATCGAGACAATAGTTGTAAGAGATACGAGCCACGCTTTTTGCCCTGCACTGTTTTCTCATACGCCGGAGGCTCCCGAAGCGTCAGTTCATCTCCCTACGCGGCTAGCGCTCTATGAAAACGCTTTATTGAATTTTACAAAGAATAATGGGCCTGTTCTCCTTCTACTGTATTCAAAGGCAAGGACAATGGCATTTAACTCATTTGATGATGATGTAATAGCGCTATCCAAAACATGGTTCTCGAGCCATTATGGTATGAATCATGGAGACCAGTTTCCAATGACAACAAAATCCAAAAAATACGTTTGGGATGATGAGACCTCAACCACTATCATTCAAGGTGTTGATGAAGCAATGGACGCGTCAGATAATAATATTGAGTTAAATAATTTTACAAATATTGAAAATGTTAAATCATCATTGACTGTCGCTTGGCACCATTTAGCCTCCCAGCTTTGTTATGGTCTCATGCCGGAAGATATTCTTTTATTCAAAAGGATTAAGGCGGCAAACACTCAGTTTAAACTCTTTGATAGTGTTGAGCGGCCACTGTTGGAGCTTGCTGGGGAGAAGCTTAGTCAAGAAGTGGTGGAAGAACTGTTTGCAAAGTCAGACGAGGCATAAACTAGAACTAAACCGGTCAATGCCAAATTCAATATCAAAACTTTAGTTGTCACCTGAGACGAAAGCATGATTGGGTGCGTAATAAAACATTACAATCGTAATAATTTTGATATCCGAGCACTTTCTTTAACAAGACTAATATGTGCTGAAGGTTTTGCCCGAGAAATAATATTCTAGGAAACTCTGACATCAAAACGAGCGCTGACCAACTTAACGGCGATATCAACTGCTTCTTAATCAATATATTATATTTATTCAGAACGATAAGTAATGGTGAGTTCAGTTTTTGGTTCGGATTTATACATCAAAGGGCATTTAAAATTATATGCCCTATACTATCGACTCTCATAGAGACTAGTTTGATGAAGCTCAAAATAATCCCCCTATTTGGCGGTTTAGTGCGTTGAAATTGGATTTTAAAAGTTGTTTATTTAAGGTCTTCAAAAATGGGATTGATTTCTGAGATTGGCGTGTCCCAGCCATTCACTAATGTTTCGTAAACTCCATCGAAATCACTTTTCATGTGCAAACTGTTGGTGGAAACTGGAGTTTGTGCTTTAGGCGGAAGTTGGTGATTTCGAATTTTAACCCAATTATGTTTGAATAATTTAACCATGGCGACGCGACATCTGTCATAGATGGTTCGTAAAGTATCGTCCTTAATTGGGTATATTCTTTCTTGCAAAAGAATATCACCTGTATCTATACCTTCAGCGATGCAATGGATGGTCACACCCATAGGTGTGTTATCAACTACGCTCCAATAATTGGGATGATAACCACGGTTCCACGGCAGATAAGAAGGGTGAAGATTTACAATACGTTTAGGAAGTAGATTTATCACATCTTGCTTAATTAGTGAGCGTGCTCTGTCGGCTACAATAAAATCGATATTCTTATCGGATATAAGTTTTTCTGTAACAAACTTTGAATGAACAATAACCCTATCACCAGTTTGGGTTATGACATCTGGTATTATGTTATGGTCTTTAATATCCTTATTTGTGAAATAAAGAACATTCATTGATTAAGGCTTGCTTTTTTAAACTCTGATATAAAGCACTCCATTATTTGCTCTGCTTCTGTTCTGGAAATATTGAGAGCTGGTGTAAAGCATGTGCGATGCCACTTACTGTCAATTAAAATATTATGTTTCTCGCGTAACCTTGCCTGAAGTATTGATGCAAATGATGAGTTGTCAGAAGTATAGTGCTCAAGGGAAAAACGGAGACCTCGCCCACGTAAATCTCTGAATTCTTGCAAATGACCCAACTCTGTTTTTAATTGGTTCCGCATAAAGCTGCCTATCTTTTGTACATTTTCTAAAAATCCGTCAGAGTGTATTATTTTTTGTACTTCTAATGCTGCAGCAACACCTATTGATAGGGCTTGATGTGTAGTTGTATGCTGCAGTCTTCCTTGCCCTTTTGCTATTGTTTCCTCAATTTCTGAGGAGGTGATGACCGCACTAAGAGCGCCATATCCAGCTGCTAAGGTTTTGCCGATAAGAATAAAATCAGGCGTAACACCATCCCAATCGCAGCAATATATTTTGCCTGTTGTTCCCGTACCGCAATAAATTTCATCTAGGATAAGATGTACATCATATTTCGTACAAACTTTTTTCATGTACTTCCAATAATTAACACAAGGTGGCACATCTCCTACTAGCCCGCCCATTATTGTTTCGCCAACAAAGCCAGCAACGTTTTCAGGCCCAATTTCTAATATTTTTTGTTCAAGTTCTCTTGCGCTCCGTTTGGCGTATTCATCGTCGCTCTCATCACTTTTCTTGCAATAAAGTGGATGGTGCATCTCAATTTGCGCTCGATAAGGAGATAACATTGCGCGGTAAAATTCAAGATTAGGCCTCTCGCCAAGTGCCAAAGCATCAGAGGTCGCGCCATGATAAGATTGTTTCCGTGATATAAACCATTTTTTCTCCAAATTACCTTTGTCATAATGTGCTTGATAACTCATTTTCATGGCGGCTTCACAAGCTTCCGCACCTGAGTTTCCGGAAAAGTATACCTTATTCAAATCATGTTCAGCTTTGCTCAACAAAATATCTGCAAGCATTTCCGTATTTTCATCTGACCAAATTTTGTAATCTAGGTGCGTGTATTTTGAGAGTTGTTTTTTAATAGCCTCGTTGATACGAGGATGGTTCCACCCTAAAATCGCGTAGGAAGTGCCGCCAGCGGTCGCATCTAATAGCTTTTCACCGGCATTAGTCCAAATATTTAATCCTTTGGCTCGTTTTGCAAAGGGAGGAATGGGGGCATTTGGAAAAACCCTAAATACATTTGATTTTGTCATTTTCGCCAATCTATTTTACTCAAAATATATTTGTTTTTTGTACCCCGCTAAATTTCTTTCACGCAGAGTACTTTTTGGTCCAGCATTCATACCTGCCACTTTATTGTTTATTGAAGGATAGTAATGAAATTCTTTTTTCACCAATTTTAGCTGTTCCACCATTTTGTCATTTCATCTGTAAACGGTCCGCTCGCAGTTTCGATAAATATGCAACGATCTGAAAGAACTTGAATCGACCTATTTTTTCTAGCATTTAATCGTATTGAGGTTGCTAGGCTTGGGTCGTGGGCCTTAAGGTGGTAGGTGTCTGTTATAATACCTTTATCATCGTGGCTTGAAACCAGCATATCTCCCTCAATTAGATGATAGCTAGTTGTTCTGTCCAAATTGTCTAAAGAAATAGTTTGGAGTGTATCTATTCTTTGCGGTTTAAGCATTACCATTATCATTTCTTGGACAGCTTCATTTTGAGATTGATGTAAACAAATTCTGAATCTTCTTATTTCGCGCACTAATGCAATTTCAATTAGTCTTTCGATGGCAAGTTGGGTAATGATGCTGGGATACTCTGTGCAAAAATATACGGCATTTGTTTTTTTCTCTAACTTAAACGCCCGTAATATTTCTTGCTCAGTCTCAGCTATATTCACTTCAGCCATCGCATTCTCTCAAAAGGGTTAACGAGATTTTTTCAAACTTGATGACAATGTAGTTCGAATGTTTTGCTCCGCCAGATCATTTCAATTCTTCATTTAAAGGCAATTGAAACAGGATGTGAGCTACAATGCCCTGCTTTCTCCAGCTCCATAACTGCTTGATCAGACATATGATGGCATTGTGGCATGGCGTGTTTGGTTTTGCTCAAGACTTATTGTATTCTATTGTGCTGGTAATAGTATCTTGTGAAAATGTCATGAAGGTGTGAAGGCAACCGCTTTCTCATTAAGTCACTGCTCCAAACATACCCTTTAATTTTTTTCAACGGGCTGTCAGCAGGTTATAATAAATTAATTGTAGACCTCTGAGGTATAAAAGCTCCTGAATTTATGGGACTTCAGCAATTTCCTTTTTGAGCCACTTCATAACCATGTGACCAACCGTTAATTGAAGGTCTTCTACAACCTGCATATCGGCAATGTTAAAGTGGATTGGCAGTTCAACAATTTGTTTGCACAAACCGCCATCATATCCAAGGATTGCAGCTGTGCGCATGCCTCGTGAGTGAGCAGTATGGATAGCATTAATATTATTTTGTGAGTTGCCGCTTCCTGAAAATACAATCAAAACATCCCCAGAGCGCCCTGATACAGCCAGTTGTTCACTGTAAACATTTTCATATCCAACGTCGTTCCCCAGACAAGTCAATAAAGCGGTGTTTGCACTTAATGACACCGCATCAATGCCTGACCCTGTCTTTTCAGCTACGGCATAAACGAAATCATTCGCAATATGCATTGCATTTGCAGCGCTCCCGCCATTACCACACAAGAATATTCTTCCGCCTGACTTGTGGGTTTCCAATATCATCTCAGAAAGTTCTAACACACTCGTCCAGTCAGCATCTGCTAAAGAGCCAGTCAACACTTTTGCATAATCAGAAAAGAACATATGCTCGCAACCGAAAACATAACCTCCTTGACTACCAGCAGATTTCTCAGCAGTTTTTGAATAATAATTCATTATGCAGCCGTCCTTTCGGCAAATCCATTTCGTTTCATCCATCTCAGATTGTAGAAATGTTCTTCATCGCTTAATGCCCCAGACCCATGAGCGCGAATGATATCTAATATTGCCTGTCCAACACTCTTTTTTGGCGCAAAACCCGTGTTTAGTAACTTTGTCGAATCAAGTCGATAAGAACGCAGATCATTACTTTCTGTCACAACTATATCACATGGCACTTTGTCCTTTATCATGTAGGCGATATCCAGGATTGAAATATTTTCAAAACCAGCATTAAAAATACCGGCAAAATTCGGGTTTTGGAGCATGAAAATGTACAAATCGCAGATATCGTCAATGTGGATGTTTGGTCTGATTTGACTGCCGCCAAAAACTGTGATTTCACCCTTTGTCAGAGCCTGCATGGTAAGCATATTGACAGAGACATCAAGACGCATGCGAGAAGAAACCCCGCATACCGTGGCGGGTCTTACGATTTGTACAGTCATGCGATCTTGATAACTAAGAAGAACACGTTCCGAAACCATTTTGGTCTTGTTATATTCTGAAATAGGTTCAAGGCTTAGTTCTTCTGTAACCTTGTCTTCTGATTTCACACCATAAACACTACCGGAAGAAGCATAAATAAACCTCTTTACACCCCGCCTTGCTGCTTCGTCTGCAAGCTGCATAGTTGCAAGGCAACTTGTCTCCCAAGTTAATTTTGGGTTGAGGTCACCGCAGGGGTCATTCGCGATGGAGGCAAGATGTATAATGGCATCGACATCATCAAACTTGACAGTGCTAACATCATTTACATCACCTGATGTTAACTCCAAGCGAGGATGTTTAGAATGAAAATTCCCGAACCACTGCGTATCTACAACACGCACATCGTAACCAGCCGTCAACAACTTTGGGACAAGAACATGTCCCTTGTAACCGCAACCTCCTGTTACAAGTATCTTCATAGTCAGCCCCCGATTGATTAACGCCTGACACCCTCGTGCAACAACTATGCCAGAACCTCAGACGCTGTGTCTACCGCCTTCTCTCAATACAACTTGTTTTGGATTTCTCTAACACGGTTTCAGGGACGGATGATCTCATGCCCAATGCGCGATGAGGTCTTGCTTGAAATCCCAGCCTTACGGCAGGAAATCACGACATTCAGCGCATCATGTAAATGCAAGTCACCCTTACGCAAAATATTCAACACATCTTCTTCCAAATACGGTTTCCTTGCCATCCTTAAAACTTCCTGTGACCATTGAGTAATGGCATAGTTTTAGGGGATCAAAACAGCCTTCGACTTTTTGGAAAAAAACGGTTACAAATTTTAGAATGTAAAATCAGATATATTGGATGTGTGCTTCGGAGATGCTTAGACAAAAACAATATGATAATCATCAGGCCGATAGATCATTTACAAAAGGCTTTTAATTTATGTGGCTGCCTTATTTGTATAGCGTCCCAGCGTGCTCTTGAACACTCAACTTTACCAGATTCTGACGACACCATCACTCACTCAACCCTTTTTATTTTCGAGAATCTGATAAATGAACATCAACCCAAGAAAGGGTCTTCCCAATAGACATGTTTCAAATATCCTGATTTTAGGAAGCAATTCTTTTGCGGGGGCAGCAACAGTTGAAGCGTGTCTTAATTCGAGAATGAATGTTTGGGGTGTCAGCAGATCACGCGAATTACATGGCGCTTTCCGCGTTTATGATAAACACCAAAACATTGATAAATTCACTTTTGAAAAAGTCGACATAAACAACAATCTTGAAAAACTTGTTAGCTTGATAGAGTTCGTAAAACCAGATGCAATAATAGATTTTGCAGGCCAAGGAATGGTTGCGCAGAGTTGGGAAAATCCCGATCAATGGTATCAGACCAACATTCTGGCGAAATCAAAACTGCATAAAAATCTCATTGGCAACGAACACCTCAAGGCCTACGTTCGAATTTCAACGCCCGAAGTTTATGGAAGTAGCGATAAGCTTCTTAGCGAGAATATGCCCTATAATCCATCTACGCCTTATGCAGTGTCACACGCAGCCACTGACATGAGTTTAAACGCATTCTACAGTCAGTTTGATTTTCCAGTCATGACAACTAGATTTGCGAACTTTTATGGATCAGGCCAAAAGTTATACAGAATTGTTCCGCGCACAATATTAGCTGCGCTGGGGAAGGGAAAATTAACACTTGATGGGGGTGGAACATCTATTCGCTCATTCATACATCGTAGGGACGTCGCGAGTGGCATTCTTGCAACCCTGAGGCATGGTTCCTTGGGAGAGACATATCACTTCTCGAACGATGAATTTGTGTCTATTAAAGAGCTTGTCGTTAAAATCAGCAATCTCATGGATGTTGACATGGAGGATTTTTGTGTCGATGGGCCAGAGCGGATGGGAAAAGATCAGGCTTATTTGATGAATGCCAAAAAAGCGGTTGATGAATTGGGTTGGTCATCAGAAATATCGCTTTCATGCGGTCTTATCGAAACAGTTGATTGGTTGAAGGCTAATATAGATGAACTTGAAAAGCATCCCTTCGAATACGCGCACCAAATTTAATTCAAGGAGCCTACGTTGGAAAATGTAAAGAATTTCTTGCCGCATCAGTACGATCGAACGCGCCCGCTGCAAATTAACCACAACTATCTGGGCGAGCAATTCTACGACTATGAGATAATACTGGAAAAAATTGCGACTATCGTGCGAAATGGCGACTTCACTCTTGGCCGCGCGGTTGACGAGTTCGAAGAACATTTTGCAAGCATGGTAAATAGCAAATACGCAGTCGGTGTGGGCAGTGGAACCGACGCTTTGTTCCTCAGCTTGAAGGCTTTGGGCATTGGCGATAATCCAGGTGATGAGGTCATTACCACGCCATTTACATTCTACGCCACAATCGGTGCCATTGTAACAGCAGGTGCCCGTCCAGTGTTTGTTGACATTATGGACGATTATAATCTTGACCCATCAAAAATAGAAGCGGCCATAACCCCAAACACAAAGGCAATCATGCCTGTTCACTGGTCAGGAAAACCATGTGAAATGAACGCTATAAACGAAATTGCCAATAAATACGGGCTAAAAATTGTCGAGGATGCCTGCCACGCAATCACCGCCACTTATCATGGCCACAATGCCGGCACGATGGGCGACACTGGTTGTTTTTCACTGCACCCTCTCAAAAATTTGAATGTCTGGGGTGATGGTGGCGTCGTTTGCACACAGTCAGAGCAAATAGTTCAAAAACTGCGGTTGATGAGAAATCACGGCTTGTCTGGCCGGGACACTTGTGAGTTGTTTGGGTACAATTCGCGTCTAGACACCATACAAGCCGTAGTTGCAGAGCACCTTCTTGGAAAGCTGTCTAACATCACGCAAAAAAGAATTGATAATTCCCTATACTTCGATACCGCACTATCAAATATCGCACAAATAAAAATTCCGCCGCGAGATGGGGATTACATTAAGCAGGTATTTCATATTTACTCGCTTTGTTTTGAAAATAGGGATGAATTGAAAATCTATCTCGAGGAGCGGGGTGTGGATGCCAAAATCCACTACCCAACACCGATGCATTTGCAGCCTGCCGCAAAATCCTTTGGCTACAAAAAGGGTGATTTTCCGAGAGCCGAATATGTTGCCGCTTCAGTAATGTCGTTACCTGTTCATGAATTCATCTCCAACGAACAGCGAGAAGACGTCATCCAATTAATTCAAGGCTTTTATTCATGACACACCCACAAGTTCCTTTTGTGAATTTGGCCCGTCAATTTGAAAATCAAAAAGCGAGGCTGACTGAAATCTTTCAAACTGTGGGAAAAAGTGGTGCCTATGTCATGGGCGATGGGGTGCAGAAATTCGAAGCGTCGGTTGCCGAATATTGTGAAGTCAAACATGCGCTAGGTGTTGGCAACGGAACTGACTCTCTGTCAATGATTATGCTTGCCCTTGGCTTGGGTATCGGCGATGAAGTCATAACGGCGCCCAACTCATATATTTCCTCGGCGAGTTCCATCTCAAACATTGGTGCAACGCCCGTATTTGCAGATATCCGCAATGATTTAAATCTTGACCCAGATTGTGTAAAAGTTCGTATCACGAGTAAAACCAGAGCCATAATTGCGGTTCACCTGACGGGTAAACCAGCCGAAATGAACGCGTTGAATACAATAGCCCAACAGCACAACCTTTTTGTAATCGAAGATGCAGCCCAAGCTATTGGTGCCAGGTACAAAGGGCGCCGAGTGGGCGGGCTTGGCAATGCCGGAAGTTTCAGTCTCCACCCATTGAAAAATTTGAACGTCATGGGAGATGGAGGGTTTATCACGACAAATGATACGGCCCTTTATGAAAAACTAAAAAAACTCAGAAACCATGGCATGGTTGGCCGTGACTCTGCAGATTTTTGGGGTATGAACTCAAGATTAGATACTTTGCAGGCAGAAATAGGCTTGTTTCGGCTTGAACATTTAGACAGCACTACTGCTCGGTTCAGAGAAATCGCTGATCTTTATAGAAATGGCTTGAGCGATTTGGTTGGAACTCCGTTTGACAAAAAACATGAATATTGCGTGTATCACAATTTTGTTATTCAGGTAGAAGAACGCGAACGGTTGATGGATTATTTGGCCCGTGTTGGCGTTGAGACTAAAATTCATTACCCTATTCAACTTCACCTGCAACCAGCGGCAGTGGCTCTGGGTTACAAAGAAGGCGATTTTCCTGTGGCTGAGAGCATTTCCAAAAAGATGATGAGCTTGCCAATTTATCCTGAACTTCACGATGATGAGATCAGCTATATTGTAAATTGCATCAGAAATTTCTATCGATAAGCTACTTACGAGTTTAGAGACCTAACTCGACAACCCAAAGGTCTATCAATATTCTGAATTTTGGCTCAGCGGAAATTCGATCTTCAAGCTCAAAAACTATAATGGGCCATCCATGAAACCGTTATACGATAAAAAATTACAGGATCTAAAAGCAACCGCAGCTGAATTGCGTTTAAGAATTATTGAATACTCTGCATCATCGCGCACGCCGCATGTTGCGTCATGTCTGTCTTGTGTGGACATCCTTACAGTCTACTATTTCCACCTTTTGAACATTGAACCCAAGCATCCACAAAATGAGATGCGTGATAGATTTGTGTTGAGCAAAGGACACGCCGCACCGGCGTTATTTCAGGTTCTGGCGATGGCTGGCTTTTTCCCAGAAGAAAGATTGGCTACCGCTAAACATGATGGAGCAGACGTCTTTGGCGAACATCCCCCTGCCCCTCAATATTTATCAGGCATTGAAGCTGCTACTGGGTCACTTGGCCATGGGCTGCCAATTGCTTTGGGCTTTGCGATTGCCAGCAAAAAAAATAATTGGTCGAACAGAATTGACGTTCTCATTGGTGACGGAGAGAGTAACGAGGGGACTACATGGGAAGCTGCAATGCTAGCTGGGTCGCAAAAGCTTGAAAATTTAACTGTCGTGACGGACTACAACAAATGGCAAGCAACGGATCGCAGTCAGGCAGTCATGAATATTGACCCATTGGCTGATAAATGGCGGTCTTTCGGTTGGGATGCTGTGGAAGTTGACGGACATGACATAGCGGCACTTTCAGACATCCTCCAGAAATCAACAACTGGTCGCCCCCGTGCTGTGATTGCCCACACTGTTAAAGGCAAAGGCGTGTCATTCATGGAAGATGATAACAATTGGCATTATAAGATCCCTACTGACAAGGAAATCGATGAAGCCAAATTAGAGTTAAGGGTTCTATAATGAGGGATAGTTTTGCAAAGGCGATACACGACAAAGCAAAGCAGGACGATAGAATTGTTTTACTTTCTGGTGATATTGGAAACCGGATGTTTGATGGATTAAAATTGGATACGCGAGGTCAATTTCTAAATTGTGGCATTGCAGAGCAAACAATGATGGGGTTGGCGGCTGGCTTGGCAATGACTGGTCTCAGACCCGTCGTTTATACAATCGCCCCATTCACCACATATCGTTGTTTTGAACAAATCCGCGTTGATGTTTGTTACAACAATGCTCCGGTGATCATTGTTGGGTCGGGTGCAGGACTATCTTATGCTTCTCTTGGCCCAACGCACCATTCCATGGAAGACATCGCCATCTTAAGAACGCTGCCCAACATGACGGTCTTTTGTCCCTCAGGCCCTAAGGAAACCCGTGACGGCCTTATGGCTGCTTTGGATTATGGTGCACCAATTTACATTCGCCTTGGAAAGAAGGGGGAACCTGATCTGTACAAGGGCCCTGAGACCATAGAGTTTGGCAAGGCTGTCACGATGCGCTCGGGCACTGACGCGTGCATAATAGGCTCTGGGCCAGTTCTTAATCAAGCCATGCAAGCAGCGGAAATATTAAAATCAGAAGACATTTCACTGCGCGTTGAAAATTTTCACACTATCAAACCATTAGACGAGGATAGGCTGGTTGAAATTTTTAAATCCTTTGATAAATTGATCGTAATTGAAGAACACGGCCGCATTGGCGGGCTATATGGTGCAATTGCTGAATGGTGCAGCTCACAACAAAACCAACGGCCCCAGCTTTTTAGTATTTCAGGCAATGATGAATTCATCCATAAAATCTGCAACCATAACTTGGCAATGGATCAATTTGATATAAATGCAGCTAAAGTTTGTGAAGTAATCAGAGAAATGAGCCGTACTTGAAATGAATATTGGGCTGGATTTTGACAATACCATAGCCTGCTACGACGTTGTGTTCCACACTGTAGCCGTCGAGAAAAGCCTAATTGATCCGTCGGTGCCCGTTGATAAAATATCCGTTAGGGAACACCTTCGTGAAAACAACATGGAGGAAGAATGGATCAAGTTGCAAGGGTTCGTCTATGGCAATGCGATGAAAAAAGTGAACGCTTATGAGGGGGTCACAGAGTTTTTAGATTGGGCCAAACGTAAAAACCACGTATGCAAAATTATCAGCCATAAAACAAAGCATCCCTTTAGAGGCCCCAAGTATGATTTGCACTCTACCGCAAGGGAATGGATCGAGACATATTTTTCTAATTCCAACAACATTTTGATTGAAAAGAAATTCATCTTTTTTCATCAAACTAAGGCTGAAAAAATAGACCAAATTGGACTACAAAAATGTGATATTTTTGTGGACGATTTGCCTGAGATTTTGAAAGCAGAGAAATTCCCTAAAGGCACCAGAAAAATACTTTTTGACCCGTGTTCACATCACCTAAAAGAGCCAAATATTGAAAGAATCAGCCATTGGGATCAGCTCAAAACATTATTAACTTAGCCGCTATTTTACATACCGATCCAGTGCAGATCGAAAAATTGATGGCTTTCTGCAAAGCAGAAATTGATGATTTAGAGGTTATTGAAACCTATGCCGGGGGCAACAATACTGTTCTTAAAGTCTCAATCTCAGGGCGTGCTTATGCCTTGAAAAAATACAATACTTCAAAAGTGGATAATCGAAATAGGTTGAAAACCGAGTGGGATTTTCTCTCTCTGGTCAAGGATGTTGATGGCAACTCACCTATCCCAACGCCCCATGCACTCAATGAGGACGCTAATATGGCGATTTATGAATTTATTGAAGGCAGCAGAATAAGTTCAGATGCAATTACAGCCTCAAATATTTCCTCAGCCATACAATTCATCAAAACACTCAACACACCATTGATGCAAGACTCTGCCGCTCATTTACCCATTGCGTCAGATGCAAAGTTCTCTGTCAATGACCACATTGATTTCGTGCGGGATAAGATCACTGAGCTCCAACTAATCAAGGATAAAGACACTGCATCGACAGACCTGTTAACCGATATGGCGACCTCGTTAATGCAGATTGAGACCAGAATAATTCCAATGGTTACGGATAAAGGTTTCGAAATAGATGAAGCACTACCGCAGAAAGAGCGATGCCTATCACCATCTGATTTCGGATTTCATAACACCATAAAAACCAAATCTGGGTCCCTTATTTTTATTGATTTTGAATATGCCGGATGGGATGATCCGGCCAAGCTATCGGCAGACTTTTTTTTTCAGCCACAAATACCAGTGCCGCAAGAGTATTATGACAAATTCTTGGCATCTTGCCTTTCCTACCTGAACAAAGATAGGTTGCAACTCCATATAACCAGAGCAAAGTTTCTCAGGCCGTTATTTGGCCTAAGATGGTGCTCTATTCTACTTAATCCACTCAGGCTAGACTGGGCCAATGCGCGGGGCTTGGACCAAGATACACAGAAATACAAAGCCACTTGCCGCGACCGAATTGAAACGGCTAGGGTAATCCTAACACGCTGCAATGAAGAATTTTATTAAGGCCTTTATAACAATCATCCGAATTGCCAAAGGTTTCCCCACATGAGCTATATAGATTTTTTGTCATCTGTTCACAAAAGCACCAAACGTGACTACCTCGCGCGGGTAAATGACCCAGAATATCCAAAGGCCTATGCTGCGACTCTCGCCAAAAAGTGGGATTTTGACTATTGGGATGGTAGCCGCAAGGTGAATTATGGCGGCTATAGCTATGATGGCCGGTGGGCCAAAGTGGCAAAAGCCATGGTTGAACATTATGGCATAAAAGCTGGGGATAAAATTCTAGACATTGGATGTGGCAAAGGATTTTTACTCTATGATTTCATGCAGGTTTGTCCAGGCGTTGAGGTGACAGGCATTGATATATCCAGTTATGCAATCGAAAATTCACTTCCGGAAATCAGAGACCGTGTATCCATTGGCAATGCCAAGAATTTACCTTTTGAAGCCAATGAATTTGATCTCGTACTATCCCTTACGACGCTCCACAATTTGTATGCACAAGAACTGTTTCCGGCGCTGCAAGAAATGGAACGAGTTGGCAAGGACAAAAAATACTTGTGTGTTGAGTCTTACAGAAACGAGCAAGAAAAAGCGAACTTACTTTATTGGCAAGTCACCTGTGAAGCCTTTAACACCCCTGAAGAGTGGAATTGGTGGTTTAGGTTAACAGGATATTCTGGCGATCATTCATTTATTTTTTTTGAGTAGGGAATCAAATGAAAATAGCTCAAAGAAAATTCAAAGCAGCAATCTTGGTAGAGTTGAAAAAGCCCTTGATCATTGATGAAATCTGCTTGCCCGAAAACTTAGAGCCAGGCCAAGTGCTTGTTAAAATACACTTCAGCGGCATCTGTGGATCTCAATTAGGTGAAATAGATGGCGTGAAAGGCTTTGATAATTATTTGCCACACCTACTGGGACACGAAGGATCTGGCAATGTAATAGAGGTTGGCCCAGGTGTGCGGCATGTAAAGCCAAACGACCATGTCGTGATGCACTGGAGAAAAGGGCAAGGTATTGAGGCAATGCCACCAACTTATACGTGGGGCGACAAAAACGTTAATGCGGGATGCATCACCACATTTAGCGAATATTCGATAGTTTCGGAAAACAGACTGACCGTCATTCCCAAGAATTATGACAAAGAATTGGCAGCCCTATTTGGATGTGCTGTAACTACTGGATTTGGTGTGATTATCAATAATGCAAAATTGAAAATAGGCGAGAGCATCATTATTTATGGAGCCGGCGGGGTCGGGTTGAATATTATTCAAGCCGCAGCAATGACATCTGCACATCCAATAATAGCGGTTGACCTGCATCCTGGACGCCTAGAGATTGCCCAAAAAGCAGGGGCAACGCATGTCATTAATGCAAGCACTCGTGACCCAAAGTCAGAAATTGAACAAATCTTGAAGAACGCACCAGTAGATGTATTCATCGACAATACCGGAGTTCCAGAAATTATCGAGCTTGGCTATTACCTTACAAGTGCAGAAGGACGCGTTATCCTTGTTGGGGTGCCGCCTGATGGCTGTAATACCAGCATCTATACATTGCCCCTTCATTTTGGTAAAAGCATATCTGGCTCACATGGTGGTGAAACAATTCCGCATGTGGATATTCCAAGGTATCTATCACTCCATAAATCAGGCAAGCTGAGACTTGACCATTTAATAACGCATCGCATCTCACTAGATAGGATAAATGCTGGCATTAACGGGATGAGAAACGGAAGCATTCATGGCCGAATCGTCATAGGCATGGATGCAAAATAAAAAATGTCAGCTTAATAAAGACAAAGCCATGGACGTTAAGTATGTCTGCCTTCCGTAACAACACCGATAACGTCAAAGAAATTCCATCAAGTGTAGCAAAGGAAGCAAAAATCGTATTTGCATCAATCTCATTTAATGTTGTCCTAGCCCACTAAAACCTTGCCATTACTTCATGGCCATAGGGTGTTTTAAGGATGGCAAGGAAACGGTAGTTGGACAAAGGTGCGCTGAAGGCTTTATTAGAGAGCGACGTATATTTACATGATGGGCTAAATGCATTGGGTTCTTGCCGCAAGGCTGGGATTTCGGGAAAGAACCATTACTATTGGCACAAGAAGTTTGGCGGTATTGGGAGCTCGCAGCTTTCCAAGATTTGCGCTCTGATCTCCACCTGTCAAAAGCTCAACACATCATGACGCCGTACATGTTTGGCTTTTGGGAAAGATAACTGTCATGAACACCCAGCTTGGTGCGCTTCCAAAACAATCCTTCGACAAAGAAAAACAGGCAAACAACTAGCCCCAGCCTTTCCCGGTATGTTATTTTATGGTTTTAAGGGTAGGTTTCCAGTCACCAGGTTTTTTTTGTCTGTGGAGTTGGAGTGAACCATACCAATAGCTATCAGAGCGCTCTAACCCCCACTGCCAGCTTCGATTAAAGGGCAATAGAACTCTGGTGTTAGCACCAAGAGCACCAGCAAGATGCACTGTTGCGTTATCAATAGATACGATCTGATCGCACGCCATAATAAGCGCAGCCAGGCCATCAATGTCGTTGCGGTTATCAATCTCTGACACCTCGGCAACCTCAATGCCGTGATCTTCCCTCAACTTGGCAATTTCATCAGAGACATCACCATATTGTAAATTGACCAGCTTTACGTTGGGCCCGTCTAGATGCTGTGCCATATCACTTAAAGTAATATTTCTATGATGTGCGCCTGCAATTGGTGAAGATGAGTTCCAGCTGATACCAATAAGGGTCTTGGCCTCACCTTTTAAAAGAGTTTTTCTCAACTCTTGTGAACGTTCACTCTCACAACGCAGATATGCTTTCGACGCTTTAGAAAAGCTATCTAATGATGGTCTAAATATATTGGGCAAAGATCCCATTGGGATATGACAGTCATAACTATCTTCCAGCGCTGGGCTTTTCCTGCACCGATATTCGATGCCATCTACAAATGATCTTTTAAAGAGAGGGATAAGCCTCTCATCACATTGTACGATCAGCTTAGATGAAGTGGCGGCAAGCTCAGGAATGAGCGAGGCATACATGATCTCATCACCAATACCTTGTTCAGCCCATAAAAAGACCCTTTTATTAGCTTCACCTGACCATCGCGGCTTTGACGTGGTGAGCTCTGTTCCGATCTGTTGTTTGGTTTTCCAGCGCCACTCACAAAGTGGCCAGCCTTCCTCAAACTCACCAAATAGAAGCAGTTGAAGGGCTTTGTTCCAATGTGCCTCAGGATAATCTGGATACAACGCAATGGCCTTATTCAAATCAGCCATCGCCTCGCCAAAACGACCCAACTCCTTTAATACCAATGCTCGGTTGTTGAAGGCCTCTGCATAATCAGGCTGTAGGGATATGGCTTTGTCGTGATCAGCCATCGCCTCATCAAATCGACCAAGCTCATTTAAAATAACACCCCTGTTGTTGAGGGTTTTAGTAGCAATGGGATCTAGAATTATAGCTTTATCAAGATCAGCTAAAGTCTCGTCAAGACGATTAGTTTCTTTGAAAATAAGTGCTCGGTTATTCAACGCATCTAAATAGTCAGGGTCTAAGGCAATAGCCTTATTCAAATCAGCTATCGCCTCATCTAAACGGCCGAGTTCTCTTAATATATTTGCACGATTATTAAAATTTTCGGCAATATTTGCCTCAAGTGTTATCGCTTTGTTAAAATCACCTAATGCCTCATCAAGCATACCCAGTTCTTGAAAAGCAATGCCTCGGTTATTTAATGCTGCGGCAAAATCTGGTTGCAATTCTAGAGCTCTATTGTAATCAACCAGGGCTTTGTTAAACAATTTTTGACCTTGTAAAATAACCCCACGATTATTAAGGGCTTCAGCATCATTGGGCTTTAATTCCACGGCTTTACTAAGGTCAGCTAATGCCTCATCGAGCCGGTCTAAATCTTTAAAAATATTACCACGGTTATTTAGAGCTTCAACATAATTGGGCCTAATTGATATGGCCTTACTGTAACTAACAATAGCTTCATCCAAACGATTCAGCTGTTGCAAAGCGATACCACAGTTATATAAAGCATCAACGTAATTAGGCTTCAATGATACGGCTTTACTATAATTAGCTAATGCATCATCAAATTGCCCCATATTTTTAAAGGTAATGCCACGATTATTATAAGCTTCAGCATAGTCTGGCTTTAAGTATATGGCTCTAGAAAACAACGATAGAGAAGCCTCATACTGCTGAACCTGACAAGCCAAAACTCCTGAAAGTTGGAGTGCAACAACATTGTCAGGATCGATTTTTCTTATCTTTTCATAAATCATGTTAGCAGCAGCTAAATTGCCATTTTGATGCCGTTCAACTGCGGCTTCTAAAAGCAATTGTATTTTTTGCTTTTGTTCACTTAGCTGTATATTTTGGTTTTTAAATGCTAATGACATGCTAATCACAACGCCTTTTAGTTCTCAAAATTGTAAATTTAAGTATTTTAGAAATTGGCACTTCCCAGCTAGCCCCAGCTTTTCCCGGTATGTTATTTTATGGTTTTAAGGGCCTGTTTCCAGTCACCAGGTTTTTTTTGTCTGTGGAGTTGGAGTGAACCATACCAATAGCTATCAGAGCGCTCTAACCCCCACTGCCAGCTTCGATTAAAGGGCAATAGAACTCTGGTGTTAGCACCAAGAGCGCCAGCAAGATGCACTGTTGCGTTATCAATAGATACGATCTGATCGCACGCCATAATAAGCGCAGCCAGGCCATCAATGTCGTTGCGGTTATCAATCTCTGACGCCTCGGCAACCTCAATGCCGTGATCTTCCCTCAACTTGGCAATTTCATCAGAGACATCACCATATTGTAAATTGACCAGCTTTACGTTGGGCCCGTCTAGATGCTGTGCCATATCACTTAAAGTAATATTTCTATGATGTGCGCCTGCAATTGGTGAAGATGAGTTCCAGCTGATACCAATAAGGGTCTTGGCCTCACCTTTTAAAAGAGTTTTTCTCAACTCTTGTGAACGTTCACTCTCACAACGCAGATATGCTTTCGACGCTTTAGAAAAGCTATCTAATGATGGTCTAAATATATTGGGCAAAGATCCCATTGGGATATGACAGTCATAACTATCTTCCAGCGCTGGGCTTTTCCTGCACCGATATTCGATGCCATCTACAAATGATCTTTTAAAGAGAGGGATAAGCCTCTCATCACATTGTACGATCAGCTTAGATGAAGTGGCGGCAAGCTCAGGAATGAGCGAGGCATACATGATCTCATCACCAATACCTTGTTCAGCCCATAAAAAGACCCTTTTATTAGCTTCACCTGACCATCGTGGCTTTGACGTGGTGAGCTCTGTTCCAATATGTTGCTTGGTTTTCCAGCGCCACTCAAAA
This sequence comes from Alphaproteobacteria bacterium LSUCC0396, assembly GCA_041228345.1. Taxonomy (NCBI): domain Bacteria; kingdom Pseudomonadati; phylum Pseudomonadota; class Alphaproteobacteria; species Alphaproteobacteria bacterium LSUCC0396. The sequence continues at coordinate 2,253,014 of CP166131.1, read as the reverse complement.
AGTGGCCAGCCTTCTGCAAACTCACCAAATAGAAGAAGTTGAAGGGCTTTGTTCCAATGTGCCTCAGGATAATCTGGATCCAACGCAATGGCCTTATTCAAATCAGCCATCGCCTCGCCAAAACGACCCAACTCCTTTAGAGCGAGAGAGCGATTATTAAAAGCTTCTGCACTTTCAGGATTTAGAGATATAGCTTGTTCATAACTTATCATCGCCTCGTCAAAACGCATCAAATCTTGGAGAATATTTCCCCTATTACTCAAGCCCTTTGAGTAGTTTGGTTCTAGTGACAGCGCCTTATCAAGAGTTTTTAACGCATCATCGAAACGACAAAGCTCCCTGAGTACCAGTCCTAAGTTATTGTACGCCTCGTGGTCATCAGGGTTTATATTTAAACTCTGGTTCAAGTCATCCAACGCCTCGTCAAACCGAAGAAGTTCTTTCAGTATCAAACCACGGTTGTTCAGCGCCGCTGAATAATTTGGTTTGAAAGCAATAGCTTTGTCATAATCGACCAACGCATTTTCTAGTTGACCTGTGTCTTGAAATGCTTTTGCCCGGTTATAAAAAGCTTCCGAATAATGAGGTTCCAGCGCCAGGGCTCTACTATAGTCCATGATGGCTCTATCAACATGACCAAGCCTTTTGAATACAATTCCGCGATTATTGTATGCACAAGCGTAATTTGAGTTGACTACAAGTGCCAAATCAAGATCCCTTAAAGCCTCATCAAGACGACCCAAGTCTCTCAGTATATTACCACGATTGTTTAGGGCATAGAAATTTTCTTGGTTGATATTAAGGACTGAACTGTAATCATCAAAGCTTTGCTCCAAATAACCTAGTTCCTGATAAGAAATCGCTCTGTGGTAATAGGAATCCTCGTGGGCGGGCTCCAGAGCAATCGCACGCGAAAGAAGCTCAATTGATTTTTCATAATCTTTCATTTGGCAGTACAATAAACCAGACAGCTGCAAAGAGAGCACATTGCCATGATCAGATTTTTGTACTTCTTCATAAAGCAATCTTGCAGCTTCAAATTCTAAGTTTTTGTGTCTAATTATTGCCGCTTTTAACAATAGTTGAGTCTTTTTGTTTTGAGGACTTTTCAATCCAGTTCGGTTATCGGTCGCTAAAGCCATCTCACCCAAAAAACCTCGTTACTTTACTTTAAAGATGAATAATTTTCCTCTTATCTGCAATTAGCGTGCCTAAAGATTGGATCAAGCTGAATTATGGATTCAAACTAGGCCAATAGCTTTGAAGTCTGCAATATCAAGATTTTTATCAGCTTGGAAAACTTCTAAACCAGCATGACTCAAGACATCTGTTTAGACACCAGCACCACTACCGATATCAATACAAGTTTTAAATTTACTTAAGAATTTAAAGAAACTTGAGAGCAAAAATTCAATTAGCTAAAAGCTTCCTCAATGGAGATCATGAACTATTTCTTCTGCAAACAACCCTGAATGCTTATGAGCTCTGGACATACAATTTTCGATCTAAATCACTGACAAAATAATTTATCCTTAATTTCGGCACAGTCATTGCTTATTTGATTTGAATTAAATCCAAAAAAAATGGTCAATTTGATTATGGCACTTCTCAAAAATAATTTTTCAGATAAAAATAATATTTTATCAAATAAATTCAATAATTTGATAGAAATTGCAATGTTAGAACACCAAAACGGTCAATTATACTCTGCGGAGATCAAATACCTAAGCGCTCTGGAGATTGAGCCAGACCATTTGACTGCTTTGCAACTTTCAAGCTTGGTGGCTCTTCAATTACAAAATTATAAATGCTCAATAGAGCGTTTTTCTAAAGTGATTTTATTAAAGCCTAATTGTTTTGAAGCATACAACAACCGAGGTATTGCATATTTTGAACAAAAAGATTTCAAAGCCGCTATCGATGACTACAGCACGGCCATAACAATCAACCCAAAATACGCAGAGGCGTTTTATAATCGTGGTCTTGCACGTCACAAACTCCAAGAAATCGATGCTGCCATAGCTGATTACACCAGTGCGTTATCAATGAAACCGACTTCATCAAAAATATTCAATAATCGCGGTATTGCTTTTCAAGAAATCAAACAGTTTAACAATGCCAAATCTGACTATGAGCATGCACTTTCAATAGACCCTGATTACGCAGAAGCGCACAACAACCTTGGCACACTTTGCAAGGAAATGAACTTACTTGAAAACGCGTTAAATCATTATAACGATGCTATCTTTTTTGATTCAACGTTTGGAGACGCATTCTTCAATAGAGGTATCGTTTTTCAAAAGTTAAACCTCACCAATGAATCGTTGAACGATTTTGCACAAGCTTTAGTTTTTAACTCTCAAAATGTAGAAGCATTAAACAACCGCGGACTGACTCTAAAAAAACTCAACCGCTATGACGAAGCGCTATCTGACCTTAACAAGGCTCTAACTATCAAAGATGACTTTATAGAAGCCTACAATAATCGTGGAAATGTCTATTTTGCGCTCAGCTACCTTGAAGACGCATTAGATGATTTTAATAAAGTGATATCGCTCAAGCCAGACGAACGAGAGGCTTATAGTAATCGAGCATTGGTATTAAAGGAGTTGGGTCGTTTTGACGAAGCAATGGCTGATTTGAATAAGGCCATTGCGTTGGATCCAGATTATCCTGAGGCACATTGGAACAAAGCCCTTCAACTGCTTCTATTTGGTGAGTTTGAGGAAGGCTGGTCACTTTGTGAGTGGCGCTGGAAAACCAAGCAACATATTGGAACAGAGCTCACCACGTCAAAGCCACGATGGTCAGGTGAAGCTAATAAAAGGGTCTTTTTATGGGCTGAACAAGGTATTGGTGATGAGATCATGTATGCCTCGCTCATTCCTGAGCTTGCCGCCACTTCATCTAAGCTGATCGTACAATGTGATGAGAGGCTTATCCCTCTCTTTAAAAGATCATTTGTAGATGGCATCGAATATCGGTGCAGGAAAAGCCCAGCGCTGGAAGATAGTTATGACTGTCATATCCCAATGGGATCTTTGCCCAATATATTTAGACCATCATTAGATAGCTTTTCTAAAGCGTCGAAAGCATATCTGCGTTGTGAGAGTGAACGTTCACAAGAGTTGAGAAAAACTCTTTTAAAAGGTGAGGCCAAGACCCTTATTGGTATCAGCTGGAACTCATCTTCACCAATTGCAGGCGCACATCATAGAAATATTACTTTAAGTGATATGGCACAGCATCTAGACGGGCCCAACGTAAAGCTGGTCAATTTACAATATGGTGATGTCTCTGATGAAATTGCCAAGTTGAGGGAAGATCACGGCATTGAGGTTGCCGAGGCGTCAGAGATTGATAACCGCAACGACATTGATGGCCTGGCTGCGCTTATTATGGCGTGCGATCAGATCGTATCTATTGATAACGCAACAGTGCATCTTGCTGGCGCTCTTGGTGCTAACACCAGAGTTCTATTGCCCTTTAATCGAAGCTGGCAGTGGGGGTTAGAGCGCTCTGATAGCTATTGGTATGGTTCACTCCAACTCCACAGACAAAAAAAACCTGGTGACTGGAAACAGGCCCTTAAAACCATAAAATAACATACCGGGAAAAGCTGGGGCTAGCTGGGAAGTGCCAATTTCTAAAATACTTAAATTTACAATTTTGAGAACTAAAAGGCGTTGTGATTAGCATGTCATTAGCATTTAAAAACCAAAATATACAGCTAAGTGAACAAAAGCAAAAAATACAATTGCTTTTAGAAGCCGCAGTTGAACGGCATCAAAATGGCAATTTAGCTGCTGCTAACATGATTTATGAAAAGATAAGAAAAATCGATCCTGACAATGTTGTTGCACTCCAACTTTCAGGAGTTTTGGCTTGTCAGGTTCAGCAGTATGAGGCTTCTCTATCGTTGTTTTCTAGAGCCATATACTTAAAGCCAGACTATGCTGAAGCTTATAATAATCGTGGCATTACCTTTAAAAATATGGGGCAATTTGATGATGCATTAGCTAATTATAGTAAAGCCGTATCATTGAAGCCTGATTATGCAGAGCCCTTCAACAACCGAGCATTAGTGTTAGTGGAGCTAGATCGATTTAATGAGGCGATGATAAATTATGAACAAGCTATATCTCTAAATCCTGAAAGTGCCGAAATTTATAGTAATCGAGCATTGTTATTAAAGGAGTTGGGTCGTTTTGACGAAGCGATGGCTGATTTGAATAAGGCCATTGCTTTGGATCCTACTTATCCGGAGGCGCATTGGAACAAAGCCCTTCAACTTCTTCTATTTGGTGAGTTTGAGGAAGGCTGGCCACTTTGTGAGTGGCGCTGGAAAACCGAACAAAAACATATTGGAACAGAACTCACCACGTCAAAGCCACGATGGTCAGGTGAAGCTAATAAAAGGGTCTTTTTATGGGCTGAACAAGGTATTGGTGATGAGATCATGTATGCCTCGCTCATTCCTGAGCTTGCCGCCACTTCATCTAAGCTGATCGTACAATGTGATGAGAGGCTTATCCCTCTCTTTAAAAGATCATTTGTAGATGGCATCGAATATCGGTGCAGGAAAAGCCCAGCGCTGGAAGATAGTTATGACTGTCATATCCCAATGGGATCTTTGCCCAATATATTTAGACCATCATTAGATAGCTTTTCTAAAGCGTCGAAAGCATATCTGCGTTGTGAGAGTGAACGTTCACAAGAGTTGAGAAAAACTCTTTTAAAAGGTGAGGCCAAGACCCTTATTGGTATCAGCTGGAACTCATCTTCACCAATTGCAGGCGCACATCATAGAAATATTACTTTAAGTGATATGGCACAGCATCTAGACGGGCCCAACGTAAAGCTGGTCAATTTACAATATGGTGATGTCTCTGATGAAATTGCCAAGTTGAGGGAAGATCACGGCATTGAGGTTGCCGAGGTGTCAGAGATTGATAACCGCAACGACATTGATGGCCTGGCTGCGCTTATTATGGCGTGCGATCAGATCGTATCTATTGATAACGCAACAGTGCATCTTGCTGGTGCTCTTGGTGCTAACACCAGAGTTCTATTGCCCTTTAATCGAAGCTGGCAGTGGGGGTTAGAGCGCTCTGATAGCTATTGGTATGGTTCACTCCAACTCCACAGACAAAAAAAACCTGGTGACTGGAAACCTACTCTTAAAACCATAAAATAACATACCGGGAAAAGCCAAGTTTTAGGCACTCCTAGTAAGAAGAGTTCAAAGATGGGGCCCAAGAGAGGTATATTTTTTTGTTTCTTAATCAATAATTTAGTTATTAATTAAAAATGTTTTTTTGATTAATAACTAAATTATTTAACTCATGGTCGTTCCAGTGGGTAGGAAGGTTAGAAAGCTTTTCTACATCAAACTAGATGAGGATCTGACGATGACTGTTATAAACACCAATGTTGGTGCGTTGATGGCGCGCACCTATTCCACCAAAGCCAACGACAAAATGCAAACATCCATGGAGCGGCTATCTTCTGGCTTGCGCATTAACAGCTCTGCTGATGATGCTGCTGGTATGGCTGTTGCAAACAAAATGAAAAGCCAGTTAAACGGTATCAAGATGGCTATCCGGAACTCACAGGACGGGATCTCTCTTGTTCAGACGGCTGAGAGCGGCATGAGTGAGATCTCTAACATGATCTTGCGTATGCGTGAACTTGCCGTGCAGATGGAGAACGGTATCTATACTTCAAAGGACCGTGATAATGCCCAACTGGAAGTAAACGCGCTTCTAGCCGAAATTGATAAGATCGCGACCAATACCCGATTTAACGGCGTCAAAGTTTTGGATGGCTCTTACGACCAGAGCATCCGCGCTGGCAACACAAATGCTGAAACCATACGGGTTAGTGTTGATGGACTTAAAACAGTTGATACTGCCAAGCTGACATCATATGCAGTTGAAAAAGCTACGTTTGTAGCTACCAAATCTGCTGTTGCAACCACGAATGCAACTGCTATGTCATTGACTGTTAATGCAACTACGTCTGCTCAAATTAATACCCTGTCCTTAGCTGACTCAGCTTTCAAAGAGGTATTTAAAGGTGACTCTCTTGGAGAGTTTGCACTGACTGGAGCTGGCTCAACAAACGATCTTTTTACCATTGACGCAAAGACTGGTGAATTGACATCAAAGGCAGCCATTGCCAATACCACTACTCACGAAGGCACAATTACATTTACTTACACGCCACGTACAATTAATGGCGTCGCTGGCCAAGCACATAGCTTTACCATAAGTTTAAGTGTTGCCAATGGCCAAACCTCATCGCTTTCTGGCATCAAGGTTGAAAACACTGTTAATGCTGGCCATGCGATTGAGAGTTTGGATAAGGCACTAGAAGAAGTTTCTTCCGCACAGGCGAAGCTTGGTGCGATCCAGAACAGGCTTTCGCACAACATTGATAACTTATCAAAGAGCTCAATGCTGACTGAGCAGTCAGTGGGACGTGTTATTGATGCTGACTTTGCAACAGAAACAAGCAACCTCTCCAAGCAACAGATTCTCGCTCAAGCAGCGACGGCGATGTTGGCCCAAGCTAACCAGTCTAAGCAGTCCGTCCTCAGCTTGTTGCAATAAGCAACATTCACGACTGTTTGATGAAGGGGGCGAGAAATCGCCCCCTTTTGTCATGAAGAAGTTTCTACTTCAGAGTAAATTGAATAAAAAACAGCCCCGAAGGGCTGCTTATCTCAAGGGAGATATAGTCGGTCCTCATTTTCTTATTATTTAGTTCTGGAGCAAGCTAAGGATTGATTGAGACGTTCTATTAGCCTGAGCTAGCATCGCTTGAGCTGCTTGGTTAAGAACCTGAGCTTTAGTTAGATTCGTTGTCTCAAGAGCTATATCCGCATCTTGGATACGCGAACGAGCCTCCTTGGTATTTTTGGATATATTAGACAGGTTATTAATCACATGCTCCATTCGGGACATAGTTGCACCGAGATCTGAACGCTCTAGATCAATACGAACTAATGCGCCATCAACAGCCGTTAACATCTTTTTTGCATTCTCTACTGTCAGAACGTCTAAGCTAGAGACTGAGGACAGTGTTGCGCCCGGAGGATTTGACGAGAACATGCCGCCAGGATTAACAATTGCTGTACCATCACCAGTAGGCGTAGTTAACCCAAGAGATGTTGGCGGATTCAGAACTAATTCCACAAACCCTGTGCCTGTTGACAGAAAGTTTGTTCCAGGAATTTTCAAAACATTACCATAGTCATAGTCTTTACCAGGATTCAGTATTTGAACCGCTGTTACATTGCTGCTTCCGTCAACTGTAACCTGAAGCGTCATGCCTGTCCCAGACGTTCTAGCGGCAATGGGATCAGGCAGTGTTCCGCCATATTCCGCACTAGCGGCAGCCGTTGGAGTATTAACAATATAGGTGCCTGCAGGCACACTAAATGCAGCGCCGTCGCCAAGAACAGACTCATAGGGAGCTCTTGGAGCCATCAAATTCGGTGCTGCAGATGTTCCAATGCTTCCGGAGGCTACAGAGAAAATAAATGGAGACCTAAATGTCACCTCTCCACTGACCTGCACACTGTTAGGCTCCGTGCCTGCTTTAATGTTCAGTTTCGTTACACCAGCTAACGCATTCTTCTTCTCATCAGCTCCCGCCACAATCATATCTGGGCCGGTCACACCAACAAGCACATAGTCCTCTGCGACAATATCATATCCATCATCAGACAGTAGTGTCATCGTGGCTTTATCAACACTTAAAGCTGCTGAAATCCCAGTTTTACCGGTTGAGCCATTAATTGCTGCGGCGAGTTCAGTGAGGTTGGCGCCACGTCCGTTAGTCTCACCAAAGTCAACATTTGCCGAGATTAATACGGGTGACGTCGTATTTTTACCATAAAGATTAAACGAAACAGTATCTGTCTTTTGCGTTCCATTAGCTGTTTCAGCAAACTCGATGTTCAAGCGGGTTTGAGCAGTTGCAGAAACACCAGTTTCACTCAATCTCGAAGAAACGCTTGCGGCAATTTCTTTCGCTGTAGAGCCACCATTAATATCAATAGTAACATTCCCAACATTTCCATATATTGTCAGGTTTTCGGACTCGGATATTCTTGGCTGGAAGTCAGCTTTTGAATTTGCAACGATTGGAGCGGCTGCTGGCATAAAGCTTGCGCTTGAGGCTCTCAGCTGATCGGTCTTGGTCAGATACTCACCAAGTCCGGTGGGATCAACATTCTCTATGGATAATATTGCCGTGTCATTTGGCATAAAACCGATTTGAAAGGCAGTATTGGTAAAGTCACCGTTGAGCATTTTTACGGCGTTAAAAGTACTATTCTGGGCAATACGCGCCAGTTCGATTTGAATTTGACCCACCTCGTTTTGGATAGCTTGGCGATCTTGACCAGTATAAACCCCGTTGGCAGCCTGAACAGAGAGCTCTCGCATTCTGTGAAGGATTGATGAAACTTCATCCAACGCGCCTTCAGCAGTTTGAGTAAGCGATATAGCGTCAGCAGCGTTCCGCATTGCTGCCTCCAAACCCTTAATTTGGGAAGTCATTCGACTGACAATCGAAGCGCCTGCAGCATCGTCTAGGGCGTGGTTCAATCTTAGCCCAGAAGAAATACGTTCAATAGATTGGTTCTGCGCATCCTCTTTATTGCGAAGATGATAAAGTGCAGTAACCGCTGCCATATTTGTATTAATCTTGCTCATTTATCTAGCCAATCCAAAGTTTTTGACACAGTTCCACCTTGCAAACATTGTGCCAATATTAGCGGTTGATGATTCTTTCAATGAAAAAGGGGGCATTTTTAGAGCTATGGATGTTCGTAAACCATACTCTAGAGCCCGTTGCTTTCGAATTTTGTTCAATTTACTCATATCAAAGCTCTTTTTTCCCATCAAAAAAATGACATGGTCTTTGCACTGCAAACGCCATGCCAAAGCTGGAATCGCCAACTAAAAGAATTTATTTTCTAAAATGGGGAATTATGCGCAAGAAAAGAGAGGGCTTGCAAAGCAAGCCCCCTCCCCATCAAACAGCCATACCTAATACCTTAAGTACCAGGTTGAGGACCGACTGTTATTCTATTTGGCATGGCAACCAGTACGGTCTACCAAAACCGAAGTTGTCGCCTAACCCAAATGCGGTCCACACATTTTATATTAGGTTAGGAACATCTTTACTGAAGCAGTGCTAGCACCGATTGTTTAGATTGGTTGGCCTGAGCCAGCATTGACGTCGCCGCTTGCGCCAAGATCTGCTGCTTTGAGAGTTCAGATGTTTCTGTTGCAAAGTCAGCATCAATAATACGTCCCACTGACTGCTCAGTCAGCATTGAGCTCTTTGATAAGTTATCAATGTTGTGCGAAAGCCTGTTCTGGATCGCACCAAGCTTCGCCTGTGCAGTAGAAACTTCTTCTAGTGCCTTATCCAAACTCTCAATCGCATGTGTAGCATTTGCCGTGGTCTCAACTTTAATATCCGCAAGCGTGGCTTCACTCGCAGCACTAGCTATTAGTGATATTTGCTCTGTGTGGGCCGAGCCCGTACGAGGTGTATATACAACATTAAAGGTATAAGTATTTGCTGCCATTGCTGTAGTGCTTGTCAACTTTCCAGTCTTGGCGTCAATCGAGAAGTTTGCTGCAGTTCCACCTGACACTTTAAAGGTCCCGAGTGAGTCACTCTTAAATGCTTCTTTAAAAGCTGTACTAAAGATGCTTGTGTCAATTTCCACTGTCGATGCTTTAGTAGTTCCCATCGTCACTTTAATACCAGTGGCAGCACCTGTCGAAGTAACACTGGTGGCTGATTGAACAACTGCTCTATTCTTCACAAACCCAGTGATTTTGGCATTATCAGCTGTTTTCATGGATCCCACACTAACCCGTATGGTCTCAGCATTTGTGTTACCAGCACGAACGGTCTGATCATATGATCCATCCAGAACCTTCACATCATTGAAACGGGTATTGGTCGCGATCTTATCAACTTCGGCTAGAAGCGCGTTTACTTCCAGTTGGGCATTATCACGGTCCTTTGCAGTATAGATACCGTTTTCCATCTGCACGGCAAGTTCACGCATACGCAAGATCATGTTTGTGATCTCACTCATGCCGCTCTCAGCCGTCTGAACAAGAGAGATCCCGTCCTGTGAGTTCCGGATAGCCATCTTAATGCCACTAAGCTGACTAGACATCTTATTCGCCACAGCCAAACCAGCAGCATCATCTGCCGCACTGTTAATGCGCAAGCCAGAAGATAGCCGCTCCATGGATGTTTGCATTTTGTCGTTGGCTTTGGTCGCGTATGTACGCGCCATTAAAGCGCCAACGTTGGTGTTAATTACAGTCATGATTTGACCCTCACAATCATTGGTGTGGATTTTATAAATTCATCGTTCAAATGAAAGAACGACGCATACGCAAAATATTTAGAAAAGAAATGAAAAAATATCTATTTTGGCATGCTATTTGCTTCTAATAAAAAGACGCCCAATTTGGGCGCCTTTTTTACTTGAAATAACCCATTCTTACTGAAGCAGTGCTAGCACCGATTGTTTAGATTGGTTGGCCTGAGCCAGCATTGACGTCGCCGCTTGCGCCAAGATCTGCTGCTTTGAGAGTTCAGATGTTTCTGTTGCAAAGTCAGCATCAATAATACGTCCCACTGACTGCTCAGTCAGCATTGAGCTCTTTGATAAGTTATCAATGTTGTGCGAAAGCCTGTTCTGGATCGCACCAAGCTTCGCCTGTGCAGTAGAAACTTCTTCTAGTGCCTTATCCAAACTCTCAATCGCATGGCCAGCATTAACAGTGTTTTCAACCTTGATGCCAGAAAGCGATGAGGTTTGGCCATTGGCAACACTTAAACTTATGGTAAAGCTATGTGCTTGGCCAGCGACGCCATTAATTGTACGTGGCGTGTAAGTAAATGTAATTGTGCCTTCGTGAGTAGTGGTATTGGCAATGGCTGCCTTTGATGTCAATTCACCAGTCTTTGCGTCAATGGTAAAAAGATCGTTTGTTGAGCCAGCTCCAGTCAGTGCAAACTCTCCAAGAGAGTCACCTTTAAATACCTCTTTGAAAGCTGAGTCAGCTAAGGACAGGGTATTAATTTGAGCAGACGTAGTTGCATTAACAGTCAATGACATAGCAGTTGCATTCGTGGTTGCAACAGCAGATTTGGTAGCTACAAACGTAGCTTTTTCAACTGCATATGATGTCAACTTGGCATTATCAGCTGTTTTCATGGATCCCACACTAACCCGTATGGTCTCAGCATTTGTGTTACCAGCACGAACGGTCTGATCATATGATCCATCCAGAACCTTCACATCATTGAAACGGGTATTGGTCGCGATCTTATCAATTTCGGCTAGAAGCGCGTTTACTTCCAGTTGGGCATTATCACGGTCCTTTGCAGTATAGATACCGTTTTCCATCTGCACGGCAAGTTCACGCATACGCAAGATCATGTTTGTGATCTCACTCATGCCGCTCTCAGCCGTCTGAACAAGAGAGATCCCGTCCTGTGAGTTCCGGATAGCCATCTTAATGCCACTAAGCTGACTAGACATCTTATTCGCCACAGCCAAACCAGCAGCATCATCTGCCGCACTGTTAATGCGCAAGCCAGAAGATAGCCGCTCCATGGATGTTTGCATTTTGTCGTTGGCTTTGGTCGCGTATGTACGCGCCATTAAAGCGCCAACGTTGGTGTTAATTACAGTCATGATTTGACCCTCACAATCATTGGTGTGGATTTTATAAATTCATCGTTCAAATGAAAGAACGACGCATACGCAAAATATTTAGAAAAGAAATGAAAAAATATCTATTTTGGCATGCTATTTGCTTCTAATAAAAAGACGCCCAATTTGGGCGCCTTTTTTACTTGAAATAACCCATTCTTACTGAAGCAGTGCTAGCACCGATTGTTTAGATTGGTTGGCCTGAGCCAGCATTGACGTCGCCGCTTGCGCCAAGATCTGCTGCTTTGAGAGTTCAGATGTTTCTGTTGCAAAGTCAGCATCAATAATACGTCCCACTGACTGCTCAGTCAGCATTGAGCTCTTTGATAAGTTATCAATGTTGTGCGAAAGCCTGTTCTGGATCGCACCAAGCTTCGCCTGTGCAGTAGAAACTTCTTCTAGTGCCTTATCCAAACTCTCAATCGCATGTGTAGCATTTGCCGTGGTCTCAACTTTAATATCCGCAAGCGTGGCTTCACTCGCAGCACTAGCTATTAGTGATATTTGCTCTGTGTGGGCCGAGCCCGTACGAGGTGTATATACAACATTAAAGGTATAAGTATTTGCTGCCATTGCTGTAGTGCTTGTCAACTTTCCAGTCTTGGCGTCAATCGAGAAGTTTGCTGCAGTTCCACCTGACACTTTAAAGGTCCCGAGTGAGTCACTCTTAAATGCTTCTTTAAAAGCTGTACTAAAGATGCTTGTGTCAATTTCCACTGTCGATGCTTTAGTAGTTCCCATCGTCACTTTAATACCAGTGGCAGCACCTGTCGAAGTAACACTGGTGGCTGATTGAACAACTGCTCTATTCTTCACAAACCCAGTGATTTTGGCATTATCAGCTGTTTTCATGGATCCCACACTAACCCGTATGGTCTCAGCATTTGTGTTACCAGCACGAACGGTCTGATCATATGATCCATCCAGAACCTTCACATCATTGAAACGGGTATTGGTCGCGATCTTATCAACTTCGGCTAGAAGCGCGTTTACTTCCAGTTGGGCATTATCACGGTCCTTTGCAGTATAGATACCGTTTTCCATCTGCACGGCAAGTTCACGCATACGCAAGATCATGTTTGTGATCTCACTCATGCCGCTCTCAGCCGTCTGAACAAGAGAGATCCCGTCCTGTGAGTTCCGGATAGCCATCTTAATGCCACTAAGCTGACTAGACATCTTATTCGCCACAGCCAAACCAGCAGCATCATCTGCCGCACTGTTAATGCGCAAGCCAGAAGATAGCCGCTCCATGGATGTTTGCATTTTGTCGTTGGCTTTGGTCGCGTATGTACGCGCCATTAAAGCGCCAACGTTGGTGTTAATTACAGTCATGCTGAGGCCCTTCAATAAAGGAATACATTCTTATATTGACGTCCTCGGTTAACATAACGGCATAACTTTTAAAAATTTTAATATTTTACCTTAATAAAGCTATGACCCCCTGTTTTGATACATTCGCCTGAGCCAGCATTGATGTCGCCGCTTGCGACAAAATCTTTTGCTTTGACAGCTCTGCTGTTTCCGCAGCAAAGTCCGCATCGATGATTCGGCCGACTGATTGTTCAGTTAGCATTGACCCTTTGGACAAGTTATCGATGTTGTGGCTGAGCCTATTTTGTACCGCGCCAAGTTTCGCCTGTGCTGTCGAAACTTCCTCCAATGCCTTGTCTAATGTTTCAATTGCTCTGCCTGCATTTGCCGTAGTCTCAACACTTATATCATCGAGGGATGTCTCTATTTTGTTTTTAACACTAATCTCTAGCTGCTCGACGTGAGTCGTCAAATCTCTTTTGGTATAAGTGACCTCAATTCTAAACAAGCCATCGTTGACTGCACCACCTGGTGTATCAACGGGCGAACTAGCTGAACCGCCAGTTCCAGAGACTATTGCGGCAGTACTGGTAAGTTTTCCAGTCTTTGTGTCTAGGTTGAAATCAGCATTATCAGCTGATTTTGTTGCATCCGTCGTAGTTTTACCAAAAGTCCCAAGGCTATCTTGGTTAAAAAACGTTTTGAATGCATCTGACCAAACACTTGTATCAATTTGAACACTCTTAGCTTCAAAGACTTCTAGTTCATTTTGTGTTTTAGCCCTTGATGGAGAAGCACTCGTATGCCCAACTGCTTTCTCAACCGCAAAATTCTCAATTTTTGCAGTGGATGATGTTGCAGAAGAGCCAATGCTTAACCTAATTGTTTCTGCATTTGAATTTCCCGCTCTCACAGTTTGGTCATAACTGCCATCAAGAAGGTTAACTTTGTTGTACTGGGTGTTTTCCGTTATCTTGTTGATTTCAGAAAGAAGAGCTCTAATTTCCATTTGCGCATTACTTCGATCCTTGGCCGTGTATATTCCGTTTTGCATTTGGACTGCCAGCTCACGCATCCGGCGAACTAATTTACTTATTTCTGCAAATGCACCATCTGCAGTTTGAACAAGAGAAACGCCATCTTGTGAGTTACGAATGGCCATTTTTATACCACTCAATTGACTTTCCATTTTATTGGCAACCGCCAAACCAGCGGCATCATCTGCCGCACTGTTGATGCGCTTGCCTGATGACAAGCGCTCCATAGAAGTCTGCATTTTTTCGGCAGCTCTAGACGCGTAGGTGCGCGCTAATAAGGCACCTACGTTCGTGTTAATCATTGTCATATCATAGCTCCTCAGCTTTCACGACTGCATTGATATGGCCCTCGTTTCTGCCTAACGACCCAATCTTAGATTTATTTAGAAAAAATATTTAATTTTAAGCAAAAAAAAACGCCAGCCGGCGGTATTTTTCCCTAAAGCACTGTAATAATTTATTATCTTATGAGTTCTAATACAGCATCTTTTGATGCGTTAGCTTGCGCTAACATTGCCATGGATGCTTGTGCCAAAATTTGCTGTTTAGCCAATTTTGAAGTTTCAATTGTGTATTCAGCGTCCATTACTCGAGACCTAGCTTTACGCATGTCTGCCCCCCGCACCAGGGCTCCCTCGATTGAACTTTGATATCGATTAATAGTTGCGCCAAGTATTGCTCGAGTAAAACCAGTTTGTTCGATTGAATAACTCAATACATCAGTTGCATTTTTTGCCTCAGCTTCGCTTTGAACTGAAATTTGCGAGACAAGGTGTTGCATTGAGGCGGGGAGTCGATTTCTATCGATAATAATATTATTTACATACATTGCTGCCCCAAGCTTCGTACCGCCAGTTGCATCATAGCTTCCAGAAATAAATACAAATTGATAATTGCCGGTTCTGGTTATATTTGTAGACTTGGTCGCCCATGGAGTTGTTTGGTTAGCGCTTGATTGAGTATAATCAATTAGCTCAATCGTATCGCCAGTATCTACATCTAAAAGATATGCATAAATCGAAGCAGCGTCATCTGTACCGGCAGACTTCCAGTCAAATTTTACTACGTCACCAGCAGTGATCTCCTTGGCTTCTTGAGAGATTAGATACGGACCATGCACAACAGAATATGGATCATTTTCTGTCCATACATTTGAAGAAAACAGTTTAATTCCACCTGTTGCGTCAAAAGCAAAACCCGTTGTGTTAGCTGTACCCAACTCAGTTGCTCGACTGCCAGTTCCGGTAATGGCAGCTTCGTCATCTAGGCCAGTGGCCGGGTTGCCACTACCATTAACTCCAGTGATATTCTGATGCGGGTTCGGTGTCGGGTCGATGGGAGCGTTATAACCCCCAATGGAAGTTGTCCCCGGAGTAGCCCCTTTACCAAGGCGCACGCGCTCGTTGAAAACCGCCCAGCCCGGAAACCTATTTTCTGTTGCACTTATATTTGTAACAGGGCCTTGTGTCGCAAAGTTACTATTTTCAAAACTATCTGTCGCCCAATAGCGACCGACAGTAGAAGTAGAAAATTCGCTCAGACTAACGGGCAAAATATCACGAGCGGAGCTGCCTGAAACCTCAAAAGACCCATCAAGGAGATTCGTCTCACTGAATTTAGTATTCAACGCAATCCGATCAATTTCTGCAACTAGACCATATAATTCCATTTCCATTGAGTCTCTATCTTGCTGCGTGTAGACGCCATTCGCGGACTGAATTGCAAGTTCCATCAACCTGGACTGTATTTGATTGATTTGAGCCAGAGCCGACTCGGCAGTGGCCAGAAGACTTATCATATCAACACTGTTCCTGACGGCCATATCATAGTCTTTTATATTGGCAGTCATTTTGTTGGAAACAACCAAACCGGCAGCGTCATCAGACGCGCTGTTAATGCGCAGCCCGGAGGACAGCCTTTCAATGGGTTTCAGCATATTTTGATTTGCTTTTTCCCCATAGGCTCTCGCCATCAATGCAGCAGAGTTTGTGTTAATTACAGTCATCTCTACCGGCTCAAATCATTTGAGCTCATTTTCCTCTCTAATTTTTTATTTGCTCACTGGCTGAAATTATCTCCTTTGAAACCTCGGCGTATGCCAATGGGTTCAGCATTAAATGCTGGAAAAAAACAAACGCCCAACTCTGGTCAAACATTTTAAAACAGAACAAACCCACTGAACGGCAATTTCAAGCGGTACCAACTTTTAACATGCCCTTGGAACTGAAATCTCAAGCCATTCAGGTAATAATTTTGAAGTGAGGGGCGCATTTTTATCTCTGGTCTCACTCATCGCTTAGATCGGACCCAACTAACTTTTATAGAAAAAAATCAAAAAAGTTCAGTTGCCCTGATGAGGGCTGCAAAATGATTTAGAGCAACTTCCTTTTTCTCTTTACTAAGAGCAGTAAACCTTAATATCGCCCAACAATTCTTATTTTTAATTACGCTGGAGGCTTCAATATTTACAGCTTGTTCACTTCCATACTGCGCATAAATTAGAAACTCTAATCTTGCGTCGAGCTCTGATAACAAATTTTGGTTTAATATTTTGATATTTGGCTCAAAATTTTGAGCTCTTGCTCTCACCGCAGAAACCATGCTTTTTGCCGTGCTCTGCAATGCCTTCTCTTTGTTAAATGTTGCATTAGGGGGAAATACTACTGTTGAGAATGACATATTATTCCCGGAGTAAACGCGCTGGATATAATCACCATCTTTCCCAAGCGTTCCCTTTGATATAAATCCCGTGATTTTTGTTAGGTTAACTGCCGCATCACAAGCAAATACAGCAGGCGCCACCAAACACCAATAAAAGACCAGTATCGCTCTTGGCCAATTTCGGATTACAGAAATCATGTCTCCAATAAAGCCAAAACTGTGAGCTGTCTTTGCCTCGCCATATTGATAGCCTGCTGAGCCGCTTGAGCTAATATCATTTCTTGGGCCAGCGCAGTAGACTCGACAGCCATATCAGTATCAACAACCCTACCCCTCGCCTGTTGAGACATCATCGAAGCTTGTGTTTGGTTGTCAAGATTATGCGCCAAACGATTACTCACAGCACCAAGCTTTGCCCGCCCCGCAGAAATTTGCTCAAGTGATTTGTCTAATATCAAAACTGCAGCTTGAGCATCAGCTGCGGACTGTATTTTGATATCTTCTAACGTCATGCCTGCGATATTTATGGCACTTGCACCGTTGGCAACCCCGCCGGTCTTTCCACCTGTCTCCGAGCCAGTCAAACCAGGGACAGTGCCGCCGTTATTCCATGTCGCCGTTGCAACATCATAGTAACCATCCAAGAACTTAATATACTCGATATTTTTCAGTGTATCGGTACCCTCATCTGCGGAACCACCTGTATGTGAAACAGTAACAGTTCCGCCAGAAGACGAAATCGAATAATTTGCGTACGCCTCAGAATAAATAGAAACGTCAGTGCCACCACTGCCATCAATGATGTCATTACCGTCGTTGCCAGTAATTTCGTTCCCTTTGTTATTACCAGTTATGGTGTCAGCGCCATCGCCACCAATTGCATTCTCAATCCACGTGTTGTGCGCTATCCCAACATTTTCCTGGCCTCTATATAGTGCTGATCTTGTAAATGCTTGATATTTTGAACTACTAGCCGAGGCTAAAGCATTTTGTTGGCTTATATAGTTCTCAAAGAAAGCAATTTGATTTGCATCACTGGTCAATGATGCAATCTTTAACGCATCAGTGGCATAATAATTGATCGACGAATAAGTTCCAGGAGTAAGGTCAATAATGCTCCCAGTCGCAGTCACACCACTTGCGTCTAGAGTATCTGTGCCGCCACTATCAGAGATAACTCTTATAGACTCATAGTTGTTATCGAAAGCATCCGATCCTGCGCCACTGCCATAAGTTGTATTGGAAGCGTTATGTGACCAATTAGTGCTGCCATAGAGATGTTCTATAGCCTCAATATCAAGCAGGCCCGGTGTAGAAATGTTGATCAGCCCACCGGTAGTTGCTGTTGAGCCATTCATATAAATTCTTCTATTCCGATCTCGCTGGACATAGGTCATAACAGTATTCCGTTGACCATCGAGATTTAAGTCTAACTTGCTTCCGTCAGAACTCCCACCATCAAAGGGGTGGCTCAGACCCAAAGCATGTCCGATTTCATGTAAAGCAGTCACCCAATTATACTCCCCCTCCACAAAGTCAGTATCGGTTGGCGTACCCATAACTTGTGTTTGGCCATAATAGATATCACCACCAACAGGAGAACTACTAGGGTAATAAGCAAAAGCTGCAGCCCCACCAGGCATAGAGTCAGTGACAGCAACTCTCAAGTCACCAATTGCTCCTGCATTACCAGATTCTGTAATTTTATCTAATGAGAATGGTGCCACTGCGTCCCAAAGTTCAAATATTTTATCGTGTGCTGTTTGGTTGTTGGTTCCAGTGGCGTGGCTGTCTAATGTTGTTTTGGTGCCAGCAACGGGGTCACTAGCAGAATAATTTGTAGTGCCATCCCAATACGAGTAAGACAAATTGTTTGCCCCACCGGCAGCTGAGCTATCATCGCCAACGTTAGTCCATTTAGAACCTTTAATCAGAGGACTTACAGCATTGCTGGACGGTGATGCGGCTGTTGCCGAGCTCGATCCTGCTGCCGAAACTGATGCATTAGCAGCTGCCCATACATCACCACCGGGGCTGACGCCCTCGGAACCGCCAGCTGCTGCCGCGCTATCACCTCCGGCAGCTGCTTTCGCGATACAATGCCGACAGCTCAAAGGATCATGAAGAGTTTTTGCCAGCTCATGAAAATCAACCTCAATAGCGGCTATTTCGCCGGTTATTGACTGACGAGTTGCCGGATCCGAGTAAACATTCAAAATTTCAGCATATTTGTTGTTAGACAGCCCCTCAACGTGGACACCCTTGTGGTCGATTTCATTTGAATGAAATAAAGACCCGATGTAACGAGACCGCTCCACCTCTAAATCCGCAAGATTTGAACGGATTTGTGCAACAGCGTCCAAGTAGCTCACCGAGTTCAATGGATCGAGAGAGGCTATTTCCTCATAAAGCTTTTTTGTTAAAGTAAGATTCGATGAAACCTGCAACCATTGGCTGTCGGTAATTGACACAGCCGCGTAAGTATACCCCACAGCACTTATGTTATCCTTGAGCAAAAGAATGTTATCGCCATGGTGCCCAAAGTCATCACTGCTTACGATATTTGATAAAACAGCCTCACTATCGGTTGCGTTAAGGGAACCATAATCAGTGGCTTCAATACCTAATTGATTAGAAAGTGCTTCTGCAAAGTCTGTCGTAAATTGAGCAGGGCCTGTAGCTACAGGTCCTGTTGCGAACTCTGTCGATAAAGTGGCGCCCGCACCTGCACCCGTATCTTTAATAAACATGCTGTTAAGGGTGATCCGGGTTGTCTCAGCATTCGTATTACCAGCTCTAATTGTTTGGTCATATGAGCCATCAAGCAATTTTACGTCATTGAACCGAGTATTTTCTGCAATTTTGTCTATTTCAGCGAGAAGCGCATTAATTTCCAACTGGGCATTATCTCGGTCCGTACCTGTGTACACACCGTTGTCCATCTGGATTGCAAGCTCGCGCATCCTTAGGACCATATTGGTGATTTCGGTCATTGCACTTTCTGCGGTTTGAACAAGAGACACCCCGTCCCTCGAGTTCCGCATGGCCATGCTTATGCCGCGCTGTTGGCTTTCCATCTTATTGGCCACAGCCAACCCTGCAGCATCATCAGCAGCACTGTTGATGCGCTGCCCAGATGACAGACGCTCCATCGACCGAGACATTTTTTCATTTGCCTTGGTCGCATAGGTTCTTGCCATTAAGGCGCCAACATTTGTATTAATTACTGTCATTTTCGCCGATCAAATATAATATTTGTTCGGTCCTCAAATAACGTAACGACTGGTTAAAAATATTTTTAATTGGTTTTGTATTTTTTTAGAGAAAAAATGCTCGTACAACTGTGGTGATTTCATAGTCAATTAAGTGCTTCTTACTATTGTAAAAGTGCTAAGACACTTTGTTTTGATTTATTGGCCTGCGCTAGCATGGCTGTAGCAGCTTGAGATAAAATCTGATGTTTTGCTAACATCATCGTTTCATTAGAGAAATCCGCATCCACAATTCTTCCAAGTGCCATTTCGGTGTGCATGGCCGCTTGCGTCAGATTATTGATTGTGTATTGCATACGGTTTTGCAAAGCCCCAAGCTTAGATTGGCTGGCGGAAGCCTCGATCAGCGCTTTGTCGAGCAATTCGATTGAGCGCGCTGCTGTTACGGGGCTGGTCAGATCCACATTTGATAGGTAAGAGTCGGCTTTATTGGCGATTGTCAGGTGAATGACTTCTATGTGAGAACTACCGTCCCGCGCATTGTATGTTACTTCAATGTCATAAATATTATTGCCAGCAGCGGATCCGCTCCCAGCCGTATCTGTAGGGTTTTCAAAATCTAAAGCTGCTTTACTCGTAATTTCACCTGTTTTTTTGTCAATATTGAAGAGCGTGTTATCCCCTCCCGTTGAAGCGGTTGAAGTAAAATCAAAACTCCCAAGGCCGTCATCTTTGAAAATCTCTTTGAATGCATCGCTGAACAGTGATGTATTTACAGATACTTGTCCTGCTTCAAATGAAGTAACCTGTTGATTTCCAGCAGCATTAGAAACACCGTTAACAGCTTTCTCGTTCGCAAAAGCCTCTATTTTCGCAATATTAGTTGTAGCCATGTTATCAATATAAACGTTGATTACCTCAGCATTGGTATTACCAGCTCTGATTTGCTTGTTGTAGCTGCCATCAAGCAAGTTGACCCCGTTAAATTTTGATGTTTCAGCAATTTTATCAATTTGCTGCATCAAAGCATTTGCTTCCATTTGAGCATTATCACGATCTCGTGATGTATAAACGCCATTTTCCATCTGAACCGCAAGCTCTCTAATGCGGAGAAGCATATTACTTATGGATTTGATGCCACTCTCTGCTGTTTGTACAAGAGAGATGCCGTCTTGAGTGTTCCGAACAGCTGCTCTCATACCGAGCATTTGGCTCGTCATCTTGCTTGCAACAGCAAGCCCAGCCGCGTCGTCGGCGGCTTGATTTATACGTTTTCCGGAAGAAAGACGCTCCAGCGCTTTGTTCACAAAGAGCTCAGCTCTCGCCGAATATTGGCGTGCATGAAGCGCACCCATATTGGTGTTTATTACCGTCATCACTAGGTCCTCATCTAGTTTGACAGGCCAGTTTGATCTGACCTACACCAACTCAAACGGCGCAGAAAAAAAAATGTTAGAAAAATTCAGGTTTTTCATAAAAAAAATAGGCCTGAAGGCCTATTTCCAAAAATCTTAATAAAATTTTACCGATCCTGGTACATCATCTCAGATAATCGAATAAGCTTTGCTGGCCAATTTTACTAAAAGCTGCCTGTGCAGCCTCTAAATTTGTCATTTGACCTTGTAGCTTCGTTATCATCTCCGCAAGATCTGTGTCATTCAATGCAGATACATCCCGTTCCACAATCAATTTTCGGCTTTCCAGCACATCTCTTTGCATCTCATTTTTACTCATTTGAGATGCAACTGCACTCCTCTGATTTGCAATAGACTCCATCGCAGCCTTCATCGCGCTTACGTTATAGGCAACTAATTGATCGCGGTCCGTCAGTTTAACCGTTGGTGACACCGCAGCCAAAGACCCATCAAGTTTGGTAAAGGCAACATATGATGTTAATTTTTCAGATGCCCTGTCCTGCCCAGAAATAGAAATGTCTTCAATTTTGATCTCACCCTCGGTGATATCTGTCAATATCATGTCTCCTGTTGCAGCATCTATCGCTGCAGAGACCGAGGTCTGACTTGTAAATCTATTAATTTCTGTGACTAGAGCACCAAGGTTGTCCCTCGCGATATCCGCAGTAATTTTTGCCGAGCCTTTATTTCCTGAAAGGGTAAAAGACCAAGTCTCCATTTTTGAAGGGAGCGTGAAATCAAGTCTTGTCTTGTTACCACCAGTTGCTTGCCCTTTGATTTGGGCAGCAGTCTCAATTGAGTTCATAGCTGATTGAATAATATCAAAGACTGAACGTCGGCCATTCTCAGTTTCCACGCGCATAAAGGCAGATCCACCATCAATGCCAGTGGCTGTTGTCATGCTCTCAGAAATTTGAACAGAATGCTGACCGCGGTCGCCATTATAGCTAATTGATCCGTCTACATTCTTTGTGAAGGGCACTTCAACATTACTTCTGCCAGCAAAAAGTGGTCTGCCCAGACTATCTGACGTGTTTGCCAAGCCGAGGGCTACCTCTGATAACTGCTTTATCTCTTGTAATATTGCTTGATGGCCAAAACCATCATAGATCCCGTTACCAGCTGTGGCCGATAGCTCAGTTATTCGTGTTAATACCGATGTCATTTCATCAAGCGTTTTATCGGTGAGATCAAGTCGCATAAAGGCAACGTCTGAATTTTTTGTAAATTGGTCTATTAACGATTTTTGCTCCTTTGCAGCAGATAAATTAACCGCTCCCATTGGGTCATCAGATGCTCGGTTAATTTTTTTACCGGATGCAATCTTTTCTTGAATATCTTGCATGTCAGAACGCAAAGTCTGAAACGCTCTTACCTGCTGCTCGTTGAATAATTTATTGCTAACACGCATTACTATTTCCTAAACAACGTCCATTAAAGATTGGAAAAGTTCGCGAGCGGTTGACAAGATCCTTGCGGACGCCTGATATGCTTGTTGGAACTCCAATAACGAAGCGGCCTCCTCATCAAGGTTTACGCCCGAAAACTCAGCTTCAGCTTCCTCTGCAGCATTTCTACTTGCCTCTGCGGACTCCAATGCGATCTGGCCTGATTTAACAGTCTCTCCAAGTTCAGCAACAATTGTGCCAAATACCTTCTGGAATCCGCCAGAATTTTGGCCGTTCACATCAGCAAATTGCAAATTCAAAATTTTATCAAGATTTCTAGCGTCTCCACCACCGTTGATATTCTTCTTGACGAGAAACTCATCATTCAGATTGGCATTGCCTTGCATAACAAATTCTGTATTTCCAAAGGTTGTTTTTTTGTCTTTCAGTGTCCTCGTTGCAATTGAATGGCCTGTATCAGCATCAATAAGCTCTACAAGCGAGCCTGTCTCGTTAATTACCTTGATTTTGACTTGATCGATTTCAACTTGGGGCACTGGTTCATCAAAAACCGCTCCCAAAGATTTAGCGCCGGTTCCTGTAAAAATTACGAGTAGATCCTCATTGGGCATATTCGCCAATTCAACAGTTGAACCCGCAATACTCGTCGCACTTGCATCAACCTTAAATGCAGCGCCATCATTGGCCTTGATCTTTATTTTGTTGTCACTGACACTCACAATATGGTCAGTGGTTTTAAAGCCAAGCCTATCAGAGGGCTTTGTAAAGCTCAAAACATTGGAACTTGCATCATATTCAAATACCAACCTACCAGTTGTCGCCGAGGCGCTCTCCCAACGAGCAACCAGGCCCACCGCGGCAGGCGCAACAGATACCGATCCATCAAGAGCCAGTGAAACATTAATATCCGTTCCACCAAAGTTCATACTCAATGGCGGCATACCATTTGCCAATGTTACTAATGAGCCTGTAAATCTTGTGGTTCTGCTGCTCAAGCCAAATGACGTTGCGCTGGCAGCATTCCCTGAAACAATACTGTCCGAGGTTAGCTCTAAGCTTGCACCTGATAAGGTTCCGCCACCAAAGATTTGAAGCTTGTTGTTAGAGTCAAAAAAGGCTGTCAGCCGCCCAGGTTCTCCGCCGGTTACAACAATTTCACCATTTAGCATTGTCAAATTATATTGACTGCCCTCAAATGTTATTGAGAGCGAACTACCATCAGCAGGAAAATCCTTGGCGTTTGCCGTTGAGACAAGGCTTAAAGTTCCTTGAGAGCCCGCATTTGCGGCATCAGCAAACTCAAAGTTTTCGACGGTAAAAGTAGTGCCCACAGTGGCCCCAGTCAGGACTATCTGTTGTGATCCACCCACCACAGCAGTAGAAGCGACAACTCCAAGCTTAGCAGCATTTACAGCATTCATAATTGCTGTTGTCACGTGACCCGCATTTGTTGCTGGTGTGTTATTACCGTCGATATTTGCTAGGTTAACATTAACAGCCGTGTTGTTTATTTTAATCGTCACAGTATCAGCGGCTGAATTTATCGCTTCAGAACCCACAAATCCGTATGTTGTGACTTGCTTTGAAGCTGCTGTTACATTTCCCGAGAGAGATGCAAGCGGCGCCTGTTCACGCAATTTCTCAATGAGCGCATTGTTTACTTCAGCTTTGTTCAAAGGCTTCATGGCACTCGCAGAAACAGAAGCCGAAAATTTAACAGCAGAAGTGCTCGTGGGAACACTAATTTGATACGTGGCTGCCGCTGCTACCGCATGACCACCATCAATGGAGGAAATGCTGACGTCAGTGTCACTATTTACTTCAAAATCAATAGTTTTGATATCACCAGTCAAATTGCTTTCTATTTTTACAAAACTTCCAAGGTTTGGATCACGAGCAGCAATTTTTGTTTCCAATGGTGACGTTAGGCTGAATGACTCACTTGCTGAAAATATTAACTGACCGGAAAACCTTGCATTACCAATCCGTGCAGCACCAACTCCACTGCCCATTGCAACAAATTTTTCAGAAGCAATAGTACCGACCGTTATTGTTAAATCATTTACACCATCAACCCCGCCTAAATCAGAGCCTTTGATCAGCATAGTATCGTTTATGTGGTAACCATTCCCCGGCTGCCTTAGCACAACCGTTGGAACACCATTAGCCAATGTGATATCGAAAGTTGCACCTTTACCACCACCAATTAAATTTGTCGCAGGCAAAGTAGTGGTTGCAAGATTGAGTGTTCCAAATGAACCGCTTGCTGTAACTGTTCCAATTGGCGTAATCGCGGCAACACTGTTTTCATCGACAATTTGCGCAGAAAATGTCGGACTTGTCTCACTTAAGTTACTAAAAACAATGTCTTCACCAAAGGCACTCTTCAAAATTAAACGTGTTTTGTCCTCAGATAAATATGCAGACACTTTGGTTGAATCAGACGCCTGATTAATTTCTGAAGCCAAATTAGTTAAGTCAGATGCAGTCACATCAGCAAGGATTCGAATGGGCATTCTATTCTCTGACTCAATTTCAAAATCTAAAGTCCCAGAACTAAACCCAAATAACTCAGTAACAAGCCTCGCTTCAGCCTTTAAACCAACCTTATTGAATTTTAGATTTGCATCGATTGCCACCTGCTTAGCTGAAGCACCAGCAGCGACTGCTATCGACGCGGTCTCACCATTCGCCATAGAAACTGATAATGCATGGGCCGCTGTATTGTTAGCGGGAACCGATGAAGCGCTGCTGGCTGAACGGGCGAACACACCATTGCTTCCAGTATCAACGCGGTAAAGACCACCGGAACGACTAATGTTCAGCCCCATCCCCCTATAGGCGTTGTTCTCACTATTGAGGTATTCTGCGCGATAGGCAGCTTCCGCTGTGAATCCATTTTTTGCGGTGAGTAGGTTTGTTATGTTTTCTTGGGTGAGAGACCCTCCAGCAAGATGGCGGCCTTCGCGTGTGAAAATTTGAAAATCAGATGCACTCACCGCATTTTTTACTATTGCCTCGACAGTGCCCACACCTGCAGAGAGGGACGGCACGCCGGCACCAGTTGAAACAAAATTTCCGCTACTTGACGCAAAAGTCAAACGCCCCTCATTACCCGAGGCGCGGATCCCCAAATCAGAGAGTGATAGATTTGCAGCGCTTCGTAAAACACCACTATTTAGCATATTTGCAAGTTCATTCAGGTCCTTCCAGGTCGCATTTGATGTCGCATTTGGGTGAGCTGTTACATATCTAATGTCAAAACTGTGTGGACCATCACTTGCCGAGCCAGCGCGTTGAAAAGAGAGCTGCTGCAAATTCTTTATTACCAAATCCTGCAGCTGGAACTCAGCCGTCGATTGTTTAGAAAATGAAGCAATTTTTGCGGTGGGCGTACCAGCGGGTATCACGGCTGCTAATCCCGTTGCGATAAAGTCTGTAGCCTGAATGGGTGATAGGGAATTTTTTAGGATTTTTCCAACTTCCAGAGGCTCGTCGGCCTTTGCCCCCAACAAAAGCTGGGCATCGAGCCGGGCTTCGCTGGAATTTTTAATTGAGGGCTCAACAGTAAGGAGTCCAGAGGCGGCAATTTCCTGCGGTTTTGTTAGTAAAAATTTGATATTTGCGGCTGCAGAAACTGCTCGTCTGACCTCAAAATAATCTCCATTTTTTGCAGCACCCGTGATGTTAATTGTAAAACCGTCCGCCTTTATTTGCTCCTTACCAGAAATGGGTGCTGCGAGCCCCTCACCCCGTAATGTCCACAATTCGGAAGACTTATTGTACTGCACTGTCATAGTGCCTGACGGAAGTTCCAGTGGCTTCGTTACCTCAATTTGAACCCGCAAATCAGTACTGGCAGATGGACTCAATTCAGCATCCAACCCAAAGGTTGAAAAAACTGCTTGCCCTGGCCTCCCACTGAGATCAGTACCCCGACCATGCTGGCCGTTAACCTCACTCGAAATCAGGAATGCCAAATTATCAATGTCAGTTTTAATTTCTTCGATTAGGGCATAAGAGTCCAAAGCGCCAGACAGCAGACCTCCCTCAACTTGACTGGTTGGACGCAAGACTGCACCATCTCCAACAGTTACCTGAATTTTGCCAAAGGATTTTGTATAGCCAAGATTGCTGTGGCTACTACCGCTGACTAATGTTGGCCCCATGCCACTTGAGCCAAGGCTGACGGTTGCAACACCAAGACTTGAATAATCAACCGACAACACAGCCAGGGATGACATTTCACTAATGGTTTTGTCTCTGAGGTCCAATAATGCATTTGGAGTCTGACCACTTTGCCCAGAAGATAATATTTTCGAATTTATTGACGCTAATTCTTTTGCCATTAATGCCAACTCTTTCACACCAGCTTCAGTTTGCCCGATCGTGGCTTCCTGAAATTGGACGAGCTGTATCGCAAGGCCATTAAATGACGCGGCAAGTGACTTTCCAACTTCAATTGCAACTGTACGTGACGCTATATCAGTCGGTGAGCCAGCAACATCAGATAGAGCAGAAAAAAACCGGCCAATTTGCTCATCCAGTCCTCCCTTACCCGGTAATAATGTGTTTTCTATTTGCCTAAGGTTATCAAGAAAAACACTAGCTTTTTCAAAAGTAGATTTAGTGCTATTCGCTTTTGAAAGAAGGAAACTATCAAATGACCGCCTGATATCAGCAACGCGAACACCAAGCCCGGATTGATTAGATAGGCTCGTAATGCCCCCTTGGCTTCCTGAAACCTCTTCAAGACCAGCCTCTCTGCGTTTATAGCCATCCGTATTTATGTTAGCAATATTCTGGCCAGTTACCGCCAATGCCTGGCGGTAACTCTGGATCCCACTTTTGCCAACATCAAATAAACTAGACATACAGACCTACCAACTATTTATCAGATGCAGTTGGAGTTAAATGCTTAAACTGTGATACGAGCGCTTCTGCAATGCCAAGATTAACTGTTTTTGATAGTTGTTCAGCGCGCTCTTGATCCAGCATACTCGTATATGTGTCAACAGCCTCACCACCCATGATATCATCAGCCAACTTCGCTGCGCGGCCTTGTTTCAGGATTTGTTGAATAAATAGAGCTTCAAACTGCTCTGCGACATCGCGCAGATCACTCGGCACCTGATGTTTTTGCAGCAGAGAGGCAGTTACTTTGGGGCTTACTGTTGTAAGAGCTTCCAATTTTAGCACTCCTATATGATAATTAGCTCGGCCCGTAGCGAGCCCGCCTCACGCAAAGCCTCTAGAATCGCAACTAAATCGGACGGTGTTCCACCAACAGCGTTCAATGCGTCTACGATTGAGGACAGTTCTACACCTGGGTCAAAAACAAATGCTCTCGCAAGCTCCTCAGTCGCTTCAATCGTTGTATCCGGCGTCACGACAGCTTCACCTGGCACCGCAGCCGCCACGCCGTCTGCAACAGCTAGCGCCTGTGTTTGCGTGACTTCTTTATCCTCTTTCACTCTCACTGTTAGCGAGCCATGCGTAACGGCCGCCGGCAAAACCCGAACATCACCACCAATAACAATCGTGCCCGTTCGGGCATTCACGACGACTTTGGCCTTTGGCCGATCAGGATCTACCTGAATGTTCTCCAATAAGCTTACAAATGAAACTTTTTCGGCAGGGTTTATTGGAGAGCGCACTTTGATCGACGTGGAGTCTAGCGCTACCGCAACACCCTCTCCAAAAATTTCATTGATCGCTTCAGCGACACGAGTACTAGTACTAAAATCACCCTGATGCAGATTAAGTAAAAGGTTTTCACTCTCCAAAAAAGTGCTTTCAATCATACGCTCAACTGATCCGCCGCCTGGAATACGCCCAACGGTTGGAACATTTACCGTCAAAGATGAGCCGTCACCGCCAGCAACACCAAGCCCACCTACCATCAAATTGCCTTGAGCTATTGCATAGGTTTCGCCATCTGCGCCAAGCAAGGGCGTCATTAAAAGGGTGCCTCCACGCAGTGATTTTGCTTGCCCAACCGTTGAAACAACAACATCCAACTTTTGTCCAGGCTTGATGAATGCTGGAAGGTCGGCCGTCACAATTACGGAAGCTGCATTTTTACCATTCATGTCAGATGCATTCGTGACGACCCCAAATTGACTGATCATTGACTGCATCGCTTGTTGCGTGAGAACAGCATTACCGTCACCGGTGCCTGCCAATCCAACCACGAGTCCGTAGCCAACTAGTTGATTTGATCTTACGCCTGCAATTGACGTCATATCTTTTAGACGATCAGCTTTTGCAAACCCCGTCAAAAAAATCAGGCTTGAACACATCAACATTCCAAAAATATAAAATCTACGGAGCAATTCACTCATCCTTTTAAAACGGCGAAACAGTGCGCATAAATTCGCTAAGCCAACCTTGTTTCGACGAGTCAGCGAGTTGTCCAGATCCGGTGTAACGGATTTGTGCATCAGCAAGACGATTTGACGAAACTATGTTATTTGCGGTGACATCCTCAGGGCGAACAACACCACGAACTCGAACATATTCATTTCCATTATTAAGCATCAGCTCTTTCTGCCCAGCGACTTCCATATTGCCATTCTCAAAAACTCGGACAACAGTCACCGACAAAAGACCTGAGAATGAGTTAGACTGAACTGCATTGCCAGCGCCTGCAAAACTGCGTGCCGTTCCTGCGGAGAGACCAGCGCCATTTCCAGCAGCATCTTTGTCAAAACCACCGGTGAGTATATTTGGTAACCCAGTTGGGAGTGTTACAGCAAAATTATCTGCTTTTGTTGAACTGGCCGTTTGAGCCTTAGTGGCAGAATAAGTCTCATTAAAGCTAACAGTCAGTATATCCCCAACACGCCTTGCACGTTGATCTGTTGCAAAAAGCCCATTCTGAGACGAGTGAAAGATTGCCCCATTTGCAGGTTTAGGCTCGGTCAGTTGCACAGGAGGGTCAATGGGTGCAAAGGCCTGATTGTCAATCTTTGATTCATATGACGAACAGCCCGTCATTCCTAAAAATAACAAAGTTGCTGCAAATTTGACGGTGGATGTTGTCATTTGATAATGCACCTGCTCGTACTGGTAAAATTAGATGTTCTGGGCAATAAAGCGCATCATCTCATCAACTGATGTGATCGTTTTTGAGCTCACCTCATAGGCACGCTGTGTTTCAATCATATCAACAAGCTCTTGGACAACATTCACATTTGAACTCTCCAAAGAGCCTTGAACCAGACGGCCCATACCCTCTGCAAATGGATTAGCAATAATTGGAGCTCCACTAGCTGGCGTCTCAATTAGCATACTCTCGCCATTTGGCTGCAATCCTTGACGGTTAGAGAAATCTGCCAAAGTTATTTGACCCACTTCCTGGGCATCTACATCACCAGGAACTTGAACCGTAACTATGCCATCAGAGGCAACTGTAATAGTTGCAGCATCGGCTGGAATTTGAATTTCTGGCTGAAGCGGGTAACCACTTGCGGTAACGACCGTTCCCTCGGCGTTTCGCATAAATGCCCCGTTGCGCGTATAGCCAATCTTTCCATCAGGCAGAAGAACTTGGAAAAATCCATCACCCTCCACTGACAAGTCAAGCGAATTGCCAGTGTTAATCAAGCTACCTTGTGAGTGAATTTTACTGGTGTTTAAAAGCCTGGTTCCAGTTCCTACCGATAGACCAGATGCAAGGCTGGTATTTTCAGATGTATTTTCGCCAGCACCACGCAGAACCTGGTAAAGTAATGACTCAAAATTTGTTCTGTCCGCTTTGAACCCAGTAGTATTCACGTTTGCAAGATTATTTGCGATAACTTGCATTTTAATTTGTTGTGAATTGAGGCCAGTTTTGGCGACATGCATTGCGAAAGTAGACATATGATTTGCAGCTCCAGGTTACACGGATGGAACTTACAATCAGCAATAATCATGCCAACATCATTTAGTTGTTTGGCAGCCTCATGAGGGCAGATCCAGCTTCGTCCAACTCCTTTGCAAGTGATATAAGTTTGACATTTAACTGATACTGCTTTTGGATTTCGACATTGTTAATCAACTCGTCAAAAACACTCACGTTACTAGTTTCAAGGTAGCCCTGTTTCAGCCGCACGTTCTGATCAGGGTTAAATTGCTCCCTCACAAAGTCACCTTTCGGTCTTATAGCGCCGTCTGTGTCTTTCCCCAACTCAATATCTTGACCAGAAGTCAAGGCAATTTGATTGACCAAAACTCTAGTGCCGTCGGGAGCACCGACGGGTTGAATATAAATTTGCCCACTTTCACTAATAGAGAGTTTCTTAAACGGCGGCATAATTATGGGCGTCAGGCTGGTGTCCAAAACGACCTCGTCGGCGCCATTTCGAAGGGTTTTATCGAGTGCAATTGTTAGGTCACCTCTCCTACTCATAGCAAGTTCACCACTTTTCCCTTCGATAAGGAAATAGCCATCGCCAACAATTGCCACATCGCTTGGCTGTCCTGTTTGTCGTAATTCGCCTTGCTGATCGGAAAACAAACCGGCTTCACTTCTTTTTGTGAAGACACGAGTGCTTAATGTTGAATCCGATTCAAGAAAAATTGACCCAAATCTGCCACCAATTTCATCTCCTCGAAAACCGGGGACTTGCGCATTTGATAGGTTCTGAGAACTCACATTCTGCCTGATGCGCGCTGAATTTAGTGAATTTAATGCCGTATGTATCAATTTATCCATTAAAATGAGATCCTTGGCAGTTTGATATCAGCGCTGTGGCCAGAATTTACATACGAATATTAATGATTGTCTGTGTCAGAGTAGTGGTTGTTTCAATAGCTTTAGCTGATGCCTGAAAGTTTCGTTGCGCTGTGATCAAATTCACAAGCTCTTCAGTGATATCAACATTTGAACGCTCCAACGAACCTGACAAAATGTTACCGTATCCCTCAGAACCAGCCTCACCAACCTGTGCTTCACCAGACACAGCGGTTTCAACATAAGTCGCGTTACCAATCTGCTTCAAACCGTTTTGGTTATTGAAGTTCGCTAGAACAATTTTTCCAAGTGGGTTGTTCTGGCCATTTGTATAGTTTGCACGAATTGTTCCAGATGCATCAATCTCAAGACCATCAAGTCGACCAGATGTAAAACCATCCTGCTCCACATTCAGTACCGAAAAGGGCTGAGCAAACTGAGTAGATTGACCAAAGTCAATGTCAAGAGCGATTGAAAATCCTTCTTCCTGACGCTCATAATGAACAAGGTTTTTAGGGCTCACAATTCGACCGCCATTATCAAATGTCAGTTCACCCTCATCGATGTAAAGGGGGTAATAACCTTCAACCAAATTAGCGGGCGGCGTAGTCACAACATTGCCTGATGCGTCAACATAAAGTGCAACACCATCAGAATTGGTTGCTTGGACAAGGTTGTAAATTTGTGGCACTGAACCCACACCCAAGGCCACATCATCAAGGCCAAACCTTGCCGCACCTTTTACCTTAATCGTAGAAGTGTTACCGGTTGTTCCTGTTGTAAAGGTGAAGTTGTTTGATGTAGAGTCATATTTAACTTTAACACCGCCTACAGTATCACCCGTAACAGGGTCTTGAATTTGATTAATTCGATTTTCTAGTGCTTCGGCCAATGTGGTGCCAACATAAAAACCTGTTGGAATTTCAATAACACCACTAATGCCGTTTACAGAGACGTTGAACGTATTTTCACCGCCGGCATTACTTAACCTGAATACACTAGTTAAATCTTCGTTTGCAGCGTCACCAATAGAGATCGCTGGCGATGATGCAAGGCCCCGCCCTGCAGATAAAATTACGTCATTTTTAGATGTGCCAACTGACATCAGGTGATTGTCACCACTGAAATGCGCCGTCGTATCGATTACAGAACCATCAGTGGTTGAGAGAGAATAGCGACCAACTTCAATTGAGGATGCTTTTTGTTGAGTAGTAACACCCAGAGCACCATTAGCCTCAATGAGCTCACCAGTAGATCCGCTGGCAAAAGTGAAACTAGAGGTGTCACTGTTATAGTTAACCGAAACACCATAACGCTTATCATTAAGTTGTATCTCTTCACCATCTGCAACGAATGGTTCAGTTCTCAAAACCTCACCACCGCGAATAAGAACCGTAGATGCATCATCCTGGGTTGGAACACCTAAATTATTTGTTGAGTCAGCATTTGTTGAGCCAAAAATTGAGAATGAATTAAAGTTACTCTCAGTTCCAGTACCTAAGACCGTTCGATCAACTGTGAACTCAAGTTTTTGCGTGTTCTCATTATAGTTTATTTTGATTGCAGGAGCCTTTTCATCAACCCAGTCCGTGGTTGTTGTTAAACCGCTGGTAGCTGCAGAAGCATTAGCATCTGTAATGCCAGCTGTTTGAAGCCCAAGAACGTCAAGAGAGCCCAGTGTTTGAGCGCCAACTGCCTGCGTAATATTGAATTGGCCGCTGTCAACCTGAATGATGCCATTAGCATAGAGACCGCCTAATGCAGTAATATCGGTGTTTCTATATGCATGCTTGTTAGCATCACCAATTTCACGAATTACAATTTTTTGGCTGCTAAAGTTAACCTTTGCACCTTCATAAACATTTGAAGCACCCTCAAAAAAAGCTTCTACTTTTTCTGACTGGTTACTCATGACGTAAATATTTGCTTCGGTGAGAGTAAATCCATCATCAGGGAAAGACAGTCCAGTGGTGTTAATCGTGACCGTTTTATTGGCTGCGTCTGTCGTCGTATCCACATTAGTAACGGTAAATTCTCTACCATTGATGTGCGAAGCTGCAGTTGCATCAGCTGCCAAAAAATTCCCAGCAATTCTAATTTTTCCATTATTCGTAATTGGAGGTGTGGTGGCACCAAAATTAATCGTCATGGTGTTCTGCGTTGCATCAAACTTTACGGTATATGCAGGATTGGCTGTGCCAGCATTCACCTGAGTTTTATTTTCGTATACACTCAAACTTGGCGTTTTTCCCTGATACGAATAGACCATGAATTTGTCAGTGAGAGTTGTATTTCCTGCGGCTGGGGTGGCAGCAGTTGACACCGCGTGTTTAAGGTTAACAATTTGCGTCGACTTAAGCACAGCATCCATTTTTGTGCCAACAGCGCGCCCAAACATTTGGTTAGTAACCCCTAGCGCACTTGCACCGGCAGTGGTTGATGCGTAATTATTTAGTGCTGTGTTTAGTCGTGCTTGTGAGTGAGCTAGAAACTGATCTCGGGTAAAATCCGGAGATGCGCCTGTCAAAACGATGCCCTCAACGTCTGACACATAGCTAGCACTTAGCAAATCAACTGAAATGGCGGTTGTTAAACCGGTTGATGATCCATCTGCGTTGAGCTTGAACAAGTTAATACTGAGTGTATCGTCAACATTTTGAACGATTTGGATTTTGCTATCATCACCATAAGCAGCATTAATTGCGCGTTCGACCTCAGCCGCCAGTTGCGTAGCATTATACTCGCCAGGACGAAGGTCAATATTTACTGGCTGGTCACCGTTGTCTACGTTGACTGTAAGAAAGTTTTTACCCCAATAAACGCGACTATCAGCGTCACCGCTCTCTCTAGTTGAGTTGAACTGAATAGGATCAGTGACAATTTTTACCAGTCTGTCACCCTCTTCGCCAAAGTCAAATTCTGTAGCCTCACCCGTCAATTTTGCTGGTTGAGAATCCACCAATGTCTGCAGGGCATCCCTTTTATAAAGAGCCGACCCTTTACCTTCGATGAAGTAGTTGTCATCTGGGATTTTTGTGGTTTGCATACCAAATCTATCGATAAAAATCTGATTACCCGCATCATCTACTGAGGGTACGAGGTCGGGATCAATCACCGTATCGTTGATAACCAACCTTGTATCATATTTGTTTGTTGGGTCTTCTGCAGAGGCCGACTGCGTCTTAATAAAATACATCGTCGCAATGGTTGGGTTACCCAAATCATCAAAGATTGTAATTGATGTTGAGTTGGTAAACGTATTTGGATCCGCCGGGTTAAAAGTATAGCCGTCTGCAAATGCGGGCCTATCCGGCACAACATCAGCTGCCGCCGGCACGTTCACACCCAAAGAAATATTACTTGTTGCTTGGGGATCACCCGATGTTACAGGTAACTGCAATGGAAGTGCACTATCCAAGTCCTTTGCCGTGACCGAGCCGTCATCGTTCACTGGGTAAACTAAAAGATACTGTCCAGCTGAATCAACAACATAACGGTCATTATCAACATTCAAAGATCCATTACGCGTGTAAACTTTTTGTGCTGAGGTCAAAGACGGCTTCAAGGTAAAAAAACCTTGCCCCGAAATCGCGAGATCGAGCGCATTCAATGACGACGAGATGTTACCCTGCGTAAATTGCTGCTTAATACCTTTCAAAATTGCGCCTGAACCAATCGAAGATGAAGCATTTTGCAACGGTGAAGTGGCAAAAATATCACCAAATTCAGCGCGGCTACGCTTAAAGCCAGTCGTTCCAACGTTCGCGATGTTGTTTGATGTTGCAGAGATATCTGCGCTTGAACCATTCAAACCAGTCAGTGCGGTATAAAAAGACATTTAGCTAGACTCCTAATGCAGGTCGCATCATAAAATTTATTTTGTTATTTCAACTGAGTTAGTTCTTGAAGCGTTTGACATCATTAGCCTTGACGTCGCCATATCCTCGAACGTCATAGACCACGCCTTCGCTTGAACTTCCCGCCGACGCGGCCAAGACTTCGCTGAACACCGATGAACCAACAGACCGCAGTCCAGCTCCCGTATCAGCAAAAGCTTCCACAGTAATGTATTCATTCTCTTCAAGGACATTCTGTGGGATGTTTTCCCACCGGAAGCCTAGCAAGCCAGCTTGCTGGGGACCCAATTCTTCCGTGTGCAAAATTTCACCATTTATCGATTTGTACAAGATACTTGTATTTGTTGACACAGCGGGGACATCGATTGCCCCTGAAACTGTACCTTCTGGATCAGGGTAAGCTTTATTACCCGAGACCAAAACCGAATGACCCAGCATATTAGCGGCGGTTGCAATCCGGAATTCTGACAATTGGCCAGAAATAGCCTTGATGCTTTCGTTCATTTCTGTTTGCCCCGTAACCATCGAAAATTGCGCCATCTGTGCAATCATCTCAGTATTGTCAGTGGGCTTGAAAGGGTCCTGGTTTTGCAACTGCGTTGTCATCAGCCTCAAAAAATCATCCTGACCAAGGGTATCGGACGACTTTTTCGCTTCCTTTGACTGGTTGATACCCAGTTTATCAAGAATTGAATTCAATGAACTATTATTATTATCAATGGAACTCATTGTTTAGTCTCCCAACTAACCTTTACTTACCCATGTTGATGGTTCGCATCATCAGGCCACGTAGAGTAGAAATCACTTCAACATTATTTTGGTATTGACGACTTGCTTCTACCATCTCGATCATTTCTTCATTTTCGTCCACCGCAGCTCGGTAGACGTAACCATCTCCATCAGCTGACGGATGATTTGGCATAAAAACACGTTCTGGATCGCGCGTAATGGCCTCAATACCCACAACGTCAACTGTCGATACGCCGTTTTTCTCAATTGCGTTTGAAAACTGTGTCGCAAAAACAGGCTTTAGTGAACGGTATGCCTCTTCTTTTGATCCTGAGATCGTTCCAGCATTTGCAAGATTACTTGCAACCGTATTTAACCGAACCAACTGGGAAGCCATTGCACGGCCAGAAATATCAAAAATGTTTTTAATCTCTGACATCATTCACCCCTAATTGCGCTCATTAACCCAGCAATACGGTTATTTAAAAAGGTCAGTGTTGTTTGATAACGGGTCACATTCTCAGAAAATTCCATTTGTTCAACAGCTAGCTCAACCGTGTTACCATCCATTGAAGGGTTTATTGGGTCACGGAACAAAATACGTTTGCTCCCAACGCTAATTGCTGAGTCAAGGTGTTGGTTGTGCGTTATTTTCAAAGGTCCACTGCCAGATGCGTGCTTTTTCATAAGATCGTCGAAGCTCAAGTCACGCGCTTTAAAATTAGGGGTTGCCGCATTCGCAATGTTAGATGCTAATATTTCATTACGGCGGGATCGCAGCATCAGCGCCTGAGCATGGAAATCTAGATGTGAAGCAATCTTATTCATGTAACAGGCTGGTCCAAAGTAACTAGAGGTTTCCGTCCACAATTGGGTAAACTTGGTGTGGAATTTGCAAATAGGATGCCAAAGTGGAAAAGAGGCTAAAAAATGAACGATGCAATAATCGGCGCGCCGACTAACTTGTCAGCAGCAACTAAATTGGCACCAGAAACGATCAAAGTTCGCAACGCTTTGATAGAAAAATTTTCTTATCAACCGATTGAGGAGATGAATAAATTTATCCAAAGCGCCCTTGATGTTGAGACCGACGAATTGAAACGGCTCGGCTTACTGGCAGCGCGTGTCTATATTTTAAGGCAAAAGGTTATAAGCCTAAAAGCTTTTATCAGTGATGATGCGATGGAAAGCCCACCTGACCTTACACTTGCGCCACCTGATGAAAGCACAGCAGAGGTCGATTTTGAAATCGACGAGGAACGACATACAGAAGAGTCCAACTCCGATGACTGGTGTTCTCTTCGCATGATCGAACCAGGTGAGGTGAATGGCGTCCGCTTTTTCAAAGGAACTGTCATCAACGCAAAAGCCGAAGATTCAGCCAGATTAATATCGTCAGGCAAAGCAATTA
Organism: Alphaproteobacteria bacterium LSUCC0396; assembly: GCA_041228345.1. NCBI lineage: Bacteria > Pseudomonadati > Pseudomonadota > Alphaproteobacteria > Alphaproteobacteria bacterium LSUCC0396. The sequence goes on along the minus strand of CP166131.1, from coordinate 2,215,480 downwards.
TTGTTGACGAAGAAGGCAACCCGATTGAAGGGTCCGAGGTAGAAGGTGGCGCTGACACTGATGAGCAAAATGAAAATCAGGCTAGCGCGTCAACGGAAGCAGAAACTATTGAAAAAAATGCTGACGCCCCCGACACAAACTCTGACGAAACAAAAATCTGATGTTACCTGCGCAGGCATAGAAAAGCCAAATTATGTATAAAAAGATAAACTCGGCTATTCTGGTGCAGACAACAGTCCTTTTGCTGCTATCTGCTTCTTTATGGTCCTGTTTCCCCGAACGGTTTAGGCACGAGAAATATGAATGTTCTGGAAGCCTCTTCAACATCAAAGCCATCGTCCTAAATAAGGCAGAAACGGGGAGCCACGCAAAAATCATAAGCTCGAGTGGTGAGAAAGAGGCATACATTACAGAGATTACCGCCGAAACAACTAAGTTGGAATCAGCCAATATGCGGATAAAAATCAACCGCAAAACTGGCGCCGTAACCGCAACATTCGGCGCAAAATATCAGAGCACAGTCTGCAAAAAATCTGTTTTCAAGATGTAGCTCAATGAGAGTTAATCGACTTGTTTTGGGCCGTGAAATTTTACCACAGCAGCAGCCTCATCAGCGCCGATACCAGCCTGATATGTTATTTCATCTGCAGTTGCGCCAGATCGAGCAAGCTCAATCGCTTTAGAAAGTTTGTTATCATTCCCAAGAGACTTGGTTAACACCTCTTGCTCAGAGCGTATTTGTTCGATAAGCGCAGTGTTTTGGGCGTTTCTCGCCACAAATTTTTCAAAGTTTTTGGTCCATTCATCCCAGCGGAGACTAAAATTTATTAGCCCTTCAGCCGTATCAGAGCTATCATTGCGGATATTTTTCGTAAGTGATTCCAACCGATTAAGTTTGATTAACAAGTTTAGCCCGACAAATCCCAAAAACAAAATGAGAAGCGCAAATATAGTTATGATCACAATGAACGCGGGGTTCTCAGATAATAGAATTAGATATGACATTTACTCGCCATGCGGATTGTACCATTAAAAGTTCTACCGCATTCTATGAGCCAAACATTAAATTGCCAAGCTATACCGGAATGCTCGGCGGCTTATTTGCCAGTATTCGCAATGTAGTCTGTGAGGTTAGTGGTAATGCCGGCTTGAGCGCCCGCAAAGATTTCTAGCTTTTTCAGTCGATTGATCAGAGACGATAAACGGCTTTTCGTATCATCGCTATCCATAGCTTGCAGGGTTTTCTCAGCCGGCAAAGATTTTAAACATGCATCTATTTCGGAGCACAAATCATAGAATTTTGATGAGGTGATGCCACGCACTTCTAGCGCATCGATTAAGTCCTCGACACGCCGCAACAGTTCCACAACTTCGGTATTTGGGGTCAATTTCCCCGCCTCCCTTAGGTTTTCATTTCTTTGTAAGCCTCCATCAAAGCATCTGAGACACGGTCAAGATCGATGGGATATTCTCCACGCTTGATCGCTTCTTTGATCCGGTTCACATTTGCTTTGTCGATAGGTGCAGCTGATGCCATTTCTTTTACAGCAGACTGACTATCTAAAGAGTTGAGCTTGACGCTGTCACCAACATTCTCAACAGACCCACTATTTTGTGCAGGCTTCAATGCGCGAGAACCGTTATTGACGGCCGCCCGCATTTCTAACCGGGTTGCAGCATTTTTTACGATTTCTACCATCTTGTTAGACCTCCGATACTACTTCTACGACAGGACATTTAAATTATTTAGTCAAAATTCTAATTTTTTTTCTGGAAACAACAACACCCTCAACAATTTTGCCGCTCTGCTGGTTTTCCACCTTCATAAGCTCGCCGATCTGAGCGTTATTTATAGCAATACCAGAGGTTAGCACAGTAACAGGTCCGGTGTTTGATTGCATAATTATCTTTTGCCCTTTTCGAATATCCCAGTCAATTTCGAGATGGCGGCTCAGTAGAACCTGATTAACGCTCAAGGCCTTTTTCAATTTTCTGCCTATAACATCGCTGGTTTTGGTAAAATAACCCAAGAACTTTTGTGTACCAGCTTGTTTTAGGCGAACATCATCTTCGGTCAGTATTTCGCCTTTTTGAACGCTTCGCGAAACAACCAAAAGCATATGCCCCTTGGCAATTTTGTCTTTTTCTGGCAAAGAACCACCGTCATGTTCAACAGCATATCCAGTTGCTCTTGCCTCCAAGCTTTTGCGAACACTGGTGGCATTTGTTCGGATCGCAATCTTAAATCCTCCCGGTTCAGCGCAAGACAGCTCTAATGTCTTCAGACTATCAAACATCGGCGCGACCTTGATATCAGAGGCGCAACTTGGAAATAATCTTGTTTCTGAAATTGCTGGGGTACCAACGTAATTTCTTGCCGCCAGAAATGACTGTATTTTACGCTTTATATCGGCACCACTTATCATCTCACTAGCCAAAGCAGGAGGCCACGTTCCACAAACAGCAACAACTAAAACTGCAGATATAAAGGTTTTTCTAACCACCAAAGAAGAAAATCTCATTTTGATTCCCATTTTGCGATGAGCTTCGTGTTGTAGATTTTTCTTTTGTAACCAAAGCTTTAATCTGGTTGACAGATGGAAGGTGAAGCGTTTTTCCAGCGAATAGAAAATTTGGGTTGCCGCGGACGAAGGCCTTGGGGTTAACTTGTAATATTGCAAGCTCGACAAATTTCATATTCAATCCGCTTCCAGCATAATATTGAGCCATAATATGGCCCAAGGTCTCCGCCTCAACGACTTGATGTGTTTGAAAAGCATCAGGATCCATCCGCATCGGATGCGCGCCGTATTCATCCTGCGTTGAACTGTTCCCCCTTATGTCACCATAGCTAAGTACAACGATTGGCTCGACGGCTTGCGCCGCGTGAATGCTAAGTATTGACGCTAAAAACATCATAACAAACATACGCATCAGTTAAACTCCAAAAACAAAACTCTTTGCCCACTTAATTGGGCAGGTGAGCGCTGCCGGTTCAATGGCTTGAGAACTGCACTATTGGTATTGGTTTTGACAACCCTTAAAACGGTCCACGGCACCGCTTTATTTGACACAAAAGCAAGCCGATTTTCCTGAAGTCCCTGGCGAGAACCGATTGGAATGTGCATTCCATCTTCTTTGGAAACCATCGTTGCAGAAAGGGGTGTGCACACAATAGCGGATGATAATTCAGCTGCATGCTCAGACATAATGCGTGATAGTTCTTGCCGAATTTTTGCTTGATTAGGTGATGCTAAATCACTCATAAATCGCGTAGGTAAGATTTTACGAATGGGGACCTGCAGCTGATGATTAATCATTTGAGTGAGGCGATAATCACTATCGACAAAAATGGTACTTTCAATTGTGACCTCAGCAAAATGCTCCTGCTGAAAACTTGTATTTTTCGCAACCCTTTTCAAAGTGATTGTTGTTGAAACGGCAAAGTCACCATCGGCAACCCTGATTGCACCAGATGTTAATGCCTTATAGCTGAAGTTTTGGTCACGGGTCAGCTCTTTTGGATCCAGCCGCAAATCACTTCTATTCACCAATTCAAAATTAGATTTTCTTTTTAGCTGTTCATACAAATCTTTAATTAAGCCGGCTGGCTGTTGTGAGAGCCAGGCTGGGATTGTCTCATCCACCCGAAACATCGGGGCAAACATAGTAACATTGTTAAGCAGACGGTTTTGGCAATCAACTTTTTTCAGTTCACCAACTGCTGCTTCAATTGTGACAGTGTAATGCAGATCATCAATTTGCTCGTCAACAACGTCATAATCGACAATCTTACTGGATGGCCTCACCACAAAATGATCATCCAACTGCGTTCCGGCCTGAACCGAGCTGAAACCATCGATCTCAGCTCCGCCTAACAGAGCTGCACTGTAAAGAGCATCTTCCAGGGCACGCGCTCTGGTATCGTCAATATGCTCCTCAGAAATAATTGCTGCGCGTCCCGTTGCTGTAACAATTTCAATATCTTTCTTACTGGCTTCGGCAATCTGCGTACAAAGAAAAAATAAACACAAAAATGTCAGAAACGAGCTTCTTTTAATCATCGGTTCAAGCCGCTACCCGCGCTGTCTTTAGAAGATAGGCGATCGTTTCCCGGTCAATTTCGAGAACAACCTCATACGTATCAGTGCCAGTTGGATTAATTCTGACCGTACGCGCACCCCTGATTGTACCATTAACCACACCCCGGAACGTGTCATTTTGAACAATCAGATCAATCACCGTCGTACTTGAGTCAACCTTCAAACCATGAATTTGCTCGGCCAGATCACGCATCGCCGCCATTCGCGCGGAACGAATTGCCATCAATCGCTTTTGAGCTTCATTGCGGCCCGGTTGCGTTGATGTCACTGCATACCCAACAGCGGTGAGCGTTGGGATGGTTTCGGAGTTTGAGTCCAACACATCTTTGATATTGACCAGCGTTTGAGTTTGAGATGCTTCGACAGTAGCCATCTTGTCGACAACAGGCTGTTTGGTTAGGTGCTGGCAGCCAGTCAAAAATGCCATACCTGTGGTCAAAGTCACGATGGTCAAAGATACTTTACTCATAAAAAGCTCCTGAGATGCACGCAAGTCCTTCAGTTGGTTGGCATCATCTATGCATCTTCCATGCCAATTAAGCCTTAAAAAGAAATCAAAGCGCCCTCTCCGTTTATCTGGTTTCAAAATTCTTGCTTACTTCTACATTTGCCAGAAAACAGCAAACCAGACCGATTTTGACCAGAGTTGAAGCACTCAATCTCAAAACTGGCATGGAAATTGCCTCTAAATCAGACATTGAGGTTCTGTAACAGCGACGAAATTTCATATTTAGAAAGATAATAAATTGTTTTTTTTTGATTTTTTTAGATTAATCGGGTTAGCCATGGGCAAGACACCGTCCAATGCCTACCCAATTGCAACAACGGTGTGAAAAGACTGTCATGATTATGACACTGCAAAAATTTGGAATGTCAGGAATGAGTTCGACGATCTCGGCGCTCATACTCTCAACGGGTATTCTTGCTTTAGTTGCAATGATGGTGTTGCCATTACCGACGTTCCTGCTCGATACGTTTTTTGTATCCAATATTCTTTTGTCTATTCTTGTGCTGATGGTGGCGCTCCACGCATACCGACCATTGGATTTTTCAAGTTTTCCAAGCTTGCTTCTCATCGCAACCGTGCTCCGGCTTGGCCTGAATGTGGCCTCTACGAGGATTATTCTTGGTAACGGCCAAGAAGGTCCTGAAGCCGCTGGACAAGTGATCAATGCATTTGGCCAATTTGTAATCGCCGGTAATTATGCCGTTGGTATTTTCGTATTTGTTATCCTTGTTATAATCAATTTAGTGGTAATCACCAAAGGTGCTGGGCGCGTATCAGAAGTTTCGGCGCGCTTTACGCTTGATGCCATGCCCGGCAAACAAATGGCGATTGACGCCGATCTCAATGCTGGAGTGCTCACAAACGAAGAAGCAAAGGAGAGACGTGCAGAAATTTCCCGCGAAGCCGATTTTTATGGGGCGATGGATGGCGCATCAAAATTTGTGAAAGGTGATGCAATTGCTGGCATCTTGATTCTCGCAATCAACATTATAGGTGGTTTGACAATTGGTGTAACACAGCATGACCTTGGAATTGGTCAGGCGGCGGAAACCTATATTCTGTTGTCAGTCGGTGATGGCCTCGTTGCCCAAATACCTTCGCTGATGTTGGCGATTGCCACAGCCATAATTGTTACACGTGTATCATCGACTGAGAATATGGCTTCACACATAGGCAACCAAATCTCGCTGTCTCGCGCATGGATGCCTGTTTCTGCTGTTTTGCTTTTGATGGGCTTGGTTCCCGGTATGCCCAATACGCTATTCCTATTTGCAGCCGCGATCGCTGCAGTAGCCGGCTATATCATGCGGAAAAGAGAAAAGATCAGCCAGATAGAAGCAGATGAGAGCAGCTTAATTGAGGATGAGAAACCAGAGAAAAAACCAGATCAAATTGACCTGACCGATATCACTGATAATTCTACGTTATCAGTCCAACTGGGCTATGGTCTAATCGAAATGGTCGATGAGGATACTGGTGGGCCTTTGGTCAACCGCATAACCAGTGTCAGAAAACAGGTCTCAAAAGCACTCGGCTTCGTGATGCCAGCAGTCCGGGTGCGTGATGATATGTCGTTGAGCGCGAATGAATATCGTATCCGCGTGGGACAAACGATTGTTGGCGAGGATGTAATTTACCCAAATCGCAAAATGGCAATTCCTGGTGACAACACCAAGATTAAAATATCGGGAATTGATGTTAAAGACCCAAGCTTTAACATGGACGCTGTATGGATTGAGCGTCATAAGGAGTCTGAGGCTGAGGGTAATGGTTATGTGGTTGTTGAGCCTGAGTCCGTTCTTGCCACGCATTTATCCCAGATCATGTATAAATTTGCTGCCGAATTAATTGGGCAGGACGATGTCCAGAAACTACTAGATAATTTATCCCAGACTTCACCAAGTCTTGTTGAGTCTGTAGTCCCCAAATTAATACCGCTTCACACGCTCACTGGAATTTTATGTGAACTTTTGAGAGAGCGTGTACCGATAAGCGACCTCCGTAAAATTCTTGAAACGCTGGCAAATATGTCTGGCAAAAGTATGAGTGTTGTGGAAGTTGCAGAAGCCATGCGTCCAAATTTAGCAGGCTTGTTAATCCAACAAATTGCCCCTTTAAATCAAGCCTTGCCCGTTATCACACTCAGCTCAGACCTTGAGCACATGCTCATCTCAATGTCAAGTCAGAGTGGGGATGGGAACCTTTTGCTAGATGCAAATCTTGCGCAAAGGTTAATAAAATCCATTTCGCAAGCCAGTGAAAAATCTTTGGCGGACGGTCGTCAATCAGTCCTGATAGTTGCCCCTCAAATTAGACGGCAATTATCGATATTACTAAGACAGCATATTGATGATTTATTTGTCTTTGGTTTCACCGAATTACCGGACAACCGAAAAATCAATGTGATTGCAACGATTAGCAATGACGCTGACCCAAAACTAGAAGTTCAAGATCAATAAGGTTCGGCAACCGCATTTAAAAAGGATTGTAACTGATGTCAAAATTAACAGTTCAAGCAATGGATACGGCAGCAGCCATGGACGAGATTATAAATAAACTTGGGCCTGACGCCGTCATTTTGTCGACATCCAAAATCAACGGAAAGGTTGTTATGGAGGCCGCTTCAGGCGCACTACCCAGTCAACCTCAGCCGCATGATAAAAATGAGTTCTCTCGAATCCTGTCGGACAAGATGCTCAGTACGCGCAACAAAAATGCCGAGAAAATCGAGACAGCAACAACTCTGCCAAACGCCAAGGAAATACAAAATTTGCAAAAGCAATTGGTCCAACTTCAGGGGATGCTCGACGGACTTTTTATCACCAACCTTGATGGTATAAATCAGGATTTGTCATCAAATAGCCGCGTTACGCTTCAAAAGGCTGGCTTCTCACCAAAGGTACTTGATGATTTTAAAACTTCTTATCTTGGAGAGAATTTTCATAACGGCTGTAACAGGTTCCTATCTGACTTATCCGCCCATCTTACTCATCATGATGCTGTCTCCTTATTAGCGAAGAAATTTATTTTTATCTTGGGAAAATCGGGCACCGGTCGCACAACGATGGCTGGTAAATTAACTGCCTATCTAAAAGAGACCTATCAGCAAAAAGATATTATAACCGCAGAGATGGCTACTGGTGGGCACCGCCCAAACGGTCAACTGCAAAATTTTTGCAGACTTCTTAACAGCCAGGCCTTTACAATTGGGCTTGATACATCTGCTGCCGATTTCAACCAGATCAAAAGCACGGAAGTGATGGTTGTCGATATTGACCTGCCAGTTATTCAGGCAAGCAAAAAGTTGGCTGAAATTATTACCGGCGTTGGCAAACAGAATATCGGCATCATTCTAACAGTTCCCGCCAGCACAAGTGCAAATATGATAGAAAAAACAATAGATGAGACAAAGAGCCTAGCGCCGATGGTGGCCCTAACAAAACTTGATGAATGCGATCTGAGCGCCGCTGAATTCTCATCTTTCGCGACTGTTAATGCAAAAATTGGGTTATTTTCTGCTTCACGTTCGATTGTCGATGCCCCATTGTTTGCAACGGAGGGTGTGCTAATGCAATATCTCTCGGAAAACTTTGATTATAAATTCGAACCTCGGTCCTCCAGCAAAGGATTAGCAGTATAAAAATGACGCTTTCAATTGCAATAACAAGTGGCAAAGGTGGGGTTGGAAAAACCAATACAGCTGTGAGCCTTGCCGTCGCGCTTGGGCAAACCGGCAAGGATATTCTTTTATTCGATGCCGATTTTGGTCTTGCAAATACCCATGTTTTGCTTGGCACAAAACCGTCAAAATCAGTTGCAGACTTTCTTGATAAAAAATGCTCAATGGAAGACAGCATCACCAATTTCAAAGATGGAGTGAGCATTCTTTCAGGTGGATCCGGCCTTATTGAACTTCTGAATTTAGATAACCAGCGGCGACACCAAATTTTGTCTGGTATCTCGAATTTGGACAGAAATATTGACTATTTGATTGTAGACTGTCCCGCCGGAGCGGCAGACAGCACCCTATTTTTTGCCAGCGCGTCAGATATCGTAGCAGTTGTCCTGATCGAAGAGCCAACAAGCTTTCTTGATGCTTATGCCCTTATCAAAGCTGCAAATTTAGAGACTGGTGTTAAAAATTTCGCCGTCATCGTGAATATGGCTGACAGCAAAGCTATGGCCAAAAGAAGCTTCGAAAAATTTCGCGAAATCGCGATGCGATTTTTGGACGTAAATTTGCATTACTCTGGCATGATACCTTATTCGAAAAACATAAAACATGCTGTAGCGACGCGAACGCCGGTAGGAATTGGCCAGCCAAATTCTACAGCTTCCACAGCTTTTCGCGAAGTCTCTAAGCTTTTAATAAAAACGCCTATTCCGAAAACAGATAAACTTAAATTTTTTGACAATGTAGGTGGAAAATGAGTTCAACGAAACGTGACCATTACGCTGATCAGAAAATAGATATCGAAGACGTAATCAAATCACATAGCAACCTGGTAAAAAAAATTGCCTGGCACATTCACGGCAGAGCCAGCCACGCCGTTGAAATTGAAGATGTTATCCAAATTGGATATGCAGCTCTAGTCAATGCGGCACAACAATATACAAAAAAAGAGGGAGCAACCTTTGCCACATATGCTTCGATAAGAATTAAAGGCGATATCATCGACCATCTTCGAAAGGCATCCAACCTTTGCCGAACAACAATAAAAATGAAAAAACGGTATAACAAGTCCGTTACCAAGCTTCAAGGCAAGTTGTTTAGGCAACCAACAGCAGAAGAGATTAGTGCTGAAATGCAGATAAGCCTGAATGAATACAGAGAATGGGAGCGGGCTTTTCAGGCAAATACACTCGACTCTCTTGATAATGCTTACGATCAATACTCAACTTGGTTTACCTCTGATGACCAGTCACCAGAAGACATGCTGAATGACAAAGACCTAAAAGAGCTCTTGAAAATTTCATTGCAACAGCTATCAGGTAATGAAGCGCTTGTGATCCAGCTCTATTACGTTGAGGAACTTAATGTGATGGAAATCGCTGAAGTTCTTGAAGTCTCCAGTGGCCGTGTGTCGCAAATCAAAAAGTCAGCCATCGCCAATCTTCGTGAGTCCCTGAAAAAGCTTCAATCTTAAAAGCGATGATGAACATAAATAATTTTGAGAAAATCAATCATATTGAAATGCGGGTTCGCAGTGCAAATTTCCAGATTCAATCAGGAACAAATGCCGAAAACCTATGCATTAACTTTTCCCTAATCACGATTGCCCGCGGCTCGTGTGCTATGAACATCAAACCGAGCAAAACCAAGGCTGGTATGTCTGGTAAATTACATATTCCTCTGGATCGGACGGTGATTGAAGTGGATGTTGGCCTTCCAAAAAATCATTTCGATGGGCTTATTAAGCATCTGATCCAAACTGCAGACCGGCATGTTACAGCAAAAATTGAGCTAGATAAGATGCTTGTAATAGACCACGAAGGTTGTTTAGTGATCGACGGTTCAATCGACGCCTCTATTACGAACCTGACTTGGACGCTCAAGCTGAAATAACAAAAAAATTAGATAAACCGCTTCACCATTTCAGCTTCTGATTGAAGCAACCGCGAAGAACCTGAGAAGGCTTGCTGAGCCCGGATCATATTCGAAAGTTCTTCCGTGATGTTAGTGTTTGCCATTTCCAGTGCGCCAGAGTGTATTTTCCCTCTGCCATCTGTTTTCGCTTCACCAATATCGCCAGCCCCGGACTCGCGGCTGCTTCGGAACAGATTGGCGCCCGCTGGTTTGAGGCGGTTAGGGTCTGCAAATGATGCAAGGCCAACCTTGGCGATCAATGCGATGTTTGAGCCACCATATGATGCCTCAATATTTCCGTCTTGCCGGATCGCTAGAGAGCTTAGCTGCCTCCTGCCGCCAAAAGATTGAAATCCATTCGCCGTAACAATGCCTGTTGCCTCGGTTGGAATGGTAATTGGTGTGTTATTTGCAGACAATAGACTATAACCATCGCGGTTAACCAAAAGGCCATCCTTGGTCATCTGAAAAGAACCATCGCGGGTAAAAAGGTTTGCCTCTGGATTTGACTCATCACGCAGCGCAAACAGCCCCTCACCTTCTATCGCAAGATCAAGAACGCCATTTGTTTTTTGCAAAACACCCTGCATCTGACTCATTCGAATATCTGCCGATTTTGCACCGATACCAAGCCTATCACCTGTCGAAGTCGAAATTGCAGTGCTGTACACATCTGTGAAATTTGCGTCCCGCCTTTTATAGCCAGTCGTCCGCGCATTTGCGATGTTGTTTGAAGTTATGTTCAGATTCTGGATCGCAACATCCATACCATTACGAATTACCGAAATCATGGGCATCAAACCTAACTTTGTTAAACTACCCACTGGCAGCAAATTTTGTGCCAAAGACTGAACTGTCAATGTTACTTGTAAATTATTGTAAGTGTGAGTGCTTCGCCAAGCCGTTCAAAACTAACTTCTTAAATTTCGGCTTGTTTGGCCGTTGCTAATGCCGCATATTATGAATGTGGAAGGCAAAGGCAAAAAATGTCAAAAGCACAAAATACATCACTGGTTCCAGTTGCAAAAAAATTGCCTGCGGTACGCTCTTCGAGAGCAGATAAAAAGATATTTTCGCTTTATGACGGTGAGAGGCATTTCACAGACCGGGAAGAAGTTCGTGAATTTTTACCTGACATTTTGGGCAAGGCACTTGCCCGCACCTGGATTGATTCAGAATTTCAAAGCGCTTTTGATCAGGATCCATCTGGCACATTAGAGGCACATGGTGTCTTCTTGCCAACAAATATGACGATTGAATTTCAGCGCCAGAATTCAGACAGACCACGAATAGTTGTATATGAAAAAAGGCCAGACTCAAAATTCAAAGTACGTGTACTTTATCTTCAGTTGGTGATGATGGCGGGGCGATAATGACCCGTCACACCACTACTAAAATTGCTATCTTGAGTCTTTTTTTAAGTGCTAGTGCGCTGCTTGCCCCAGTAGCGGTAGCAACCAACCCAGAAACACTTTTAGAAAACAGAGCCTTTAAAGAAGCTGTAAAGGCGGTCAAAAACGGTAATTATGCGCACGCCATCACGCTATTTGAGGCTCAAGCGAATTTACCGCGCTATGATGCTCAGTACAATCTGGCGGTCCTACTCAATGCTGGAAAAGGACGCCCCCGCAATTATGTTGAGGCACTCTACTGGTCATGGCAGGCCCAGCTTGGTGGCATTGAAGATGCAGAAGATCTTGCCAATGATATCGTTGATCTACTGCCCCCAAAAACCACCGACGAGGTCCGCAATCGGGTTGCAGACGCATTACAAAAACGAATTGAAAACAAAGACTTGACTGCAATTTCACAACTGGCCAACTATCACTTAACAATTATGGCCGAACCCGATTATGAAAACGCTTACATCTGGTATTCGATCGCGGTAGCTTTGAACCTTCCTGAAACAACGGATGCGCGTGACGATTCCGAGTCACAAATTGACACTAAAAACCTTGTTGATCTTCAGATAAAATCCCAACGCCTCTTTGAAAAGTATAACTTCAAACCTCTGCAGACTCAGCGCAAAGGAGACAAGAATGATAGTTAAAGTTCAATGGATAATCGACGGCGTGATGGAAATCGAGGCTGCGTCAAACGATGCAGCGGAAGCGATTGCGGATGAAAAGCTCCGCAAATTCATTGCGGCACATCCTGACCTAACGGAAGCTTTGGGGGCGATGGCTATTCAAGGCCATGCAGTAATCGACAACGAGACGTCCTAGCCAAAGCTGTCCAACAATTCAGCAATCGTTTTTTCGAGGTCATCATTGTCATTTTCAATCTCAGTAATTTCTTGACGAAGCTCTTCAATGCGCTGTTTGCGCTTTTCCATAACGTCGCGAATTTCTTCAAGAACCGTGGCAAGACGACCGCTTAGATCGGCTTCGTTGACCTCTTCTTCTGCCATTTTACCCATCCTCATTATCAAACCTGATGATCACCGCGATGACCTGACAATCGTCAGCGGTGGATCATTACATTATCTTTTGCTAAATTTAAGCAATCGAAATCTGCGATACAACCCTTGCAGAAACCATGCCAATTGCAAATGTGAGGTAATGCCATGTTTTTAACAAGACTGACCAATATCGGGCATAATCTGACACGAATGGCGCTTGGGATTGGCGTTGCAGGCTTGTTTCTGTCTTTGTTGATTAGCATGCCCCCGGTACATGCGAATAGCCATATCAATGGCAATATTGAGCCATGTACGATCAATCTGGTGTTTGGCGTCGATGAAAATGGTATGTCGGTTGTGTCTTATGAGCTGGAAATGCAGCTTAGCAACCGACAAACCCGCACAGTTCAGGGCATCTCGATTCACTGGCTAAACAGCAAATCAGAGATTATTGGCAATAGCGACGCTGTTTGCGGACAGGAACATAATGGTATCAAACCAGCGCAATCAGGATCGTGCCGCCGCATTGTGCAGAAAATTGGCAGCCGGCTGCTTGACCGGCTTGGGCAAGATACATGGACACAAATTATCAATTCGGAGTTGGCGAATTTCCGTGAAGTGAGGCACTGCGCGATCATTGGATACCGGTTTGGGGATGCCGCGGTTAAAAGCTACTAACCGCCAAACACACAGCTTGGCATTAAAAATGCTTAACGATAGGCAAGACAATGCTGATAAACCGCCGTTTCAGCGCGGCATCGGCATGAAATCTCTTGATAAATGAAGGCAATAGAGTGATGGCAAACCCCAGCTTAAAGGCGCAAATCGAGGCGGCCAAATCCGCCCTTGCCAGCGGCCTTGGAGCGCCATCACGTGAAGCACCATTGCCACAAGACACGCCCACCCAGCCAACGGCGCCCCAGCCAAAGGCCGACGACACTGCCACCTCAATGCATGAACCAAATATGGGGCCAAACATCAAAGCGAATAACGCTGAAACCAGCCAGAATGCCCGCGGCACACACGGACAATCCGGCATTGGCGCCACGCAAAACACCGATCAATCAGCAGCTGGCATAACACCGCCGATGAGCAGCGCCGCCGCCTTGGATGAACGCATTGCCCGGCTCGAGGCAAAATTGGCTGAAAACCAGCGCGACCTGCACATATTGCTGCAAAAAATTCGCGAGGTTTCGCGCTTTCAAGACCCGTCAAATCAGGCTGCGAAAACGCCTATTGCAGATGCCGCCACCCCGCGCCGCCACCATTTCAAACCGAGCATCATGATCGTTGCAGCCGTGCTGGCCGGGCTTGTGATCGGTCTTGTCTATTTCGTTGCAACTGAGAATTTCGATGTATCAAGCCTAACCCTTGCAGGATGGATTTTCAAAATCCTCCAAAGCTTTAGTGGCTAGATTGGACTGAGTTTATGGCTGAAGACAGTATCGCAAAATCAAAATCAGGAAGTCAGCACCGGCTTTTTTTACCGCTGATGATCGGTAGCTGCATCTTGTTGGTACTGGTCTTGTTCATGATCGGCTATATGACGCTGACCACGCCCGAGCCTCGCCCGGATGACATATACACCATCATGAAAAATGCAAAAGCCAAAGCCGACGCCGATAAAGCCGGTGCAGGTAACGGCGATGATGCGGCACCAGCAGTGCCGGAAGATGCGACAATGCTGCCAGATGGTACCTTTGATTTCGCGCGCTACAGCTATTACAGCTTTCCGCTGCCATTTGTTGCCAATCTGTCAAATGGCAAGGGGTTGCTTACCGTTGAAATTGCTATCGCCACTTATGGGAATACGTTGGCCAGCGAAAAAGTTATGAAGCAATTGGAAACCTTCAATCCAAAAATGCGGTCAGCGATCAATTTTAAACTGTCAGAGCAGACGCTTGATGATGTTAATACCGTCGCAAAACGCAACAAGCTGGCAAAGGCTTTATTGAGCGAGGTGCGGCTTGTGGTCGATGGGCAGACCCCAACCGCCCCCTCAGCCATTACCGATTTGCATTTTATAAAATTTGTGCTTAGCGGCACCTGATATCGCCAACAACTCATATCACCAACATTACCTGTCGGTATTACATGTCGGGGTTGGCATCACACCATTTTGATATCTAGTGGCTGGCGCCAGCAAACGACAAAACTAACGTTTCAAAAGCTGCGTTTTCCTCGGGTGAGAGCGCCGTTTTCTGGCGTGCATCACGATGATCATACTGAACAGCCTCTTGCGGGAATGACCAGCACATTTCCAACCGGTTTTGCCGCGTCACCCTGAATTCAATATTGATATTCAGCGGTTCAAACAGTTGTGAGACCCGCCGCTGAAAATCTGGCACGCTATAAATCTGGATGTTTTTCGGAAAAACGACCGACCGTTTTACGCCCGCGTTTCCGGTTTCAGAAGATGGCATATCATCAAGGTCCAACGATAACTGGCGCGGTGCTGTTGATAAATTTGGGTGGGATGCCATCGGGTAAACTTCACCTTAACACAATAAAATAACTGTGGATAAGTTAGGTTAATCCAATGTTTTTGTCAACATAAGCGGTAGCTTAGTGGCAGATTAAGGCTGTGGATAAACTTACTGCATCATAAAGAGATAAGTGACTAAATCATGGCCCGCTGGGCTGAGGATAAACCAGCCAAACACTAGCATTGCAATCAACAGCCAATAGCTATGGCGACGCTGAAACCGTTTTTGTGATGGTAATTTTTTTGCCGCTAAGGCGGACATATCGAGGGATGAGAGTAATTTAATCAATTCATGGATATGTTTACGGTTTTGCGCAATTTCGGCCTCCAGCCTATCGAGGCGCTGGCGCATATCCCCATTCGGCAGATCATCACGCACTGATTGGCTTGAAGGGTCAGCTGTCTTGCTACGATGAAAAAATTGAAAACCAGCATCGGCTGTGCGGAGACGGCTTTGATCACTGTCCCGAATTTGACCGTCATTACCGGTACCATCAAGCGGCGGGACTGCGCTTAAAATAGCATTGTCATTTGTCATTGGGGCTTGCCCAGCAATAGCTGGACTTGCAGCTGTATCGATACCGCGCAAAGCGGCAGGGTCTTTGGCTTGCTGATCATCAAAATCTACAGACAGGATTACCGGCTGCATTTGCGCAAGATCGCGTTTTGCCGCTTCAATCTGTTCTTTTAATTTCGTAACCAAGACCTGCTGCCCCATCAACGCTTACCCTCAAATAATTTAGATTAACTGTATCCCCGTTGAATTTTGCGATGGGATTGCAAAAGCTCTGCCAAGCTCTTAATGCCCACACTGCATGACAATTATCTTAAGAGCCAGCTTTTGAATGGTCACCAATCTACTTTGGGCTAATCGACTTTGAGAGAGGTTTCGTCAATTGCAAGGCTAGCCGGTTGCATTAATCGCTCGAAACACACTTAACCAGTGATTGGTCGTATACCCCTTGTGATAACGGCAATGGTTCACCGGCATAGCAAGCCAATCTTTTGGATCATAGCCGTCTTCGTTTGTTTCCATGTCATCATCGGACGCACGGTGCCGGCGGGATTCACGCGGCGGCGCACCCAAATCTTTTTGAATTTGCAAAAGGTCATTCATCATCACGCCGATAAAAACGGCATTAGGGCGAAAAATGTTAGGCGTGAGACCCACGCCCACCAAAAAAATCAGGATAATTTAGGGGGCTGATGATGCAGCGACTACTGGCCCCGATCGATTACTGGCCCTGATTAAAGCACGCAATCAGCGGCGCGTTTGCGATCCAGCCGCCACCAAGCAGTTGGTCTGGATTATCGCCATCATAAAGCGCAGCAGCCTGCCCGGCAGCAATGCCAAATTGCGCATCATCAAGGCGAACCACAACCGTGCCGTCATCGCTGCAAAATACCCGCGCTGGCATGGCAGGCGCAGTATTTCGCAACCGCGCCAGCACCGCCTTATCATCAGCCGGCGCCCCATTGATCCAATTCACCTCGCCAAGATGCACCTCAGCGCAAGCAAGCGCCTTTTGCGGGCCGACGACGACCTGATTGGCCTCGGCATTAATCGCCACAACATAAAGCGGGCCTTCAGCCTCATCAGCACCCGCGCGCCCGCCAATACCTAGGCCGCGGCGTTGGCCGATCGTGTAATCAATCACCCCGTTATGACGGCCAAGCACAGTGCCATCAATATGTACGATGTCACCCGCATCAACCGCGCCCGGCCGCAACCGGCGCACAACATCGCCATAACGCCCATTTGGCACAAAGCAGATATCCTGACTATCGGGCTTTTCCGAGACGGCAAGACCAAATTTCCGCGCCAAATTGCGGGTTTCATCCTTATCAAACCCGCCAAGCGGAAACCGCAGGTAATCCAGCTGTTCAGTCGTCGTGGCAAACAAAAAGTAGGATTGATCCTTGGCCGGATCAGCACCGCGCAAAAGGCGTGGACCGTTACCGCCATCCACCCGTTGCACATAATGGCCAGTGGCAAGACAATCAGCCTCAAGATCACGCGCCGTTTTCAGCAAATCGGTAAATTTCACCGTCTGGTTACAGCGCACACAAGGGATCGGCGTTTCACCGCGAAGATAGCTATCGGCGAAATCCTGCATGACCTGATCATGGAAGCGGCTTTCATAATCAAGCACATAATGCGGAATGCCAAGGCGTGCCGCAACTGTACGCGCATCATGGATATCAACCCCTGCGCAGCACGCGCCTTTTGCCTGAACCGCGACGCCATGATCATAAAGCTGCAACGTAATGCCAATCACATCAAAGCCCTGTTCATGCAGCAAAGCAGCCGTTACGGATGAGTCAACCCCACCCGACATGGCGACAACGACCCTAGTTTCGGCAGGCGGCTTGGCAAACCCAAGCGCGTTCAGACCAGCCGCAATGCCGTCCTTGGTCTTATTTTCTGCCACCTGAACCGCCATGATCAGTTCTACATATCCTCAGGAATTGTGACGCGCAAACCATCAAGCGCATCTGACATCTCAATCTGACAACCAAGTCTCGATGTTTGGGCAAGACCAAATGCCAGATCGAGCATATCCATTTCATCTTCGCCGGGCGCACCGGTTTTGGCAAACCAGTCAGCATCAACAATGACATGACAAGTCGCACATGACAAACAGCCACCACAAGTGCCCTCGATGCCCAATCCGGCATCGCGTCCCGCTTCCATTACGGTGACGCCATTATCGACAGTCACATTATGTTCCGAGCCATCTGGCTTGGTGAAAATGATATTCGGCATTTTAGACGACTCCTTATTTCGTCGATCATCATCGATTTTCTGCATTCGTGCCAGCTATTAAGGTGGCTATTGTGACCCTGCCAAGCCCGACTATGCGGGTTGCTTGTACAGTTGCAAAAACACATCTGCAAGCGTTTCAAAGTCGTTTTTACAAGTTGCCCAGCCGCCAGATATGCGAATAGCCTCGCCAGCACGCGGCCCTGCCCCCATCGACTCCAACACATGACTGGATTTGACCTTGCCCGAAGAGCAGGCGGCACCAGCACTGATTGCAACGCCGGCAATATCAAACGCCATCACCATTGTTTCGGCCGATTTACCTGCTGCGGCTATTGAACTGGTATTACCAAGCCGTGGCGCACCTCGCCCAAAAACCTGAATACCGCCGCGTTCAGCAAGCATACGCGCCTCAAAATCATCACGCCATTTTGCCATTTTCTGGTAATGGCCAATATCGCCAAGCGCCTCGTCTGCCGCACCGCCAAAACCAGCAATACCAACAAGGTTTTCGGTTCCAGCCCGCCGCCCCTGTTCCTGACCGCCGCCACGAAGCAGGCTGGATAACCGGCTTCCCGGGCGCACCAGTAACGCGCCAACACCGGCAGGCCCACCAATCTTATGCGCCGAAAGACTTGCATAGCTGATGTTAGACGCGGTAAACTCAATATGGCGCTTGCTAAACATCTGCACCATATCGCTATGAAAGGCGATATTGGCACGGCGTGCCATTTCGGCAATCTCGGCGATGGGCTGAATAACCCCGGTTTCGTTATTGGCCGCCATGATCGAAATCAGTGTATTTGGCCTTATGGCATCGTCAATATGCGCGATGGCAGCTGCCAGCGCATCAAGACCAACCAACCCGTTGTGATCAACCGTAATCTGGTGACAATGATCATGTGCATGACGCACGGAATCATGTTCAATGGTGCTGGTAATCACATGATCATACTGCGCGAGAACAAGATTATTCGCCTCGGTACCGCCACTGGTAAACACCACATCGGCCGAACGGCACCCGGCCAGCATCGCCACCGCCTCGCGGGCTTTTTCAACAATCAATCTGGCATTGCGGCCAAAGCTGTGAACCGATGACGGGTTTGCCGGCGGCCCCATCGCCTCATTCATCGCCGCAACCGCACCGGCGCGAAGCGGCGTCGTTGCGTTATTATCGAGATAGATTGACGTTTTGCGCATCACAAATGACCGTCTCTCAACCTATGGCTAGCTGATCGATTTCGGTTTGGTTTTGACAGCTGCTTTTTTTGCGGCAGCCGGCGTCGCAGCGCGCGCCAATTGTGCTTCGAGATCTTCTAAACGGGCGCGCTGGCTTTGCACCTCATCAACAAGGGCGCGGATCGTGCGCTCACGCGGATCAAGATCAAGACCATAATTCACCGCATAGGCCATGAAGCCGGCATCAACATCCGTCTTCACCGACGTCTTACTCATCTGGCGTGCGGGCACCCCGACAACTGTTGCCGCCTCTGGCACATCCTTTGTTACTACCGAGTTACCACCAACCCGCGCACAGCGTTGAACGGTAATCGGCCCTAGGATTTGCGCACCGGCACCAACAATTACGTAATCACCCAAGGTCGGGTGCCGTTTGGCGTCGCGCTGCTTTTCGGAATCGATTGCTGGCATAACCCCGCCAAGTGTCACATCGTGATACAGCGTCACATCACTGCCAATTTCAGCGGTTTCCCCGATAACGGTTCCCATACCATGGTCAACAAAAAACCCCGGGCCAATTCTTGCGCCCGGATGAATTTCAATACCCGTCAGCACCCGCGCAACCTGCATGATCAGCCGCGCAATAAACCGGAGCCGCATTTTCCATAGTTTATGCGACAAGCGATAGGCCAGCATGACTTGGAAACTTGGATAAAGAAATACCGCCGCCAGACGATTACTGGCAGCTGGATCACGTTCCATAATGGCATCTAGGTCACGGCGTAAATTTGCAAACATAAGTTTTAGTCCAATATTGGCTTTGTCGGGAAAACTGGTTTGGCGATCCACTTTATCGCCAAGATCGTCGGCAGCGAGCAGTTTTCCTCCACTCGCAAATACACAAATCACGCATGGGCAGGCATTTAGATGATAAACCTCGCTTGGCGCGACCCACATATTAAGATATAAGCCGTGTTTACGATAGTGCAAGTTGAATGGAAAAAGATATGCCCGAGGTCATCATTAACGGCCCAGACGGTCGGTTGGAATGTCGCTATATGCCGAGTGAGGTGCCAGATGCACCAACCGCGCTAATTCTTCATCCAGAGCCCGATAAGGGCGGTACCATGAACAATCGCGTCACCTATTCGCTGTACAAGCATTTTCAGGCGCGCGGCTTTGCTGTATTTCGGTTTAATTTTCGGGGTGTCGGCCGTTCGCAGGGCGAATATGACAATGGCGAAGGCGAATTATCCGATGCCGCCACCGCAATGGATTGGTTGCAGGCGCAAAATCCAGCGTCACGCCAATGCTGGATTGCCGGATTTTCCTTTGGTGCGTGGATTGGTATGCAACTGATGATGCGCCGCCCGGAAATCAGGGGCTTTATTTCCGTAACGCCGCCAGCCCTAACTCATGATTTTTCATTTCTGGCACCCTGCCCGGCATCCGGTCTGATCGTTCACGGTGAACAGGACGAGCAAGTACCGCCAGATGCAGTGCACAAGCTCGTCGATCGGCTATCCATCCAAAAGGGTGTAAAAATTGATATTGATTTTGTGCCTGGCGCCAATCATTTTTTCACCAACCATCTTGATCAGATGATCGAACGCGTTGGCACCTATCTTGACACGGCGCTGGTCGAGCCGGATTTTGATCCGCTGGCCTAATTGTAAGACCAAATATCAGCGCCTAATGTTTATAATGGTGTCTATTCTATCGATGTCTACTCTGCGCTGGTCTTGAAATTTTCATAATCTGGATCGAATATGAACTATAAATCTAGCTTAATCCGGCAATTTAGCGAACGTGGCTACATTCATCAGGCCACTGATATTGAGGCGCTTGACGCGCTGGCAGCCGAACATAGCATTCCGACCTATATCGGCTTTGACTGCACTGCTGACAGTCTCCATGTTGGCTCGCTTGTGCAGATAATGATGCTTCGTATTCTGCAGCAATGCGGCCATAAACCTATTGTTGTTATGGGCGGCGGGACCACCAAGGTTGGCGACCCGTCAGGTAAAGACACGGCGCGCCCGCTATTATCTGATCAGGATATCGAGGTTAATAAAAACGGTATTAAAAGCGTCTTTGAAAAATACCTAAACTTTGGTGACGGCCCTTCCGACGCATTGATGGTCGATAATGCCGATTGGCTGGACAGCCTTCACTATATCCGGTTCCTGCGCGATTATGGGCCGCATTTTTCGATTAACCGCATGATGGGCATGGAGTCGGTAAAGCTGCGCCTTGAACGCGAACAGCCATTATCGTTCCTAGAATTTAATTATGCGATTTTACAGGCCTATGATTTTCTTGAACTGCGTCGTCGTTACGGCTGTCAACTGCAGATGGGCGGATCCGATCAATGGGGCAATATTGTCACCGGCATTGATTTAACGCGCCGCGTCGACGGGCAGGAAATCTATGGCCTGACCTCGCCGCTGATCACCACATCGTCAGGTGCCAAGATGGGCAAATCGGCCAATGGCGCGATCTGGTTGAATGACGGCAAGCTGTCAAGTTTTGATTTCTGGCAATTCTGGCGCAACACTGAAGATTCGGACGTTGAGCGCTTCCTTGGCCTGTTTACCGAATTGCCCATGGATGAAGTCCGCCGGCTTGGCGCGCTTGAAGGTGCGGATATCAATGAGGCAAAAATTATTCTTGCCGATGAAGCAACGCGGCTTTGCCACGGCGCCATGGCGGCTGAAAATGCCAAGGCCACAGCGCAAACCACATTTGGCGACAAAGGCATGGGCGATGGATTGCATCAAGTTACCATCAGCAATGATGATGCCGCCAACCTCAGCGTTATCTCGGCGTTAAACATGGTTGGGTTTGCCAAATCTAACGGCGAGGCCAGACGGTTGATCAGAGGTGGCGGCGCACGGGTGAACGACCAGCCGATCACCGATGAAGACGCAGCACTAAGCCTTGCAGATTTCAATGATGGTAGGGCAAAAATTTCCGCCGGTAAGAAGCGTCACGCCCTGCTGGTCCTAGCGTCCTAAAATCAGCGTCTTTCGCCACGATTACGTGATCCGCAAAAAGGCCTATTCTGATCGCCGACTACTGCGCCGGATTTGCGCTAGGGTTATCATTACCAAATAGGCGCTCTTCCTCACGATTTAGCCAGTTTGGCGAAAACAGGTCACGCAAAACACCCGGGGTCACTGACGTTACGGGATCGACCAACGTTTTCAGATCATCGGATGTACCGGTGACCTTAAATTGAGTTACAAACACCCCGCTTTTGTCAGCACCAGTGATAAGCCCACCCAAGATAGGCAAATCACCCAGAATTTTGCTGATTTGATTTACCGGCACCAAGTTACCGCTTACATCAACCTTTTTGCTGACGCGATTATAACGGCCAAGCATCGTGACCCCGACTGCCTCACCACTCGCGCGCATCTTCACAATTTTGACCTCTGGCCCGCGCGTTTCAAGAATGGCTTGGCCCTTTCGAAAGGCCGTTCCGTCCCCTTGAACAAGCGAATAAAGACCGGCAAGACTGAGAACAGAGAATGCACGTAATGCCCGCGGCGCTTCAACAACTCGGAATTTCACAAGGTCAATTTCGGTATTGTAAGATTTGAAACCATCAGTGTTAAATGTGTTTTTGAGACGCATCTTGCCGCCGCGAACCACATCAGTAACACCCAATCCAGACAGCACCCGGCCCGCATTGTCGGAAAAAATCTCCAGCTCAGGCCCGGCGTCAACCTGTCCATCAAACGATAATTCAACCTCGCCACCACCGATAAGACCGGTTCCTTTAATCTGCTCGGCGCCCGCACCAAACTGCATGATCAAATTTGCTTGGGTAATCAATGGCTTGTCATGAGCAAGCATTGTGCCCAGAAAATTGGCTGTTCCGACGCCATCACCGCCCCGCCTACCAGATAGCTGGCCAGACAGGCTGATCGCATTATCAACAACGATCTGATCAGCGGTAAAATCGAAAATCAGCGACCTGCCCCCGCTGACCCCCTCGTTCCGGCGAAGCGGCACTAGGTTCACAAGTCTTGCCGTCGCGCCGACTTTCCACAAATCCTGTCCGTTGCGTTCAATGATTAGATCGCGAATATCATTGCCCGGCCAGGCAACACGATCAAACAACGCTGCCTGCACCTGACCAGTTGAGCCGAATATTACCTGCCCTTGCGCCGACAGGCTGCCAGCTGCCATATCAAGATTTTGCAATGATGCAATTTGACCACCACGCAGCGTAATCATAAACGTTGCGCGTCCATCCTCGGCCGGCAATTTTGCCCAGTCCAGTTCCGGTAGATTGATTGAGGCATTCCCAAGATCGACGGTCAGCCCGATTTTTGCCTCGCCCATCGATGGATCACCTGAATAGGCAATTTTACCGCCAATCGCACCGCCAATATCAACGTCAAACAGTTTTGCCATCGCTGCAGCAAGGAATGGTGATGGCGGCGTTTGCCCTAACAGATTGACATGATTTTTCTGGTGATCGATGGCGAGGTTGAATTCGCTTGGCGCGCCATAAACAACCGCAGTACCGCTGACCTGACTGTTGTTTGGCGAAATATTTATCACAAGTTCCGCATCCTCAACATTCATCTGATTTGGCAAATTCTGGATCGAGCCATTGCTGATAGTGGCATCAAGTAGCTGAATCCGACTTGCCAGATTTGAGGGTCGGCCCAGTGGCACAGCTGCCTCCATGGAAAATTCTGCCTCGCCATCGGCTTGGATTTGACTGAAATCAAAGCTGCCATATTTGGCAAGACCCGCTTCACGAGCCAGCGTCATAACGGTGCTGGCTCCACCTTTGGCATTCAAGCTAATCACTGCATCTTTCGAAATATTTTCAAGCACTGGTTCAATAACAACCCGTCCCCGCTGCACCGCAACATCGTTGATACGACCCTTTAAAATACTCGCGGTAAAACGATCGTTATCCCAGTAAAGGTCGGCGTCAACATTCGAGAAAGGGGTGGCACCGCGTGCCCAGATCAGGCCTGCATTGCGTAATTTCAGATCGCCCTCGACATCATAGACCTTACGCACGCCTTCAGGCGCCCCAAGATCGGCGGCAAGCAATAGTTTTGCCTGATGAATACGGCCTGACGGAATATTCTGGCTGATCCATGTACGTGTATTTGGCGCTGCCCAGCGCGGCCAAATGGCAGAAAACAAGACTGCATCCATATCAGGCACATTGAGCGAAAGCTCTAAGTCGCGAAGTGACCAATCATCGCCAATCTCAAGCTTACCACCAACATCAAATTTTCCAGCATTCGCCAAATCAAACGCCAAATTTTCAAGGGTGACGACATTACCGCGAAGCACAGATTTTAACTGGCCCGATGGCAAACTGACCGAACCGCCGTAATCGGCAAGCAGTATCGACCCATCTTTCATGTCAAGATCAACAACGACATTCTCAACCCTGCCACCGTCACCAATTTTCATGCCGAGCGCACCGCTAACGGTCGAGACAATGCGTTGATATTGGCCTCTGGAAAGATTTGCACGAACGCCAGAAAACTGGCTTTCCAGTGTCAGACCAGATAGCTGCAAGGCGCTTGTTTGGGATCTGTATTCACCATCAAACTCGGCCTTGACTACTTTGAATTGGCCGGCATTGAAACGCTGTTTCAGTGATTGTTTTAAATCTGGTGCGACCGTTTCCGGCCAGACACCAAAAAGTGATTCCAAAGGTAGATTATTGGCTTCAATGACCCCTTTTACCGCAGCTGATGGCTGATGAAACCGCCTTACCATGCCATCAAAGGATAATCGCCGTTCATCGGCAAAATTTAACGCCGCCTTGCTGATGGTTAAGCTATCGCTTGATAAAATGTAGGAAAATACCAGCTCAGCCGTGTCAAACGCTGCATCACGGCCAACGCCGGGGATGCCTAACGTACCATCTTGAAGCGCCACATCAGCGTTCAGCTTGGTCACTTGGCCGTCTTTCATCTCAAGGCCAAGATGCCCTGATAGATTACCAATCTGGCTTAACGCCGCTGGTAACTTTTCGATATAGCCACTTATGTCAGCCGTTTGTAGCTGCGATGCGCTCATATCAAAAGCCAGATGTTCGCTGCCCGGCCAGCCATCAAATGACAGGGTGAAATTACCCGCGTCATCACCCTCAGTATTAAGCCGTCGCGCGCGCAAGCTGCCCCTTACCTCGTCATTTTCGCCCGATGTCACATCAATATGAATATCAGCAAACATCAATTTTGGCAGGCGACCACTCTCATCCGATAGCGACAGGCGGTCAGTTTCAATCGCAATCAATTTCAACCCACCCAAGCGGTTTTCAATGGCGCCTGATTGCGGCAAATTTTGGCTGATTTGACCTGACTTTTTCGCTAATTGATCGATGAAGATTATCGCCGGTGACCCTGACCAGCCCGATGATTTTTTCACCAGATCAAGTTTGATCCCGCGCAGCAAAACTGTTTCTGGCCCACCACCAAACAGGCTTGTCAGGCCAAACCTTATGTCAGCGCTTGGCAAATCAATCTGATCGCGCTCGAGTTTAAGAACGATGTCTTCAGCTGCGAGGTGAAGGGGCTGGCGCGACAGTGACAGTTTAAGCCGCGCACCACCAACAGTTACCGACCCGTTGCCAACCATATGGGTTAGCTCGCTTTCAAGCAGCCGGCGCAATCCTCCTGCCTCATTTACATAAAGGTAACCAGCACCAAAAATCACCGTCGCCATCACCAAAACAGTGACGATAAAGGTCTTGAAAACGCCCGTTACCGTGATATGTCGAACAGCAAACACGCCGTATCCTTTAACGCTTTAAAATTTGATCTTGTTTATCATGCTAAAACCGGGCTGTCTTGCGATCTTCAATAAAAATATTATCTATCATTTGTAACATTTTAAACACCAAACAAACCGCGCCTTATCCTTGGCGTCACAGAGATGGTTAGGACACTTCATGCTTGCGATTGGCGATCTTGCCCCCACCCTATCAATTCCAACCGATACCGACCGTTTTTCGATAGCCGAACAAGGTGGCAAAAAAGTGGTCGTGTTTTTCTTTCCACGCGCTGATACGTCTGGCTGCACCAAAGAAGCCCAACAATTTTCCGCGTTTCAGCAAGAATTCACTGCGGAAAATGCAATTGTAATCGGCGTTTCAAAGGACACCGCGGCAAAACAGGCAAAATTTCGCGCAAAATACAATCTAACCTGCCTTTTGGGGGCTGATAATGAAACGTGTTTTTGTGAAGAATTTGGCGTCTGGGTTGAAAAATCAATGTATGGCAAAACCTATATGGGCATCCAGCGGGCTAGCTTTATCATTGATGCAGAAGGCAAAGTTGCCGCTGTATGGCCAAAGGTAAAGGTTGACGGTCACGCTGGCGAGGTTCTGGAGAGGTTGAAAGCGCTGTAATCATGCCAGATACCACCGGTAAAACGCTAAACGGCGCGATATCCGAGGTCATCACGATCAAGGATGCGCGGCAAAAGGCTGGGGCAACCCGTGACCTCGTTGCTGCCTGGACGGCCCACGCACTGCCACTTGGCAGGCAGATGCCACCAGATCGCCCCGGCCGACCTGTCCGCCCGCTATTACGCCCACCGCGCGAGGTACCGCGCCGCCGCATTACACAATCGGCACCCGGCCGGATTGCGCTGCTTCACGCGATCGCGCATATCGAATTAAATGCCGTTGATTTGGCACTGGATATGGCAAGCCGTTTTACCGCGGCACCCTTGCCGCTTGATTTCTATCACGACTGGCTTGGGGTTGCTGATGATGAGGCACGGCATTTTCTGATGCTCAGCGACCGGCTGGCCGATCTCGATGCCGCTTATGGCGATCTTGCCGCCCATGATGGGTTGTGGCAGGCGGCCGATGCAACCAAACATGACCTTCTTGCGCGGCTCGCAATCGCGCCGCTAGTGCTTGAGGCGCGCGGTCTTGATGTCACCCCGACCATGATCGAGCGTTTGCAAGCAGTTGGTGACGCCGAAACTGCGGCGGCGCTTAACATCATCATGACTGACGAAATAACCCATGTTTCAGTTGGGAAACGCTGGTTTGATTATGTATGCGGCCTAGATCGTCTTGATCCGGTCAGCACATGGCATAATTTGGTAAAACGCTATTTTCATGGTGACCTGAAGCCGCCCTTTAACATTGCGGCGCGCAATGCGGCGCGGTTTTCTGCGGCATTTTATGGCCCCCTTGCGGTGCGTGATGATCTGGTAGCATCACCATCAAGACGCCACGACGCCTACCGCTGATTACCAACACGTGCCGCAAGGCTGGCTTCGATGAAATCGTCCAGATCACCATCAAGAACGCCTTGTGCATTACCTTTTTCAACGTTGGTGCGAAGGTCTTTTACCATTTGGTAAGGATGCAAGACATAAGACCGGATCTGATTTCCCCAGCCAATATCAGTTTTGCTTGACGCCGCATCATTTGCCGCATCTTCACGGCGCTGCAGCTCCAACTCATATAAACGCGCCTTTAACATAGTGAATGCGGTGGCACGGTTACGATGCTGCGAGCGATCATTTTGGCATTGCACAACAATATTTGTTGGCAAATGGGTTATCCGGATCGCCGAGTCTGTTTTATTGACATGCTGGCCGCCAGCACCGGATGCGCGGTAAGTATCAATCCGCAAGTCCTTATCTTCAATCTCGATTTCGATATTATCATCGACAACGGGATAGACCCAAACACTGGCAAAGCTGGTATGACGGCGCGCCGAACTATCATAAGGAGAGATTCGCACCAGACGATGCACGCCTGACTCGGTTTTCATCCAGCCATAGGCGTTCTCACCCTCAATTCGCATGGTGACCGACTTAATGCCAGCCTCTTCACCGGCACTCTCTTCGATAATCTGCAGCTTAAAGCCACGCGCCTCACTCCAGCGGCTATACATCCGCATCAGCATTAACGCCCAATCCTGCGCCTCAGTCCCACCAGCCCCGGCATGAACCTCGATAAAGCAGTCATTACCATCAGCCTCGCCCGATAGCAGGCTTTCTAGCTGGCGTTTTTCGGCAACGGCCACCAGTTTGCTCAAGGTGTCCTCGGCGTCAATGACGATTTCGTTATCACCCTCGGCTGCCCCAAGCTCCAGCAATTCAACGGCGTCATCCATCTCAGATTGCAAGCTATCAATCACCGATAATTGACGCTCAAGCCGATTTTTCTCGCGCATTGTCTCCTGCGCACTGGCCTGATCGTTCCAGAAATCACCATCCGAGATTACCGCCTCAAGACTGGTAAGACGCGCCTTGGCGTCATCATATTTGACGTGTTTGCGTAACAGATCGATTGCCGTTTTGATGATGTCGATTTTTGCTGCGGTTTCGGCCTGCATGACGTGACGATCCAGCGTAGAAATGGAAATTAATAACGCTTGTTCCTAACGCGCTGAAGGGGGCT
This sequence comes from Alphaproteobacteria bacterium LSUCC0396, assembly GCA_041228345.1. Classification (NCBI taxonomy): domain Bacteria; kingdom Pseudomonadati; phylum Pseudomonadota; class Alphaproteobacteria; species Alphaproteobacteria bacterium LSUCC0396. The sequence goes on along the minus strand of CP166131.1, from coordinate 2,187,032 downwards.
GTGGCAAGTCCCCAATTATGACCGGCACGCCACCAGCATTTATCGCCGCATCACAAATCGCAGCGATAAAGGATTAATACAGACCTTTTGTGTATATCTCTTGCGTTGGGATTGTCTGGCCGGTTGAACTAGCCTCACCAGTCATGCCGGGCGCCACATCGATCAGAACCCCGCCCGGCCTTTGCCCGGGTTTGAAGATTTCCAGAATGGCCTGTTGATCCTTTGGCAGAACACGCTCACCGCTCTCGGCATGAACCGGAATAACCTGAATATTATTTGGCCGCCGGAACGGAATTACCGGCTTGCCGATTTGCGAGCGCATTACAAAATCACCAAAAACCGGTACCGCCACACTTGAGCCGGTCTCACGCTTGCCAAGCGGCCGCGGCAGGTCATAGCCGATGAAGACGCCAATCGCCAGATCCGGGGTAAAGCCGATAAACCAGCCATTTGTATTGTCGTTGGTGGTGCCAGTCTTGCCCGCAACGGCCAGCTCCAGATCATTGATCGAACTGCCGGTTCCGCGTTTAATCACACCTTCAAGCATCGACACCATCTGGAACGCCGATGCAGGGTCGGTAAGCTGTTCACGCGCATCCGGCAATGCTGGAATTGACTGATTTGACCAGCCATCTGGTGCCAGACAAGACGTGCATTGCCGCGCATCGTGCCGATAAACGGTTTTGCCATTCCGGTCTTGAATCCGATCAATCAGGCTTGGGGTGATTTTCTTGCCGCCATTCACCAACATGCCATAGGCCGCCGTCAGCCGCAGCAAAGTGGTCTCACCAGCGCCCAGCGACATTGATAAAAACGGCGGCAAATTATCGTTCAGGCCAAAGCGTTTCGCATAATCTTGAACACGGTCCATACCGATTGTCATGGCCAATCGCGCCGTCATCAGGTTTCGTGATTTTTCTATCCCGACCCGCATGATCGATGGGCCGTAAAACCGCTTTGTGTAATTCGCCGGCTTCCATTTTGGCTTGTCCGGCCCCTGATCGACAACCAATGGCGCATCGAGAATGCGGGTGGTCGGGCTGTAGCCTGCATCCAGCGCCGCCAGATAAACAAAAGGCTTGAACGCCGATCCGGGTTGGCGCATCGCCTGAACCGCACGGTTAAATTCTGATTCGGCGTAATTATAGCCCCCGCTCATCGCCAACAGCCGACCAGTATGCGGATCAAGCGCAACAATCGCACCCTCCACATCCGGGCGTTGACCAAGTGCAAAATGATCAGGCGCTGGCTGAAAGTCGTCGCGGATCAGGTCCGGCGTAAAGCCGGGCGGCTGAACAATAACGATATCGCCTTTCGAGAGGGCACGACGGAGGTCACGAAGCGGCGGCGGCCGCACCCCGTCATCACGGCGCGGCGGATAGGCCCAAAAAGCAAGCTCAAAAGGGATGACGGCCGGCCGCCCATTGACATAGATTTCCGCACGTCGCCGATCAACCTTGGTAACCAGCGCGGCGTAATGATTAGGGCGTAATTTCGAGGTCTGATCGGCAAGCACTTTATCAATATCAGCGCCAGCTTGCATCACCCCCAGCGGGCCACGCCACCCCTGCCGCCGGTCAAGCGCCTCAAGCCCTCGTTCAAGCGCATTATCGGCAATCTGCTGCAGAAAAGGATCCAGTGTTGTCCGCACCGATAAACCGCCATCATAAAGCGATGTCTCACCAAACTGGCGGATTAGCTGGCGGCGCACCTCTTCGGTAAAATACGGGGCTTCGGCCGCATCAAACCCGCTTTGCCCCCTCATTTCCAGCGGCATTGCCTTGGTTCTATCAGCTTCGTCTTGGGTGATATAGCCATTCTGCTGCATTTCATCCAACACCCAGTTTCGCCGAATTGTAGCAGCCCGAAGATTACGCACCGGATGGTAATTATTTGGCGCTTTTGGCAAGGCAGCAAGATAGGCAATTTCATGCAAATCCAATTGTCCAAGTGATTTGTCGAAATAGCTAAGTGCCGCCGCCGCAACCCCGTAACTGCCCCGACCAAGATAGATTTCGTTCAGATATAAAGACAAGATCTGGTCTTTGCTAAAGGCCCGCTCCATGCGAAGCGACAGGATTGCTTCTTTGATTTTTCGATCAATCGAAACCTCATTGGTCAGCAGAAAATTTTTGGTAACCTGTTGGGTAATTGTCGAGGCGCCGACTGGCCGGCGGCCACTGCCATAATTCAAGATATTGGTCACGACCGCACGCGCCAACGCACGAAGGTCAATGCCGAAATGGCTGTAAAAAGCCTTATCCTCAGCCGAAATAAAGGCATGAACTAGCCGTGGCGGGATCGCCTCAACCGGCACGAAGAGCCGCTTTTCACTGGCATATTCGGCTAAAAGAGCCCCATTGCCCGCGTGAACGCGGGTCACAACAGGTGGCTCGTAATTGGCCAGCTGCTGATAGTCGGGCAAATCTTTCCCATAGGTCCAGAATACCCAAATTATGCCTGCTCCGACGAGCATGGACATCAGGAATACAAGAGATAATACGATCGAGACGAATCTTAACATGGCTTTAATGTTAGAGCCGAAATTTGGCGCAGATATGGCAGAGACGAGATTTTATCAATTTGATGCCGGTTTGTTTATCAATTTTTTACACCATTCTTGATTAAAGTTCATACAACAGCCCACACCGCCCTTTAAGGTTAGGCGCATTTCATATTTTAGGCCCATATTCGCCAAGATAGGCCAAGATGGCCCGGGTTAGCCGCCTTGATAAATCCTTCCGGTACGAATCTCTTTTAAGATTGGCTTCATCATTCCGGTTTGACAAAAATCCCATCTCGACCAAAACCGACGGCATATCAGGTGCTTTTAAAACAGCAAAACCGGCAAAGCGATGCCCACGCTTGTCACCGCCGGGCAGATCCCGAATTTGCGCTAGAATGGCCGCGGCGAAACGCGCCGATTGGTTCATCGACTCGCGCTGGAACATCCGAACAAGCGCACCAGCCGCATCTGGGTCTTCAGCCGACAAATCCGGGCCGCCAATCAGATCAGCGCTATTTTCCTGACGCGCCAATGCCGCTGCTTCCTTGTCTGACGCGTTATCTGACAGGGTAAAGACGGAGATGCCGCGTGCCGATGATGTGCGTGCCGAGTCTGCATGGAGCGAGATAAACAAATCAGCCTGATTCTGGCGGGCTAGACGGATGCGCTGGCGAAGTCGCAAATAACGGTCATCATCCCGCGCCAAAATTGGCGTTATCTTGCCGGTAGCGGTCAATTGTCTAGCAAGTTCGCGCGCCGCCGCCAGCGTGATCGCCTTTTCTTGCGTACCAGCCTTGCCAATTGCGCCCGGATCCTTGCCGCCATGTCCGGCATCGATAAACACAACCCATTTCCGCGGGCGTGGCTTTGGCGCCGCCAATTGCGCTGGCGCCGTTTTCCCCGCGGCCCGAGACGGTTTCGACTTTGGCAACGGCATCGACAGCGGTTTTGCTAGGCGAACATTATCGTCATCCCTTGCCAAATTCTGATTAGTCGCGCTTTCGGACAAATCAATATTCGGATTCTTTTCCAATGCGGATGACGCCACCAAAAAGGCGGTTTTACCGGTATCAAGCAAATCAATGACAAACCGATTACCGCCGCCCAACGGCGGCAGGGAAAAGGCGCGCACCGGTGCCGCCGGTTTTGCTAACTCGATTACCAATCGACCAATATCAGGCTGCGGATTACCGAAACGATAGGCTTTGCCCGGTGTTACATCCAGATTGCCGCGCGGTGCCAATTGCGCGACGTTCCAACTGGTTTCCGGCATATCAATGACCAGCCGATAGGGTGATTGCAGCAATAACAGCCGCGCTTTGATCGGTGACTTTGTCTCGATAACCAGCCGCAGGCCGTCACGATCATCAATCTTGATTGCGCCGAGCCGCATTCCAGTCACAGAATTTTCGGCAAATGCCTGACCGCTTGCCGCACATAGCAACATCATCACCGATAAAACGACCAAACGGCCAAGGGCGGCAACCCTTGCGATAATGGTGTTTATTGGTGCCATTGTTACCATGTCCGGCCTTCTTTGCTATCGCGCATCGCCCCTGCTGGAACCTAGCCCATGCTATGCTGTGATCAAAGGCAAATTCATTCTAATTATTAAAACGGCATTACTTTGTTGGCAAAAAAGCTTTTGCGGGTATATAAGAGTTATTAGTTCGGTGAGTAGGAGCTGTTTACCTGCCTCGATTTGCGCCAATGCGCGATCAACAGGGGATGAAACGACACTTTGCCCGCCGAAGCTGAAACTGAATTATTCGCCTGATAATGTCTGCCGCGACTATCTTTGCCGAGCCGTGATTTAAAGAAATTTTAATTGACGAGCCACGTCACTGACCCCCAGCGAGCCGCATGATTAGGCGCCGACGACGCCATTTGAAACCACCGGATCATTCCAAATGATACAGCTAAACCGACCATATGACCAAAGCAGCCAAAACGGCGACAGCTTTTTGGGTGGTCGTGCGCGCGGATTTGATCCGGATATACAATGCCTGCCATGCCTGATTTCCCTGCCGTCAGAAGATGACGGCCGGACAGAGATGGCCGGGGAAAGACAAATAAATGACAAAACGCCTGTTAATAGATGCACGCCAAGCCGAAGAAACCCGGGTGGTGCTGCTAAGCGGAACACGCATTGAAGACTTTGATTATGAAACAGAAAACCGGAAACAACTAAAGGGAAATGTCTATCTAGCACGGGTCACACGGGTTGAACCGTCACTGCAGGCAGCCTTTGTTGAATATGGCGGCAATCGCCAAGGTTTTCTGGCGTTTAGCGAAATACATCCAGATTATTACCGCATTCCGGTTGAAGACCGCGAAGCACTGATCGAGGCTGACCGCGCCGAAAACGACGATGACAGCGTCGAGGCCAAGGCTGATGGTGCGCCAGAAACGCTTGGCGGTGAAGGTGCCGACGAAGATGATATTCGGCCAAAACGGCAGGTAAAACGCTATAAGATTCAGGAAGTAATTTCCCGCAAACAGATCATGCTTGTGCAAGTGGTCAAAGAAGAGCGCGGCAATAAAGGCGCGGCGCTGACGACGTATCTGTCGCTGGCTGGCCGTTATTGCGTATTGATGCCGAACAATAACCGCGGTGGCGGCGTCAGCCGGAAAATCACCAATGTGGCAGATCGTAAGCGGCTAAAGACTGTTGTTGGCGGGTTAGACATTCAATCTGGCATGGCAGTGATCGTGCGCACCGCCGGTGCAAAACGTACCAAAACCGAAATTGCCCGTGATTTCAACTATTTGTCAAAATTATGGGATGATATCCGCAACCGCACATTGGAATCACAAGCACCCTGCCTGATCCATGAAGAAGGCGATCTGATCAAACGGTCAATCCGCGACCTTTACACAAGCGAAGTTGATGAAGTGCTTGTTGAGGGTGAGGATGCCTATAAGATCGCCCGCAATCAGATGAAAATGCTGATCCCTAGCCATCTGAAAAAAGTGCAGAAATATGAAGGCACCCAGCCGATTTTCCAACATTTTAATGTTGAAAATCAGATGGACACTATTCACAGCCCGCAAGTCACGTTGAAATCGGGTGGCTATCTTGTGATCAACCAGACCGAAGCCTTGGTCGCAATTGATGTGAACTCGGGCAAATCGACCCGCGAGCGGAACATCGAAGAAACCGCGTTGAAAACCAATCTTGAAGCGGCCGATGAATTGGGCCGCCAGCTTCGTCTTCGTGACCTATCTGGATTGATCGTTGTCGATTTTATCGATATGGAAGAAACCCGCAACCAGCACGCCGTCGAACGCCGGATGAAAGATGCGATGCGCAATGACCGCGCCCGTATCCAAATCGGCTCGATCAGTCATTTTGGCCTGCTGGAGATGTCACGTCAGCGTCTGCGGTTGAGTATTAACGAGTCGATCAGCAATCTTTGCCCCCATTGCGAGGGCACCGGCCGGGTGCGATCAATTGATACAGCTGCCCTGCAATTGCTGCGGTCAATCGAAGAAGAAGCCCAAAAAGGCAAGATGGATGAACTGCATATCACCGCGCATCGTGATGTAGTGCTGTTCATCTTAAACCATAAACGCAGCGCGGTTGCCGAAATTGAAACCCGCTTTGGCTTGACCGTTATATTGCTATCAGATGACAGCCTGATTGCACCAGAATACCGAGCTGATCGCGTTGGATGGCAGGGTAAATCATCGGCTAAACAGCCATCCCGCCAGCCGCAACGTCAAAATAACAAAGCGCAAAACAATAATTCGGGCACTGATACTGGGGCTGGTACGGGCGCTGATACGGGGGCTGATACCGGGGCTGATACCGGGGCTGATACCGGGGCTGATACGGGCGCTGGCAGCGAAACCGAAAAAAGCACCGCGTCGCATCCGGATAATGACGAAAACGGCAGCGAGGACGGCAATACAAAACGTCGGCGGCGCGGACGGCGCGGCGGACGGCGGCGGCGGCGGCGCAATGGTGAGGATGGCCAACCATCTGATCAGCAGGCCAATGACAATGAGGCCGACGCAAAAAATTCCAATGCGAGCAGCTCGACCGATCATGCCGATGCCAATAGCGAAACTGGCACCGCAGATAATGGGGCACCAAAGTCCAAAACGGGCCGTGGCCGGGGACGCGGCCGCAAAGTCGCCAAGGCTGAGCCTGCCAATCTGGCCGCTGTTGATGGTGAAACGGCCGGCATCGCCGCCGGTGGCGATAGCCTCAACCCAAATATGGGCGAGTCAAATACGTCTGAGTCAAATTCGGGCGCGGCCACCACAATTGATGTAACCGCAAGCACGCCGGCAAAGAAGGCATCGCGCAGCCGGAAAAAACCAGCTGGTAAAGCACAAAAGGCTGCTATGGAAACAGCTGACACCAGTGGTGGGGCTGAACCTATTGGCGAAGCCGTTGCCGCCGAAACAGCGGCAAAAGCGCCGGCAAAAAAGCCAGCCCGTGGCCGCAAGCCAAAGGCTGAGGACACCGCAGGTGATGATGATGCAGCTGTTAAAACAGCCGCCAAAAAGCCAACCCGTAAAGCGGCTAAGAAGGCACCTGTCAAAGCAGCCAGCAAAGCGGCCGACAAAATGGCTGATAATGCCACCGCGAAAGACACGCCAGATACTGCAAAGGCTGGTACCGCGGCATCGGCAAGAGAGGCGATCAGTTCAGCCCCGATGGATGTCGTTGAAATCGGCAGCGATGAGCCAAAGTCACCGCGTCGTGGGTGGTGGTCACGCAGCTAAAAAGGCACAGCCAGCAACGCATAATGCCTGAAACTGCATAAATTCAGCTGGCGGCCGGTTATTTACTGGCCGCTAGCGATGCTGGATTGCCAGCCAGCCATTTAGCCGTTTTACCGCCCGTTTGATATCTTTGGTGGCACCAGCATAAGACAGCCTTAAATGCGTGCGGCCTTCAACCCCATCGAAATCAACACCCGGAGTGATGGCAACGCCGGTTTCCGCCAGAATCCGATCGGCAAAGGCAATGGAGTCATTGGTAAAGGCGCTGACATCGGCATAAAGATAAAAGGCGCCGTTAGATGGCGCGTGATTGCCAAGAAACTCGGCAGGCAATCCCCGATAAAGAAGATCACGATTTTCTTCATAGCGCAGAATATGCTGATCCAGCTCGTCATAACAGTCAAAAGCGGCAATCGCCCCAAGCTGATTGATCGTCGCCGCCGATATATACATATTCTGCGCCAATATTTCGGCCGTTGGCACCAGATCTTCGGGCAAAACCATCCAGCCTAGTCGCCAGCCAGTCATACAGAAATATTTTGAAAATGAATTAATGATAATCGCGCTGTTGCTATAGGCCAACGCAGTTTGGGTTCGCGCGCCAAAACTCAGACCGTGATAGATTTCATCCATAATCAGGCGCACACCATGCGTTTCACACCAGCGGAAAACAGCCTCCAATTCATCATCGCGCATCACAACACCGGTTGGATTGGCCGGGCTGGCAAGCAACAGCCCATCAGGAATATCACCGCTTTCAACCAGCGCATCCAAATCAGGCATCCAGTTCTGCGCGGCGCGGGCTGGCAGCAATTGTGGCGTGATCCCGAGCGCCAGCATCAGGTTCAGATAAGCAGGATATCCGGGTGTGGCAATCGCAATACGGTCACCCTTGTCAAAGGCCGATAAAAAGGCAATGGCAAAGCCAAGTGATGATCCCGGCGTGATCGCAATACGCTGCCAATCCACCGGCATTTTATACCAGTCCTGATAATGCACCGAAATCCGTTGACGCAGGCTAGGCAATCCCATTCCGACCGAATAGCCATGCGATGATGTCTGCGGTAATGATGCCTCCAATGCCTTTAAAACGGCGGCAGGTGGCGGGGTTGAAGGCTGCCCAATTTCAAGATGGACAAGATCGACCCCATCGGCCTGCATCTCGTTCGCACGTTTCATAACCTGCATGGCGAGGAAAGCGGGGATTTCACGGGCTTGACTGATTTTTATGGCCATTGTTCATTCCGGTGAATTCGTGCCATGATCGGATCTTTACGCCAAGGCAGCAGATGAATAAGCCTGCGAAAAGCACGCTTTAGGCAGAGGTCTATAGCAGAGCTGTCTTAAACAGGCCATTATTTTGTCGGAAAATTAACAGCATGAAACTTCAATCACTCATCCGGCTGACCCTTTCATCGGCGTTTTTAGCGGTCATGACGCAGATCGCACAGGCCGGATTAATCCGCGATACCGAACTTGAAACGGGCCTTCAATCGCTTGCTGCACCGCTGGTAAAGGCGGCCGGTTTTGCCCCCAATAGCGTTGATATCCGGATTGTTATCGACAGCAGCTACAACGCGTTTGTGGCTGGCGAACAGATGATCTATGTCCATTCTGGCCTGTTATTGAACGCACGATCTGCCGACGAAATTCTGGGGGTCATTGCGCATGAGCTTGGCCATTTAAAGGCTGGTCATGTGCCGCGCCGTGATGCGGCACTAAGGGATGCAGGCACCGCTGGCGCGCTGGCGGCGATTGCAGCGATTGCGCTGGCGGCAGGCGGGGCACCGAATGATGCGGCGGTCGGGGTGATGGTTGGCGGCACCGATCAGGCCAAACGTCAGATGTTGCAATCATTCCGTTTTGATGAGGCTGTCGCTGATGAGTTGGGGCTAGATTATCTTGAGGCCGCGGGCATTAGCTCGGCCGGGCTTGAGCAAATGATGCGCCGCATGGCGGCCCAGCGCGCATTGCCGGAAAACCGGCAAAGTCAATATTATCAGACCCACCCAGACTCAGCCCAGCGCCTTGGCGTCTATCAAGATCACGCCCGTCAGGCCGGCCACTATGCAGCGCCCCTAGCGACTGAGGCCCAGCAATTGATGCAGCGCCTGATCACCAAGATTCGCGCCTATAGTGAACCTGCACTCGCCATTTTGCGCCGTGACGGTGAGGAAGATACCGCTGACGCACGCTACAGCCGCGCCATTGCACAATATCGGCGCGGCGATTTGCAGGCAGCAAAGACCCTGATGGATCAGCTGACTGCCGCCTATCCCGATGATGCGTTTTATCATGAGTTTCAAGGCGATATCCTGTTATCGATGGCGGATGCCAATGCCGCCGCCAACGCCTATGAGGCAGCCTTGGCCCTACGGCCTGAAAGCCCGCAAATTCTGGTGAGTCTTGGGCGCGCGCTCATTGCGACAAATGATAGGTCACGCCTGCCCCGCGCCATCGAAGCGATTAGTGCGGCAAAAGACGGTGAACCGAAATGGGCTTTTGTCCGGCGGCAATTGGCCATTGCCTATGGGCGAAGTGGGGATATTGCTGCTGCCGATCTGACGCTGGCAGAAGAGGCTATCCTGCTTGACGATGAGCAACAGGCGGTACGGATGGCAAAACGCGTTTTGGCGCGTGACGATCTGGCAAGCGATATCCGTAATCGAGCCAATGACATCCTGTTCCGCTTTGGCAAAGCGACCCGCTGATGGCTTTGCATTAACATGATTAATCCGATATAAGGTTGCGTGACCGATTTGCCGTTGGCGGGAATGCCCGCCCAAAGCTCTGGCCCCGCTGTGAAAGGATAATCTGAATGATACGTTTCCTTGCCTCGACCATCGCCGTATCCGTGGTGATGATCACAATCTTGCACACGCCGGTAAGGGCAGGCCTTGATGCCGAAGAGCGCGCCCAGACGCAGCAAATGATCGAACAATTCATCAAGGATAATCCCGAATTGCTGCGTGATGCGCTGGTCGCGCTGGCCGCCCGCGAGGAAGCCAAAAGACTACAAGCTGGCATTATGGCGGTGCGGGATGATGCCGGTGATCCGGTAATGGGCAACCCTGACGGCAGCATCATTGTCTATGAATTTTCCGATTATAATTGCGGCTATTGCAAACGTATGTTCGCTTCAGTTCAACAAGTGCTAAGTAAAAACGACGATGTGCGGATGGTTATCAAGGAATTTCCTATCCTAAGCCAAACGTCCGTTACCGCGGCAAAGGCCGGTATTGCCGCCCAGAAACAAGGAAAATTTGCGCCGTTTCACACTGAAATGATGACCTATCGCGGGCAGGTCAGCGACGATGCGATCATGGCGGCGGCAGGTAAAGCCGGGATCAACCTTAATCAGTTGCAGCAAGATATGGACAGTCCTGAAACAACCGCTATTATTGGACGCACACGACGCGCCGCGGCTGCTTTGAATATCAATGGCACACCCGGACTCGTCATTGGTGATAACGTGGTTCCGGGTGCCATCAGCAGCGAAGAATTACAGAGACTGATTGATCAGGAACGTGGCAAGCAAGGCTAGGCTATTTGCGTGGCTGGCGAAGTAAGGGTAAACTGACCGCACAATGGCAAAAGCAATTAACATCACTGTCCTTAATGGGCCAAATCTGAATATGCTCGGCATGCGTGAGCCCGGCATCTATGGCGATGCAACACTTGCCGATATCGAAGCTAAATGCCGCCAATTAGCGGCTGAACAATCAATGAATATCGACTGGTTCCAGTCAAATTCAGAAAGCGCGCTAATCGACAAGATCCATCACGCCGTCGATAAGGTGGATTGGATCATCATCAATGCTGCCGGTCTGACACATACGTCAGTCGCACTGCGTGACGCATTATCGCTATTTCCGGGGGGTGTGATCGAGGTTCACCTCTCCAATATCCATACCCGCGAAGCATTTCGTCATAATTCGCTGATCACGGCCGTGGCCAAAGGCGTAATCGCCGGTTTTGGCCCCACATCCTATTACATGGCAATTAACGCCATTTCCAATCTGACTTCGGAGACATGATTAAAAATGGCAACGACACCTAAAAAACCAGCGGCAAAGACCGCCGCTTCAAACAATGACGCCGCTTTTGTCAGAGATCTTGCCGAAATTTTGGATAAGGCTGGACTTGCCGAGCTTGAATATGAAAGCGATGCAGTTGCGATCAGGCTATCACGGATAACCTCGGCGGCACCAGTTGCCGCTGTTGCCCCGGTTGCCGCCGCGCCAGTTGCAGCAGCGTCTGCCGCCGCACCTGCTAGTGTCGATATTGCAGCGGATGCGCCAGCCAATCCGGCCGATCACCCAGGCGCCGTTACCTCACCGATGGTTGGTACTGTTTACACCGCATCAGAGCCTGACGCGCCGGCATTTATCACCGAAGGGGCCAGCGTCACCGCAGGTCAGACCTTGTTCATTGTCGAAGCAATGAAGGTGATGAACCCAATTACCGCACCAAAAGCCGGAACTGTCGTCAAAATCTTTGTCCAAAACGCCCAGCCAGTTGAATTTGGCGAAGTGCTTGTGATCGTTGAATAATTGCCATGTTCAAAAAGATCCTGATAACCAATCGTGGTGATGTTGCGTTGCGGGTGCTTCGTGCCTGTAAAGAGCTGAATATTCCAAGCGTGGTGGTTCATTCGACTGCCGACGCAGACTCGATGCCTGTGCGCCTTGCGGATGAGTCCGTTTGTATCGGCCCGCCAAGCAGCGCCGAATCTTATCTGAACATTCCCTCGATCTTATCAGCGGTCGCAATTACCGGCGCAGATGCCGTGCATCCGGGGGTTGGATTCCTGTCGGAAAACGCTGAGTTTGCCGAAATTGTTGCGGCGCATGGCCTGACGTTTATTGGCCCTGAATCACGTCACATCAGGGCGATGGGCGACAAGGTCGAAGCCAAAATAACTGCAGCAGCAGCGGGTTTGCCGCTGGTTCCAGGATCGCCGGGCGCGGTCCATACGCTTGACGAGGCTGCGCGTGTCGGTGACGAGGTTGGGTATCCGCTTTTGGTTAAAGCCGCATCAGGCGGCGGTGGCCGTGGGATGAAAGTTGCTGAAACTGCCGCGCAGCTGGGCGAGGCTTTTTCAGCCGCGCGCGCCGAAGCCAAAGCTGCCTTTGGTGATGACACAGTCTATCTGGAACGTTATCTCGGCCAGCCGCGCCATATCGAGGTGCAAGTTATTGCCGATTCACATGGCAATGTGGTTCATCTTGGCGAGCGCGAATGTTCGGTGCAGCGCCGGCATCAAAAGTTGTTTGAAGAAGCCCCCTCACCAGCCTTAAGCGCCGAAGAGCGCGAGCGTATTGGCACTATCGCCGCTGAAGCCACCCGCCAGATGGGATATCTCGGTGTCGGCACGATGGAATTTCTATATGAAAATGGTGAGTTTTTCTTCATTGAGATGAACACCCGCTTGCAGGTTGAGCATCCGATTACTGAAGAAATCACCGGGATTGATCTGGTGCGTGAGCAAATCCGTATCGCGGCTGGCTTGCCACTATCTTTCAGCCAAGAAGATGTCAAATTTACCGGCCATGCTATCGAATGCCGGATTAATGCCGAACATCCCGAAACTTTCATGCCAACGCCCGGCAAAGTCACCGCTTTTCATGCTGCTGGCGGACCTGGCGTTCGGGTCGAGTCTTGCCTTTATTCCGGCTATTCGGTGCCGCCCTATTATGACAGCCTGATTGCCAAGCTGATCGTCCATGGCGATGATCGTGAACATTGTCTGGCACGGCTGCGGCGCGCTTTACAGGAGTTTATTGTCGAGCCAATCCCGACCACCCTCACATTGCATAAACGTTTGGTAGATGCCGAGGCGATCAAGAATGGAAGCTATAATATCCGCTGGCTTGAAGAAGTTTTTTTGCAAGAGCAGTAGGCTTGCGCCCCGTTGCGGAGGCATTGCATGGCTGATCACTATATCTATTCGCCTGAAACCATCATAAAGGCCTATTCGCTGGGCCTGTTTCCGATGGCTGATAGTCACGACACTGTCGAGATTAAATTCTACGATCCCGACCGGCGCGCATTAATTCCGATTGACGGCTCTCTTGGGGGGGGTGTGCATATTCCGCGCCGCCTGCAACGCCGTGTTCGCCAAGCGCCGTTTGAGGTGTCAATCAATCAGGATTTCACCGCGGTGATTGATGCCTGCGCCGCACCAAGTGATCAGCGCACCGATACATGGATTAATAAAGATATACGCCAGCTCTATATCGCCCTTCACAAGATGGGTTTTGCCCATTCTATCGAAGTCTGGTCGAACGGCGCCCTGATTGGCGGGCTATACGGGGTTGCCTTGCGCGCAGCTTTTTTTGGCGAGTCGATGTTTTCACGCCAGCGTGATGCCTCGAAAATTGCCCTTGTTCATTTGATGGCGCGGCTATGGAATGGCGGGTTCTTGATGCTCGATGCCCAATTTACCAACGACCATCTGACCCAGTTTGGCGTGACCGAAATTGACCGGGTAGATTTCCAAGGCCGCCTTGCCGCCGCGCTTGCCAGCGATGGTGACTTGCATTTTGAAACACCAAGCAGCGCGCTGATCACCCCGTTTCTCGCCAGCCTTAAAGGCCATGCTGCTTAGGTGCCAGCCTTGCCGTCATGCCAATGCTATTTGTTGAAACAGGCCAGCAGCGTCAGATCATAAACCGGATGTTCTAACGCCGAAACAGCAGGGCTGGATGAAAAAACCCAACCCGAAAAAACCAGCTGAGGCTTGCGGCCATCATAGCCACGATCAAGAACCGTTATGAATGCCGCATTTTCTGGCGGTTCCTCGGGGGGGTGGAACGCACAGCGATTGACCGTTATCTCTAAGGTGCCGAAAAATTGCGCCGCACCAACCGGCGTTTCAACCGTCGAAATACGTGCAGTAATCTTATCAAGTGCCTGCAACCGCGCATTACTGCCGTCAATCCATGTAACCGCACGGGCTGGCCCTGCGCTCAAAACAGCAAAAAGCACGAGAAGAATAGGGGCGACAAATCGGGATGATTTAAGCAGTCGCCAGATAATCTGATAAACGCTGGCGCTTAAACGCCCGATCGTCGCCAGCTGGATTTGGCAATTTGCCATCGGCATTTTAATTCGCCGGGTTATTTGATGAGAACACAGCCTTGCCAAGCAGGTCACTGAGGCTAACCGGATCGCGGGTATCATATATAACCCCGCCAGCAGCCAGGGTTTCGGTGGACGCGCCCGGCATTAACTCAAGATAATTTCCACCCAGCAGCGAGGCTGCGGTGATCCGCGCACTGCTGTCGCTTGGGATTTTTATTGCCGGATCAATCGCCATCGAAATTTTGGCAACATAGGTAATTGGGTCAAGATGCTGAGCGGTGATCTGCCCGACTTTGATACCCGAAATGCGAACATCATCACCAATAGAAAGCCCGCCAGTGCTGCCAAATTCGGCAGCGATTTCATAGCCACCACTGCCTTTCACGTCAGCGGCCTCATAGGCCAGCGCAACAAATCCAGCTGCCGCCAACAAAACGATGGCGCCCATAACGGTTTCCAAAGTATTGCGCTGCATGACTGTCGTCTCCTCGCTACTCAATTTAAAATCAATAGGCTGGCTGTGCTAGAGCCTTACCAAGAACAATCTGGCCAAGAACAACCTGGCCAAGAATAAACGGGCCAAAAATAATCGCGTGCCTTAGGCTGGGTTCCAAGGTTCATAGTCACCCGTTGCCGGCTTGCGCTTACCGCCCTTTAGCATATGGCCTTGCGGGCGATAGGCATGGGTTGTCCCGGTGACATTTGGCTGATGCTCTTGCTGCCAGTCATGTTTTCCATAACCACCTTCTGGCGGCGGAGATGCCTCTGTGTGATGCAGCCACCCGTGCCAGTCAGCCGGCACCTTTGAGGCTTCGACAATGCCGTTATAACGGACGTAACGGCGCGGCGGCTTGCCCGGACGGGCCCGGCGCTCTTCATAATAACGATTGCCAAACTGATCAGTCCCAACCTGCTGCGCGGTCAGTTTCAGCGTCATCAAAGTTACCAGATCCATCCAACGTCTGCCCTTCATAATTTACAGGGTTAGGAATTTACCGGCCTCACTATAGGCGCAAGCAACCCAGTGCGTCCAGCCATCAACCGGCCAAGGCCGGAAATTATTTACGTCCTTACCCGGCGCTTGCTCAGTCGAAATTCCGAAATTATCAGCGGCGCATATTTTTAGGATCGACGTAATTTTTTTTTAACATTGTTCTACCTTCATTTCTGGTAATGACGCCACTGTAAAAACAATTCTCCATCAGATACTTACTATCAGGAGTGACACTTAACTGGGAAGAGTTGACCCTTAAATCGAGTTCATTTTATGGCAATTTTTAGCCAAACCGCTCTTTTGGCTATTGTCCATCGCCCGCTAGATAATGTAGTTTAATTACTCGGCGAACGCTATATGTTGTGGATTCACCCACTCAATTCGGCGGTAAAGCCACGTAATCAAACAAAATTTTTAGCCCAGTCAGTTGACGCAAAACACACGACAAAGGAATAGATAGATGCATTTTGAAAGACGTTTTACGACATCTGGCCAAGACGCCTATGCGAACATCGAATTCAGATCAGCGACCAGTGAGATTCGCAATCCAGATGGCACAATCGTGTTTCAGGCCGAGAATATTGAGGTTCCGGCTCAGTTCTCGCAGGTAGCAACAGATATTCTGGCGCAAAAATACTTCCGCAAAGCGGGTGTTCCGGCAGCCTTGAAGCGGGTTGAGGAAACCTCGATGCCATCATGGCTCTGGCGCAGCGAAGCTGATTCGCAAGCGCTAGCCAAATTGCCCGAAGATCAACGCTATTCGGGCGAAGTGTCCGCCAAACAAGTGTTTGATCGGCTTGCTGGCACATGGACATATTGGGGCTGGAAGGGCGGCTATTTCACCAACGAAGAAGATGCGCAAACCTATTTTGACGAGATGCGCTATATGCTGGCGACCCAGATGGCCGCACCGAATTCACCACAATGGTTTAACACTGGAATGCATTGGGCATACGGTATCGACGGCCCAAGCCAAGGCCATTTTTATGTTGATTACAAAACTGGCAAGCTAACCCGTTCAACCGGTGCTTATGAGCATCCCCAGCCCCATGCCTGCTTTATCCAGTCAGTCAGCGATGATCTGGTGAATGAAGGGGGCATCATGGATTTGTGGGTGCGTGAAGCGCGCCTATTCAAATATGGCTCGGGCACTGGTTCTAACTTTAGCCGCCTGCGCGGTGAAGGCGAGAGCCTGTCCGGTGGTGGCAAATCGTCAGGTCTGATGAGCTTTTTGCGCATTGGTGACCGTGCTGCTGGTGCAATCAAATCAGGCGGCACAACCCGCCGCGCCGCGAAAATGGTGACAGTCGATGTCGACCATCCGGATATCGAGGCCTATGTCGATTGGAAAGTTGTCGAAGAGCAAAAGGTCGCAGCCCTTGTTGCAGGCTCAAAGCTGGCACAAAAACATATGGGCGCGGTGATGGCCGCCTGTCAGATTACCGAGGGCATGACCGATAATGAACGGTTCGATCCAAAGGTAAACAAGCCGCTGAAAAAAGCGATTTTGGCTGCCCGTAAATCAATGATCCCCGAAAATTATGTGCAGCGTGTTATCCAGTTTGCACAACAGGGCTACACTAATATTGAGTTTAAGACTTATGATACTGACTGGGATTCAGAAGCCTATCTGACAGTCGCGGGGCAAAATTCGAACAACTCAGTGCGGGTTAGCAACGAGTATTTGCAGGCGGTGCTGGATAATGGTGATTGGGAATTGATCAAGCGCCGTGATGGCGGCGTTGCCAAGCGTATTAAGGCAGCCGATCTTTGGGAAAAAATTGCCCATGCAGCGTGGGCTTGCGCTGATCCAGGCCTGCAATATGACACCACGATCAATGAATGGCACACCTGCCCTGAAGGCGGCCGGATCAATGCGTCAAACCCTTGCTCGGAATATATGTTCCTCGATGATACGGCGTGTAATCTAGCGTCATTGAACCTGATGCAGTTCCGTAAAAAAGACGGAAGCTTTGATATTCCGGCATTTGAACATGGCGTGCGGTTCTGGACATTAACACTGGAAATCTCAGTTCTAATGGCCCAATTCCCATCAAAGGAAATTGCCCAGCTGTCTTATGAGTACCGTACACTTGGTCTGGGCTTTGCCAACATCGGCGGCTTGCTGATGGCCGAAGGTCATTCCTATGACAGTCCTGAAGGCCGCGCGATTTGTGGCTCAATCTCGGCGATCATGACCGGTATTGCCTATGCGACCTCGGCCGAGATTGCCAGTGAGGTTGGCGCGTTCCCGAATTATAAAAAGAACGCCAAGCATATGTTGCGGGTCATGAATAATCACCGGCTTGCCGCGCATGGCAAAACCAGTGGTTATGAAGGGCTGCAAATCCTGCCAGTACCGCTTGATATCAAGTCCTGCCCTGATCAGGCACTGCCTGCTGCGGCAAAGGCAGCATGGGATAAGGCGATTGATCTTGGCAAGAAACATGGGTATCGCAACGCCCAATCCACTGTTATTGCCCCAACCGGCACCATCGGTCTGGTGATGGATTGCGATACCACCGGTATCGAGCCCGACTTTGCCATCGTCAAATTCAAGAAACTTGCAGGCGGTGGTTATTTCAAAATCATCAACCGCGTGGTTCCCGAGGCGTTACAGCGGCTTGGTTATCAGCAAAGCCAGATTGACGACATTATCACTTATGCGGTCGGATCCGGCAGCCTGAAAAACTGCCAGTCAGTGTCAGTAAATGCGCTGAAGGATAAAGGCTTTGGCGATGCGGAAATCGCCAAAATTGAGGCCGGTCTCGGCAGTGCATTTGATGTGAAATTTGTATTCAATCAATTCACATTGGGGGCTGATTTCTGCAAGACCAAACTCGGCCTGACCGACGAGCAGCTCAATGATTTCAGCTTTAACCTGCTAGAGCATCTGGGCTTTAGCAAAGATGAGGTTGAGGCCGCTAATATTCATGTTTGTGGGGCGATGACCCTTGAAGGGGCACCACACCTGCAAGATGAGCATCTGCCAATCTTTGATTGCGCAAATGTCTGCGGCCGTATTGGCAAACGCTTCTTGTCAGTCGAAAGCCACATCACCATGATGGCCGCTGCACAGCCATTTATCTCTGGTGCCATTTCAAAAACAATCAATATGCCAAACTCGGCAACGGTTCAGGAATGTGGCGAGGCCTATATGCAATCATGGCGGCTTGGCCTGAAAGCTAACGCACTCTACCGCGATGGCTCAAAACTCAGCCAGCCTTTGTCATCCGGTTTGGTTGACGATATTGACGATGAAGACGAGGAAACAGTCGATGCGCCACTGACCGCAGCGGCGCCGCAAATCATCGAAAAAGTCGTTGAACGGGTGATCCGTGCCGAACGCGAACGCCTGCCGCATCGCCGTAAAGGCTATACGCAAAAGGCCACTGTTGGCGGGCATAAGGTTTATCTGCGCACTGGTGAATATGAAAATGGACGTATTGGCGAAGTATTCATTGATATGCATAAAGAAGGCGCTGCCTTCCGCTCGCTGATGAATAATTTTGCCATCGCGGTTTCCATCGGCCTGCAATACGGGGTGCCGCTGGAGGAATTTGTCGAGGCCTATACCTTTACCCGGTTTGAGCCACAAGGCATCGTCACCGGCAATGATGCGATCAAGATGTCGACGTCGATCCTTGATTACACATTCCGCGAACTGGCCATTTCCTATCTCGACCGCAGCGACCTTGGTCATGTGAATGTCGATGATCTGGACGTCACCACAACCGGCACTGGCGATAATCAGTCCGAATTGATGAACCGCGTTACCAGCCACGGCTTTATCCGGCGGCAGGGGCTCGTCGTCTATTCGAATGACCGTGGTGCAGCTGTTGCAGCCGCGCCCGAAGATCAGGCCGAAACCATGCGGGTGAAACAGCCAGCCCCGGCAACAACAGCAACCGAAATCGGACTTGCAAGCGATACTGCGAGCGAGGTCGCCAGCGGTGCCAAAGTGATGAAGGGCAATCAGAAAGCAGCAGACCTCGTGCAGCAAGCCCGGATGCAAGGCTATGAGGGCGAAGCCTGTCCCGAGTGTCAGAACTTTACCCTTGTCCGCAATGGAACCTGTTTGAAATGCAACACCTGTGGCGGAACCACAGGCTGCAGTTAAACTCTCCCTGCAGTGCAACCTGCAGCCCTGGCCCCACGATTTCCGTGGGGCCTTTTTCTTGCCAAAAACGATCATGCCGAAAACTGTCATGCGCGCGCCGATCCAGCTTGCCATACCGCAGTGATTATGCCAGCTTCGCAATCAGGACATAAACGCCAGTGAACCGCCCGATAAGCGGTATGCTCAGGCGGCACAATCATCATGTGAAAGGACGTATTATGACAAGCAAGGTAGAACAGCGGTTACAAGAGATCGGCGTCAGTATTCCGGATGCACCCACACCTGCGGCCAATTACTTGCCCTTTACCCGTTCCGGCAATCTGGTTTTTGTCTCAGGACAGGTTCCCTTTGTTGATGGCAAGCTAACCGTTACCGGAACCGTTGGCGCCGATGCCAGCGTCGAGGATGCGCAAGGTCAAGCCAAAATCTGTGCAATCAATTTGCTGGCACAATTAAAGGTGGCTTGTGACGGCGACCTTGACCGGGTTGTGCAGGTGGTCAAGCTTGGCGCGTTTGTCGCCTCGGCGGATGATTTCCATAGCCAGCCTGTTGTGGTTAATGCGGCCTCTGATTTGATGGTTGCCGCCTTTGGCGATGCCGGCCGCCACGCCCGGTTTGCGGTTGGCAGCAATGCTCTGCCGCTGAATTGTCTCGTCGAAATTGACGGCATTTTTGAAATTGCCTAAACGCAGTTTTTGAACTGGTATTCTTTGAACTGGCATTTTCCCCAACCAGCCGCATCCTATGGAGTGGCTTTGCGATTAGATCTGTTGTTAAAGCCACATGGATGGTAGCGCGTTAAATCTTCACATAAGTGCCAGTATGGCGACCATTGATGCTGGCGAATGGAACGCACTTGGCGGCGGCGGTAACCCGTTTGTAAGTCATGCGTTCTTGCTGGCACTAGAAGATGGCGGCGCAGTTGGCGGGGATAGCGGCTGGGACCCAATGCATCTGTTGCTGCGCAATGATGACGGGCAATTATGCGGCGCAATGCCGAATTATCTCAAGCATCATTCATATGGCGAATATATTTTCGATCACGGCTGGGCCAATGCGTTTGAACGCGCCGGCGGTGCCTATTATCCCAAATTGCTGGCGGCTATCCCCTTTACACCGGCAACCGGCCCCCGTTTGTTGGTAAAAGACAATCGCGCTGACCTCAAAATTGCGCTTGCCAAGGGCTTGGTAAGCCTGCTGGAGAAATACCAATTATCCTCTGCACATATCAATTTTCTGCCCGGTGATGACGCCAATATTCTTGGTGCCGCCGGTTGGTTACAACGCACCAGTATTCAGTTTCACTGGCGTAATCGGGGCTATGTCGATTTTGATGATTTTCTGGCCAGTCTATCGTCGCGCAAACGCAAGAACATTCGAAAAGAACGCGCCGCGCTTAGCGCGGCCGGTGTAACCATGCTGCCGTTGACTGGGTCTGCAATCAGCCAAGATCATATCGATGATTTTTACCGGTTTTACCTGTCAACGATCGACCGGAAATGGGGTGGGGCGTATTTGACGCATGACGTCTTTACCCAGCTTCGTCACACCATGGCAGACCGTATGCTTTTGGTTATGGCCGAATATAACGGCGAGATTGTCGGCGGTGCGCTGAATTTCATTGGGGATGATGCGCTTTATGGACGAAATTGGGGCGCAGATATTGAAATCCCAAATCTGCATTTCGAGGCCTGTTATTATCAGGCAATCGAGTTTGCTATCGCCAACCGCCTATCACGGGTCGAGGCCGGTGCCCAAGGCGTTCACAAGGTCCAGCGCGGCTATCTGCCCGTCACAACCCATTCGGTGCATCATATCGCACATGATGGGTTTCGTGATGCGGTGTCGCGTTTCCTTGCATCAGAAAAACGCGGCATCGAAGCCGAAAAGAACCATATAGCGATGACAAGCCCGTTTAAAGCCGGCTAGTCAGCACCAAGAGACCCTAATTATCCTGAGGTGCAGGCAATGCAGCACGTTTGCGGCCACCGGCAATCGCCTTTTGTGGCGGTGCCTTAACCGTTACCGACAGGCCATCATCGACGACATCAACAAAGACCAATCCGCCGCCAACAAGCCCGCCAAACAGCATCTCATCTGCCAGCGGCTTTTTGATATGTTCCTGCACCACACGCGCCAACGGCCGCGCGCCATATTTTGAGTCGTAACCGCGCTCGGCAAGCCAATCCAGTGCCGCAGCACTCAATTCAATCTCAACATTCCGATCAGCAAGCTGCGCATCCAGCTGCATGATAAATTTATCAACGACCAAACGGATGACGTCCTTGCCAAGCGGCGCGAACGGAATAATCGCATCCAGCCGGTTGCGAAATTCGGGCGTGAACATCTTTTCAATGGCTTCGATATCAGCACCTTCATTATGCGTGCGATTAAAGCCAATGGCCGATTTCGATAATTCCTGCGCGCCGGCATTTGTTGTCATGATCAGGATCACATTTCTGAAATCAACAACCTTGCCGTTATTGTCGGTTAATTTGCCATGATCCATGACCTGCAACAAAATATTAAACAGGTCAGGATGTGCCTTTTCAATTTCGTCGAGCAACAGCACCGCATGCGGTGTCTGATCAACCGCATCAGTCAACAGCCCGCCCTGATCAAAACCGACATAGCCCGGAGGGGCACCGATCAGACGCGATACGGTATGACGCTCCATATATTCCGACATATCAAAGCGCATGAGTTTGATCCCAAGTGCTTCGGCGAGTTGGCGTGCGACTTCGGTTTTACCAACCCCTGTTGGCCCCGAAAACAGGTAATTGCCCACCGGCTTTTCCGCATCGCGCAGACCAGCCCGTGACAGTTTTATCGCCGATGCCAGCGCGATAATCGCATCATCCTGACCAAACACCATGCGCTTTAGATCACCCTCAAGCGAGGCCAGCACTGCCTTATCGTCACGGCTAACATGTTTCGAGGGGATCCGCGCCATCGTTGCCACGGTCGCCTCAATTTCCTTTTGCCCGATGGTTTGACGGCGGCGAGATGGCGGCAGCAGATTCTGCGCAGCGGCCGCTTCGTCAATCACGTCAATGGCCTTATCCGGTAATTTTCGGTCATTGATATAGCGCGCCGATAGATCAACCGCAGTTTTTAATGCGGCACCGGTAAAGCGTACCTTGTGATGATCTTCATAGCGGCTTTTCAATCCGTTCAAAATCTTGATCGTATCGGCTATCGTTGGCTCGGCAACGTCGATTTTCTGAAACCGGCGCACCAATGCACGGTCTTTTTCGAAATGACCACGATATTCCTTATAGGTCGTTGATCCGATACAGCGAAGCGTGCCTTCCTGTAACGCGGGTTTCAACAGGTTCGACGCATCCATGGCCCCGCCAGACGTCGCACCGGCACCGATCACCGTATGAATCTCGTCAATAAACAGAATGGCATTCACATCATCGGCCACGGCTTTCATCACTGCCTTTAGCCGTTCTTCGAAATCACCACGATAGCGGGTACCGGCAAGAAGCTGCCCCATATCCAGCGCATAGATCACCGCCGTTGACAGCACTTCAGGAACATTGCCCTCATAAATGCGTAAAGCAAGCCCTTCGGCGATTGCGGTTTTTCCAACGCCGGGGTCACCCACATAAAGCGGGTTATTTTTGGTGCGCCGACATAAGACCTGAATCGTTCGATCTAATTCACGGTCACGGCCGATCAACGGATCAATTCTGCCGGCCGCCGCCTTACTGATCAGATTCACCGCAAACTGGCTCAGCGGATCTTTTTCATCACCGCCACCTGTTTCAGCATTCTGCTCATCGCTAGTGCTTTTTGTCACGCTGCTTTCGGCACCATGGCTAAGGTAGGACACCGCATCAAGGCGGGTCATATTCAGGGATTTAAGGAACCAGACAGCGTGGCTTTCACGCTCGGAGAAAATCGACACAAGCACATTTGCACCGGTGGCAACGTCCCGCCCCGATGATTGCGTGTGGATGATCGCCCGCTGGATAACCCGCTGAAAACTGGCCGTTGGCTGGACATCGACATTGCCATTCGGATCGACGATTGATGCCAGCTCGATCTCGATAAATTCACCTAGCTTGGCCGCCAGCTTCTCGATATCTACATTGCAAGCATGCAATACTTCCAACGCGTCACTATCTTCGGTTAACGCCAATAAAAGATGTTCTAAAGTGGCGAATTCATGCGAACGCGTTGCCGCGTTTGACATGGCGCGGCGCAATGTTTCCTCGAGTTCGCGTGACAACATCTTAGCTATTCCTTTTCCAGTTGCAACTGCAGCGGATGATCATTCTTCCGCGCATAATCAATGGTTTTTTGCGCCTTGCTCTCGGCAATTTCGAAACTATAAACACCGCAAACCCCGACACCACGCTGATGCACGTTCAACATAATCTGGGTTGCCTCGCCTGATGAACGGCCGAAAAACTTTTGCAAGACATGCACAACAAATTCCATCGGCGTATAATCATCATTAAGCATAATGACTTTATACATTGATGGCTTTTTCGTTTTGGTACGGCTGTCGAGGACTAGCTGACCATTGCCATTCTTATCGTCATCATTCTCCATCGAATTTCAACCAAACCTTCGATCAATTTGTTCATATGTTGCTAACATAGCATATAACGAGGAATGCCGTCTCATCTTCTGATATTGGTATTGCGGCCGAGTGGTAAAAGGGGGTGAGCGGGAAAAATATCATCAGATTTTGGGATATTACGCCGCAAGATCAGTTAATCGCCCTAAATTCGGCAAGATTCTTGAATAGAATCCTAATTGCGTTATGATTCGCCCAGCAACGTTAGGGGTATTATGTTTTATTTGTTATGGGGCAGGCGTTAATGGCACGATTGAGCCTGGCCAAACCGCCGCCAATCACGCAAACCCCCCTCGCGGCCATAGACTGGCTTCAGGGCGCGGCTTTACTGTTGATGCGTTGCTATCGCGTGCTGTTGTCATATCTGCGGCTACCCAGAGCCATAAATCCGTCGCTGATAATCGCCATAACCGCATTAATGCTGGCAAATTTTGGCCTGACTGCATCCCCTGCCAAAGCCAGTAAATACGCGTCAATCGTTATCGAAGAGTCTAGTGGCAAAGTTCTGTTTTCGCGAAACGCCGACAATCTGCGTTATCCGGCGTCGCTGACCAAAATCATGACACTTTATCTGATGTTTGAGGATATCGAAGCCGAGCGTATAACCTTGAAGAGCCGCATTCCCATATCGAGAAAAGCCGCTGGCCGATCACCATCGAAACTATATTTAAAACCGGGCCAGTCGATCAGCGTCGAGCAAGCCATCTATGCGCTGGTCACAAAATCAGCCAATGATGTTGCCACAGCGGTTGCCGAAAAACTGTCCGGCACCGAGCGTAAATTTGCCAAGCGCATGACCCGGAAGGCGCGGTCCCTCGGGATGAACCGCACCACATTTATGAACGCGTCCGGCCTGCCAAACAGTCGGCAGAAATCAACGGCACGCGACATGGCCGTTCTGGCAGCGGCAATGCGGCGTGATTTTCCACAATTCTATAAATATTTTAGCACCCAGAGCTTTAATTGGAAGGGTCGGAAATATCGCAATCACAATAGATTACTGGCAAACTATCGGGGCACAGACGGCATCAAGACCGGTTACATCAACGCATCAGGGTTCAACCTTGTTGCCACGGTCGAGCGCAATGGTGTTCGGCTAATTGGCGTCGTATTCGGTGGCAAAACCTCGAAAAGCCGTGACCGCCACATGATGCAAATTCTGGATAATCAATTCAAACGAGCAAAGACCATTCGGGTCCGGCGCGCCGCCCTTGCGCCGCCGCCAACACTGCCGGTGGCACCGCCCGATCGCGGCCTTAAACTGCCCGAATCCCTGCCGATCAGCAAAGCCAGACGCAATCCCCAACCAGCGCCAGACGCTAGTGATAACCCTGAATTTATCGATCTTAATGTCGCCAGCGCCACTAATCCCGATACCATCAGCAAAACCACCTGGAGCGTCCAGATCGGCAATTTTACCCAGCGCGTTACGGCTCATCGTGCCGCCATTGTGGCGCGGCGAACGGCGGATGATGTGCTTGGTATGACGCCGGCCAATCTGCACCTCGTAACCCGTGGTGCCATTCCATTATGGCGAGTTCGGTTTAATGATTTAGAAGAAGATCAGGCACGTGCAGCATGCGCCGCGCTATTTGCTGCGGGTCGGCCTTGCATTGTGATTGCAATCAACGCCACATCGCGCGGCTAGCGTTGCACCTTTGCATAGCTGGCGGCCCGCATCATTGGCGGTTCATTCATCCAGCCGCGGTTAATTGCAGTTACAGGATTAAGAATCAATGAAAATCGCGGCTTTTCATCCGCACCGCCCCCTTCGTGCCAGTGCTGGCATCAATATGACGCAAAAACCCATTCAGATTAAACAGTGACTCGGCAATAAAATGCACTACCGCTTGCTGGCGTTGTACGCGGCCAACCAGTCCCAAAATCTGCGCACGCAACAACGCCTCGCGGTAAGTTTCGGTTAATTTGGGCCAGATGATCACATTGGCTGTGCCCTGCCCGTCCTCAAGCGTTATGAATACGGTGCCACTGGCCGTACCGGGTCGTTGACGCATAGTTACAAGACCGGCGATGCGAAGCCGTTTGCCATCGGGCGCTTGTTGCACATGGCTGCAAAGCTGCCACCCCGCCACACCAAGCGGTTTTGCCAACAGGTCAAGCGGATGCGCCTTTAATGACAGGCCGAGGCTGCGGTAATCTTCAGCCACCGCCTCACCAAGCGGGGTCTTTGGCAAGGTGATCACCGGCTCGTCGCCGGCAAGCCGTTCGTGCTGGCGGCCGGCATGAGCAAATAATGGCATATCATGCAGCCGGTGCCGCGCCAGCCCACGCGCCGCCCACAATGCCTGTCGCCGGTCCATATCCAGACTGGAAAACCCATCAGCATCTGCAATCGCTTGTAATGATTTAGCTGACACATCGGCTTTTCGCATCACATCATCTAGGCTGGAAAAGGTCAGACCTTGCCGCCCTTTAACGGCATGATTGCCGATCACCTGACTAGCCGCAATCCGTTCACCTTCACCGCGAGGCAGCCCTTTGACCAGCCGCAGCCCAAGTCGCAAGGCATGATGCCCTGTTTTATTATCGGGGTCGGTTTCAAGACGGTGATCCCAGCCGGAAAAATTCACATCGACCGGCCGAATTGCAATACCGCTTCGCCGCGCCTCGGCAATTAGTTGTGACGGCGCATAAAATCCCATTGGCTGGGCGTTTAGTAATGCACAGATGAAAATATCGGGATAATGGCATTTCAACCATGCCGAAACATACACCAAAAGAGCAAAACTCGCCGCATGGGATTCTGGAAATCCATACGTGCCAAAGCCCTCGATCTGGCGAAAACAGCGCAGAGCGAAATCTTCATCATAGCCACGCTCGATCATGCCAGTGACCATCTTTTCACGGAAATGACCGATATCACCCTGTTTTTTAAACTTCGCCATGGCGCGGCGCAATTGATCGGCCTCGCTTCCCGAAAATCCTGCGCCAACAATGGCAATTTGCATTGCCTGTTCCTGAAAAAGCGGTACCCCAAGCGTGCGCTCTAGCACCTCGCGCAGGGCTGGTGACGGATAGTCAACCTTTTCCAGACCGGCGCGCCGCCGCAAATAGGGATGCACCATATCGCCCTGAATTGGCCCCGGACGGACAATCGCCACCTGCACCACAAGGTCATGAAAACATCGTGGTTGTAACCGCGGCAACATCGCCATTTGTGCCCGCGATTCCACCTGAAAGACACCAACCGATTGGCCCCGGCATAGCATATCATAGGTTACAGCATCTTCAGGCGGCACTGAGGCCAGCGTCACTGTCCGATTATAATGAACCCGCAACAGATCAAAGCAACGTCGAATACAGCTAAGCATGCCAAGCGCCAGCACATCCACCTTTAGCAATCCCAACGCGTCGAGGTCATCCTTATCCCACTCAATGACCGTACGCCCCGCCATTGCAGCTGGGCTGATCGGGCATAAATGGTCAAGCCGCCCCCGGGTGATGACAAAACCGCCAACATGCTGCGATAAATGTCGTGGAAACCGGCTAATATCAGCGACTAATTGCAGCACCAAGCGCAGGCGGCGATCCTGTGCATCCAGCCCCGCCGCCACCAACGCATTATCATCAAGACCGGTTTTTTCACGCCCCCATACTTCGCCGGCCAAAGCCGCTTGCACATCACGGCTAAGACCAAACACCTTGGCAACTTCACGAAAGGCGCTACGCCGCCGATAGGTGATAACGCTAGCGGCAAGTCCGGCACGGTTACGGCCATATTTCGCATAGATATATTGAATGACCTCTTCGCGGCGTTCATGTTCAAAATCAACATCAATATCCGGTGGCTCGCCACGTGCCTCACTGACAAACCTCTCAAATAAAGGCCGCGATCGCGCCGGATCAACCGCGGTGATACCAAGACAGTAACAAACTGCTGAATTAGCCGCCGAACCACGCCCCTGACATAAAATACTGCGCCCCCGCGCAAAGCGCACAATATCGAATACAGTTAGAAAATAAGGCGCGATATTCAATCGTTCGATCAATATCAATTCATGTTTTAAATAGGCACTCACCTGATCAGGGATTGCATCGGGATAACGTTTTTCTGCACCACGCCAAGTCTGAAAAGCAAGTTCCTGCATGGCGGTTCGCCCACCGGGCTGTAGCTCGTCTGGATATTCATAAGACAGATCATCCATTGAAAAATGACACAAATCAGCCAGCGCCCTTGCCCCATCAAGCGCCTCTGGCACCTGCCGCCAACGCCGTACCGCCTCATCACAATCAATCAAATGACGTTCAGCATTGCGCGATAAAAGATAGCCCGCATTATCAAGCTGTTTTTTCTCGCGGATACAGGTCAGCACGTCAGCAAGCGGACGGCGATCGGGGCTGTGATAAAGCGCATCTGCCGCCGCTGCCACACGCAGCTTTAACGCCGCTGCTGCTGCCATTAACATCTGACACCGCGCCTCATCAGCGCCATCACGATAAAGACATAAACCGGCAAATAAATGCCCCTTGGCAATTTGCTGAATGGTTTGCAAATGCGCCTGATACTGCGCATCGGGATGGCGCGGCGGCATGACCAGCAATGCGGTACTTGCCGGCAGACGGGCAATATCAGCAAGATATAGAATTGGTGCTGCCTTACTGCCGCGCATATTGGCCTCACTTAGCAGCATAGACAATCCTTCATACCCAGCACGGTCTAAAGGATGCACCAGAATATCTGGCCCATCGACAGGCCGCAATCTAGCCCCGACAATCAGCCTGATCTGATGATCTCGCGCCGCAACATGCGCACGCACAATACCGGCTAATGAATTCACATCAGCAATGCCAATCGCCGCCCATCCAAGCGTGGCCGCCTTTGCCACCATTTCATCAGGATGCGAGGCGCCTTTTAAAAAGGTAAAATTGCTATAACAGCCAAGCACCGCATGCCGTTCGGGCTGTGCTGATGATCGTATTGGTGATCGTATTGGCATCATCAGGCAAAAAATCCATGCAGAAACCAGGCTGGTGTTTCATGGCGTTCTGGCAAGCCCTCACGATATAGCCAAAACCCAGCCCCCTGATCGTCCCGCAACCGGAAATAATCACGCGTACGGGTACCAGCAGGTGCCTGCCACCATGCAGGGGCAATCCGTTCCGGCCCGGTTGCATGAATAACCTTATGGACACGCCGCTGCCAGATGAATTGAGCTGGAGGATGGTCGGGTAAAAGCGCCACAACATCAACCGGCTGCGGATAGGCAAGCAGGCGTATAGGTCGCGGCGGTGCGGTTCTTGATGCCGGATTACCAAGCCAGCCAGCTTTCTGGCCGCAATCAGACAAAATTCGGTGCGGATCAGGCAAATCAAATGATTGCGCTGCCTCAGGCTGCCAACAGCTTTGCGGTGCAAGACGCACCACCGCGCCATAGCCAAGACGCGCCACCAGCCGGTCAACAAGGCTGGCATAAGCCTCGTTATGTGTGGCATAAATGGCATCATTCTGACGCTCTATCGTCAGCCGCGGCAAGGCCGTATCAAGCGGGGCAAGCGGGCTGCAATCAAGCGATTCCATCCACCCCATTTCAAGACCAAATTCCGGATTGATCTTATCGCTCGCATTCGCCAGCAACCGGTGAAACAGATGCACATCACGGCTTGGCCGCGAGAGGTGAACATCATGGGCAAACACCATTCCATCAACCAGTTGCCAGCCAAGCCGCAAACGACGTGTCGCCATTCCGGTTTGTTCAAGCAAGGCCGCAACATCCCTTGCCAGCTGACGGATCATCGCCTTGACATCATCAGGGGCGCCGATTGGCTCGGCAAATCGACGGCATATATAAAGCGGCTTGGGCGGGCTGATCGGGGTAAAGCTTTCATCCTGATCACCAAGCGCCTGATCAAGCCGAAGCAGTAAATCAGGCCCAAAACGCGCCGCTAATGGCGCGCGGGCAAGGCCGATAATATCGCCAATAACCCTTAAACCTGCCCGTTGCATATGATCCGTTATCGCGGCATTCAGCCGTAATGCGGCGATTGGTAATGGTGCCAAATGGCGGCGCAAGCGGGCGCGGCTAAAGCTAGATCGTGTTATTTCCGGCGCCGTTTTTACGGCTGTCATCAGGCGCTGCGATGGACGCCCATAATGCGCCAACGCCCATGCCGCACCACAAGTTGGCGCCGCTGCCATGACCACACGAAGACGGCTTTTATGAAGGCGTTTGGCACAATCGGCGAGCAACCCCCGCATCCCGCCAAAAAGATGCTCACCCCCCGCAACATCAAGCCATATTCCATGAAATTGATGATCAACAGCGGTAAGGGGGCTATAGCGGCGCGCCCATAATGCAAGATGCTGCAGATCGGCATGATCAGCCGCCGGATCACATATCTCGGTTCTGACTTGTGGACATAACGCACGAGCATCGGCAAGCCGCATACCAGCGTTAAGACCAAGCATCGCCGCCTTGGCACAGCCTGCCACCACAATATCAGCCCCATTGATTTTCCGGATCAGCAAAAGTGGTACATCCAGCCGGCTTGCCCGCTGCAACCGCGATGCCACCAGATAGGGAAACCGAATATAGAGAATATGACGATAGGCCGCTGGCATAATCACACGCCTATTGGGCAATCGCTTGCGGTGGCGTTTGCAGTGGCGTTTGTGGCGGCGTTTGATCTGTCGCGACTGGCCATGCCTGCGCCAGCTTTGCCGAAATTTGCCTTGATCCGGCAGCCTTTGCCGGCCATTGATGGATTGCCAATTCGGCCTGTACTGGCGCATTGGTTGATATATCGACATGATCAACAGCATATAAATGATCACCACCCGCCTGCCAGCCCGCCCGGCATATATAGGGCCGGCCACCCCGCGCACGTTGCAGGCTTAAATCCCAGATATTATGCTGCAAGCCGTTAGGATTTGACCATATATCAAGATCAGCCGCCGGTTTGATCTGCCATGCTGTTTCAAACCCAGACCCGCCAATCGGGGCACCAAGCAAAAAGGCTGTTGCGCCATTTTCCTCGGCTGCAAGCTGTGCCCGCCTAGCCAGTCGCATCCAGTAATCAGCAGATTTCTGTACCCCGTCATATTCCATTACAACCGCGGCCACGCCTTCGGTGCGCAGAATATCATCAAGCGCCGCCAGCCGCCGTGATGGGCTTGGCGTATCAACAATCAGCAGGCACGCCGGATCCAGTCCAGCCGCCGCCAACCCATGCCCATACAGCATACCATTGCCGCCACGCTGGCTAGCCGGACACCAGACAATCAGGCCATTATCGCCTGCACCAGCTGGGCTGGTTGTTTCAGCCTGTTGGCGGGCATGATGCTGCAGCACAGCAAGAAGCGCTATGGTAAAGCCGCTAACCGCCCCATGCGCCTGCATCGCCCCTGACAAAAGATGCACCCGGCCAAGCGCTAATCCACCGGCTAACGCCTGATCCAGCGAATCGATGCCAAGCGGTAAACGTGCACCTTTCTTATGCCCGTCAACCAACGCCATTTCTTGGCGCAAGCGCGCCAAATCATATTTATTTTTTTCGTTTCTAATCTGATGATTAGACAGCATTAACCCAGATGTTTCTGCTGTTGATATAGGCTGATTCACCCGCTGCATATCGCCTACCTCTCGCCTCATATATGCATATTTTGTTCATGTTTTGTTCTAGTTTAGAATGGCATATAAGTCAAGATTTTCTATCGCTGAAAAGAGGCAAAGAGACGCCGCAAAGTGATATGGCAGCCCCGGCCGCTAGCAAATTCAAAATCACTTATTGGGCGTTATGCAACCGGAATTAATCATAAAACCGATGATTATTTGGGCAGCTCGCTCTCGACCAGCCGCGCCCAATAGCTAGCACCCGTAGCAAGCACATCATCATTAAAATCATACCGGTCATTATGCAGCATTGCACCATTTTTAGCTGGTCCAGCACCAAGCCAGATATAGGATCCCGGCTTTTCGGCCAGCATATAGGCAAAATCTTCTGCTCCCATTGATGGCGGCAGATCAGTGATAATATTTTCTGTTCCCAGAATATGCGCCGCAACCGCCGCGGCGCGGGATGATTCGTCAGCATGATTGACCGTTGGTGGATAGCCCGGTTGCCAGTCAATCTCAATTGCGCACCCATAGGCCATGGCTGTTGATGTCGCAACCTCGCGGATTGAGTCTTCTAGTAATTTACGGATATGCGGCGAAAATGACCGCGCTGTACCGCCAAGCCTCGCGGTACCGGGAATCACATTCAGCGCACTGCCAGACTCAAAAATTGTCACTGAAACAACAGCAGGCTCCAACGCCGCGACGCGCCGTGAGACGATTGATTGCAGCGATTGCACAATTGCCGCCCCACATGGGATCGGGTCAATTGCCAGATCAGGGATCGCCGCATGACCGCCAGATCCGGTGATGTGGATTTCGAACATATCCGCCGCCGCCATACAAGCACCGCTATGCACGCCAATTTTACCAACATCCATCCCCGGCCAATTATGCATTCCCCAAACGGTTTGCATGTCGAACTGGTCAAACAGCCCGTCTTTAATCATCGCCTCGCCGCCCTTGCCACCTTCTTCGGCTGGCTGAAAGATGAAATAGACAGTGCCATCAAAATTTCGTGTTTCCGCAAGATATTGCGCCGCACCAAGAAGCATTGTGCTGTGCCCATCATGGCCGCAAGCATGCATTCGGCCCGGGGTTTTCGACGCATGGGTAAATTCGTTCATTTCCTGCATTGGCAGCGCGTCCATATCTGCACGAAGACCAATGGCAGCCGTGCTATCACCATTGCCACGCAACACCCCAACGACGCCGGTTTTGCCCATTCCGCGATGGATTTCAATGCCAAATGACTGCAGCTTTTCAGCAATGAAGTTAGATGTCCACACTTCTTCATAACTGGTTTCAGGATGTTGATGGAGTAAATGTCGCCACGCCTTCATATCCTGCTCACGGTCTGCAATCGAATTAATAACCGCCATAATGACTGTCCTGACTTGATGTTGAAAATGGCTCTGGATCCGGTATTGGTTGCGGCCGGCACCCTTGATTTAACAGTGCCGCAACTAAGCCCCTGAGGTCAAGCAGCGGGCGTTGAAAAGGCATGATTAAGGCCGCGATCTAAAGCCAATTTATCGGCTTATGATCGGCGAATTGACAAGCACCACGCTTGCAGCCTAAAACCGGAGGCAATCATGTCGATTGGGCTATACCTGATGTCGTTGCTGGGCTAGGGATTTATTGCGAAATGCGCAGCATGGCAGTGCAAAAATTAGCGACAATGTTTACGCTGTCATCGTGGCGGCTTTTACAAAGATCAAAGGGTGGGTTACATGGCACAAAATCAGCCAGATCGTGGTCAACGCGGATTGCCGGGCGGCACCCCGCGCTATTCAGCTTTTGCGCTTGCCAAAAAGGCGATGAATTATCATCAGGACTGGCAGCGTGCCTGGCGCGACCCCGAACCTAAGGCTGAATATGATGCGGTGATTATTGGCGGCGGCGGCCATGGGCTTGCGACGGCATACTATCTTGCTGCGGTGCATGGCATGACCAATATTGCAGTGATTGAAAAAGGCTGGATTGGCGGCGGTAACACTGGCCGTAACACCACCATTATTCGCTCGAACTATCTTTGGGACGAATCTGCGGCGATTTACGAGCATTCGATGAAGCTGTGGGAAGGCATGTCGCAGGATCTGAATTTTAATGTCATGTTCAGTCAGCGCGGGGTATTAACCATTGCGCACAGCGAGCATGAGTTACGGGAAATGTCACGGCGCGTTCATGCGATCCGGTTAAACGGCATTGACTCAGAAATCCTTGGCCCTGTCGAGATTAAAAAATTCGTGCCAACAATTAACATCGACCAGTCGATCCGCTATCCGGTTATGGGCGGCTTCCTTCAGCGCCGCGGCGGTACCGCGCGCCATGATGCCGTTGCATGGGGTTATGCGCGCGCCGCTGATGATCTGGGCGTTGATATCATCCAGAAATGCGAAGTCACCGCACTGCGCCGTCAAGGCCGCAAGATCGTCGGCGTTGAGACTAGTCGCGGCTTTATCAAAACCAAAAAGGTTGGCTGTGTTGTTGCTGGTCATTCCAGCGTTGTCGCAGCGATGGCCGGCATCCGTTTGCCCATTGCCAGCCGCCCGTTACAGGCGTTGGTGTCCGAACCGATCAAGCCAATCCTCGATACGGTGATTATGTCAAACGCGGTGCATATGTATATCAGCCAGTCTGACAAGGGCGAGATGGTGCTAGGTGCAGGCGTTGATAAATATAACTCATACGCCCAGCGTGGCTCTTTCCCGGTTCCAGAACATATGCTGGCAGCAGCGGTTGAGCTATTTCCGGTACTGTCACGCCTACGGATGCTACGCCATTGGGGCGGCATTGTTGATACCTGCCCTGATGCTTCGCCGATCATTTCCAAAACCGATGTTGAGGGGCTGTATTTTGATTGTGGCTGGGGCACTGGCGGGTTTAAGGCAACCCCCGGATCGGGTCATGTATT
This sequence comes from Alphaproteobacteria bacterium LSUCC0396, assembly GCA_041228345.1. Lineage (NCBI taxonomy): Bacteria > Pseudomonadati > Pseudomonadota > Alphaproteobacteria > Alphaproteobacteria bacterium LSUCC0396. The sequence continues at coordinate 2,152,504 of CP166131.1, read as the reverse complement.
TGCCGATCTGATTGCCAATGACCGGCCAAATAAAATTGCCGCGCCTTACACATTAGATCGGTTCCGTACAGGCTTGCTGATCGATGAACATGGCGCCGCTGGCGTTGCACATTAGACCGGGTTTGAGGAAAATATTATGCTAGTTATCACCTGCCCGTTTTGTGGGCCTCGCGACGAAGCTGAATTTGCCTGTGGCGGCGAGGCGCATATCGCCCGCCCCCTCGCCGAAAACAAAATTTCTGACGCGGATTTCGCCGATTATCTGTTTATGCGGGATAATCCAAAAGGGCTGTTTCTGGAACGCTGGCGGCACAGTGCCGGATGCCGGCGCTGGTTTAATGTGGCGCGCGATACGGTTAGTCACGAAATCATCGAAATCTATCCGATGGGCAGCTTGCCAAAACAGACTGCCCCAAAGGCGGCGTATAAATCGAGCTGGCGCCGTGATACGGCTGCAGAAAAAGCCGCGCTTCCATCACGCAACAAAGCTGGAGGGTCGAAATAATGGCATTTCGTTCAAACTCATCCAGCGCCACGCCAATGACGCGTCCAAATGCCACCGCCAGAATTGATCGTAACAAGCCCGTGCAATTCACCTTTGATGGCCGCAGCTACACCGGGTTTGCCGGTGATACGCTGGCATCGGCATTGCTTGCTAATGATGTTCACCTTGTTGGCCGTTCATTTAAATATCATCGCCCCCGCGGTATTTTATCAGCCGGTTCTGAAGAGCCGAACGCGCTGATCAGGCTTGGCAAAAGAGCCTATGCAGAGCCGAATTTACGCGCCACACAAATTGAGATTTTTGATGGTTTGTATGCGGAAAGCCAGAACCGCATGCCATCATTGAAGTTCGATATTGGCGCGATTAATTCGGTGCTTGGCCGGTTTTTCCCCGCTGGTTTCTATTACAAAACCTTTATGTGGCCTGCCTCTATGTGGATGAGCTATGAGCATGTCATTCGCCATGCCGCCGGTCTTGGCAAAGCGGCAGATGATCATAACGATCCTGATCGCTATGAAAAAACCCACGCGCATTGCGATGTTCTGGTTGCAGGCGGCGGGGCGGCTGGATTAATGGCTGCAAAGCAGGCCGCCAAGGGCGGCGCCCGGGTTATTCTGGCTGATGAGCAAAACGAATTTGGCGGCTGGCTGCTTGGTGAGGCCAATACTTCAATTGGGGATGTTCCCGCGCTAGACTGGATCAGCACTATGCTGGCTGATTTGGCCGCAATGCCGAATGTGACCTTGCTGCCCCGCACCACGGTTTTCGGCTATATGGACCATAATTACCTGACCTTGAATGAACGGGTTACCGACCACCTGCCAAGCCGTCCGGCGCATTTGCCGCGTCAACGGCTGTGGAAAGTGCGGGCGAAGCAGGTGATCATTGCGCAAGGCGCGCATGAACGGCCATTGGTATTTGCCGGCAATGATCTTCCGGGCGTTATGCTGGCTGGTGCCGTGCGGACCTATATCAATCGCTATGGTGTTTGCCCGGGACGGCGCGCCATCGTGGTCTGTAATAATGATGATGCTTATCGGACCGCCCTTGATCTTTGCCATGCTGGCGCTGATGTGGTGATTACCGATCTTCGCAACGACGCAAAAGGCCCGCTGATCACTGCCGCGCGGAACGCTGGTATTGAAATTCTGCAAGGCCATGCGATCATTGCCGCCTACGGTAATCGGCGGGTTGCGCGGGTTGAAATTGCACCGGTTAACGACAGTGTTACGGCAATTTCTGGCGATATTCTGCATCGCGATTGCGATCTGATTGCCATGTCAGGCGGCCTGTCACCTGCGGTTCACCTTCATTCACAAGCACGTGGTAAATTACAGTGGGATGACGCCAAATTATGTTTCCGCCCGTCAGCCACGCATGAGCCCAGCTTTAACATCGGCGCTTGTAACGCCAGCTTTGATCTTGCCACCGCCCTGAAAGAGGCAATCCGCGCCGGCACCAAGGCGGCCGCGGCGGCTGGTCATAAAACCACCGCCCTTACAGCACCTGATGTTGTCAGTGCCAAACAAAACTGGAAGCCGCTTGCCGCGTGGAAAATTCCAAACGGGCATGGGGCGGGACGCGGGCCAAAAGCCTTTGTTGATTTCCAGAATGATGTGACCGCCAGCGATGTATCGCTTGCCGCGCGCGAAGGGTATCAGTCGGTTGAGCATCTTAAACGCTACACCACAACTGGCATGGGAACCGATCAGGGCAAAACGTCCAACATCAACGCATTGGCTATTCTTGCTGATGCGCTTGGCAATGAAATTCCCGAGGTTGGAACAACCACATTCCGGATGCCGTATACACCGTCAAATATTGGGGCGATTGCTGGCCGCGATATCGGTGATCTTTTTGATCCGGTTCGCCTGACCCGCATGGATGCGTGGCACCGTGCAAATGGCGCAAAATTTGAACATGTTGGTCAGTGGATGCGCGCTTGGTATTACCCGCAAGGTGATGAAACCATCCATGACGCGGTTAACCGCGAGGTCACGGCAGCGCGCACCACTGCCGGTCTTCTTGATGCCTCGACGCTTGGCAAAATTGATATTCGCGGACGCGATGCCGCAGAGTTTCTTAACCGCCTTTATACCAATGCGTGGAGCAAGCTAGGCGTCGGCAAATGCCGCTATGGACTGATGCTAAAAGACGATGGCATGGTCATGGATGACGGGGTAACAACCCGGCTTGGTGAAAACCATTTCCATATGACAACAACCACTGGCGGTGCGGCCGGGGTTTTGGACTGGATGGAAGAATGGCTGCAAACCGAATGGCCCGATTTAGAGGTTTATCTGACATCAGTCACCGAACAATGGGCAGTTGCGACTTTATCCGGGCCAAATGCAGGTAAAATTCTGCAAGATGCCGGTATCGACTTTGACCTTTCACCGGCAGAATTTCCGTTCATGTCGATGAAGGAAGGGCATATTGGCGGGCTTCCGGCGCGTATATTCCGCATTTCTTTTACCGGCGAGCTGTCTTATGAAATCAATGTAGCGGCACGCCATGGCTTGGCGTTATGGACGCATCTGATGAAGGCCGGCAAACCGCATGGCATTACCCCATATGGTACCGAGGCCATGCATGTTTTGCGGGCAGAAAAAGGCTTTATCATCGTTGGGCAGGAAACCGATGGATCGGTAACGCCGCATGACCTTGGCATGAATTGGATTGTCTCAAAAACCAAATCTGACTTTATCGGCAAGCGGGCATTGGCGCGTGAAACCATGGCATATGACAATCGCAAACAGCTTGTCGGGCTGCTATGCAGCGAGCCATCAACTGTTATTCCTGAAGGCGCTCATGCGGTTCTTGATCCTGATCAGCCGATGCCGATGGAAATGTTAGGGCAGGTCACTTCGTCCTATTTTTCACCAAATTGTGGACGCTCGATTGCGATGGCCATGCTAAAGGGCGGCCATGCGCGAAAAGGCGAGACTGTATTCTTCCCCATGCTTGATGGCACGGTGCTTGAGGCCAAAATCGTTGATCCAGTATTTTTTGATCCAAAGGGGGAGCGTATCGATGGCTAACTCATCCAACAACAGACCTGATTTTTCTGGCCAACCAGCGCTGGCAGGCATTGCCAGCAGCAGCAGCGCCAACCCAAATGGTGGTGACGCCGGGCTTGTGTTTCGGGAAATCACCCATCTTGGCAAGCTGAACCTAAGGGGCAGCAAAAACCTCGCCGCTGCAATCAAAACAGCGACCGGCTGCCCCTTCCCGCCAAAGGCCAACCAGTTTCAATCGGCTGGCGAACGGCACGTGCTGTGGCTTGGCCCAGATGAATATTTGCTACTGTGCGAGGCGGGCAAGGAAAAGCAATTAGAGGATACTCTGACCAGCACGATCAAATCATCACAGCATTATGCCATAACGGACGTCAGCGACAGCCTATGTGTGCTGGCGCTCAGTGGGCCAAAAACCCGCGCCGTTCTGGCCAAGGGCTGCGGGCTAGATTTGCACCCGTCACAGTTCCCAGCTGGCCGCTGTGCGCAAAGTTTGCTGGCGCTTGCTGGCGTTACTTTGATGGCACTGTCAGATGATGAATTTATCGTGATATGCCGCACCAGCTTTGCGCCCTATATCCAACGCTGGCTGGCTGATGCAGCGTTGGAATATGGCTATCACTTTGCCGCCTGACCCTTGCTAACCTGACCCTTGCTAACCTGACCCTTACTAACCTGACCCTTGCTAAAAGCCTTTATTACCAGCTTTTTCGTCACCTAAAACCGGTTACAGCCTAGTAATCAGTATCAGGTAATTCTGCCATGCGCCGGTCAATAAAGGCGCGCAGCGCCTCGTCAATTGCCGGATCAATTGGCGGCGCTTCATAAGCCGCCAACATTTCACCAGCGCGTTTGCGCGCACGCGCACTGCTTTCAACACTGCCCTCAGATGACCATTGCTCAAACGTAGTGTTATCAGCCATTTGCGAGCGCCAGAAAGCGTCTTCAAAATTTGCCTGCGTATGGGCTGACCCCAAGAAATGCTGACCCGGGCCAGTTTCCCGAAGTGCGTCCATCGCCTGTCCATTTTCGCTGAGATCAATACCATTGACCAGCTTTGGCATCATCGTCAATTGGTCAGCATCAAGCAGCAGCTTGGCGTAATCGGCAACCAGCCCGCCTTCCATCCAGCCCGCTGAATGCAGCACAAAATTGGTACCGCCCATCAGTGTCGGGATCAGCGTATGGGTGGATTCATAAGCCGCTTGGGCATCGGCGGTCTTGGATCCAGTCAAAGATCCACCTGAACGGAACGGCACCCCTAGACGACGCGCTAGCTTGGCGCATCCATAAAGCACTTTTGCCGGTTCCGGCGTGCCGAATGTGGGCGCACCTGTTTGCATCGACATCGAGCTTGCAAAACTTCCAAAGATCACCGGCGTTCCCGGATTAACGGCCTGCGCAAACGCAATTCCGCTCATTGCCTCGGCAAGCGTTTGTGCCAGCGTACCGGCAACCGAAACTGGCGACATCGCACCAGCCAGAATAAACGGCGAGATCACCGTCGCCTGATTATGCCGCGCATAGACCTTTAACGCCCCAAGCATGGTGTCATCCCACGTCATCGGAGAATTGGCATTGATCAGGCTTGTCAGCACCGTGTTATTGGCAACAAAATCATCACCAAACAGGATTTTTGACATATCAATCGAGTCTTGGGCGCGGCTTGGCGCGGTGACTGACCCCATATAGGGCTTGTCGGAGTAGCGTTGATGCGCATAGACCATCTCTAGATGGCGTTTGGTCACGGGCAGATCAACCGGCTCGCAGATCGTACCGCCAGAATGATGCAAACCCGGATGCATATAGGCCAACTTTACCAGATTTTGAAAATCTTCCATCGTTGCATAGCGGCGCTCATTATTCAGGTCGCGCACGAATGGGGGGCCGTAAACAGGGGCAAAAACCGTGTTCATCCCGCCAATCTCAACCGAACGTTCCGGGTTGCGGGCATGTTGAGTGTAGGTAGAGGGTGCGGTTGCGCAAAGTTGGCGCGCAAGGCCACGCGGGAAATGTACGCACTCGCCCTGAACATCACAGCCAACATCACGCAAAATGGTCAAGGCTTCGGGATCATCGCGAAAATCGATACCAATTTCCTCAAGGATCGTTTCGGCATTGTTTTCAATGATCTCGGCGCCTTCGTCGCTGAGGATATCAAACGGCGCAATCTTGCGGGTAATAAAGGGGGTTGCGGCTTGCTGGTTACCCGATGACCGCGCGCTCCGGCGTGCATCGCGGCCGCCACCACGGCGGCTTTTGCGATCTGGTGAATTTGTCTCAGTCATTTAACACATCCTCATTAGGTGTCGTTTTAAAACGCTAGGCCCGCAGCCGCGAATTATCTGGATCGAAGGGTGAGTCCTCAAGCACGGTAACCGGCAAACGCTGATCAAGGATATCAATCATCAATTTGGTTCCCGGAACGGCCAAATCCGGCCGCACCATTGCAAGGGCAAGTGATTTTCCAAGCCGGAAACCATAACCGCCGCTTGTCGCACGGCCAACGACAGTTCCATCCTCGGTCATGATCGGATTACCGCCAATTGCATCAGCGTCGGTTGTATCATGCACCTCAAGCGTGACCATCGAATTGGCAAAACCGCGTTCCTGCCATTCGGTCAATTGCCGCTGACCTTTAAAGTCACCCTTATTAAGATGAACAAAGCGGTGCAGCCCGCTTTCCAGCGCCGCATATTCGATAGATAATTCTGTGCCGACGAGGCGGTAGGATTTTTCCAGCCGCATTGCATCCATCGCGCGAATACCAAATGGCTTCAACCCAAACTCGGCGCCCGCTGCCATTAATGCATCAAAGATATGGTTCTGATACTCAATCGGATGATGCAGCTCCCAGCCCAGCTCGCCAACAAAATTCACCCGGATTGCCATTGCTGGTGCCAGATTGACATCAATCATCTGGCCAGACAGCCATGGAAACGCCGCATTCGATAAATCGGCACGGGTGATTTTCGCCAGAATATCTCGCGCTTTCGGGCCTGCCAAAACCAGAACACCAATCGCATTGGTTAGATTGTCAAACCGAACCGAACCATCATCCGGCATATGTTTTTTAATCCAGTCATGGTCAAGCCGCTGACCCGCCCCGGCAGAAACCAGATAAAAGCTCGTCGCACTTTCGCGCTGGATGGTAAATTCAGAATGCACACCGCCGCGTTCGGTCAACGCATGGCACAGCGCCACCCGTCCGACTTTCTTGGGCAGTTTATTGGCAACAAGATAATCCAGAAACGCCTCGGCACCGGGGCCAGAAATGCGCGCTTTGGCAAATGCCGACATATCAAGCAAACCGGCATTTTCAGTCACATTGCGAACTTCATTGCCGATATGCTCGAAATAGTTTGACCGGCGGAACGACCAGTGATCTTCCTGCGGCACCCCTTCGGGCGCGAACCAGTTAGCCCGCTCCCAGCCAAATTTCTGTCCAAAGACGGCGCCCAGCGCCTTTAGCCGGTCATAACAAGGGGCGGTGCGAAGCGGCCGGCCTTCGGTTCGTTCTTCATCCGGGAAATGCGTGACAAAGACATTCGCATAGGCTTCTTCGTTCTTTACTTTTAAATAGGACTGGGTGGCATAGCTGCCATAACGGCGGGGGTCGACCCCCAACATATCAATCGTTGGCTCGCCCTCAACAATCCATTCGGCAAGCTGCCAACCGGCACCACCAGCTGCTGTAATGCCGAAACTATGGCCCTCATTCAGCCAGAAATTTGGCAGATCCCACGCCGGCCCGACAATCGGGTTGCCATCAGGCGTATAGGCAATCGCGCCATTATAAACCTTTTTCACCCCAGACTCGCCAAACGCTGGGACACGGTGCATTGCCGACTCGATATGCGGCTCAAGGCGCTCAAGATCTTCTTGGAATAACTCATATTCCGAATCGTCACTTGGCCCATCCATATAGCAAACTGGCGCGCCTTTTTCATAGGGGCCAAGGATCAGGCCACCAGCCTCTTCACGCATATACCATTGTCCCTCAGAGTCGCGAAGGACGCCCATCTCATGCTTGCCATCACGATGACGTGCCTGAATATCGGGATGCGCTTCGGTAACAATATATTGATGTTCGACCGGAATAACCGGAATATTCAACCCCACCATCGCACCGGTTTTTCGCGCAAAATTACCGGTTGCGCTGACCACATGCTCGCAGGTGATATCGCCCTTATCAGTGGTGATTTTCCACAAGCCATCATCGGTTCGTGAAATCGCTGTTACCGCCGTATTCCGGTAAATTTCCGCGCCACGGTCTCGCGCGCCCCGCGCCAGCGCTTGGGTCAGGTCGGCTGGCTGAATGTAACCATCTTCAGGATGGCGAATGGCCCCGACAAGGCCTTCCATATTTGCCATTGGCCAATAATCAAGAACCTGTTCTGGGGTCAGAAAATCAACCTTGACTCCGATGGTGCTGGCAACACCGGCATATTGGCGATATTCATCCATCCGGTCCTGATTGCTGGCCAGACGGATGTTGGAAACATTGCGGAACCCGACATTCATGCCGGTTTCTTCCTGCAATTCCTGATAAAACTTGACCGAATATTTGTGAATTTGGCCAACCGAGTATGACATATTAAACAACGGCAACAGGCCAGCAGCGTGCCATGTTGAGCCTGATGTTAATTCCTTGCGTTCAACCAGAACGACGTCACTCCAGCCTTTTTTCGCCAGATGATACAGCGTACTGACACCAACAACGCCACCACCAATAACAACAACACGCGCATGCGACTTCATGCTAGGTCTCCTGCAAAGAGTTAAGCTAAATCTGCGGCGTGCCAAAAACGGCTACCCCGCTCATTTGCGGAGTCTACGAGGAAAAATTGGCGAAAAGCGTCTAGCAAACGACCGTATTTTGACAAAAACAGGCGCGGCGTGCCGCAATCAGACAAAAACCCGCCCGACCATGCGTTTTTTAGCACTATGCGAAACTGCGTAATCAGCCGGTTACGGGTTTAAGCGCTTGATATCCCAGCTGCCATCGCTTTGCAGAAGAAACCGGAAACGGTCATGCAGCCGGTGTTCGCCATCATGCCAGAATTCAATTTCCTGCGGTTTTAGGCAAAAGCCGCCCCAATGTGGTGGGCGGTCAACCGCGGCGGTAAATTGTGCTTCATAGCGATTGACCTCGGCCGCAAGCGCGCTGCGGCTTGCCAGCGGGCGGGACTGCGCCGACGCCCAAGCGCCAATCTGGCTGCCGCGTCCACGACTATTGAAATATTCATCCGATTGCGCGGCGGTCGCCTTGCCAACATCGCCGACAACCCTTATCTGACGCCGCTGGCTTTTCCAATGGAGGCAAAAGGCCGCCTTGCCGGTGGCAAGCAATTCATCCGCCTTGCGGCTTTCATAATTGGTGAAAAACAGAAACCCGTCAGGCGACCAACGCCGCAACAGAACCATCCGCACCGACGGCATGCCGCCAGCATCAACCGAGGCTAGCGCGATCGCGTCCGGATCATTGATCTCGGTTTTGACAGCTTCGTCATACCAGTCTTGGAACAGGGCGAAAGGGTCGGTTCCGACGATAATTTCCATAGGGGCTGTCTCCACTTAAACGATCTAAAATTAACCTATCAGCAAGATGCAGTATCAGGCCACAAGATGCAGCACCAAACAAGTTAGGCGCGTAATAATTACACCGCACCACCTCGCACCACCTCGCACCGCGCTTCACCTAGATGTAGGGGCTTGCTTGGCAGGAAGCAACGCAAGCCAGACCGAATTTTGATCTTTCTTTCATTCCAATGCCGAAACCAACCATAGATTTGCCATAATCATGCAGCATGATACTATTGTATCAAGAATTAAAATCGTTCTGACATGACGCAGGTGAATACCGGCTATGCCGTTATCGGCGCCACAGCTGTCAGCGAAAAGACCGGAACCAGCACGACTGGAACCAAACATTTGGACCAAAAGATAGGCCATAACATGGGCCAAAACATTACCGCGAACCCTTACCCCGAAACTCAAGAGGTGTAACATGACCAAAATGACAAAAAAAATGCCAGTTTGCTGTCGCTTTGCGCCCGCGGCCGCAATTATTGCCGGATCACTTGCGATCAGCAGCGCGGCCGCAGAGACACGCATTGAAACAGTTGTTGGCACAGTGGTGGATACCATCACGCTAACATCGACCTACATTCGCAAAACACCAACTGATCAGCGCAGTTGCCGTACTGTCGATGTGCCGATTTATGCCGAGAGCGAGGGTAAGTCAGACCTTGGCTCAATGATTATAGGCGGTCTGATCGGCTCGGCTGTTGGTAATAAATTGTCCGATAATGAAGGGGCTGGTGCCGCGGGCACGGTTGCTGGCGCATTGCTTGGCCGTGAACATGCCAAAAACCAGAAAAATAACCGGGTGGTCGGTTATAAGCAGCAGGAATCTTGCAGCGTAACCACAGTGATGGTTGAGGAAAATATCAGCGAAATTACTGGTTACCGCAACCATATCGAACTTGATGGCAAGATCGTCAAGCTGGAGAGCAAAACCCCATTGACTGTTGGTTCGCGCGTCGAAGTGGTCCGCCGTACCAGCTATTCACTCCGCTAATCCAAGCAGCAACCCTTTTTAAGTACAAACATATCAGTGATGATCCGTGATTTTCACGGCATCACTTGTATGTTTGGCCTGTGTTGGAGTAAACTCCGGCCATCGGCGCATAACAATAACTCGTATCACTATCTTTCGATGAAAAGGGCAGTCACTTATGTCAAACACAGCATCATCATCTGGCGTCATGGCGGGCAAAAAAGGCCTCATCATGGGCGTTGCCAATGACCGTTCAATTGCTTGGGGTATTGCGGCCAAGCTTGCCGAACAGGGAGCTGAGCTTGCTTTCACCTTTCAAGGTGAGGCATTAGAAAAGCGTGTTGGACCACTTGCTGCGTCAGTTGGCAGCGATATTGTCATGCCATGCGATGTAACCGATGAGGCCAGCATAGATGCGACTTTTGCGACCTTGAAGGAAAAATGGGGTACGCTGGATTTTGTGCTGCACGCAATTGCCTATTCGGACAAGGAAGAATTGAAAGGCGGCTATGTCGATACAAGCCGCGATAATTTTGCGCGCACGATGGATATTTCAGTCTATTCCTTTACCGCCGTTGCACGCCGCGCCGCTGCCATGATGAATGATGGTGGCTCGATGCTGACCCTTACCTATTACGGCGCCGAGCGCGTGATGCCGCATTACAACGTGATGGGCGTTGCCAAGGCCGCGTTGGAGGCGTCGATCCGCTATCTGGCGGTTGATCTTGGCGGGCGTAATATTCGGGTGAATGGCCTGTCTGCCGGCCCGATGAAAACGCTTGCTGCGTCAGGCATTGGCGATTTCCGCTATATCTTGAAATGGAACCAGTATAACTCACCGCTTAAGCGCAATGTCACGCTTGCGGATGTTGGTGGGGCGGGTATGTATCTTTTGTCCGACCTCGCATCAGGCGTCACCGGCGAAACCCATCACGTCGATTGCGGCTATCATGTTGTTGGCATGAAAGCTGTCGACGCCCCTGATATTTCAGTTGTCTAAGATGTCAGATAACAGTTTCGGCACGCTATTTAATGTAACCAGCTTTGGCGAAAGCCATGGTGTGGGTATTGGCTGTATTGTTGATGGCGTGCCGCCAAACCTGCCGCTAAGCGAGGCGGTGATCCAGCCCTATCTTGACCGCCGGCGCCCCGGCACCTCTAAGTTTGTTACCCAGCGGCAAGAAGATGATCAGGTCGAGATTCTATCAGGGGTTTTTGACGGCAAAACTACCGGCACCCCGATCGCTCTTTTGATCCGCAACAAGGATCAACGCTCGAAAGATTATGGCGAGATCGCTAACCAGTTTCGTCCCGGGCACGCTGATTACACCTATCAAATGAAATATGGCAATCGCGATTATCGCGGTGGTGGCCGTTCATCTGCGCGTGAAACCGCTGTCAGAGTTGCGGCTGGTGCCATTGCCGATCAGTTCCTAAAGGCCGTCCTTGGTGATGTTTACCAGGTTCGCGGCATGGTAACCCAGATTGGCCCGCACGCCATTGACCGCAGCAAGATCGATTGGGACGAGCGGCAGAATAACCCGTTTTTCTGTGCCGATGCGGCGACCGCCACTAAATGGGAGGCCTATCTAGACGGCGTACGCAAATCCGGATCTTCAGCAGGTGCGATTCTTGAGATTGTTGCAGATGGTGTTCCGGTCGGCCTTGGTCAGCCAATCTATGGCAAGCTGGACGGCGAATTGGCCGCAGCGATGATGAGCATTAATGCAGCCAAAGGTGTTGAAATCGGCGGCGGCTTTGCGCTTTCAGCCATTGATGGCAGCGTTGCTAGTGATGAAATGCGGGCTAGTGACAATCTCGCTTCGCCAAGCTTCCTAAGCAATCAGGCTGGCGGTGTTCTTGGCGGCATTTCCACCGGCCAGCAAATTGTGGTGCGGGTCGCAATCAAGCCAACATCGTCAATCCTGACGCCGCGGCGTTCGATTGATCGTGACAACCAGAATGTCGATGTTGTGACAAAAGGGCGGCATGACCCTTGTGTTGGTATTCGCGGCGTACCGGTTGCCGAAGCGATGATGTCATTGGTGCTGGCTGATCTGTTGATGCGGCACAGAGCACAATGCGGGTTTAATCTCTGATCAGGTTTGCAGCCTCTAGAGTAAGTCCGCAGCCTCTGGTCAGGCTAGATTGATCCGGCGCGCCTATTCGGGCTTTTTGCCAGCCAGCAGAAATTCGCGATTACCATCAGGCCCATCAATCGGGGATGGAACAGTGCCAATATGGTGCCACCCCATTTCAGTGACCAGCCAGCCTTCGATATCGGCAATAACCATGTCATGCAGATGCGGCTCGCGGACAATCCCGCCCTTGCCGACAAGGCCCTTACCAACTTCGAATTGCGGTTTGATCAGCGCCAATAGATCAGCACCGGCAGCGGCCATATCCATCGCTGCCACAAGCACCTTTTTCAACGAAATAAATGACGCGTCACACACAACCAGCTGTGGCGGCTGCTGCAGCATGTCAAGTCGAAGATAACGCGCATTTGTGCCATCCAGCACAGTCACACGGGCATCGGCGGCCAATCCGGCGGCCAATTGCCCACTGCCAACATCAATCGCCACCACATGACCCACATGATGCGACAGCAACACCTCGGTAAAGCCGCCAGTGCTGGCACCTATATCAAGCGCATAACGGCCCGCTACAGCAATCATCGGGAATGCCGCCAGCCCACCCGCCAGCTTTATGCCCGCCCGGCTAACCCACGGATTACCCGTCGATGTCACCTCAAGATTGCACTCTATTTCCAGCAGCTTTGAGGCTTTTAGAACCGGCTGACCATCGACCAGAACCGCACCCTCGGCAATAAGGTCGCGGGCACGGTCACGCGACCGGGACAGTCCGCGCGCCAACAACAACGCATCAGCGCGCAGCTTTGACGCCAGCCCAGCTTCAGCCTGTATGATATCCTTATTTGGCTTTCGTGATTTTCCCACGCCTGACAAACCCTTACAGCCGATATATGGCGAAAGAAACGATGCGCCCGACATTTACCGCATCATGCCGTGGTGCCTTTGATGGTCCGGCCATCGGTCGTTATTGTGGGCCGCGGCATTATTTTTGTCGCCGCCGCATAGACCCCATCAGCATCGAGACCGGCCATGGCCAGTTGACCTTGCTGGCTGTCATGGTCGATAAACGCATCCGGCAAGGTCAGGGCGCGCGCCTTTAGCCCGCCATCAAGATGGCCCTCATTCGCAAGATAGCTCATCACATGGGCAGAAAATCCACCCGGACTACCCTCTTCGACGATTATCAACGCCTTATGTTGCGTCGCCAATTGATCAATCAGATCAGTGTCCAGCGGCTTGGCAAACCGCGCATCCGCAACGGTGACTCTGACACCCTCGGCGACAAGCCGGTCAGCCGCATCAAGCGCAGCCGCGGCCCTTGTACCCAGCGACAAAATCGCCAGATCACTGCCCGTGCGTAAAATCCGCCCCTTGCCGATTTCCAGCGCCTTACCCACGTCTGGCATGGCGCATCCAACGCCGTCACCGCGGGGGTAACGCAATGCCGACGGTCCGTCATCATAGGCAGCCGCAGTCGCAACCATATGCACCAATTCCGCCTCATCAGACGGGCACATAATGACCATATTGGGCAGACAAGACAAATAGGCCAAATCATAAACACCAGCATGGGTTGCCCCATCAGCCCCGACCAGCCCAGCCCGATCAATGGCAAACCGCACTGGCAGATTCTGCACCGCAACATCATGCACAAGCTGATCATAGCCGCGCTGCAGGAAGGTCGAATAAAGCGCACAAAATGGTTTCATCCCCTCGCACGCCAGCCCCGCCGCAAACGTAACCGCGTGCTGTTCAGCGATACCAACGTCGAAAACACGGCTTGGAAAACGGGCTTTGACCTTATCAAGACCGGTGCCGGACGGCATTGCCGCAGTAATCGCCACAATCTTCGGATCAGCTTCGGCAGCGGTGATAAGGCTATGTGCGAAAACCGACGTATAGCTTGGCAGATTGCCGCCTGATTTTTGCTGGGTACCGGTGATAATGTCAAATTTTGGTACCGCGTGATATTTTTCCGCAGACGGGCTGGCAAATGGGTGTCCATGGCCTTTTTCTGTCACCACATGCACCAGTACCGGCCCGTGCGAGGCCGAGTCACGCAGATTTTTAAGTACCGGCAGCAAATGCCCCATATCATGCCCGTCAATCGGCCCGATATGAGTAAAACCTAGCTGGCTAAAGACCGAGTTACCGCCCATCAGATCACGCGCTGCATCTTTGGCCCGCCGCGCGGTGCGTTCAATCTCGGCCGGAAAATGGCTTGCCACTTCACGCATTAAATCACGGATTGAATGATAGGGCTGTGATGTAATCAGCCGGGAAAGATAGCTGCTCATCGCGCCAACCGGCTGCGAAATTGACATATCATTATCGTTCAAGATGACGATAAGCCGGTTATTCATCGTGCCGGCATTGTTCATCGCCTCATAGGCCATGCCGGCGCTCATCGCACCATCACCGATCACCGCAATCACATTGCGCGCAACCCCCTGCATTTCGCTGGCAACCGCCATACCGAGGCCAGCCGAAATTGATGTCGAGGAATGCCCCGCACCAAAGGGATCAAATTCAGACTCGCTACGCTTGGTAAAACCCGACAGGCCGCCCTTTTGCCGCAGGCTATTGATGCGATCGCGTCGACCGGTAAGGATTTTATGCGGATAGGCCTGATGTCCAACATCCCAGATCAACCGGTCTTCGGGTGTAGAAAACACATAATGCAACGCCACCGTCAGCTCGACAACGCCAAGCCCTGCGCCAAGGTGACCACCAGTTTTTGATACAGCCGAGATCGTCGCCGACCGCAGTTCATGGGCAAGCTGCGGCAATTCAGCCTCGCTAAGACGCCGAACATCATCAATCTTGGTTATGTGATCAAGCAATGGTGTCCGCATCAACCCTAATGTCCCGTAATCCTAAACCAGATAATTTTACACCAGCAATTGATGGTTTCGTTCTGGCGTGCCGCACCGCCGCTTGCAATCACATATTCATGTTTCTGTACGTGGCCGTTCACCCAGCCTTGCGCAGATGATTATATATGGTCTCGTCCATTGCCGTGGTCAACAGCAAGCGCGCCCGCGCTAACGAAACATGACATATTATCTTTATCACGTTTTGCGCGTAATGGCGAATAAAGCAAGATTTCTCATATAGTCACCTGCGCCTTGCCATGGAACAAGAGCTTGATTTGCTTGATCAATCAAACGCTTGGCTTCAGTTGCGGCGGCTTTTGCCCCCATCAACGCCACAAATCCCGCCTTACCACGCGCCTCATCCTGCCCAGCAGGCTTGCCAAGCAGTTCAGCATCACCTTCATGATCCAGCAAATCATCAGCAATCTGAAATGCCAGCCCAAGATTTTTTGCATAGGCAGCTTGTGCGGCCAATAACGCACTATCCGCGCCACCAACAATGCCACCAGATGTCACCGCACATGAGATTAATGCGCCGGTTTTCATCATTTGCATTTCAACGGTTTGCGCAAGGTTAAAAGGCCGCGTTTCGGCCTCTAAATCCAGCATCTGTCCACCCGCCATACCGGCCAGCCCAGATGACTGTGCCAATTCGGTGATCAGCCGCACTCGTATTGCCGGATCTGCGTGCGTTGTATCATCGGCCAGGATCTCGAACGCCATTGTTTGCAAAGCATCACCAGCCAGAATAGCGGTGGCTTCATCAAATTTCTGATGACAGCTTGGTTGCCCACGCCGCATATCAGCATCATCCATCGCCGGAAGATCATCATGGACCAGCGAATAGGCATGCAAACATTCAATCGCAGCTGCGGTGCGAAGCGCGCCATTCATGCGATCCACACCAACTGCGTGATCTGCGTTACGGGCATCATCCGCGTTAAAGGCATTATCCGCATCACGGGCCATTCGGGCCGCGCCAAGAACCATCGCCGCACGCAGTCTCTTGCCGCCATTCAACACTGCATAATTCATCGCCGCATTCAGCCGACCTGCCGGCCCAGCCATCTTTGCGATCATTTGCTTCAACAGTGCCTCACAGGCCACAGCATCACGCTGTAATTGTTGTTGAAATTCAACCATTCGCAGAAATCAGGCCTCGCCCGGATCAAAATCACTGGCGCTATCAGGTGCGCCGCCAGTCGCTGGCACTTTAATTTTTTCAACTTTCATGCGGGCTTCTTCGAGGCGCGCCTGACAATGCGACTTTAACTCAGTGCCTCTCTCAAAAGCGGCAATCGCATCTTCGAGTGAGACCTCGCCGCGTTCAAGCGACGCGACGATGCCCTCGAGTTCACGAAGCGCATCTTCAAAGCTCAGCTTTTCCAGAGCAGGTGGTTTTGCTGGCGTTTCATTCATTACATTTATCCCATCAAGATTATGGGATTAGACTATTCGTCAGCTAGCGTTGTGGCAATTGATTTCACCATTTCAGCGATGCGTTTGCGTACGGCTGGCTTTTCAATCGTGTAATAGGCGCGTACCAATTCCAGCGTTTCACGTCGTGCCATTGGGTCTTTGAGTGGCTGGCTGGTCATCGCATCCATAACATCACCGCGGCTGACCCAGCGCGGCGAGCTGCGCATCGTGTTTTCTGACATATCATCAAAAAAATAGCTTATTGGCACATCAAGAATCTGACTAATATCCCACAGGCGTGACGCACTGATCCGATTAGCACCGCGTTCATATTTTTGCACTTGCTGAAGGGTAGTATTTAATTCGGCACCAAGCTGTTCCTGACTCATTCCAAGCAGTGTCCGCCGGAGCCGCACGCGTTTGCCAACATGCATATCAATTGCATTATTATTGGTGATACGAAAGTTGCGCTCGACTTCATCATCCCTTGAGACGGCCATTTACAGTTACCCCTATTCCAGAATTGACACAAAATCACTGTCGAGAACCGGCTGTTTGCGCTAGCAGGAACCAACAAGAGCGATATGATATGTCGCTTTAATGAAATAGTAACAGTATTGGCGGCCTGAATTTGTTCAGATTTCGTCCAACGCCGCCATCAAGGCGTGGGCAATCCCACTCTCGAACGTCGAATGCCCAGCCGCATCAATGATTTGCAGTTTGGCATTACGGCCCCATTTTGCCGCGAGGCGCGTGGCGGTAATTGGCGGGCAGATAACATCATGCCTACCTTGAACAATCGTCGCTGGCAAATGGCGGATACGCCCAACATTCTCGATGATATGATTGGCGGGCATAAAACAGTCATTCAAAAAATAATATGCCTCAATCCGCGCCATTGTCAGCGCGCCAGCCCCCCCCATATGCCGGTTGCCCGCACGCAAGGTCGAACAGGATGTCTCATAAGAGGCCCAGAACTCTGCAGCTTTTTGGTGAATTGCTGGATCGGGGTCGACAAGCCGCCGATAATAGCTGGTGAGCACATCACCGCGTTCGCCCGCATCGAGATGGCCGATGAACCTGTCATAAGCTTCGGGGAAAAACCGCCCCATATCATTCAGGAACCAGTCAACTTCGGCGCGCGTACCAAGGAAAATACCGCGCAAAATGAGCCCTGCCACATTTTCGGGATAAGCAATCGCATAAGCCAGCGCCAGCGTGCTGCCCCATGAGCCCCCAAATAAAATAAATTTGTCGATCCCCAGCGACTGGCGCAGCGCCTCAATATCACCGATCAGAGCATCAGTCCGATTATCCTCGAGGCTGGCATGAGGGCGTGATTGCCCACAGCCCCTTTGATCAAACAACACCACATGAAATCTGCTTGGGTCAAACAAGCGCCGGTGCGCCGGTGCTGTCCCCGCACCCGGACCACCATGCAAAAACAGCAAGGGCTGGCCGTCGCGGCTGCCACATTGTTCATAATAAATTTCGTGATTGTCACGCTGAAGAAAGCCGCTACGGAATGGCATCGACGGGGGAAATAATTCACGCTCTTGAATAAACGCATTTACCATATAAAGAACTCACTCCAAGCAAGCATAGCCGGCATCCCATCACGCTTGATGAGCGCAAAATTCCAAGGGGTCCACCGCGGCAAAACGGGCAGCCGAGCTGCCCGCATATAATGGGACTCATATAATCCCTTAACACCTATGGTCGCCGTTGCAGCCCTAAACCGCCTGACGCTGGCAAACGCCAGCATATTTTCGCAAACCAGCGGTTGCCAATCCTGCCGGCTAGGCAGCGTCCATAAGATCTTCAAGACGAAGCGCAGCAGCATCCTGATCAATCTTTTCAATCGCGGCGAACTCACGAGCCAAACGCTCAAGCGCAGCCTGATACATCTGGCGCTCAGAATAAGATTGCTCTGACTGGTTACCGCGGCGGTGAAGGTCACGGACGACTTCGGCGATTGAAACCGGATCACCTGATTTGATCTTTGTTTCATATTCCTGTGCACGGCGTGACCACATGGTGCGACGCACTTTGGCCTTGCCTTGCAATGTTGTAATGGCCTGTTCCATCTGTTTTTTTGAACTAAGGGTTCGCAAGCCCAAGCTGCGCGCTTTTTCCATCGGCACCCGTAATGTCATCCGGTCATGCTCAAACCGCACGACGAGCATTTCGAGCTTAATTCCTGCAACTTCGCGGTTTTCTGTGCCTAATATACGGCCAACACCATGTGTTGGATAAACAACAAAATCGCCCTCTTCAAACGAACTCTCACTTTTCCGTGCCATTTTTTCCCTCAGCGCTGCGACTTGCAAACCCGTTTTGCGTCTCACCAGCCTTAAAAATAAACCATGACGAAGATGATGCGTTGACCAAAGCATTGATCAGCAAAACAGCATAGTCGAGACGCACGCCCAAAAGTCCGTGCGCACCGGCTTCATCTCTAATTTCTGAAAAAAACCATAGCTTAATTTTGCGGAAAAATCAATCACCTGACCAGCAAAGCGATCTAGGCCACGCCCACAGCATAGGGATGCCAAGGGGATAAGGATTTATTTAAGCGCCCTTACCCGCAGCTTTGCTGAAATATTTGTCGAATTTTCCGGTTTCGTCCTGCATTTTTTCGGCATCAGGCATCGCCTCAATCTTTTGACCAATATTCGGCCAGATTTCAGACATTTCGCGGTTAAGCTCTAGCCATTTTTCCGCTTCAGGTTCAGAGTCTGGCAAAATCGCCTCAGGCGGGCATTCAGGTTCACAGACACCGCAATCAATACATTCATCAGGGTGGATAACGAGCATATTCTCGCCCTCATAAAAACAATCTACCGGGCACACCTCAACGCAATCGGTATATTTGCAATTAATGCAGTTATCATTCACGATGTAGGTCATCTGTGGCCTTGCTCCTCTAATTTCATTTTTTGAAAAAGCCGCGACGAAGCCCTTTCATCCCAGCTCTTTTACCTATCTATCGCAGATGCGGCTAATCAGCAAGACCAAGACGTTTTTGTGCCCGCTTTGCAGCCAAGCCTGAGGCAACATCATCAATAAAGAGCAGACCTGCAAGCCGCCGCATCAATTGCTGTTCGTGCTGGTCAATCTGGTTGTCGGCAAGCACCACCATCCAGATCATTTCCAGAATAATAATCCGGTCTTCCATTTCAGTATCGCTACGGATCTGGCGAATAAGACTGTGTATCTCAATCCGCGATTCATGCGCCTCAACTGCCTCATCTAAACGGGAATTCGCAATATCCGCATCAAGCTCCAGCTGTTCCGTCATCAAATGCAGAATGCGGCTACGTTCACGCTCGTCAAGCGTGCCATCTGCCATGCCTGCCTCGACCAAAAGCGCAGTAATGGTGGCCGCAAATTCTGCGTCCTCGCAAGGCACAATAGCCTCATCACTGGCAAAACCTTTAACCCATTCGGAAACTCGATTTAGCATTTAACTCTCATCACTTTCTAATCCTGTTTTCAGCCGGTCAGTTTCCCGACGCTGGCGTTTCGTTGGTCGTCCACTGCCTTTACCGCGCGCCTCAAATTCCAGCGGTTTAGGGGCCAATTTTTCTGGCACTGCCGGTGCCGGTGCCAAATCTTCATAAAGCAACGCCGCCTCAGGTGCCGGCCCCCGACGACTGCCAAGCGCGACAATTTTTATAACCCGAACCCTTGTTCCTTGCACAAAGGTCAATACCTGCCCACAAATCGCTTGTCGGTGCGGCTTTGCCATAACCTGCCCATCCAGCCGAAACCGCCCACCGGAAATGGCTTTGCTGGCGGCACTACGGGTCTTAAAAAACCGCGCATACCAAAGCCATTTATCAAGCCGCAAGACCGCTTCCGGCGCCGCAGCGTTCATCGTCTCAGACTTTTGTTTTCAGCGCAGCCAGAACCGCAAAGGGTGAATTCGGATCAGGCTGTTTTTCGGCCGGCCGGCGGGAGGCCGATTGCGGTTTGTTGCCAGCCGGTTTGTTGCCAGCCGATTTGTGGCGCCGTTTATCGGCGTTGCGGTCAGTCTTTGTCTTGCCTGAACGGGGCTGGTTTGGCGCACCCGCTTTATCATTACGCGGCGGCCTCGCTTTCCGCTTTCGCTCAAAAATCTGCAAGGCGGGCTTATCTGCATCTTCGGCCGGCTCTTCACCAACCACAGCACAGCCAAGATCAAGCAGCATCTGCCCCATCTGTTCGCGGGTTGCCCCGGCCAAAGACAGCATATCTTCGGTAATCTTAAACGGCCCTTCACGCGCGGCAGTGCGAACCAGCATGGCCACACGCTCTACCATATCAACGCGCATTACCCGCTGACCCAGCCGCCGATAACCAACTGCCAACCAATAGGCATCCGGAACGTCAGCCACCGAGTCAATCGCAACCCGGCCCGCAGGTGGCGGGGTAGCGTCATAGAACTGGCCATTAGCAAGACTGAATAACAGGCTACGCAATTCGATCTGCGCCGGCTTCAATAATTCGGGCATATAGACCGTTTCGACGCCAAACCGCAGCCCCAGCCGCGCCAAACGCGGCTTGTCACTCTCATGCATCGCTCGTAATAGATGCCCGATCTCGGCAGTCGGCACTGATCCAAGACGCTCAAACAGAATAAAGGCAATGCCCTTGGCCGCCCCACTTAACCCAGCCGGTGCCTGATCAGCAGCGATCGCACCAGCATCTTTTTCTGGCACATTGACAGGCATATTGTCGGACGTTGCAGCCGGCGCATCCGCACCCGTATTCGTACCAGTATCCGCACCCGCATCCTTGGGTGTTTCCGCATTTGACGCCGCATTTGGCGCCGCATTTGGTACCGCATCGGGCTTGGTCTTTGGCTCGCTAACCGGCGCTGCATCAGGCGTTTGCAGAATGGTCAGCCGGCCAAGAACTGTCTCGACGTGCGTGGCGACAAAGGCGACCAGCCGCTGGACCATACGCTGGGTCTGGTCGATCGACAGCAGATCACTGGTCACAAGTTCGGGGCGCGGCACATAAAGCCCGTCGCCTTTAACCAGCCGCGCAACCTCGGCCTCGCGCCATTTTACCACCCCATCAGACCCAAGCCGAAACGCCGGATCAGCCGACGCCACAAAGGCCCGAACCCGGCGTTCTATTTCATCGGGTAACCCGCGTCTCGCAGCAGCTAGAATAGGGGCTTTATCTTCACCATCGGCCAGTGTCGGATGAAAGGTAAAACCGTCAAGCCGTCCGACCTCCTCACCTTCAACAAGAACCGTGCCATCATCTTTTACAGAGGCAATCAAATTTTTCGTTTCCTTCAATCTTCGACTCAAATGCGCGGCACGCTTATCAACAAAGCGCTCTGACAGCCGGCTATGCAGACAGTCAGACAGCCTGTCTTCAATTAACCTAGCGCGATTCTGCCACTCGTTGGGGTTATCTGTCCAGTCAGAACGATGCGTGATGTATGTCCAAGTTCTAATATATGCAAGGCGCGTCATTAATGTATCAATATCGCCGTCAATCCGATCGAGCTGGGTCATGGCCTTGGCAACCATATCATTGCCAAGAACCCCCTGTGCCACAAGCGTTTTGAAGATATTGGCAAGCATTTCATAATGGTTTTCATGGAGGCTTTGCCGGAAATCAGGAATCGACGCCACCGCCCATAAAAGCCGCACGTCACGCGCGCCAGAGACCGCAGCGCGGATTTCCGGACGGGCGGCAAGTGCTGTAAGTGCCTGATGATCCAACGCATCACCTTTGCGAAACAGAAACGGCAATGGCGGCGGCGCCTCAAGCGAGGCAAGCAGCTGATCAATTGAAGTAAAGCCAAGATCACGGCTTCGCCAGTAAAAGGCGCGAAGCGGGGCAAATCGGTGCTGTTCGATCGCATCAATCATCTCTGGCTCTAATGGCCGGCATCCATCAGTTACACCAAAACTGCCATCATTCATGTGCCGGCCAGCACGGCCAGCGATCTGCGCCATTTCAGATGGCAACAGCTTGCGCATCCGCCGCCCATCAAACTTGACGTCAGCAGACAAGGCAACATGGCCAAGATCAAGATTAAGCCCCATGCCAATGGCGTCAGTCGCAATCAGGAAATCGACATCACCGTTCTGGTATAATTCGACCTGTGCATTGCGGGTACGCGGGCTAAGCCGCCCCATAACCACCGCAGCACCGCCGCGTTGACGCTTGATGAATTCGGCAATCTGATAAACATCCGCGGCGCTAAAGGCGACAACGGCACTGCGGCGCGGAAGGCGTGTCAGCTTTTTCGATCCAGCATAGCTTAGCCGCGACATCCGGTCACGGAATTCAAATTTCGCATCTGGCAATAATGCCTTTAACAGCGGGGCGGCAGTTTCTGCCCCCATGAACATCGTTTCAAACGCGCCTCTTGCATGCAGGATACGGTCGGTAAAAATATGGCCACGCTCACGGTCACCGGCAAGCTGCACCTCGTCAACGGCAATGAAATCAAACCGGCGCTTGGCAAGCTCGGCATCGGCATTGACATCCAGCGGCATCGATTCAACCGTGCAGCAAAGATAGCGCGCGCCAGCAGGCAAAATACGCTCCTCGCCAGTGATAAGCCCGACCTTATCAGCACCGATCTTGGCAACCAGCCGATCATAATTTTCACGCGCCAGCAGCCGCAGCGGAAAGCCGATCATGCCGCTGGCATAGCCGGTCATCCGTTCAAGCGCGAGATGGGTTTTACCCGTGTTGGTCGGGCCAAGAACCAGCGTCAGATTTTGAGATGAATAGATCGACATTTGACGCTAGCTTTTCCATATCACTAAAGCAGAATATACCCCGCCACTATAGGCAGCCTCGCCAGCGAAAATCCAGCCAAATAGCCCCGGATAAGGCAATAAGAAAGTGCCGACACGAAAAACCCCGCGCCATATACAACCATAGCGCGGGGCAATCTTAGCCAATCCGTCAGACAACGGCTTTACCGCCGCCGCGTGGACTGGATATTTCTTGTTTCCTGTTTACGCGGCGAGCTGGCGAAGCACATATTGAAGGATGCCACCATTCTTGAAATAGGTGGCTTCACCATCAGTGTCGATCCGTGCCAGCAGATCAACGGTTTCGCTGCGCCCATCGGCAAAAGTAAAGGTGGCTTTCACCGTCATGCCCGGCGAGACACCATCGGCAAGCCCGGTGAGATTAATCACCTCGTCACCAGTCAAACCAAGAGTTTCACGCGTAACACCGGCCGGGAACTGCAACGGCAACACACCCATACCGATCAGGTTAGAACGGTGGATCCGCTCAAAGCTCTCGACGATGACCGCCTTAATGCCAAGCAAGCAAGTGCCTTTGGCCGCCCAGTCACGGCTGGAACCAGTGCCATATTCCTTGCCACCAACAATCACCAATGGCGTCCCCTCATCCGCATAGCGTGACGCTACATCAAACAGGGGCGCAATATCACCCGATGGTACATGGCGGGCAAATCCGCCTGTGGTACCGGCGGCTGCCATATTTTTCAGGCGGATATTGGCAAAGGTTCCACGCATCATCACCTGATGATTACCGCGGCGCGCACCAAATGAGTTGAAATCAACCGGCCGAACCTGATGGCTTGTCAGGAAATCGGCAGCCGGTGTATCGCGGGCGATACCACCAGCAGGCGAGATATGATCGGTTGTAATCGAATCACCCAAAAGTGCCAGAACACGCGCACCAGTAATGTCACTTGCGGTTTCTGAAATTTCGCGGGTCATGCCCTCGAAATAAGGCGGGTTCTGCACATAGGTTGATCCATCATTCCAATTATAGGTTAGGCCGCCAGATGTCTGGATTGCCTGCCATTCCTTGGTGCCTTTAAACACATCGGCATAGCGTGACCGGAACATTTCAGCGGAAATAACCGCATCAACCACTGCGCGGATTTGCTCATTGCTCGGCCACAGATCCTTTAGATAGACATCATTACCGTCACTATCAGTGCCAAGCGGCTCATCACTCAAAACCTTGGTAACCGACCCTGCCAATGCATAGGCCACAACCAGTGGCGGCGATGCCAGATAATTAGCCGCAGCGTGCGGGCTGACCCGGCCCTCAAAGTTACGGTTCCCCGAAAGCACCGCGCTGACCACGAGTTCATTTTCGTCAATAGCCGAAACGATTGCCTCATCAAGCGGGCCAGAATTACCGATACAGGTGGTGCATCCATAACCAACCGTGTTGAACCCAAGCGCATCAAGATGCTGGGTAAGACCTGCCGCATCAAGATAGGCCGATACAACTTGGCTGCCGGGCGCAAGCGAGGTTTTCACCCATGGCTTGACCTTCATCCCTTTTTCATGTGCGGCCTTTGCCACCAGACCAGCCGCCACCAGAACTGACGGGTTCGAGGTGTTGGTACATGAGGTGATCGCTGCAATCATCACATCACCATCGGCGATTTCATAATTGGCACCATCGACGGCCACAGATTTTGCCTGAGTTCGGCCAGTGCTTTCGGCCAATGTGCTTGCAAATGACGCAGCAACGTCAGGCAATGTCACACGGTCTTGCGGGCGTTTTGGTCCGGCAAGTGACGGCACCACAGACCCAAGATCCAATGACAAGCTATCGGTGAAATGCGGATCAGCCGCGTTTGATTCGCGCCACATACCTTGTGCCTTGGCATAGGCCTCGACAAGCGCAACCCGGTCATCATCACGGCCGGTTAGCCGCAGGTAATTCAGCGCTTCTTGGTCAATCGGGAAAAAGCCGCAGGTCGCGCCATATTCCGGTGCCATATTGGCGATCGTTGCGCGGTCGGCCAACGACAATTGATCAAGCCCAGGGCCAAAGAATTCAACGAATTTTCCAACAACGCCGCGTTTACGAAGCGCTTCAACGATCATCAGCACCAGATCGGTTGCCGTTGCGCCTTCGGGCAATTTGCCATCAAGACGGAACCCGATTACATCTGGCACCAGCATTGAAATTGGCTGGCCGAGCATCGCTGCTTCAGCTTCAATACCGCCAACACCCCAGCCAAGAACAGCAAGGCCATTGACCATTGTGGTATGACTGTCAGTACCAACAACCGAGTCAGGATAGGCAAAGGTTTTGCCATCGTCTTCGCGCGTCCAGACGGTTTGCGACAGAAACTCGAGATTGACCTGATGGCAGATGCCTGTTCCGGGCGGCACAACGCGGAAATTATCGAACGCGCCTGCGCCCCAGCGTAAAAATTCGTAGCGTTCCTGATTGCGCGAGAATTCAAGTGCAACGTTCTTTGCAGCCGCATCCTCGCCGCCCGAATGATCAACCATAACCGAATGGTCAATCACCAGATCGACAGGTGACAGCGGGTTAATTTTCTCAGGGTTGCCGCCAATTGCCTGCATCGCGTCACGCATTGCGGCCAAATCGACAACGGCTGGAACACCCGTAAAATCTTGCAAAAGAATACGCGATGGGCGAAACGCGATCTCGCCTTTTTCACCATTTTCGGCCCAGTTTGCCAAGGCTTCAATATCCGCCTTCGTGACCGAACTGCCATCTTCGTTACGCAGCAGGTTTTCCAACAGAACTTTCAAAGAGTAAGGCAGCTTATCCAGCGCTGGATAGGTCTTAGCCAATTCGGCTAGCGAATAATAATGATATGTTTTTCCGGCCGCATCTAGGCTGGCACGGCATGCATCGCGCAATGTCTCTGACATGGCGTTCTCCTTTTCCAGGTCGAACCCTACAATAAATTGAAACGGCCAACTCGAGGGGTGCCTCAAAGCGGTCAGGCATTGTTATAGCCAAAACAGGCAGAACTTGCCAGAGGGTATTTGCCGCCAATCATGCGGCTAAAACGCCGTTGCGACACCAAAGCCCCTAGACCAGCACGGCCAAGCGCGGCTAGAAATGAATCATGGATAATCAGACCCAAACCAGAAACGCCATGACGCCCACCAACACGACCGGTGAAGATGGTCTGCGCATTGACCAGTTAAGCGTGCTTCGTGGCATGGCGCTGGTCATCAGCAAATTATCGTTCCGGCAACAGGCTGGCGAAATTTGCTGCCTTACCGGGCCTAATGGTGCCGGTAAATCAACGTTACTGCGCACCATTGCCGGACGGCTTAGCGCTGCCGAGGGCACAATCACCTGTTCGGTGCCATTGGTTTATGTTGGCCATACTGACGGGTTGTCCGGCGCCATTACTGGCCGCGAAAACCTTGTCGGTTGGGCCAAGGTTAACGGGCTTTTGGCACCCGAGAGCGACATTGACACAGCGCTTGCCGGTTTTGCCGCAAACCGTTTCTCCGACCTGCCGGTAAGGGTTTTATCACGCGGCCAGCGACGCCGGCTTGCGCTTGCCAGATTGGCGCTTGCCCCGCCCAATAGCCTGTGGCTTATGGACGAGCCGAATGCCGGCCTTGATCGGGCTTCAAATGACAGTCTTGACCAGCTTGTAACCGGTCATGCAGATCGCGGCGGTATGGTGATGGCGGCAACCCATCTCGATTTTGCAGCAGCAGCAACACCACGCTCGCTCCACCTTGCCGGGATAATGCCCGAAACGTCGTCAGCGTCGGCTCAAGGGAAAACTGGATGAGCCCGTTCCTAGCACAAATTGAACGCGATTTGATGATTGCGTGGCAAAACCGGCAAGACCTCGGGGTCATGCTGATCTTTTTTGTAATCATTATCGCCTTATTTCCGCTGGCGATTGGCGCAAATTCAGCAATTCTTGATCCACTTGGGATACCGGTTGTTTGGATTGCTGCATTGCTAGCTATTCTGGCTGGATTTGACCGGCTGTTTGCCCAAGATGTGCGCGATGGCTGGCTTGATCAGGTTAGCCTAAGCCCCCTTGGGCTGGGCTGGTATGCCTTGGCAAAGGCAATCTCGCACTGGCTGACCGCCGGATTACCGCTGTTAATCATGACACCAGTTATGGCGATTATGCTAAATATTCCAACCATCCAATGGCCGCCATTATTGATCGCATTGTTGATCGGCAGTATGGGATTAACCCTGCTGGGGGTGATAGGAGCGGCACTGGCCGAAGGCGCACGGCGCGGCGGTGCCTTAATGGCGCTGTTAATCCTGCCGCTAGCGGTGCCATTGCTGATTTTCGGCACGCTAGCCTCGCAAAGCGAGGATGGCATCATCAGCCCGCATCTGATGCTTTTAGGCGCAGTTTTTGCCGTGCTATTAGCCTTGGCTCCTTTGGTCGCAGCAAGCGCTCTTGAAATTGGCGAAACTGAAACCGGGTTATAGAGTGATGAGATCTACATCCCAAATTTCCGGTATCTTTCCAGCCTCCGAAAAACAAGGTATATGTCGGCACCATGTTTGATTATCTTGCGAATCCGTCACGATTTATGCGCATTGCCAACCGGCTCTTATGGCCGCTGGTCGCCGCTGCGGTGATTACTGGTACCATCGGATTATATTTGGGCCTGTTTGTTGCGCCCGCCGATTACCAACAAGGCGATACGGTGCGAATCATCTATATTCACGTACCCGCGGCATGGCTGGCGTTGTTTGGCTATGTCGGACTTGGTCTTTGCGGCCTGTTCTATGTTGTGTGGCGACACCCACTGGCCGATGTTGCGGCACGCGCCATTGCACCAGTCGGTGCAGTTTTTGCGCTGTTAACGCTGGTCACTGGCGCATTATGGGGAAAGCCAATGTGGGGTGCATGGTGGGTATGGGACGCCCGCTTAACCTCGATGCTGATCCTGTTCTTTTTCTATCTGGGGTTTATCGCGCTTGCCAATGGGTTTGATCGGGCGGAACGTGGCAGCCGGCCAGCCGCTTTATTGGCGCTTGTCGGGATGATTAATGTGCCGATTGTAAAATTCTCTGTCGATTGGTGGAACACGTTGCATCAACCAGCCAGCTTGCTGCGTCGCGGCGGTCCGGCGATTGATCCATCGATGTTGACCCCGTTAGTGCTAATGCTTGTCGCCGCCCATGCCTATTTTGCGGTTTTGGTAATCTTGCGGATGCGCAGCTTGTTAGCAGAGCGCCGCATTGCCGCGCTGATGCTGCGCCCGGGAGGGGATGAATAATGGCCGAATTTTTTGATATGGGCGGCTTTGGTGGCTATATTTGGACAAGCTATGGCTTTGCCGTGATCTGCCTTGGCTGGCTGAATTACGCAAGCTGGCGAAACGCCAAGCGAGCCGCTGCGCATCTTGCCAAATTACAAGACACCAACCGGTCTATATCTGAGTAAACAGATAATCGCCGGTTATACCCTTATCACCATCGTTTGACCGCGATCGTTTAACCGCCATCGCCTAGAGGCCTAGCGCCGCCGGCCGCCGCGCCGCCGCCCGCCTGCCAGTGCTGGTGCATCCTCATCGGTCAAAATCCGTTCGGGCAGGTCAACCGCCGCGGCAAGATTTGCATAGGGGTCGCTTTTATGCGGGATCGCCATCGCCTTCACAAAATGATCCTGAAACGATGGCTCGACGGCGGTTTCAATCTTTTCAATCTGCCGAACAACAGCCTCAATTTCGCGTCGCGCTGCCTGATTCAACAAGGCTAGGCGCGCACCAGCACCAGCCGAATTACCAGCGGCTCTTACATTCTCCAGCAAACAATCCGGGATCATCCCCAGTATCATAGCGTATTTCGGGTCAATATGCGTTCCAAATGCACCTGCCAGCACAACACGATCGACCTTGCGAATGTTGATTTTATCCATCAGCAAACGAAAGCCTGCATAAAGCGCGGCTTTGGCCAGCTGGATTGCACGAACATCGTTCTGGGTAACGCTAACCGTATCAGTAATGCGATAGGTAAATGTGCGATCGTCCGCCTCAATCCGGCTATTTACAGCCGCTTTCGTGCCGTCAATCACCCCGTCCATCGTGATAATTCCAGCCAGATACATCTCGCCAAGCACCTCGATAATCCCCGACCCGCAAATGCCGGTGACACCGGTTTTCGCAACTGCAGCGTCAAACCCGTCCTCATCCGACCACAGATCAACGCCGATGACGCGGAATTTCGGCTCAAGCGTTGCCTTATCAATGCGGATACGCTCAATCGCACCGGGGGCAGCGCGCTGGCCTGATGAGATTTGCGCCCCTTCAAAGGCCGGTCCGGTTGGTGATGACGCCGCCAACAGCCGGTTCTGGTTGCCAACAACAATCTCGGCATTCGTTCCAACATCGACAATCAGGGTCATTTCATCAACTTTTTGCGGCGCCTCGGCAAGCACTACCGCCGCCGCATCGGCGCCGACATGACCCGCAATACATGGCAGAATATAAACCCGCCCGCCCGGATTTATCGCAAGACCCAATTCATGCGCCCGCACATCTAATGCCGCATCAACTGCCAGCGCAAATGGCGCCCCGCCAAGCTCAACCGGATCAATCCCCAACAATAAATGATGCATTACCGGGTTTCCGACCAGCACCAGCTCGACAATATCATCACTGCTGAGACCCGCCTGCTTTGCCGCACCATCAATCAAGCCTTGCAGTCCGTTAATAACCGCCGTGGTCATTTCCGCCGCACCGCCCGGATTCATGATGCCATAGGAAACGCGGCTCATTAAATCTTCGCCAAACCTGATTTGCGGGTTCATCGCACCGGTTGAGGCCAAAACGGTTCCGGTTACCATGTCGCATAGATGCGCCGACATGGTGGTCGACCCCACATCAATCGCAACACCGGCAATCTGTTCTTTTAACCCCGGCCAGATCGCGACAATCTGGTGCCCATCACGAAGCGCAACGGTAATATGCCATTTACCTTGGCGCAAAACCGGCTGCAGCTGTCGCAGGACGTGCAAATCACAGGCAATTTCACCATTAACGCGATCCGGCCATTGTGCCATTAGGGCTTCGATTACGCGCCGCAGATCACCGGACGGCTCATGCATATCGGGTTCACGCACCTCGATGAAACACAAGCGTACAATGGGGTCCATCTCAATAGACCGCCCATCGGCCTCTTTGCGGATCAGCTGATTATGCACCTGACTTTCAGGCGGCACATCAATCACCGCATCCTTTAACAATTTTGCCTGACACGATAGCCGCCGCCCATTGATAAGGCCGCGTTTATCAGCATAACGAGTCTCGACAGCGGTCACCTCAGCCAGATGATCAGCCGCCGATTTCAGCCCATGCTTGGCAAACTCACCAACGCCAACGTCAATCTGACAACGACCACACATCGCCCGCCCGCCGCAAACCGAGTCAATATCAACACCCAGCTGGCGCGCCGCGGTTAATACCGGCGTTCCAACCGGCACAAATCCCTGACGACCCGATGGCGTAAAGACAATCTTCACCTGATTAGCTGGCGCGACTTGATCAGCCTCGATCGGGCCGGTCATTTGATTAGCCTCATCATTGCTCTCGATCATCGGATTATCACCAAAACGCGCGTTAATTAGGCATTGCGACGGCGGCGGGTCTGGCGTCGTTCGCGCCCACCTTCACCCGGCACAACCGGTTCCCGGAATTTTTGAATCCAGCGCCGGCACTCTGGGTCATTTCCGTTCATCACATTGGCCCCCATGATCGACGTCATTTCCTCGGCATGAAGCGGGTTCATAATGGCCGAAGTCATGCCAGCACCGGCTGCCATCGACAAGAACGCGGCGTTCATACCGTGCCGGTTCGGCAAACCAAAGGATATATTGGACGCACCGCAGGTGGTATTGACCTTTAGTTCATTGCGAAGCCGGATAATCAAATCCAACGCCGAGCGGCCAGCAAGGTTAATCGCCCCAACCGGCATGATCAGCGGGTCAACAACCACATCTTCACGCGGAATACCGTAATCTGCAGCCCGTTCGACAATTTTCTTGGCAACCTCATAACGCACATCAGGGTCTTCGGAAATACCGGTTTCGTCATTCGAAATCGCCACAACAGCCGCGCCGTATTTCTTTACCAATGGCAACACAACTTCTAGGCGCTCTTCTTCACCAGTGACCGAATTGACCAGCGGCTTGCCTTTGTAAACCGCCAGCCCCGCCTCAAGTGCGGCAACAATTGAACTATCAATCGCCAGTGGCACGTCAACCGTATCTTGGACAAGCTGGATCGCCTTGGCGAGAATCGCTGGCTCATCTGCCATCGGAATCCCAGCATTCACATCCAACATCGTGGCACCCGCCTCGACCTGGGCAACGGCATCGGACAGCACGCGCGAATAATCGCCCGCAGCCATTTCCGCCGCTAGCAGCTTGCGCCCTGTAGGGTTAATGCGCTCACCAATCACGCAAAAAGGCGAGTCAAAGCCAATGGTGATTTCCTGTTTATGCGACGAAATAAGGGTCTTAGTCATAAATATCTCCTGAAATTGCCGCCACCTTAGGCCGCCGATCCAACAACGTCAAACCCGCCTTTTGGCAAAAGCTGAATATGACCTGCCGCAATTGCATTCGCATAGGCAGCGGTCTTGGCAAAGCCGCCGAATGGGTAGAAATGAAAATGTTCGATCAGACAATCAGGATCACTTGCCATGCCCTGTGCCAGATCAGACAGCAACAGATGCGGCGATTGCACCGTCATCAGTTTCGCCACATTACGTGCCTGTTTCGAGATAAAGCGCATTGATGGCCCAATGCCAGAGATCTGCGCAAACCGGAACAGCGTCTTGATGGTGGCAGGCCCCGGAATACCAATGCGAATTGGCAGTTCATTTCCGGCAGCCCGAACCCGCTTTTCCCATTCCAGCACAATCGGTGCCTCAAAACAGAATTGCGTTTCGATATAGAGCGTCATGCCTTCGCGCTTGGCAAAGGCATTTTTTGCCGCCAGCGCATCGGCAATTTCTGCCTCGCTGATATCGGGGCTGCCCTCTGGATGGCCAGCGACACCGGCCGTCATGATACCATGTTTCTGCAAAAGACCAGTTTCTAGGATCTGCATCGAATTATCAAACGCACCAACCGGCTTGTCGACACCGCCGCCAATTACCAGCACCTCATCAACACCAGCCTCGGCGCGATACGCCGCAAGCAGCGTATCAAGCTGATCGGCATCGCGTAGCGAACGCGCCGCCAGATGCGGCACCGCCTTCATACCCTCATTGTGAAGCCGCTTTGTGACCGCCACCGTTTCCAGCGGGTCAGACCCCGGCAGAAAAGTAACATTGACCGTTGTTCCGGGGGCAAGACAGGCAGCGAAACTGGCGATTTTAGTCGCGCCTGCTGGGGTTACCTCGATTGACCAGCCTTCGGCCGCTTGCCGGATTTGTTGGATACTGGCCGCCATATTAAACCTCACATTTTCAGCTATCATTCTATCCCCCCAAATACCGCAGTTTGTCTTTATCTCGCAAGTTGTCTTGATGCCACTGGTCATCTAATTCCCAAAAGACCGACAATCGCCATCGGCAAAACAGGCAGTTAGCATCGACTTGATTTTCGGCAGAATGGCCGCTTGGCCTAAACCAAGATGGCTTGCTAGCGTCTTTCAGTTTGCCGATTACGACATCAATTGAAATATCGCCTATGCTGGGGCCTTGCCGCCATTTTCCACCAAGGCCCGCACCCTTTCGGGCGTATATTCTGTATCCAATGCCGCTGCTCTGGCCGCTGCCTCAGCGTCGAGATCCTCGCCACATTCCTCAGGTGCCGAGCGCCGCCATTCGGCAAGATAATCATCGGTCGAGTCGGCACCATCGCGCATCGCCGCCGCATCAATCGCAATCGCAAAGCGTCGCGGCAATTCGATTTTGGCCTGCTCACGCTGTCGGCCGCGGCCACGTTCAGCAATCACCTGCGCCGGAATATCACGCCAAAAAAGGGTAATCAAATTTGCCATAAGGCGCTCCTTTTTGTATTTCGGGTAAAATTATCGACCGTACCTACATGGGCGCGGCCATTATGCAGATCTACGCCCACGGTCAAACTTAAATTCAACTTTAAGCAAATTGTTTCAAAAAGCGGCTAAATTCGCCATAGCCGGTATAACGATATTCGTAATCAAGCCCTAGCTCACACGCTGCCTTTTGCGCTTTTTCCTGCAATGTTTTGGACCTTGTCTGCGCGATGTAGAGAACCCGCGTGTAATGCGCAAAATACATATCCCGCAATTGCGGATACTGGCGCAACCCCATGCCCTTCATTACAATCCGTTCAAAATGGCGCACCATGTAATCAGTTAGAAAAAACGTGCCAAGCGCCTGGTCCATTTCAGCGTCAAAATCTGGCTTGCCAAGAAACATCTCATAACAATGCGGGCCAGCAATCCGGGCAATGTTTTCAGCCTCTAAAAGCGCGTCAATCTCACCACCAGTGCCGCAATCACCATAGGCAACGGCAATCTCCATCCCGTCACGACGAGCCGCCGCAATTTTTTTCTTTAATCCGGGAACAATTTTTTCAGGGTGATTATGCCATGATGCCGGAAGACAGGTTAATTCAACCGCGCCTTCTGGCAATTGATTTATCAGCACAAGCAGTTCACGCGCCAGCGCCCCGCACGCAATTAAGTGCAGATGCGCTGGCTTACCAGCTTTAGCCTGCTGCTTGTTCACGTTCCAATTTAGCCTTGATCATTTCCTTGGCGGTTTCGACGGCCACCGCCGCATCACGGCAATAAGCATCGGCACCAACCGATTCGGCAAAGGCTTCGTTCAATGGTGCACCACCAACAAGAACGATATAATCGTCACGGATGCCCTTTTCGACCAACGCATCCACAACCACTTTCATATAGGGCATAGTGGTGGTTAAAAGTGCCGACATCCCAAGAATGTCAGGCTTATGCTTTTCCAGCGCGTCAAGATAGTTTTCTACCGGGTTATTGATGCCAAGATCAATCACATCAAAACCGGCACCCTCAAGCATCATCGATACAAGGTTTTTGCCGATATCATGGATGTCGCCCTTGACCGTGCCGATTACCATGGTTCCAACGCGCGGCGCACCGGTTTCTGCCAGCAATGGACGCAGAATACCCATGCCAGCCTTCATCGCATTCGCCGCCATCAAAACTTCGGGCACAAACAAGATGCCATCACGGAAATCGATGCCAACAATGGTCATCCCTTCGACCAGAGCCTTGGTCAGGACATCATAAGGTGTCCATCCCCGCCCGAGTAGAATTTCGACACCTTCGACAATTTCATCCTGCATACCGTCATAAAGGTCGTCATGCATCTGCTGGACAAGTTCATCATCATCCAAATCAGCTAGAATAATTTCATCTTCATCAGCCATGATCATTTCCTTTTTTACCGGCAGCTCTCTGCCGTGACCATTTAGCCCTAACGCAACTCTTGGCTGGACGCTCGGTGTCTGCGCAGTCTAGCCTCCAATTTCATTCCGGCAACCCAAAATGTAACACATTCTAAAACTTGGTTAGCAGTGACGCTGACCCTCTTCATTCTAATCTCAAATTATGTGAAGAAACTAAACTTGACCATGTAAGGTCAGGCCGACCGAATATGTACTTGGATCGACAAAAGCGCGTATTTTACGACATTTCACCCGGCAAAATGCTGCCACATTGCCATCATGACGTCGCGTTGGTGATTAATCCACAATTTGGTGCTTATGAATAATTGGCAAGCTAATCACGATAAAGGCCAGCGAAATACCGGTAAGACCAAACACCTTAAAGGTCACCCATGCATCAGTGCTGAGCGTCCGCCACGCAATTTCATTGGCAAGCGCTGAACAGCCAAACATCGCCACCCACAGCCAGCTCATCATGCGCCAACCCGCATCGGTCAGCTTGATCTGTGTCCCCATGATCGCGGCAAGCGGGTTCCGGCCGAGCGCGCGCCCTCCGGCAATCGCTGCGGCAAACATCAAGGTCAGGATGGTCGGCTTGACCTTGATGAACAGCTCATTGTCAAAATATAGCGTCAATCCGGCGAAAAACACCAGCGCGCCACAGCCAAACGCGGCCATCATCGGTATTCGCCGCTCAGAAACCCAGCTTATGCCCAGCGAAACCACGGTTGCCGCCACCAGCACCTTCACACTAAACATCAGATCGCTATAGAGGTAATTGGCACCGAAAAACAGCAGAAGAGGGCCAAAATCCAGCAGCATACGCCGCCCATTTGACGGCGGGCTAGCCGCGTTGTCAGATTTAACCGACGGGGTTTGATCGTTCATATTTTTAACCATTCCATCATTTCAAACATCGACATTATTCGGTAAGTCCTGCATCGACCGCAGAGGCCATCACAACATATAAATCGTCCAACCTTTATGCAGCCAACCTCTATGCTGCCAATCTTGCGGCCAAGATTTCGCATTCTTCAACAGTCTGGCGAATAAAGCCGCCGCCATCTTGGGCAAGGCGCGCCTGCTCGCCTAGTTGCCGGCGCCAATGTTTGGCACCGCGCTGCCCTGCATAAAGCCCAAGCATATGACGCGTAATACTATGAAGCGGAACATTATTTGCCGTCATTTTGTCGGCATAGTCGGCCATGGCCTCGGCCACTTGTTGCCGACTTGGCGGCGTTGCGGCAAAAAAATCATCGGAAATTGCAGTTAAAAGATAAGGCGTCCGGTAGGCTGCACGCCCAAGCATGACACCAGCAAACCCATCCCGCTCAACAGCGATTTGGTCAGTCGTTTCCAAGCCGCCATTCAAAATAATTGCCAGATCATCGCGGCGCGATGCAAGGCGGCGGGCCCGATCATAATCAAGCGGCGGAATATTCCGGTTTTCCTTGGGGCTCAATCCTTTTAGCCACGCTTTGCGGGCATGAAGATAGAACACCCCAACCCCAGCCCCTGCGACCAGATCTATAAACCGGTCCAGTCCAGCCTCGGCGTCCATATCGTCGATGCCAATCCGGCATTTGACCGTGATCGGCAGCGCGCTTGCCGCCATCATCGCCGCACAGCACTCCGCCACCAATTCGGGCTCGGCCATCAGGCAGGCACCAAACCTGCCCGATTGCACACGATCAGATGGGCAACCAACATTCAGGTTAATCTCGGCAAAACCCCATTCCGCTGCCCGCTGAACCGCCAGCGCTAGCCGTTCCGGCTGACTGCCACCCAGCTGCAGAACCAGCGGATGCTCGATCAAATCATGACCAAGCAATCTTTCAAGGTCGCCATGGATAATCGCCTCCGCTGTAACCATTTCAGTAAATAACAGCGCATTCGGCGCAAGATGCCGATGAAAGACGCGGCAATGCCGATCAGTCCAATCCATCATTGGGGCCACACAAAGGCGGCGGTCAATGACATCTGTTTTCTGGTGCTTGGTCATGAGGGCTTTATACGCATCCTTGCAGCAATTGCCAACTCACAGCAGATCAAACGGATTACGCGCCTTTGCGTCACATATGGCAACGATAAACGCATCATTATCCATTTTCATTTCAGCAGCAAGCCTGTCCTCGGCGGCTTGAGCATCGACCCATTCTGTGCTGGTGATAACCCGCCACACATAATTGCCATCGAAATCAAGGCTGCGTGCCAGCAGTTTATGCCGTCCATCCAGCGTATCAATATGCACAAAAATCGCGCCAGCATCAGCATCACCACGGCGCGTCAGAACACAATCGATCAGGTTAGCGCTTGCATAGCGTAATGCCGCACTTACTAAAATACCCGATTTTACCCGTGTCATCGCTTCATCTTACCTACTGGTCAGGCAAATAGCCAAACGCCTAAAAATCGGTACAGCGTCCCTTTTGTTCCCAATCACCATAGCGCGTTGGCTCAGGACCTTTTGGGCCATTAATTTCGGGCGGCATTTCACCAGCATCGTTCTGTTTGGCCGGATCATTTGTGTTTTGCACCAGCTCTGGCTGCATCTCGGCGGCCGGCAATGGCGTGTTTTTCTTGTCTCTTTCCATATTTGGGTATATGCCCCTTTAAACTGCCAAAAACAAGATATCAGCTATATTATGCGGCTGATCCAGCGGAATTTTCAATGTCTGATCGAAAAACCCCATCGACCCCGACACGCCTCGACAAACCTTTGCTGCGTTTGGAAACGTCCGGGCGCGCCAGCAAACCGCAACCATCAGACAATAGCGAAAACCGCGCATCAAAGGTGCCGCCTTCACGCCAGCCAGCATCGAAAAACGACGCGAATAGGCCGCGCAGAAATACCGCCGATGCCGCAGGCAAGGGTAAAGCCAAGAGTTTTGACAAGAGTTCTGGCAAAGCAGGACAAGAACCATCCAGAAAACCGGCGGCAAAGAAGCCAGATGCTGCGGCAAAAAAACCGACCCCACCCAGCCTAGCCAGTCGCCGCATTGTTTATGATCTGCTGGTCGCCGTCGACGAGGGTGTGCAGCTAGATAAGGCGCTGTCATCCAACCCTGATCTGCCGAAACTTGAGGATCGCGATCGCCGTTTTGTGCGGTTGTTGGCAACAACTAGCCTGCGGCATCGCGGGCAATTGGAAAAGGTGCTTGCCCCGCTGGTTTCGCGCAAACCGTTCGGTGCGCAGGCCAATGCCAATTTTGTTCTGCTGATGGGCGCGGCACAGATCCTATTGCTAAAAACCGGCGCGCACGCCGCCGTTGACAGCACTGTTGAATTAATGCGCCAAACCGGATTTGACCGGCTATGCGGACTAGCCAATGCGGTGATGCGCCGCCTCACCCGCGAAGGTGAAGCCCTGTTTGATGCGACCAGCCATATGGATAATCTGCCGGGCTGGCTGCAACAAAGCTGGCGGCATTATTGGGGCGTTGAAAAAGCAACGGCAATCGCCGGCCTTGCGATGCTGCCGCCACCGCTTGATATTTCAGTCAAGGCCGATGCCGAGGGCTGGGCGGCAAAGCTGGAGGCCCGCGTCATTGACCATCATACGCTGCGCCGTGAATTTGATGGCGACCCGTCATTACTGGCCGGGTTTGAGGATGGTGCATGGTGGGTACAAGATGCCGCCGCAGCGCTGCCAGCGCGCTTGCTTGGAGAGATTACTGATAAAGATGTTATTGATTTATGTGCGGCACCTGGCGGCAAAACTGCACAGTTGATTGCGGCTGGCGCAAAGGTTACCGCGATTGATAATAGCCGCAAACGCCTTGACCGTCTGCGCCGCAATCTGAAACGGCTTAAACTTCCAGCCACTCTGGTGCTTGCTGATGGCGCTGCCTACACCCCCGAAATACCTGTTGATGCAGTGCTTGTCGATGCTCCTTGCTCGGCAACTGGAACCGTGCGGCGGCGACCTGACATTTTGAACCAGCGTGAAGCCGAAGATATCGTTGCATTACAACAAATTCAGTGGAATCTTGCGACCACGGCGCTTGGCTGGCTTCGGGCTGGTGGCCGCATGGTCTATGCGACCTGTTCGCTACAACCAGAAGAAGGCGAAGACATTATCGACGCCTCTATGGATGCGGCCGAGGGACGCTTTGCCATTGATCCGGTCACGCCTGAAGAGGCTGGCATATTTGCGCGCTCGATCACCGATCAGGGCTATGTTCGCATTCTACCAAGTGACTATGAAGACATTGGCGGGGTTGATGGGTTTTTTATCGCGCGGTTAATATCGTTAGGATAGCATAATCGGATAGTCACGCCGTTAGGGGGGTGACAACAGAAACGTAACAACAGGGGCGCAGCAGCAGGGGCGTAACGACAGGAACGTAAAAACAGGCGGTTATGGCAAAACTGAGCAAAAAACCGGATAAATGGCGCGTCGGCAGACTTGAGCAGCTGTTTCGACATTCGGGCCTGTTTTTGTGGAGTTTGCGCGCCGCCCGTAAGATTGAGCCCATCACCGGCTTTGCCGATCATTGGCGCGGATCAGCCAGTACAGGCTCGCAGATCATGACCAGCGGATCAAGCTGGCGGGTCACCAGCGAAGGGTTTGACAATTTTGATTGGCTGCGCGACCTGCGCAGCTTTGGCGGCAGTCAGGCTCGCAGCCGCGCACGAAGTTTAATCACCAACTGGCTAAAGCTGAACAGCCGCTGGACCGCCAAAAGCTGGCAGCCCGATATCATGGGACAGCGGCTTGCCACTCTGGTGTTTTGTTACGATTGGTATGGCCAGTCTGGTGATGAGGCGTTTCAGCAGCTAATCAGCGAGTCTATTCGATTGCAAGCAAGCTGTTTAGCGATTGACTGGAAACGTCTGCATGATCACAACGCCCGCGTAACCGCACTGCGCGGATTAATCATTGCCGAGGCTGCGCTTGGTGCTGATGCTGATGATCTCGACAATCTGATGGAATTTTTGGTGCCGTTGGTTGATGGCATGCTCTATGCCGATGGCGGCCATAAAAGCCGGATGGCGGACAAGCATCTGGCGGTCATGCGCGACCTGATCGAAATTCGGAATACCGGCCTTGCCAATGAACTCGAACAATTGGCGTGGCTTGATCGAACGATTGCCAAAATGGGCTCAATCTGCCGGATGTGGCGTCATGCGGATGGCCAGTTTGCGCGGTTTAACGGTGCCGGCGTTTCCAATCCCAACATAATCGAGGAAACATTGGCGCGCGCTGGCCAGAAAGGCAAGCTGTTACAACAAGCACCCCATAGCGGTTTTCTGCGGTTTTCGTCAGGCCGCTCGACAATCATTATGGATGTCGGCAAGCCCGAAGCCGATGCCGAGGTAGCCGGGCTTGGCACCTTGGGGTTTGAATTTGCTGTTGGACAAAATTTACTGGTTATCAATCCGGGACAGGCCAGCAATGATCCAAATTTGCAACGCCTGCTCTGTTCAACCAAGGCCCATTCCACGCTGACCCTTGATGGGCAAAACTCGTCTGATTTTAATGCTGGCCGGTTTGCTGAAGTTGACAATATTGAAATGGGGCCAGCCGAAGGCGGATTGTTGGCTGTTGCCAGCCACAAAGGCTATGAGCAATCACACGGTATCATTCATCATCGTAAACTTTATCTGTCGACCGGCGGCGGCAATCTTCGTGGTGCTGACCAGTTAGAATATACCGGCGCACCGGGCGAAATTGCCCGTTTGGCGGTTATTCGGTTTCATTTACATCCGCGCGTAACCGCGGCTATGCTTCGAGATCAGCGGATTTTGATAAAGATTCGGGGTAATCGGGCTGGCTGGGTATTCCGTTGCAGCGCGGCGGTATCATTGGATACATCGCTGTTTTTTGATCCAAGCGGGCGTATGAACTGCCAGCAAATTGTCTTAAATGCGCCGCTTGCCGATATCCGGTCAATTGGCGCGGTTAATGTGAAATGGGCCTTTCAACGCAATGACCCGATTTAAAACGACCCGATTTAAAATGACCCAAGCTTAAAATATCTGGTCGCTGCTCGTAAAAACCTGCCCACGGCCGAAGAATTCCACAGCAAAACGATGATAGTGACGGAAAGTTTATATCTTTGATGAAAGCCTCATCTAAAATCTCGGCCAAAATTTCGACCGCGCCACCATCGCCGATCCCCCCTTTATTGAAGGCAAGTACGATCTGGGGCAAAATCGGCTTATTATCCTTTGGCGGTCCAACGGCGCAGATTGCGCTGATGCACCGAATGATTGTTGCCGAACGCCGTTGGCTCAGCGAAGCTCAGTTTTTGAACGGTTTGAGTTTTTGTATGCTGCTTCCCGGGCCCGAAGCCATGCAGCTTGCGACCTATGCGGGGTGGCGGATGCACGGTGTTCTTGGTGGCTTGATTGCCGGCTTGCTGTTTGTGTTGCCCGGCGCTTTCATTATGCTTGGCCTCGGGTTGATCTATGTTTATTTCGGCAGCCTTGGTCTTGTTGATGCGGTTTTCTTAGGGGTAAAAGCAGCCATTGTGGTGGTTGTGGCACAAGCCCTGATTCGCCTTGCCCAAAAGACCTTGCGTGCAGCACATCAATGGGTCATTGCGGCTTTGGGGTTTTGCGGTATTCTCGCCCTTGCCCTGCCATTTCCGTTGATTATTGCGCTGGCGGCAATTTATGGTTTTGTCAGCACCAGCCAACGCCAATCAACCACACCGCCACCATTGCCGAAAACGCAGGACACAATCCAAATGATCCTGATTTGGATCGTCGTATGGTGGGCCCCTCTATTGGCGATTGATCTTTTTGCAAAGGCGCCATTACTGGCCGAAATTGGCTATTTCTTCAGCAAGCTAGCGGTGGTGACATTTGGCGGTGCCTACGCTGTGCTTGCCTATATGGCGCAGGCGGTTGTCGAACAGCTTGGCTGGCTAAAGCCAAGCGAAATGATGGATGGGCTTGGCCTCGCCGAAACGACGCCCGGACCATTGATCCTAGTGACCGAATTTGTCGGCTTTCTGGCAGCATTCAAACAGGCTGGCATCATCGCTGGTATTGCCGGTGCCGCGATTGCACTCTGGGCGACATTTGTTCCCTGTTTTTTATGGATTTTTGCTGGCGCACCCTATCTTGACTGGCTAACCCATCAGCCACGACTTGAAGGCGCATTAGCCAGCATCATGGCGGCTGTTGTCGGGGTAATTGCCAATTTATTTGTTTGGTTCACGCTGCATTTAATGTTTGCCAAGACCGATATCATGGCGTTTGGAATGATCCGGGTTTTGCTGCCTGATCTTGCAAGTTTTGACTTTCGCGTCATCGGAATTACCGCGCTTTGTGCATGGCTTGCCTTTGGCCGCAATGTCGGCATTTTCTGGCTTCTTGGTATTGCGGCATTGGCTGGCGCCGCAACTAGCCATATATTCCCGTGATCAGCGGCACCGACGCAGGGGGCAGCTGTTTTATCAAGATCGGCAATTGCCTTTCCAGCCAAGCTCGGCCATAAAGGCCGCGTTAAATCCACAAACTCTGCCACGCAGGATTGGCACCCAATATTATGACATCTCCCGCCTCTATTCCCATTCGCCGCGCCCTTCTATCGGTTTCTGATAAAACCGGCCTCATTGAATTTAC
The DNA here is from genome assembly GCA_041228345.1 of Alphaproteobacteria bacterium LSUCC0396. NCBI lineage: Bacteria > Pseudomonadati > Pseudomonadota > Alphaproteobacteria > Alphaproteobacteria bacterium LSUCC0396. Next base: position 2,110,297 of record CP166131.1, on the reverse strand, counting down.
CACGCGGCTTGCCGCGGCGAAAATTGAACTTCTGTCAACCGGCGGTACCGCCAGCCTGCTTCGTGATGCCGGTCTAAACGTTACAGATGTTGCCGAGGTAACTGGCTTTCCCGAGATCATGGGCGGGCGCGTGAAAACACTGCATCCCAAGATTCATGGCGGCCTTTTGGCGCGCCGCGACCTCGATGACCATGTTGCAGCAATGAGCGCCCAAGGCATTGAGGGCATCGACTTGTTGGTGGTTAATCTTTACCCGTTTGAGGAGACGCTTCGGCAGACGCGTGACCGGCAGGCGCTTGTTGAGAAAATTGATATTGGCGGGCCTGCGATGCTGCGGGCGGCGGCAAAGAACCATGATTTCCTGACCGTTCTTTGTGACCCTGCCGACTATGCCAGCGTTGCAGACGCCATCGACAAAAATGGCGGTACCGAGCTTGAGCTTCGACAGCGTCTCGCCGCCAAAACATTTGCCCGCACCGCCGCCTATGACAGTGCGATCTCGGGCTGGATGGCATCAAGCTTTGGCGAAGAGCTGCCAGAGATCACCTCAACCGCGGGCCGTAAAATCATTGATTTGCGCTATGGTGAAAACCCGCATCAGCAGGCTGCATTATATAAAACTGGTCAAGACCGACCGGGCGTTGCCTCGGCAGAGCAGATTCAGGGTAAGCCATTATCCTACAATAACATTAATGATACCGATGCCGCGTTTGAGCTGGTTGCCGAGTTTGACCAGCCAACGATTGCCATCATCAAACACGCCAACCCTTGCGGCGTTGCCAGCGGTGATAATCTCGGCGCCGCGTGGCAGCACGCATTGGCCTGCGACCCGGTCAGTGCCTTTGGCGGCATTGTCGCGATGAACCGGCCGCTTGACGCTGAAACTGCTAAAGCTGTCGCCAGTATTTTTACCGAAGTTGTGATCGCACCCGAAGCGAGCGATGAGGCCAAGGCCATTATGGCGGCAAAACCTAATCTGCGGCTATTGATCACCGGCGCCCTGCCAGATCGCAGCAGCAGCGCAATCAAGATTAAATCGGTTGCTGGCGGTTTTCTGGCACAATCTCGTGACGCCGGCATAATCGGCGTGGACGACCTTAGGATCGTTACCCAACGCGCCCCAACCGAGGCCGAAATTTCCGATATGCTGTTTGCGTGGAAAGTCACCAAACACGTGAAATCAAATGCCATTGTGTTTGTCAATGACGCCAGTACCGCAGGCATTGGCGCCGGTCAGATGAGCCGGGTAGACGCTGCACGTATAGCCGTTCAAAAGGCTGCAGATATCGCGGCAATTCATGGCCGGTCAGACCCGCGTACAATCGGCTCGGTCGCAGCATCGGACGCTTTTTTCCCGTTTGCTGACGGTCTAGAAACATTAATCGCAGCTGGTGCAACCGCAGTTATTCAGCCCGGCGGATCGGTCAAGGATAATGAAGTGATTGCAGCGGCGGATGCTGCCGGTATTGCGATGGTATTCACCGGCATGCGGCATTTCAATCATTAATCTGATTGTCACCCGTCGATATCAGATCGCCTCAGCGGTGACGCTCTGACGGTGACAGGCTGGCGGCCGCGGCTTTCCAGACTTTGCGCATCAGGCTTGGCAGATCAGCTGGACGTGGCGGCGCCCAATGGCCAGAATGACTGGCATTGCTGGTATTGCTGATATTTCTGGCATTGCTGGTATTGCTGAGAGGGGCATCTTTCACCCGGGCGATACAGATTTTCATCTCCAGCGCAAAATGCGTGAATATGTGCAATACCGGCTCATCAAGCAAAATCCAATCGGCCGGAAATGGCGCATTATCCTGATTAAGGCTGCGATCGGCCTGTTGTGAGGCAAGACCAGTCTCGGGGAATGCCAGCATACCGCCAAGGAGACCTTTTTCTGGGCGGCGCTGCAAGAAAACCTCTCCCCGATCATTGATCGCAACAAACGCGATGGCGCGGCGAACTGGCTTTGCCGCTTTTGCGGGCTTAACCGGCACTTTATCAACAATCCCTTTTGCCAATGCCTGACAGGACGAGGCAAAACAGCAGCTCGCACAGGCTGGCTGGCGCGGCGTGCAGACCGCATTGGCAAAATCCATCAACGCCTGCGGCCAATCAGAGGGGCGGTTTACCGGCAAAATCCGTTGATAGGCATCGGCAATTTCGACCTTCGCCGCTGGCAACGGCGTCTCGATGGCAAAATAGCGACTAAAAAGTCGTTCGATATTACCGTCAACAACCACAGCTTGCCGCCCAAAGCCAATCGCCGCAATCGCACCAGCTGTGTAGGGGCCAACCCCCGGAAGCTGGCGCAAACCAGCGACGATATCTCCCGAATCAGCCTGCGGCGCGCCCGAATCAGACTGCGGTTTTTGGTAATTGGCAAAATCGCCACCCCACCTATCTGCCACCATATTGGCAGCTTTATGAAGATTGCGGGCGCGAGCGTAATAACCAAGACCCGCCCATGCGGACAGCACATCATCCAATGGCGCTGCGGCAAGGTCGCCTATCGTTGGCCACCGACGGGTAAAATCAAGGAAATACGGGATCATCGTTGCCACAACGGTTTGCTGAAGCATAATTTCGGACAGCCACACATGATAGGCTGGCGCCAGTTCAGGCCAGCGTCGCCGCCACGGCAGATCGCGCCCGTGCCGGTCGTACCAGCGATAAAGGGCGGCAATTGGAAATGTCTCTAACTTTGTCTCAACCACGCGATGTTCTGCCCCGGCCACTCATATTGTTTGGGTTCATGTTGTTTGGGCTTTACCTTTAACCGGCTGTTGCGATGATCCGGCAATCACCATGATTTGCTTCGAAGAGTGGTCATGCTAGAGTATTGGGCGAGCGGGTCAAGACACCCGAAGCCCCCGTCTTATCGAGATCAACAAATAACGAAACCGGCACAATAATTTATGGTCAAAACGCCTAAAAACCGATCGAATAAAATGCGGCGGCTATCCACGATGATAGATCCTATGATTGCCCCATCGGCGCAGGAACGCGGCTTTGCGATCAGCCGCCTGATTTCACATTGGACCGAAATTGTTGGCGATATTGCCGACTGGTGCCGGCCAGCAGATATTCAATTTCCGCGCGGTAGCAGAAATAATGGAACATTAAAGCTGCAGATCGCATCAGGACGCGGGCCACAGGCCCAAGCCATGTCCGCCCAAATTATTGATCAGGTGAATGCCGCCTTCGGCTATCAGGCGGTTGGCCGCATCAGTCTTGTGCAAAGCCTTGTTCCCGCCCAAACACCCGCCCCGCCGGGCAGTGGGCCAACTGACCAAAAGACCCCCGCAATTTCGGATGCGGCCGATATCTGGGCACTTGATGAAAAGCTGAAAGATATCAAATCGCCGGAATTACGTGCCGCGCTGCGGCGGCTTGGCGGCCCCGTTAATAATTCTGATAACACATGACGCTGATAACACATGATTGGGCTAAAAAACAAGATGCGGCTGAACATTGATCACCACTGCGGGCAGCCAGAGTGAATGGCCCACATGGATAGCCAGATTTCCCCAAGCCAACCACCAACAAGCCAACTACCAAATTAATTAGCCCTGCAACGAAATCGCGCATTGCCCCGGTTTTACCCTTGGATTATGATCAGGCCATGATGACAGAAAACCTAAAAGATTTAACCACCGACCGCCGTTCGCTCCTCCTTGGAGGTGCCGCGATGATGCTTGTACCAACCGCAGGATTTGCGGCTGAGGTAACGATTGAGCATGTGACATCGCCCCGCGTTCTCGGCAAAGCAGATGCACCGATCACGGTTGTCGAATTATTTTCCATGACCTGCCCGCATTGTGCCAGCTTTCACAACAAGACGTTTCCAGATGTGAAAACGCGGCTAATCGACACTGGTATGGTTCGTTTTGAGATGCAGCCTTTCCCGCTAGACCAGATCGCGCTGCGCGCTCACGCATTGGCGCGCGCCCTGCCCGAGAGCAAATATTTCCCAATGGTTTCAATGCTGTTGAAAGATATTGATCGGTGGGCTCGTAATCCGGACCCGCTGTCGGCCCTTGCACAGATGGCAAGGTTGGCCGGAATGGGCAAGGCAGATTTTGACGCTGTTATGGGCAACCGGCGACTTCTCGAAGCGATTGTTGAGATGCGTCAAAACGCGCATAAACGCTGGAGTGTCAAATCGACTCCATCCTTTGTGGTGAATAGTAAAACCATCATTTCTGGCGATCTGTCCTATGAAGATTTCGCTGCCAAGATAAATGCAACGGACGCCTGACCCAAAGGCTCCAAAATAACAGGTTATTAATGTGATTTTTCGAAGCCTGAAAATGGCCGGATTCAAATCCTTTGCGGAATCGGCAGAGGTTGATATCGATTCCGGCCTGACTGGCATCGTTGGGCCAAACGGCTGTGGCAAATCGAACATTGTTGAAGGCCTGCGCTGGGTCATGGGCGAGAGCTCGGCTCGTCAGATGCGTGGCGGCGAAATGGATGATGTGATTTTTGGCGGCACGGAACAACGACCAGCGCGCAATCTCGCCGAAATCACCCTACAGCTTGATAATCATCTGCGTCAGGCACCAGCCGAATTCAACAATAGTGATGAGCTGGAAATAACGCGCAAAATTGAACGCGGTAAAGGCAGCAGTTATTACGTGAACGCGAAACCGGCGCGGGCGCGTGACATTCAGTTGCTGTTTGCTGATACCGCAACCGGCGCCAGATCGTCCGGCATCGTCAGCCAAGGCCGTATTGGCGCGATTGTTGGTGCCAAGCCGGTTGACCGCCGCACGTTAATTGAAGAAGCGGCAAATATTCGCGGCCTGCACGCCCGCCGACATGAGGCTGAATTACGCCTTCGTGCTGCCGAGACAAATCTTGAGCGTTTGGATGATGTTATTGCTGGCCTGAGTGAGCAACGTGACTCGCTTCGCAAACAGGCACGCCAAGCGGCGCGGTACCGCTCGGTTGCCGATCGCATCCGAAAAGCCGAGGCGCAATTCCTGCTGGCCCGCTGGACCGCTGGCCAAATGGATCTAGATGCGGCAACAGCCGCGTTGGCAGCGGCACGACTAGATGTTGGCGCCCGCGCCGAAATCGCCGCACGAAGTGCCACCGCACGCAGCGAGATTGCCGCCTCACTGCCGCCCCTGCGGGCTGCCGAGGCGGAAAAGGCGGCGGAATATCAGCGCCTCGCCCTTGGCCGTGAAGAGCTGGACCGCGAAGAAGGGCGCGTGAGCGATGCGCTGGCCCAGCTTGCCAGCCGCCAAGCCCAGTTAACCCAAGACATCGCCCGAGAGACCAGTCTTCTTGATGATGCAAAAGCGGCTATTGCACGGCTTGCCGAGGAAACCGACGCATTGGCGATGCAGATCACTGAGGCGGCGCCAAAACAGTCAGCTGCCAGCGATATTCTAAACGCCGCCCGCCTTACTGCCAGCCAGAATGAAACCAGTCTCGCCGAGGCGAGTGCCGCCCTTCGCGCCGCCGCGACCACCCGCAACAGCCTAACCAGCCGCAAACAGGATTTAGAGGCCCGGATCCAGTCGGCAACGAACGCGCTGTCGCAATTATCACTTGAGACTATGCTTGCAGCGGCCGGCCAGTCAGATCGGGAAAAACAAGAAGCCGAGGCTGATTTCATGGCAGCAAAGTCAGCATTGGAAGCGGCTGAACAGGCGCTGACCGATGCCACTACCGCCGCGGAAACTGCGCTAAACGCCAAGCGTGATAGCGAATCGCACATGACCCGCCTTCAGGCCGAAATTGACGCATTGGAATATCTGCTGGCCGATCTTGGTGATCAAGCATCAGCCCCCATCGCCGATCAATTATCAGTTCGCGATGGTATGGAAACGGCGCTGGCCGGTTATCTGGCGGATGAATTATCGGCGCCGGTCGACAGCGGTAATCAGGAATTCTGGCGGAACGGCAGCACGCCGCGCCTGTCGCCGCCTGATGGAACGATCCCGCTTGCCAATTTTGTTAGCGGCGCACCGGCGTTGAGCGCATCACTTGCTGGCGTTGGTGTCGTTGATGATGCGACCAGTGCAGAGGCATTACAATTTAGCCTCCTTCCGGGACAAGCAGTGGTGACCAAATCAGGCAGCCTATGGCGCTGGGACGGGTTTGTGCGTCATGCCAATCAATCTGACAAGGGCGCCGAGCGGATTCGCCAACGCCGCCGGCTTGAAGCCTTGCAAAATGATGCCTACAAGGCTTCAAAAAAACTTGATCAAAGTGGCACAATTGCCAGTTCTAGCGAAACCGCGCTTAGCACCGCGCGCCAGAATGTGCAAAACTGCCGTACTAACAGTATGCAGGCGGAACAAGCCTTTGGTGACAGCCGCCGCCGCGCCGAGTCCGATGCGTTGAAACTAGCGGCTGGTCGGGAGCGTGCTGGCGAATTAAACACCAGCTTGGATGAATTATCGGTAGCGCTTGCCAGCTGCGATGTAGAAATATCTGCGCTTGCCGATGATGCTGCGCTTGGCGTTGCTGAAACCGATGCCAGAGCAGCTGCCGAGGCGTCGAGGGCCGCACTTGCCGAGGCAATGCAGGCGGAATCACGCCTTGCTGATGTCATCGGAACCGCCACCCGCCGCCAAGCCAGCTGCGCGCAGGAAGCCAGCGCCTGGCAACAACGCCTCGATGGCGCAAACAGCCGCATCGCCGAGCTGGAAGCGCGACTTGCTGATGGTAATCAGGAACAACAGCGGCTGCAGGCTGTTCCCGAAATACTCGCGAAACAGCGACTTGAAATCGGTGACCTGCTGGAGATTTCCGAGGCAAACCGGCAAAGCGCTGCCGACGCGCTGCGCCTTGCCGAAACCAGCCTTAACGAGGCCGAATCATTGCAGCGTGATGCTGATAACGCCATGGCGACTGCCCGCGAAACCCAAATCCGCGCCGAAGCTGGCGAGGAACGCTGCAATGCTGCGCTGGCCGAATTAAAAGACCGGATTCAGGATAAATTGAACTGCGCCCCGGATGCGGTTGCCGAAATTGCCGGTGTAGAGGATGGTGCGGCGCTTGGTGGTCTGGATGTTCTGGAAGAGAGGGTTCACCGTCTTATCCGTGAACGTGATAATATCGGGCCCGTCAATTTGCGAGCCGAGGCCGAGATGGAGGATGTTGCGGCGAGGATCACCAGCATGGAAACCGAGCGCGATGATCTGATTGCAGCGATTGGCAAGTTACGTTCCGCAATCAGCCAGTTGAACCGTGAAGGGCGGGAACGCCTGCTCAAAAGCTTTGGCGAAGTGAATGATCACTTCAAACGTCTGTTTAAAAAGCTATTCGGCGGTGGTAACGCTGAATTACAGTTGACCAATGCCGATGACCCGCTTGAGGCGGGGCTAGAGATTCTGGCAAGCCCACCCGGCAAACGGTTGCAATCACTATCGCTTTTATCTGGCGGTGAGCAGGCTATGACAGCATTGGCGATTATTTTTGCGGTCTTTTTGACCAATCCAGCGCCAATTTGCGTTCTTGATGAAGTGGATGCGCCGCTTGACGATTCGAATGTCGTGCGATTCTGTGACCTTTTGCGTGATATTTGTGATCAAACCGACACCCGATTCCTTGTCATTACCCATCACCGCATGACAATGGCGCGCATGGACCGGCTTTTCGGCATCACCATGGAACAGCGCGGCATTTCCAAGCTGGTGTCGGTTGACCTGCAGACAGCCGAGAGAATCCGTGACACTGCGGTCGCTTAGCGGCTGCTTTTGGCTGATAAAAACAATCCATTTCCCCAAGCCAGCTAATCCGCAGAAATCTGCGGCAAAAGAACACCCATTGAAGGCTTGACAAAGACCAACCCACCCCCCTATTTTGAGCGCGATTTCGGTAGGGGCGGTCGCTGGGGATAACAGCGACAAAATGCCTGCCTAATTCGGTAAAGGAAAAGCAGAGGAACAGCTTCGTACAAACCGCCATATCCGGCCGCATCTAAAACGGCATTCAAGGATTGGATAACCAGATGAACGAAAAAGACTCGCAAAGAGACAATGAACGTCTTGCGGATATTGACCGTCGTCTGGATAAGCTGCAGGCGCAGCGGGAAGAAAAAGACCGGCCCAGCCGATCCGCCCTTCCCGAAGGCATGGCAGCGATAATGGGGCGCGTTGCGACCGAGCTTGTGGCCGGTGTTATGGTTGGTGCTTTTATCGGATGGGCGCTGGATCGATGGCTTGAGACGTCGCCGCTGTTTTTGCTGGTGATGTTCTTTATGGGCGCGATCGCTGGCATGTTGAATGTATGGCGTGTATTTACCGGCCGTGGATTGGCCGCTGGTTATTTCGATGAGCATAAAAACTCATCAGGCAAAGACGATTAAGGGAGCTGACAGGCAATGAGCAATTCTGAAGGAATGCATTCACCGGTCGCACAGTTTGAGATCAAGCCATTGGTCGAACTGTCGCTTGGTGGTTATGATGTCTCATTCACAAATTCCAGCCTGTTTATGCTGCTTGCCATTGGTGTCAGCTCGATCTTCCTGATCAGCGCAATGCGCCGCGCCGATATGGTGCCAGGCCGCATGCAGGGTATGGCCGAAATGATGTATGAATTTGTTGCCGAAATGGTGCGCAGCAACGTTGGCCGTGAGGGCCGCCCTTACTTTCCGTTCATCTTCACGCTGTTTGTGTTTCTGCTGTTTGGCAATATGCTTGGGCTGATCCCCTATTCATACACCTTTACCTCGCAGATCATCGTGACCTTTGCGATGGCCGCCTTTGTGTTTGTGGGCGTGACGATAATCGCCTTGTGCAAACATGGTCTGCATTTCTTCAGCTTTTTTGTACCAGCCGGTGCGCCGAAAGTGCTGATCCCGTTTTTAATCGTGATTGAAGTGATTTCATATTTTGTCCGCCCTGTCAGCCTGTCTGTTCGTTTGTTTGCCAACATGCTGGCGGGTCACACAATGCTGAAAGTTTTTGCTGGCCTTGCCGTGATGATTTCAGGTGCAGGCGGTCTTGCAATGGCTGGCTCGCTATTGCCATTTGTCGCGTTGATCGGCCTGACTGGCCTTGAAGTTTTGGTGGCGGCGTTGCAGGCCTATGTCTTCACCATCCTTACTTGTATGTATTTGAACGACGCCCTGCACCTACACTAGGCGCAGAGGCCCAACCGAATCCGCTGGTAAATTACAGCGGTGTGAATTGAACGAAACTGTGTAAAAACTCATGGAAGGACTATGATTATGGAAGTAGAAGCTGCAAAAATGATCGGTGCCGGTTTGGCCGTTATCGCTCTTGCTGGTGTTGGTGTTGGTATTGGTAACATCTTCTCTGCACTTGTAACCTCTATCGCACGCAACCCTGCGGCTCGCGGCGAAGTTTTCGGTATTGGCATTCTTGGATTTGCCTTGACTGAAGCCATCGCGCTGTTCGCACTTGTTGTTGCTCTGTTGCTTTTGTTCGCTCTTTAAAAAAGACCCGAATTCGCAACAAACATTCCATGACTTGCTTGCCGGCTTTGTGGTTCGTTTACGAACCAAGTCCGGCAGGCGGGCAAGGGGATAAAAATGACGGAAAATACAAGATACCGGCTAACCGCAATTGCAGTCGCCCTTCCGGCTTTTATGTCGGCAAAGGCTTTTGCAGCTGGTGCCAGCGAGCCGGGCCTGCCCCAGCTTGATATTGCTACATGGCCATCACAGCTGTTCTGGCTCGTGGTGCTGTTTGGTGCGGGCTATGTGGTCATGGCCAAAATGGTAACACCGCGCATTGGTGCTGTTCTTGAAGAACGTCGTCAGACATTGGACGGCGATCTTGAAAAGGCACGTAACGCCAGTGCTGATGCTGCCAAAACCCGTGCTGAATATGAGAGCGACCTTGAGAAAGCCCGCAGCGATGCAGCTGAATTTGCCAAGCAAGCTGCTATGGAAGCCACGAAAAAAGCCGAGGCAGCAGACGCCAAAGTCGCGCGCAAGCTGGCCGATAAGGTTGCAAGCGCTGAAGCTGCATTGGCAAAAGCGAAAACCGAAGCATTGGCTAATCTTAATGATGTCGCAGCCGAAGCTGCTATGGACGCAGTTGCCGCACTTGCCGGAATCAAAACCACCAGTGCACAGGCGGGTAAAACCGCAGCGTCAATTGCCACAAAACTGGCCAAGCAGGGAGCAAACTGATGGAACAGGGAATCGTTCTTGAATCGGTATGGGTGCTTGTTGGCTTTTTGGTCTTTGTCGCGCTTGTTTGGCGTAAGGTCGGCGCTGCTTTGGGCGGTATGCTTGACGAACGTTCGGCAAAAATCAGTGACGAGCTGAAGGAAGCGGCAGCGTTACGGGATGCGGCTCTTGAAGAGTTGCAAACTTACAAGCGTCTGCACCGTGAAGCGGCAAAAGAGGCTGAGGCTATTTTACAGTCAGCCGAAGCGACCGCACAGCGGATCCGCGAAACAGCCGAGAAAAACGCCATCGCCGCAGTCAAACGGCGGGAACAACAGGCCGATGCAAAGATCAAGGCGGCCGAGGCCAGCATGGTTGCAGAATTACGGGAACGGGCAGCTGCCCTAGCCGTCGCCACAGCGACCGAGATCATCACCAGCAAACTCGACGACAAAGCCAGCCTTGCGCTTGTCGATAAAGCTGCTGCTGAGATTGAAAAGCTGAATTAATCCCTGCCTTTCAAAATGCGAAATAAACAAACGCCAGCTCGCAAGAACTGGCGTTTTTTTTATGGCGTTTCTTTTATGGCTGGGGCTACCGGCAGTGACGTACGCCTAGTAAGCTGGCTTTAGGCTAATCACCAGACGCGCATCAGCCGGAACGATCTGTTCGAACTCAACCACCGGATATTTCACTGCATCATCCTTGCTAAAGCCAATCAGATACCCGAAATCTTCATTCGCGGTCACAGCTTGGTTACGATCGACAATTGCCGTCATAAGCGGCAACGACAGCGTGTCATTACCAGCCCCGGCAGCAAGGTCACGCTTGACCTTTAACCCCGTCCTTAGCGCAATCTTTGTGCCGCCCGACTTATGCCGCGTGCAGACAGCATCCACGCCGTTCAGACGAACGTCAAACACCTGCCTTGTCTCATCCGAGCGCACATAGGCACGCGTGCCTTGTTCTGGCGCACTAATCGCGGGACAAGAGACAAACTCATCTTTACTGGTACAGCCAGCAAGAAAGATCGAACAGCCAATTACGGCCAGAAAAGATATCTGTTTCATATTCCCAACATAAAGCTTTTTTTCCCGAACAGCAATTGACCTAAACACAGGAAATGGGCAACAACAATAGTTATGAAAACAAGTCCTAAAAAACTCACCATTGCCGCGCCGCGTGGTTTTTGTGCTGGCGTTGATCGCGCTGTTCGCATCGTTGAAGTCGCACTGGAAAAATTTGGCGCTCCGGTCTATGTGCGCCATGAAATTGTCCATAATAAAACGGTTGTTGACGGGCTGGCAGCTCAGGGCGCGGTGTTTGTTGACGAGCTGGATGAAGTGCCAGCCGATGCACCGGTTGTCTTTTCTGCGCATGGGGTTGCTCGCGCTGTTGTCGATGAGGCTGCCCGCCGCAATATGATCGCGGTCGATGCCACCTGCCCGCTGGTGACCAAAGTCCATATTGAAACCCGTCGCCATGCCGATAATCACCGTCATATTCTGCTGATCGGTCATGCTGGTCATCCCGAGGTTGAGGGCACAATGGGGCAGGTTAATCCTGAAGATGTGACCCTGATCGAAACGGTTGAGGATGCCCGCACGGTAACCCCGCCCGACGGCGCTGCGCTGGCTTTTGCGACGCAGACCACCTTGTCGGTTGATGACACGGCCGAGATTATTTCAGTGCTACAGTTCCGCTTTCCCGAAATTTCTGGCCCGCGCGGCGAGGATATCTGTTATGCCACCACAAACCGGCAAAAGGCGGTCAAGGATATTGCCGGTGCGGTTGATCTGATGCTGGTGATCGGTGCGGAAAATTCATCAAATTCCCAGCGTCTTGTCGAGGTTGCCAAGCTAGCCGGGGCAAAGGCTGCTATTTTGATCGCTGATAAACAGGCGATTGACTGGTCGCTTGTTGATGCGGCCGATCACATCGGATTATCGGCTGGTGCATCGGCACCTGAAAGCCTAGTTGAAGACGTGGTTGCCGCGCTTCGCCAGCGTTACCAGATTGACGTTAGTGAGCATGGCAAAATTCGGGAAACAATGAATTTCAAACTGCCATCCATTTTAGCAGGCTAGTGATTTTATGGCGGTTTACACAACAGTAGATGACCTGACTTTAGCCACGTTCTTGTCGGCCTATGATCTTGGCAACGTGCTCAGCTTTGCTGGCATTGCCGAGGGGGTTGAAAACTCCAATTATCTTCTGCGCACCGATAAAGCGCATTTCATTCTAACCTTGTATGAAAAGCGGGTCGATGCGGATGATTTGCCATTCTTCATGGAACTGATGACCCATCTTGCGGGCATGGGGATGAACTGCCCCCTGCCCGTTGCCGCACGTGATGGCAGCATTTTACAGGAATTGATGGGGCGGCCTTGTGCGGTTTTCTCATTTCTTGACGGCACCTCGTCGCGTTACCCGAACCGCGAGAAATGCCTTGCGCTTGGTGTCAGCCTTGCAACGATGCATCTTCACGCCAGCGGCATTACCCGCCGCCGGGCAAACGCGCTGGGCCCTGCATCATGGCAGTCACTGCTCGACAGCATTGGTGCGGGTGCCGATGAAATCACCCCCTCAATGCAGGAAATGGCGCAAAGCCGCCTGAGCTCTATCCTTGCTTCATGGCCGCAAGATTTACCGCAAGGCATCATCCATGCCGATTTATTCCCCAATAATGTGCTGTTCATCGGTGATAAGCTGACCGGACTGATTGATTTCTATTTTGCGTGCGAAGATATTTTTGCCTATGACATTGGCATCTGCCTGAACTCATGGTGCTTTGATGCTGATGGCAGTTTTAATCTGACAAAATCACGCGCGCTAATCCGCGGCTATCAGTCGGTACGCCCGCTTAGCGAGGCCGAAATTAATGCCATTCCGGTTTTGGCCGCCGGTTCGGCAATGCGGTTTTTCCTAACACGCGCCTATGACTGGCTCCACACACCAAAAGATGCGCTCGTCAGCCCGAAAGATCCGATGGAATATTGGTCGATACTGCGGTTTCATCAGTCCGTATCCGGCGTTGGCGCCTATGGTTTTGATTGATTATTCCCGCCAAGGTTGAATATCACACCTTGTCTACCCCAACCCCCAGAGGAGCCGTTAAATGCCGCAGGATGCCCCAGAACCGGTTGTAATCCACACTGATGGGTCATGCTTGTCAAATCCGGGTCCGGGCGGCTGGGCGGCGATTTTGCAATGGCAGGACAATGAGCGTGAGATCACCGGATCACAGGCCGATACGACAAATAACCGGATGGAATTGATGGCGGCGATCATGGGGCTGAATGCGGTCACGCGGCCGATGCTGGTCGATCTGCACACTGACAGCCGCTATGTGATGAACGGGGTTCAGGATTGGATGCCCCGCTGGAAGGCAAATGGCTGGAAGACCGCGGCAAAAAAGCCAGTCGCTAATCAAGATTTATGGCAGCAGTTAGACGAGGCTGTCGCGCGACATCAGGTGCGCTGGCATTGGGTCAAGGGGCATGCTGGCAATCCATTGAACGAACGTTGTGACATCCTCGCACGCGGCGCGGCAGAGGCCATCGCCTAAATCTGCATCGCCCAGATCTGCCCAAAAAAAGGGGGCCATAGGCCCCCTATAGTCCAAAGGTTAGCAATTTAGATATTGGCTAGAACATGCTCGGCGCTTGAGACTTCAAACGCCGCTGGCTCTTCCATGAAGATATGGGTCAGGATGCCCTTGTCAATTACCATTGCACAGCGAGTTGCACGTGCGCCCAATACTGGTCCATGGAAACGAATAATCCCAAGAGCGGTAGAGAACTCATGCAGCGGATCCGACAGCATGTCAATAATGCCTTCAGCCTTATTTTCCAACCCCCACGCCCGCATGACATGGGCATCATTAACCGCCAGACAGGCAATTTTGTCAAAGCCAGCTGCTTTTAATTTCTCTGCATTTTGAATATAGCCAGGCAAATGTTTAGCTGAACATGTTGACGTGAAAGCGCCCGGAAGTGCAAACATCACCACTCGGCAATCCTTGAAATAGTCGGTGGTTTCGATGGCATCAATACCATCTTCAGATTTCATTTGGATCGTTGCAGCTGGGATCTCTTGGCCAGGCTGAATAGTAGGATTTTCGTCAGTCATCGGATCGCCTTTTTTGGGAATATTAAGAACGTTTAAGAAGCTATCCCGTTATTTATACCGCAGACCTCAATCATGCAAGCCCAACAAGGTATCAGCGCGCCATGCCCGCCTTGATCAGCGCAGACTCGACCATATTGGCATTTAGCAATTCACCCAGCACTATGCCGTCATTTGCCTTGGGGCCATAGATAATATTGAACGGAATACCAAAGCGGCCATGACTTGCCAGAAAACTGGCAATGGCCGGATCAGGGCGCGTCCAGTCAGCCTTCAACATCACCAGCTTGTTTTCATTCGCCAGTGTTCTGAGCAGCGGGCCAATTGGTGCCGCCTCGAGAACCAGTGTCTTGTTAGCCTTGCAGGTAATGCACCAATCTGCGGTCACATCAACGAGCACTAGTTTACCCTGTTCCCGCGCAACAGCACTTGCCGCAGGCGACCATTGCTGCCAATCAATTCCTGCCATCTGCTGTTTAACTGCCGCTGGTGCTGGCAAGAACATCAGCCCCAAAAACAAGCCAAGGCTGGCGCATAGCATCATCAGCTTGATGCGGAACAGGATCGCCGCAAGCAGCAATATCAGCAACAAAAACACCAGCACTGCGGCCGTGCCGCCTTGTACGGTGAATAAAAGCCAGCCAAGCCATATCATTGTGATGATCAGCAATCCGGCAAGCGCGCGCTTTAACCAGACCATCCAATGGCCCGGGCGCGGCAACAACCCAACCAGAGCCGGAAATAACACAACCAGCCCCCACGGCGCGGCAAGCCCTGCGCCCATCGCCATAAAGACGGCAAAAAGCTGGGCCATATCGCCAGTCAGCGCCACCGTGACCGCGCTGCCAACAAACGGCGCCGAACAGGGCGTCGCCAGCAAGGTCGCCAGCATCCCCGCCATAAAATCACCGAATAGGACTGTGCCACGACCCGATCCACCATTATTGTGCCCAGCGCGCGCCGCGCCAGCCGATAAAAAAGCTGGCACCGGTAAAAAGAACCGGTCGAGCATATTCAGGGTAAACAGCCCCAGAACCAGCAGCATGGCCGTCAGAAATATCGGGCTTTGGAACTGAATGCCCCAGCCGATTTGTCCGCCAGCAAACCGCAACGCCGCTAATCCTGCGGCCAACAGGGCAAAGCTGGTAATGATGCCCATCGCCCCGGCACCAAACCGCAGCCTGACAAATCCACGGCTTTGACCAGAGGATTCGATAATCGCCGCCAGCTTGATCGCCAATACCGGCAAAACACATGGCATCAGGTTCAAGATCAATCCACCGAGAAACGCCAACGCGATAATAGTCCAGATTTTGCCGGGCTTGCCGTCACGATTGGCAGATGATGTTTCGGCAGAGGCGCCCACAACCATCTTACGCATTAAAAAATCATCACCGGCAACAACAGTCAGATCAAGCGCCTGTCCAGCCAGCGGGGCGCTCACATCACCCTCAAGCGCAATTACCGCAACATCGCCGTCAATGACCGGTTTCTTAAAAGCAATGCCGGGTGCGCCTTCAACAAAAATATCGTCAATCGACGATTGATCTGCGCGAAAGGCGGCCTTTAGCTGGGCGCCATCCTGCCACAGGGACGTGATCTCAAGAGATGAGGCGGCACCAAGGCGCGGCACTTTTGCTTGAAACTGGGCGATCGGCATTGCTATCAACGAGGGTTCAGCCGGCCCATCGGCCAGATCAAGTTGGACGTCACCAGCAAGCGGAACACATATATCAGCGCAAACCAGCGCTTCCAGCTGACCGCTGATCTGCACCGCCGCGCCCGGCATATGACCGCGAATCCCAACCGGCAAAATTACCGTTCCCGCATAGCCGAAATTATCAAACCCAAATGCATTAAACCGCTTTGGCACCGGCCATTCGATCTCGGTTTGCAGCACCTCACCGCTTGCCAGCCTTAAATCTAACTCTGGCGGCAATCCGGCTTCGCCAGGGGTGCGCCAGTATATTTTCCATCCGGGCGCCAGACGAAATTCCAACCCCAATGGCAATCGTTCCAGCTGACCAGTTCCGGTGACTGCACTGATCAACCGCGCTTGACCAAACGCCGGATCGCCAACCCAAGGGCCAGCCCCATCACTAGATTGCGCAGCCGCAGGCAGGGGCGCAGCAAGCAAAGCAGCTAGCGTGATAACGCCAAAAAGCCGCAGCAGAGATGATAAACGCAAACAACCAATCATCCGCCAGTACTGGTGCAAATTAGGCCGTTGCAATGATGGCTGAAATGAATGCGGCTTGATCATTTTTTAATCCAAATCCATATCAGCTGCGGCCAAGGCGTAATCTGGTGTGACATGGTTTTGCTTTACCTGTGATGGGATTGCTGTCTAATGTAGATAATGACGGCGAGAAAAGATACAAGCCAGAAAGGTGATCCTTTGCATTATGCGGCACGCTTTAGGACTGCCGCCAGCCTGCAAGGCCAGCTTCTCCTCGCCAGCCCCCATATCGACGATAGCCGCTTTCAACATAGTGTCATCATGATGTGCCAGCATGACCAAAGCGCGGCAATGGGCGTCGTGATCAACCGGAAAACTGACCAGCTTGACCTTGCGCGCCTCTGCAAAACATTGGAAATGGAGACGCCGCGCTTTCATGGTGATCAGCCGGTCTATATTGGCGGGCCGGTTGATACTACGCGCGGGTTTGTGCTGCATTCACAAGATCATATGCGGCCTGAAAGTGTTGCCCTTACCCATGATATCGGCCTGACCTCAAGTGTGAATATCCTTCGTGACATCATCAGCGGCACTGGCCCGCAACATTCTATTGTTTCGCTTGGCTATGCCGGATGGCACGCCGGCCAGTTAGAACAGGAAATGGCTGCCAATGTGTGGTTGAACCTGCCAGCAAGCAGCCATCTGTTATTCGGCATCAATAGTGATGATATGTGGGACAAGGCCTATGCAATGCTTGGCGTTGATCCTGCACATTATGTTAGCGAAGCTGGCAATGCCTAGGCCGCAAGCCGCGCCGCCAGATCAGCATTTGACATAACTTTCGAAGACGGCCCAACACATGCTATCGCTGGTGTGCCGCCAGCAATGAGATTGGCGGCCATCGTGGCAATCTGCTTGGCATCTATCTGGTCAATAGCCTCCAGCAATTCCGCATCAGATTGCGGGCGTCCAAACAGCATGATTTGACGCGCAAGCGCATCACTACAGCCCGAAACAGACTCGCGGCTCATCAATAGATTGGCGCGGATTTGGGCCTTTGCGCGCGCCACCTCATCATCACCCACGCCGCCTGCGACCGACGCTAACTCAGCCGCACAGACTGATAACATCTCATCAACCTGACCGGCTGATGTACCTGCATAAACAGAAAAGCTGCCGCCATCTGAATGCAATTGGGAAAATGAAAAAATCGAATAGCACAGCCCGCGTTTTTCACGAACCTGCTGAAATAACCGCGATGACATTCCGCCGCCATAAAGGGTCGATAGCGCCATCAGTGAAAACCGGTCGGCCATTGTGTCAATTTTAGCAGGCAGACCAAAGACGATATGTGACTGCTCAAGCTCGCGCGTTGCCAGCTTGCGGCCACCACCCCAAGGCGCGGCGTGGCGAACCGCCGATGTGGCATTACCGATATGACCAAGCCGTTGTTCAATCCGGCGCACAAGATCATCATGATCAACCGCCCCAGCAGCACAAACCAGCATTTGCCCGGCACCATAATGACGGCGCAAAAATGCGTCTAAATCCTGCTGCTGAAATGCCGAGACACTATCAACCGTTCCCAGAATGGGGCGTCCCAATGTATGGCCTTCGTAACAGGCCGCGGCAAACAAATCGAACACCAGATCATCCGGTGTATCAAGCGATTGCCCTATTTCCTGAATGATGACACCGCGCTCGCGTTCAATTTCCAATTCGGGCAGGGTCGATTCGGTCAGGATATCGGCAAGAATATCGACACCCAGATCGAGATGCTCGGGCAGCAGCCGTAAATAATAAGCGGTTTCCTCGCGGCTTGTGTGGGCGTTCATATAACCGCCGACATTTTCGACCTCGGTCGCGATCGTCTGCGCGTCACGCCGTTTGGTGCCTTTGAACGCCATATGTTCCAGCATATGGGCAATACCCTGTTCGTTATCGCCCTCATCGCGCGCACCGGCATTAACCCATATCCCAACTGACAAGGTGGCAGTGTGCGGCATTGCCCGTGTGGCGATTTTCAGACCGTTACCAAGTACCGTTACTGTTGTTGTCATGCGCTTCGCTTTCGTGCCAGCACCAGTGCCTTTACCGCATCTGCATCGGCGGAGACGGTCTGCATCTGTTCGGGTCTTGTCATCAGGTCAGCCATATGCGGCGGCAAAACAGGCTTTTCGCCGGTGGCGGTTTCAACCGCAGTTTCAAATTTTGCCGGATGCGCACAAGCGAGGCTGATAATCGGTATATCTGTTGGCACCGTGCCATCCGCATGAGCGCGCCGCGCCGCCGACAGCCCCACCGCACTATGGGGGTCGAGAACCATGCCATCATTTTTCGCGGTCGTGGCAATCTCGGCAATCGTGCCAGCATCATCCAACCGATAGGCAGAAAAAAGGCGATGAGCCCCGGCCATAACATCATTATCAAGGCTGAACTGGCCAGTCGTCGCAAAGTCATGCATCACCGATGCTGTCCTGCTGCCGTCACGGCCGAGCAGTTCGAACAACAACCGCTCAAAATTGCTCGAAACCTGAATATCCATTGATGGGCTCAGCGACGGCACAACGGCCTCACGCGCCATTGTTCCGGCCTCGAAAAACCGTGGCAGAATGTCGTTTTGGTTTGACGCGACGATCAGACGTTCGATCGGCAGCCCCATTTGCACCGCAGCATAGCCCGCAAAGACATTGCCAAAATTGCCGGTCGGCACCGAAAATGCGACTTTCTGTTCGGGCGCACCCAGAGCCAATGCCGATGAGAAATAATAGACAATCTGCGGCATTAACCGCGCCCAGTTAATCGAATTGACCGCTGACAGGTTAACCGCATCACGGAATTGATGATCGTTAAACAGGGTTTTGACAAGTGCCTGACAATCGTCAAAATCACCTTTTACCGAAACCGCAAAAGCGCCATCAGCAATCACCGATGTCATCTGGCGTTGTTGTACCGGCGATACGCGGCCATCGGGAAACAGAATAAACACATCTACCGATTTGCGCCCCTGAAATGCCTCAAGTGCGGCCGAACCAGTATCGCCACTGGTTGCGCCGAGAATGACCGCATGCTGGTTCTTCTTGGCCAATGCCCGGTCAAAAGCACGCGCCAAAAACTGCATCGCATAATCTTTAAAGGCAATCGTTGGGCCGTGAAACAGCTCTAATATGTGAATATTGTCATTTAGCTGCACCAATGGTGCGATTGCCGGATGATCAAACGCCGCATAGGCATCAGCGGCCATCGCACTTAATTCTGCTTCGCTGATTTCGCCATCGCAAAATGGTGCCATGATCCTGCCCGCAAGATCGGCATAAGAAAGGCCTCTCATCGCGGCGATTTCGTCCGAACTGAAACGCGGCCATTCCACCGGCAGATAAAGACCACCATCGCGGGCCAGACCGCTTAATAGCGCCTGCTCGAACCCTAGGGGGCCATCTTGTCCACGCGTGCTGATATAATCCATTTCTAATCCTTTTGGCCGCGTTTGAATTGCAACCGTCCCGCCTGATAATGGAACGCGATGTATACCCCGATTAAGGCCAGCGCAATACCATACCATGTTAACGCATAACTGAGGTGGGCATTCCTCAAATTCAGCTTTGTCTTGGCCGCAATTGGCAATGTCACAACGTCTGAGGTGCGCACAGCATCGGCATAAAATGCGTTGATAGCGGCAGCGTCCAGCCCCAGATGCTGGTTGATCTGGCCGGGGATTAGGGTAAACCAAAAGCCGTTATCAGGCTCGTTTTCCGGAACAAAATAGCCTTTAACCCCCGGACGGCGCAAAATCCCGGCAACCGAGGTTTTCCCATTAATTTGCGAAAAGCTGCGTTTGGCCGGATCACGGTAATCTTCAGATACCCAACCACGATTGATCAGGATCAACCGTCCATCATCCAGTTTAAATGGTGTTACGACATGAAAGCCGGCATTGCCTTCATAGGTGCGACCGGTCAGGAATATTTCCCGATCATGCAGAAACGCGCCCTCAAGTGACAGCCGCCGAAATTCAACATCGTCAAGGCCGGCATCTGCCGCCGGAACCGCGATGGCGGGGGCGGCCGCACGTGCCTCAAAGCTGGAAATCAGGTCATTTTTCCACTGCAGTCGCTGCAACTGCCATGATCCAAGCCCAACTAACACCAACAATGCTGGCAGGGATACAATCGTCAACCATAGAAACGGGCGGAATTTCATTGTCATACCTTCATGGCATCGCCATGTCAAAAAGGGCGCCAGCGCGTATTTACCCTAGCGCCGACACCCCGATTTTTTAAAATTCTAGCTGCAGACATTATGCCTGAAGCGGTTGATGATCAACCACCCCACCAGTAAACGGCGGCAAACAGGAACAGCCAAACAACGTCGACAAAGTGCCAGTACCATGCCGCAGCCTCAAATCCAAAATGCTGATCAGCAGTAAAATGACCAGCACGGCCACGGAACCAGCAGACTGCCAGAAACAACGTACCAACAAGAACATGAAAGCCATGAAATCCGGTCGCCATGTAAAAGACTGACGGATAAATACCATCGGTAAACCCAAACTCTGCATGGCTGTACTCAATCGCCTGCAAGCCGGTGAAAAGCGCGCCCAGCACAATGGTCATAGCAAGGCCGGTCATGAAATCCTTACGGTTGCCATGCTGTAACGCATGATGCGCCCATGTGACTGTACACCCCGATAAAAGCAAAACCAATGTGTTGATCAATGGCAGGTCAAACGGATCAAAAGTGATGATGCCTTCTGGCGGCCATACCCCGTCATTCGGATAAATGGCGCGATCAAAGAACGCCCAGAAAAACGCGACAAAGAACATCACTTCTGACGTGATGAACAGCATCATGCCGTAACGCATACCAATCTGAACGATCGGCGTATGGTGTCCCTGATATTCGGCCTCGCGGATAATGTCGCGCCACCACATGAACATGGTTGCCAAAACCAGCGCAAATCCAAGTCCCAAAACAGCAACTCCATAGGCCACTTCATGCATATACATGACACCGCCAACTGCCGCGGTAAAGGCTGCGGCCGACCCGACCGCTGGCCATGGGCTTGCTTCTACTAGATGATAGGGGTGTTTATTTGCACCACTCATGTTCGTCTCCTCAAAATCTGGCTGGTAATGTTTTATCCAGCCACCTCTCCTCGATTATTGCGTGCGACTCTTAGCCGAGTTGCTCTCAAGTGCCGGGAAAAATGTGTATGACAGGGTTATTTCCCGAATGTCATTAGCATTTTCATCCGTCACAATTTCTGGGTCGACAAAAAACCGTACTGGCATGTCGACAGATTCTCCGGGCTGTAATGTCTGTTCGATAAAACAAAAACAATCCAGCTTCATAAAAAATGGGCCCGCTTTGACCGGCGTTACATTGAATGTAGAGGTGCCGGTGCTGGGCACATCGCCCATATTTGTGGCGCGGTAATTAATGACCACTTCCTCACCCGGGTTTAACGTTACTTTCCGATCAACTGGAACAAATTTCCAGTTCAATGACGGGTTCACATTCGCATCAAAGCGCACATCAACCGGATAATCGGCCACAATCTGACTAGAGCTTTGATCGGCAACCTGCGTCGTGCCGCCATAGCCGGTCACTTTGCAAAACAGCTGATAAAGCGGCACTGATGCATAGGATAGGCCAACCATACCCGCCACCAGAATACCCAAAATGGCCAAGGTGCGGCGATTACCGTTCGGTGCGGCCATGCTGGATCGCGCGATCATGTTGCACCGCCAATCTTTACCAAGGTCAGCACATAAAACAGCAGAACCAATCCGCCAATTACCGCAAGCAGCGCAAGATTACGCTTTTTGCGCATCTGCTGCATTTCGGTTGCGGTCTTTGGCTGACGGCGACGTTCCATCAGGCCGCTCCCGCCAGATAGCCAAGAATAGCATGGTCAATCACCAGCCCTAGGAACAGCAGGAACAGATACAAGATTGAATAGGCAAACAGGCGCATTGCGTGTTTGTGATCGCCGGTTTTATATAGGTGCACGCTCATCCCAACAAACAGCGCTCCAGCGATGCTGGCAATAACGCCATAACCGACAGACGCCATACCAATAAATGACGGCACAACGGCCAGTGGTGCCAGCAGAACCGCATAGATTACAATCTGACGACGTGTTTCCAAGGCCCCCGCCACGACCGGCAGCATCGGCACATTAGCGGCCTTATAATCGTCATTTTTAACCAGTGCCAGCGCCCAGAAATGCGGCGGTGTCCAAATAAAGATAATGGCAAATAGTAACAATGGCTCGATTGACAGGCTGCCGGTAACCGCGGCCCAGCCAATCACGGGTGGCAAGGCGCCCGCCGCACCGCCGATAACGATGTTTTGCGGTGTACTGCGCTTCAGCCAGACAGTATAGACAACAGCATAAAAGAAAATGGTAAAGGCAAGCAGCCCCGCGGCCAGCCAATTTGCCGCAAGACCAAGCAACAAAACAGATAGCGCCGAGATAACCAAACCCATGGTCAGCGCTTCGGCAGGCGCCATAACACCGGCTGGAATAGGCCGGGTTTTGGTGCGGGTCATGATCGCGTCGATATCACGGTCATACCATTGATTGATTGCACCCGACGCACCCGCCCCGGCGGCAATCGCAAACAGCGAGATCGCAAACACCAACGGATGCACGGCACCCGGTGCCACATACATGCCAGCAAAGCCTGTGAAAATGACCAGGCTCATCACCCGTGGTTTCAACAGTGACCAAAAATCGGCAACCGACGGCTCAAACAAGCCGTCGGTGTCGTTGATCATGTGCTGGTTTGATGTAACAGCCATCAAAATGCCTTTCAAAAACGGGCTATGCCCTACCTTACTTGACCTTCGGCAATTCGTCGAAGGTGTGGTACGGCGGAGGTGACGCAACTTGCCATTCCAGTGTTGTTGCCCCTTCACCATATGGGTTCGCTTCGGCCCGGCGCTTTGCCATGAAGGCCTCAACAATCACCACAAGGAACAGGATTGCACCAAAAGCACCGATGTAAGAGCCAATTGACGCCACCATGTTCCAGCCAGCAAACGCGTCCGGATAGTCAATATAGCGACGCGGCATACCAGCAAGGCCAAGGAAGTGCATTGGGAAGAAGGTGAGGTTGACGCCGATAAAGGTGACATAGAAATGCAGCTTGGCAAGGCCTTCTGAATATTCGTAACCGGTCATTTTTGAGAACCAGTAATAGAATCCAGCAAAAAGGCCAAACACTGCGCCAAGCGACAAGACGTAGTGGAAGTGGGCGATCACATAATAGGTGTTATGCAAAACTACATCCAGACCGGCGTTTGACAAGACCACGCCTGTCACACCACCAACGGTAAACAGGAAGATAAAGCCAATCGCCCATAGCATCGGAACGCGGAAGGTGATTGAACCACCCCACATGGTCGCGATCCATGAGAAGATTTTCACCCCTGTTGGCACCGCAATGACCATGGTCGCAGCGGTGAAATAGGCACGCGTATCGACGCTAAGGCCAACCGTATACATATGGTGCGCCCAGACCACAAACCCGACGACACCAATTGCCACCATTGCATAGGCCATACCGAGATAGCCAAAGACCGGCTTTTTCGAAAAGGTCGAGATGATATGACTGACGATGCCAAACGCTGGCAAAATCATGATGTAAACTTCGGGGTGGCCAAAGAACCAGAACAGGTGCAAGAACAGGATCGGATCACCGCCACCTTCAGGGATAAAGAAGGTTGTGCCAAAGTTACGGTCGGTCAACAGCATAGTGATCGCACCAGCAAGAACCGGAACCGCCAACAGCAGCAAGAATGCCGTGATAAGCATTGCCCAAGCGAACAATGGCATCTTGTGCAATGTCATGCCCGGAGTACGCATGTTAAAGATCGTAGTGATAAAGTTCGCCGCGCCCAGAATTGAGGACACACCAGCAAGGTGAAGCGAGAAAATCGCCAGATCCATCGACATACCCGGCGTGCCGGCTGTTGATGACAATGGTGGATAGATTGTCCAGCCAACACCAGCACCGCCATCCATCACCGCTGATAACAACAAGAGGATAAATGCCGGTGGCAACAGCCAGAAGCTGATATTGTTCATTCGCGGAAACGCCATGTCCGGCGCGCCAATCATAATCGGCACGAACCAGTTACCAAAGCCGCCAATCAGACCCGGCATCACCACAAAGAAGACCATGATCAGGCCATGTGCAGTGGTAAACACGTTCCAAACATGGCCACTATCCATATATTGAACGCCCGGATTCATAAGCTCCATGCGCATATAGACAGACAGGCCACCACCGATAAAGGCCGCCAGAATAGCGAAGACCAAATACATGGTACCAATATCTTTGTGGTTAGTTGAATAAAGCCAACGACGCACAAAACTTGAAGGGGCGCCGTGATCAGCGTGGGCTTGAGCACTCATTTGTAAATCCTCTTCGCTTAATTATTTGGCTGATGCCAAAGTAACTTCTGTTTGCGCAGGAACGACCTCGTTCGACGCAAATTCTTTTTTGGCATTGGCCAGCCAAGCGGCGTATTCAGCCTTTGGCAGGGCCTTTACCTCGATCGGCATATAGGCGTGGTTTACGCCGCAAATCTGGTTGCATTGGCCGTAATAGGTCTGGCCGCCAACCGGCACGTCAATCCAGGCTTCGTTCGTGCGGCCGATAAAGGCGTAAATCTGCACTGCAAGTGACGGCACAAAGAACGAATGCATCACGTCATTACCGGTGATCAGCAGTTTGATCCGGGTGCCTTCTGGCACGACCATCGGGTTGTCGACGGTCAATAGGCGCGGCTGGCCGGGCTTTAGATTAGCCTCATCCACCATATAGCTGTCAAAGGCGATGCCTTCGTCGGGGTAGCTGTAGTTCCAGTACCACTGATTCCCAGTAACCTTGATCACCATATCGGTTTCGTTTGTGCGGTCCATGTAATAGAGCAAACGGAATGACGGAACCGCAATGCCAACAAGGATCAGAACCGGAATGACCGTCCACAGGATTTCGATCACGGTGTGATGCGATGTCTTTGACGGGTTTGGGTTACGGCTCGCACGGAAACGCACACCGACATAAATCAGCAAAGCGAGGACAAACAGCGAAATGAGCGTTATGACCACCAGCAATAGATTATGCAGGTCAGTCGCCATCTCAGCGAGTGATCCCGCCGGTGGCTGTAGATCCATCTGCCACGGCACGGGCGCTGCTGCCATAGCCGCGCCAGTCGCACTCAAAGCCAGCGCAACACCACCACATAAAACACCGGCGAGTTTAGCTGCCTTGCGTCCCGAAAGAAACTGCGCGAGTAGCGCATTGAATTTGGCCAAAATTGGCATGGATTCCTCTCCCAAAATTCGTCATCTGTCGTTCAAAATCATCTGGTCAGGTGGCACAGGCGACAGACCTACCCACCGAACCGGATTTGTTTAGACTGTTTGGGCTGAATAGAAAAGCCCCATGCGGCAGCCTGTCGCTATAATTTTTAACTTTTTTCCCTTTTTCGCCGTAAAATCTGACTTGCCACCGGCCATGACTGAAATGAAGCCAAGCTCAAGCCTTGAATTTCATCGCAAACAAGCCCATCATCTCTATCATCGAAGGTTTGGCCGGGTGCATCCACCCGAGTCATATCATTTACGTTAACCTGTCTGGTCAGGATGGATCATGGATCTGCTTCAGCAAACCGACGAACTGTTTTTTACCCGCACCAATCTAGATTTGCAGCGCACTGGCAAAATTGTCCGTGATGCGCTGTCTGGTGGTGATGATGGCGAATTATTTCTCGAAATGCGTCATGCAGAAATGCTGGCCTTTGATGATGGCCGCCTGAAAACAGCCAGTTACGACCAGTCAAGCGGGTTTGGCCTTCGTGCGGTGGCTGGTGAGGCGCATGGCTATGCTCATGCTGGCGAATTGTCTGAAGCTGCGCTGAAACGCGCTGCCGACAGTGTATCAGCCGTCACCAAGGGCTATAGCGGGAACGCGGCACTGGCCCCTAGCGCGGGTGCAAACAATCCACTTTATTCAGATCAAAACCCGCTGAATGCGACGTCGTTTGACACTAAAATCAAACTTTTGCAGGAAATTGACGCCTATGCCCGCGATTCGGATTCGCGGGTCAAGCAGGTCAGCGCCAGCCTTGCCGGATCATGGCAGGCCGTCCAGATCATGCGTGCCGACGGTATTCGGGTTGCTGATATCCGCCCCTTGGTGCGGATCAATATCTGGATTGCCGTCGAACAGAACGGCCGGATGGAATCGGGCGGTGCTGGTGCTGGTGGTCGGGTTATGCTCGATCAGTGGCTAACGCCGGAAAGCTGGCAATCTCAGGTCGATGAGGCATTGCGGATTGCCGTTTTAAATTTGCAATCCGTGCCGACACCTGCCGGGGAAATGGAAGTTGTGCTTGGCGCAGGCTGGCCGGGCGTGATGCTGCATGAGGCCGTTGGCCACGGGCTTGAAGGCGATTTCAACCGCAAAGGCACCTCGGTGTTCAGTGGCCGGATTGGCCAACAAGTTGCCTCAAAGGGCGTGACAGTCATTGATGACGGCACCATTGCCGACCGGCGCGGCTCGATCACCGTCGATGATGAGGGCACCCCAAGCCGGCGCAATGTGTTGATCGAAGATGGCATCTTGAAAGGCTATATGCAGGATCGTCAGAACGCCCGCCTTATGGGCGTTGACGCAACCGGCAATGGACGGCGCGAATCATATGCACACGCGCCAATGCCGCGGATGACCAACACCTATATGGAAAATGGCGATGCTGATCCGCAAGAGATTGTTGCCTCAATGAAAAAGGGCATTTACGCGGTCAATTTTGGCGGCGGTCAGGTCGATATCACCTCTGGCAAATTCGTCTTTTCGGCGGCCGAGGCCTATCTTGTTGAAAATGGCAAGATCGGTGCGCCGGTGAAAGGGGCGACGCTAATCGGCAATGGCCCTGACGCCATGTCAAAGATTACCATGATCGGCAATGACACCAAGCTGGATAGTGGCATTGGCACGTGCGGCAAGGCGGGACAAAGCGTTCCGGTCGGCGTCGGCCAGCCAACGGTGAAAATGGGCGGCGTTACGGTCGGTGGCACCGAAGCCGCTTAAGCGCAACAGCACCGAACCGCTGACGCCCGATTTAGGCTGAACGTACCTGTGGACGCCGCTTAAGCACGAAAACAACGCCTAACAAAACCGCGGTGATGCCAGCGCCAAAAGCGAACGGGTAATGCGATCCACCCAGCTGGTATAACGGGCCAGCCAGAACCAGACCGGCGACCTGCCCAAGCGAAGCAAACCCCTGAACGGTGCCAAGCGCGCCGCCCATGGTGGTTTTACCGGCGGCATTACTCGCCGCGGCTGATAATGCCGGATTGCTAAAGCCAAAGCCAAAACAGACCGCGGTTGTTGTCAAGACGATCTGCGCCAGCGGATAGGTGTTACCAAGCATGAAACCAAGTGACAAAAGCACCGTGATCACCTGCCCAAACACCAGCATGCTGGCACCAAATCCAACCGTGCCAACCTCGCCTAAATAGCGCACCGCAACATTGATTAATCCGGCCTGAACAAGAACAATGCAGACACCAATATAGGTAAACAGCCAGCCGGTTTGCTTTGCCCCAAAGCCAAGATAGTCACGAAGCAGCAGGATGTAGCTGGCCTCTACCTGCGCAAATGACAGGTTCAGACAGAAAAACGCCAGCGCATAGAGCGCCAATTCACTGCGAAGAACCGTTCTTAACCGCGCTCCAAGCGGCGCTGTTGGTGCTTTTTGTGCTGGGGCAGCCGCCGCACTCTCGCTCAATCGCATCGACAGTATGAACGCAATCACACCAAACCCGGCAGCCAGCAAAAATGGTGCCTGATGAAGTGGCCCATCGCCTAATCCGCTAAACAGCCCGCCAAGCGCCGGTCCAGCAACAAAGCCAGTTCCGATTGCCGCCCCAAACAGCCCCATATAGCGGGCCCGATCCTTGGCCTCGACGCGGTCGGCAATCATTGCCTGAATGACGCCTGTATTGCCCGCTGCAAGACCAGCCAGAATTCGCGCCGCAAACATATGGACAATATCATCCGACAAGGCAAACCAGATATGCGCCATAACATTCACCGCGAGGCTGAACATTAGAACCGGGCGCCGCCCAACATGATCAGACAAACGACCAAGAAGCGGATTTGATAAAAACATCGCAAAGGCAAATGATGCCAACAGCAATGTCATCACCGTTGCCGACAGGCCAAGGGTTTCAATTACCGTGTAGGGCAAAACCGGAATAAGCGCGCCAATACCAACAAAATTGATAAACACCACAAGCAATAAAACAGGCATATGAAAGATCCTTATGGTGCGGCCAAGACTATCTTCAGCACGCTGTTTTACGGCGCCGATCGTTGCCGGGCGCTAATACTGGTTTGATGTGAAAACCTGATCAATATCTTCTGCCCAGTCACCATGATAGAGGTCAAGCATGACTTCGGCTGGGGTTTTTTGCGTTGCGATCACCTGGCGTAAAGGCTGAAGGAAGCCACTTTCATCATTGCCGCCATCATCGAAAATACCGC
The DNA here is from genome assembly GCA_041228345.1 of Alphaproteobacteria bacterium LSUCC0396. Taxonomy (NCBI): domain Bacteria; kingdom Pseudomonadati; phylum Pseudomonadota; class Alphaproteobacteria; species Alphaproteobacteria bacterium LSUCC0396. The sequence continues at coordinate 2,081,328 of CP166131.1, read as the reverse complement.
GATTACGCAAACCCATTGATGCGATATCAACCGTCCTTTTGGCCAGATCATAGACATCATGCGCGCCAAGCTTGCCGCCAAGTCCATCCTTTGCCACAGACAGCCGCGCCGCCATCACATCATCAGGGCCAATATCGCCGACGAGTGCCTCGGCCTCGGCCAACGCATCGTCGCAATATAATAGTCCGACCCAATAGGCCGGAAGCGCGCAAATATTCGCCCAAGACCCGCTATCTGCGCCCCGCATTTCAAGATATTGCTTTAGCCGCGCCTCGGGAAACGCCGTGGTGATATGATCTTCAAAATCGGCCATTACTGGCGGCTCACCCTCAAATCCAGCAAGCGTTCCGGCCAGATAATCGCGGAAAGATTTGCCCGCTACATCAATATAATCTTCGCCGCGATGCAGAAAATACATCGGCACATCAAGAATATAGTCAATCCATTGTTCATAGCCGAAATTGGCATCAAAAACACACGCTGGCACACCGCAGCGCGCATTATCAGTATCAGTCCAGACATGGGCCCGGCTCGACAAAAAGCCAGACGGCTTGCCATCTTTGAATGGTGAATTGGCAAATAGCGCCGTTGCCACCGGTTGCAATGCAAGCGAGGTGCGGAATTTGCGCCGCATATCGGCCTCATCCGCATAGTCGAGATTAACCTGAACCGTACAGGACCGAAGCATCATATCCAGCCCCATCGTACCAACCTTGGGCATATAATCGCGCATAATCCGGTATCGGCCCTTTGGCATCCATGAAATATCGTCACGGCCCCATTTTGGCTGAAACCCGATGCCAAGCATTCCAACCCCAAGCGCCGACGAAACTGCCCGCATATGACGCAAATGCCGCCCGGTCTCGGCGCAGGTCTGGTGCAGATTGGCCAAGGGCGCGCCAGATAATTCTAATTGCCCCCCCGGTTCCAACGAAACCGATCCACCATCGCCATCTTTCAGGCCAATGATTTTACCCTTTTCGATGATTGGCGTGGCCTTGTCGCCGATGCGTTTGCACAGCGCGTGAAGCATTGCCTCGACGCCGCTATCACCCTCATAGGCAACCGGCCGCAGGCTATCGCGGTGAAACAGGAATTTCTCATGCTCGGTTCCGATGCGCCAATCAGCAGACGGTTTTGCGCCTTTGGCGATCCAGTCAACAAGCTGTCCGACATCTGTGATGATCGTGCTATTGTTTGCCATGCGGTATCCCCCCTGCATTCAAGCCATCGTGAAACAAATCACCCTAGCCGGTTTCAGCCAGACAAAATGCCTAGCTTTGCCAATCTCCACAAATTGACTGGTAACAAGAAAGCGCCGAAATAGCGGCGGTATCGGCCCGCAATATGCGCGGCCCCAGAGAAATTTTCAAACAATTATTTCGCGCTTGCAAATAGGCTCGCTCGGCCGCGGAAAACCCGCCCTCGGGCCCAATCAGAATAGCCGCCTTATCATGCGGCGGTGCGGCGGCAAGCGCGGCAGTGATGTTTAATGATGGATGTCCGGCGCTGGCCTCGTCACACCAGATCAACAGCCGGTCATCCTCGCAGCTGGCAAGCGCTTCATCGAGACCGGTAAAGGGCCAGATTTCGGCAATATCCAGCCGCTCAGTCTGTTCGGCAGCCTCGATTGCATTTGCCGCCAGCCGGTCGTCATTGACCCGACTGATCTGGCAATAATCAGTTCGAACAGGCCAGATAACCCGGACGCCCAATTCACTGGCTTTTTGCGCGATAAAATCCAGCCTTGCCTTTTTGACCGGCGCGAATAACAGCCATAAATCGCGGCAATAAACCTGCTCTCGCCGCTGGGCGCCAATGGTAATCGAACATTGTTTTTTCGCCGCCTGCGAAATAACCGCCGCAAATTCGCCATCTGCACCGTTAAAAACAGCGATCACCGCGCCAACACCAAGACGAAGCACAGTCAACAAATAGTGCATTTGATCGGATGGCAGCTCGATGATGGCGCCGTCTGCAAGCGGCGCATCCACAAAAAGACGTGCTTTGATGTCTGTTTGACCCATACTGTGATATGTACTGCTCATTATCCGCCGTGACAAGCTATCTCGTGATAGACAATCTCATGACGAATCACTTTTGCTTTTTACCGTTCAATTCGCTAATGACTAATGGCATGGTTAACAACTCAGTGAAAACTCATACCGATATCCGGTCACATGGCTGGTGGCGTTGGCTGCCCCCAATATCGCACCCTTATATCTATATATCACGGCTTGACCGTCCAATTGGCTGGTGGCTGTTATTACTGCCGGGCTGGTGGGCCATTGCTCTTGGCGCGCCCGGCTTTATCAGCAAAATTTGGTTCATGCTGTTGTTTTTGATTGGCGCGATTGTCACGCGGGCAGCTGGCTGCATCATCAATGATATGTGGGATCGCAACCTTGACCAGATGGTCGCCCGCACAAGCGCACGCCCGCTGGCCGCCGGCACCATGTCGATGCAGCAAGCCAGCCTTTTTTTGATCGCGCTTGGGCTGACTGGCCTGCTGGTTTTAGTTCAATTACCGATTCTGGCGGTTTATGTCGGCTTAGCGGCAACGCCGCTGGTGATACTCTACCCCCTTGCCAAACGCGTGACATGGTTTCCGCAATTCGTTCTGGGGCTGACATTTTCATGGGGCGTTTTTCTGGGCTGGACCGCCGTTACCAACAGCCTGCCAGATTTATCCCTAATCCTGATCTATGCGGGCTGTGCTGCTTGGGTGTTCGGCTATGACACCATCTACGCAGTTCAGGACATAGATGATGATAAAAAGGTCGGGGTGAAATCATCCGCCCTCGCGCTTGCCAGCAACATAAAGGCCGGTGTCGGGACGGCCTATTGTTTGGCCGTCCTGCTGATTGCGGCTGGCCTGTTATTGCATGACCCGCAACCGGTTTTTACCGGATGGCTGGGTCTTGCTGCAATGGCGCTGCATCTTGGCAACCAGATACGAATGGTGCGGATTGATGATGCTGTGCTGGCACTCGCTTTATTCAAATCAAATCGTAATGCCGGGCTGTGGCTCGTTGCTGGTCTTATGCTTGACCGGCTGTTTGTGAGTTAATTGACGAGGCGCTGGCAAAGGCGCTGGCAAAGTCACCGGCAACGGCACCGGCAAAGATAGCGCTAAAGATAAGCGTCGATCCCATCAATCGTGACTGTTTGCAGGTGCCAAGGCGGGTTTTGCGGCTGGATAGCATAGGGACGCAGCCGTTCGATAACCGCATCACGAGCAGGTTTATCTGCCTGCATATCAGCGATAAACTGCGCCATTGTCCGATTATCATCAATCTTGGCGAGCTGGCGTAATCTAGTTGCTGCCTGATGCTGATCTAGGGTTTGAAACCGCCGCCCTTCGGCTGGAATTGCTGCCAGACCGGCAGGTTCTCCCCCGCCGCAATCCAAAACACCAGCGCGGGCTGCATAGCCAAATACCGGCAACACGGGCAGGTTAAACTGATGCGTGACGCCCTGCATCTGAACGAAATCATAGGCAACGCCAATACCTTCGGTGCGATGCATCTGCACCAATTGTTCGGCATCTAGCCAAGCGACATTAAGCGTCACCACGGTACCAGGTGATGGAAAGGCGGTGCAGGGTACGGCCGCGTAATAGCCCAGAATCGCCGCATGGACGATATCGCAATCATGCAGCCTTGCAGGCGTCACCGGCACCGTCGCCGCCATCCCAAACTTACGCAGCAACTGAACCGGCGCACGGTTTGAGCCAACCGACAAAACCGGCGTTCGTCCCGCCAAAATTCCATCGGCATGATCATTGCTGAGCTGGGCCTCATCAAGATGAAATAGCCGCCCATTTGCCAGAACAAAGCCGCCCTCGGGCGCAAGATAGGGGTATTTGCGGGCACGATCAATTTCACTGATCGGCGCAAGATAGGCGGCCGCATCAGCAATTTCTGTCAGGGTAACGTTACCGTTCAACCGCATCGTGATCCGATCCCTATTTTGGAGTGAGGTCCCAAACCGGAGACGCTGGCACGGCCCCTTTATAAAAGTCCCAGACCTTCATCAAGCCCAAGCGCAATATTCATATTCTGCACGGCCGCACCCGACGCGCCTTTGCCAAGGTTATCCAGCCGTGCAGTTAACCAAAAACGTCGCTCGCCGGTATCACTAAACACGAATAGTTCCATATCATTGCGGCCAGCCAGCGCATCAGCCGCAAGCATCGACGGCGTGTCTTGATGATTGGCAGCACCTGCCCCCATCCGCACAACGTTCGACTGGCCATACCAATCGGCAAAGCAATCATAAATCTTTGCCGCGGTAACCGGCCCGGCAAACTGATCGGCATGAAGCGGCATATGAACCAGCATACCAGCAAAGAAATCACCAACCGACGGCATGAAAATAGGCGGCGTCTTGAGGCCGGAATAAACCGTCATTTCACCAAGATGCTTGTGCTGCAAATTCGTTCCATAACTAAATGCAGGGTCAAGCTCGCCAGCATCATGCCGCGCAATCATCGCCTTGCCGCCACCGCTAAAGCCGCTAACCGCCGGCACGTTGATCAGCGCTGTATCAGCCACCAACCCACTGGCAATCAACGGCCGCGCCAATGCCAGAAATCCGGTCGGATAACAGCCCGGATTCGTGATTAGTCTCGCTGTGGCTATTGCGTCCCGCTGGCCCGGCTGTAATTCGGCAAAACCATAGACCCAGTCAGGATTGGTGCGATGCGCCGATGAGGCGTCAATCAGCCGCGTTTTTGACGGTTCTGCCAACGTCACCGCCTCCAGCGCTGCGTCATCCGGCAGGCATAGGATGGTAATATCACTTGCCGCCATAATATCGGCACGCGCCGCCGCATCCTTGCGATATGCCTCGTCAACGCGCAGGATTTGCACCAGCGGATGCTGTTGCAGACGCTCCGCCACTTTCAGACCGGTCGTTCCAGCCTCACCATCAATAAAGACTTTACATTCCATAGGGCATTCATAAACCTAATCAGCCAGCGCGACAAGCGGTTGAATTATCCGATCATGCAGGGTATCAGATAAGGCATGGACACAAATCATCAAACCCTCATCGCCCAATTGCTTGACGCCGCCCAAACCGCAGGGGCAGACGGTGCTGACGCCATGTTGGCCCGTGGTCAGAGCAATAGTATCAGCCTGCGGCTTGGCAAGGTCGAAGCCAGCGAACGATCAGAAGATTTTGATGTTGGTTTGCGGGTTTTTGTCGGCCAGCGTACCGCGTCGATCTCGACAAGCCAGCTTGATCCGGAAAATATTAAAAATCTCGCCGAACGCGCTGTCGCAATGGCCAAGCTCGCCCCCGAAGATCCGTATGTCCGGCTTGCCACTGATGCCGAAATTGCCAAAGTCATTCCCGATCTTGATATGTATGACGAGACCATGCCGGACGCCGAAAGCCTGCGCCAACGCGCCGCCGCCGCCGAGGATGCCGCCCTATCGCATAAAGGCATTAAAACCTCGGATGGCGCCGATGCTGGCCACAGTATCGTCGATGTGCTGATCGGGACATCTAATGGCTTTCTAGCTGGCTATAAACGGTCATCACACGGTGTTTCGACCGTGGTCATTGCCGAGCAAAACGGGCACATGGAACGCGACTATGATTACAGTGCCGCCGTCTATGAAAGCGACTTGCAGCCCGCTGATGAGGTTGGGCATAATGCCGCTAGCCGGACAGTGGCAAGGCTTGGCGCCAAAAAGGCCAAAACCGGCAAATTTCCAGTGATTTATGACCGGCGCGTGGCGGCATCACTTGTCGGCACGATGGCCGGCGCAATTAATGGCGCCGCGATCGCCCGCGGTACCAGCTTTTTAAAAGACCGGCTTGGCAAGCAGGTCACGCGCAGCGGGCTTAATTTTATCGATGATCCGTTGCGCTCACGCGGGCTTGGCTCGCGCCTGTTCGACGCAGAGGGCCTGCCAGTTAGCCGGCGCGTCATGATTGATGACGGTGTTTTGACCGGCTGGTTTCTCGATCTTGCCTCGGCAACGAAACTTGAAATGGCACCAACCGGAAATGCGCGGCGGGGGCTGGGCAGCGCTCCATCACCCGGTGCCAGTAATTTCTACATCGAAAATTCTGCGATGAGCCGAGATGCGCTGATTGCCGAGATTGATGAGGGGTTTCTGATTACTGAAATGATTGGCAGCTCAGTTGATATGATTACCGGTGACTACAGCCGTGGCGCCGGCGGATTTTGGATTTCCAAGGGTCAAATTACCCATCCGATTACCGAAGCCACCATTGCCGGCAATCTTGGGGAAATGTTCATGCAGATAACTGCGGCAAATGACATTGATCTTCGTGACAGCGTGGCATCACCATCACTTCGGCTTGACAGTATTATGGTTGCCGGATCATGAAATGGCGCGCCCCGTCGGGCCAGCGGCGCGGGGTTGTCGACTGGCTTGACCTGATCTTCAAAGATCACGGGTTTTTGCGTCTTTGCTGGCATAATCAGCACCTTGTCAGTGACGGGATCTGGCGCAGCAATCAACCCGGACCATCGCGCGTTGCTGCGCTGGGACAGGCTGGCATCAAAACCATTATCAATTTACGGGGGCCACGCCAAGATGGCGGCTGGCAGCTTGAAGCCGAGGCCTGTGCCAAGGCGGGGATCACTCTTCTGGACTTTACCGTCCGATCACGCGCCGCCCCATCCAAAGATATGCTGTATGAAGCACGCGATCTGTTCGCTGCACTAAAAACGCCAGCATTAATGCATTGCAAATCGGGGGCGGATCGCGCCGGTTTGATGTCGGCGCTGTATCTGCTGATTGCCAAACAGCAGCCTGCCCGTGTTGCCATGACCCAGCTTGCATGGAAATATGGTCATGTAAAAGCTGCCAAAACCGGCCTTCTTGATGCGTTTTTTGAGGCCTACATCCCGTATGAAGATGCTGGCATGAGTTTTTTTGACTGGGTTGATAATGTTTATGACCCCGACGTGCTCGCCGCCAGCTTTATCGCGCAAAGCTGGGCGGTTAGGCTGACCGACAGCATTCTGCGCCGCGAATAGCGTTGCCAAAAAATAGCCAAAAAAATAGCCCGCAAAATTACGAAGAAAAATGCACAAGATCATTAGCTGGCAAAATCAATGCGCCGCGTCATCATCAAAAAATTGCAGCTGACATAGTTTGCTGTAGAGACCATTTTTCGCCATTAGCGTTTCATGTGTTCCCTGCTCGGTAATCCGCCCCGATTCCAAAACAAGGATGAGATCGGCGTTGCGTACCGTTGCCAGCCGATGCGCGACCACAAGTGTCGTGCGCCCAGACTGTAATTTTTGCAAAGCAGCTTGAACCTGCTGTTCAGACTCGGCATCAAGCGCGGCCGTCGCCTCATCCAGCAGTAAAATCGGCGCGTCCTTTAGCATTGCCCTTGCAATCGCAATACGTTGGCGCTGTCCGCCGGACAACCGGTTCCCCATTGCCCCGACCATCGTGTCATAGCCATTTGGCAAGGCCTTGATAAAGCTATCAGCCGCCGCCGCGCGGGCGGCTGCCTCAATGTCTTTGCGGCTGGCACCGGCGCGACCAAAGCCGATATTGGCCGCGACTGTATCATCAAATAGTACCGATTCCTGACTGACCAGCGCCACAGCACGGCGCAGGCTGGCAATCTGCACATCACAGATCGGCTGATCATCAATTTTTATCACGCCGCTGCTTGCCTCAAAAAAACGCGGCAAAAGATTAATCACCGTGGTTTTGCCAGCACCGCTAGGGCCCACCAGCGCGATTGTCTGCCCAGCCTTTGCGGTAAAGCTGATGCCATCAAGGGCGCTAGAACTGCCTTCGCTGTAGGTGAAACCGACATTATCAAAGACCAGTTGCCCCTTTTTCACTGTCAGCGGCAGCGCATCCGGCCGATCGGTAATCCGGCGCGGCGTATCCAAAAGTGTCAGGATCCTCTCACAGGCAGCAAGCCCTTCTTGGGTCACCGCATTCAATGTGCCGATCGCCCGAACCGGCTGCACCAAAAGAATAAGCGTGGTGATAAAGGCGATTACATCACCAACCTGCATATCACCATTAGCCACGCGCCAGCTCGCCAGCGCAACAACGCCGCCAACCGCAACACCACCAACAACTTCAAGGATCGGATCAATCTTGGCGCGGCCGGTCAACAGCCCAACGAGCCGGTTATAAAGCCCATCAAATGCCTCATGCGTTCGCCCAGTTTCTGCATCTTCACGCTGATAGGCCTTGACCATCCGCGCCCCGTTCAGGGTTTCGGCAAGCAACGCGGTAACGCTTTCCATATGGGTTTGCAGGTTACCTGATGCCTTTCGCTGGCGGTTTCCGATGCGGATAATCGGCCCTATTGCCAACGGATAAACCCCGATCACAACAAGCGCCATCACCCAATCAAGCCAGATCATCGCACCGATTAGGACAACGACGGTCAGGCTATCGCGAACCAGATTATTCGCCAATCGAACGAGCGCTTCACGCACCAGATTCAAATCATTCATGATGCGCGACATAAACACCCCGGCCGGCTCACGGCTAATCGTCGCAAGATCAGCCTCGATCAGTGTTTTTGCCATGTCCTTTTGTAAATCGGTGCTGACCCGCAAGGCTAGCGCATTGACCATGACTGTTTGGGCGAATAACGCTGTGCCTTTTACCAGCGCAAATAAAATGATTACCGGCGGTGCCAGCCAGATGATCTCGCTAGCCCTGCCCTCGGCAAGCCCGTTAAAGATATGTTTGGTCAATAACGGATAGGCTGACGCGCTGGCAGCAACGACAATCATCAATAAAAACGCACCAATCAAGCGCGGCAAATAGCCGACAATCCAGCCCTGCCATATCCGCCTGATGATGTCACGATTGACCTGTTTTGAGCGCTTCATTTCGGTCAAGCCGGTAATCCTATCAATCAAGAGGGCCTATCAGACACAGCGTTGCCCTTTGACGATAGTAGCAATTTGGCGTCCAATCCAAAAGCATTGATCTCTGTTTGGAAAAAATTTGTGAAACGGCAATTGCCTGATCGCCGTGTGACGATTAATCGGCTATCTATATATCACCCTCTCCTGAAATTACCCCATTCCGAAAATAACCTGTTGCGTGCTAAGGTTTTGACGTTGGATGATTTAACCTCAAAGCAGTTTCAGGCGCATGATAAAAAAATTGATACGATCGCCATTTGGCAATGCCCTTGTCGGCTGGACAATTGGCAGCATCATCGCGCTTTTAATGATCACCGTAAGATGGCGCACGGTTGATAAAGAAAAATCTGATAAATTTATGGCAAGTCAGGATGGCATCATCATGGTGTTTTGGCATGAACGGGTGATGGCCATGCCATGGCTTTGGCCGTCGGCCTATGCGCTTTACGCGTTGCAATCACCGCACGCAGATGGCCGGATGATGTCGCACGCTATTGGCTGTTTCGGGGTAAAAACCGTGTGGGGCAGCTCAAACCGCAACCCGCTATCGGGCTTGCGCGGGCTAAAGCGGGTACTTGATCGCGGCGAGTCTGTTGCGATCACCCCGGATGGCCCGCGGGGGCCAGCCCGAAAATCGGCGCTTGGGCCTGTTGCGATTGCGCAAATTGCTGGCAAACCGATTGTACCAATGTGCTGGGCTGTTGACCGCTATTGGCGAGCCACTGGATGGGATCGCCTTATTATTCCGAAACCCTTTGCCCGCGGGCGGTTCATCATCGGCGATCCAATTTACCTTGACGACATCGGCAAAGACCAGCTTGAGCAGGCGCGCAATCAGCTTGAAATCGCGCTGAACAAGCAGGCCGATGCGTTGGACCGGCTGATGACCGAGCTGCCATGATGACCAAACTGATATGATAAGATTCGCCCTCTATAATTTTATCTGGCATCTGCTTCGTCCGGTAATTCCAATTTTGCTGCGCTGGCGTGCATGGCGCGGCAAGGAGGTAATTGCCCGCCTTCAAGACCGCTATGGCTTACCTCATTTTGATCAAGGCTCAATTGGCGATCAGGAACAGGGCGAGGTAATCTGGATTCACGCGGTCAGCGTTGGTGAGACTGTTGCCGCGATTGGCCTGGCCACGGCGCTTATCGACGAATTGCCAACAGCTAAATTGCTGATCACCACCAACACGGTCAGCGCCGCCGCGATGGTTGAAAAGGAAATCGCCAAGGGCGTTTGCCTTTCGCACGCGTTTCAGCCGCTTGACCATCCGCTTTTTGTTGACCGGTTTTTAGCGAAAACAAATCCAGTGCTGGCTATTTTTATCGAGTCCGATTTCTGGCCTAACCTGATTACCCGAACCGCCGCCAAATCCGTTCCGATCGTGTTTGCCTCGTCACAATTATCGCGTGACGCCTTTCTCCGTTGGCAGCGACAACCGGTCATGGCAAAGGCCGTTTTTTCGGCGCCGCAGCACATATTCGCCGTTAATGAACAACAGGCCAGCCAGTTCGAAACTCTTGGCGCAGACGCGGCTAGTATTACTGTTTTAGGATCCTTAAAGCTAGGCTCGCTGGCGGCAGTTGATCCAGCGCTTAGCAAACAGCTGAAAACAGCCATTGGCTCTCGCCATGTCTTGCTTGCTGCCTCAACGCATGAAGGTGAAGATGCCAGCATCATTGCCGCCGCAAACGCGCTTACCGACACAGAACACGGCGATAACTGGTTAACGATCATCGCGCCACGACATCCGCACCGGGGCGCCAGAATTGCAGCAGACAGCAATCATGCACCACAACGCAGCCGCGGCCAGTGGCCATCACCGGATCACAATATTTATATTATGGACAGTTTTGGGGAATTGGGCAGTCTTTTCAGCCTTGCCGATCTGGTTGTTCTTGGCGGCGCTTTTGCGCCAAAAGGCGGGCATAACCCGCTTGAGCCAGCCGCTTTCGGCTTGCCGATTATCACCGGCCCACATATTTTCAAAAACACCGCCGAATTTGCTGGTCTTCGTGATGAGGGGGTGGTGTTTGATATCGCCGAGGATGCTGTGACTGATGCAACGGCAACAGGCCAACAGCTGGCCAGATTGGCGCGCGGCATAATAGATGATAAAGATAAACGCCGACAGATTGCCGCCGCTGCCAAAACCTATGCCGACACTGCCGCCCGCCGGTGCGAGGTCGCCGCAAAACAAATTCTGGACTGCACGCTACTGAGCAACAGGTAGCTGAACAAAAATAGCCATTAGATGAGATAATGAAACAGCCACCCGTGATTAACCGATGATAAAAACACCCGATTTCTGGACAAGCCGCGGCGTGATTGCGGCATTATTGTTGCCAGCGGCTGGCCTATGGGCCGTGGCAACCGCCATTCGCAACCGGATGGCACAGGAAACAGCGGCGGTATTACCGGTGATTTGCATCGGAAATTTCAGTGCTGGCGGCACCGGCAAAACCCCAGTTTCGTCATTCCTCTATGACCAGCTAAAGGATCGCGGCCATAAACCTGCAATCTTAATCCGCGGCTATGGCGGAACGGCGCAGCGACCGCAATGGGTTGATCACAGCCTGCATCATGCCAACGATGTCGGTGATGAAGCCCTGATGCTGGCCGAAAGCCGCGATGTTCTGGTGGCGCGTGACCGTGTCGCTGGTGCGGCAGTGATTGCGGCAACTGGTCAGCATGATGTAATCTTGATGGATGATGGCCTGCAAAACCCCTATATCGCCAAGGATTTTGCGATTGGTGTGTTTGACGGCAATGTTGGTATTGGCAATGGCTGGCTCATTCCGGCAGGGCCGCTTCGTATCGGCTTTCAATCCGGTCTAAAGACCATTCAGGCTGCCATTATAAATGGTCGAGATGAAACAGCGATTGCCGCTTCATTGCGGCCTCATATGCCGGTTTTTAGCGGCAATCTATCCGCGGATGCGAGCACTATTGACGCATTTGACGGGAACCCCGTTCTGGCCTTTGCCGGGATTGGCAGACCAAAGCGGTTCTTTACCACCTTGCGTGATGCCGGTGTAAACATCGTTCGCGAGTTAGCCTTTGCCGATCATCATCCCTATAGTGAGGCTGATCTGGTTAGGTTGCAAGAAGATGCAGCCAGACTGGGGGCGGCCCTAATCACCACCAAAAAAGACTGGGTGCGCCTGCCCGCAGAATGGCGTGAGCGCGTTGGGTTTTTGCCAGTGACCCTCGATCTTGAAAACGCCGATAGCCTGCTCGATACCATCGTCGCGACAATCGCCGGAAAGGGAGCCTGACCCCAATGGTGCGCTCGGCAACGCTTGTGCAAAAACGCTTTTGGCAAATGATCCGCTGGCCAATTGAGGCTTTGCTTGGCTTTGGGCTGTTCTATTTTGCGCGGCTGTTACCGGCGCGCTTTGCCAGTGCTGCGATGGGATTTATTCTGGGGCTTTTGGCACCATTGACCCCATGGCACAAACGCGCCCTGCAGAATATCAATCATGCAATGCCCGAGCTTGACCAGCAGGAAAAGGACCGGATCCTGCGCGCGATGTGGGGTAATTTAGGGCGGGTCATTGGCGAATATCCGCATATCAATTCGATCGTTGATAAGGGCTGGGTTGAATTTGTCGGGCTAGAGCATCTACCGGCGATTGATCGCGGCGGGTTTCTGATTGGCGCGCATATTGGAAATTGGGAATTTGGCCCGTTTGCGGCACTATCCACCGGCAAAAAGGTGGCGGCCATCTATCGGCCATTGAACAATCCGCTGTTATCCGGGCTTTTACATCGCCGCCAGCAAACCTATGGCGGTGATATCTATCGCAAAGGCCGCGAGGCGGCGCTTGGCATGGTCACGTCACTTCGAAAAGGCCAGATGATGTGCCTGCTTGTCGACCAACAGCTTCGTGAGGGCAAATCAGTGCCGTTTTTTGGTCATCCGGCGCGCACCTCAATCGGCCATATCAAAGTCGCCATCAAGAAGCAGGCACCATTGCTTTATATGCGAACCGAGCGGCTCGATGGCTGCCGGTTCCGCGTCACCATTTCGCCGCCGATCGAACTGCCACCGACGGCCGATGATGCCGCCGTTCTGGCTTTAGCAACCGCAATCAACGCAGAAATCGAGAGCTGGATTCGCGCCGCGCCTGAACAATGGTTTTGGCCGCATCGGCGTTGGGGCAAGAAAATCTAGCTAAAACCTAGCTAAAAAATCCGCTAAAAACCCCCCTAAAATCCGGCTAAAATAACGTGTCTTGCCGTTCATCAGCTTTGGGTTTTTTAGACGGTTTTGGTTTCGCGGCCTGCGCGCTATCTGTTGCGTGATTTTGACCAGACGAGCCCTGACCTGATGGGTTTTGGCCAGACGAGTCCTGACCTGATGGGTTTTGACCAGACGGGGCGTCAGGCCCGGTTTTTTGGGGTTTTGCACGCGCATCATCATGGCCCAAAATTGCGGCGCGCGTCCCATCGGCAAAGCGGATCGTGACCGCCGCATGATCTGGTGCTATTGCGGCACGTTTAATGGGCGTTCCGCTTATGTCTGTTACCAGCGCAAAACCGCGATCAAGCACCCGCTCAAATGAGTTGGCATCAAGCAGCTTGACCAGATTATCAAGCTTTTGCTGGCGCTGGCTAAGGCCATTTGCAAGATGCTGATCAAAGCGCTGGCTAATCTGCGATAGGCGGCCATGCGCCGCGACAAGTTTGGTTTCGGGCGGTTGCAGGCGGCCCGCCAATCCCGACAGCCGCACGGTGCGCGCTGACAACCACCGGTCAAGCCCCCGCACCAGCCCCCCTAGCGCATAATCCAATGTTTCGGCCCGCCGCTGGATCAGGTCATCCGGATCAATCAGGCCGCGTGCTGCCATCGCCGCGCGCTGCCCTGAATTTTGCAACTTTTGCGCGGTGGCACGCATCAGCCGTGCGTCAATTTCACTTATATGGGCGGCAAGATCAGTTTTCACCGGCACTGCAAGTTCGGCCGCTGCCGTCGGGGTTGGGGCGCGCAAATCAGCGGCATGGTCAATCAACGTCGTGTCAGTCTCATGCCCAATTGCCGAAATTACCGGTATCCGGCATTCCGCAACGGCGCGCACCACGGCCTCTTCATTAAAGGCCCATAAATCTTCTAACGCACCACCGCCACGCGCAACAATCAATAAATCTGGCCGTGGCAGAGAGCCATCCTCGTGCATCGCATCAAAGCCGCGAATTGCGGCGGCGACCTGTCCAGCCGCCTCACGCCCTTGAACCAGCGTTCCCCATATCAACACCCTTACCCCAAACCGGTCATGGAGCCGGTGCAAAATATCGCGGATAACGGCGCCGGTTGGGCTTGTGACCACGCCAATCACGGCTGGCATCTTTGGTATTTTCTTTTTGCGTTCCGCGTCGAACAGCCCTTCGGCGGCAAGCATTCGGCGGCGATCCTCTAGCTGTTTGAGCAAAGCCCCCTCGCCAGCAATTTCCATCTGGCTGACGATCATTTGATATTTCGACTGACCTGCAAAAGTTGTCAGCCGGCCAGTGACAATCACCTCAAGCCCCTCTTCGGGCTGAACTGCCAAATTGGCTGTCATGGTTTTCCAACAGACCGCGGCAAGGGTCGATTTCTCGTCCTTTAGGGTGAAATAAAGATGGCCTGACGGGGCCTTATTGGGGCGCGAAATTTCCGCCCGCACCCGCACAAACTCGAACGCGGTCTCAACGGTGGTCTTTACCGCCCGCGATAGCTCGCTTATCGTCAAATACGGCGCGTTATCGCCACTGATTTGCTGTTCGCCCTCTTCCATGATGAACCCATCTTATGCCATATTGGTCGCGCCGCAACACCAAAGGATTATCTGATGAACATTTTACTAATTGGCAGCGGTGGGCGCGAACACGCGCTTGCCTGGTCACTTGTAGACTCGCCGCTAACCACCCGCCTTGTCATTGCCCCAGGCAACCCCGGTATGGCACCTTACGGCGAATTGCGGCCAGTCGCCGCTGATGATCTGGATGGGTTATGCGCACTTGCCAGTGAAATCGCTGCCGACCTTGTTGTAATCGGCCCTGAGGTACCTCTTGTCGAGGGTTTGGCTGATCGGCTGGCTGGGCTGGGCATTGCCGTGTTCGGGCCAAGTGCCGCCGCTGCCCGGCTTGAAGGCTCCAAGGAATTTGCCCGCGCCTTTTGCGCGCGTCACAACGTTCCCCAACCAGCCTATTATCCGGTTAGCGACTATGCCGCCGCCTGCCAGCATATTGACCAGCTTGGCGGCATTTGCGTGATCAAGGCAGATGGGCTTGCCGCCGGCAAGGGCGTCGTGGTCGCCGATGATTCTGAAACTGCTAAGGCCGCCGCAAAATCAATGCTGGATGGCCAGTTTGGTGATTCAGGCAAAACGATTGTCATCGAACAGCGGATCAGCGGCCCCGAAGCCTCGCTATTTGCCCTGCTGGACGGCGATACGGCAATTTTAATGGCGACTGCCCAAGACCATAAACGCGCCTATGACAATGATACAGGGCCAAATACCGGCGGGATGGGGGCGATTTCGCCATCACCGCGGCTGGATAAAGCGCTTGAAGATCAGGTGATGCAGCAAATAGTTCATCCGGTCGTACGCGGCATGGCCGCCGAAGGCGCGCCCTATCGCGGGGTTCTCTATGTCGGGTTGATGCTTACCGATGACGGCCCGCAAGTCATCGAATTCAACTGCCGCTTTGGCGACCCTGAAGCACAAGTAATTCTGCCACGGCTAAAAACCGACATCGTCAGTGCAATGTTGGCAACAACAACCGCCAGCCTGCATCATTTTGATATGCGCTGGGATCAGCGTGCGGCTGTCACCGTGGTGATGGCGAATAAAGGCTATCCGGGCCGCTATGAAAAGGGCAGTGTGATCAGAAATACAGATGCGGCTGAAGCGGTTGCCGATTGCCACGTCTTTCATGCCGGAACTGCGCTTGCGGATAATGGTGATCTGATTGCGGTTGGCGGGCGAGTGCTTGCGGTAACCGCGCTTGGTGATGATGCGGCATCGGCACGCCGCCATGCCTATGAAGCGGTCGCAAAGATTGACTGGGAAAACGGCTTTTACCGAAGCGATATTGCCAAAATCTAGCGGCGCACTGCAAAAAACGCTTGCAGCATTGCGCGTGCCTCAGCCGCACCAATTCCGCCATAAACCTCGGGCCGGTGGTGACAGGATGCACTGTCGAAAAACCGCACGCCAGACTCAACGGCACCCGCCTTTTCATCATGCGCGGCAAAATAGACCCGCCGCAGCCTTGCATGTGCAATCGCCCCCGCACACATCGTGCATGGCTCCAGCGAAACCCATAGATCATAACCATCAAGCCGCGAGCGGCCGGTTATTGCCATTGCTGCCTCGATTGCCAGAATTTCAGCATGATGAAGTGCATTGCCGTCACGGATCATTCGGTTTTCAGCAAGCGCGATAAGCCCGCCATCAGCATCGGTAATTGCCGCTGCAACCGGCACTTCACCCGCGGCGGCGGCGGCGGCGGCGGCGACCAAAACCTTATCCATATAGCCTTTCATCTTCATGCTCTCCTTGTTGGCATAGATGGCCGGCTTTACCAAGCAAAAATACTGCGCGCAACCGGCCCAATGAAACCCGCAACGCTTGCCGATTTACCGCAGCTTGCAGATTGGCATTTGCCAAGCGCCAGATTTCCGGCTACATCCAAGCGCATGACAAAACAAAGTTTCACCCTTGACGAGATGGCCGAGTCCGAGCGCATTGCCAAACGCATCGCCCGGGCGGGCATCTGCTCGCGCCGTGAGGCCGAGGCTCGAATTCTGGATGGGCGCGTTAGCGTTAATGGCGCGGTGATTACCAGTCCGGCGCTAAATGTTAGCGCCAGTGACAAAATCACCATTGATGGCAAGCCGTTACCAGCACGCGAGCCGGCTGGTTTATGGCGTTATTATAAACCGCGCGGCCTTGTTGTGAGCGACCGCGACGAGCAGAACCGCGAAACGATCTTTGACCATTTACCGCGAAATCTACCGCGTCTGATGACGGTTGGACGGCTTGATCTGGATTCAGAAGGCTTGTTGCTGATGACCAATGATGGCGATCTTGCCCGTCATTTGGAATTGCCATCAACCGGCTGGAGCCGGAAATATCGGGTGCGCATACAAGGCCATGTCAACGAAGAACAGCTTGCCGCCCTTGCCGATGGTGTGACCATTGACGGGATCCGCTATGGCGAGGTTGTTGCGCGGCTGGATCGGCAGATGGCCAGCAATGCGTGGCTTACCGTCGCCATTCGTGAGGGCAAGAACCGCGAAATTCGCCGCATCATGGAATATCTTGGGCATAAAGTCAGCCGCCTGATCCGCATTTCCTATGGCCCGTTCCAGCTTGGCGACCTTGAAGATGGTGCTATCGAACAGATTAAACCACGGGTTCTGGCAGATCAGCTTGGGCTGGGCGATGCCGCCCTTGCCGCCAGTGAAAAGCCAAAGCTTTCGATTAATAAACCAGCTCATAAATCAGGCCCAAAAAGAGGCAGACATGCGAATCATAGCGGGAAGCCGTCGCGGGGCAGTCCTCGCAAAACTGGACACCGTTAAAACCCGGCCAACGGCAGATCGGGTTCGCGAGTCATTATTCAACATTCTGCAGTCAGGCCGGTTTAGCGGTTTACTGGCAGGCAGTCAGGTCATTGATGCTTTTGCGGGCACTGGCGCGCTCGGGCTGGAGGCAATTTCGCGCGGGGCTGCCTTTGCCAGTTTTATTGAAAATGAGCCTGCCGCCCTTGCAGTTTTGCGCGCCAATATCAACAAATTGCGGTTTCAATCAGCAAGCGCCGTTCTGGCGGCTGATGCGCTGGGGCTGGTACATTGGCGCGGTGCGCCAGCGAATATCGTTTTTGCTGATGCGCCGTATCAGACAGGCGGCGGGCAGACGGCGGTTGCCGCGTTAGCCAGGATTGGCGCGCTTGCCAGTGGAGCGATTATTATTATCGAAACCGCTAAAACCGAAACTCTAGAGAGCCAAGACCTTGCCAGCGGCCTAAGCGTGATTGATCAGCGCAGCTATGGCAAAGCCCTATTGCATTTTCTGACCTACGACGCGTAATAGCCCGGCTTAGCTGCGCCCAAACAGCCGTTCAATATCGGCCAGTGACAGCTTTACCCATGTTGGCCGCCCGTGATTACATTGCCCTGATCGCGGCGTTACTTCCATATCACGCAACAGCGCGTTCATCTCGCTGGCATTCAGCTGGCGACCGGCGCGAACCGACCCATGGCACGAGACCGTCGCCAAAACATGATTGATACGATCTTCAAGGCTGGTACTGCCACCCAATTCAACCAGCTCTTCAGCAATGTCAGCGATCAGCCCCTTGACATCAGGTGTGCCAAGCAATGCCGGCACCGCCCGCACCACCACCGCACCAGCCCCAAAACCTTCAACCACCAGCCCCATATCCTCGAGCAATTCCGCCGCCTCGACCACCGCCGCTGCCTGATCATCGGCCAGCGTGACAACCTCAGGCAATAGCAGATTTTGCGATGGTACGGCGCGCGCCGCCAAGGCCGCCTTCATCCGTTCCATCACCAGCCGCTCATGCGCGGCGTGCTGGTCGATAATCGTCAATCCGTCTTCGGTTTCAGCAACGATATAGGTTTTATGAAGCTGCGCCTTGGCCGCCCCAAGCAAATGCCGGCGCTGGGCTTGATCTGCGGTCTCGTCCTGATGCGCCTCAACCCGCGCCAACGGCACCGCGTCATCACCCAATAACGCCGCACGCGTTTCTGCACCCGATAGCTGGCTATGAGGATATTCAGCCCCGCCCGGTTGATCAGGCCGGTAATAGGCATGGGCAGATGCTAATTGCTGTCGTGACGGCGGCGTCAAATAGGGGCGTTGCTGCCCGCTGGAAAGATTGTGACTGGCAGGCCCATGAGGCAGGTTGTTCGGCGCTGTCGAAAATTTGCCCATTGCAGATGTGCCGCCAGCACTGGTCGCGTGAATACTGCCATCGCGCAACCGCGCCATCAAACCACCAACCAAGAGGCTGCGGACTGCGGTTGCATCTTTAAACCGCACCTCGGCCTTTGCCGGATGCACATTCACATCAACACTGGCCGGAGGCACAGTTAAAAACAGCACCGCCATCGGATGTCTGCCCCGCGGCAATGTATCGCCGTAACCGGCCCGAACGGCGCCCAAAAGGCTTCGGTCATGGATCGGGCGTCCGTTCACAAACAGATAAATATTGGCAGGTGTTGGGCGGTTCATCGTCGGCAGGCCGACAAGACCGGTCAATTGCACCTCATCGCGGGCCGTATCCAGCGCGATTGCCTCGGCGGCAAAACCCTGTCCCATGATCGCGCCAATGCGCGTTTGCAAACCCCCATGCCCCGGCAAACAGGCTTGCAAATCCAGCAATGACCGGTCATCGGCGTTCAGATGAAACTCAACCTCAGGCCAGGCCATCGCCAGCCGTTTGATGACATCAACACATTGCCCTTGCTCGGTGCGCTCGGTCTTTAGAAACTTCAGCCGCGCTGGCACTGCCTTAAATAGCTGGGTGATCGAAATCATCGAGCCTTTTGCCAAAGCTGCCGGATCAGGGCCGCTGCGGCGACCAGCATCAACGACCAGCCGCCACGCATGGTCCAGATCAGCCGTAATCGACGTCAGCACGAGACGTGAAACGGCGCCAATCGACGGCAGCGCCTCGCCGCGAAACCCAAGTGAATTGATCTGATCAAGTGTATCATGCGGCAGTTTCGACGTCGCATGACGCTCGACCGCAAGCAGCATATCATCGGGGCTCATGCCACAGCCATCATCAGTCACGGTAATCTCGTCAATGCCGCCACGCCGCAACGTGATGCTGATTTGACGGGCCCCAGCATCTAGCGCATTTTCAACTAGTTCTTTTAGTGCACTAGCTGGCCGCTCAACAACCTCACCAGCCGCAATCTGGTTAATCAGTCGGTCAGGAAGCTGGCGAATAACGGCCATAATCGCGGTCTAATTTATCGTAAGTGGCTGATTACTCGCAGGGTCAATGGCCTTGCTGCCGTCTTCGGTTGGCGTTTTTCCGTCAAGGCGCGCTCTACGAAGCCGCAAATCTTCTTCCATCTTATCAAGCACCGGCCCAACATCCGGCATGCCACCAAATAAGATTTGCAATGGTAACCTGCTCTCAAGCTGAATGCCATAGGTCTCTTCATCAACCTTGGTGCGGATATCTTCAGGAACGCCAGAAAAATCAAACAGGCTGGCAAAGCTAGAGTTATCCGTCGTTGCCGAGCCAATCAATTGTGCTGTGCTAGATTTAGCATCACTACCAGTGGTTTGTGCCTGTTTGACGATATCTTCGGGGCTATCAGAAAAACCGGGCGGAAGGGACAGCGGTGCCCGCACCACAACCTGAAACTCATCTGGTGCCGATTTACCATCGCCAATGGCACGGCGGAAATCAGAACAGGCCGTCAGCCCGGTCACCATCCCGGTTGCCAGCAAGACTGTCATGCTGATCTTCATAAATTGTCTGGTCATGTCTCGTTTGTCTCCTGTCCAAACAAAATGCTATAGGCCCAAAGCCCCGCGCCAATTGTGATCGCCGCATCTGCGACATTAAATGCTGGCCAATGCCACGCACCAATATGCAAATCTATAAAATCAACAACCCGGCCAAAACGCAACCGGTCAATTGCATTTCCGATTGCACCACCCGCAATCGCCGCACCGGCAAACCGTTGCATCCGATCAAGATTAGGCAACATCCAGACAAGCCAGCCACTGACCAGAAACGCCAACATAGTCAAGCCAATCCGGACAATCATCCCGCCATCGGCAAGCAGCCCAAAACTCATCCCACTATTCCAAACCGGAACAATATTTAACAGCAAGCCAATTTCGATATAGCGCGGCGGGTTAAACACCAGATCCAGCATAATCTGCTTACTGACCTGATCGGCAACCAGCACGGTAGAAAATACCGGCAAAAATACAGCTAGCCCCGGCCATTTTCGTAACGGGGATGAACCGGTCATGATCCCGCCGAAACCGCATCATGGCAGCGTGTGCAAATATCGCGCTGAGCAGTGACTTCCGGCGTAATTTTCCAACAACGGGCGCATTTCTCGCCATCAGCAACCGCGACAACAACCGCCACATCCGCAACCGCCTCAAGCCGGAACGCATCGGCGGGTGCTGGCGCGTCACTCAGGCTGGCAGCCGAGGTAATAAACAAGCTGGCAGCATCCTGTCCGACAAATTGAGACAGCATCGCGGCCGGCATATATATTGTCGGCGTTGCCTGTAAAGAGGCCCCTATCATGCCATCATTACGGGCGGCCTCAAGGGCACTCATCACAACTTGGCGCACTTTGCGGATCTGTGACCATTTCTCGGCAACTGCCGCATTCTGCCAATCAGCTGGCACCAGATCATAGCTTCGAAGATGCACCGAATTATTGATATCGGCATGGCGTGATTGCCACGCTTCTTCCGCAGTGAAACATAAAATTGGCGCAAGCCAAGCCGTCAATCGGTTAAAGACTTCATCCATCACCGTCCGGCAGGCACGACGCGCAACATCATCGGGCCGGTCGCAATAGAGCGTATCTTTACGAATCTCGAAATAGAACGCTGACAGATCACTGTTACAGAACTGATGAAGCTCGGAAAAAATACCATGAAAATCGTGCGTTTCCGTCATTTCACGAATGGCTGCATCAATCGAAGCCAAACGGTGAAGAACCCATTTTTCCAGTTCGGGCATATCGGCATAGGCGGTTTTTTCGGCAGTATCAAACCCATCCAGCGCGCCAAGCAGATACCGTAACGTGTTACGGAACCGCCGGTAATTATCGGTTGTCCGCTTGATGATTTCCGGCCCAATCCGAAGATCATTATAATAGTCTGAGCTTACCACCCACAGTCGCAGAATATCGGCACCGTTCTGTTCCATCACCTTTTGCGGGGTCACAACATTGCCGAGTGATTTCGACATTTTGCGGCCCTGCTCATCCAGCACAAATCCATGTGTCAAAACGGCCTTATACGGCGCCCGTGCCCGCGTTGCGCATGATTGCAGCAAGGATGAATGAAACCAGCCGCGATGCTGATCCGAACCTTCAAGATACAGGTCTGCTGGGCTATCCAGATCATCACGGTCTTCAAGCACAAACGAATGTGTTGATCCGGAATCAAACCAGACATCCAGAATGTCAGTGATTTTTTCATAATCATCCGCATTATAAGCATCGCCAAGAAAACGCGCATTTTCAGATGCAAACCAGCAATCCGCACCTTCATCCTTCATCGCTGCGACAATACGGGCATGAACCCCCGGATCGCGTAACGGCTCGCCAGTTTCCTTATGCACAAAAATGGTCAAGGGCACACCCCAAGCCCGCTGTCGGCTAAGGCACCAGTCGGGGCGCTGGGCAATCATCGACGTCAGGCGCTTTTGGCCAGCGGCAGGATAGAATTTGGTCTTGGCAAGCTCGGCAAGCGCCGTATCGCGAAGGCCATGCGATTCCATCGAGACAAACCATTGCGCTGTGTTGCGGTAAACCACCGGCGCTTTTGAGCGCCATGAATGTGGGTAGGAATGCACCAGTTTGCCAATCCCGATCACGCCTTTATGTTCTGCCATAATTTCGGCAATCTTGGCATTGTCGCGCAGCACGTGCATACCGCCAAAGATTGGCAGATGTGGCAAAATTACACCATCTTCACCAACCGTATCAGGCACCGCGATACCATGTTTCAAATGCGCAAGCTCGTAATCCTCGACCCCGTGACCGGGAGCAATATGAACAAAGCCGGTGCCCTGTTCGGTTGTTACATGGCTGCCAGCCAAGAGAGGCACGTCAAAATCATAACCATGTGCGGCCATCGGATGCGCCGCGATCGAGCCTGCAATATCACGGCCCATAATCTGCGCCCTTACCTTGCTGTCGCTAGCGCCAATTGCCGTCATGACGCCAGCCGCCAAATCATCGGCAATAACAATAACATCACCAACGGCGCATAATGCGCCCTCGCCGGTGCCAAGCACCTCGGTCACCTGATAGCTGATATCATCGCCATAGGCGACCGCGCGGTTACCGGGCATCGTCCATGGTGTTGTTGTCCAGATGATGATGCTGGCGCCATCCAGCGAAGGATGCGCCGCTTTGATCACCGGAAAGCGGGCGTAAATGGTAACTGAAGTATGATCTTCATATTCGATTTCCGCCTCGGCCAATGCAGTCTTTTCAACCGGCGACCACATCACTGGCTTGGCACCACGGTAAAGGCTGCCATCCATCAAGATGCGGCCCAGCTCCTCGGCGATTTTGGCTTCGGCGGCATAGGCCATCGTCGTGTAGGGGTTTTGCCAGTCACCCAAAACGCCAAGCCGTTGAAACTCCTCGGATTGCACATCCAGCCAATGCGCCGCAAAATCGCGACATTCCTGACGGAATTCGGCCACCGGAACGGCGTCTTTATCTTTGCCTTTTTTACGATATTGCTCTTCGATTTTCCATTCGATCGGCAGACCATGACAATCCCAGCCAGGAACGTAATTTGCATTTTTTCCGAGCATTGATTGCGACCGGTTAACCACGTCCTTCAGAATCTTATTCAGAGCATGACCGATATGAAGCTGGCCGTTGGCGTAAGGCGGGCCGTCATGCAACGTAAAGCGCGGCGCATCTTTGCGGGCATCGCGCAGCTTTTGATAGAGATCAATATCGTGCCAGTTCTGCAGGATTTGCGGCTCTTTTGTGGGCAAACCGCCCCGCATCGGAAAATCTGTACGCGGCAGGAAAACTGTATCTTTGTAATTCATGTTTGGCTCGATCTATTGTCTCGAATGAGGAGGCTCGTTAATGAATGCGCAGGGTCACATCTGACCAAGGGCAAAAGGTGGCAAAAGCTGGCGCGCGGCTTCGGCATCCAGCGAAATCTGTTGTAACAATTCTTCAATACCAGAAAATTTCTGCTCCGGCCGCAAAAACGCCTTCAACCTGACCAATAAACGCCTGTCATACAGGTCGATATCATGGTCAAAGAGATGCGCCTCACATAAAACACCGCGGTTCTGCACTGTCGGTCTGATGCCGATATTTGCAACACCATTACCGATTTGGCGAACACGACCATCGCCCTCAACCAGATCAATCTCGACCGCATAAACACCAAAGGCCGGATGTTGCAGCGGCCCTAGCGCAATATTTGCTGTTGGGAAACCGATGGTGCGGCCGCGTTGATCACCCCTGATAACGTTGCCGGTGACCGCCCAGTCACGGCCAAGCATCGCCGCCGCCGCATCGGGCGAACCTGCCTGTAGCGCGGCGCGAATTCGGCTTGAGGAGATGACCGCGCTGTTCGTATCGACAAGCAACGGCACTGCGGTGGCACTAATACCAACATCGTTACCGACCTGATTGATCGTCTGAATATCGCCGCCGCGCCCTTTGCCAAAAGCAAAATCGGTGCCGGCATAAAGCTGGCGCACCCCAAGCCCGGCAAGAATCTCCGTAACAAACTGGCTGGCATCTGTGCTGCGCAGCGCTTTGTCAAACCTGATATGGATCACCCGTGCTGGCCCCATCTGGCCAAGAAGACTAGCAAGCAGCCGGTCTTTTTCGCGCCGATCAGCAAGGTGAAACGGCGCCTCATCTTGGCGAAAAAACTCACGCGGGTGCGGGTCAAAACTAATCACTGAAGGCAACAGACCATCACGCCTAGCCGCAGCGCAGGCAGCCGCAACAACCTTTTGATGGCCGCGGTGCACACCGTCAAAATTACCGATCGCCGCCGCCAAACCGGGCCCCGCAAATTCACTGCCTGCCAACGGCGTATCGCCGACGGCCCAATCAATCATTTCGACCATGTCTGTCTGTTGGTTTTTCATAGCGCGGCACTATATCGCCGAACGCCCCTTAATATCAATCGTTGATCGCGAAAAGAGGCAGGTGGCGGTGATCGTAAAACCGGGTATGTGGCATTGACCATAAGTAAGCAGCGCAAAGCAGCACCGCTTTTTTGGTCATCGGGATAGGTGCAATAGAATGTTTTTACATAACCCGGCGTATTTGATACGCTTGTGCCCAATCGCATGAGGCTGCCCTTGGGGTGGCACGGGCCATCATAATCGCGCGCCGGTCATGTGCCTTTTGACATCAACCATGATTGAAAATGATAGATACAATATGGAAACCCTAACCGACAGCCTGTTCTCATTGGATATGTTTGGTCAAACCAGCGCCGACCTTTTATTGGGCTTTGCCACACAGATTCTGGCCGGTATCATCACAATCATAGCGGGCTTTTGGCTGGCAGGAAAAGCCAGCCGCCTCGTTGTTGATTCGATCTCAAAGATAGACCGGATCGACATTACCATCGTGCCGATGATCGGCGCGCTTATCCGCTATGCCGGCATGACGCTGACATTGGTCGTTGCGCTTGGCAAATTCGGCGTTGAGACAACATCTATCATTGCAGTTCTGGGTGCCGCCGGCCTTGCCATTGGCCTTGCCTTGCAAGGGACATTATCGAACGTTGCCGCCGGTTTGATGCTGGTGTTCCTGCGCCCGTTCAAAATTGGTGACTGGATTGAGGCGGCCGGCATGTCTGGTACGGTTCGTGAGATTGGCCTCTTTACGACAATCATTGACACCTTCGACCGGGTTTATATCAGCGTTCCGAATTCGGCGATTTGGTCGGCAAATATTATCAACCACTCACGTTACGAGCAGCGGCGTTTAGATCTTGATATTGGCATCGCCTATGAAAGCAATCTGGACGACGCCGAAGCAGCGCTGATGAGCCTAGCGCAAGACCCACGCATCCTGCCCGATCCAGCCCCGCGCTTTCTGGTGGTAAGCTATGCTGACTCGGCGATTATCGTACGGCTGCGCGTCTATGCGAACTATCCAGATTTCTTTGATCTGGGCCATGATCTGCATCGCCAGTTAAAAGACGCCATGGCGGCGCATAATGTTTCAATCCCATATCCACAGCGCGTCATTCGTTATGCCGATGATGAGGGCGCGGATGGGGTTAATGGCGGGGCATGAGCAGCGAGCTTAAGACCACCAAAATCACCCGCGAGGCACTGCAAGATTGGCGCGTTGCAAAGATGGCGCGCGAACAATACGGGGCTGATGCAAGTGTTGCCACCGAAAACCAGTTACTCGAATCGCGGCGCGCAATGGTACCTGACGATGCCGATTGCCGCGATTTATGGGTATTTGGCTACGGTAGCCTGATTTTTAACCCGATTATTGCCCATGAACAGCGTCTGCTTGCCCGCACGCATGGTTATCACCGCCGGTTCTGTCTCTGGACAAAAATTGGCCGCGGTTCGCCAGAATGTCCGGGACTGGTGCTCTCGCTCGATCGCGGCGGATCATGTGTTGGTGTTGGCTTTAGGCTTAACCCGGAAACGGCCATTGCCGAGCTTGATCTATTATGGCGGCGCGAGATGCTAACGCTTGCCTATAATGCGCGCTGGCTCAGGCTTCATACGGCCGAGGGGATTAAGCGCGGCCTCGCTTTTGTGGCCAATCCGCAACGACCAGCCTATGCCCCGCCAATGCCGTTTGAAGATACGGTAGCAACAGTCGCAACGGCCGCTGGCTTCAATGGCCATTGCCGTGATTACCTGTTTGACACGCTTGCCGGTATGCATGATTGCGGTATCCGTGACCGGGCGATGGAGAAACTGGCGAAAGCAGTGTCCGAGAGGCTTGCGTCATCCGCATAATTTGGGTAGGAACTGTTTTCTTGTTGGTAAACGCGGCTGTGGCGGAATGGTAGACGCGGCGGATTCAAAATCCGCTTCTGGTGACAGAGTGGGGGTTCAAGTCCCTTCAGCCGTACCAACAACGACTTGTTTGCGACGTTGGTGCGCAAAAACCGAAGCCTGATCAACGGTGACAGATGCCGCTTTGGCGATTATTAAAACAGCAATATGATTTTATCATCCGCGCCGCAGCGACAACATTGGCCGTTCGCGCGATGTACCTATTTGCCGCGCTGGAATCGATCATCATCCCCGTACCTGTCGACCCGCTGTTGGTTGCGACGGTGCTGGCGCGTCCCGCTCGCTGGCGACAGCTAACAATTGGCTGCACGGCGGCATCGGTAATTGGCGGGATTGGCGGCTGGGCAATTGGCGCATATTTCAGCGCTCATATTCATGATTGGCTGGCGCTATTACCAGCCAAACTGGCGGCACCAGCTGCCTTTATGGCTGTCGAGACGGGTTTTGCCGAATTTGGTATTTTCCTTGTATTTCTGGGGGCTTTTTCACCACTTCCCTATAAGGTTATCGCTGTCAGCGCGGGCCTTGGCGGCTTTGGCTTGTTGCCGTTTATTCTGACCTCGATCTTTGGTCGCGGCCTGCGCTTTGCCATTGTCGCGGCTATTGCCAGACATAACGGAAACCCTAAAATAGTCATCCTGCTGATAACGGCATTAGTCTGTTTGTTTGCGATCGCGATAGGGATGACACGATGAGCGATTATATCATTCCGCCGATAAGCCAGCGCCTTGGTCTCTATATTGCTGGTGGCATTTCGACGAGTTTGCTTGGCGGCGCAATTTTATTTCAATATGTCGGCGGACTGGCACCTTGCAGCCTTTGCATCTGGCAACGCTGGCCGCATCTGGCTGTTATGATCCTTGCCATTATTGGGCTTCGCGGCATTATGCCGCGGCTGATGCTTGGGCTCATTCTAATCGCGGGTCTGATCAGTGCAGCCTTGGGCAGTTATCATGCCGGTATTGAATGGGGGTTTTGGGCTGGGCCAAGTGGTTGCACATCAAACCTCGCCCTAGATGGTGATATTACCGCGATGACGCAGCAGCTGCTCGACACGCCGCTGGTTCGCTGTGATGATGTTGCATGGTCGCTGTTTGGCCTGTCGATGGCAGGGTGGAATGCGCTTATCAGCCTTGACATTATTGCCGCGGCTCTTATCTCGTTAAGGCGTATCTAAACCTTGTTTTGCCAGTGACCGTCAAAGGATTTTCCATGACCCCGTCAAAAGACACCACCAACCGGCGTGACCTTGAGCGTTATATTCGTGTTGATCATGCTGGCGAACGTGCCGCCCAGCAAATCTATCGCGGACAGCTTGTGGTGCTAGGCAAACACCCGATGGGTGATGAAATCCGTCATATGATGGCACAAGAGGTCGAACATCTTGAAGCCTTTGATAGCCTGATCAACGAACGTCGGGTGCGCCCGTCCCTGTTGGATCCAGTATGGGGTGCAGCCGGCTTTGCGCTTGGCGTTGTCACCGCGGCAATGGGGCCAAAGGCTGCGATGGCCTGCACGATCGCGGTTGAAGAGGTGATCGGCGAGCATTACCAAAAGCAGGCCGAAAATCTTGGCAGTGACGAGGCCGCGCTGAAAGCAAAAATCGAACGGTTCCGCGATGAAGAGCTGGAACACCGCGATATTGCGGTCGATTACAAAGGGCGGGAAGCACGCCACTATAAATTGCTGCATGATGTCATTCAGACCGGATGCCGCACCGCCATCAAAATCGCTGAAAAAATTTAACTGAGAAAATTTAACTGCCAGAGGCTGGTCTAAAGCCCGCTATCGCGGCATATCACGGCCTTGATCCGTGACCAGCGACTTTTAATCGTCGCTTTGCAATTCACTATCCCAATAAAGATAATCGCGCCACGATTCATGCAGATAATTCGGCGGGAAGGCACGGCCATTTTCCTGTAACTGCCACATATTAGGTGCTGATGGCCGCAACAGCGGATGCATATTACACTGACCTGGCAGCTTGTTGCCTTTGCGCAGGTTACACGGGCTGCACGCCGCCACGACATTTGTCCAGTTCGTTCGCCCCCCCTTGGATCGTGGCACGACATGATCAAACGTCAGATCCGACGCTGAAAAGCCGTTGCCACAATATTGACAGGAAAAACGATCCCGCAAAAACACGTTAAAACGGGTGAAGGCGGGGTTTCGATTTTGCGGCACATATTCCTTTAACGCAATGACCGAAGGCAGGTTGATCACCGTCGTTGGTGAAGAGATTGATTGCTCATATTCCGAGATGATTGTGACCCGTTCCAAACAGACAGCTTTGATCGCGTCCTGCCACGACCATAGCGATAGCGGAAAATAGTTTAACGGCCGGAAATCTGCATTTAACACCAAAGCCGGAGCAAAACTACCTGCATTCATCATTGTCTCCCTGTTCTAAGACGAAAGGCCCTTCCAAATCTCAGTCAAAATCTAACCACAATAACCACGAAAAAAGCAGAACACGGTAGAGACGGAAAAACAACCCTATGGAATCAATATATGGACAGCTACTTTGACGCACCCCCTAAATATAGATTACGCAACGTGATGCCAGCATTTTGCGCAATGCGCCCTTTTAGGCTGGCAGATGTTTGGCCAGAAAGGCAATCGCGGCTGACAGGCCGTCAGGGTCAATGCCATGACCAAGCCGATGACAGGCAACCGCTTCCACCTCGATTGAACGGCTCTGCATCACATCTCGTGACGCCGCCTGCAGCGAGAATGGCACAACTTGATCATCCGTGCCATGAACCAACAGCACCGGCGGATAGGTCGCGCCATCGGCAAGATCCTCATGCAATAAAAGGGCACCAGAAAAGCTGACGATCGCCGCCGCCGGTTCCGGATGGCGTAACCCGCAATGAAGGCTCATCATGCCGCCTTGTGAAAATCCGGCCAACGCAAATGCCGAGGCGGGCAAATTTAAGTCTGCCAGAGCCGCGGCAATCGCGGCATCAATGACCGGCGCGGCGGCAACCGGCCCTTTCACTCGATCATCAATATCAAACCATTCGCGTCCGGCTGGGTTCATTCGGCATGGTGCTGGTCCGTTCGGCACAAAAAACGCGGCCCCGGGAAACCGTACTGAAATCGGATGGGCCAGGTCAGCCAGATCATTGCCATCGGCTCCCCACCCATGCAGCAGCACGATAAGACTGCTCGCAAGCCCCCCTCTGGCCGGCGGGATAAAAGGCCCAGACAAATCACCATAACTACGAATTTCCATTTTATCTCTCCTGTTGGGCGGTACGCGTAACCCGCGCGACATCTCAGCCACGCCGCATCCTGATTGACGAAATTGTTGCAAAGCGATAGGTCTGGGGCAAGTGGAACAGCGAGGTTACCGCAATGAATCGTCCGTTTATCACCCGGTTTGCACCAAGCCCTACTGGGCTTTTGCATCTCGGCCATGCCTATGCGGCAAAGGTGGCGCATGATTTGGCGGCACAATCGGGCGGAAAAATGATCCTGCGGATTGATGATATTGATCACACACGTTGCCGCGATCATTTCGCCGCAGAGATTTTCAACGATTTAGACTGGCTTGGGCTGGCATGGCATAGCGCGGCAACGACCGATACAGCCGGCTGCAATGCCCCCCGCCAATCGCAGCGGATGCCCGCCTATCAAGCCGCACTTAAAACACTTCAGGATATGGGGCTTGTTTACCCATGCTATCTTAGTCGCCGGGAATTAAACGCGCTGCTCAGCGCGCCGCATACATCGCCATCCGCGCCACCAAATATTGACCCGCCAAATATTGACCCGCCAATGACAGCGAGCGACGACATCGTCAGCAATACCGACCGGCTGTTAAGTGCGGCTGAAATAGATCGCCGCCGTGCTGCCGGCACTGGTGCGGCTTGGCGGTTGCGGATGGGTGCCGCTCTTGAAATGGCGTCCGCGCGGGCACAAGGCGATAAACTTGGCTGGTTTGACTATCTTGCCGGATACCAAACTGCCAATCCGGCACAATTTGGTGATGTGGTTATCGCCCGTGCCGATATTGCCGTCTCATATCATCTGTCAGTTGTGGTCGATGATATGCTTGACGGTATTACGCTTGTGACCCGCGGTAATGATCTGGCGCCTTCAACACATCTTCACCGGCTGTTACAGGCGCTTTTGGGGCTGCGAACACCCGATTACTGCCATCACGCCCTGATTCTTGACCAGACCGGCAATCGCCTCGCCAAGCGCGATTCTGCTCATAGCCTCCAGTCGATGCGGCTCATTGATGACGATCCAGCACGAATTTTTGCCAAAATGCCGCCAATTCCAGTTATTCAGCCGCAAAAAAATCCAAAAAAAACCTGATTTTTCAGGCTAAATCACGCCTAGCCGCGACCTGCATCTTTTTTTCTATCATTTAAATTAGTCAGTGGGGTTGACTTAAAATGATAATAATCTCATATACTGCATTGCACCAAACGTGTGTTTGTGTGTTTCCTCCCTAGACTCGGTCGTAAGCTTGCTTACGACCTTTTTTTTGGCTCATTTCTTTATAAAATCTAATTTGAAAATTTATTGTTTCCATTTCGTGTTTAATTAAATCAGCCAATTTCTTATGCTGCAATGCAATATAAGTGTTTTTACAGAAGAATAATCGCGCCATTAAACCCGCATGCTGCGGCGTGATAAAATCAGCCAGGACAGTGATAGGGTGATGATTAGCACCGGTCCCAATGCTGATAACACCATGACTTCCCAGCCGAACTGGCTGTGTAGCGCACCGGCAACCAGCGACGCGGTTGCAACTGAGGTTGTTGTGATCAGATCAGCAATGCCCTGAACCCGCCCGCGTTCTTCGGGGTTGGCCACACTTGCGACCAACGAGCTGCCGCCGATGTAAAGAAAATTCCAGCCCAGCCCCATCAGCGCCAGCGAGACGAAATACCACCAAAAGCCGATACCAAGGACCGCACTGGCAATTGCCGCAAGATACGTCAGAACACCTGCGGTTAAAATCACCGGCGCACCAAACCGGCTGATAAGGTTACCCGTGAAAAAAGCGGGCGCAAACATGGCAACAACGTGCCACTGGATAATTGTCGCATTTGCTGATGTGCCTAGCTTGGCGACATTCACCACCTGAAGCGGCGTTGCTGTCATCATATAGCTCATCATCGCATAGCCGATGGCAGCGCTGATCGCCCCCACCACAAAAACAGGCATCGTGAAAAAAGTGCCAATCGGGCGTCCACCCGACCCGGTCAGCGTTGGCTTTGGAATTTTGACGCCGGATAAAAACCCTAGCGAGACAAGCTGGACTGCGGCAACGCTGAAAAAACATCCTGCATAGAGATGGCCGGGCACAAAATCGACCGTATTTCGAGCGATTTCCGGCCCCATAAAAGCAGCGAGCAACCCGCCCGTCAGCACATAGGAAATGGCCTTTGGCTTTTGCGATTCTTCGGCGCTGTCAGCCGCGGCATAGCGATAAAAACCGGCACAGCCATGCGCAATGCCAAGCGCCATTGACGCCGCGCAAAACAAATAGAAGTTTGAGATGAGAATAGCGATCCCTTGGGTAAAAGCAGATATCGCGGCAATCATCACGCCGCCCATAAAGACCGGACGCCGACCAAAACGCACCATCAGCAATGACGCTGGCAAGGTTGTTAACATTGATGTCACAAATTGCAGTGACAGCCCAAGGGTCGCCAACCATGGAACCGGCGATAAGAGGCTGCCAACAAGCGCGGTGTTGATGATATTGACGTTCATTGTCGTCATCGACAGCGCCTGCGCCGCCGCAAGCCTGATTACATTGCCGGTATTGCTTGTCGCCTGCATTGAGATGATATCCAGAATAGCGGTCAGCCGGCGTGCCAGAAGCCAACTAGACACATGAAAATCGGTACTTCTAATGTCTATAAATAGTTTCTGGCAAAAGCACAATCAGCACGGTCTTAACCGCCAAATGCCCCTGTTCCACCCAGCAAACATGGCCACCTTACCGCTCACAAGGCGCGTCGAATGTGGCTTATCTCTGTCAATTTCTATGTAATTTAGGATTTCAGCTTGCGGCCAAATAGCTCAAGCCGGTGATCAACCAGCTCATACCCCATTTCGCGCGCAATCTGCTCTTTCAAGGCCTCTAATTCGGCATGGTAAAACTCAATCACTTCACCGGTTTCAACATCAACAAGATGTTCATGATGCTCGCCGGACTCTTCATAGCGTGCGCGGCCATCACCAAATTCTAACCGGTCAATAACCCCAGCCTCTTCCAGCAATTTCACCGTACGATAAACAGTCGCAATTGAAATCGTATGGTCTTGCTCAACCGCGCGCCGGTAAAGCTGGTCAACATCGGGATGATCCTCAGACTCCTCGATAACACCCAGAATAATCTGCCGTTGGCTGGTCATGCGGATACCATTATTAAGGCATTTTTCAATCAGCCCGCTTGTCATGGCACCGCCCGTTTAAAGTGTTGGTTATAGTTCTTGTCGACTATAAGCCGGATGAGGAAAGCAATCTAGTCCCCCGCATGATTTTCATCGCGCCGATTGTTATCAACGCTTTCACCATAACCGAATTCAATTGACCTTTGGCCGTATTGCAGGAACTGTTTTGGCCATGATACCGGCAGCTTCAAATGACCATCGCACCAGCACCAAAGGCACGACAACGGGCATCCTGCAACTTTGCGCTGCGATGTTGTTTATTCCGGGGCTTGATGTTTTTGCCAAGCTTTTGGGACAGGGGCTTGATCCAGTCGAGGTCACCTTTATGCGGTTCGTCATGCAGATTTTACTGATGGCACCGCTGGTGATCTGGGCGCGTCAATGGCATATCCCGACTGGTACCCTTATGATGCAGTTTGCCCGCGGTATTCTGTTAGCGATTGCCACGGTCTGTTTCTTTGCCGCGCTTCAACATTTACCGATGGCTGAGGCTATCTCGATCTATTTTGTCCAGCCGCTGATCCTCACCGCCCTGTCGGCAATTTTCCTTGGCGAGCAAATCCGGCAGCGTAGGATCATTGCGATTATCATCGGGCTATTAGGTGTCATGGTGATCTTGCAACCAAGCCTTGTCATTTTTGGTACACCGGCACTTTATCCGCTGGCGACGGCGGTTGCTATGGCTGGCTATGTCACCATAACACGACAGCTTGCAGGCAGGGCGCACCCCTATCAGATGCAGTTTATCGTCGGGGTTACAGCCGCCTTCGTGCTTGGCATGACGATGATTATCGGACAGATGTTCACCATTTCTGGCACCGGTTTTATTATGCCGGATGCCCAGCAGTTTGAATGGATCATTTATATGGGATTGATCGCCACGATCGGGCATATTTTCATCGTCTGGGCGGCAAATAATGCACCGGCGAGTGTGCTCGCACCGTTTCAATATATGGAAATTATTTCATCGGTAATTCTGGGCTATCTGGTCTTTGGCGATCTTCCTGCCAAAAGCACAATTCTTGGGGTGATTATCATTGTTGCGTGCGGGATTTATCTATTTCATCGTGAACGTATCGCCGCCCAACAAGATAATGAACAGAATTGCTAGCTATCGCTACCTTCAAAATGGCGGCGTTCCCGCATGAAGCGCAATGTCGATAATGGCAGGCTCAGGGCGTAAATGATCACTACCGCCATATAGGTCAGCCACGGTTCGGTCACCACCGCAGCACCAAGCAAACCAATTGCCGCCAGCACTGGCAATACAGAAGCAACCGGCAATTTCAGTCGTTTGCCGGCAAAGGTTGGCAGCGCACTGACCGCCCCTGCGCCAATGAGCACAAGCCACGCTGAAACCCATTTTGCATCACGCGCAATTTCCAGATCAAATTGCAAATCAATCACAATCGGCAGCAATACCAGAAAGCCTGACGCTGGTGCTGGAATACCGGTGAAATAGGCTTTCGCATATTCAGGCGGGTCAGGCAGTTCCGAGTCAAACCTCGCCAGACGTAACGCGATCGAGACTGCATAAAACAAGGTTGCCCACCAGGCGATCGTGCCCGCACCCTGTAACGCCCATATATAAAGACACAAAGCCGGAACCACGCCAAACACGACCAGATCAGACAGGCTATCAAGCGCCGCACCAAAGGCACTGGATGTTTGAAACCGGCGTGCCGTACGGCCGTCTAGCGCATCAAACACCGCCGCCACGCTGATTAGCACGATAACACCGGCCCAACGTCCATCCATAGCAAACCGCAAAGCTGTCAACCCGGATACAAAACCGGCGACAGTCAATATATTTGGCAAAAGCCAGTAAATCGAAACTGACCGGAACCGCCGTTTCTTTTGCGGACGTTCGCTCATTATCGGCAAATCCCGTCGGTGATTTCAGTCATCGCCCCAGAAAGATCGGCAAGAATTGTCTCGCCAGCGACCGCGGTTTGTCCCGCCAGAACCGCCACCGGAGTTGATGCCGGAAGCCAAACATCAACCCGGCTTCCAAAGCGAATAATGCCATATTGCTGGCCAATATTTAGATGGTCACCAACAGCAGCCTCCAGCAAAATACGGCGCGCCACCAGACCGGCAATCTGCACAACCCCGACCGCCTGACCCGAGGCCATTTCTAACACCATATTCTGCCGTTCATTCTGCTCGGACGCCTTATCCAGACTTGCGTTCAAAAACGCGCCTTTATGATAGGACGTGGCAATAACCTTGCCCGCGACCGGTGCCCGATTCACATGAACATCAAAAACATTCATAAAAATCGATATACGCCGCCACTCACCTTTTGGCAGATCAAGATCATCTGGCACGGGCATAATTCCGGTCGACAAAACACGCCCATCCGCGGGCGAGATCACCAGATGGTCGCTAACCGGCGTTGTGCGTTTTGGATTGCGGAAAAAATAGATGCACCACAGGCTTAAGAAGCTGCCGGGCAAGACAAACCATGCCCAGAAATAAGTTGCGACCGCTGATACAAGAATGAATAAGAAAATAAATGGCCAGCCAGCAGGATGGATTGGCACCAGAACTTCATCCTTGACGCTTTTATAGATATTCATGGTTTAGACCTGTTTTCCCAACAACCCTTGACAGTGGCCAGCGCATATCAGCGAGCGGGCCATAATATAGTGCGGCCAACCATATCCATTTGCGGCGCAAAGGTCATCAAATAATTCAATGCCAGATGATTCAACACCAGATGATTCAACACCAGATGATTCAACACCAGATAATTCAAGGGCCGATAATTCAACGCCAGATAGTTCAGCCGCGCTTGCGGTGTGTTTCACACCAGTGACGCTTTACCAAACTAGGGCTTGTGACGATAACGATCAGCAGCAAGGCGCATCGCGGCGGTTGCGGACTCTCTTGCGATCAGGCCGCGCTCCAGAAGATCATTTAGCTTGCCGTGAAAGGCAGCACTATTCAGCCGCCGCGCCGAACCCAGTGCCGGCAAATCGACAAGAATAACAAATTCCGGCGTTGGCGGCTGATCAACCGGCATAATGGCCGCAGCGGATGGCTGTGCGGGCAGCAATTGCCGGCTTTGTTTAACCCTGTCGTCATTGTTCACCAATGCCGGATCATGCGCCGGATCATGCGCCACCAGAAAATCGGCAGGCTGTAACACAGGATCAGACCCGTTGGGTGTTACCGGATCAAGGCGGGTGGCGTGCAATGCCGGTGCGTCATCCATAGCTGGCGACCAAGCAGCATCATCGATTTGATCGCCCCAGCCTTGCTGATCAACCAAGACCTGACTCGAAGCTGGCATCACAATTCTGGTCGGGCGCACCCGATATAGGCCGATTTTATTTCCCTTAGGACGTTGACGCGGAACCGTTTGAACGCGGCCCGAAGACCAGGCCAGAAACTCGCCAACCAGCTGTTGTGCGGTCATTTCAGCCTCGGCCACCCATGCCCGTTCAGACTTTGGCACGGTATCAATAAATACTGCCCGTTTGCCAAGCCAGCGCGACTTTAACGCTATTTCGCGCTGACCCTCAATTTTCCGCTTTTTGGCAAAGATTTCCAAACGCCGACTCAAAATCTGCGCAATATAGACCATCTCAACAGCGACTGCCTCCAGCGCCGCGCGCATCCCCGCAGCCGATGAAACAGTCATCTCAAACAGGCGTGGTGGGCGAAACCCGAACAGCCCAGATTTGCCAGCCATCGTCTCAAGATTGATTGGCCCCCGCACGGGGTGCGCAGTAAATTCGATCAGAAACGTCAGCTGTCTCTGTTGTTTGCGTGTCAATAGACGATTAGCAAAGAAGTCCGTCGCCGCGACCAGTAATTCTACCTTTCCGGCAGATGTTCCCGTATCAGACCTGCTGTAACCTTGTTTGGATTGTGGTGCTGGAATTACTTCGATCATCTTTTCATCGTTACCTTTATCACATCCGGTATTAGATCCGGCATATTCTCCGAGGTTTTGATAAAGCCTGCGCCTGACCCGACGCCAATCATACCCTTCGCTCAGGTTAACTCAAATTTACTAATTAAGGTGTTTTGAATTTAAAAAGCGAGGCATAATTCTTTATCGGGTCGGCTGATCCTGCGCGGTGGTATAGCTGCCGGATAAACCCTGCCGGATAAATCCTATTGACTGGCTGGCTCGCTGTCCGCAGTCTTACCCCCCTGTCCGCAATCTTACCCGGTTGTCCGGTCCGACAAAACACGATCCAAATAACAAAACGCGGCGATCTGACGCCGTTAACCTTTGAGAACAGAATGGAAAGCCCATGGATAAAGATCTATTTGAAACTGGCCTGAAAAAGCGCAAAGCAACCCTAGGTGATGACTATGTTCAAAAGTCATTGGATGGCGCGGATGACTTCTCACGCCCCTTCCAAGAGGCAATGACCGCTTGGTGCTGGGGTTTTGGCTGGGGCGATGAGGCGATTGACGTCAAGACACGTTCAATGATGAATTTGAGCATGATTGGCGCACTTGGAAAGATGACCGAGTGGGAATTACATTGTCGCGGCGCCATCAAAAATGGTGTCACACGCGAAGAATTGCGCGCCATCATCCATGTGATCGGAATTTATTGTGGTGTTCCGCAGGCATTGGAATGTATGCGTGCTGCCCGCAAGGTTTTGGATGAGGCTGAATAAACGCCGGCATCGCTCAAACGCACAGGATTAATCAGGGCTGCACGGGGTCTGGCCAACCACCGCCCCCTGCAGCCCCTTTGTTGGCAGCCCTTTCCCAAAGGCACGAAATAGCGCTCGGATTCTTGCAAATCGCCAGCTAAAAATCATCGCCAGCATTCAAAAATTTCGGGTTTTTTGCGTTTTTCGCATTTTTCACTTTCCCCATAGTGAAAATCAAGACACACTATATTTCGTATGGAAAAGGCAAGATTAGATCAATTTGTTGATTTATGGCGTGAGCAACGCCCATCCCAATGCTCACCTCTTGTCCATCCTAGCAACCACCTATCCCAACAACCTTCCTTCGCCAATGGAGTATTGTCATGCGCATGACCGATCATGACTCACGGCAAGATTGCCGCGTCATTCCTTTCGTAAGGCCTGCCAGTAATCACGATAATATCGCCACTAGCAGCATCGCTGCGGTGATCGCGGTCACGATCCTACATCATGAGGGCGAGTCGCCCGAAGAGCGCCTTCTCGAAATTATTGAAGCTTCCGGTGAAGCAGAGGTTCTGGATATTGCTGACGTGCTGGATGAGTTTGAGACGTTAGGCCATGCACCGCTGCCTGTTGAGAGCCCAGCAAATGACAATCAGTTTCTGACCAGCCTGTCATAGACAGGGGCTATCTAAAAAAGCCCAGAAAAAAAGACAGAAAAAAAGCCCCGGCAAATACTGGGGCTTTTTTTTATGTCCTTGGCCGCGTTAGCGGCGCTTTTTCCAACCTATTTCTGGGCACCTTTCACAAACCGCCACGCAGCCGGCATCATGCAAGCCGCCACAGCCAGCTTTAACGCATCACCATAAAGGAATGGCAAGACACCAGCGGCCAGCGCTTTTTCAACACCGATAAAGCTCGTCAACCAAGAAACACCCATCGCGTAAATGATCACATTACCGATCAGCATTGCAGCAATCGTGCTAATCATGCCACGCCCCATACCGCGCTCGGCCAGAAAGCCCATGACAACTGCCGCAACCAAAAATCCGGCTAAATAACCGCCCGTTGGCCCCAACAATGCAGCCATGCCAACGGCACTACCCGCAAAAACTGGCAGCCCCATCGCGCCTTGCAATAAATAGGCCGCAACCGTAGCACCGCCAAGCCGAACGCCGTAGGTCATGCCGATCAACAGCACCACTAGCGTCTGGCCAGTTACCGGCACTGGATAAAACGGGATTTTAACTTGGGCCGATATTGCCAATAGCAAGCTGCCAACCACAATAAGAAAGGCCTTTGCCATAGGTACTGACATCGCCTTTGACGCGAACGGGCCATAAAGGATAGCGTCGGTTAGCACGTCTTGGCGCATGGTGGCCGTAACTGATGACTGTGGTTTGAACATTGAATATCTCCCGCAGGTAAATCGTGATAAATCAGACTATAGGGCCAGCCATGGCACAAAGCAATAACGGCAATCCGAAATCAGGCAATCCGCATTGCGGCATCCAGCATCGCATCAAACGCCTCAAACGGGGCAATAACTGCATAGCCATCGCCAATGGCGGGCTGAATTGAAACCGATTGATCAATCACTCTGTTTGAGGTGCCGGTCCGCGTGCCAAACGCCATATGAATATCATCAAGCGGCCATTCAAGCCCAGTCGAGGCCAGAAAATGCTGGCGACCAAGCGGCCAGACTGACAACCGGCTGGCAATCGGCAAAGCTGCGCTAAAATCACCCCGCAGCCGCAACAACACATCATGATTACCAACCAGCAATATCGGCTGGTCATCCGGCAGCCGCGCCAGCGTATCAAGTGCCGCCAGCGCATGATCAAACCGGCCGTCCAAAAAGCCAATGCCAACAATCAATGGCGCCGAAATGATGCGAAGTGACTTTTCAAAATCAGTGTCATCCTGTCCGGATAGCGTAATCCGTTGAACCGCGGCCGGCAGTTGATCCAGATCATGTGCCGAATCCATGTCACCAATGACCGCTTGCGGCAGCAACCCGTATTTACGGGCGTTTTCTAGCCCCCCATCCGCCGCCAGAACCGGCCAACCGGCCATCTGTTTGGCACAATCCAGTGTTGACGGCATAACCGGCGCCGCACCAAACAACAGAACCGGCGAGGTAAATGACAATTGATGATTATGCTGTTGTGTCATGCTGACCCCTTAATCTTGGCTTGGCCTGTATTGACCACATCTAACTGGCCACATCTTTGGGCGCGCTGCTGAAGTGCCGGCGGATAGAGAGACAAATTTATAACGCCAGATTTCTTTATAACAGCTTACCGCATGGCTGGCATGGCATACAGTACCAGTCCCCAGCGTGGCACCAAACCCATCTGACGGGCAAGCAATCATTTACTGCAATATTAGCCGTTGTGAGCAAAGTTAGAAGGTGCTAAGTTTATGCAATGGAGCAGAATATTTCACCAATGACGAACCCGGGAACAACGACGGGCGGCCCCCACGGCCGCGCGACTGTTAAACATAGCCTGTTTATCATGGTGCCGGTTTTGCTTGCTGGTTATCTGATGACCAATGCCGAGTCGAAACTTGCCGATATTCTGTTCAAGGCAATTGCCGATTCCTACCTTCAGGTCAGCACATTCGTTGCGGCGACATTTTTCCTTTTCTACGGTATTGAGCGGCTGCTCAACATTGATGCAACGGCAGCGCTTCGCAAAGCAAACATTTGGCAAGTTCCGGTGGCGGCGGCGCTGGGCGCGATGCCTGGTTGCGGCGGTGCGATTATCGTTGTGACCCAATATGTGTCGGGGCGGTTGAGTTTCGGCAGCGTTGTCGCCGTATTGACCGCAACGATGGGTGATGCCGCATTTCTGCTAATTGCGCAGGAACCACTTACCGGCCTTGCGATTATAGTGCTTGGCTTTGTTGTCGGAACAATAAGTGGCTGGATCGTCAATTATATTCACGGTCGTGATTTTTTGCGCGGAGACACCGGCAAGAATACTGATATCGACCATGCGAACGAAGATGCCAGCACACCGTTTCTGGATGGTATCTGGCTTCTTATCATGCTTCCGGGTTTTATTCTTGCCGGGCTTCTGGCCTTTCAGATTGATGCTGACGCGCTGTTTGCCAATGACTATTTCGATAAGCCGGCAAGCCTTCTTGGCGTGTTGGGCGGCGTTCTGGCGATTTCCATGCGGCTTGCACCACAATTTGGCATTAAAGGCGATCTGGCTTTTTCTGCTGGCGGCTCTATTTTGCGGCGCACGATTGCCGATACTAACTTCGTCACAGTTTGGGTTGTTGGCGCGTATCTGGTGTTTGATTTATCGGTTTATTTCTTTGCGATTGATCTCAAACAAATCTTTAGCGGCTATACGCTTTTCACCCCAATGATCGCTATTCTGATTGGGTTTTTGCCCGGATGCGGCCCACAAGTTCTGGTGACAACTATGTATCTTGCCGGTATTCTGCCACTATCCGCGCAAATCGGTAATGCCCTCAGCAATGATGGTGATGCCCTGTTTCCGGCGATTGCGATTGCCCCGAAAGTGGCGGTGGTCGCCACCCTCTATTCGGCAGTGCCTGCGGTCATTATTTCATATAGCTGGCTGTTTCTGGTCGAATAATTCGCCATATCAATTTGCCATATGAATCTGCCATATCAATTTTGGGCAGGCATCATCTTACCATCACATCCTTTGTTATCGCATGATTGCTGTTGCGGGCCTATTTTTCACGAGACGCCGTTTTCCATGATTTCTGAATTGGCGTAATGATGTAACTCATCACCGTGCGCTTATGACCCAGAATATCGATGGTTAACGGCATACCAGCTGAAACAACAGGCGTGATATCCGACTTGGTTAGCTGGTGCTAATCCCCTATGATTTGAATAATACGGTGTTTCCCCATCATTAAACCCAAGATCACGTCGAAGGCTTTCATCTGATGTTCGAGATCATTCTTTTTGCGCCGCAGATTCCACCAAATACCGGAAACATTATCCGGCTTTCGGCAAATAGCGGTAACCGCCTGCATCTGATTGAGCCGCTCGGGTTTAGCTTGGATGAAAAATCCTGCCGGCGCGCCGGACTCGATTATCACGCATTGAGCGATGTTCATATCCACAAGGATTTGACTGCCTGTCTGGACTGGCTGGGGCAACCGCGTCTCTTTGCTATCACCACACGCGGCAAAGACAGCCTGTTTGAACGCGCCTTTTTGCCCGGTGACGCCTTTTTATTTGGTTCGGAGACATCTGGCTTGCCGGCACATATTCACGCCAGCATTGCCGAGCCTCAAAAACTGCGGCTGCCAATGATGGCTGATAATCGTTCGCTAAACCTTGCCAACGCGGTTTCAATCGTGATTTATGAAGCATGGCGTCAGCACGGATTTGCCGGTGCCAACTATTAACCGCCCATTCGCCGCAGATTGTTATCGAGCCAATTCCATGAGCCCCATGAATCCGATGTCAGACAAACCTATCCCCCCTCAACCCGCGCGCCCTGATATTACGCGCCCTGATATGGCATCAGACATCATGACACCTCTTGCGATTGACCCCCCAAAAGCTGGCGAAATGGTGGCGCTTGCCGATGATCTTTACTGGATGCGCTTTACATTGCCGTTCCGGCTCAATCATATCAATCTCTATGCTTTTGATACAGAAGATGGCTGGCTACTGCTTGATTGCGGTATCAATAGTCAGGCGATCGCCGATCAATGGCAGATCATGCTGGACGGGCCGCTGTCTGGAAGGCCGATCTGCGGCATCATCGTATCGCATTACCACGCTGATCATGTTGGCTATGCGGGCAAGCTTGCAGCGATCACCGGTGCTCGTATTTACATGGGCTCGATTGAACATGGCCAAGCAAGCTGGAGCCTAGCGCAGACTGACACCGGATTTGGCACTGTTATGGGTGATACCTATGCCCGCTTTGGGCTGGCAGACGCGGTGGTGGCGCGCATCAGGGCACAAGGCAATTATTTCCGCAAATTATCGGGCGATTTGCCCGATGTAACTATCATCGAAACTGATCAACGGTTTCAGACCAAATCTGGCATCTGGACACCGCGCTTTGATACGGGTCATTCACCCGGCCATATGAGCCTCGTCGATGCTGATCGCAAACTCTATATTTGCGTTGATTTCCTGTTACCGCGCATATCGCCAAATATCTCGGTCAGCCTGCGCGCTATCAAGGTGGATATGCTTGGGTATTATTACGAGTATCTTGAGCAGATGCGTCAGCTGGATAATGATTGGCTGGTAATCCCCGGACATGATTGGCCTTATTTTGGTGGCGGCGTTCGGGCAAGAGATTTGATTGAACATCATAATATGCGGCTCCAACAATTGCGCGATGCGGCAACCACCGGACCAATGACAACTGCAGATGCCATGGCCACGCTATTTGCCTTTGAGTTGACTGACCATGAATTATTCTTTGCCAGCTGCGAGGCGCGCGCGCACTTAAATCATCTTGTTGCACGCGGCGAGATGCAGATCGTGCAAAAAGCCGGGGTTGATTATTTCAACCTCGGCTGACCGCGCAACATCAGCGATCACACATCTTCATACCAGCCCATCACTTTTTCCCCAAACCTCGGCCAGTGGCTTTATTGACTTGGTTTCATGAAGCGGGCAGAAAGGGGGTATCGAGACGAGCAACAAAAGGCAAAAGACAATGAGCGGTGATTATAAATTCGATACGCTAAGTCTGCATGCAGGGCACGTCCCTGACGAGCGTCATGGTTCGCGCGCAGTGCCCATTCACCAGACGACATCCTATGTGTTTCAGAACAC
Organism: Alphaproteobacteria bacterium LSUCC0396; assembly: GCA_041228345.1. Lineage (NCBI taxonomy): Bacteria > Pseudomonadati > Pseudomonadota > Alphaproteobacteria > Alphaproteobacteria bacterium LSUCC0396. The sequence continues at coordinate 2,037,776 of CP166131.1, read as the reverse complement.
TGAACATGCTGCCGCGCTCTATAATCAGGAACTTGGCGGGCATCTATATACGCGCATCTCGAACCCTACAGTTGCCGTATTGGAACAGCGCATTGCCGCGCTTGAAGGCGGTGTTGCCGCAACCGCAACCGCGTCTGGTATGGCCGCGCTTGCGACCGCTGTTCTGGTGTTGTGCTCGCAAGGCGATCATATCGTTTCATCATCCCGCATGTATGGCGCCAACATTAATTTGCTGGAAAACACCCTGCCGCGCTTTGGCATCACCACAAGTTTTGTTGACCCGTCAGATCTTGCCGGTATCGAAAAGGCAATCACACCAAATACCAAGATGATCTTTGGCGAGGTTATCGGTAATCCGGGCCTTGATATTATGGATGTCGAAGCGGTGGCGAAAATTGCTGGCAAGGCCGGTATCCCGCTGATGCTGGATTGTACCTTTAATACGCCTTGGCTGCTCAAGCCCTTTACGCTCGGCGCTAATCTTATCGTTCATTCCCTGACCAAATGGATTGGCGGTCATGGCGTTGCTATTGGCGGTGCTGTTGTTGATGGTGGCAATTTTGATTGGGGACAGAATGATAAATTCCCCACCATCGCCGGCCCGCATTACGCCATGGACGGGATTAATTTTTACGAAGAATTCGGCCCAGCCGCATTTACCGCAAAGTTTCGTGCTGAAGGGATGTATAATTTTGGCCCGTCACTGTCGCCAACAAATGCGTTTCATATCCTTCAAGGCATGGAAACCCTGCCGTTGCGGATGCAGCGTCACATGGACAATACCGCCAAGATGCTAGATTTTCTTGGTGGGCATGATCAGGTGGCATGGGTTCGCCATCCAAGCCTTGCTGATCATCCGGGGCATGAACTGGCAAAACGCATGATGCCGCGCGGTGCTGGCTCGATCATCGTCTTTGGCCTAAAGGGTGGCCGCGATGCTGGCCGTACCTTTATTGAGTCGGTCGAGCTTGCCTCGCATCTGGCCAATGTTGGCGATGCGAAAACCCTTGTTATCCATCCGGCAAGCACGACCCATTCACATATTTCCGCCGAGGCCATGATCGAGGGTGGCCTGTCTGACGATATGATCCGGCTATCGGTCGGTTTAGAAGATTTTGACGATATCAAAGCTGATTTCGAGATGGCATTCCGCGCCGCGGCCAAGCAGCAAAAAGCCAAAGGATGATCCAAAAGGGATAGGATCAAAGGGATAGGATCAAAGAGATAGGATCAAAGGATACTTGTTATGAAACATCAGCTATTTGACACATCGATCCATATCGCCACTGGAGGGCGCCCGTTCACCAATGACGGCGAGGCTCTTGTTCTGCTGCATGGCAGCGGCCAAAATCATCTGACATGGGTATTGCAAAGCCGGTATTTTGCTTATCGCGGCTTTCCGGTTCTAGCCCCTGATTTTCCCGGGCATGGACTATCTGGCGGCACCCCTTTAGACTCGATTGAGGCGATGACTGACTGGCTGATCGCGTTGCTGGATAGCCTTGACGTCAACACCGCGTGTCTTGTCGGCCATTCACAAGGCTGTCTCGTCGCAATCGATGCGGCGTCGCGCTATCCACGTCGCATTACCCGGCTTGGCCTGATTGCCGGGGCATTGGCAATTCCGGTAAATGATCAGCTATTAACGATGTCGGACAAGGCCTTGGGTAAGGCCATTAGCGTGATGACCAGCTGGGGTCATGGGCCGATGGCGCATATGCATGACAATACCCAGCCCGGACATTCCTTTCTTGGTTATGGCAACCGGCTGATGGCGAGTAATGATGAAACAGCACTTCGCAATGATCTTATTGCCTGCAACCAATATTCAGCTGGCCAAGACGCCGCCACGAAAATTACCCAGCCAGCCATATGTATACTTGCTGGTGCCGACCGTATGACACCGGTCAAACACGGTATCGCAATGGCAAATAGTCTGGTCAATAGCCAACAAATCATTCTTGACGGCGCTGGTCATATGTTGCCTGCGGAACGGCCGGCCGAGGTAAATGACGCGCTGCGAGGATTTCTGGCCGGCTAGTTCATAAGGAGGTATAGACCTCTTCGTTAATCATCCCGACAAAGAGCTCTGATAAAGAGGAACATAACATGAAGGCTGCAAATTTTAAAAATATTGCTGTGATTGGCGCGGGCACGATGGGAAGCGGAATTGCCGCCCAGATTGCCAATGCCGGCCATAATGTTCTTCTGCTTGACCTTGGGGCCAAGACTGGGGGTGGCAAAACGCCGGCTGAAATTGCGATTGACCGGCTGCTGGCATCTGATCCCCCGCAATTAATGTCAAAGAAAAACACGGCACGCATCAGCACCGGCGTGATTGACGATGATTTTCACAAGCTGGCTGAATGTGACTGGATTATCGAGGCAATTGTCGAACGGCTAGATATCAAAAAGGCACTATATCGCCGCCTTGATGCGGTTATCGGGCCAGATTGCATCGTCAGCTCGAACACATCAACCATCCCTATCAAGCTGCTTGTCGAGAATATGCCAGCGGCGTTTCGCCAGCGATTTGCCATAACCCATTATTTCAATCCGGTGCGTTATATGCGGCTGCTTGAACTGGTGACCGGTGCTGAAACCAACGCCGACGTAATCGATCGCCTTGCCGATTTTAATGACCGCGTTCTTGGCAAGGGCGTGGTGCGCTGCGCCGATACGCCCGGTTTTCTTGGCAACCGTGTCGGGGTTTTTGCGCTTCAGGTTGGTATTGATGAAACCCTGAAATGCGGTCTTTCGATTGAAGATGCAGACGCCCTATTTGGCCGTCCAATGGGTATTCCCAAAACCGGTGTTTTCGGGCTTTATGATTTGATCGGCATCGATCTGATGGCCGATGTTGTGGTCTCACTTGGCAATATCCTTCCCGCTGACGATGCCTTTCACAGCGTTGGCGGGGCTAATCCGGCCATCGCTGCAATGATTGCCGCAGGCTTTACCGGCGATAAGGGCAAGGGCGGTTTTTACTGTCATGACGGCGTGCGAATGGCGCGCCAGTTTGCCGGATTTGAAGGCGATGGTATGCCGCCTTATAAACCCGCCAAAACTGCACTCCCACCAGCAGCAATCGCCGCCGCAGAGGCCGCTGCATGGCAAGATGAGCCGTTGTTTCCGCTGCTTGATGGTAATGATGATCAGGCCAGATTTTGCCGCAATGTTCTGGGGCGAATTCTGCATTATGCCGCAAGCCTAGTGCCATCAGTGACCACCACACCGCAAGATATCGACGATGCGATGAAGCTGGGTTTCAATTGGCAGCGCGGGCCATTTGAGATGATCGACGCAATCGGCGCACAGCGTTTTACCGCACTGCTTGACGAATGCGGTCTGGATATGCCGCCATTTCTGCAGGATGGAGCGCCAAATTATACCGTGCAGACCGGCAATTTGATGGTGCGACACGCCGATGGCCATCGTTATCCGGTCAATTTACCCGATGGCGTTATGCGCTTTCATATGACGCGGCGAACCTTGCACCCTATTTTAAGCAATGAAGCGGCCAGCCTATTTGCCCTTGAGGGTAATCTGCGGCTTGTTGAATTTCACTCCAAAGCAAATGCGCTAACCGACGCATCAATGGAAATTGTTGCGGCGGCGGCCACCGATCATGGTGCGGGGATCATTGTTCATAATGATGCACAGCATTTTTCGGCCGGGGTTGATCTGAATGCGTTTCGCCGCATGATCAAAGGTCGGCAATGGGATGAGATAGATGCCTTTTTATGGCGGTTTCAACGCGCCGTTGCAGCGCTGAAATATTCGCCGGTTCCAGTTGTAGGCGCACCGTCAGGTCTGGCCGCTGGTGGTGGTTTTGAAGTGCTGGCGCATTGCGACCGCCTTGTCGTTCACACCAATTCAGTGCTTGGCCTTGTCGAGGCGGCAGTTGGTGTTGTGCCGAGTGGCGGCGGGGTAAAAGAGAGCTATCTACGCTGGCATCATCACCTTGGCGACTGGGAACAGGCCGCATGGAAGGCATGGATGAATCTTGGCTATGCGGCCACCGGTTCATCGCCCGAGCTGGCGGCGCGAATGCAGTATTTCCTTGCTGACCGTGATGATACGGTAATGAACCGTGACCGGCTATTACCGCGCGCGATCCAGCTGGTAACCGAAATGGCGCATAATTATTCACCGCCGCGCCCGCCAGAGGCCGAGCTTGCACCGGCAGCGCTCGCCGAAAAGATGGATGCATTTATGCAGGATGGTGTTGATCGCGGCGATTTCATGCCGCATGACAAAACCGTTGCCATGCAGATCGCCAGTATCATAGTGCAAGGCGCAGGCGAAGGTCAAACCATTGATGAAGAAGGTTTGTTTGCCCGAGAAAGAGCGGCTTTTATCCGGCTTGCAAAAACCCCGGAAACCCATGCACGCATTGCTGCTATGTTAGATGATGGCGCCCCAATCCGAAATTAGCCATCGCTTTAAAGAGAAAAAGAGACAGGTAATTAACGCCGGGGATTAACGCCGGAGATTAAAGCAAGACATTAAAGCGAGCCCGCAAATCCTTATCAAGCGCATCTGGAATATGCAGCGGATGCGGGCTTTCCAAAATTTCCTCTTTGCGCTTTCTTGCCGTATCCAGAAGATTGGGCTTGCCCAACTCCTCCCATTCTTTGGGGCTGGAACGATCAGCAATCACCGGATAGATATATTCGGTCTGCATTAATTTAATCGTTTGGTCATGGCCAAGATAATGGCCGGGGCCACCCATGCACACATCCTTCATCACCTGTACGCCCAAGGTTGTTTCATTCACCTCGATGCCGCGCACACACCGCATACATTGACCGAGCATATCATTATCAATGATCAGGCTATCCAGACAAAACCCCAGCAAAGAGGCGTGCATACCGGCGGCTTCATAAACCATATTCAGTCCTGACAATCCCGCCATGACAAGGGTACTGCCCTTTTCATAGCCGGACTGCGCATCTGGCATTTTCGCATCGGCCATACCGGCGGCTGCACCACCCGGCAAATCATAATATTGCAGCATCTGCGCGCAGGCTGAAGTCAACAGCCCCTGCTCGCCCGATCCGCCCGACATCGCACCAGTACGTAAATCCGAAACAAAAGGCCAAGTGCCACAAATACATGGATGACCCGGCTTCATCGCATTCACATAGATAAGCCCGGCAACCACCTCGGCAAGCGCCTGTGCAACCGCGCCAGCGATACTGGCCGGTGCCGTGGCCCCTGCCTGCCCTGCAGATAATAGCAAAACCGGCATACCGTTTCGCACGGCTTCTTCCATCACCAAACAGGATTCGGTGGCAAATCGCAATGGCGGCACAACAAAGCAATTACTGTTAGACACAAACGGACGCGCGCGCCATTTATCCTCGCCACCAGCAACCATATGCAGCATTTCAAAAACCGGTTTCATATATTCAGCCTCGGTAAAGCTGACCCCAACATGTTTGGTCGTGCCCTTGATCGCCGCATAGACAGTATTGAAATCAAGATCGGCCGGATCGGGGATATCGCGGGCCACCATCGGGCGCTGGAAAAAATGGATATTATCCATCTGTTCGACGATACGCGCCGCATCATAAATATCGGCCAGATAGGATTCGCGATATTCATTCTTGGCAACATCAACAACATGAACCGCGGCACCCGCCGTACCATAATGCACGCGCGACCCCGATAGTAACAAATCATGCTTCGGATTTTGTCCATGAAGGGTGATGTGCCGACCACAAATTGCCAGCGTATGTTCAACCAGTGCACGGGGAAACCGGAGGCGGCCGTCATCACCCAAAACAGCCCCAGCTTCAGTCATATATTTAATGCCGGTATCAGGTGCCTGAGTAAGGCCTATCTCTTCTAGAATTTGATAGACTGTTGCATCCACAGCCTTGACCGCGGCAGCATCGAGCGGTTTAAAATTACCGCCCTCAAGCCCTGCTCGAACTGGACGCAAATCTTCGGCCAATGGTGCAGCGCGCAATGTGCGCCTCGCCTCACGACCACCACTACGGCGTGACGAATGAGGGATTGTTCTATTCTGGTTCATGGATATTTCTCCCCACCAAGAGCCAATAACTAGATTTTTACCTGTAGAGCCTTTGGATCATAAACTGGACGCAAACTCACTTCGGCGTCCACCAGCCTGCCAGCCACATCAATCTGATAATGCGAACTTAATTGCGATTCAGCACTCTCACCAACTTCATTGCATTTGACATAGCCAAGCCCGATTGCGGCACCAATATGATGGCCGTAATTACCGCTTGTCAGATACCCGATCAGCGCACCGTCTCGGTAAATCGCTTCATTGTGATATAACAATGGCTCAGGGTCGGTCAGGCGAAACTGAACCAGCCGGCGTGACAGACCATCATTTCGTTTGGCCTTGACCGCATCAGCCCCAATCATCCCGCCGAATTTGCCAACAGGTTTATTTTCCTTCACCACGAAACCGAGCCCAGCCTCAAGCACATGATCCTCGTTTGAGATATCATGACCGAAATGGCGAAACCCCTTTTCGATGCGGCAGCTATCAAGAGCATGAAGGCCGCACATTGCGATGGCATGATCGTCTCGGCGTTCGGTAATCGCCTCAAACACATGCGCCGCCATATCGCTTGGCACATAAAGTTCCCAGCCAAGCTCGCCAACATAAGTAACACGATGCGCACGGGCAATAGCATGACCAATTTCAACCGTCTGCATAGTCCCAAACGGGAAATCTTCATTGGCAAGGCTTTGCGGAATCATTGGCTGAAGAAAATCTCGAGCCTCAGGCCCCATCACGACAAGCACTGCCTCTGACACGGTAACATCTACCGCGATGGCGTGCGCATTTTCGGGAATATGCCGGTTAATCCAATTCAGATCGCGGCGGATTGTGGCGGCTGGCGTAATGATGATAAACGCGTCCATGCTAAGGCGGGTAATCGTGACATCAGCCTCAATATGACCATCTGAATTGAGAAACTGCGTATAGACGATCTTACCAACTGGAACAGCAACATCATTTGCCGCGATCATTTGCAGCACCGCCTCGGCATCACGGCCAACCAGCTTTATCTTACCAAAGCTGGACATATCGAACATGCCAACCTTTTGCCGCACTGCCATATGTTCAGCCGCGCTATAGTCAAACCAGTTCTGACGGCGCCAGCTATAGACATATTCGGCTTTTTTACCGGCATCACGTTCGGCTTGTGGCAAGAACCAGTTGGCACGCTCCCAGCCAGAAACCTCGCCAAAACAGGCACCTTCAGCCTCGAGGTAATGATGAACAGGTGAGCGCCGCACGCCACGTGCCGATGCAAATTGACGATAAGGGAAATGGTCTGCATAGAGCAGGCCTAGCGTTTCCGTCACACGCGCCTTTAGATAGCTGCGATTGGCCTGAAACGGTTGCATTCGCCGGATATCAACATCCCACAGATCAAACGGCTGTTTGCCGCTATCCATCCATTCAGCAAGTGCCATACCGGCACCACCCGCCGAGGCGATCCCGACCGAATTAAATCCGGCCGCCACATAAAAATGATCAAGCTCAGGTGCCTCGCCAAGGATATAGCGATCATCGGGGGTAAAGCTCTCCGGCCCGTTAAAGAAGGTCTGGATTCCCGCCGTTGCCAGCATTGGGAAACGCTCGACCGCGCGCTCAAGAATTGGTTCAAAATGATCAAAATCCTCGGGCAGAGAGTCAAATTCGAAATCTTCGGGGATGCCATCCATCCCCCAGGGTTTTGCCACCGGCTCAAATGCGCCCAGCAGCATCTTGCCAGCATCCTCTTTAAAGTAACAACATTCATCTGGCACCCGCAACACTGGCAGATTTGGTGTAATATCAGGCATAGGCTCGGTTACGATATAAAAATGCTCACAGGCATGAAGTGGAACCGAAACGCCAGCCATAGCGCCAATTTCACGGCCCCACATGCCGCCAGCATTGACCACATATTCAGCCTCAATCGGCCCAAAGTCAGTATCAACTCCGCTCACCCGGCCATTTGCCTGATGAATGGCTGTGACCTTGACACCTTGCAGGATCGACACGCCAAAATTACGCGCACCCTTGGCCAGCGCTTGGGTGATATTAACCGGATCTGCCTGTCCGTCCTTTGGCAACCACACCCCGCCAACCGCATCCTTTGTTGCAAGCCCCGGATAGCGGTTTGTGATATCGCTGGGGCCAATCTCGTCGATCTCGACCCCAAATGCCCGCGCCATAGCGGCCAGACGGCGCAATTCCTCCATCCGCTCGTCATTCAGCGCCATGGTGATCGATCCGTTGCGCTTGAAACCGGTTGCGACACCCGTTTCCGCCTCAAGGCCGAAATAGAGTTCTTGTGAATATTTCGCCAGCCGCGTCATATTCTGGGTGTTACGTAACTGTGCGACCAAGCCTGCCGCGTGCCATGTGGTGCCACAAGTCAGCTGTTTGCGTTCGAGCAGAACAACATCCTTCCAGCCCAGTTTCCCAAGATGATAGGCAATCGAACAGCCAATAACACCGCCACCGATGATAACCGCACGCGCTTTTGACGGAATCTGCATTTATCAGCCCTTCATCTTTATATTTTCTGGATCATATAAAACATGGCCATCGACCAGTACGGCGCGGCGCGATCGCCCAAGAACCAGAACTGAAATATCCTTTGCCGCCCGCAACGCACCGCAATCGACAACCGCCATCGCAATCGATGCACCAACCCGATGCCCGTATCCACCCGACAAAACCAATCCGGCAACATTTCCGTCAATCACAACGCTGCTAAGATAGACAGCGTCGCCAAACGGCTCGCCATCATCCGGATCATCTAGCACGAGAGTCACAAACTCATTTTTGCTACCCGCCTGCTGTTCAGCTTGCAGGGCAGTCCGGCCAACAAAATCGTCTTTGTTGAAATTCACCCAGCGCCCAAGCCCCGATTCCAGCATCGTATAATCTGACGTGAGATCCGATTTCCATGAACGATAGCCTTTTTCAAGGCGCATCGAGTCCAATGCCAACATTCCAAATGGGGCGAGTTCATAAGCCGCACCTGCGGCAGTGATCGCATCATAAACAGCGACGATATTATCCATCTTGCAATGGATTTCAAATCCGGCTTCACCGGCAAATGACACGCGAATGGCGGTTACCTCATCGCCAGCAATTTCAATCTTACGGCACGCTAACCAGGCAAAATCATCATTTGCCATTGAGTGGCCGGTCAGATCAGCAAGAATTGCCGGTGCCTTAGGCCCGGTCACCAGCAAGGTTGCCAGATCATACGTCACATCGGTGATTTGCACCGAGCCGTCCGAGGGCAGGTTCGCCATCAACAAATCACGGTCATGCCAATAGGCTCCCGCGCCACTCATCAACAGAAAATCATTTTCGGCAAAGCGCGTGACGGTCATCTCGCTTAGCATCTTGCCTTTTGGTGACGCAAAATAGACTAGCCCTATGCGGCCAACACGCGGCAGATTACCGGTAATCTGACGGGTCAGCCACGCGTCAGCACCATCGCCGCTCGCATGAAACCGCGAAAATCCTGTAAGCTCCAGAATCCCGGCATGGGCTGCGACGTGGCGGCATTCCTGACCGACGGCATCAAACCAGTGCTGGCGGTCATAGCTATCGGCCGGCCGCCGGTCGGCATCAACCGCCGGAAACCAGTCAGCGCGTTCCCATCCCCCATAACTGCCAAATTCAGCACCCGCTGCCGCCAGCCGGTCATAAAGCGGCGAAGATTTTGCCTTGCGGCCAGCCGGCCACTGAATCTGCGGGAAATGCATCGCATATTCATGGCTATAGGTCTCGATCGCCTTGGCCGCTGTATAAGCCGTGTCGACATGGTCGGTAAAGCGGCGCGGATCAACAGCCCAGCTATCGCTGTCGGCCTCGCCTTCAATGATAATCTCGGCCAGCAGCTTGCCAGCACCACCAGCCTGAACAATCCCAAAGGTAAAGACACACGCCTCAAACGCGTTCGGCACACCGGGCATTGGCCCAATCAACGGCAGACCATCCGGCGTATAGGGGATTGGCCCGTTCACCACCCGCGTAATGCCAGCGGTACCAAGAATTGGCACCCGCGCACACGCATCCTCAATATACCATTCCAGCCGTTCCAGATCGTCGTTATAGAGCTGGAAAGAAAAATCATCTGGCATCGGATCACTGGCATCCAGCCAATGCGCACGGCAGTTTTTCTCATAAGGGCCAAGCAGCAACCCGTCCTTTTCCTGCCGCAGATAATATGAGCTGTCAGGATCACGAAGCAGCGGCAATTTTTTATCCCGCGCCGTTAATTCGGCAATCGGCTCGGTGATCAGATATTGATGCGCCAGCGAAACACACGGCACATCACGCCCAAACATCTTGCCAAGTTCACCTGCCCGATACCCGGCCGCATTCACAACATATTCGGCTCTGATTTCACCGTTTGGGGTGGTGATTTTCCATTCATCGTTAATACGCTCAACCCCGGTCACCGGACAAAACCGGATAATCTTTGCGCCCATATCGCGCGCGCCCTTGGCCAATGCTTGGGTCAATTGCGCCGGATCAATATCGCCATCTAATGGATCCCACTGGCCGCCATAAAGATCATGGGTTTCAAGGAACGGATAGATCGCCTGCATATCGGCATTCGACATTTCTTCAAATTCGACCCCCATATGGCGGCCCATTGCCTGTACATGACGAAATTCTTCCATGCGTTGGCGGCTATGCGCTAATCGAATGGCTCCGGTGACATGATAATTCATCGGATAGTCGACCAGATCCCCCAGCTTGCGATAGAGCGCGGTTGAATAGGATTGGATCTTCATCATTGTCCATGACCCGACATAATTCGGGCAATTGCCCGCGGCGTGCCATGTCGAGCCTGATGTCAGCTCATTCTTTTCCAGCAAAACGCAATCTGACCAGCCCATTTCCGCCAGATGGTAAAGCACCGAGCACCCAACAGCCCCGCCGCCAATCACCAACACACGCGCAGTTGCGGGAAGATTGGCCGATGCCTGTAATTTGGTCTCTTTTGAAGTCACAGTTGCTTGCGTCATGTGCTCATCTCCGCGTCCAGATCGCTTATTTTACGTTCCCGTCAGGTCTTACTTGCCCGTCAGGTTCTTCTTTGTGCCCGATGTCTTATTCGTCCGGTTTCAGTAGCCTGATTTTTCGGGTCTCGTCTCAATGCCGTCTTTGCCGTTCTCTTTTGGATGGGTCACACATTAATAAACCGGCGGTGCAATCACCCATATCAAAACCGCGTTAGTCTTGCCCTCGTTGATCCAAGTGATCTCTTCGCCGGCAAACCGAAACGAGTCACCCGGATTAAGCTCAAACCGGACGCCATCAATAAACAGCACAAGGCTGCCCTCGATCACATAGCCAGCTTCTTCGGTTGGGCGGATAAATGGCTCGGGGCAGCTTGCCCCCGGTGCAAAGACCGAATGCACAATCTCAAAAGCGCCGCCAAGATCCGGCGATAGCAAACTTTCGGCCAAGCCCTTTGATGCGTCACTCATAACCCGCCTTGACCCGGCGCGCACAATATAGGCTGCCTCGTCACCATGGCCGCCATCGGTAAAGAAGAAACTAACCGGCAACGAGAATAGACTGGCGACTTTGCGAATATCATCAAGCGTCGGCTCGGAAACATTACGCTCAACCTGTGATAGCCAGCCAACCGACCGGTCAAGCCGTTCCGCAAGATCGGTTAACGTCCAATTGCGCGACCGGCGCAACGCACGAATATCACTGCCAATCTTGCCGCTTGACCTTAAGGGGGCTTTTGCCCCGGTGCCTGCTTTGGCATCTTGTTTTAAATCAATTAGCATCGATCCCCCGCGCCTGATGATTTCATCCTGAACCGAAATAAATGAAAATTTCAATGTTTTTTTCACTGCTGTATAATTTTCATGGTTTTTTTTCATCGGGGCACGCAGAAACCTCACGCGAAAGGCCACGCGATTGACGGAGAGTATAATCGGGGTATTTGACGGTTAGGATTGATGAGCGATCGGCGGTATCGCCTTATCCGCACTTACTGATCAGCTGGCTGATCAGCAGGCCGGTCTGATGTTTCCTGATCGGCGGTGAACATATCTTGTCCAGTTGCACCGGTTAGCCATATCAACGAAATAAAAACGCCTTTTGCGCGCGGTAGCACAAAATAGACACCGACAAGCGTGACCAGAGCCAGAATGACAATTGCCAATATCGGCGATATCGTTGCATCGCGCCCAAAAACAATCATCAATGGTACCACCGCATGACCGATCACAAGCAAGGTCAGCCAGGCCGGCCCATCATCCGCGCTGATGTGTCGGAAATCTTCATCGCAATGCGCACAGCAGGGGTTTGGCGCAAGATAGCCAGATAGAACGGGCCCAATTCCGCATTGCGGACAGCGCTTTGTGATCCCCCGCCATAAAAGTGCAAAAGAGAACTGACGTGCTGCCGGCGCGTGGTCAGCACCCGCTTGATCGGCATTAAATATGCGTGATGCTGGTGATTTTGTCGGATCCATGGTTATTTGAATAACACGCAAACCGGATAATTGAAATGCGACAGACGCGCACGCCCTCAATGACCCGTAAATGACTAGACACCAAAAAAGTGACGAAAGATTTGCCATGAGCCGCTATTTCGAAGAACTCGATTACCAGCCAACTGCCATTGGCCCCATATCGCTGCGGCGGCGGCGCGAATTACGCCTTGATGTTGATGTGCTGGAAATCATGCTTGGCGATGAACATTTGATGTCCGATCTGTTTACGACATCTGAGGTAGCGCTTGCCGAACACGGCCTTGCTGCAATTTCGGATAACCGGCGATTGTCAGTTGTTGTTGGCGGGCTCGGCATGGGTTTTACTGCGGATGCGGCATTGAATGACAGCCGGATTGATGATCTGCTGATCATCGAAAAACTGGCCCCGGTAATTGGGTGGCATGAAGCAGGGATGATCCCGCTAGGCAAACGCCTTGTCGGTGATCCCAAATGCCGCTTTGTTGAGGGCGATTTTTTTCAGATGGCAGCGGGGCATGACGGATTCGATCCAGCGCAGCCCGAGCACCGTTTTGATGCCATATTGCTGGATATTGATCATGCACCAGATTTTCATCTCGCACCTGCCCATGCCGGATTTTACCAGCCCGAAGGCCTGATGAAGCTGCAGCATCACCTCAAGAATGGCGGCATCTTTGCACTATGGTCAAACGACCCGCCTGATGATGATTTTACCCGTCGGCTGCAATCGGTATTTAGCGAGGCAAGCGCGGTTGCGGTGCCGTTCCATAACCCGCTTCAAGATCGCGATTTTTTGCAAAGCATCTATCTGGCACGGCGCGAATTGGCTTAACCCCAAAAACCCCCCAACCGTTGAGGTCATTTGAGGGTCGCGCTAGGCACAATCAATACACAGCGTTACCGCCGGATCAACTGCCAGCCGCCCGGATGCAATATCACCGTCACATTTCAAACAAAACCCGTAATCGCCTGCCTCGATCCGGCGCAATGCAGCGGTAAGTGCTAAAAGGCGCTGCTGGCGGCGTTCTTCGGTTGCCAATTCCATAGATTGCTGCTGCAGTGCATCAATGCGTGATAGGCGGCCAACTGATTGCTGATCAAGCATCACCGGCGCACGGCTAGGTTTGGTCGTTTCACTCAGCTGTTTTAACGCATCGATCTCGTGCTGGATGATCGCTGTCATGTGATCAAGGTCTATGCCGGTCATTACCTGCCTATATTTCTGTTTTGGGTCAATCTGCCAGCACAAGACTTGTTCCATGCAACAGAATAACCACATAGTTTGAGTACGACTCACTATTGGGGGCAAAATAGTACTAGTATGTTTTGGATTAAATTTGCCGAACCACTAGCAAGGGCTTTTTTCAACGATGCCTCATTTTTATCTGATTAAATCTATTCGGCAAGGAAGCGGCCGCCTGATCACTGCTGCGGCTTGCCATAATCTCAGGCTTGCTTGGGCAATCGTTGGGTGGCTGTTTTTTGGCGGAATAGGCGCTATCGGGATGGTAACGCCAGCAATCTCCGCCCCCTTAATTCAGCAGATCGGCGCGCCGCTATCGCACCCGTGGGGCATGGATTTTCTGGATAAACGGCAATTATTTGTTACCGAGCGTGAGGGCAATCTTTTTCTTGTCGATCTTTTGTCCGGCGATCGCAAAACCATCGGCAATTTGCCCGCTGTTTCGGCGAACCGGCAGGGCGGGCTGCTAGATGTCGCGGTAAAAGCGCCAGCTGGCATGATTTCGGGGAATATCGCCGGCACTGGTTCAAGCGATGATGCTGTCACTATCTATCTTTGTTATAGCCTGCAAATTGGCAATGAAACCGTTACCGCGATTGATCGTGCCGGATTTGACGGCAATAACCTGACCGACCGAACAACGATTTTCCGCGCAAATAACCCGACGCGTAATGCGATTCATTATGGCTGCCGCATTGTGCTTGATGAAACCTATTTATATGCCAGCCTTGGCGAACGGGGTGATCGCCATGATGCACAAGCCCCCTCCCTTCACGCCGGCGCGATCATCCGGCTTTTCCATGATGGCAGCACGCCGCCCGACAATCCAAGGCTGGACGGCTGGGCCCCTGAACTATGGACCAAGGGGCATCGCAACCCGCAAGGCCTAGCAATCAACCCGTCAAATGGCGAAATCTGGGCGCATGAGCATGGCCCACGCGGCGGTGATGAAATAAACATCATTGAGGCCGGCCATAATTACGGCTGGCCCAAAGTCAGCCATGGCAAGGAATATATCGGCGGCAGTATTGGCAGCGGTACAAGCGCGCCCGGCCTTAGCGACCCTGTGTGGGTTTGGACCCCCTCAATCGCCCCGTCAGGCATGACTTTTTATCAAGGCGAGATGTTTCCCTATTTAAACGGGCATCTACTGGTTGGCTCGCTAAAATTCGAGCGGCTCTATCTAGTAATAATCGAAAACGGTCGACCAGTTCGAGAATCCGTCATGCTGGACGGCGCTATCGGACGGGTGCGTGATGTTGCGGTTGCGTTTGACGGCAGCGTCCTCCTGCTTAGTGACGAGGGCAAAGGCGGTCTTTACCGGATCGCCGAAGCCGGGCAATAGCAGCCTCGATTTCTCTATAAGCCCGCCCCACATCTGGATGCCCCATCTGGATGCCAGAATCCTATGTGCAGGATGATTGCGCCGATAAAGGCGTCGGCGACCCGGCTTTAGAAGCGGTTTATTAACCAGCGCAGCATAAACACCCCAATGGCAATCAGCATCATCGGGCCACCAATCATTTTTAACAATGTGGCAAGCGGCGCGTTTGTATCTTTCTTTGCAGCCTTCTTGGCGAGGCTTTCGCCCGAGATGTAGAGCGCATAACCGGCACCAGCAACAGCCATCAGAATGATTGTCTGTGAACTCAGCCCCTCCATGATACCGGTACCAAACATATGTTTTTCGCCCTTTTAAAATGATGATGATCCTAGCTGCGGGCAACCTATCGCGAAAGCGCCGACGATCGCAACAAAAAGACGATTGAAACCACCGTGAATGAAGCGTAAGCAATCGGAATGACAAAAACGCATGACCTTACCACAGGATCACTGGCCGGACATTTCCTGCGGCTTGCCTTGCCTGCCGCCATTGGCATGGTATTTTCAACCCTTTATAATGTTGTCGATGTGTTTTTTGCTGGCTTGATCAGCACCGATGCACAGGCCGGTCTGGCAATTTCCTTTCAGGCCTTTTTCATTTTTGTTACCGTGGGCTTTGGCCTTGGCTCGGCAATGACCGCGCTTGTTGGCAACGCCATTGGTGCCAAAAATGACCATGACGCCAGCTTGGTTGCAACCCAAGGTGTAGGGTTTGCCATTGTTGCATCTGGCTTGTTAATGGCAGCGGCCTATTTCATTGGCCCCCATTTGCTGAACTTTATTTCGACCGAAGGCGCTTACCGCGATGCTGGTGCGGCCTATTTCACACTATTGCTGCTCAGTCTTCCGGCCTTTGTGATTGGCTATGGACTTAACGGATTGTTGCAGGCACAAGGTGATACCGTTTCGATGCAATATGCACTAATTGGTGCTTTTTTTGCGAATATCGGATTGAACCCGCTGATGATGTTTGGCATTCCGGGTGTATGGAACGGTCTCGGCTTTGATGGCATTGCCGCGGCAACGGTGATCAGCCAAACTGGGGTTATGATTTTCATCGGGGTCAGGCTGTCTCGTTCGTCCATCTTAGCACAGAAAACGATTGCCAATATCCTGCCCAATCTCCTTGTGTACCGACAAATTCTGGCACAGCTTCTGCCAACAACATTCACCATGCTGGTGATGTTTACTGCTGGCTTTATCGTGCAGTTTTATCTCAAATCATTTGGCACTTCAGCAGTCGCTGCTTACGGCGTTGCCTTGCGGGTTGAACAGTTATTTTTGCTGCCGATTTTCGGCCTCACCGGTGCGTTATTGCCCATTGCGGCACAGAATTTCGGCGCTGGCGAGCGTGAACGCGTCCGGATCGCCCTATTTACTTGTTGGAAGTTTGGCTGGCTTTTCATGCTGGTGGCCTGCCCAACGCTTTATTTCGCCGCACCGTTATTGATGCGCAGCTTTACCCACGACCCTGACGTGATTGCTATCGGCGTCAGCTATCTGCGGGTGGACGGCTTTATCTTGCCAATCTATATGATGCTTTTTGCTATCAATTCATTTTTGCAGGCGTTGAAAAGGCCGATGTGGACATTGTTGATTGGCATTTATCGTCAGGCCTTTGGCGTGGCCTTTTTCAGCTATATTTTCGTGCATATTTGGG
Organism: Alphaproteobacteria bacterium LSUCC0396; assembly: GCA_041228345.1. Classification (NCBI taxonomy): domain Bacteria; kingdom Pseudomonadati; phylum Pseudomonadota; class Alphaproteobacteria; species Alphaproteobacteria bacterium LSUCC0396. Next base: position 2,020,978 of record CP166131.1, on the reverse strand, counting down.
GATTTGGCGTCGTTGGCGTCTGGTACGGCATTGCCACAAGTGTTCTTTCCGGTTTGATCCTGTCACTCATCGTGGCGCACCATGCCTCAATTCCGCTGATTGGCGGTATTTTCAGCCCCCAACAGGCGGGCGGGCGAAAACCCGGTCTGAAATAGCCGCGTTTGGGCAGCTGCTACTGCCTGCCCGTCTCGACATTACGCGTCATCGCGGCAAGCGCCTCGGCCGTATCAACGTCTTGAAAAATAGCCGAATCATCACATTCCACCAGATTTTGCGCGGCCACGTGATCATCAAGCAGTTGGCGGCCCCCGCTATCGCCGGTTAGCGCCGATAATTCAGGGAAAAATGCCCGTCCCCACAACACCGGATTACCGCGTCTGCCCGCATTGGTTGGCAAGGTGATGCAGCGCTGATGATCATCGCGTTCCAAATGGTTTTGCACCAGTGTTTCGAGCACCGCTGGCGATACCAGCGGCATATCCCCAAGCCCGATCAAAACATCGGTTACATCGCCATCAAGCGCACCAACCCCGACCCCGACCGAGGCCGCCTGACCGCTGGCATGATCAGGGTTAAACACAAGGGCCACCGGCAAGCCATCAAGCGCGGCCGCAACCTTATCTGCCTCATGGCCGATCACAATAATTAACGGCGATAATGCAGCCGCAATCATCGCTTCGGCGGCGTGGCGAACAAGCGGCTTTCCAGCAATTGGCGCGAGCAGCTTATTGATTGATCCCATGCGCCGCGACTGACCTGCAGCAAGCAGAATACCAGCGATTTTATCTTGGCTTGGCGGGATCGTCGCAAGCGCGCGCGGCATAGGCCGTGAGGCAATTTCCATCAACAACCCGCCAGCCGCCATTTCAGCAAGCTCATTGCGACTAAGCGGTATATCCGCCAGCACCAATTGCAGAACCCAGTCCAACCCGTTCAGTTTCGGCGAGCGCGCACAACCCGGCATACCAATCACATGATGATGTCCCTGTTCGCCCGCAGCATGATCAAATCTGGCGGGCTTATCAACTTTGGCAACCATCAACAAATTACCCGGATCGACCGCAAGGCCAAATTGATCAATCTCGCCGCCAGCAAGAATAACTGCTTGCGGCACCTCATCCTGCCGGTCAATGATTGCCGATCCACCGCAGATCAGAATTATCTCAACGCCCGCTGCAACCATGGCACTGATTTCGGCTGCAACGACCGCGCGGTCATGTCCGCAAATACTGCTCTCAACAAGAGGGCAGCCAAGCTGGGTCAGGCGCGCTCTGGTCACATTTTCTGTGGCCGTGAACAGCCGGTCTTTTTGCCCCGGAAGCCGCGTTTGGATCAGCCCAACACTCGCCTCGCGCAAGCCATGAAAGGCAAAGGCTGTTCGCTCAACAAGCAGATTTTCAATCGCCACAATAGAGGCTTTTGCGACAAAAAAGGGGATTATCTTCAAGGTTGCCGCCATCTGACCCGCTTCAAGCAGCTGATTATGCTGGACCAGCGCAAAGGTGATTGCCTCATCAACCTCGTTCAGCTGACGGATAAGGTCACGGTCATACCGGATAATGCCGCGTTGCCGCGTGCGAATATTAACCCGTCCTGTCGCAGCATGGGTAAAATCAACACTGCTCGGCGACAAGGCTTTTGCCAGCCGTTCTGCCGCAACATCCTCATGCACATCATCCGGATCAGGTTTTGCGCAAACAAGCGACGAAATGCCGTCGGCCCGCAGCCGTTCAAGCATCGCCCTATCCATCAATGTTCCCTTTGATAGAGTGCCATAGGAGCTGGTGTGGCGATGCGCTAATATAAGCCCTTCACAATCATCAAGCGGGAACCTTGCCAGCTTCATTGTGCCAGCTTTCCACGAAAGGCCGCAATCAGCTCCGCCAGCACCGAAACCGCAATTTCGGCTGGTGTCTTGGCACCAATATCCAATCCGGCTGGCCCTTTAATTCGTCCGATATCAGCATCGCTAAAGCCGGCATCGCCAAGACGTTGCAGCCGTGCTGCATGGGTGCGCTTACTGCCGAGGCAGGCAATGTGAAATAATGGTTTGCCAAGCACCATATGCAACGCCGCATCGTCAATTTTGGGGTCATGCGTCAACGCGATGAGTGCAGTTTCCTGATCAAGCGCAATCTCACCTAGAACGCGGTCCGGCCAATCAAACACAAGATCAATGCCCGGAAACCTGTCATCTGTGGCAAATGTGCGCCGTGGATCAATTACCGTCACCGCAAAACCGGCCTGCGATGCCATCGAGGCCAAATGCTGGCTGATATGAACCGCGCCGATGATGATGATATGCGGCCGCGGTGTTTGTACAAACCAAAATTCATCATCAATCAATTCGCTTTTTTGCGGTAATGATTTGGCCTTGTGCGCGCCGCCACCGGTAACCGAAAGACAAAACCCAACCGGCACACGTCGCGCCAGAGATTTTGCTGCATCGTCAAGTAACGCTGGAGAGAATCCAGTTTCAGAAACCGCCATGACAAGAATGGAAATCTGCCCACCGCATGACAGACCGACCTCCCATGCGGTCGCATCGGCAACGCCAAAATCCAGCCGCTGGCTACCGCCGGCCTCAATCATCTCAAGCGCGGCGTCAATTACCGCCCCTTCAACACAACCGCCCGACACCGAACCTGCGATCCGTGCGTCATCACGTACCAGCATCAGACTACCAACCTGACGCGGTGATGATCCCCATGTCTGGATGACAAACGCCAAAGCCAGCTTATGGCCCGCACCCTGCCAGCTTGCCGCCTGTTGTAGCAATGCGTCGTCAGCAAGCATCAAACGACTATCAAGATGTTCACTCCGCTGATCACTCATCAAGCCAAAGACCCTTTTTCCTGCGCATAAGACGGTACCGCACGATCGGTAAATCCGGCACGACGCGCCGCATCTTGCCATTCGGTCAATCGGGCGTCACGCTGATTTTGTATTTTTGCAAGACTGGTCGTCAAATCACGCATTGCCTGCAATGAATGTATCGGCAAAAAATGGTCGACATGCTGGATCATCATCCTGACCGACTGCGCCTTTGGTGCAAATCCATCAAAGCGCAATAGCGGGTTCAGCCAGACCAGCGCCGATGTCGATTTATGCAGGCGTGCCATATGCGCGCCGAATGCGGGGTCTGCCGTGCGATCAAGCCCGTCTGTGATCAGCAGCGTTATTGCCCCCTGCCCCATGATACGGCGTGACCAATCCTGATTAAACTGCTCCAGGCACCCGCTGATACGGGTGCCACCCGACCAATCTTCGACAAGATGCGATACCGCTTGCACCGCCTCGTCAACGTCACGATTTTGCATTTGCCGGCTGATATTGGTCAAACGCGTTCCAAACAAAAAACTAGACACGGCAGGATGGTTGCGGGTCAGCGTATGAATAAAATGCAGCATGATGCGGCTATATTGTTCCATCGAGCCGGAAATGTCGCACAAGACGACCAGCGGCCGCGGCTTGGTTACGATTGTTTGAAATTGCGGAAATACGATGCCTAATTGTTTAACGCTGCGTTGTAAGGCAAAACGCATCGCTATTTTCTGGCCGCGCGGTGATAATTTTGACCGCCGCGCCGGGCGCCGGGGTAAACAAGGCCAAAGGCTGGCAATCGCCTGTTCGGCAAGCTGAATTTCCTCAGCAGACATCATTTCAAAATCTCTATGTTTAAGCCGGTCGCTATCGGTGGCGGTGCCCGTGGTATCCACCTCAATTTTGACATCATCATTGGCGCTTGGCTGATCCTTGGGCGGGGCGGCTAGCGCGTCGGACAAGCGACGCAGCATCGCCGCGCCATCATCATGCTCATCGCCGGGTGATTTGATCTTTGGCAACAAGAGATCACGGATGCGTTCGTGAAATTTTGGGTTTTGCCAGAACATATAAAAGGCCTGATCAAAAAGCAGCTTATCCTCGCGCCGTTTGATCAGACTGCTTGCCAGAGCGTGATACATAAAATTCTTATTCGCAACACCAACTGTTTTTGCCGCATCGACCGCGTTCAGCATATCCGCCGATCCCAGCTTCATCCCAATGGCCCGAAGCAGCCGCACAAACAGCATGATATTTTGATCAAGTTTTGGCGTTACCTTTTTCGGCGGAGGTTTCAGCGACCCTGTCATGCCCGTGACAGCTCGCCCTGAACCATTGCGCCCTGCACTTCAGACAAGATGCGCGCCGCTTCGGTTCCTTGAATACGGCTGATATCATCCTGATATTTCAACAAGACGCCCATCGTCGAATCAACGGTTTGCGGATCGAGCGCGACACAGTTTAATTCCACCAGCGCCTGCGCCCAGTCAATGGTTTCGGCGACACCCGGTGATTTAAACAATTGCTGGCCCCGAAGCGCTTGCACAAATTCCACCACCTGTGCCTGCAGGGCGGGGCCTGCATCCGGTGCTTTTTCAGCGAGAATTTGCAATTCAACCTCACGGCTTGGGTAATCAACCCAATAATAAAAACACCGCCGTTTTAACGCATCGTGAATCTCGCGTGTGCGGTTTGATGTGATGATCACAATTGGCGGCGTTGCAGCGGTGATTGTTCCCAGTTCCGGGATTGTGATTTGCCAATCGGAAAGCAGTTCAAGCAAATAGGCTTCAAAGGCTTCATCGGCGCGATCAATTTCATCAATCAGCAATATAGGCGCGCCAGCCGGGTGCGACCGTAACGCGCGCAATAAAGGGCGTTCAACTAAAAAGGTCTCGCGAAACAGATTATCAGCCCCGGTATCACTAGTATCTGGCGGGTTAGATGATTGCGCGTCATCGGCGCATCTTTGCGCCTGAATTTCAATTAACTGCCGCGCATAATTCCATTCATAGGCAGCCTGATTAATATCAAGCCCTTCATAGCATTGAAGTCGGATCAGATCGCGCCCAAGAACGCTAGCAAGCACTTTGGCAATCTCGGTTTTTCCAACACCAGCCTCGCCCTCAAGAAAAAGTGCGCGCTGCTTTGCAAGGGCCAGAAACAGGCTAACAGCCAAGCCGTCATTGGCAATATAGCCCGCAGAAACAAGCCCTTGCTGAACGGCCTCGACTGTGTCAAACGCCCGCACCATCTCCACTAATCCCTCTGCCCAAATTCGATGTCACTTTTTCTATGTTTACAAATACGGCGAATCCATACAAGCTTTTCCTCTTGTGAGTGATTTCTGCTAGGCGATTCCGGCTAAGTGATCTCAGTCACAAAAGAAATGAAATTATCAGCCAAAGGAGAGATCAATGCCAACCGTAGCAATGAAGGTGAACGGGGCGAGTGTAAGTCATGATATCCCGGATAATACGTTGCTGGTTTCATTTTTGCGCGAGACCATGGGGCTGACCGGAACACATGTTGGGTGCGATACCAGCCAGTGCGGCGCCTGTATTGTCCATGTGAATGGCGACTCCATCAAATCATGCAGCATTTTAGCAGCGCAGCTTGACGGCGCCGATGTCACGACGATTGAGGGTATCGCCAATGGTGATGAGCTGCATCCGATGCAGCAGGCGTTTCATGAGAATCATGGTCTGCAATGCGGGTTTTGCACACCGGGGATGGTGATGAGCGCGATTGAGCTTGTAGAGAAAAGCAAGAACCTGTCTGAGCGTGAAATCCGCGAAGGATTAGAGGGAAATATCTGCCGCTGCACCGGCTATCACAACATCGTTAAATCAGTACAGGATGCCGCAACAAAAATGGGAGGATAAAATGCCAGAAGGTACCGTAAATCAGGGGATTGGCGCATCAGTTCGGCGCAAGGAAGATAAACGCTTTCTGACCGGCAAGGGGCGCTACACTGACGATATTAATCGCGCGGGCCAACTTTTTGCTTATTTTGTCCGCTCGCCTGTTGCCCATGCGACAATCAAATCAATTAAAACAGACAAGGCTGCCGCGGTTGCCGGGGTGGCCGCCATTTATACTGGGGCTGATGTTGCCAATGACGGCATTGGCGGGCTGATCAATGGATGGGCCGTTACCAACCGTGATGGCAGTGCGATGCATGAACCACCGCATCCAATTCTTGCCAAGGACAAAGTCCGCTATGTCGGCGATCATGTCGCAATGGTTGTTGCTGACTCGCTGGAAAAGGCAATGTCTGCTGGCGAGCTTGTTGACGTCGTTTACGATCAATTGCCACCCGTCATTGACCTTGCTAGCGCCGCCGATAATGCGACAATCCATGATGGCATGGACAATAACACCTATTTCGATTGGGAATTGGGGGATGAAGCCGCCACCCAAGCCGCGCTGTCATCAGCTGCGCGCGTTATCACCACAACCTTGCGCAACAACCGGCTGGTACCGAATGCGATGGAACCAAGGGCCGCGGTGGCTGAATATGATGAAATTGCCGATTCTTATGTGCTGCATTCAACAACGCAGAACCCGCATTTGTTGCGGCTGGTGATTTGTGCCTTTGTGCTGGGTATCCCCGAGTCAAAGATGCAAATCATTGCGCCGGATGTTGGCGGTGGTTTCGGGTCAAAAATTTATCTTTACGCTGAAGAAGCTTGCTGTACGTGGGCGTCAAAGAAATTGCGCAAACCAGTGAAATGGACTGCCGACCGCACTCAGGCATTTTTGTCGGATGCGCATGGACGCGACCATATTAACAAAGTGCAGATGGCGCTTGATAAGAATAACCGGATTATCGGGCTTCGGGTCGACACATTGGCGAATTTAGGGGGCTATCTCTCGGCTTTTTCCGTGGCCACGCCAACCTATCTTCATGGCACATTATTGTCGGGCTGTTACGATATTCCGGCGATTTACACCAATGTCAAAGGCATGGCAACGACAACGGCGCCGGTTGATGCGTATCGCGGTGCCGGGCGCCCAGAGGCAACCTTTATCGTTGAACGCACGATGGATATTGCGGCGCGTGAAATTGGCATGGACCCGGCTGAATTCCGGCGTTTGAACTTCATTCCAAACGACGCATTCCCATATCAGACAGCCGTTGCACTGCAATATGATATTGGTGATTATGAGCCAACCTTGGACAAGGCCTTGGAGATGATCGACTATAAGGGCTTTGAGTCACGTCGCGCCGAGGCAATGAAGCGTGGTAAATATCGGGGCATTGGTCTTTCAAGCTATATCGAGGCGTGCGGCATCGCACCATCGGCGGTTGTCGGCGCACTTGGTGGGCGTGTCGGACTTTACGAAAGCGCGGTTGTACGGGTTGATCCAACGGGCACAATCTCGGTTTTCACCGGCACGCATAGCCATGGTCAGGGGCATGACACCACCTTTGCGCAAATCGTGAATGAACGGCTTGGTGTGCCGCTTGACAGCGTTGAGATTGTGCATGGCGATACCAACCGTATTCAGTTTGGCATGGGCACATATGGGTCTAGATCGCTGGCTGTTGGTGGCACCGCAATTTCCAAAGCAATCGACAAGGTGATTGCCAAGGGCAAAATTATCGCCGCACATATGCTTGAAGCCGATGACGCAGACATCGAGTTCAAAGACGGTAAATTTATCGTTGCCGGCACCGATAGGGAGAAATCCTTTGGCGAGATTGCGTTATCTGCCTATGTGCCTCACAATTTCCCGCATGATCGGCTGGAACCGGGGCTGGAAGAAACCGCCTTTTATGATCCGGCCAACTTCACCTATCCGGCTGGTACACATATAGCCGAGGTTGAAGTTGATGCCACAACCGGCGTTGTTGAGGTGGTCGATTGGGCGTGTTGTGATGATTTCGGCAATCTAATCAACCCGATGGTGGTTCTAGGCCAAGTTCATGGCGGCATCGGACAGGGTGTCGGACAGGCATTGCTCGAAAATGCGCATTATGACGAATCTGGTCAATTGCTGACGGCATCCTATATGGATTATTGCATGCCGCGTGCGGATAATCTGCCATCCATGAAGGTTGACCATTTGGTGACAGCCTGCACGCATAATGATTTGGGCGTAAAGGGATGCGGCGAAGCGGGGGCAATCGCCTCACCACCTGCATTGATCAATGCGGTGGTTAATGCTTTATTGCCGCTTGGTGTCACTGATATAACGATGCCGGCGACGCCGGAAAAAGTTTGGCGGGCCATTCAAGACGCCCAGACCAAAGCAGCCGAATAGGGGAACGAAAATGTATTCAACAAAATATGTCAAAGCGCGTGATATTGATGATGCGGTGAAAGCCCTGAAATCAGCCGATGATGGCAAGTTTCTGGCTGGTGGCATGACCTTGATACCCACCTTAAAGCAGCGGCTGGCCAATCCTGATTGTCTGGTGGATCTGTCTGCTTGCGGCCTGTCCTCGATCGATGATGAGGGAGGTGCGATCCAGATTGGGGCGATGACGCGCCATGTTGATGTTGCGGAATCTGCGGTGGTGCAAAAGGCCATTCCAGCGCTTGCGCATCTGGCCGCACATATCGGCGACCGGCAGGTACGCAATCGCGGCACAATCGGTGGCTCGCTCGCCAATAATGATCCGGCGGCTTGTTATCCGGCGGCGCTATTGGCGCTTGGCGGTACGATTCATACGCAAACCCGGTCAATTTCAGCTGAAGATTATTTTGACGGTATGTTTGACACTGCATTGGAAGAGGATGAGATCATTCGCGCCGTCACGATGCCAAAACCTGAAAAAGCCGCCTATGTTAAATTTCCAAACCCTGCATCGCGTTATGCAATGGTTGGTGTGTTTGTCGCAAAATTTGCCGATGGTGTGCGTGTTGCCGTTACCGGTGCGGGTGAAGATGGCGTGTTCCGGGCGGGTGATTTAGAGGCGGCGCTTGATGCAAATTTCAGTGCTGATGCAATTGCTGATGGGATGGTCTCGGCCGATGGGCTGATGAGTGATATTCATGCCTCGGCGGATTATCGGGCGCATCTTATTGGCGAGATGACCCGCCGCGCCGTGAACGCCTGCGCCTAATCAGCGGCTAAAACGATATTAAGGGGCCGGTAAATGGCCCCTTTTTGCTGCGCGTAATGGATGCTCGCCGATCCCCCTCATGCGCTATTGCCAGCATATTATTGGGGTATTATCGGCGTGCCAGAATGTCAGATTTTTTCACATTGACCAATTGATCATTTCGCGTTTTTGGCTAGTCTTTAGGTCAGGCGTTGTGCAGCTGCCAACATTCCAAATATTTAACCCGAATCAAATTCCCGCCTCAGGAAAGCCGTCTTATGTTTCATTATCCTCACGATCATGTCGAAATCCGCGATGCTGTTGCTAAATTATGTACCGATTTTGACGGTAAATACTGGCAAACCTGCGATACGGATCGTGCCTATCCGGCCGATTTTGTGCAGGCATTGACCGATGCGGGGTATCTGTCTGCACTCATCCCTGAAGAATTTGGCGGTCTTAGCTTGCCCATTTCAGCTGGCGCAGCAATTTTAGAGGAAATTCACCGCTCTGGCGGTAATGCGGCGGCCTGCCATGCCCAGATGTATACGATGGGCACCGTTCTGCGTCATGGCTCAGACGCGCAAAAACAACAATATTTGCCGTCGATCGCCGATGGTAGTCTGCGGCTGCAGGCGTTTGGCGTAACCGAACCAACCAGTGGCACAGATACGACGGCGCTGCGGACCACGGCACGTCGTGACGGTGATGAATATGTTGTAAATGGCCAAAAGGTCTGGACCTCGCGGGCCGAATATTCGGATTTGATGCTATTACTGGCGCGCACAACGCCGCTTGATCAATGCGCCAAAAAAACCGATGGTCTATCGGTATTCCTCGTCGATATGCGCGAAGTGCGCGGCAAATCACTGACGATCACCCCCATCCGCACAATGATGAATCACTCGTCAACCCAGCTATTTTTCGACGATATGCGAATTCCGGCAAGCAGTCTGGTCGGCGAGGAAGGCAAGGGCTTTCGCTATATCTTGTCGGGGATGAATGCCGAGCGTATTCTGATTGCCGCCGAATGTATCGGTGACGCGAAATGGTTTATCCAGCGGGCGTCATCATATTCGAGTGAGCGCAGCGTCTTTGGCCGGCCAATTGGTCAAAATCAGGGGATCCAATTTCCGATCGCCCGCGCCTACAGCCAGATGCGCGCCGCCGAGTTAATGTTGCAGGAATCAATCCGGCTTTATGAGGCTGGTGAAAACCCGGGCGAAGAGGCGAATCTTGCAAAGCTGCTATGCGCCGACGCATCCTGGGCCGCTGCCGAAATGTGCGTTCAGACCTACGGTGGGTTTGGCTTCGCAGAGGAATATGATGTTGAGCGAAAATTTCGCGAGGCCCGGCTTTATCAGGTTGCACCTATTTCAACCAACCTGATCTTGAGCTATATCGCCGAGCATGTGCTCAATTTGCCAAGATCATACTAATTCATTAATAAATACAGGGTAATTCATAAGGCTAGAAAGCCATTAATACCGGCCCAGATTAAGCGCAAAGCAGCCAAAAACAAGATAGTGTTCAGAATAGGTTTAAAATAATGCCCACCGGCGCGAACGAGAAAATTACGGCCAACTACTGTGCCAATGAACCCACTAATCAACATCCCTATGATAAGCGGCACATACGGCATGAACTGAAAGCCAACAATGCCAAAAATTAGCACTTTTATAAAATGCTGAAACGTCATCATCAATGAATGTGTTGCCACATGAGGTACAGGTTCAAGGTTCATGCTTTTAACCATAGCGGCGATAAAATTCCCTGTAGCACCAAAAAACATAGTCAAAAAACTGGAAATAATTCCACCAATAAGAATAAAACTCTGGCGTATTGGGGGGATTTTTGCAAAGACCACCCAAATAATAAAGATGCCAAGCGCCAATTGAACCACCCAAGGTGGCAATTGAACTACCACCAAGCCTCCAATACTGGCGCCGATAATAGCACCAAATACAAAGGGGAGAATTGGTCGCCAAACTATGTCCCTCGCCATAATCGCAACCCGCCCACCATTCGAGCCAAGTTGAACGACACCATGAACTGGGATTAGCGCCGCCGGAGGAAGCAACAGTGCTAAAAGAGCAATTAGAATGACCCCTCCCCCAATTCCGAACGCTGCTGTTATAAATGATGTGGCAAAGCTGGCCAAAATAAGCAAACCAGCATCAAGCAAAGGTATCGCAGGCGGTAACAACATCATCAGATCGTTAATAAACTTATTCTCCAACTTATTCTCCAGTGCGTTGATCAATGATCATTTGAAAATGGCGCTGATAGCCAAGACGATTGCCACCTTTGATTGGAGCACTTGAAACCGTTAGGACTGCAACGATTGAAGACCCTAATCAAAACAATCCAATCTGACAATTGCTTCAAATTGCTGCACATACTATTTTGATGAAAGAGACCGTCGGCAAAATCATAAAGCCAGCCTGCGGTCAGTTATGGTCATCGCATATTAGATGAGGTAGTGCAGGCAATGAAACCAACTATCACACCACAAGGTCCGACAGACGCCGAAACACGGCGCCAAATCCGTCCCGTTATCTGCTATCCAACCGATGGTCTGCCGCATCCTGATATGACCTTACTGGCCGCCGCGCGCGCGGCGCTTGTGAAAACCGCCGAAGTGGTTGTGCCACCCCGCGACGCCCGTTGTTTTGACGTGCCAAAAGGACATTTTTTCCGCATATCCAGTATCGACGGCCCACAGGTTGGTGATTTAAATCTTTGGTCGTTAGATGATTTGCTTGAACATTTCTATTCGGGAAAAACACGAGCCTTGCATGGAACACATCTATCGACTGGCGATCGCATGTGGTCGAGCTTTCCCTACCTTCGCCCCCTTGCCACAATCAGTTATGACACATTGGATTGGTATGGCTGGGATGATGATGGCGGGTCAGTGCATGATGTAATTGGTACAAGATGCGATCCCTACACGGCCAAATTGCTTGGCAATATCGACTATCATCACTGCTGTCACTCAAACCTGATCCGCGCATTGGCGGCACATTGCCAGCTTGATTATGAAACCGCAGAACCGCTTGTTCATGACGTGCTGAATGTTTTTATGTGCACCGGTTTTACCAAGGACACGCATCAATATTTCATGAAGGCTAGTCCGGTTCGTCCGGGTGACTATATTGAGTTTTTTGCCGAGACTGACATCATTGGCGGCCTGTCTGCCTGTCCGGGTGGTGATTGCTCGTCTGAACACTCATCCGATCATGCGGCCTGTTTCCCGCTTCTTGTCGAGATTTTCAAGTCAACAGACAGCAGTCTCGAACAATTCCCCTATATCGATAAATCTGGCTATAACCGTTCACATCGGGATTAACATTATCTAACCGGCAGAATCACGCCCAACAATCCGACGAAAGCAAAAAACGAGACGCTTATTCCAAAAAACAAAAATTAACTGCAAATCACCTGCTATTTTTGCGAAAATCGCAAAATAAATTTGACACTGCTTAATTATCTGATAAGAATACATAAATCTCATTCTGGTGCTGAACGCCAGTTTTTCAACTTGATTTCACCTTCGAAAAATCTCGTAATCAACCCGTCAAAGCGTCAATTTGCCACAGGCATATCGGCGGCTTGGAGGGGGCGAGTATTATGTTAACGGAGGTAATCCTATGAGTTCGATTACAACTAAGGGCGTGAAAGCGGCCCTGATGACGGCAGCATTCGCGTTGTTGCCAGCTGCGGCTAATGCGGCTGACATAACTTTGAAGGCTGACGATTATGTGGGCATTTCTTTCTGGCTCATCTCGATGGCACTGGTCGCATCAACGGCTTTCTTCTTCATCGAAACAACTCGCGTGCAAGGTAAGTGGAAAACATCACTAACGGTGTCAGGCCTCGTTACTCTTGTCGCAGCGGTGCATTATTTTTACATGCGTGACGTGTGGATTTCGACCGGCGAAACACCAACAGTCTATCGTTACATCGATTGGCTGATCACAGTGCCATTGCTGATGGTAGAGTTCTATCTGATCCTGCGCGCCATTACGGCCGTGTCAGGTGGAATTTTCTGGCGTCTGATGATCGGTACATTTGTCATGCTTGTCGGCGGTTACGCTGGCGAGATTGGCTATATTGGTGCCTGGCCAGGTTTCATCATCGGGATGCTCGGTTGGGCATACATCCTGTATGAGATCTTTGCTGGCGAAGCCAGCCGTGTTGCAGCTGAAAAGGCGCCACCGTCTGTACAATCAGCATTTTCAACTATGCGTTGGATTGTCACGATTGGTTGGGCGATTTACCCAATCGGCTATTTCATGGGTTACCTCAACGGCGCGGTCAGCGACGAGTCACTGAACGTGATCTACAACATCGCCGACGTTTGGAACAAGATCGCATTTGGTGTGATCATCTGGAACGTTGCGGTCACTGAGTCAGAATCTAAATAAACCTCAATGAGAGCAGTCGGCAATCTGGCTGCTCTCGTTTTCCTTAAGGCTTGCCAAAACCCGACGGAGGCAGTCGATGAATGAATTATGGGCATTGCGAAACACTGCTTTCCAAAAGACGATCAACGTCGAAACACCGCGTCCATCCGATAAGGATATTATCCATAATCTAATTCTTAGCCGGCTACCAACACATGACCAGCCTTTGGCAAAAGCCGCGGCTCATCACTTTAATAATCCGGGCAAAATGCTACGCGCCACAATGGCCATGCGCGGCGCCCATGTGTTGAATGTCAACCGCGCCGCAGCGACACGCTGGGCGGCTGCAGTTGAAGTTTTGCACAACGCATCTTTGATTCACGATGATATCTGCGATGGCGACAAGCAGCGCCGCGGTCATCAGGCTATCTGGACAAAATTTGGCAGAAATGTTGCGCTGACGTTGGGTGACTGGCTCATTGCGCTGTCATTCGAGCTTGCTGCCGAAGCGGCCGAAATTGCGAATACACCGCGCTTGCTTCGCGTCCTTGCAAAACATATGTCGCAAACGACCGCAGGCGAGGCCATGGAATTTGAATGGGACGGCAACCTTAACTGGGATGCCTACCTTACCATCGCTGCAGACAAAACCGCGCCTTTATTAACCGCGCCTTTGCAGGGCATTGCGATTATGGTTGGCGACTATCAAGCCGAGCAAACCATCGCCAGCTATTTCCGTGACCTTGGTGAGGCGTATCAGATCGCGAATGACATCTCGAATTTCAATGGCAGTGATGGTGCCAAACTAATCGCGGGTGACCTTGCCCGCCGCGCACCAAACGCCGTTACCTTATCCTTTTTTGATGGTTTGAAATCAGCTGAACAAGCAAAGTTCAACGACTGGTACAAAAGCGGTGACACTGCTGAGCTTACATATTGGCGTGGGCAAATCCTGACCTCGAAGGCGATAACCACCGCATCTGGGCGGATGTTCGCGACGTTGGATCGTGCGGCTAGTCGGGCGCGTGATTTATCAGCCGAAATTTCTGAGGTTATCACGCCGGTTCACGGCTTGATTATGCGGGTTTGTGAAACCGCCAGCAAAAATGGCGCGGTCTGATTTCGATTTGATGAGAAAACTGCCCCGCCTTCCTCAAAACTGGAATAACCAATGTCGCTGACCGCCGGCGGTAAGGTCGTTGTTATTGGTGCGGGCTTTGGCGGCATTGCGGCGGCTTTGCGCATGCGTGCACGCGGCTATGATGTCACGCTGCTCGATCGGCTGCCAGCAATTGGGGGCCGTGCGCAAGTCTTTGAACGTGGCGGGTATCGTCATGATGCCGGCCCAACGGTGATCACCGCCCCATTTCTGTTTGACGAGCTGTTTAGCCTATTTGGTGAAAAGCGCGAAGACCATGTCGAGTTTCGCGCACTCGATCCTTGGTACCGTTTTTATTTTCATACTGGCGAGCAATTTGATTATCGCCCATCCATCGAAGATACGAACGATGAAATTCGGCGGTTTTCACCGAATGACGTCGCCGGTTACGCTAAATTGCTGCGCGCATCACAGGCGATCTTCGAAGTTGGCTTTGAAAAACTGGCCGATAAGCCGTTTTCCAAATTCACTTCAATGTTAGCGCAAATCCCGAGCCTGTTAAAATTGCAAAGCTATTTTTCGGTGGCTGGCATTGTTAATAAATACATAAAGCATCCACTGTTACGACAAGCCTTTTCAATCCATCCGTTACTGGTGGGCGGGAATCCGTTTAGCACAACATCCATCTATGCGCTGATCCATTATCTTGAAAGACGATGGGGCGTATTTTTCGCCATGGGCGGCACGGGACGGCTTGTTGCCGCGCTAGATGCATTGTTACGCCGGGTTGGCGTAGAGGTTGTTCTGAATATTGATATTGCCCGCATTGACATAAAAGATGGCAAGGCGATTGGCGCAACCACCTCTGATGGCACCCATTTTTCTGCCGACCTTGTCATCTGCAACGGCGATCCGCCAACTGTTTATAGCCAAATGCTGCCCCAACAGCACGCCAGCCGGAAACGCCTGTTTCCCGAGTCTCTTACACAATATTCGATGGGGCTGTTTGTGCTGTTTTTTGGCACGCGTAAGACCTATGACAAGATTGCCCATCATACGATCTGGATGGGACCGCGTTACAAAGAATTACTAGCCGATATTTTTGACCGGAAAATCCTTGCTGATGATTTTTCACTTTACCTGCATCGCCCGACTGCAACGGATAAGAGCTTTGCACCAGAGGGATGCGACAGTTTTTATGTCTTATGCCCGGTTCCGAATTTGCGGGCTGATATTGACTGGGCAAAAACCGGCCCTGATTTGCAGGAACGTATCATTACCGCGCTTTCTGAAACCATTTTGCCCGAATTGGAGACGGTGATCACTGATCCGTTTTTCATGACACCAGAAGATTTCAAAAATGATTATCGGTCGATGCATGGGGCTGGCTTTTCGATTGCGCCAATTTTCATGCAATCCGCCTGGTTTCGTTTCCACAATCGTGACCCGCATATTCCAAATCTTTATTTTGCTGCGGCAGGTGCCCACCCGGGCGCTGGTATTCCCGGTGTTTTATGCTCGGCCAAAGTCGTTGAACGCCTTATTGCAGAAGATGAGGAAAAACAGGGCATCGCCACCACCCCCATTGCCGCGCTATGATTGTGACCTAATCATTTCAGAAATTGGTAGACCATGGTGACCACAGCCCATAGCGAGACACTGACAGCCGACAAGGCGCTTGCGATCTATGGCAAGAGTTTTCATTGGGCGCGGCGTTTCCTTGGCGTGCAGATGGGCGCATCGGCAGCACAACTCTATCAGTTTTGCCGTGTGCTTGATGATATGGCTGATGGTGATATCGAACATGGCCCCCAGCGCCTTCGCCGCATCCGCAGAGATTTGCTAGCAGGAAATTCTTTCGGACCTGCCAGCGACCCTGCCCTCATTCAATTCAAACCTTTCCTGACCAGACAGAAACTATCGACCATTGTGGTTGTTGCGTTGATCGATGGGCTGCTGGGCGATCAGAAACGCGTTCGCCTCAAAACTGAAGCCGAGCTGTTGTCATATGCTTATCATGTTGCTGGAACTGTTGGAATTTTAATGTGTAATGTCCTCGATTGCTCAGATGACAGGGCGCTGGCACATGCGATTGATCTTGGCATTGCTATGCAGCTTACCAATATTGCACGCGACGTTCTTGAGGATGCTGGCATGGGGCGGCGTTACTTACCTGCAAGCTGGGTTGGCAACCTTGAACCTGCCCGGATCGTGGCGCTGGCTAAAACGCCAGATGATGATGCCGCCAAATCCATAGCAAACGCCGTCGGCCAGCTGCTTGATCTGGCCGATAGCTATTACAAAAGCGGCATTGCCGGACTGTCCTATCTGCCATTTAGAGCGCATGTGTCGATTGCCGTCGCCGCCTATGTCTATCGCCAGATTGGTGTCCAGCTTGTGCAGAAAAATTATCCTTGGCATGACGGTCGTCAGGTGACCAGCAAAGCTGTCAAAATTGCCTGTAGCCTTCGCGCATTCGCCGCATTGCCGCAGCGCTTTTACCCAACCGCACCGCATAATCCAGCATTGCATGACGCGATCAGGGGGCTGCCACATGTCAAATAAAACACCAGACCGGATTTCTGTTGCCTTGCTTGGTGCGGGGTGCGCCTCTTTATCCCTTGCGGCAAGGGCACCTGAATTCGGCAGCCATGAATTCACGATTGTCGATCCGGAAACGCATAAGACAGATGATCATATCTGGGGGTTTTGGGCGATGCCGTGGCTAGGCGAGGCCAGTGCCGTAGCGCGCAAACAATGGTTTCAATGGCGCATTATCAGTCACGACCGCATGGTTGAGCGTAGGTCCGAAAATCACCCATATTGCGCACTTAATCGCCATGACTGGCTTGGCAGATGCCGCGAAAAGGCGAATGAAGCTGGCGTTCATTTCCAAGTTGAGATGGCCGCTAACGACGCATTACAAATTCTTGACAGCCGCCCGCCGCCGATGCCAAGCGGCATAATGCTGCAGCATTTTACCGGCTATGAAGTCAAGACAGATAACGACGTATTTGACAGCAACACGGCGATCTTGATGGATTTCCGCTGCGATCAAAGCCGCGGTATGCATTTTATTTATTGCCTGCCTTTTTCTGCCCACAATGCGCTGATCGAGTCCACATTATTCTCGCCACAATTGGCACCAGAACCTTTTTACGACACGGCTATCCGGCACTATTTACAAGACATAATCAATGTTGATCGCTTCCAGATTATACGCCGTGAACGAGGCGTTATTCCGATGGCAAGCCTGCCACAACGCGACCCTGCCTTAACCGGGATTGGCGGAAATGGCGGTGCGATACGGCCATCTAGCGGTTATGCGTTCAGCTTTATCCAGAAACAGATTGACCAAATAAAAGCCAGCGCTAGGCCGGGCATGCCGTTATCGGTTGGCGCGGCGCATAGCCCGTTTGAGCTGTTCATGGACCGTATTTTTCTGCGTGTCATCAAAGACCGACCAGCGCTTGCTCCAGAGATTTTTACCGCGATGGCAGATCGTTTAACGGGGGATGAATTTGCCCTGTTCCTTAGCGGTGAAGCAGGGCCGCGCCTGTGGCTGAAAATTGTTCTGGCAATGCCAAAATGGCCATTTCTGTTTGCAGCCTTGCAAAATGACCGGGCGGCAACATCATGATGGCAGGTCTTGTGCTACTTGACACAACCAGCCTCATTGCGCTGTTGTTTGTCGTTTTAATCGGCCTTCCACATGGGGCCTTTGATGGCGCAATTGCCAATCACCTTGGTGCTGGACGATCGCTCGCGGCGGGGATTAAATTCATCGCCATTTATTGTGCCGCGGCGCTGTTGGTTATCGCGATCTGGATGATCGCCCCCAGCCTGACACTGAGCCTATTCCTGATCGTCTCGATGATACATTTCGGCCGCGGCGATGCCATGGCAAAATCGCAACCGGCTTTCATAATTCAGGTTTTGCTGCATGGTGGATTGCCCATATTTGGGATCATCTATTTCCAGCAAGACAGCGTAATCCCGCTGTTTAACGCACTCACCGATGGCGCCTCTAGCCTCGCGCTTTCGCTTGCAAAAATCACCGCACCGGTGATGGCAGTGATGGCCGCCCTCTATGCTCTATTGGCATTGCGTGACCCATCACTTCGCCCCCGATTTGCCGAGCTCATTCTGCTCGCAATCGCTTTTGCCAGCTTGCCTCCACTTGTTGGTTTTGCCGTCTATTTTTGCGTTATTCATACGGGCAGGCATATGCGACGGATTTGGTATATGCTATCGTCTTCGACGTCATCAAAAGGGGTGATTTTACAAGCAGCAGGCTTTACAGTCGCTAGCTGGCTTGTTGGCGCGGCGGTGTTTTTCGGGATTGATAGCGGTAATCCGGAGGCCGAATTATTAAAAATCATCTTCATCGGCCTTGCCGCACTGACCGTACCGCATATGATTCTAGTCGACGGGTTTTCCCCACGATTGGCAGCCACCGAAGTTAAAGGTAACACGCCAAGATGACCAGTAACGATAATCACCAGATCTCAGGCGGCAACATCACCGCAGCATCACGAAAAGATGCGCATATTGACCTTGCGCTTGACACGCAAACCCGTTCGGACGGCAGCAATGGTTTTGACCGGATGGGTTTTGAACATTGTGCGATGCCTGAAATGGCACTGCCTGACATTGACCTTTCGACCGCGTTTTTGGGCAAGCGGCTTGATGCACCGATGATGATTGGCGCAATGACCGGCGGCACACCGCGTGCCGAGGCCATTAACCTCGCCCTTGCCCATGTTGCGCAAGATCAGAAAATCGCCTTTGCCATTGGCTCGCAGCGTGCCGCCCTAGAACTGGGGCAAAGTGCCGGTTACCTTCGCGATATTGCGCCCGACATACCGATCATTGGCAACCTTGGCGGCATTCAGCTGGCAGCGGCAGGTGGGCTGGATCTTGCCAAAGCCGCCATCGACGATGTTGGGGCCGACGCAATCGCCATTCACCTAAACCCGCTGCAAGAGGCCATTCAACCCGAAGGTGAGCATGATTGGCGCGGTGTCCGTGATGCCATTGCCGCATTGGTAGCGGCCGATATTGCGCCGGTTATTGTCAAGGAAGTTGGCGCCGGTATTTCTGCCAGCATTGCAAGCGACCTGTTTGAACGCGGTGTTACGGCGATTGATGTTGCCGGATTTGGCGGCACGAATTGGGCGCGAATTGAGGCGGCGCGCCGTGATGATGATATCGCGCCATTTGCGCCTTTCCTGAATTGGGGTATCGCGACGCTTGATTGCCTGATGGCCGTTACCAAGGCCTGTCCAGATCAGCTGGTGATTGCCTCTGGCGGCCTTCGCGATGGTCTTGACGCCATGCGGGCTTACCGGCTAGGTGCTGGGATGACGTCGCTTGCCGGTCCCATGCTAAAACAGCTGCTTTACAATGAAAAAGAGCCGTCACCAGAGGCGCTTGGCAAATTTATTGAACAGATAAAACGGCAAATGGCGCTAACCCTGTTTCTAACCGGCGCCGCAGATTTAGCAGGTTTCCGCAAAAAGCCAGCATGGCTTGACGGTCAGCCGCTCTAGATCAGCGACGCACTCATCATAATCGCTAATGTAAAGGCACATCAATGACCCCGGATAAAACCCTTACCACAGTTGCTATTTTAATGCCCGGCGATATGGGACACGGATGCGCCAGCCAGTTCCGCCAACATGGATTGCGAATGGTGACCTGTCTTGCTGGTCGAAGCCAGCGCACGAAATCACTTGCCGAGACAGCCGGACTTGAAAATTTGCCATCGCTTGGCGACCTGGTTCAAAGTGCCGATCTTATCTTGTCTATTCTGCCGCCCGAACATGCATTATCACAAGCGCAAGCTGTTGCCACGGCGATGAAATCTGCCGGTGCCTATCCCGATTATGTCGATTGTAATGCCATTTCACCAACCACCACAAAACAGGTTGCCGCCGCCTTTGATGGCCTGCCAGCACGGTTCATTGATGGCGGCATTATAGGGCTGAATCCGGTAAAAGAGAACGGCCGAACCCGTCTTTATGTCAGTGGGCAAGGCACATCACTGGTGCGACAGCTTGATGGGCGCGGCATCATTGTGCGCGATCTTGGCGAGGAAATTGGCCGCGCATCAGCGATGAAAATGATTTATGCAAGCAGTACCAAAGGCGCTTTTACCCTATTTGCCGCAGTGGCGGTAATGGCCGAGTTGGCCGGCCTGCGCGACGAGATATTCAACGAGTTTGCGCAAAGCCAGCCAGCGACCATGGCAACAATCGAGCGCATGACGCCGCGTATCCCGCTGGATGCTAAGCGCTGGATTTATGAAATGGAGGAAATCGCCCGCACCTATGATTATTACGGTATGACACCGCATTTCCATCAGGGCGCGGCTGCAATCATGCGACTTGCCGACCTGACACCATTGGCAGCGGGCACCCGCGAGACGGCGCAGGATGATCATGCGCTGGCAGATGTGTTGCAGATGTATGTTGACGCCTTAAGGGCAAAATCGTAACCGCAAAACCGGTCACATGGTCAAAATCGGCCTTGACCGGTTGGCGATTTTTTTATCACCTAAGTCCGGGGGTAGCCCCTCTAATCCCCCCTTTCAGGAATACAGGAAAAACGCAAATGACCGGCGCAATTTGGGCTTTGACCTATGATATTTTAGCCAACGACCGTGATCAGTATCTGGATTGGTTCCACCGCGTTCATATCCCGGAAAAGCTGGCACGGACAGGGTATCGTTGGGCAGCCCATTATCAAGGCGCCGCCACCAAACCCGACATGGATAGCTATATTGCATTGTTCGGCGGCGAGACAACGCGTGTGTTTCTGGATCCCAGTCCAGCACAGCTAAAGACCAAACAGGATGATCTAACCCGTAAAATGATGGCGTTCCGGCATAATCCCTATGCGGCGATTTTGACGCATGAATGGAGCGTTGGCACGCCGCCAGCAACCGGCGATCATATGAATTTCATCGACCCTGTGACATCGGACTGGCTGGATTTTCTTGGTATTGATGCCGGCGGTGCTGGCGGGATGGATGAGGCGGTTGGCGCATGGGCGGTGCAACAGCTGGTGCCGCGCCTTCACAATAATCAGGCCGACGAAGGCCAAATCGCAGCGATCACGCATAAGCTGACAAGCGTTACCGGCGGCCCGTTACATATCGTGATGCATTTGCGAGACGGCACAAAAACACCAGACGATAATCTATTTAATCCAGACGGGTCTATAATGGTCGATAGGCCAGAAACTGCGGCGTTGAGACACCGGTCCGGCACTCTTATCTGGCCGAGCTTAATAGCACAGCCGTTGCCAAGAATTTGAGCCAAGATTACCACAGGGTGGCCTCTATTAAGTCAAAAGTATTCTGGCAAACCAGAGGTCGGCTAAGCCAATGTTAACAAGAACAGTTTCTTTATATAAAATCTATAAATTCATAGCGTATTATACGATTACACTGTACAGAAGTTGCAACCCAACAATCCCCAGAATAATGTGCAGCAGCAAATAAAACTGCTCATCACTTATTCTGTTATTAATTTTTTGACCCAATTTAATGCCAAGTGGTATGGCTGGAAGTAGTAAAAGAGATAACAATCCAGTTGATTTAGATAAAATGCCAAGGTCCCAGTAAAGAGGTACCTTTGTTAAATTTAGAATGAAGAAAAACGCACCAGCTGAGCCGATAAAGGTATGTCTGGGTACTTTACAAGACATAAGAAAAATCTGCAAAGGTATACCGCCTGAGACCGAAATAAAGCTCGCGATGCCAGATAAAGTGCACCAAAACCCTCCCCAGCTCCAGAGTGCCAGCGGCCTCTTCTGAAATGGCAAGTTGCTCACGATATCCAATTTAACCGGAAAAAACCGTTTTCTGAAATAGGAGAAAACCGTAATTAGAGACATCAATGAGATAAACATCACGAGTGCAGTATTAGATATGTAATCAAAAAAATACCAACCGAAAAAATGACCTAGAAGACCAAAAATAAGCATGATAATTAGCAGTTTATAGTCGATTTTCTTATTCGAAAAAAACACTACCCACACATCAATAATTAATAGAATTGGTAAAGTCACAGCCAGCGCTATTCTTGGAGAAGTGACAAGCAAAAGCATTGGTATGCCCAAAGCAACAGCTCCACCAAAACCAGATTTAGAGACTGCTGTCACAAGAACTGCAATGAACCCAACAGAGTAAAATAATATTGGCGCAGCAATTTCAAGTGCAGCAAAAAGTTCGGAAAAGAATGTCAAAACGATTTTTTTTGTTCCTTTAACCAAAGGATTAGACATATGATTTGGTTGGAGAGGCTCAACGATCGACGTATTTTTTATTATTTAGAATAGACAAAATTTAGAGATACCTTTTGTTTAGCAGAAAGAGTCAGTGTTGCTGATACAGTTGTCAACCAAAGAAACTTATCACGGTCTCATAAGTGGTTCTTTCAGAGCCTCTCTAGCAATATTACTTTTGCTTTTTTGTACAGTCAGTTCTTACGCAAATATTACAAAAGATAATTTAGGGAGTTTTTACCAATCCATTGTAAGCATTCACACTTCGGTTCCAAGTGATGCACGAACAGCCGCGAGCCTTGGAATTAAGCGGGAGGGAAATGGTGTTGCAATAGACGACACCCATATCTTAACTATTGGCTATATAATCATTGAGGCGGAGAAAATAGAGATTGAATTACCAGATGGACGACGATTTCCCGCAACAATCGTCGGCTATGATCACACTTCCGGGTTTGGTATTATCAAATCTGTTGTTCCAATTAAATTTAACCCTCTACCGTTGGGAGACTCAGACATTATAAATTCAGATGAGGATCTGTTGATTTTGCCCGCGCTCGAACGTGGCGTAGGTTCAATCGTTAGATCTGTGTCGAGAAGGCCTTTCGCTGGTTGGTGGGAATATTTTCTTGAAAGCCCCATATATACTGTGCCGGCAAATGGTTTGTGGGCAGGAGCACCCATCTTAAACCAAAATGGCGAGATTTTAGGAATAGGGTCATTGTTTGTATCAGAGGCTATACCCGGAGTATCCTCACCCGGAAACATGTCGGTTCCCATAAACATCCTTAAGCCAATACTCCAAGATCTCATATCTTACGGTAGAAGAAAAAACAAAATTCAACCATATATTGGGATTTCATCAGATGACACAAACGATCAAATTACCGTCACAAGAGTGAGTAAAAGTGGGCCTGCATTCAATGCAGGCATTAAACCGCAAGACGTGATTTTGACAGTTGATGGATTGCAAGTATCTAACTTAAAAGCGTTTTACCAGCAAATATGGAATTCTGGTGAAGCCGGTGAAACAATTGAATTAACAGTTCTAAGAAATGGTAAGGTCTTAACATTCAACATCATAACTGTTGATCGAATGGACTATTTCGTTAAATCGCAATCTTTCTAATAAATCGAAAAAGGTTTTTTAAATCAACTCAGAGCATTAATCCACGTAACAACAATCAATTTTGTTGAGCCAGAATATTTACATCTTTTCCTGAGTATTACATTTGCGACAGCTAGACACAAAATACTACCCAATTCTTCAGAGGGCATTCATTTTAAATTTCCGCAAAATAATTTGGTCAAGCTAACATTGAGTATAAAATTAACAAGGTGGTAGAAAATTGGGCATCCGCTTATGAATTTTAAAATTCCAAATCAGCTGATACTAATGACAGACGAACACACTCGTAAAGTCCTTGGTTGCTATGGAAATAAAATTATAAAAACCCCAAATATTGACAATTTAGCGCGTCAGGGAACGCTATTCGAGAGTGCTTACACAAACGTGCCTATTTGCGTACCCTCACGGGCTTCATTTGCAACCGGCGATTACGCACATCGTTCGCATCATTGGGATAACGCCACACCATATTTTGGCTCTCCACCCTCATGGGGAAGCAAATTACAAAAAGCTGGTATTACAGTGGGTTCAATCGGAAAACTGCACTATCGAAATTCAGATGATGATGTAGGGCTGGATTTTCAAAAAATACCAATGCATGTAGTTGATGGAACTGGGGATGTTCTAGGCTGTGTTAGGGAGCCCCTACCAAAACGCTGGAAGGCTTTGTCAA
Source organism: Alphaproteobacteria bacterium LSUCC0396 (assembly GCA_041228345.1). Lineage (NCBI taxonomy): Bacteria > Pseudomonadati > Pseudomonadota > Alphaproteobacteria > Alphaproteobacteria bacterium LSUCC0396. The sequence goes on along the minus strand of CP166131.1, from coordinate 1,996,498 downwards.
TGGCTGAGAAAATTGGCCCAGGGGAAACTGACTACAATGTTTATGACCGTCAAGTCGCGGCTGAAACAATAGAGTGGTTAGCCGAGAATGGTAAACAACGGAAACCTTGGGTACTTTTCGTATCCATGGTAGCGCCACACTTTCCGCTGATAGCACCACAAGAATTCTATGATCTATATGATACACTTGGCTTAATGCCTACAAAACCTAGGGAGTTCCCCGAACATCCCTGGCATCACGCAATGCGAAATTGTCAAATCATGGATAACTTTACCCCAGAGCGAACCCGCGTTGCATTGGCATCCTATTACGGGCTTGTCACGTTTGTCGATGATTTGATTGGCCAAATTTTAGAGGCTGTGGAACAAAACGGCCTCAGTGGCAACACACAAATTATCTATACTAGCGACCACGGTGACAATATCGGTGAACGTGACTTTTGGGGCAAATCAAATTTTTATGAAGAATCAGTTGGTGTGCCCTGTATTATAAAAGGCCCGGGAATTCCTATTGGTAAAATCTCTAGAACACCAGTCTCTTTGATTGATTTCTACCCGACCTTATTGAAGACTGCGGGCATCAAACCAGGAGCAAAGCCTGGTGCATCACTCGTAGACCTAGCCAACGTCAACGATGACTTTGATAGATTGGTTTTTTCTGAATATCACGCCATGGGATCTAAAACCGGCGCCTTCATGATACGGAAAGGGCCATGGAAACTCATCTATTATGTATCGATGAAACCACAGCTGTTCAATTTATCTGAAGACCCTGAGGAACTGCGTGATCTTGGTGTTGACCCAGAATTTAGGGATATCAGAAGTAAATTGGAAAGAGAGCTACGTTTAATATGCGATCCAGAATTAATTGACGCGAAGGCCAAGGCTGATCAAACCGCGATTATTGAGGCTAACGGCGGCATTGAGGCAGTGGTTGCAAAAGGTGGATTTGGAGCCACACCGCCACCGGGCGTAAACGCCGAATTCAAGATCAAAAGGTAGAACTGAAGCCATTAATTCTATTACAAGTGGCGGAGGGACGGGGATTCGAACCCCGGAGGGGCGTTAACCCCAACACGCTTTCCAGGCGTGCGCCTTAAACCGCTCGGCCACCCCTCCCAATACCGGTTTACCTAACAGGCTATACGCATTGTGTAAACCAATGTCTGCTGCCAAATTATAGACTCAGAAAACATAAATAGGCCTCAACTAATTTGAAACTATTCGCGTTTTGCGAGGCGAGACAACATAAAGCCCGGCTTATTGTGGCTAAATCAAGGCTATCTTGATTTCATATGGACGCGTAATGATGCAATAACATTTTATTGTGGAAGCTTTTTAACCGGAAGTTAAAAAATTACCTGCCTATTTCAGGAGAGCCATCTCAAAGATCCAACGCTGAGGCAACAAACAAGGCGCGTACAAAAATCTTCTTGAAACAGTCGTAACTTGGGAACATGATGAGCCGACCATGAGCTACTTATTTCGCACATTAGCTTTACTTGCAGGTTCAGTTGCCGTCTATGCAATCTGGACGGATTTAAAAAATAGCTATAGCGCCAGCGCGCCTTTGGGCCGTCTGTGGTACCAACATAGCCCGACCAGCCTACAGGCAAGCGAGACCATCATAAGCCGTTACATCGATCCATGCAGCCTCATAACAGCTTTGGACTGTTCGCCCTTTTTGTGGCATCCCATTATTGCTACTGTTCTCAGCTGGCCGGCAGCATTAGTGATGGTCGGGTTCTGCATGGTTTTCTCGGCAATCGGAGGACTGCTTGGCGGTCATGCCTCTCCGCGCAAGACGAGCGCGCGAGGACTAAAGCGGAGTGGCGAAAAATAGCCCACCCACAAAAACCCTGCAAATCGCGGGGTTGCACTTGGAAATGAAAATTCGTCAGAAATCAAAAATTAGATCAGGGTCTAATTGTCGCCCATTTTCAACGCTTCAAAAAAGGCGTTCTGTGGAATATCAACCTTACCGAACTGACGCATCTTCTTTTTACCTTCTTTTTGTTTTTCAAGAAGCTTTTTCTTGCGGGAGATATCGCCGCCATAGCATTTCGCCGTTACATCTTTGCGTAATGCTGCAATGGTTTCACGCGCAATCACCTTACCGCCAATCGCCGCTTGCAGCGCAACTTTAAACATCTGCCGCGGCACCAGATCTTTTAGCCGAATGCAAATAGCTCGGCCTTTACTTTCGGCCTGATCACGATGCACGATCATCGACAGCGCATCCACTGGATCACCATTTACCAGGATCGACACTTTCACCAAATCACCATCACGGTATGTGTCAATAGTATAATCAAAGCTGGCATAGCCGCGGGTGATTGACTTTAGGCGGTCGTAAAAGTCAAAGACAACTTCGTTTAACGGCAGACGGTAGACGGCCATTGCTCGATTGCCGGCATAGGTAAGGTCAATCTGCTCGCCGCGGCGTTCAGTACAAAGCGTCAAGACTGGCCCCAAAAATTCATCAGGCGTCATAATTGTGGCTTTGATCCAAGGCTCTTCAATTGAAGCAAGCCGCGTCACCTCGGGCATATCAGCCGGATTGTGCAAATCCAGTCTTTTACCATCGGTTAGGGTCATCTGATAAACCACCGATGGCGCGGTTGAAATAAGCTCTAGGTTGAATTCACGGCTCAATCTCTCGCGGATCACTTCCATATGGAGAAGGCCTAAAAAGCCACACCGAAAGCCAAACCCAAGTGCAGCTGAAGTTTCAGCTTCGAATGAAAATGAAGCATCATTCAGCGAAAGCTTTTCCAACGCATCACGCAGCCCGGTAAAATCATTAGTATCCACCGGAAACAAGCCGCAGAACACCACCGGAATAGACGGCGCAAAACCGGGCAGCGCTTTATCTGTTGGGCGGCGTTCCTCGGTAATCGTATCGCCAACTTTTGCATCAGCAACCCGCTTTACGCCAGCATTGATAAACCCGATCTCGCCGGGCCCCAGCTGGTCAAGTGCAACCGGCTTTGGCGCAAACACGCCAACCCGTTCGACAACATGCGTTGCCCCAGTTGCCATCATGCGAATTTTCATGCCTTTTTTCAGCACACCATGATGCACCCGAACAAGGGTCATAACGCCGAGATAGGCGTCATACCAGCTATCCACCAGCAGCGCTTGCAAGGGGGCGTCCTTATCACCAACTGGTGCCGGTAATTTTGTTACCAGCGCTTCCAGAATATCGGCAATACCCGCACCAGTTTTGGCAGATGCTGGAATTGCGTCATCAGCGGGCAACCCTATGACCTCTTCGATCTGCATTTTTACCCGTTCAGGTTCTGCCGCCGGAAGGTCGATTTTATTAAGTATAGGAACAATCTCATGATTGGCATCAATTGCCTGATACACATTTGCGAGCGTTTGCGCCTCAACGCCCTGACTGGCATCAACAATCAGCAAAGAGCCTTCGCAAGCCGACAAAGACCGCGAAACCTCATAACCAAAATCCACATGACCCGGCGTATCCATCAAATTCAAAACATAGGAATTGCCGTCTTTGGCTTTGTAATCAAGCCGGACAGTTTGCGCCTTGATAGTGATACCGCGCTCACGCTCAATATCCATACTATCCAGCACCTGTTCCTTCATTTCACGGTCACTCAATCCACCGCAAACCTGAATTAACCGGTCTGCAATTGTTGATTTGCCGTGGTCAATATGCGCAATGATCGAAAAATTGCGGATTTTATCAATGTCGGTCATATTTTATTCGCGATCCGGAAAACTGGCTGAAATGACTGGTGTCCGCCACTTCTATACAACAATTTCAGCTGAAATACCGCTTTTATTCATAGATCATATACTGGATTTTCGATCTTTTTCCTGTTTCCCCTTGCCGCTTGTGCGTATAATGCATTTTTGCGATTTTGTTAGGTCTTGTTGGATCTTGTTGCACTTAGACAGATAAATTCAAATTTCCAGAAAAAGAGAAGCTGATGCCAAGCCTGCGTCATGAAAAATACCGTCCATTTATCGGCCCTGATCTAGGTGACCGTACATGGCCAAACCAAAAAATTGAAACCGCACCTATCTGGTGCTCGGTTGATTTGCGTGATGGTAATCAGGCGTTGATTGAGCCAATGGATAGCGCTCGCAAAATGGCTATGTTCAAAATGCTTGTGGCGATGGGTTTTAAGGAAATTGAGGTTGGGTTTCCAGCAGCATCAGATACCGATTTCAACTTTCTGCGCGAACTGATCGAGGGGGGCCATGTGCCTGCCGATGTAACCATTCAGGTTCTAACCCAAGCGCGCGAACATCTTATTGACCGCACGATCGAGTCGCTTCGCGGGGCGCCAAATGCCATCTTGCATCTCTATAATTCTACCAGCACACTGCAGCGTCGCGTTGTCTTTAAATCTGATCGTGATGGGGTAAAACAGATCGCTGTTGATGGTGCAAAAATGGTTGCCGACCGTATTTCCAGCTTTGGTGCGGGCAACCTTCGCCTGCAATATAGCCCTGAGAGCTTTACAGGAACCGAGCTTGACTATGCGCTGGACGTCTGTGAGGCGGTCATGGAGGTCTGGCAGCCAACAGCGGAAAACCCCACAATTATAAACTTGCCGGCAACGGTCGAGATGTCGACACCGAATATTTACGCCGACCAGATCGAATGGATGCACCGGCATTTTTCAAACCGGGACGCCGTTATTCTATCACTGCATCCGCATAATGACCGTGGTTGTGCTGTCGCTGCAACCGAACTTGGGCTGATGGCAGGTGCTGACCGTGTTGAGGGCACATTGTTTGGCAATGGCGAGCGTACCGGCAATGTCGATTTGATTACGCTTGGGCTAAATATGTTTACCCAAGGCGTCGATCCGCACCTTGATTTCTCCGACATCAATGGCCTGATCGAAACCGCAGAATTCTGTAATCAACTGCTGGTACATGAACGCCATCCCTACGCTGGTAAGCTCGTCCACACCGCCTTTTCGGGTAGCCATCAGGACGCAATTCGCAAGGGCATAGATGCGCTTGTCGAGGCCAATGATGATATCTGGGAAGTGCCATATTTGCCAATTGATCCAGCTGATATCGGGCGCACTTTTGAGGCAATTATCCGGGTAAACTCTCAATCGGGAAAGGCCGGGGCCGCCTATCTTCTTGAAGCTGACCATCATATTCGTTTGCCGCGCGGTGCCGAGGTTGAGTTTTCTGGCATTGTGCAAAATGAAGCTGACACAACGGGCAAGGAAATTACCAGCCAACGTATTTGGGAACTGGCCGAACAGCATTACATCAAGCCGAAGGGTCCGTTCACGCTGGTCAGCTTTGAGTCTGGTCGTGCTAGTCGGGCTAGCGAGTCTGAGCGCATCACCGCAAGATTAAGTCATAACGGTAAGGACGTGACTATCAGTGCCACCGGCAATGGTCCGATTTCGGCTTTTGTGGATGCGATGCGCGATGAGTTTGGGCTGAGTTTCCGGCTTTCAGATTTTGGCCAGAATACACGCTCCGCGACATCAAAGGCCGAATCGGCTGCGTATGTTGAGCTGGTCAATGATGACGGACAATCGGTTTATGGTGTTGGCATTGACACCTCGATCACCGTTGCCCCAATCCGTGCTGTTGTCAGCGCGATCAATAAGCTGGTTACCGGCTGATAAGGCTCACCATAATATTTAGCCCGGTGATCGCTGTTCTTTTACAAGCGGGCTATTTGCCTTGCCATTGCGGCTTGCGCTTTTCAAGAAAGGCGCGAACACCCTCGGCAAAATCAGCACTAACATAGCTCCGCTCAATCAGATCATCATCCTGCGGCAATGGCGCCGCGTGACGCAACCTTCGCAGCCCCTCAAGGCTGGCCTCGATCGTCAATGGCGCCATCTGCTTCATCCGTTCAGCCAGCTGTTGCGCGCGCGCCATTAATGCGTCCTGATCGGGCAGCACCTCATGCACAAACCCGCTGGTAAGCAACGTTTCAGCATCCAGTAATTCAGCTGTCAAAATCATATGGGCGACGCGCGCCTCGCCAAATAAAGCTGTCAGGCGACGAAGGTTTGAGACCGCCAGACAATTACCAAGCGTTCGCGCGATCGGCATGCCGGCAATCGCGGCTGAACTGGCAATACGGATATGTGCAGCGGCCGCAATTACCAACCCGCCACCCGTTACCGCACCGTGAAGGGCAGCAATCACCGGCGCGCGGCAGACCTCGATCGCGCTTATGACCGCCTCAACCTTGCTTTCATAGCCCAAGCCATCCTCGGTCGAGGAAAAGGCAGTAAAATGCCCAATATCAGTTCCGGCTGCAAAGGCTTTATCACCAGCACCTGAGATGATAATAGCCCTGATGTGATCGGCGTCATCGTCAGTGCCAGCCTTGGCACAAAGCGCCGCTAGCCTCTCATACATCTCAAATGTCAGCGCATTTCTTGCCTGCGGCCTGTTCAATTTTACATGGGCAATGCCATCCTCAATATGGATCAGCAATTCACGATCTGACGCAGCCATTTCAGCTCCTTCTAGCGGTAAAATAGTTCATCCAAGAACATTGGAATTGCCGGCAAATAAGTACAAATCATAAGCACCGCCACCAAGACGCCAATAGATGGCATATTAAACCGTGTCACCTCCCAAATATTGGCCCGCGCAATTGAACAGGCGGTAATCAGCACCGATGCAACCGGCGGTGTTTGCCGCCGGATTTGAGGATGACAAAACCGGCTTGATCTTTATCTATTCACCTTTCAACAAGTTCATGGCCGCGTCAACACCACCCTTTTGATGCGGAATATTTGCCAACGAAAGACCCATCTCTACGCCGCTTAGCGTTCCAAGAAGCATCAGATCGTTAAAATCACCAAGATGCCCGATCCGAAAGACCTTGCCGGCAAGTTTGGCTAGACCATTGCCAAGCGACATATTGAAATTCTTCAGAACACCGGCGCGGAACGCATCAGCATTATGCCCGTCGGGCAATAAGACCGCGGTCAATGCGCTGGAATAATCCTTTGGTTCCTGACACAAGACCTCAAGCCCCCATGCCTGAACCGCCTTCCGGGTTGCTGCAGCGTGACGGTCATGGCGTTTGAACACATTATCCAGACCCTCTTCATGCAGCATATCAATCGCTTCGGCCAACCCGTATAAAAGATTTGTCGCCGGCGTGAACGGAAAGGCACCATCCTTATTAGCGGCAATCTGTTCTTCCCAATCCCAATAGCTGCGGCGCATACCGCCCTTGCGCGCCGTCGCTAGCGCCTTTTCCGATACAGCGTTGAACGACAGGCCCGGTGGCAGCATCAAACCTTTTTGCGACCCTGCAATCGTAACATCAACCCCCCATTCGTCATGGCGGAAATCAATCGAGGCAAGTGATGAGATCGTATCGGCCAGCAATAACGCATCATGACCGGCATTATTCATTGCCAGCCGCACTTCATTAACGCGGGATGTCGATCCTGTTGAGGTTTCGTTGTGAACCACACAAACAGCTTTAATCTTGTTTTTCGGATCAACACGCAGACGATCTTCAATTTGCTGTGGATCAACCCCTCGACGCCAATCCGTCGCCAGAAACTCGGTTTCAAGACCCAAACGAGATGCCATCTTGCGCCAAAGAGAGGCAAAATGACCCGTTTCGACCATCAATACCTGATCACCTTCTTGCAGCGTATTCACCAAGGCCGCTTCCCACGCACCAGTTCCCGATGCCGGATAAATCACCGCATGACTGTCGGTCTTGAAAACCGTTTTCATTCCGGCGAGGCATTTTTTGCCAATTTCGGCAAATTGTGGACCGCGATGGTCGATTGTTGGGTAATCCATCGCTCGTAGCACCCTATCAGGCACATTTGTTGGGCCAGGAATTTGTAAAAAATGGCGGCCGGCGGCATAGGGTGTAGCCATGAATTTATTCTCCACATAGATGCATAGTCAAAATGCAGTTGTTGTTCTAAATCCGCGTCAATTAGGTTGAACTCTAAAGTCGCTTTGTATATCAATACAAGAGAATTGTATACCAAAAACTGGAGAACTTCATGGCTGATGGCAACAGCTTTGCCGGATTTGAGCGGCTGAGACAATCGCTTTCCGGCGCTTTATTTGATGACGGTTTCACGCGCGGGCGCTATGCCACCGACGCGTCAATCTATCAAATGATGCCGCATGGCGTCGTGATTCCAAAAACGATTGCCGATGTTGAGACCACAATCGCCTTTTGCCGTGAACAGGGAATGGCGCTTTTGCCGCGTGGTGGCGGCACCTCGCAATGTGGGCAGACGGTCAATCATGCGCTGGTTCTAGATAACACCAAATATCTGAACCGAATTCTTGAGTTGGATGTTGAAAACCGTGTTTGCGTTGTCGAGCCGGGCATCGTTCTGGATGAATTAAATCGCCAGCTAAAGCCGCACGGTTTGTGGTTTCCGGTGGATGTTTCGACCTCTAGCCGCGCAACCATTGGGGGTATGACGGCAAATAACAGCTGCGGCGGTCGGTCAATCCGTTACGGCATCATGCGGGATAATGTCTTGGCGATTGACGCCATTCTTGGTGATGGCAGTCACGCATCTTTTGGCAAATATGATCCGTCTGCGCCCGCCGCCACTGGCCAGCTGGGCACGATTCTGCCTGAATTATTGGCACTCGGCAAAACGCATAGCGATGAGATTCTGTCCAGTTTTCCCAAAGTATTGCGCCGTGTTGGCGGTTACAATATTGATGCGTTAATCCCTGATGCGATGGCGCTTCGGCCCGGCGGCAAGGCCGGTGACGGGATTAATCTTGCGCATCTGCTTGTTGGCTCTGAGGGTACGCTTGCTTATTCAACCGCGATCACGCTGAAACTCTCGCCATTACCTGCCAGAAAAGTCATGGGGCTTTGTCATTTCCCGACCTTCTATAAGGCGATGGATGCCGCCCAGCATCTGGTCACGCTTGACCCGGTTGCTGTCGAGTTGATTGACAATACCATGCTTGATCTGGCGCGGTCCATCCCGCTATTCCGTTCGACCGTCGAGGCCTATATCAAGGGCGAGCCTGCGGCAATTCTGGTGGTCGAGTTTGCCGAGGATGATCCGGCCGAAAACCTGCGCCGCCTTGAAGCGTTAGAGGCGATGATGGCTGATCTTGGCTTTGGCTGGGATAAACAAGGCGACTCGACTGGCGGCACGGTCATTCTACGCGAAACCGAGGATCAGGCGCGGATCACCGAAATGCGCAAATCCGGCCTTAACATCATGATGTCGATGAAAACCGCAGCAAAGCCAGTGTCTTTTGTCGAGGATTGCGCGGTCGAACTAGCCGATCTGGCCGAATATACCGACAAGCTGACCCGCATTTTCACCAAATATAATACCACTGGAACATGGTATGCGCATGCGTCGGTTGGCTGTCTTCATGTGCGGCCGGTTCTAGATATGAAAAACGCTGATGATGTTGCCGCCATGCGAGGCATCGCCGACGAGGCGTTCCAACTGGTAAAAGAATATGGGGGCTCGCATTCGGGCGAACATGGCGATGGCATTGCCAGATCCGAATTTAACGAGGTCATGTTCGGCAGCAAAATGACGGATCTGTTTCGCCAAGTTAAACGCTTGTTCGATCCGCAGGGAATTTTCAATCCGGGGAAAATCACCGATGCACCAAAGATGGATGACCGGTCGCTGTTTCGCTTTGCGCCGGGATACAAAATTGATGATTTCCCGACCCGATTAAATTGGGATGCGTGGCCGGGTTCGGCTGGCGGCCTGCAGGGCGCGGTTGAAATGTGCAACAACAATGGCGCCTGCCGCAAGCTTGAGGGCGGCGTCATGTGCCCGTCCTTTCGGGCGACGCGCGATGAGCGCGACTCGACAAGAGGCCGTGCCAACAGCCTTAGACTAGCTCTATCCGGCCAGCTTGGCGCGGCGGCGATGGTAAGCGACGAGATGGCTGAAACGATGAAACTGTGCGTTTCTTGCAAAGCCTGTAAACGCGAATGCCCTACCGGTGTCGACATGGCGCGCATGAAGGTCGAGGTCACCGCGCTTCGCACCGAAGCCAAAGGCCTGTCGCTTCATGACAAGCTGATTGCCCATCTTCCCGATTACGCGCCCTATGCCGCCGCTATTGCACCTCTTATCCGCCTGCGCGACATTATCCCGGGCTTTGCATGGCTAAGCGAGAAGGTGACCGGGTTCAGCGCGCGCCGTCCATTACCGCAGTGGCAACGAAACTGGTTCCGCAATCGCGAATTGCAAAGCCTTCCCGCCAGCACAAAACCGCCAGTGTTGCTGTTTATTGACAGCTTTAACCGGTATTTTGAGCCGGAAAACATCCGTGCCGCGGTTCGGGTACTGGAACGCGCTGGCTATGACGTCTTTACGCCAGCACCATCAGACATGAAACAGCCGCTTTGTTGTGGGCGCACATTTTTATCAACGGGCAAGATTGACCGTGCCCGTCATGAGGCAACCCGTCTGGTTGCCGCCATGGCACCATTTGCCAAAGACAATATCCCAATTGTTGGTCTAGAGCCGTCCTGCACACTCGCCCTTCGTGACGAAATTCCGGCATTGCTGAACAACAAGGACGCCCAAGCCGTTGCTGCCGCCACGCTGACCTTTGAGGAATTGCTGGCCCGCGACAAACCTAAACTGCCACTCAAATCTGGCAAAGCCAAAGCCCTGTTGCATGGACATTGCCATCAAAAAGCATTTGATGCGGTGCGCCCGATTGAGGACGTGCTCTCATGGATTGACGGGCTGACGGTCGAAAAAATCGAGACCAGCTGTTGCGGGATGGCGGGTGCCTTTGGCTATGGTGCAGATACTTTTGATGTCTCAATGAAAATGGCAAACTCTGCGTTACTGCCAAAAATCCGTGAAGCGGATGATGATACGCTTATCATTGCCGATGGCACATCATGCCGTTGTCAGATCAAGGACGGCACCGCCCGTGATGCAAAACATGTCGCAATTATTCTGGACGAATGGATGAAAGCCCCTAATAATGAGCGCTAGAGCTAACCAAAATCTAGGGTCATAACTAGATGGACAAATTACCGTCGGCAAAAATAAGAGACTCGCTTGAACAGCGAATTGTCGAAGGTGAGCTTGGACATGGCAAGCGTCTTGATGAAACCGAATTATCCAGCTTTTACGGCGTGTCGCGCACACCGGTCCGCGAGGCGCTGCAACGCCTAGCCGAGTCCGGTCTTGCCGAACATTTGCCGCGTCGTGGCACTTTTGTGCGCGCGCCCAGCCTTAGCCAACTTGTTGAGATGTTCGAAGTGATGGCCGAACTGGAATGTATGGCAATTCGGCTTGCGGCGCGGCGCGCAACAAGCGCGGATATCAACGCGCTGATAAAGGATAATGAAACCTGCCGCGCCGCCGTTGCTGCGGGTGACACGAAAAAATACTATGAGGTGAATGCCCGCCTTCACGGCAGAATTTACCAGATGTCAGGCAATAGCTTTCTTGCCCATGAGGCCCGCCGCCTACATGACCGCTTGCGTCCGTTTCGGCGGCTTCAACTGCGCGTGCGGGGGCGGATGGACGAATCAATGGCCGAACATGATATTATTCTGCAAGCGCTGCGTGATGGCGATGCTGAACGGGCCATGGAAACGATGAAAAAGCATATCACCATTGTTGGCGTGCGCTTTAATGACCTTGTTTCAAGCTTTAACAGCATCATGGGTGACGAGTAATTTTGACGCCCAAAAACAGGTTGCCCAAAAACAGATTACCGGCGCGTCAGTTGCGGCCATAAAGCTGCCGCTTGACAAGAGTTTAGTCAGTCTCACAAACGATCAAACCCACGCTATTTTTCAAGCCATTTTTGTTGGAAGCCGTTTCGGCTTATGCCATGCTCTATCGAAGATATTTTTACGATCAATACGCGCATCGATCACAGGTGAGCAGTCGGGGGATTTTACTGTGTCAGATACAAATGAGTTGAATGGCGGACAGGTTATCATTGATTATTTGATCAAGGAAAAAGTGCCTTATGTTTTTGGCCTGTGCGGCCATGGCAACATTGGTCTGATCGATGCCATGCATGAACGCCAAGATGATATCGGCACAATCTCGGTGCATCATGAAAGTGTCGCGGGTTTCATGGCAGATGTCTATTACCGCGTGTCTGGTCAGCCAACTGCGACCTTTACCTCATGCGGCCCGGGATCGGCAAATCTGCCAATCAGCCTTGGCAATGCTTTTTTTGACTCGGTTCCGTTCCTTGCGATCACCGGAAATGTGCCAACGAGCCAGTTTAATCGAGGTGCATTTCAAGAAACCTATCGCCATTATCAAGCCGATTTCCCGTCAACGGTTCAGGCCTATTGCAAACGCGTCTATCAGCCCACCCGCGGCGAACAAGTGCCGCTAATGATGCGTCAGGCGTGGAAAACCATGACAACAGGTCGACCCGGCCCGGTCGTTCTCGACGTTCCTTTCGATATCTTCAAGGAGGCTGCTGCCAGTGAAACCCCTGATCCGGCAGCATGGTCAGCGAATATTTCATCACGTTGCGGGGCTGATCCTGATGGCGTGGTCACGGCAGTTGATATGCTGCTGTCGGCAGAAAAGCCGGTAATTGTCGTGGGGCAGGGCGTGCGCTATGGCGGCGCCGCTGATGAATTGCTGGCGCTAGCCGAACGCTTGCAGATACCGGTAGCATCATCGGCAAGTGGGCTTGGCGCAATTCCGGTTCAACACCCCCTATCCCTTGGCCTTGTCCAGCGTGGCGGCACTTATCAATCTAATCATGCCTGCCGGCAAGCCGATGTTCTGCTTGCGCTTGGTGTCAGGTTTGATGATCGTACATCCAGTTCGTGGATTCCGGGCTATTCATTCACGATTCCGCCCACACGCTTGATCCATGTTGACATTGATCCAGAAGAAATCGGCCGAAACTATCCAGTTGCGTTGGGGCTGATGGCGGATGTCCGTACCTTTTTGCGACAGGTTCTGGCAGAGCTTGACCGGCGCGGCCATAGCAGTGAGCCAACACCAGCAAGCCGCAAATGGCTGGCCGCAATTGATGGTTATCGCGCCGAATGGAACGCGTTTGTTGCTCCGGGGTTTGTTGATGATAGCAGCCCGATTAACCCGCAACGCGCCGCGGTCGAGATTGATAAGGCACTGCCTGAGGATGCAATTCTGGTCAGCGATATCGGCGTGCATCACAATTGGCTGTTGCAATTTTGTAACCCAACCCGCCCGGACTCATTGATCGGATCAATGGGATTTGGCCCCATGGGATTTGGTGTCGCCGGTGTAATGGGGGCCAAACTTGCCGCCCCTGACCGGCCATGTGTTTCAGTTTGCGGTGATGGTGCCTTCTTTATGCACGCCAATGTTCTGGGAACTGCGGTCGAGTATAATATTCCGGTTGTCTGGGTGGTCTGGAACAATTACGCCTATGGGTCAATCCGCGGTCTGCAACGGGGTTATCTTGACAGCCGCGAGCTAGCAACAGATTTCCATCACCCGGATACCGGCCTTCCCTATAACCCCGATTTTGCGGCGATGGCTCGCGCGGCCGGCGTTGAGGGGGTTAGCATTGACCGCCCAGGCGATCTAGGCGACGCCATTCTGGCGGGTATCAAAAGCAACCGCCCCTATTTAATTGATGCCAATATCAGTGGCGATTTAAACCCACCCGGTGCTGGCGTCTGGGAAATTCCCGGCCTTGGCGTTAACAAGCCTGCAATTGGCGAGCGCTATATTCCCAAATAGGCGCGCCCCCCAGCAGCATAGATCATGTCACTGCGGATGATCGCGCGGTGATCATTGCCCACATATAACAGGCACTTATTTGACCGCCTTGGCCTGCTCGCGAAGCACCGTTTTCTGGATTTTACCTGTCTGGGTTTTCGGCAGGGCAGAAAACACAAAATGGCTTGGCAATTTATAGCTCGCCAGATGCTGGCGACAAAAGGCCCGCAGCGAGTCCATATCCGGCTCGGCTGCACCCGGCTTTAGCGTGATAAAGGCACATGGTGTCTCGCCCCATTTATCATCAGGGCGGGCAACGACGGCCGCTTCCATAATATCGGGATGCTGATAAAGCGCCTCTTCAACCTCAAGGCTGGAAATATTCTCACCGCCGGAAATGATGATATCTTTTGACCGGTCTTTTACCTCGGCATAGCCATCTGGATGCAGTACCGCCAGATCGCCACTGTGAAACCAGCCACCTGCCGACGCCTTTGCCGTATCTTCGGGATTCTTCAGATACCCCTTCATAACGGTATTGCCGCGAAGCATAATTTCACCAATGGTTTTCCCATCGGCGGGAACCGGTTGCATGGTTTGTGGATCAACGACCTGATAATCGCCAGCCAGAACGTGCGGCACCCCTTGACGCGCCATTTTCTGGGCACGGGCAGCAAGCGTCATCTCCTCCCAATCGGCCTGCATTTCGCAAATCAGTGATGGCCCATAGGATTCGGTCAACCCATATAGATGGGTGATTTTAAACCCCATGGTTTCCATATCATCAATGACCTTGCTAGGCGGTGCGGCACCACCTGTGGCAACCTGCACCGGCACCTCTTTTGCGGTCTTTGGCTTTGCCTCATCGGGTGCATGGATCAACAGCGACAACACAATCGGCGCGGCCGCCATATGCGTTACATTTTCGGCCTCGATCAGACGAAAAACCTCGGCCGGATCGATCGCGCGAAGGCAAACATGCGTGCCGCCAACGGCCGTTACCGCCCACGGATGCGTCCAGCCATTGCAATGAAACAGCGGCAACGTCCAAAGATAGGTGCTGCTGGTGCTGAGCCCCATCGCCAGAACATTACCAAGCGCATTCAACGCCGCGCCCCGGTGCGAGTAAACCACGCCTTTTGGGTTGCCGGTCGTGCCCGAGGTATAGCTGAGCGAAATTGGCATCGTTTCATCTTGCAAATCGAACAGCGGCGTTGTCTCCAGCCCACTTGCCAAAAAGCTCTCATAATCCGTGTCACCGATCATACGGCCAGCCTCGATTGCCGGATCGTCGATGCCAATCACCCTGATTTTGCGGCCACAAAGCGATAATGCTGCCTCGGCGACATCGGCATATTCACGGTCAACAAACAGCATCTGGCTTTCGCCATGATCAAGAATTGTGGCAATTGTCTTGGCGTCAAGGCGGGTGTTGATGGTGTTCAGAACGGCACCCGTCATCGGTACAGCGAAATGCAGCTCTAGCATTTCCGGCACATTTGGGCATAGTACTGAAACCGTAGTTTGCGGTTTAATCCCCGACCCGATGAGTGCCGCCGCCAGCTTTTTACAGCGTTGGCCAAATTCGCCATAGGTGATCCGCCGTGCGCCATAGGCAATCGCCGTTTTTGTCGAAAAAACATAGGCAACGCGCTGGATAAAATGCACCGGCGATAGCGGCTGCATATCAGCCCCTTGCATATCTAGCGCGGCGAATAGTGATCCTTCAGACATACCTCAAACTCCCCCCCGGGTTCACATTAATCATGGCCAACACCCCAGCCCCAGAAATCATCACCGGACTGTTGTAGAAACCGGCTGATAACCATCTGATGCACTTCGGTCGCGCCATCAACCAGCAGCGCCTGCCGACCATAACGATAAATCCACTCTAATACCGTGTCGGTGGAATAGCCACGCGCACCACAAATCTGGATGGCATCACTCGTGACACGGTTTAATAATTGCGAGACGTGAATTTTTGCGATTGAAATATCCTGACGAGCCTTCGATCCCTGCTCGATCCGCCATGCAGCACGCATTACCATCACCCGGCCAATCTCGATATCCATCGCCGCCTGACCAAGTTTCATCTGAATTGATTCGCGGTCGATCAGCTTGACGCCAAAACCGCTGCGGTTGCTGGCATAATCGGCGGCAATATCAACCGCACGTTTTGCCAGTCCCAGCCAGCGCATACAATGTGTCAACCTTGCTAGCCCCAGCCGGATCTGGGTGACTTTCAAGCCTTTGCCCTCGCCCATGAGCACCCTTTCATCATCCAGTTCCATACCGTCAAACACCAATTCACAATGCCCACCATGTTCTTCGGGCCCCATGATGCCGATGCGGCGCTGAATGCGCCAGCCCGGATCATCACGATGAAACAGAAAGGCCGTTAACCCGTCACGGGCACCATCGCCGGTCTTTGCCATCAGGATAAAATGCGCTGCCTCACCCGCGCCGGTGATGTACCATTTACGGCCATTTATCACCCATTTACCATTGACCCGCTTTGCCGTGGTCTGGATCATGCTTGGGTCAGAACCGCCACCCGGTGCAGGCTCGGTCATGGCAAAGGATGACCGCACATCACCATTAATGATTGGCGTTAACCAGCGGTCTTTCTGGGCGGGCGTTGCAACCATGTTCAAAATATACATATTGCCATCGTCAGGCGCCGCACAGTTAAAGGCGACCGGCCCGAAAATCGAATAATTCATTGCCTCATATAATACCGCCATACCGGTTGGCCCATAACCAAGCCCGCCCTGCTCACGCGGGATTTGTGGCGCCCATAAACCAGCATCCTTGACCTTGCTGCGAAGCGCCCGCAACACCGCCATATCAATATTGCCATAGGCATCATAATTTTTGCGATCAGCCTCTAGCGGCACGATTTCGTCGCGCACAAAGGCACGCAGCTTGTCATGGTCCGCCTGTAAATTGGCATCAATTGAAAAATCCATATTCGCGTAATCCTATTCTTTTTTTTGGCGATAATATTATAAACTGGCACTCATCCCGCCATCAATGGTCAGGGTCTCACCGGTCATATAGCTATTCGCCGGATCCAACAGAAAAAGCAGCGCCGGCATCAACTCGGCAGGGGATGCAAACCGGCGAAGCGCAGTGCGTTTTTGCAGCTTTACACCGGCGTCGCTTGATAGAAAGTCACGATTTAAATCAGTAACCACATAGCCCGGCGCCAGCGCATTAACCCGAATATTGTCATGCGCCAGCTCCAATGCAGCCGCGCGTGTCATCTGAATGATGGCTGCCTTGCTCATCGCGTAAATACCAGTATGCGGCAAAGGCCGGTGACCTAAAACCGAGGCTATATTAACGATCACACCGCCGCCAGCCGCCTTTAGTGCAGGAACCGATGCCTGTAATATCCATAGGCTGCCAAGTAAATTGGTGTCAATCAAACGCCGGACTTCATCTTCATCGCTTTCATGCAACGCCGAGGTCATGGCAATGCCGGCATTATTGACCAGCCCGTCAAATTGCTGACCCGCGAGATGCCCAGATAGATGTCCAGATTTCGCGACATCAGCAACCACAATATCATGCCCGTCACCGGGAAGGCCCTTGATCATTGCCGCCAATGCCCCTGCATCACGGCCGAGTGCAAGCACGCTTCCACCAGCCTTGGCAATCGTCTGACAAAAAGCCGCCCCAAGCCCGCGCGCCGCGCCGGTAACTAAAATCCTTTTGCCGTCGAGCTGTCCGGTCATCTTATCTCTCCAAGGTCAATAGTTCAGGTTTGACCTCATTTATGCTTGTCTGAATAACGGTCATTGAAGGTGGTGTCTTTTTTTCGCCATTGCCTGAAACAGCCTAGTAAACTTACGCTAGCTGAGCCAATATGGTCAAAACAATCTTCTCTGCCATCATGTGATTCTATCGGCAGTTTATTATCAACTCCGTTACTTTTGAGCCCGAGCCAGAACATGACCAATCCTGAAAACGGCCCCAATACCGCGCGTGACCCGTCTTTCTATAAGCCTCTCGTTGCATGGCTGAGAGACGCTGCACCTGATATCGGCGTGCCGTTATCTTTGGATAAATTTTCCACTGGCCAGTCGAACCCAACCTACCGGCTGCAAACCGATCTTGGCGGCGCGGATGGCCGCTTTGTGCTGCGTACCCAGCCCGCCGGATTGCTGCTGAAATCAGCCCATGCCGTTGACCGTGAATATCGCGTAATGAAGGCATTGGGGAAAAGCCCGGTGCCCGTACCCGATATGATTGCCGTCTGCGATGATCCAGATGTGGTCGGTATGAAATTTTTTGTCATGCGCGAAGTTGATGGCGAAACGCTGTTTGATCCGGCATTAGCCAGCTATAGTGCCGGTGACCGCGGCGCCCTGTTTTATGCCAAAATTGACGTGCTTGCCGCACTCGCCGCGATTGATCCGATTGCGCAAGGGCTGGAAGGCTATGGGAAACCAACCGGCTATATCGACCGCCAATTCGCCACATGGACACGCCAATATCGTGCCAGCGAAACCGAAACGATCGCCGCAATGGAATTTCTGATTACCGAATTGCCCGCCTGTCTCGACGGGGATATGCCCGGATTTTGCATTATCCATGGCGATTTCCGGCTAGATAATCTGCTGATCCGCAATCGCACCGAAATTGCCGCGCTGATTGATTGGGAACTTAGCACGCTGGGGCCCGCCTTTATTGATCTTAGCTATTGGTGTGCAATGCTGCGGATGCAGTCTGACTGGCCGATTGGCGGGCTTGGTGGTATCAACCGGACCGGCCTTGGCATACCTGATGAGGCGCAATTGGTCAGCGCCTTCTGCGCAAAAACTGGGCTTGATCGTCCGGCAAATTGGGAGGCGTTGATTGCCTTTCAATGTTTCCGTTTCGCCGCAATCCTGCAAGGCGTTCTAAAACGCCACCTAGATGGTAATGCGTCAGCTGACAATGCGGCATCGGTCGGTGGTCAAGCGCAACTCGTTGCCATGCTTGGCGCTGATATTCTGTCACGCTATCTTGGCAAAACCGCCTGATTGACCCCCGTTGACCAAGATTGTTGGTCTCAATAGAGGCTTTTCATCCAGCGGTGAAGCCGCGCGCCATCATGGTCGCTGCCATCGCAAAGACGATCAACCAGATTGAAATGATGCAAGCCCCCGCATCCGTGAAACATGACCTGATCTCCGCGCTGGCGCAACGCATCTGCCATAATCCATGATTGATCAATCCACCCCGACGGCTCGCCGCCGCCAACTGCGATATAATAGGCCGGCCCAACCGCAGGCATATGGGTCAGGCAGTTCCAGTTACTGGCCTCATCCTTACTAAGCCGCACATCGTCATTGACCGCCAATTCTCGAACCAGCTCGGTTTCATATATTCCCGACAAGGCCGCAATACCGGCAAGCCTGCCCTGCAATTTCGGGTGATGTGACAAATGCAGGGCGATATGCGCGCCCGCCGAATGCCCGAGCATGATGATCGGCTGATCTTGGCCTGCAGCATCCAGAGTGCCGATAATCTCGTCAATACCGACATGAAGATGCTGCATCATCTGGGTCACGCTAACCTCAGGGCATAGCGGGTAATTCATATTCACCAGCCCAAACCCGCTTTTGGCAAGATCTGCCATATGATGATCCATATCGGCCTTGTCCAATGCACGCCAATACCCACCATGGATATTCAGAATAATTGGCTGATTTGCAGCCCCTGGATGCAGGTCAAACTGCATCAGGCGATGCGCCCCATAGGCCACATTAAACCTGCCGGTCAGCTCCGCCCGGCGCGCTGCCGAACGGTCGGCCCATGCCGCAAGACATAGCGCCGCCTCATCCCCAACAGCAACGCGCGGATTAAACTGTGCTTCCATGTCATGATGACGCCATTCAACCCAGCTCATGTAGAATTCTGCCCTGATATTTTGCGGCCATCTAAAATAACGGGCGGCTTATGCGCCGTCATCGTAACCGACCCGCCGGTCCATAATTCCACCTCAACAAGACATGAATGTGCGGCGGGTCCCTGCGCCAGCTTTGAGGTGCCAATATCCGGCGTCAACACATTCGGATTACCGTGATGGCAGCTAAGGCCAGATGTTCCTGAAAGGTCTGGATCAAACCATGCGCCAGTGCTGACAATCAGCACCCCCTGCATCACCTCATCACTGACAACCGCGCCGCAAAGACACGCACCGCGATCATTATAAAGCCGCACGATATCGCCGTTTACAATCCCACGTGCCGCTGCATCTTGGCGATTAATCTTGACCGGCTCATGTCCGTCAATCTTGGAAGCGCGGCTAATACTGCCATGATCAAGTTGCGAGTGCAGACGGGCGGTTGGCTGGTTACCAAGAAGGTGAAGTCGGGTGCCGCAATCAGGGCTGCCAAGCCACTCTGGCGGAACAAACCAACACGGGTGCGCTGCGCAATCATCATATTTAAAACCGGCGATCGTTTCTGAATAGATCTCGATCTTGCCACTTGGCGTTGACAGCGGATTGGCGATCGGGTCAGCGCGAAAATCAGCCAGCATAACATGGGCTTCTTCTGGTGGTTCCAGCTTGAACCAGCCTTCGTCTCGAAACGCATCATAGCCGGGCAATTCATGGCCTTGTTGGGCGGCGGCCTGTTTCGTCATATCATAGAGCCAGCGTTGCCAATCTTCGGCATTACGGCCTTCGGTAAAGGCATCTTCAGCCCCCATCCTTGCAGCAATCCCGCGGAAAATTTCAAAATCATCACGCGCATCACCAACCGGTGCAATGGCCGCCTGCATCGAGACGAAATAATTATCCATCGGCGACATCGCAATATCGTCTCGCTCCAGCGTTGTTGTGCAAGGCAGAACAATATCGGCGTGTTTGGCAAGGGCGTTCCAGCACCATTCATGCGCAATAATCGTCTCTGGTTTCTGCCAGCCCGCACAAAGTCTATTCAAATCCTGATGATGATGAAAAGGATTGCCACCGGCCCAATAGATCATCTTGATATCGGGATAACGGTAACGCACACCATCATAGTCAAATTCATCACCAGGATTGAGCAGCATATCAGCAATACGCGCCACCGGAATAAAACTTGAAACCCCGTTTATGCCCTGCGGCATGGCCGCAACCGGCAGCCGCTGAATATCATTACCAACCGTATTTACCGCCGAATAACCAAGCCCAAATCCGCCCCCGGGCAAGCCGATCTGGCCAAGCATCGCCGCCAGCGTAATGCCAGCCCAAAATGGCTGTTCACCATGCGCCTGTCGGGTTAGTGACCAGCTAAATGACAACATGGTTCGTGATTGCGCCATTTTAATCGCCAGCGCCTCGATCGCCTCCACCTCAATATTGCAAAGCGCGGCCGCCCACGCGGCATCCTTAACCAGACCATCAGTGGCACCGGTCAGATAATCGGCAAAAGCATCAAAGCCAACACAATACCGGTCAAGAAAACTGCGGTCATGCAGCCCCTGACCAAACAGCGTATGGCACAGGCCAATCATCAGCGCTGTATCACTGTTCGGGCGTATCGGCATCCATTCAGCATTAACATCATCAATCATGTCCGTGCGCAACGGTGACACTGAGACAAATTCAACACCGTTTTGATGCGCTGCGAGAATGGACTCCTTCTGAATATGCCGACCAAGTCCGCCCTGCCCAATTTGCCCATTCTTCAGTGGCACCCCGCCAAAAGCGACAAATAGCTGTGCATGGTCACGCACCGACTTCCAGCTCGTCTGATTGTATATGTAATCACGGAAATGCCCAATCACATGCGGCACGATAACCTCAGCGGCAGCAAAGCTGTAGGTGTTGACCGATTTTGTATAGCCGCCAATGCTGTTCAAAAATCGGTGTAACTGCCCCGGCGCATGATGAAACCGGCCGGCGCTTGCCCAGCCATAAGAACCAGCATAGATCGCCTCATTTCCATATGCGCTGATAACCCGGTCCAGCTCGGCGGCAACGATTTGATCTGCCTGATCCCAGCTTACCCGAACAAATGGATCGAGGCCGCGGCGTTCGGGATGACTTGCCGGCCCATGATCCAGCCAGCTTTTACGGATCATTGGCCCAATGATGCGCGATTCATGATCAATAACGTCAACGATACCCTTTCCAATCTCAGTCGGATCGGAATCTTCAGCGAAATGGCTGAGGCCGGTCAATCGGCCGTCCTTTACATGAGCGTGATAGGTACCCCAATGTGCGCTTGTTAGGCTCATTTGATCGCATCCCTTTGCTGCCCCACCATGGATTGGCCGACACATTCTGCCAGCGCGTGACGTCCGCATTTCTATGACAATACGCGATTGCCGGCGAAAATCTAGCGGAAATCAAACCCCATTTTTGCTGCGGTTTTAATCCCTTTGCCTCTCGGTTTTTACCACTTTACTGACCGGCGCTACTGACCGCCTCTGGATATTTTTTTGTTGCGATTGGTGATGGTAACGGCACACTTAAAACCTCGTTTATCTCTTATCGCTGTAACTGGATGAATGTTTATGTCAAACCTCACCTTACCTGATCTTCCCGTCTATGAGCTTTATGCCATTCGTTATGCCACCCGTGACGCCGTCAGAAGCGAGCATTTTATTGGCGGCGATCCACATGATGGCCCGATGCCGATGGATTATTTTATCTGGCTGGCAAAATCTGAAAATCATATTGTGGTGATTGATACAGGCTTTACCGCCGATATGGCGACCAAGCGTAACCGGCAATTCATCCAGTGCCCGATCAAGACTTTAGACGCGCTTGGCATTCAAGCCGATGCTGTTGATGATGTTATTTTAACCCATCTTCATTATGATCACTCGGGCCATTTCGACCGGTTTCCCGGGGCACAGTTTCATCTTCAGGAACAAGAGCTGCAATATGCAACTGGCCGCTACATGCGCTATCCGCAATTGCAACACGCGTTTGAGCTGGATGATGTATGCGGGATCGTGCGCCTTAATTACGCGCAAAAAGTTACATTCTATGATGGCGACGGTGAGGTTTCCACAGGACTGCGGCTGCACCGCACTGGCGGCCATTCCGCCGGGCTGCAATTTGTGTCGGTTCACACCAAGCGCGGCTGGGTAGTTCTAGCCTCGGATGCCAGCCATTATTATGAACATATGGAGAGCTATCGGCCTTTTACCATCGCCTTTCACGTTGGCGAAATGATGGAAAGTTTTGACCGACTGAAAAAGGTTGCACCAAGTCTCGATCACATTATTCCCGGCCATGACCCAAAGGTAATGAAAAAATATCCGGCACTGGCTGGAAAAGATGGCTTGGTGGTGCGACTTGACGAGAACCCTTTTTAACGCTGTCTATGCGCGGCTAGCCCAATATTCCTCGCCGTAATCATGAAGAATTTCATCACCAGCCCTGATGTCGGCAAGCGCTGTGAATTCGATAAACCGGTTGTCAACATCGGCAATTTGCCATTCTGCATTTGCCGGTGAGCCATGATTATAGATCATCCCGCACCCCAGCACGCAAAGATAATCGCTTTTCACATCAGGGCTGGTAAAAAGGTAATCATTCAGCCGGTTGATTTCATGTAAATCATCGTCATCGATTACCAAATAGAAACAGCGTTCGATCAGGCTACCTTTTGGCAAATCGACACACGCAAAGACGCCAAGCCCATGCAACGGTGAATCGCGAACCTCAATCCGTGCGGCCTGATGGCCGGCAAGAGGTGCAAGCTCTTTCATTGTTATATCTCCGTATAGGGATTGCTGACAACTGATACCACTGACGCGGGAATATGATAAAGCTTTCCTGTTTAGGGGTAAATTATACTGTTGCCTTGAGCCGGTTGACCAGCGAAGATATCCTCGTAAAAATATTTATGTTGCTATAGTGCAGCACCAATTTTGTTTTTCTTATTAATTATTTGGCCAATCGAAAATCAAGTCTATTATCATGACAACAACAGCTCACTCCTCACTTCCCTTGCTATTCACTCCAATAAAATTGCGTGGTCTCGAAATACGCAATAGAATAATGGCATCTCCAATGTGTCAATATTTGTCAGAAGGTGGCGGCCCTAATGACTGGCACCTAATGCATTTAGGCCGCCTTGCTATCGGAGGCTGTGGCATTGTTTTTGGCGAAGAGACTGCGGTCGAACCGAATGGCCGCAAAACATACTCTTGCGCAGGCATGTATGACACAAAGCATGTAGGTGCGTATCGTCGCCTTACTAATGTTATAAAGAAAAATGGAGCAGTGCCCGCTATTCAATTGGGGCACTCTGGCCGTAAAGGGTCCTGCCATGGTGCTATCGAAGGCTGGCGGCCACTCGAACTCGAGGACGCCAAGTATGGGAAAGCTCCCTGGCAAGTCATGGCCCCTACGGCACATAACTGTCCCCCTCGTCCTATTTTCCCAAAAGAAATGGATCTTGATGACATAAAAAAGGTGATCAGCTCTTTTCGCACAGC
The DNA here is from genome assembly GCA_041228345.1 of Alphaproteobacteria bacterium LSUCC0396. Classification (NCBI taxonomy): domain Bacteria; kingdom Pseudomonadati; phylum Pseudomonadota; class Alphaproteobacteria; species Alphaproteobacteria bacterium LSUCC0396. Next base: position 1,972,383 of record CP166131.1, on the reverse strand, counting down.
TGCTAAAATGAGCATCGACTCCGGTTATGAAATTGTTGAGATTCATGGCGCGCACGGCTACCTGATACATCAATTTCTCTCATCAACCTCAAACCAAAGAGAGGACGCTTATGGTGGAAGCCTTGAGAACAGAATGAGGCTTGCCGTCGAGGTTGCTGTGGCTGTCAGAGAAGTTTGGCCTCAAGATAAACCTGTTTTTTTCAGGCTTTCTGCTGTTGATGGCAAAGGGGGTAGCTGGTCACTTTTTGAGTCAATCCAGCTAGCTGCAGCACTCAAAGCAGTTGAGATTGATATGATTGATGTATCTTCTGGAGGAGTGATGGGCGACAGCGAGATGCCCATGGTGCCACGCATACCAGCCTATCAGGTCGAGTTTTCAAAACGCATAAGATCAGCAGTTGGAATCAAAACTGTTGCTGTTGGCGGTATAACAGAACCAAAACAAGCCGAAGAAATATTGCAAGCAGGCGATGCTGATTTGATAGCTTTAGCACGCGAACTTTTGTGGAATGCTGACTGGCCCTCCCACTCAGCAAAGGCATTAGGGTTACAAGATCCGTTTGCCTACCTCCCAGAGGGCTATGCTCATCGCCTTCGCCTTCGGGAGAGCCAAAAAGAAATGAAGATAAATCAAGACGAAACGGAAATTACCAAAAGTCTGAGTTATTTTCTCAGTAATGCCGATGCTTCCGCAGATTAGACTAGTGGCTTAATTTGATAATAAACAATCGTGTTATTTAATTGGGTTCGCGCCACCATAAGTCCAGCGGTAATGCGGTGGTGTTGGGCCTTTATTCCTCTCTTTGCGGCCAGCTTGCTCATGCGCATGCGCAAGTGCCCCAACCGATCTTGACAGACAGAAAAGGCCGCGCGCCAATGCAGGCTCAAACCCAAGCTCGGCATAAATTACCGCGGTCACACCATCAACATTCATCGGAATTGGCTTGCCTTTTAAATCGGCTAGAAACCGTTCAACCCCCACCGCAATTTCGGCAAAGCCACCATCGCAGATGTTTGCTGCAACCGCCGCCTCAAGCAGCGTCATCAACCGCAACGATCGAGGGTCAGCGTTCTTATGAAAGCGGTGACCAAATCCCGGAACAAGACGATTATTCGCCTGATAGACAGTCTTGATCGCCGTTTCTAGCGGCATCTCCACCGCCTGTGCTTTGACATCATGGAAGAATTGCATGGCCTGCTCGCCGGCACCGCCATGAACATCGCCTAGCATATTGATCGCGTTCGCCATCGCATTATTAAGCGACAGGCCGCAGCTAACCGCCATCCGCGCCGCAGCAATTGAGGGCGCTTGTGGGCCATGATCAACCGCTGACACCAGCGCCGCCTCAAGCAAGGCCGCCTGTGATTTATCAGGCCGCGTGCCACGGGTCATCAGCCAGACCACTTCAGCAAAGCCGATATTGCCGATCAAATCCTCAATCGGAAACCCCCGCAGCCGAATTTGACCCGGCGCCATATCAATAATATCGGTTTGCCACCAATCTGCTACATCCGTCATGGCCTTCACTCCTTTGCCGCTATGCGTTGGTTTCTGCCTCAATTGCATCATCGGCAAGACCAATGATACCGTCAGCATATAATTCCTTGATCTGGGCGGCTGAAAACCCAAGGCTTTCAAGACATGGGGCAGTATCAGCGCCAATGACCGGCGGATTACGCGTTAGATTGCCAATGCGCCCATCAAGGCTTATCGGCAGGTTTGGCAGCCGGCCTTTTTCCCCATTGGGCATGATCGTTTCAAGAAGGTAACCACCGTCATTTAGGTGCGGATCGTTGAACAGCGCTTCGGGCCGCGCGATCGGCGCAAATGGCAGATCAGCCGCAATCGCTTTTTCGGTCACCGCCGCCAGATCCAGACCGGCGATCGTCGCCGCCAGCCGTGGCAACAGACGCGCGCGCGCCTCGATACGCTGATTATTGGTTGCCAGCGTTGCATCAGCACTTAGATCATCACAGCCAAAAATATTACAAAATCTGAGCCAATGCTTATCCGAGGTGATGCCAAGAAACACCATGTGATCATCCTTGGTGCGGAATTGATCATAAATCGCCCATGCAGATACCCGTGCCGGCATCGGCGGCACCGGCTCATCCGACTGGGCGGCATAGGCAAGATGCTGGCCCATCAGGAACATCGCGCTTTCAAACAATGCCGATTTAACCAATTGCCCTTGGCCGGTTTTTTGCCGTTCTATCAATGCTGCCTGAACCGCAACAACACCAAATGTACCGCCCATAATATCGACAACGGACGCACCCGCGCGCAATGGCTGACCGGGCGGCCCAGTCATATAGGCCAGCCCACTCATCATTTGCACAACCTCATCAAGCGCAATCCGGTTTTCATAAAGGCCCGGCAAAAATCCCTTTAACGACAGATAGATCAGACGCGGGTAATCTGCGCCTATTTGACCGTAATCAAGCCCCAGCCGTGTCATCGTTCCGGGGGCAAAATTTTCAATCAGCACGTCAGTTTTAGTCAAAAGCCGTTTGACGATCCCAAGGCCGCGCGGATCTTTCAGATTAAGTGCCACACTTTGCTTATTACGGTTAAAAAAGGGAAAGTAACCGGTACCAAAGCCCTTTAACCGCCGTGTCGGATCACCGGCAACAGGCTCAATCCGGATCACCTCAGCGCCAAGATCAGCAAGGATCAATCCGGCGGTTGGCCCCATAACCGTGTGGCCGAAATCAAGCACGCGCAACCCCGCAAGCGGCATGGCATCGGCACTCATATAGTGTCTCCGCCGGCACCATTTTTCGGGCCTATCCGGACCAGCGCATCAAGCATCAGAACGCCATCAGATCGCACCAATACCGGATTAATCTCGGCCTCGGCAATCCGGTCACTACCAGCCAGCCTTGATAGGTTTGTTATCAACCTAGCCAATGCGTCAAGATCGCCTTTAGGTTTTCCGCGATAACCACGAAGGGCGGCAAAGCCCTTCACCTCGGCAATCATCTTATGCGCGGTTGCAAGACTGACCGGTGCGGGGCGTATAGTTACATCTTGGTAAATCTCGGCAAAAATACCGCCGGCGCCAACGGTAATGAACGGCCCAACCAGATTATCATGCCGCAACCCAACCAGCGCCTCGCCAAGCCCGAGGGCCATTTCTTGAACCAGCACCCCATCAATATTTGCCGTTGGCGCATGAATTTTTACCGCACGCTGCATCTCGGCAATCGCCGCCTCAAGCGCCGCCTCAGATTCAATCGACAGAACCACCGCACCATAATCAGATTTATGCGGCAAATCCGCCGAGACCAGTTTAGCAACCAGCGGGAATTCTAACCCTGTTTCAGCCACCATGGCCGATGCTTTAAACGCTGCGTCATCACCGGCCGGTAAAAATAAATGCCGCGGCCCCTCGATACCAAGCGCGGCAAAAAGCCGGCACCCATCAACCTCATTCAACAGCCCCCCGGCATCACCGATTTTGGCAGTCGAAATCATTGTCTCTAGCTGCTGCCCTATGGCCAGATGATCATCCGCCTTTGTGCCAATATGACGTTCATCACCATGATCATCTTGATCGGTTTCCACATCATCACACAGCAATAGTCCAATGCTGTCGGCACAGCTCTCGACACTGCCAAAGCATGGAATTCCAGCCGCCTCCAGCATCGTCATTGAGGTGACTGCAACCGGCAACGGAAAGGCCGCCACCGGTGCCGCTGCCGGATTTTCAGCAACCGCATCAATAATGGGCTTTACCGCCAGTTCGGGATTAAACTGCGCCGACGAGCCAATCGCCACCACAACAATCCCGGTTTCGGGATCATTGATCAATTGAGTGATGGCCTTTTTCATAATATCATACTGGGCACCGGCGAGCGTAACATCGACAAGTTTGCCACTGCCACTTGGAATGTTCTGCGACGTAAAAAACGCTTTCGAAGCCGGGCTTAATCCGGTCAACTCGACACCGCGGAGGCTGAGCTGGTCAACCAGCATCGCCCCACCGCCGCCAGTTGTCGTGACAACGGTTGCACGGCGTGGACGCGATCCCAATTGGGACTTTTTCATCAATAATGCCGGCGCCTCAAACAGCGCATCAAACTGGCGAACCTCGGCCACCGAATGCTGTGCTAGAAACGCCCGAACCGCCGCCGCCTCACCAGTCATGGCACCAGTATGCGAAACCGACAAGGCCTGACCATCGGTCGATTTTCCAAGCATATAGGCCACTACCGGCTTGCCAAGCCGTTTGGCTGCTTGGGCAAATTCAGCGAATATCTGCGGATTGCGCATGGTTTCCAGAAACAAGACAAACCCGTCGATATCTTCATCATCAACCAAGGTCAGGCCAAGCCTGCCAACACAAACCTGCGCCTCATTACCAAGCGAGACCAGCGCGGCAAAGCCGATATTTCGTGCCTGCCCCCGCGAAACAAGCGTGCCAATCAGACTGCCACTATGCGATAGAACCGCCAGCCGCCCGCGCGGTAAATCGTCGATTTTAAAGGCCGCATTGGTGGTGCAGACGAAGCCATTATTAGTGTTTACCACGCCCATCGAATTTGGCCCGATCAGCATCAGCTTGGCGGCATTCGCCTTTTCCACAAGCCGCGCTTGGCGTGCTTGCCCCTCGCTGCCGGCCTCGGCAAACCCGTCGGCCAGCACCGAGACAATCTGCACACCGGCGGCGATACAATCATCCAGCGCCGCCTCAACCAGTTCAGTGCCAAGCAGAATATAGGCGTGATCTATCTTTTCAGGGATTGCCGAGACCGACGGATAAGCCTTGATGCCAAGCACCTCGTCACGGCGCGGGTTGACGATATAAATTTTACCGGCAAACCCATGTTGCTGGCAGAATTGCAACGGCCGCGCCGACAGTTTTTTTGCATCACCCGATACACCAATGAGCGCAATTGATTTTGGCGCAACAAGCGCGCACCCTAAATCATGCCCAGCCTCATCCGCAAAATCACCCATAATATTGCCCTTAATATCGCGCATGATCAGCCATCAATTTTTGGCGGCTTTGGCGGGCGCTGCTGGAAACGCCGTTCAAAAACACCCTCGGCAATCCGGTTTTTCAGAATTTCTGTTGACCCGCCAGCAATCATCCAGCCGCGTGTCCGCCGCATGCAATATTGCACGATGCTGTCGTCACTAAAGCCCAGCGCACCCATCACCTGCAACGCCTCATTTGCGGCAAAGAAGCCAGCCTCGTTACATGCCAGTTTTGCCACAGCCGAATCATGCGCCGATGGCAGGCCATTATCAGCCCGCGTTACTGCCCGCATCAGCAATAGCTGTGCAGCCTCAAGCCGCATTTCCATTTCGGCGAATTTCCACTGTATCCCCTGAAATTCGCAAATATCACGGCCAAATTGTTGGCGCGTTTTGGCATGATCACGCGCCTCGCTAAATGCTTTGCGCCCAACCGCCACGGCACGCGCGGCATTGCCGAGCCGTTCAATGTTAAAGCCGGATATCTGCTTTTTGAATCCCCCCGGGCCAAGCAGGATATTCGCCTTTGGTATCCGGCAATTGTCAAAATAAAGCGGCGACCATGCCTCGCCATTCATATAGCGATAGCCCGGGCCAATAGTAAAACCTGGGGTGCCCTTTTCAATGATCGCCGACCCGATACCCTCGGTACCCGGGCCAAACCGCAAATAGATCAGGAACAAGTCTGCCTCACCGCTATTCGTCCCAAAAACCTTGCTACCATTGATTAAGAAATCATCCCCGTCAGGCGTTGCAGATGTTTTCAGTTCGGTAACAGATGACCCTGCATCGGGTTCGGACATACCAACCGACATCACCCCTTTTCCGGCCAAAAGGTCAGGCAGGAAGCGTGCCAGTTGATCATCACTAGCATATTCGGCGAATGTGCGGATTGCACCGAAATTGCCAGCCTGCACCACATCAGCACTGCGCGGACAAAATTCAGCAACCGCCTGAATCGCCAACACCGCATCGCTTAGACTGCCGCCGATACCGCCCTTGGCTTCGGGAATGGTAATCCCAAGAAGTCCCATCTCGGCAAACCGGGCGGCAATATCCCATGGATAGCCGTCGCTATTGGCCCGGTCAACCGCACCATCCGCCAGTTCAGCAGCGGCAAAGCGCCGGACCGTATCATAGAAAATCTGCTGATCTTGGGTGAGTTCGAAATCCATCTAGGTATCCTCATCATCATTAAAAACAGCCGCCCCGCTAGAGGCAAGCTGGCTAATTTCATCATCGCTAAATCCAGCTGCCAATAATGCAGCCCGCCCCCCTTGGCCAAGGCGCGGCGGTGTCATTGCCGCGTGATCACTCAACGATGCCGGCGACAATCCAGCGATGCGTGCCGCTGGCAATTGACCAAACTCTTCGATCTCAACCCAGCCAATTGCCTCGATTTCAGCAATTTGAGGATCGTCAAACAAATCATCATAATTATGTACCGGCGCATTCAGTATATCGGCTTTCGACAACACATCTACCCAATGCGCCGTTGGCCTTTGCATAATGTGAGGCGCGACAAGATTGTTGATTTCTGCAGCGTTATCAAGCCGGGCCTCGGCCGAATTAAACCGCGGATCATCCAGCCATTCATTGGTGCCCAAATGCTGGCACAGGGCGGTAAAATGCGGATCACGGCGCGCATTTAAACTAAGATAACCATCCGCTGTGGCAAAGGTGCCAACGGGTGCGCCGACCGGCTGAACAGCCGAGCCTTCAAATTTTTGTGCAACAAGACGCGCCTCTTGAAAGGCCATCGCACTTTCCAAAAGGCTTGTTTGAATATGACAACCGCGTCCAGTTGTTGCGCGCCGGTACAGCCCGGCAAATACCGCCTGACTAAGATAAAGGCCGGTCGAATAATCAATCGCCAGCATATTGATCCGGCGCGGCAATCCAGCTTGATCCCGGTTGATGCTCATCAGGCCGGTATAGCCCTGCATCACGGTATCAGTCGCCGGCATACGGCTTTTCGGGCCCGTCGGTCCAAATCCGGTAACCGATGCATAAACAACATTTGGGTTAACCGCCGCCACAGCCGCATAATCAATGCCCAGTCGCTTTGTCACATTAGGCCGGTAATTTTCAATAATGACATCCGCCTTTGCCGCCAGCTTGAACGCCGCAGCACGGCCATCAGGGCTTTTCATATCGAGGGCAAGGCTCTTTTTACCGCGGTTCAAGACGATTGATTCAGCCGAAAAATCGCCTTTGCGAAGACCAAGTGAGCGGCACCAGTCGCCACTACCTTGCGGCTCTACCTTGATAACACTGGCGCCGTTGCGACCTAAAAGCAGCCCGCAATAGGGTGCAGCCACCCCTTGGGCAAATTCCACAACAAGCAACCCGTCAAACGCATCTGCCATTGGATCGGTCATGCTAGCGGCTCTTTTTGTCAAGAAACGCTGTTACCGCCTCATGATGCTCATCACTGGCATAACAGATTGACTGCGCCTCAGAACCCAGCGCAAACACGGTTTCGAGCGTTAAATCAACTGACCGATTGACGATTGATTTTGACAAGGCCACAGCGCTTGGCGGTCCAAAGCACAGGCTTTGTGCCCAGTTGCGTGCCTCATCCAGCAATGTCTCGGCATCGGCCAACCGATCGGCAAGGCCAATCATTGCCGCCTCGTCAGCAGCGACGGTACGGGCACTGAAGATCAGTTCTTTGGCAACTGTTGTTCCAACACGGCGCGGCAGGAAATACAGCCCGCCGCCATCAGGAATTAAGCCGCGTTTCAGATAGGTCATCGAGAAGCTTGCCGCCGGCCCTGCAACAATAAAATCACACGCCAGCGCAAGATCACAGCCCAAGCCCGACGCGGCACCATTAACCGCGGCAATCACTGGCTTGTCCATATGATAGATCGTGGAAATCAGACGATGCGTCTGTTTTTGCCGCTTCCAACCGTTAAATCCAACCTTGCCGCGCGGCGCCTCCAACCGTTCACGCATCCCACCAATATCGCCGCCAGCGCAAAACCCACGCCCCGCACCAGTGAGGACAACTGCGCCAACCTCGTCATCGGCGTTCACCTCGTTAAGCGAATCGATCAGGGCATTTCGCATCGCATCATTGATCGCATTTCGCTTTTCTGGCCGGTTTAATATAACCGTCGCCACCTTGCCATCACGGGCGACATCAATCAGGGGTTGTATGCTTGTCATCAGGGGTTTGCCTCGGTGATTTATAGGGTTGGACCGCCAGCAAAAGCCTTTGCAAAGGCATGAAACGCGGCGAATAGATCATATATTCATCAAAAAGAATAAGGTAAAAAAATGCCCTTGTCATGCGGCAGATTTAATTACGCTTGCCATAGGAAAGATTTATTCAAAGACAGGCTATTTTGACCTTGCAGCACTGCCCGTCTGTTGAAACAATGCTAGTCACTTCGCGAGCATATTCCCCCTTGGTGCCAACATGGTTCTTATAAAAAAAATCGCCGATTATATTGTGCAGGAACAAACCCGTACCCTTCCACCGCGCACGATCCATCACGCCAAACGCGCTGTGATCGACTGGTTTGCCGCAATGTATCCAGGTGCTGTTCAGGCCCCTAATCCGATGCTGCGTGCCGCCTTCCTTGACAGTGGTGATCCGCAGCACGCAATCATCTTTCCGACTAGTGATCATTCGACAGTCAAAGTTGCGGCCTTTTTGAATGGGGCTAGCGCTCATACCTCAGAATTTGACGATATTTTCCGCGATGGCGGACTGCATCCGGGCTGTGCGACAATTGCAGCTGCGCTTGCCGTGGCGCAAAAACATACCTTATCCGGCGATGCCTTGCTGCGTAGCGTTATCGCCGGTTATGAAGTTAGCAGCCGGATCAGTGCTGCGATGGGCCGTGACCATTATCGTTATTGGCACACAACGGCGACGATTGCCACCTTTGGTGCTGCCGCTGCGGCGGCGGTGCTGTTGCGCCTGAACCGAGATCAGACAGCCCATGCTTTGGCAACTTCGGCAACGCTTGCCGCCGGATTGCAGCAGGCGTTTCGTTCTGACGGGATGAGCAAACCGCTTCACGCCGGCCATGCCGCCGAAACCGGGGTAATGGCTGCGATTGCTGCCAGCAAAGGGGTGACGGGGGCGCTTGATGTGCTTGAGGGGCCAGCTGGAATGGGCGCCGCGATGAGCGGCACTGCCGATTGGGATAAAGCCACATCAGGCCTTGGCGATACCTATAATATAGAAATGATTACTTTTAAAAACCATGGTTGTTGCGGTCACACCTTTGCCGCCATTGACGGGTTATTGGCGGTGATGAAAGCCGAGCAGATCAGCGCCGGTGATATTGCGGATATCGCCATCGCAACCTATGGTCCGGCGGTTTCGATTACCGATAGAGTTGATCCGCAAACCCCACAAGAGGGCAAATTTTCAATGCAATATGTGGTGGCGCACGCCGCGCATTATGGCAGTGTCCGCATCGAGGCTTTTGCTCCAGACCGGATGCGTGATCCGGCTATTCGGGCGATGCTGCCCCATATTCAGGTCAGCCTTGATCCGGAAATTGACGCCGAATTTCCATCGCGTCGGGCGGCGCGTATCTCCATCATGACGCGTGATGGCAGGACAGTTTCTCATTATCAACCCACCCGAAAAGGCGATCCCGATCTGCCGCTATCAGATGATGAATTGAACGCAAAATTCATCGAACTAACCTCGCCAATTCTTGGCAGCATTTCGACCAACGCGCTTTTGAAAAAATTATGGAAACTTGAAACCATCGACGTCGCCAGCATAGCTACATCTGCCGTGATCCGCCGTGATGACGAAACCGGTAATAACTTGCCAAACTGACCATGCTTTGGAGCACAAAATGACCACGACACCAGCCTATAATGATCTTCAGCAGCATATTGCCGCGTTGAAAGAGCGTAACCTCCTCATCGAGGTTGATCGTCAAATCGACAAAGACAGTGAAATGCACGCATTGGTAAGGTGGCAATTTATTGGCGGCATGAAGGAAGAAGATCGCAAGGCGTTCTTGTTTACCAATGTTGTTGATGGCAAGGGGCGCAAGTTCGACATACCGGTTTTGGTTGGCGGTCTGGCCGCCAATCGCAGCATCTATAGCGTTGGCATGGGCAGCTCGGTAGACGAGATTCAGGCGAAATGGGACAATGCCATTTCAAACCCGATTGACCCGCAATTCATTGATGATGCGCCGTGCCATGAAATCATCGAAGATGGTGATAGCCTAAGCCAGCCGGGGCACGGTCTTGATGCGCTGCCGATTCCGGTTTCAACGCCTGGTTTCGACAGCGCCCCGACGTTAAGCGCTGGCAATGTCATTACCAAAGATCCGGAAACTGGTGTGCAAAATATGGGCACCTATCGCTGTGCCTTAAAGGCGCCTGACCGGTTAGTTGTCAGAATGGCAACAAGGGTTGGTGGGGCCGGCGGTTACCAGCATTATCAGAAATGCCAGCAGATGGGCATTACCGAAATGCCTGTGGCAATTGTACTTGGCTGCCCGCCTTATGTGGCTTTTATGGGGCCGCAGAAACTGCCGCTTGGGGTTGATGAATTTACCGTTGCTGGCGGGCTTGCCGGTGCGCCGATCAATGTGACCACAGCAAAAAGCGTCGATCTGGTCGTCCCCGCCGAAGCCGAGATTGTGATCGAGGGCTTTATCGACACAACCAAAGTCGAACCTGAAGGCCCGTTCGGCGAGTCACATGGGCACATCGCGCTGGAAGAATATAATATGCCAATGCGCATTACCACGATTACCCGCCGCAAAAAGGCGGTCGTGCCCTCCTATATCTCGCAAGTCGCACCAAGCGAGTCCAGCGTGATCAAACGGGTGGCCTATGAACCATTGTTCCTGCGTCATCTACGTGACGAAAACAACATTAAGGGCGTGAAGAAAGTATCGCTTCACGAACCATTGACCGGCCTGCTTCGTGTGACTGTTATCACCTGTGACGCCAAGATGCCCCGCACCGAAATATGGCGCGCCCTTTATAGCGCAGCGTTTTTCAAAGGGGATTGCAGCAAAATCTGTATTGCCGTGAATGAAGATATTGATGTTGATAATGCCGACGCCCTTTTCTGGGCGATGTCATATCGCACCAACCCGTCCGAAGATATGCAAACCTTGCTGCATCGCGGCCAAGGTCATGGGCCCAAGCGCGAGCATGATGGCGAGGAAGATTCCAGCGTGCTGATTGATGCGACAATGAAATCGCCAATGCCGCCACTGGCACTACCAAGCAAGGAATATATGGAACGCGCGAAAGACATCTGGGACGAATTGGGCTTGCCGCCGGTAAATGTGAAAATGCCATGGCATGGCTATTCACTTGGCGCATGGCACCAGATATGGGACGATGCTGGCAGGCGCGCCGCCACCGGTGACTATCTGGAAAACGGCCGCATTTCAGCTGGTCAAACCCAAGAAAACCTCAAGCCTGAGTCAAAGCTGGATCCTGATACTGGCCTTCCTGCAAAAAAATAAGAGCCTATAATCCTGCTTAATTCCTGCTTATCCCCGCATAATTATACTCTTTTATCGCCGTTTTTCGCCGTGAAAGGCCAGCCCTAAATTTGGACAGTTTTGAACTCGCATATGTGATGTGCGTCGCCTTTGTGACGGCCGCAATCAATAGCTTTATTGGCGTTGGTGGCGGGTTTTTGCCAGCCGTATTTCTGGCGCCGGTAATCGGCATGAAGTCGCTTTTGCCGATGCTGAGCGTAATGCTGCTGATCAGCAATTTTTCACGCTCATGGATTAACCGGGCCGATTTTCACAAACGCGCATTTTTGCATATTGCCATTCCGGCAACCCCGATGGTGTTTCTGGGTAGCTACTTCTATTCGGTGCTTGAACCAAGAATGATTTCGCTGTTTTTGGGGGTGGTGATTTTATCTTCGATCCCGATCCGGCGCTGGGCTAAATCACGCGAAATCAAAACCTCACCGCTGGTGCTAAGCAGTGTCGGCGGGCTCTTTGGTTTTCTGTGCGGGTCGGCGGTTGGCCCCGGCATGCTGTTGATACCCTTTATGCTTGGCTTTGGCCTGACACCGGTTAATTTTGTGGCCACTTTGGCGGTGATTGCCTCCTTTACCAATGTAGCGCGGGTTGCCAGCTTCAGCAGCCTTGGGCTGATTGACATGGATTTGCTGATGATCGGATTGTTAGGGGGCCTTGCAACAATACCAGGCAATATCCTCGGCCGGAAAATCCTGAAAAAGCTGAAAGTAAACGCGCATACTCTTCTGGTCGATATCGTGACCTTGGGTGGCGGCCTGAACTTTATTTGGATAGCCCTTAAATAGACCTACCGCCGCCAATCTTATCAGCATCATCCCGGTAACTGGTAATACGATTTCGGGCCATATGATTTCGGGTCACAAGCTGGGCGCGATGAAATTACGGGGGGGGAGGGCAAATCACCCTACCGTATAGAGCGCCAGCTTCTCCTCATCCAGATCAATCGTCAGGCCTGCCCCGTCCGGCACTTGAAAGCTGCCTGCACTGATATCAAGCCGGGTTTTAGCAACAGTATCCTTGACCTTTAGCGGCCCAACACACTCAAGACCAGGCAGAATATTGCTGGATGATGCGCCAACCATAATTTCGGCCATCGTGCTCATATCGAGACCAAATCCATGCCCCATAACGACCTTTAGGCCAGCCGCCTCGGCCGTTGCCATCATCTGCACTGCCGGCATGATGCCGCCAGCCTGTGCAATGCCAAATTTCACCAAATCGGCGCAGTCAGCCTCGATCACTTTTAACAGGCTGGCATGATCACTAATCGCTTCATCCGCCATGATGCTGATCCCGCCAACGCGCCTAACTTCAGCCAATCCAGCCAGATCGTCGCGCGGAACCGGCTGCTCAAACAGCTGCAGATCACATTGACGAACCGCGGCGCATAATTTGATCGCATCCTTCACGCTATATTGCTCATTCGCATCCATGCGCAACTGCATATCCGCGCCAACCGCAGCGCGTACCGCCTCGACCCGCTGGATATCGGCATCAACATCGCCGCCAATTTTAATTTTCAGCGATTTGAAACCCGCTTTTGCCCAGCGCGCTGCATCCAACGCCGCTTCATCAGCTGGTAATTCACCGACCCATCCATTAAACACAACCTCACCCGCCACCGCTCCGCCAAGATAGTCACATAAAGAAATGCCCAAGCGCCGACAGGCCAGTTCAACCGCAGCCATTTCAACTGCGGCTCTAGCACCAATTTGCACATCCGCCACCGCGCCGATCATATCCGACAGCCGATTTATATTTGTGGCTGACTGCCCCAGCACAAGCGGTTTGATTTTCTGCGTAATCGTTGCCGCAATATCCTCGGCGCGGTCAGGAAATACCGCCCGCGTTGACGGATCAACACTGCTAATCCCATACGACCCGTCAGATGCAGTCATTCTGACCACCACGCCTTTGGTGACATTTTTGGATTTTCCACCACTGGAAAAAACCCCAACCAATGGCATTGCAACAACAAAGACCTCAAGCGCCTGAATGCTAACCGGTTTCATTAACTGTTCCTCTTTTAAACTATGACGCTCTTTTGACTTATGAAGCGGGCCTTTACGGCATTATTCTGGGCTGAGACATTATTTGGCCTTTTGAACATAAATCGGGCTACTCCATGCCTGATGACCATCTTCTTGGGTAACACGCAGATAAAGCCGCTGTTCAGTGCCGCTTTCAAGGCTGAACGACTGCTCACCAGATAGCGTGTAGCTGTCCAGCACATCAGGCAACCGCTCAATATGCAGGCGGATATCCATACCGCCGCAATCGACGGAAATACCGTTCTGGTCAATGTCAGCCACCGATGCCTCGAGGGATTCGAAATTGGTTTGCACCTTGACCATGCCTGCCAGCGCCGCATCATCAAGCCAGAAATCCACCGATGATGCGCCGCCTGTGGTGACGGTTTTCCACTCAACCCTTGTGGCAGAAACCTGCTGCGGCTGCCGGTTCGGATTCCAGAAATTCACCGCATTTATGCGCTTAACCGTTCCGGCGCTGAACGCCGTCGAGGCGTCCCATTTGACCAGCCGGCCACGGCCACGATAATGCTGTCCGGCGCAGGTAACACGCAACCGGCTAAGCGGACTTTGATCGTTCCATGGACGGATTGTGCGCACCAGATCCAGACCATTGAATATATCTACACGCTCGAGTGGCGCTGTCCCGATAATCTCAAATTCAAGGTTAAGCTTATCCGCATCACTGGTGGCGATATCGCCAATTTGCAAATGCTGATCGCCGGCGCGTGCTGTCACATTCATATAGATCCGCGCACCGGTTGTTGCGTAATGACGGCGATTGCGAAAAGCGCCAAAGAAGGTATCACGATCCAGTTTAGGCAACAGATGACAGGTCAGCCCGCCATATGAGCCAAATTGGCTATCGCCCGGATATTCGGCACCCGGCCGGCCCTTATGGCCATCACTTGATCCGACGATGCCAACCCGATAGCCGGACTCGAACGCATCACGAAGAATCCATTCAAAGGTTCCCCAAGACGAATGCACCTCGACTGATGGCTCTAGTTTCGCATCATGCGCATATTTGATATCGGCATAGCGTCCACCGACATGAGCAACAACAATGGCGTCTTCACCCTGCAGCTTTTCGATCAGATCAGGCGTTGATAACACGTCATTTTCAGGATGGGTGCGATCACTTATCAGCGCACGGCTAGACCGGTAAATTGGCCGACCTTCGCTGCGAAACCAGACATTGTGATCACCGCCAAGGCCGGTATTGCCCGACCATTCATAACCGGGCAAGGTCATAAAGCGGCCATCTTCATTATATTCGGCGGTCAATTCATTTAGATGCTGCCAGAACGCATCGGTTATCTGAAAATCATTTCCCTGATGGCCTGCGATATCAAGAAACGCCTTATTGCGGGCAAAGTCAAAATACTCACGCGCAGTGCCAACCCCAATTGTCTCGCCGCTTTGGGCGTGCATGTCACTCCAGAAATGCGCCCATTCAGCCTTGCGGATTACAAGCGGGTTTGTCGTCGCAATCACCGCATCCTGTTCATTGAGCACGCTGATATGCAAAACCCCCTCAGCATCGACTGACAGGTCTTCAATAACTGCCGCAAAATCGCCCGCCTTGAGATCAACCACAACAGGCAAACCGTTTACAGGCATATTGCTTTTCAGCCTGATCTGGCCACCAAGCCGGTTGGACGGATTGCCCCAGCAATCATCACCCTTTATCGACAGCCGAAACGCCTCGGCGGGGCGGCGCAATGTTGGCAAAACAGCCTTCCAATTGACCGGATCACCGGGCACCATTGAAATCGTCGGATTTGCCGCACTTGGCAGGGCGATGAAATCTTGTGTGGCAAACGGGTCGACGGTGATCTGAAAGGTAAAAGCAGACTCGCAAAAAGTCTGCATCAACCAGCCGGGCGATCCCTTTGTTTGATTGCCAAAGATAATCTCAATCCTGTCGCCCTCGCGCAAAAAGCGCAGGCAGCGGATATAAAGGCTTTTGTTCCACGGGCGAATATTACGCCGCGCCTCCCACGACACATCTAGGACGGCACCATTCGATGCCTCAACCGTGGTATATCCGGGCGCTGCCGGATCATCGAATTGGATTGTTGATCCATCAAAATGGCCCCGAAACCCGATACGCAACCCGCCCTGATCGTCAAGGCCGAATTTGCCTGCAGTATAAACCAGTTTAAAGGTCTGATAGGTACCAACTTCAAAGCTGCCCAATGGCGATAGCGTGGCTTCACCCATCAGGTCTTGGCGATAGTCATTATAGGGCATGGCTGGGTCTACCTTGATTTGATGAGGGATACGAGATTATGGCGGCGGCCGGATCATAACCGCTATCTAATATGAAAAGGTAAAATGGGCAGAATGAAAAGGAAAACTTGTGCAGTTATGATGCAAAATAGATAATGCCCATACGTAACCAGCCCAAAATCAGCGGCATTCTTCATTGCATGCGGCAAATTTGCGTCGCAGAAAAATGCAGATGCCTATTTCTTATGCATTATGTCAAAAAATACTAGATTTTGAGACTTGCTAGGCTAAAGTTCACTCAAGTTTAATTTACCTTCTGAAACACCTTAACATCAACCTCACATTCAGCCCTGACATGCAAAATTTTGCGCGAGGAAAAGGCATATATTAGATGAATACCTTGATCGAAAATGCTGGCATGTCCCTCGAAATGCTGTTCCTGTTCGGGCTGATCGTTGGTGCGTTATTTTGTTATGCAAGTGAAACCATACCAATGGAAGTTACCGCCCTTGGGGTAATACTTATCCTATTGGTGTTCTTTCACTTTGCGCCAATCATTGATGCAAATGGCGTTAATCAACTCCCCACGAGCAAGATATTATCAGGCTTTGCCAATCCGGCGATGCTGACCGTTCTGGCCTTGCTCGTTGTGGGGCAAGGCGTCGTCAAAACCGGTATTCTCGAGATTTTCTCGCGCCATGTGCTGAGCCTCAGCATGGGTAGATTATGGATAGCCACTTTAATTTCATTGATCACGGTGCTTTTTATCAGTGCCTTTTTGAACAATATTCCTGTGGTCATTATCTTCATCCCGATCATGCAAGGTATTGCCCAAAGATTTCATGTGCCAGCATCAAAATTATTGATGCCGCTGAGTTTTGTTGCGGTGGTGGGCGGCATGACAACACTGGTCGGATCCGGTACGAATTTGCTGGTATCAAACGCGCTGATCGAGGCTGGATTACCGGGGTTTAGCTTTTTTGAGTTCACCCTTCCCGGATTACTTCTTGCCGGTACCGGCCTTGCCTATATGATGCTAATTGCGCCAAAATTCCTGCCGCACCGTACCAGCCTTAGTCACCGGATGCGGGAACGTCTTGATCAGCATTTCATGGCGGAAATCTCGATCGACAACGACTCGAAACTGATTGGCCAGTCACTTGGGGTTCGGATGTTTCAGGAATTACCTGAAATAAATATCCGCATGATCAACCGTCTTGGCAAAACCATTTTACCACCTTTTACAGGACTTAAATTGCGGCATGGCGACACCATCGCACTGTCGGCAACGCGCGAAGACCTGACAAAACTGATGGAGTCCGGCTATGGCCTGACACCTGCCGAGGGTTATCGGCGCAACCCGACCAGCCACCAAAAGTCTGAACAGATCATTGTTGAGATGATGGTCACGCCGTCATCATCGCTGGTGGATTCCACGATTGGCCGCACTGGTTTTGAATATCGGCATAATTGTCAGGTTCTCGGCATACAGCATCACGCCCATATGATCCGCAGCCGCATGGGACAGGCAAAATTATCCGCTGGTGATCTGTTGCTGGTCAAATGCGACGCCGAAACGCTGCGCGGGTTGCGCGAGGATCTTGATGTTGTTCTGGTCGAATTCTCAGTTGAAGAATTACCTAACCTGAAGGCAGCAAATCTATCAATTTGCATTTTTATGGCGGTTGTTCTGTCGGCAGCATTTGGCCTTGTGCCGATTGTCATATCATCGTTCTTTGGCGCGTTGGCGATGGTGGTGACGAACGTCATCACCCTGCCTCAGGCCGCTCGTGCGCTCGATCATAAAGTCATAACGACCATCGCAGCAGCGCTTGCGCTTGGTGTTGCGATGGAGGCGACTGGCGCCGCGACCTATCTTGCCAACCTGATCTTGTCGATTACCGGAACCGCAAGCCCAACCATTGTGCTTAGCTCATTTTTCCTGCTGGTCGCGCTGATGTCGAACATTATTAGCACCAAAACCTGCGCCGTTTTATTTGCGCCTATTGGTCTTCATATCGGTGCCGAGATCGGGGTTGATCCCCGCATTTTTGCAATCACCATCGTCTTTGCAGCCAATTGCGCCTTTGCCACCCCGTTTGCCTATCAGACCAGCTTGTTGGTGATGGGGCCGGGGAGTTACCATTTCAAAGACTTTTTCAAAGTCGGGTTTCCGCTGGTGATCCTGATCTGGCTGGTTTATTCGGCCTTTGTGCCTTGGTATTACGGGTTGTAGTTATAAACGCTAGCCATCGCACCGCGCCGCACAGGAAGGTTTAGACAGCATGGAAAAAGCCAAAGCTGCCGGTCGGCAGCCCTGGAAAAAAGTGCAATTCTCTCCAGCAAGCACGGGCCCCCTTAATGGGTTGCGCGTGGTTGATCTATCGCGCCTTGTTGCTGGCAATATGGCATCGCTTCAACTTGCCGATGCGGGCGCCGATGTCACGAAAATTGAGCCATTACCCGCAGGAGATCCGCTTCGCGCTTGGCAGCAGGATGGGATCCAGACATTCTGGTCGGTCTATTGCCGCAACAAGAAAAGCCTCGCGCTGGATTTCCGGCATGATCAATCAATCGGCATTTTAACGCGGCTGATTGACCGGGCTGATGTCCTGATCGAAAGCTTTCGAACGGGAACGTTGGAATCGATGGGGTTGGCACCGGCACAGCTGCATCAACGCAATCCGGGTTTGATCATTTTACGTGTATCGGGATTTGGCCAGACCGGCCCCTACAGCCACCGCCCCGGCTTTGGCACGATGGTCGAGGCTATGTCAGGATTTGCCAGCCGTACTGGCGAGGTTGGTGGCGGACCGCTACTACCGCCGGTGGCACTGGCGGATATGGTGTCCGGCCTTTATGGGTCAAACGGCATTATGATGGCCTTGCAAAGCCGCCAGAAAACCGGCCTTGGACAGGTTATTGATCTTGCATTACTAGACTCGATGGTGTCGGTTTTAGGGCCCGATGCGTTTGATTATGCCGTTACTGGGGCAGTGAAACAACGCGTTGGCAATGGCTCAAACACGGCAAGCCCGCGGAACATCTATCAAACATCGGATCATCATTACATTGCCATTTCAGCATCCATTCAATCGACCGCCAAACGGCTATTTACGGCAGTTGGCGCTGGCGAGATGATTGAAGATCCGCGCTTTTCCAGCAATGCGGCGCGGGTCGAGCATCAGGCCGAAATTGACAAAATCATTGGTGGCTGGATTGCAAAACGCAACCGGCAAGAGGTTATGACAATTTTTGAGTCCGAGGGTATTACCGCAGCACCGGTGAATGACATTGCCGACAATGCGGCAGACCCGCATTTTATCGAACGCGGCATTTATGTCGCGGCCGAGGATATTTCGGGCAGCGAGGTAGCGATGCACCAGCCCTTGCCGATCATGCAGAATAACCTTGGCCGCCTCCGGTTTCCGGCGCCCACGCTTGGCCAGCATAGTCGCAGCCTGCTAGCCGAGGCCGGATTTCACGATGATGAGATTGACCAATTGATTGCCGATCACGCCATTGCCCACCAGCCAGACTAGCCATCATCATCTGCCAAGGCCCCAATATTTTGACATGATATTTTGGGCGACAACCGATCGAAGGTGGCGTAACTTAACCAAATCAACTATGCCGATATCTGGCTAAGGCGTCGTTAAGCCTGCCGGTTTGAGGCCCTGCCCAAAGAAATCACCAATAGCCATGCCAGCCACCTTTTACGCCTTTCTAACCGCCCGCGCTGCCGTCAGTCTTGTTACCGCAATGCTGTCAATTGCGATTGGATGGCATCTTTATCAAAATAGTGGTGACCCCTTTGATCTGGCGCTCGTCGGGCTTATGCAGATCCTGCCGATTTTTCTGTTCTTCTTTGTGACCGGCTGGGCCACCGACAGCCTGCCGCGCAAAGCACTGCTGATCATCTGCACGATCAGTGAAATGGTGATTTTAGGCGGCATAACGCTTGTTATGCTGGCTGATGAGCTGAATCTAACGATCATCTTTTCGTTGTTATTCGCGCATGGCGGCGTCAAGGCATTCTATACCCCGGCACAACAAGCGATCATCCCCAATATCGTGCCGGCAGATATGCTGTCGCGGGCGATTGCGCTAAATTCAACCATTGGCAAGGTTTTTGGAACAGCAGGGCCGCTGCTGGCGGGTATCTTAATCACCTTAATTGATGACTATACATATCTTGTTGCAGCTGGTCTGATGGGCATTGGTACGATTGCCTATTTATTCCTGCCGAAATTAACCCGCCTGAAACCGGCTGGCAGAAGCCTTGAGATGGTGCTTGGTGGGGTTGCATATGTCCGGTCAAATTCGATTGTTCTGGGCGCCATTGCGCTTGATCTCTTTATCGTTCTCATGGGTTCGGTTGTTGCATTATTGCCGGTATATGCAGCTGATATTTTGAATGTTGGGCCGGAATCACTTGGTGTGTTGCGCGGAATGCCTGCGCTTGGCGGCGTTGTTGTTGGCCTTGGCCTTGCAGCCCTACCACCGATGCGGCGCTCCGGACTTTGCCTGTTCACGGCGCTGGTCGTTTTTGCCGGCTCAATTCTGGTCTTTTCACTATCGACTGTTTACTGGCTTAGCCTTATGGCATTGTTTGTCTATGGTGCAGCCGATATGGTTAGCGTCAATATTCGCATGACCTTGATCCAGCTTGCCACGCCCGATCATCTTCGCGGCAGAGTAAGCGCGGTGAATGCGATTTTCATTTCATCATCGAATGAAATGGGGGATGTACGAGCTGGCAGTGCCGCGGCAATTCTTGGCCCTGTGACAACTGTCTTTATTGGCGGGCTGGCAGCATTGGGCGTTGCGGTTGGCGGCTGGTATTTATTTCCAAAGCTGCGCCATCTGGACAGGCTTGCTGATCTATGCCCGCCCGAAGACACCAAACCGTCTTGGACAAGATAACGGTCAAAAGATCTAAACATCATGGAGATGAAAAATGACAGATAACACCCCTTACAACCCGCCATCTGTCTGGAAATGGGAAGCCGAGAATGGCGGTACTTTTGCCAATATCAACCGGCCGATTGCCGGTGCGACCCATGACAAGCCATTACTGGTCGGCAAACATCCGCTACAGCTTTATTCGCTGGCCACACCCAACGGGGTCAAAGTGACCGTGATGCTGGAGGAATTATTGGCAGCCGAAGTTACCGGCGCGGAATATGACGCATGGCTGATCAAGATCCGCGATGGTGATCAATTTGGCAGCGGCTTTGTCGAGGTGAATCCAAATTCAAAAATTCCGGCGCTGATGGATCATTCTGTATCACCAGCAATCCGGGTATTTGAGTCCGGCAATATCCTGCTCTATCTGGCTGAAAAATTTGGCCAGCTATTGCCAAATGAACCGGCGAAACGAACTGAATGCCTGTCATGGCTTTTCTGGCAGATGGGAAGCGCGCCCTACCTTGGTGGTGGCTTTGGTCATTTCTATGCCTATGCACCAACAAAAATGGCCTATCCGATTGATCGCTTTACCATGGAAACCAAACGCCAGTTGGATGTCCTCGACCGCCAGCTTGCCGACCACAGCTATATTGCCGCTGACGAATACAGCATTGCCGATATTGCGATTTGGGCATGGTATGGGCAGCTGGTGCTTGGCCGCCTTTATGATGCCGCTGAATTTCTTGATGTTACCAGCTATACCCATGTGATGCGGTGGGCCAAGGCGATTGATGATCGACCAGCGGTGAAACGGGGCCGCATGGTCAACCGTATGTCTGGTGCGCCGCAATATCAGCTCCATGAACGCCATGATGCCAGCGATTTTGACACCAAAACCCAAGATAAGATCGGTTAAGCTATCCCAATCTATATCTCAATATTCCCGACCTGAATTTCAGTAATGAGGACAAGCTAGCATGAACTGGACACCACGCCGCCAACGATTTCGCCAGATTCTGCAAGGCACTGACTGTATTACCCCTGTTACCGTGTTTGACCCGCTATCAGCGCGTATGGTCGAAGATCTTGGTGGGCAGGTTGGTATGCTTGCCGGATCGGTCGCCGCAATGGCAATTCTTGGTGCGCCGGATAAAATGCTGATAACTGCAAGTGAATTTGCCGATATGGCATTGCGAATTTGCCGGGCTGGTGATTTGGCAGTGATTGCTGATGCCGATCATGGCTATGGCAATGCGATGAATGTCCAGCGTACAATTCGCGAGCTTGATCATGCTGGTCTTGCCGCAATCACTATTGAAGATACAGATTTGCCGCAACCATTTGGCTCGGTCAATGCCCAGCTTTTAAGTATTGAAGAGGGCACTGGCAAGATGCGGGCGGCGGTTGCCGGACGTGTTGATCCTGATCTGGTTATTCTAGCGCGGACCAGCGCCGCCGCCATCACTGGCCGCGATGACTGTATCGCGCGGATCAAGGCCTATGCAAAAACCGGCGTTGATGGCATCACCCTAATCGGTGCCCGATCCCGCGACGATCTCGATGCTTTATGCGCTGCGACCGATCTTCCCATCATGCTTGGCGGCCTTGGGTCAATAGCACCAACGCCAGACGAGGCGGCCAAAATGGGCGCGCGTATTTGCCTTCGCGGGCATCAGCCCTATCTGGCATCTCTTGCCGCAACCTATAGCGCCATTCAGCAGGTTCTTGGCGAAAATGCTAGCATTCAAAAGTCGCAAGAGGCAGCACCGCCCGTTATCGATGCTAAAATTCTGCGAGGCTTAACCCGTGAAGACGCCTATGATAGCGATTCCGAACAGTTTTTGAAGTAAGCTCAAAAATAATACAGGCAACTGGCCACAAGCCACGCTATCTGTTCCAAGATATGCCCTGTGGATTTGACAATTTTCAGAAATTCGCCCTAATTGACAAATAGCTGGGCAAATTTACTGGCTTTGTGACAAATTGGCGTTGTAAGAGGAATGATAATATGAGTTCACAATATTGGACACCGTCAGGCGGCCTGCCGCCGCAGACACAATTGCTATCAGACCGTGCCGTTTTCACGAATGGCTACGCAGTAATTCCAAAAGGCGTTTTATCCGATATTGTAACAAGCTATCTGCCCTTCTGGAGCAAAACCAGATTATGGGTTCTAGCACGGCCAATGACTGGCTTTTCCGAGAGTTTTTCACATTATCTGATGGAAGTCGAAGCTGGTGGCGGTAGTGACCGGCCAGATGATAATTCTGCGGCGCAATCCGTTCTGTTTGTTACAAGTGGTGCCCTCAGCCTTGATATTGATGGTACCAGCCATGCATTGGCCACCGGCAGCTATGCCTATCTGCCAGCAGCAGCAAACTGGCGCCTTCATAATCATGGTGATGAAACCGCAACGTTCCACTGGATTCGGAAACGTTACATTGCTGTTGAGGGCATCGATCGTCCCGACGCCTTTGTGACCAGTGATGCCGCAATCGAGCCGATTGCCATGCCGGATACCGATGGTCGCTGGGCCACCACCCGCTTTGTCGATCCGGCCGATTTACGCCATGATATGCATGTCAATATTGTCACCTTCCAGCCGGGCGGCACAATCCCCTTTGCCGAAACCCATGTGATGGAACATGGGCTGTTCGTCCTTAGCGGCAAGGCTGTTTATCATTTGAATCAGGACTGGGTCGAGGTTGAGGCTGGCGATTATATGTGGCTTCGCGCCTTCTGCCCGCAAGCCTGCTATGCCGGAGGGGCAGATCCGTTCCGCTATTTACTATATAAAGATGTGAACCGGCATATGCCGCTTGATCTATAGTCGTATCAAACAATGATCAGATAAATAGCGGCGGCTGAGGCTATTCAGCTTTTTCGGCCACCAGCCTAAGCGCAATGCCAACACCCCAAACACCAAATGCGTATCCCAGCGCAATCACCCAGACGGCAAGATCAAATATTGGCACGCGTTAAGGCGCGGCGAAATATGAAATGACCGTGGCAAAACCAGCGATGGTAGCAGCGAAATAAAGGCCATATCTCTCCAAATCCGGACGCCTAATGCGGCATGATCGAGCAATAGTTAGACAATGTCGCGCTCGATGATCAAATTGCTGCAGCCTTTTGAGAAACATTAGATGACGCTAATGTCATTAAGGATTTGCGACAACGCCGCTGTCTGCGGGTTTTGTTTGGCCTTTATCGCGGGCATCTCGAGTGAATTGACATGACTTAGCCGGCATGACTTAGATGGCATGACCCACCTGCCTGATATCAACCCGCAAAAAAAAGCCATGGATCAATGCCCGTTATTGCATTCATCCATGGCCCCAATTTTATGGCCCCAATTTTATGAAAGGCCGGCAACCGCTATATGGCATTCGCCTTAACCGGCGGCGCGGTTCTTATCTAGCCAGCCATCAACCAGTGCAACGGTTTCATCGAGGCTTGCCAATTGAAGGCCCTTTTGCGCGGCAACGGTTTGCACCAGCTTGTCAACACGTTCGATATTTTTTGCACCAGCAGCAAGCGCACGTGCAGCCGATGATGGGCTACCAAGCGACTGTGCTGCATTGGCATATTTTTCAAACGGAACAAAATCTGCTGGCGCGCCGCCAAGGCTGACGCAAAGGTCAACAACCCAGTTATAGATTTCGCGTGACTGATCAATGTCGGTATGAACGGCCGCTTGGATCGGCCGCATTTCAGCACTCTGAACACAGCGATAATTGCCAGCAACCAGCATTGCCCATTTGGCCAATGGCACAAAAACTGAGTCATGCACCTTCAGCTTGACCGGTAACTCGATTGTATCACCATCGTCAGTGGTAAAGCGAACAGCCTCAATATCGGCCTGAAGGCGGCGCAGCATTGCGTTATCTTCTGCATGATGAAACCCAGCTGCCTTGAAATTAGTTGGCAAGCGAACCTGCAAGACATTCAGATTTTCTTCAGGGGGACGGAATGCCTGTGGGTCGGGGCTGCAAAGGGTAAATTTTTCTGGATTAAATGCATCCCATAGATTTGATTCAGCATAGCATGGACGCAGCGCATCAATATTCATATTCGGCAACCGCTTCATAAAGCTTAGTGGTGGCATATTCATAATCGACATACATGGTACACCAGATTCAGCCACAGAATGCAGCAAATCACGGACGCCGGGTGATGAATATTGTGGTTCCTGCATAGCAAGCACGATCAGGTCAAATTCTGCCGGATTGGCATCAGCAGGCCCACCTGCAGACAGCTGGCCCGCCAGTCCGCTGGTACGAATTTCAACAAGGCCATCGCGCCCTTTTACCGGTGTGCGGATAATCGCACCTTCGGCATTAAACAAATCGGCCTCGGCCGGGAGGCAGATCATTTTGGCATTATGACCAGCCAAGACAATTTTGGTTGCCAAAAGCGAGCCATATGATGCACCGAGGATTAGGATATTAAGGGGGGTCATTTGGGGGAGTCTCCGGTTTAGGAAAAATAATATGCTTTCTTAGCCGGTAAAAGACAAAACTTCAACGCCGCAGCGATGCGGCGGCACCTCAAAAGTCAATGATATAAAGCCCCTTTTTTAGAGCCTGCACGCCAATGCAACGAGAATTTGACGAAAATTCCCAATCAATGAATTTAAATTCTTTGTAGGGTAGCTTTGACGCAATTTTTTTCGATTTTACAGCAGGTCTTGCCCGTCAAAAAATCTTGAGCTTTTTTTCAAAAAACCACCAAAAATATAGCAATTACTCGGCTTCAATGGGGTTAGCAAGAATCCCAATACCCTCAATTTCCACCTCAACCAGATCACCATGCTTCATCCACAAAGGCGGCTTTCGGGCGTGACCAACGCCAGATGGCGTGCCCATAATAACCAGATCGCCTGGCTCGAGAGTGAAGGCCTTTGTGATATATACCAGCGTTTCGATAACTGGGAAAATCATCATATCAGTTGTGCTTGACTGCACAGTTTGGCCGTTCAGCCGACATTCAATTTTCAACCCAGTTGCTGCCTCTGGCAATTCATCTGGCGTTACGAGGATCGGGCCAAAAGGGCCCGTCTTGTCAAAGTTTTTTCCCATCGTCCATTGGATGGTATGACGCTGAAATTCACGCACCGATCCATCGTTAAAACAGCTGTAGCCCGCAATAGACTCTAGCGCGTTCGCCTTGGTAAGGTTTTTACATTCCTTGCCGATGATCACCGCCAATTCAGCCTCATAATCCAGCGTTTCAGAAACTTTTGGAGCAATGATCGGCTGATTGGCAGCGACCAGCGATGTTGCGCTACGCATGAAAATAGCTGGGAACGGCTGTTTATCAAATGGCCCCTCGGCAACATGATCCATGTAATTGAGACCAAGACACAGAATTTTGCCCGGATTTGCAACTGGCAGGGCAAATTTCAAATCGGCCATTTGATGATGCACTGCGTCACCGGCGCCGGCCATAATTGCCGCAATCTCATCGAGCTGACCTGCCTTGATAACCGCGCCAAGATCACGCGGTGCCAACGGGTCAACGAGCGACAGATCGACAACGCCCCGATCAGTGATAACACCAATATGCGGTCCACCCGCCTTTTCAAATGCTACTAACCGCATAACGACTCTCCCCTATCTATCAAATTTTTGATGATTGTTATTTAACGCCGCCAAAAACCGGAACCCTATGCCTCGGAAACGCCTGATCCTAACTGCCAACTTTCATTGGTGCTGTCATGCCACGCAAACAGGCAATCACGCTCAACGCGGTAATCTTGCCAGTGCCCGGATTACTCTCGGACTGCACATTCTCGATCTGCAGGGTGAATTTTGCGCTATCGGCATCAACCTCAATCGAATGGGTGTTACGGTCAAGATGCGGATCAGCCCAAACTTCAAGCTGGGTTGCATCGGCGCCAATACCGGCCAATCCCAAAGCCGCCGCCACATTTACATTGGCAGGAAAGGCCTTAGCGCCTTCGCGGGCACTGCCTTCAAATACCTGAATAGCGCCATTTAAACGATCAAGGCTGATATTATTATCGATGATGTGAGGCGCATCCCTCAAGGCATTGGGTGGTTTGCGGGTGATCATCCGAACCGAGTGAATTGTACCCTCGGCGGCGGCGCGCACTGCGTCGAGGCCAAGCAGCGCACCGGTCGCCAGAACCAGCTGCCCACCATTCTGGCGTGCGACCTCTTCGATATCCTCATTGGCAAGAATGCCGGCGCCACTGACTGTTACAAGTGTTCGGCCACGCGACAATGCTGCCATAGCAATGTCGCGAAACACCGCCTTTGGCGCACAATCAACAATTATGTCACAGCACTCGGCCACCTCGTCGATTGTCAAAAAATCAACCTGTTCTGATAGCTTTGCAATGCTGGCAATTGCCTTGTCTCGACGCCCCGAAGCGATCGCCGCCAACCTCATGCCGCCGATCCCATCATCAAGCGCTTTTGCAACCACATTGCCAATGGTTCC
Source organism: Alphaproteobacteria bacterium LSUCC0396 (assembly GCA_041228345.1). Classification (NCBI taxonomy): domain Bacteria; kingdom Pseudomonadati; phylum Pseudomonadota; class Alphaproteobacteria; species Alphaproteobacteria bacterium LSUCC0396. The sequence continues at coordinate 1,945,243 of CP166131.1, read as the reverse complement.
AAGCCCAATAATTCCCACCGATAGCATATTTTCTCCGGCCCATTCTGGGCAAATTTTTTACCTAAAGTTTACTCCATGAATTAATAAATATATTGACTCGGCATAGCGAACCTTTGCAACCTAATTCACGAAAAGATGATCGATTGTGGTGCCTCTTTTTTTGCCGCCACACGTGACAAATTATCATGTAACAAATCACAGGGAGTATTTTTCAAATGCTAAACTCAAGACTTTCAATTCTCGGAGCCGCAGCTGCGAGCCTGATGTTAGCAACATCGGTTGCGCAGGCTGGATCCCATTCGGTTCCAAAACTGCCATGTGATACTGCCCAATTGATTGTTCCATGGGCGCCAGGTGGCGGAACACAGGTACTTTATGCGTTGGTTGAAAAAACTGTTAACGAAATGGACACACCCTACAACATGAAGGTCGTTACCGTACCAGGTCAGGGTGGCAACAAAGGCGCCAAGCAGGCAGCCAAAGCTAAACCTGATGGCTGCACCTTATTTGCGATCCACCAGTCTGCAATCACCAGCTTTTTGAACGGCAGAATTGATTTCCACTACAACGGCTTTGATACTATTGCCAATGTTACGGTGACACCTGACATCATTGGCGCCTCCGCCGATGCACCTTTTAATACCATTCAGGAAATGGCCGCCTATGCCAAAGCTAATCCGGGAAAGGTAACTGCTGGCGCAACCTTTGGCTCGACGTCGCACTTTATCTGGCTGTTACTGGAGAAGACCTTGGGCATCAAGCTGAATCTGGTACCTTATGATGGCACCGCTGAGAGAATGAATGCGCTGCTTTCAGGCGCCATCACCCTTGGTGCAGTCAACGTGGCATCAGGTAAGAAGCACCTTGAAGCAGGCACGATCAAGCCGCTCGCGATCGCGGCTGATGACCGTGATAAAGCAATCCCAGATGTTCCGACGCTTAAAGAACTAGGTTATGATATGACATTCGCCCTGGAGCGTGGAATCGTAGCCCCAAAGGGAACCCCACGCGAAGTAATCGACATGTGGGCAGGAATCATTAAGCAGGCGGTTGATAACCCATCACTGCAAGCCGCAATGGATGCAAAAGGCACTGGCCTTCGCTTCCAAGGACCCGATGAGTTCCGTGCTTATGCTGATAAGATCTACAAAGATTACGAAGCCGTTGCCATCGAGATTGGTATGTATAAAAAATAAACTGGTCGCCTGCTACGGCCAGCGGCTTGACTAAACAAATTTTGGCTGGCGGCCAAGTGCTGCCAGCCTCCCACCATCTTAACGTTATTCAACAGCACGGTCGTAATATGTCACTAAATCGAGATGGATTGGTTGCATTATGCCTCATATTGATGAGCGGTGGGCTCATGCTTGCCAGCTTTGAAATTCGCGAACCAGACTATGGTGTTTTGTCACCTGCAGCGTGGCCGCGGCTGATAATAATTATTATTGGTGTATTGAGTGTGATCTATCTGTTGCAGTCGATTGGAATGCCAAAGGAAGACAAAGAGGCGGCGCCGAGAAAGACCATTGGCGAATTTATTTTATATTGGCGAAATGTCATCGCTGTTTTCACAATTTTTGGACTTTACCTACTTGTCCTGCCTTACCTGGGTATGCTGGTCGGCAATATTCTATTTAGCTTTATTCTCCTGACCGTGCTGGGTGGCTGGAATTCGATTTTAATTCACTTAATGTTGGCGTTTGGGGCTTCTGGCGGCATGTGGCTTTTGTTTACCTATGCGTTGGAAGTTTTTCTGCCACGCGGATCTTTGACAGGGTTGTAAGCGTCAGATGGACATTTTTCTTGAAGCACTTCTGAACATCATTGATCCCGTAACGCTGACTTATATGGTGATCGGTGTTGGCGCGGGGTTGATGGCCGGCTCAATTCCGGGCTTTACCATCGCAATGGCTATTGTCCTGACGCTGCCCTTCACTTTTTCAATGCCGCCCGCACAAGGGCTTGCAACAATGATTTCGGTATTGGTTGGTGGTCTTTCCGGCGGACTTATGTCGGGCATTCTAACAGGTATTCCAGGAACGCCATCGTCAGTTGCTACAACCTTTGACGGGTTTCCAATGGCGCGCAATGGTGAGCCCGGGCTTGCCCTTGGAATTGGCGTTTGGTCGTCATTTTGCGGTGGTATTATCTCCGCCGTCCTATTAGTGCTGTTTGCCCCTCAACTTGCGATGGTCGGCTTAGAATTTCAGCCTTGGGATTTTTTCATGCTGGTTATGTTTGCCTTGACTGTGACAGCGTCACTTGCTGGCGAGCATTTGGTTAAGGGTTTGATTGCCGGTGCGGCGGGTTTATTTATCCGCACCGTAGGCGAGGATGACGCGGTTGGTGTTGGTCGTTTTGATTTTGGCTCTGACTATCTTTTGAGCGGTTTTAACTTTATTGCAGTGCTTATTGGCTTGTTTGCCTTTTCCCAACTGCTATCTGATTTGCGTAATCCAGTGACGGCACGCAATGCCCTTAGTGACCGCAAACAGGTGAAGGTGAAAATCGAACATCGCCGCGCAATCGGTATTTTGCTAAAAAACTGGGTAGTCGTAATTCGCTCTGCACTGATCGGAATGTTTACCGGAATTCTGCCCGGTGCCGGCGGGTCTATCGCAAATATCCTGGCCTATGATCAGGCCAAAAAAGCTGCCAAGGATGACGCCAATTTCGGCAAGGGTGATCCTCGCGGTATCATTGCACCAGAAACATCAAATAATGCTGTCGAGGGCGGTGCCCTGACCCCTCTTATGGCGCTTGGTATCCCCGGTGATATCACTGCCGCGATTATGCTTGGGGCATTGCTCATGCATGATATCGTGCCGGGCCCGACCTTTATTAAAGATGAGCCGGCACTCGCCTATTCAATTTACATCGCGTTTTTCCTGGCAAGCTTCATCATGATTGGAATGCAGTCGGGGGTTCTTCGGGTTTTTGTTCTGGTTACCCGGATTAAAACCTATGTGCTGGCAACTGTTATTCTGACTTTTGCAACGATTGGTGTCTTTGCCCTGCATAATTCAATAGAAGATATCTGGACATTATTCTTCTTTGGTATTCTGGGTTTCGTTATGCGCCAGTTCGGGTTCCCATTGGCACCGATGATCCTCGGGGTTGTTCTTGGCAATATCGCCGAACTTAATCTGGCCCGGGCCTTGGCAATTGATGCCGACCCGATGCTGTTCTTTGTTCGGCCTTGGTCATTATTCTTTGCCATTGTTGCCGTATTTTCGATGATTTTCCCGATCTATCAAAAACACCGCGATACCGGCTCACTGCTTGAGCGTCTCTTTTCGCCGATGGTGCTGCTCAGCCTATCACTGCCCCTATTCATGATGGGCGGTCTTTTGCGCAGCTCGCTGGCAGTGGCAGCAATCGCGGTTAGCAGCGTTGTCCTCTGGCGCCGGTTTAGCAATAAACCAAAAGCCTAGACGCCAGGCCTCACAGGAAGTCAAGGCTGGTGTGAGCGATCATGCCAGCCGGAAAGCCCGCCGCCAAAACTCCATCAACCAAAAGCGCGGTATTAAAGGTTTTTACGGGCAGTTAGTTGGGGACAAATAGCTGGCCCGCCGCTAATTTGCGTGCGGTCCGCACCAGCCCGGCCGATTTCAATTCAAGCCCGCTGTCAGCAATGCCATAATCGACAACCACATCAATCGTTCCCGACGGATGCTCGATGGTAACGGTTGCAGGGCTAGCGCTTGGCCGCGTCAACAACCCATCGGCAATACTACCAGGAGTGATGGCACAAGATGCCAGACATTGCGCGCCGGTTACCGCCATTGTCGGATGCGCTTGCCACGGCATGAAATAACGTGCGGCAATCGTGCCACCAGCCTTTGCCGGCGCGAAAACCGCAAATTTAGGCGTGACCGATTTACCCACATCCCCCATGCCCATTGCCGTACCGGCAACAAGCCGGACAGTTTCCATTTTTGCCATGAAGTCTTTATTGGCTTCGAGTTCCTGAACAGTCTCATACCCGGAAAGCCCAAACGCATCGGCGCGGGCGCAAACGGTTGGCATCGCCACATCCATACAAGTGACCTCAATCCCCTCAAACTGATCACGCAGATTTCCGGTGGGTAACAGTTTTCCTGTGACCGCGCCAACAACGCCCATAAATTGCAGATCAATCCTTGCCGCCGTCCCGGGCACACCATCAATCGCGGTATCGCCGTCATAGCGCACAATACCGCCGGGTGTTTGCACCTTTGCCACCACCAGCGCGCCCGTATTCACCAGCCTGATCCGCACCTCTGTTACCGGATCAACCGCCGGCATCAATCCCATTTCAATTGCCGCCGGCCCAACACCAGATAGGATATTGCCGCAGGTTGGCTTAAAATCAACCAATTGATCCGTTACCGAAACCTGCGCAAAGAAATAGTCAATATCGGCGGCGTCATCAGTAGATTGCGACAGCATCGCAACCTTGTTCGTTACCGCGTTACCGCCACCAATACCATCAATGTTCAAAGGGTGGCCTGCACCAACCGCCTTTAACAGGATTGCGGCAATCGCATCACGATCTGACGGCAAATCAGCAGCGTTAAAATAAGGACCACGCGAGGTGCCACCACGCATAAATAAAAACGGAATTTCACGCTGAGACATATAAGGGTTCCTCGATCTTATCCGACAAAAATCTAATTTCACCGTTGGTGTATACGCCATAATATATACAGGACAAAATTTCTGTATAGACTGAATAAGGCTAGCACAAGCCGTTGCAGCATCATTGATAAATCAAAAGGGTGGACGAATATGAGCAATCGAGGGATTGGGTTTATCGGCCTCGGCCAAATGGGCCTTGGCATGGCAAATAATCTTGGCCGGATCAGCAGCCCGTTTTATGCTTATGACGCCTTAGACACTGCCACCGAACGGCTGGATGGCGACAATATGATCATCGCCGATTCGATCACGTCTTTGGCAGAAAATTGTCATCTGATATTTTTATGCCTGCCGTCCGCCAAAGATGTGAATGAGGTCATTTTTGGCGCTGGCGGCATTGCCGAAACTGCGCTTGACGGTCTTGCCATCATTGACACTTCGACCATTGACCGGATCGAGGCAATCGCCATCCATGACAAGCTGGCAAGTCGCGGCATTGCCTATGCTGACTGTCCGATTTCTGGCCTGCCCTTTCGCGCCACTGATGGCACATTGACGCTGATGTTTGGCGGCAGCAAATCCCTATTTGATCAGGTTAAACCACAGCTTGATGCGATGGGCGAGTTTATCGTCTATTGCGGCGATAGTGGCGCCGGCCAAATGATGAAAGCGGTCAATAACATAATCTATGACATTAATATTGTCGCGCTGTGCGAGGTGTTGCCACTCGCGGTTGCTGGCGGCCTGTCGACCGAGGCATTAACCAAGGTTGTGACCACAGCCAGCGCCCGCAGCTTTGCCGGCGATCACTTTGTGCCGCGAATGCTTGCGCGCCAGTTCGACAATGATTTCCCGATGGAAGACGCCTATAAGGATATTTTGAACGTCCAGCGAATTGCGATTGAAAAACGCGCCATGACACCGTTGGTCAACGCCATGACAAGCAGCTATCAAAATGCCATTGCCGCCGGTTTTGGCCGCGAGCCCAAAAGCGCAATCATCAAGGTTTATGAAAAGGCACTTGGCATCGAATTTAGCGACAAATAAGCTGGCAAAACCTATTCGTTGTGATCTTTTAAGCATAACGGTTGCTCATGTGATTTTTTCATAGTAGATGTAGGCATTCACCGCTAGGGATAATCATGCCAATCTATTCAGAATCTTTCACAGCTGCCTTTCATTTATTGGCCAGTTCAGACAATGATCTGATGGAGATTCTGGCGCTCTCAATTAATGTCAGCCTTGCATCTCTGGCGCTATCCTGTTTGATCGGCCTGCCACTTGGGGCCATTCTGGCCATTCGCCAATTTCCCATGCGCGATTTTCTTGTGGGGGTTTTCAATGCAATGATGGGGCTGCCGCCAGTTGTTGTTGGCCTGTTGGTTTATTTGCACTTATCAAGGTCTGGGCCATTTGGCTGGCTGGGGCTACTTTATACGCCAGAGGCGATGGTGATCGCCCAGATGATATTGATCACACCGATCATTGTCGCGCTATCCTGTCAGGTTCTTGAGGATCTGCACGAAGATTATAAGGATTTTTTTGACAGTCTTGTGGTGCCAAGGCGAACCGCCCTTCTGGCCTATATTATCGACGCGCGCTATTCGCTTTTGACGGTCATTCTTGCCGGTTTTGGCCGGGCTGTTTCAGAAGTGGGCGCGGTGATTATTGTCGGTGGTAATATTGATCACCTGACGCGGGTCATGACAACGGCGATTGCGCTGGAGACCTCAAAAGGCGAGCTCGCGCTGGCGTTGGCACTTGGGTTTATTTTGCTGGCGATATCACTTGCAGTGAATTTTCTGGTGCAGTGGTTAAAGGCCTCGGCAAAGCGGCGCGCCTATGTTTAAGCAAACCGTGGCAAAACATTCACGCGTCATGCCGATCAAGGTTCAGAACATCACCCTGACGCTCAATGATCGCACGCTGATTGATGATCTGTCCTGCACAATCACATCTGGCGGGATCAGTATTATCATGGGGCCAAATGGCGCGGGAAAAAGTCTTTTCATGCGCTGTCTACATGGCCTTGCAATCCCTGATAACGGCGCAATCCTATATGCTGATGAGCCGCTTAGCCCGGCGATCAGAAAGCTGCAGTCGCTTGTTTTTCAAACACCAACCATCCTGCGACGGACAGTTTTGGCAAATCTGCTGTTTGTCGCGCGCCAACGCGGCATTGATGACCCCGAGATATCACGTGAATATCTGCGCCAACTTAGGCTTGAGCATCTTTTGCACCATCCGGCGCGATTGTTATCTGGCGGCGAAAAACAGCGTCTTGCACTGGCCCGGGCGTTGATCACCAAGCCCGCTATATTATTTCTGGATGAGGCAACATCAAACCTTGATCCCGCCTCGATCGAAACCATCGAGACCAATTTACAAAAGGTCAGCAAGCAAGGCACAAAAATCATTCTGGTAACGCATGATATTGGGCAGGCCAAACGACTTGCCGATGATGTGTTATTCCTGCATCACGGAAAATTGGCTGAACATAGCGCGGCAGGATCATTCTTTGAAAATCCGAAATCATCTGCCGCCAAGGCCTATCTGGCCGGCAAACTAGTTCTGTGATTATCAACCCGTCAGCAAAGGCTAAGGACATCAAATGAAGACTTTAAGTTTACTGGCAATTCGAAGTTCACTGGCAATTAGCGCACTCTTTGCAGCCAGTTCGGCAATGGCAGATATGTCAATCCTTGTGCAGTCCACCACATCGACAAAAAATTCAGGCCTTTATGATTATCTCCTACCGATGATCAAGTCTGATACCGGTATTACCGTTAATGTTGTTGCGGTTGGCACCGGTGCGGCAATAAAAAATGCGATGAATTGCGATGGTGATGTCTTGCTTGTTCATAGCCGCCAGCGTGAGGACAAGTTTGTTGCCGATGGTTATGCGCGGCAGCGTCATGACATTATGTATAATGATTTTGTGATTATTGGCCCCGCAGCTGATCCGGCTGGCATTGCCGGCAGCAAGAATATCGCCAGCGCGATGGCAAAAATTGCCACTTCCAAGTCAATATTTGCGTCACGGGGCGATGATTCGGGCACTCATAGCAAGGAAAAATCCTTGTGGAAAATGGCCAATATCGATCAAACCGCCGGATCGGGCGACTGGTATCGTGAAACGGGCTCGGGTATGGGAGCAACGTTGAATGCCGCAGTTGGAATGGGCGCCTATTCGTTAAGTGACCGCGCATCATGGGGCGCATATGGCAACAAGGGCGATTTTAAAATCATGGTCGAAGGCGCCGCCCAATTATTTAACCCCTATGGGGCGATGCTGGTTAGTGCGGAGAAATGCCCAACCGTCAAATCTAAAGAGGGTCAGGCATTTATTGATTGGCTGATTTCCAAAAAAGGACAGAGTGCGATTGCGGCGTTCCGTGTGAATGGTAAACAGTTATTCTTTCCAAACGCTGACTAGAGCTTTTCAGCCGGTTACGGCACCAGCAAAACCTTGCCAATATGTTCACTTGACTCCATAAGGCGATGTGCTGCTGCTGCCTCACTAAAGGGAAATACCGCATAAGTTTCAGGCATAATGGTGCGATCCTCAAACAACGGCCAGACATTCGCCTCCAGTGATCGGCAAATAGCAGATTTCTCGGCAATTGACCGTGGCCTTAATCGTGCGCCGGTAATGGTAAGATGCTTGCTATGGACATGGCCAAAATCAACTTCTGCAATTTTTCCCCCGCGCAAATTGATGATCATCAACCGTCCGCCATGGGCAAGCAGCGCAACCTCTCGTGCCAGATAATCACCGCCGATAATATCGATAATCACATCGACACCGCGGCCATTCGTCAATTCAAGCGCGACATCGTGAAAATCATCAACTGTATAATTAATCGCAGCATCTGCACCAAAGCGACGGATCGCGTCACATTTTGCAGCAGTGCGCGCCGTGGCAAAAACAGACGCACCAAATGCCTTGGCAATCTTGATCGCGGCAAAGCCAATACCGCTGGTGCCACCTTGAACAAGAACAGTTTCACCCGCCTGCAACTGGCAGCGATCCATCATATTTGTCCATATTGTGCAGAACACCTCGGGCAAGCCAGCCGCATCAACCACCGACACACCGGCCGGAACACGCATACATTGCCCCTCGGGCGCAACCGCATATTCAGCATAGCCCCCACCGATTAACAGCGCGCAGACATTATCCCCCGGTTTCAAACGTTGGCACGAGTTTCCAACTGCGACGATCTCGCCCGATACCTCCAAACCCATGATATTTGGCGCACCAGCAGGCACCGGATATTTTCCCTCTCGTTCCCGCAGATCAGCCCCGTTCACACCAGCCGCATGAACCTTGATCAGCACCTCGCCTGCGGCCGGGGTTGGAACCGGCGCCTTTCGCAAGATCAGGGCGTCCGGCCCACCCGGCGCATTCACGCCAACAAAAACCATTTCCTCAGGACGTTTCGCCATAAAAGAATTCCTTCAGGTTGCATGCGCATAAATCTTGGCACCGCCAACAAGCAAAGCCTGCCGATGGTGCCTGATGAAAACGCGTGAACAAACTGCTGCCCACTCACATTCGTCAGATGGATTATGCCTATATTGGGAGATTTAAAAACCCTTAATGCATTAGCTTGGAACTCGTAAGCCGCATAATTTTAAATATTGATAATTTTGAAAAATCTGGCTGATTTCATAGAAATGGATTGACATGAAGGGCCCAAAGAGACACAAATTGATGTGCTAATTATCGGTAAAAAAAAACTCAAGTAAACTTTCGGAGGAATAAATGAGAATTTTGAAAACAGTCGCCCTTAGCGCAGCAGCGTTGACGCTAGCCTCTGGTTCGGCAATTGCAGGAGGGCACGGTTCTTACCCATCAAAGCCGGTAAAAATCGTTGTTGGTTTCTCTGCGGGTGGCGGAACGGACATCACTTCCCGAGGCTTTGCATCATTTCTTCACGAATCAGAAGCTATGGGTGGCCAGCCTGCCTATATCGTAAACGTTCCTGGCGCGTCTGGACAAAAAGGTGCTAAGCAAGTTTTGGGCGAAAAACCTGACGGTCATACTCTTTACATGATTAATATCGGAACCTTTATTGTTGGTGAGCTCGCAAAGGGTAAAGATGCCCCTTACAGTGTGAAAAACGATTGGGAAAACCTTGGGTGTATGTCCCAACTCGTTACTTCTATGCAAGTTCACCAATCACATCCTGCAAAATCTATGAAGGAGTTCATTGACTGGGCGAAGTCTGACGGCAAAACTGTTACCTGGGGAACTTCAGGCGCGACAACAATGCATTCTGGCATTGGTGTGACTTTCTTTGAAAAGCATGGCATCCCTCACAAGATGGTGCCCTTTAAAGGTGGTGCTCCTGCCAGAGCTGCTCTTGTCTCCCAATCTGTACAGGCTGTTTTTGGGGGCAACAACACAATCGCTGGCTTTGAAGACATCATGCGTCCACTCGCAACCGCGGGCGCCACTCGCGACTCGACGATGCCAGATCTCCCAACTTTTGCTGAAGAAGGCATGAAAGGCGCTGACTTCACCGGGTTGTTCTGTCTGTTTTCGCCAAAAGGCGTATCGGACGAGGTCAAGACCAAAATCGACACAGCTATCCAAGATGTAGTCAAGCTGAAGGGTTTCAAAGGCTTCATGAAGAAGAATAACCTTGGAGCTTTCTACACCAGTCCAGCGGATGCGATCAAAGCTCAAAATGCCATGTATGAAGCTATGATCCCGGTGATGGAAAAATTAACCGCGAAATAAGATGACTGAAGTGTCAGTCCTGGAGGGGCAGGTTAGATAATAGCCTGCCCCTCATTTAATTAAAAACATCAGCATTGAGATCCGAGTTTGTAATGCAAGATCAAACATACAAAGTAAAAATTGAATATGGCGTGGCAACTATAGTCGCGCTTATTGGGATATTTTTTATCTATCAGGCGTTCACAATCAAGGTATCAAGTGAGGCCGTTGGCCCACGCACAATGCCCATGGCTCTAGCTGTGAGCTTGGTTTTAGGTGCATGTTGGTTATGGCTTCGGGCATACCGCGGAAAAGTTGGAGCTGTGAAAAGTGAATATGGCTTTTTGGACAGTGACATTAAAAGGATTGCGCTTGTCATTGGGTGTGGGGTGTTATTTGTAATTACATTCTGGCTCTTTGGATTTTTTATGTCTGTTATTGCTGGGTACGTTGCGGCACTTTACGCCTTTGGCGTTAAAAGCAAATTCAAGATCGCTGCGTCTACGATAGTGATGGCCCTGGTGCTTCAATGGCTTTTTATGGGTGTCATGAGACTAAACGACCCCAAAGGTGAGCTAATTGACATGAGACCCCTTACTGACCTCATTAGTGGGAATTAATTTAGATATGATCTTTGCAGATATTATTGGTGGTTTTCAGACCTTCTTCGCTGATCCATTTGCTATTTGGTTTGTTTTCCTGGCGGCATTTATTGGAATGGTTTTTGGGGCTCTGCCAGGCTTAACAGCGGCTGCTGCAATCGCAATGATGCTCCCAATACTAATTGTGTATAACGACATAATTGGCGGTTTATCTGGGTTGGCATTTCTTTACGTCGTCGGGAAATCTGGTCGATATGGCGGCTCAATTGCAGCAATTCTGTTTAATACGCCCGGAACTGCTGCATCCGCCGCCACCATGCAAGATGGCTACCCTATGACCCAATCTGGACGAGCAGGGAAAGCTCTAAAGACTGCCACTGTAGCCTCTGTATTTGGCGACTATTTTGGGGAAATAATTCTTATATTTGGCGCAGTATCAATTGCAGCTTTCACGAGACAGTTTGGCCCTCCAGAAAATTTCGCTATTTACCTCATGGCATTCATCGTGATTGGCTCTGTTGTCAGTGATAGTATAATCAAGGGGATAATATCCACCCTGTTTGGCGCAGTCATTGCTCTCATTGGGGAGGACACAATTACTGGTCAATTTAAGATGACGATGGGTATCGATGAACTCGAGTCAGGGATGGCATTGGTGCCATTGTTGATCGGTGTTTTTGTGATCTCTGAGGTAATTATTCAGGCTGAAAAAGCTGTTAAATTGAAGATGGTGGATATTGGATCTGGTAAAATAGATGATCCAACAGCCCACTATTTTACCTGGACGGAATTCAAAAGATGTTTTCCATTAATGTTCAGATCTTCAATTTATGGGTCACTGATTGGTATGATGCCCGGACTTGGTTCATCTGTTGCTTGTTTTGTTGCATACGGTGAAGAAAAGCGTCGGGCAAAAAACAAGGCCGAATGGGGAACAGGTGTCGTTGAAGGCATTGCAGCGCCGGAATCAGCCAATAACGCGGTTTCTGGCCCATCAATGATTCCACTGCTGACTTTGGGCATCCCTGGCTCAACCATCGCCGCGGTTTTGATCGGCATGTTCCTGGTGAACGGTTTGCAGGTTGGCCCACAAATCTTTGCCACCGAGCCTCCTCTGTTCATCGGTGGTAACATGATGAGCCCACGGGAATTCATTTTTGCCATATTTGCAGGTGGACTAATTGGGATCGGAGCCTATGGGCTTATTGGATACTTTTTTGCACCATTAGTTGGCAAAGCTATTGCGGTTCTTCCGACTGAGTATTTGTACCCATTCATTTTTATGATCTCTTTGGCAGCCAGTTACTCTTCACGCTCTTCAATATCCGACGTTGGGTTTGCAATCCTTTTTGGCGTTATTGGCTATGGTATGCGTCGCACCAACTTCTCCGCTGCGGCGTTCATAATCGCTTTTGTATTAACAACCTCGATGGAAACTGCTTTCCGCCAATCTATGATTATTTCAGACAGTGGTTTGCTTATCTTTTTCAAGTTTGAGTACATGAATAAGTTTTCTTATGCTCCAATATTCCTGATTATTGGAGCTTTGGTTGTTGGGTTCCGCGCATACTCAACGATCTCGAAGAAAAAGAAAACAGCGGTTTAATCGAAACGCTAATCGCCCGACGATTACCGCTAAACAACAAAAAGAGCCATGGTTGCCACAAGCGACCATGGCTCTTTTTTTTGAGATATGAGGTTAAATCTAAGGCTAAGAATTAGCCGCTAACCCGCAATCACCAAGTGACAGGATAGCCAATTTTTGGTTCACTAAACGCAAGGTTCAAGACGGTTTCACAAGGATAGATATTCAGCATGACAACGACAACAGTTGAAGAAATGGCCGCCGCTTTTAAAGAGATGGGGACGCCATTCATTGTGGGGCATCCGGGCGGAGAGTCAGTCGAGCTGATGGAGGCTGCCAAAGCTGAGGGAATGCGTTTTATTCTGATGAAACAGGAAGTCGCTGGTGCGATGCTGGCGGCAACATGGGGCGAAATTACTGGCAGCCCGGGCGTGTGCCTGTCTACGCGTGGGCCGGGCGCAACAAACATGGTAAATGGCATTGCTCACGCCTTTTTAGATCGCGCGCCACTTATTGCGATTACCGATCGTTATTCCGCACCCGAACAGGCAATTGGTATTCGCCAACGTCTCGACCATCAGGCCGTGCTGCAGCCAATTGTTAAATGGTCAACCGCCATTGACGCGTCGGTGATTAAACAGCAATTGCGGCGTGCTGTAAGAATTGCCACCGGTTATGCACCAGGTCCGGTTCATTTTGACCTGCCGCAGAGCGAAACAAAAAAAGCTGCTGGATCGGCGCCAAACCTGCCAAACCTCATGCCAAATTATTATCACCCAAAGCCTGATCCGCGCGGATTGGATGATGCGGTTGCCATGATCAAGGCCGCCGACCGGCCGGTGCTGTTAGTTGGGCTGGGCGCTTTATGGGATGGCGCTTGTCCGGCGATGGTGGCGCTGGCGGAACATCTTGGTGCGCCGGTTCTGACCACGTCAAAATGCAAAGGCGCAATTCCCGAAGATCACCCGCTGCGGGCGGGTTGCATCATCGGCGGCTTGATCGAACGTGATTTGGTTTCCAAAGCAGACTTAATCATCACCATTGGTCTTGACGCGGTTGAGTTACAGCCGAAGGGCTGGCCCTATGAAACAAAAGTTCTCTCATTTGCTAATCACCCGTCATTAGACGGGCTGGTTGCCTGCAACGAAGAAGTGATCGGCAACCTGCACGCTTTAATGACCGAAGTCCGCACGGCGGTTCCACAAGGATCAGGCTGGGGATTTGACGCTGCCAAGGAATTTCGTGAACGTGTCCATAAGGCATTGGACACGCCCGCCACCGGCCTATCACCGCAATGGGCGGTCGAGCGCGTTCGTGAGATCATGCCGCGGGATACGGTTGCCACCTGTGACGCGGGTGCAAGCCGGTTGCTGGTTGTGCAGAAATGGCAAAGCTATGGGGCGCGTGAATTTCTGACATCAAACGGCCTTGGCTCAATGGGATTTGCGATCCCCGGTGCATTGGCCGCCCGTTTGGCCCACCCCGACCGGCCTGTGGTTGCTTTTACCGGTGATGGCGGCATGCTGATGGCTGTTGCCGATATCCAGACATCTGTCCGCGAAAAATTGCCGATCATCATTCTGGTGTTTGACGATGGCGAGGTTGGCCTGATCCGCACCAAACAAAGCATCAAAGGCATTGATCCTTACGGCGTTCATATTGGCGGCATTGATTGGGAGCATCTTGCCCGCGGTTTTGGCGCAAACGGCACGAATGTTGACACTGAGGCCGGTCTTATCAGCGCCCTTGACCATGCTTTAAAAAGCAATGAGACAACCGTAATCGGGGTCAAGATTGACGCCAGCGGCTATGTCGATCAGTTCAACGCGCTTCGTGAGCTCTGAGACTCAAACCCTTTTCGCTCACCGCTTTTAGCGCCCCATGGTCACTGGCATCATTGCCAGATCGGCTTGCCAGCCCCCAGCTTTGGCGTTGGCAACGCCCATCGCGGGGCTGTCTCTGACAAGCTTAGCAATGGCCCTAGATGTTTTATCCGGCCTATATGGCAATCTGTTTCGATAGAGAGCGCATCAATCTCGGCCGGATTAAGGCCCAGCTCATCCGGCAAATTATCCAGTTTGCCTTGTGCATAAATCATCATTGCCGTTTGGCATAATGACACCCGCACATGATAGCTGCCACCTTCACGCGCACGCCGTCCAAGCGCCAATAACGCGCCATAAGCACCAAGATAACCGGTGATATAATCATTCGCCGCCACCGGTAATATGTTGGGCTTGCCGTTTGATGAGGCCTGCATCTCTTCGGCCGCAATGCCTGTCATAATCTGCGCGATCTGTTCCCACCCAGCGCGGTGGCTAAAAGGCCCATCCGCCCCATAGCAGCTGATTGACACATAGATCAGCCCGGGCCGAGCTTCGGCAAGCTGTTCAGGGCCAAACCCCAATTGCCCGATCGTATCGGGACGATAGCCTTGCGAGAACACATCAGCGCCTTTCACCAGATCGAGCAGCGTGTCCTTGTCGCCATCATTACGCAGATCCAGAAAACAGCTGCGCTTGCCGTGACTTGTGTCGCCAACATATGACCATACCTGTGGCAGATGCGGTGCCGAAACCATCAATACATCAGCCCCATGTTCAGCCAGCGTACGGCCAGTAATTGGCCCCGCCAGAATCCGTGTCAGATCCAGCGCCTTAATTCCCGACAAAGGACGTTCGCCCGCTGGCATTGGCTCTGGCTCACTGTCACCGATCTTGATAATTTCAACGGTTGGCTTTGCGGCGATGATTTTGCCATGCGGCTCATTCAGCCATTCATCATGCGTACGGATCATTCCTCCGCAAACACGGTTTTCATCAATGGCCGCCTCAAGCTCACGCGCGTCCCATTTGGCCACAGCCTTTGCGATCGAGTTTTTATCTGCGTCAGCCTGCAATAAATCAAGCATCCGGCGGCGCAGATGATCAAGGCCAAAATGCGGTAATGCCCAGCGTCCATCCTTGGTTTGATAAATGCCTGTCAAACCCCGGTTCGCCTCATGGCCCGCGTCGGTTATGTTCTCAAAAATGCCATTTGCCGTTTTTGCTTTGTAAAAATCCTTGCTCTTTAGTGCGGCGGCAGCGGCTCTTGCATCAATCGCCACGGATTGGCGTCGCCCAGTTTTCATTTCCCACAGATCATTAACTGCAACACCAACACTCGCAAGCGCGGCAGCGGCGCTCTCTCCAAGGCGGAAATTGGTTTTCAAAATCGGGTCAGATCCGGTGATTTTCACTTCGTCCTGATGCGGTTTTGGTAAGCCGCGAATAGCCATTAAATTGTCCAAAGCAGACATCAGTTTTTCCTATCTTGATCAAAAATTGGTCTTTAACGCTCACAAAACCTGCTAGCTTTTTTAACTATCGCATAAATCTGACACGGGTAAAGCAAGAACAAAAATTCACGTCGAGACGGCCGTTTTCCGATTACCTCAAATGACAAATGGCGACAAAACCGGCCCGTGGCAACGCCGAATAAAAAGCGCAAATAGCCTATTTTATGGCCGCCAGCTCTATGCAATTATTGTGATGACGGGGGATATAGGCTTTGGCGCCTTGACCAGAAATATTCGCCACGAATTTAAATGATGGGATAGCGCGGTTATGACAATTCAAATTTTGCTTGCCCTTACCATCCTTATAAGTTCGGCCTGTGGTTTGATCATCGAGATTGTTGCAGGCAGGCTTTTAGCGCCAATATTCGGGATGTCGCTCTATACTTGGACGTCGATTATTGCCGTCGTTCTGGCTGGTCTGTCGATTGGCCACTGGATCGGTGGCAATATGACACGCGGCGAATTTGTCAAACGCGCCCAATTTATCAAAATTGGTAATGCGCTGTTCCTTTCATCTTTTACCAGCCTTTTGATCCTGCTGTTACTCGACCATATTCCGGCATTGGTGCGCAGCGCTGATTTGAGCGTGATCACGGCGATCCTGCTTGCCGCGATTATTCTATTTTTCCTGCCCAGTCTGTTTGTTGGCATTGTCTCACCCATTGCAACAAAGCTGGCAATTGATATTCAGGCCAAGGGCGAGTCTGGTGTGGTGATTGGCCGGATGTACGCGCTAGGTTCAGCCGGCGCAATTTTTGGCGCGTTGCTTGCGGGCTATTTTCTGATTTCGATGCTTGGATCCCGCAACACGGTGATTTTGGTTGCCGCGATCTATTTCGCTCTTGGGTCGATCTTTTTCATGCTCGGCTACAAGAACGGTGCCAAAATTATGATTATGCCGCTTGCCATCGGGCTTTCGATCATGGCCGGTGCACAAAGATTGGGGGCGCTGACAAGCCCTTGCATGACCGAAAGCAATTATTTCTGCATCCAGATCCAAGATGTGGGTATGACGGGGGCGCAAACCCGCCTGATTGCGCTTGATCATCTGGTTCATTCGATCAATGAAAAGGATCAGCCACAGCGGCTGCATTCCCCTTATGTGCATTTTGTTGATGAATATGTCAGCCTTCGCTTTGGCGACTTACCACCCCGTTCATTCTTTATCGGTGGCGGCGGCTTCTCGTTGCCGCGCGCCTGGATCGAAAAATATCAGGGCAGTGCTGATATCACCATTGCAGAAATTGATCCAAAAGTCACCGATGTTGCCAAGGCCGAATTATGGTTTCACCCTAATGGATCACGCACCAAAATCATTCACGGCGATGCGCGCTATGAATTAAACAATCTGGCTAATAATGTAGATTATGATCTTATCTTCGGCGATGCGTTCCATGATATTTCGATCCCCGAACATCTGGTCACGAAAGAGTTTAATGACCTTGTGGCAAGCCGGCTTGGCGACAATGGCGTCTATCTTGTGAATGTTGTTGATCATGCCAAGCAGCCACTATTCCTGCTGTCCTATGTCAAGACCCTACAGCGGTCATTTGACTATGTTGACGTCTGGTTTGAACCTGACCCACAGCAACAAGGCGCGCGAACGACCTTTATCGTTGTCGGCACAAACAGGCCGATTGAGGATGATTATATCAATGCCGAAACCGGTTTTGATCGGAGCTGGTGGCGGTGGCCACGCAAACAGCTGGCCAGCGCAAGCGCGGCACGGGATCTGCCAATTTTAACCGATGACCGCGCGCCGGTTGATCGATTGATGAGTGGTCTATTGCTGGGGGCGGCAGATTAGGCCCTGCCAGTTTGGCCTAGACTATTGGGATACCCAGCTTTTCTGCGACACCATGCCGGTCGAGCTGGGCCGCAATCCAGCCATCACGGATCAGATCTGCGATCAGCGCGTTCAAAAATGCCACTGCCTCGGGCTTGCCCTTGGCGATACCGACCGATTGTTTCACCGCGGTAAAGGGCGTTTCGATGAGCCGCAGCCCTTTATGACTTTCCATATCTTCAAGCAATTTTGGCTTGAGGCTGGCGAGCACAGTGACCTCGTTCTCAAAAAACATCTGATGCGCCGCCTTGATTGACGGGGCACGGACAATCTGTGCCTTTTTGAAATTATCGGTTAGCCACAGATCATAGGCGCTGCGCTCAGAAACCGCGATGCGCACAGATGCATGATCAACATCGTCATTGCTGACAAAATCTTCCTCTTGGCGAAACAGGAAATTGGCCTCAATCAACACATAAGGGTTACTGAAATCCAGCGTTTGCGCGCGCTCTGCCTCAAATGCGATATTACCAATATCCCAGATATTCTGGTTCACAGCATCGGCCAGCTTTCCGGGACGATCAAAGCTAATCAGCTCGCAAGGCACATCAAGCGTGGCGGCAATATATCTGGCAATATCGGGCGAAATACCGTCCGGACTGCCATCGTCAAGCTGGCCAGATACAAGCAGGAAATTACTCAGATTAATACCAGCGCGCAGAACACCGGTTGGCGCTAATTGCTGTTTTACAATATCGGACGGGATCATTGATACACGCTCTAAACTTACATTTATCATCGCCAAAATTGGCCAAATACAAGGTTCGAGTCTTGCATAGCGGCGCATGATTAAGCAAAAAGAAAAGCGTGGTTTGGCCTTTAAAAAAACGCCGTGATCCCCTGATAAAGATGCGCTATTTCACAGTGCGAATAGCCCATCCTTTGTCTTTAGGGTACCTGTCATGCCATGCTAAGATGGTGCGGCCCGGCCAGCCTCAATCGACAAGTCAAACAACATAGGGGTAGATTACAATCATGAAACAAGTTGTCCCCAGTTTATTGATCGGACTAAACAACAGCATTATCGTGATTGTCTGTTTATATTTGATATTGTCGGATGGCATCTCCTTTCAAGAGAGGGGAATCTATGCTGGCAGTTCGATTTTATTCTGGATGGGGGTTCAACGACTTATCCGGAAAATAGCAAACCGAGGCCACTAGAAACTTTGGCCATTCATCAACTACGGCCGCAAGACAGCGTTAATCATCGCAAACAAATTCACCAGATTGCTGTTGCTGGCACATAGTTTGCAAAACGGTCAGCATGACGATCATGCACCGAGCCCATCAGTTTAATGACTGGTGGGCTTTTCTTTTTAGCTGATTGGCAGGGTTATTTATAATGTTCGCGTCTGTCAGAAAATTTGCGAACGCGGCGTCGCCATGCTTCATAGCTGCCTCGTTTCAGATTTTGGCGCATGATGCGTTTAACATCATCTGCGCTTAGACCATACAGCCTCTCAATATCGCCAAAGCTGGTATGATCCGACAAGGCCATCTCAATGACCTCATCAATGTTATAGTCGTTCGACAAATCAATATCCTGCGGTGTTTTAAGTTCAATCTGACGATACACATTATCGCTGTCGATTGTCTAGGACGGACACGCGCCACTCACAATCGGGCTGAAACGGGAATGACGGGCGCGGAACATTGTTGAAATTCCACCTTGAAAGCACTGGTGACGTCAACCCAATCGTATCAATCTCATATGTCCTTTGACTGCCAAACCAAGGGGCAAAGCCCGCTCTGAAATGACCTCGTGATTTTACAATGACTGTATGGGCGGCTGCGATATCCTGCCCGAACATCTCAAAAAAGACGGGATCAGCCGTCTGCGATCTCTCAGAGATTACCACCACTCTTACACCCCCGATCTCTAGCAACGCACACAGTCCAAGCGATAGTTTGCGGCCCGCCATCATTCCCAATTTGCCAACGATCTCGCCATTGTGTAATCCGATTACCTTTGCATCAATGACCAGCCGCTCGTCCCAGTTTTCCCATGCGGCATCGCCTTGTTTTTGGTTGAAAACTGCCGAAAAACTAGCGCCTAATCCGGTTTGATGAGCGTCACGTGCCAGCGCCGGATCAAAGAATGAACCGTACAGGATATTGCGCGCATCAGACGCCAGTAATGCCGACAACAAGCTAGTCGTTCGTCCGCTGCCGCCACCGCCAGGATTATCACCAGAGTCGGCAAAAATCACCGGCTCGCGATTTCTATCCAAGGCGATTTCAATAGCCTTATCAAACGGCGTTAGAGCCTTTACAAAATCTTCTCTTATATCCCATATAAATGTCGCGATTTCGGCGGCTAAACTGGTTGCAATATCACAATCATCTCTTGCCGTGACGACGACAGAAACACCGTTTTCGGGGACGTCTGAGAAAATGAAATTTCCAAATACTGAAACATTCATAACCCGGCTGCCATATTCCGCCAGACGGCGTTGACCAAAATCAATCGCCCGTCCCAACGGCCCGCCAGCGGTAAGCAAGGTTACCGAAGATGGCGCGAGGGGCAATTTGATATGCGATATTTTGGGCGACGCCATACCAGCTAGTATCTGGCGAAGTCCGAATGCCGCTTCTTGACCTCTATCATATTGATCAACATGGGGGTTCGTTCTGTAACCGCAAACAAGATTCACCGAACGGCACATCCTGTCAGAAATATTTGCATGTAGATCGAGGGTCATAATGATTGGCGTATCTGGCCCAATTGCGGATCGCACCGCGGCGGCGATGACACCATCAGGATCATGCAGATGCTCGGCTACCATAGCACCGTGATGACACAGATAAACCGCATCATAACTCTGGTCTAACCTCCTGATTGCCTCGGCACAATAATTGTCAAAAACCTCTTTTTGCACCACGCCAAGAGGGCGTGAAGCCATCAGGATTATTGGCTCAGGATTCCAATCACCAGTGGCGTCCATGGTCTTTACAAAAGCCGAAAATTCAATCGCTATTGACGGCGTTTCTGACCTTGCATCATTGATCAATTCCTGACCCCGTTTTAGCGTTAACAGCGTAAAATCTTCAAGAGATGCTGGTCGTGCAAAACGGTTAGACTCGAGGATAAGACCGAGTAAGGCTACCTTTGGTTTGTGCTTGGTCATTTGGTATATTTTTACGGCCGCTAGACTTAAAACTATTAAAAGTCTAGGCAATTGATCACCTAACATCAAACCAACAATAACCGATGTGTTTTTTCAGCCCTTGAAGATGGGTTTATTTGCCGGATCGGGCAGTCCTCACATTTAGATTAAAATTACACGTTACAAGGTTCAATAGAAATGATCCCAACCAAATACACCCAACTAACGTTTGGCTTTTTCCTATCAATCTTTATGTCTTGCGTTGTCTCAGGTGTCTCAGTCTTGAACACAACTGGATTGATTGATGGATTTTTAAATCTGTGGATGACCGCTTGGTTCAAAAGCTGGATTGTTGCATTTCCAACTGTACTTGTTGTCGCGCCATTAACTAGGCGTCTCGTCAGCAAGCTAGTTATAGACTCAAATAAATGACACTCTGCTAAAGACTTAGCGTCAAGCATGGGAAAAACTGATACCATAGCCCTCAAAGCTCGCCCCAGTAACCATCTTAGTCTCACGCCTTCAAAAAAGGGGGCTAAAGGGTCGGTTGTTAGTTGTTGTTTTTTAAAAAGCCAAACCATACGCTTTTCAACATAGACACAGCTTTTCTATGGGGATAACGAAAATGTTTGAAAACTTCCACCAAGCAAAAGTTCAAACGACTGACCCTGAAGTCTCTATTAACCTTCGCTACGGTGGAGCTGGCCCACCGATACTTCTGCTCCATGGCAACCCTCTGACCCATGTCCACTGGCACCTTGTTGCCCCACGCTTAGCTGAGAAGTTTACCGTGGTGGTTCCTGATCTTCGGGGGTACGGAGACAGTAGCAAACCGCGTGGCAAGGCAGACCACTCAAATTATTCCTTTCGTCGCATGGCTCAGGATCACATTGATGTCATGGCGCAACTTGGTTTCGAGGAGTTTTGCGTCGCCGGCCATGACCGTGGTGGTCGCGTTGCGCATCGCATGGCACTCGACCACCCAAAGGCAGTTCAGAAGCTAGCTACGTTCGATATTCTTCCGACGCACTATGTTCTGAGCAACACAAGCTGGCGATCTGCTTTAAATTCCTATCATTGGTTTTTCATGGCACAGCCATATGACATCCCCGAAAAACTGATTGGGGGGCGGGAAGATTATTATATTTTGAAAAAGCTAACTAAAATGGGCATTGGCAAAGGTGGCTTTAGCGAAGAAACATTGGCTGAATATGCACGATGCTGCACACCAGAAAACATCCATGCTGTTTGCGAGGATTATCGAGCTGGGGTTAGTGTCGACATGGAGCATGATAAGTTAGACCACGATGCAGGTCGTGTGGTCACTTGTCCAACAGCTGTTTACTGGGGTGCGCACAGTCACACTGAGAAATTCTTCGATCCCAATATCGCCTGGCCCCAATATTGTAACAACATTGTAAACATGAAAAAGCTAGATTGTGGACATTACCCAGCAGAACAAGTGCCAGACGATGTTTTCAACGAACTAGTTAATTTCTTTTGAGTTACTTCAATTCGACTTCAATGAAGCTATACGGCCCATCGTTGTTGTTAATGATGTTGTGTTCAACACCTACTGGACGAACGTAGCTTGCCCCCACAGTCAATTTGTTCTCAATAACAGAGCCGTCTGGCATTTCTGCCGTCAAAGCGCCATCAGTTAAAGGTACGACAACATAATCCATCTCGTGCCTATGCCACCCTGTTTCCGCTCCTGGTGAAAAATCCCATCGGGTCACTTTCACTTTGCCGTCATCAATTTGAACGGTTGGTTTCGCTTTTTCACGCATCACGGCTTCGCCTCCTTAAAATATCGACGGCACTAACGAAAACTCTAACTCAAAAGCGACTCTTCAAACAACCTACGCATCCTAGGTGACGGAAGATAAAGGGTGATTGGCTCTCCTCTCCTGACCCTAGACCACCATACCCACTGTATTAGCTCAGTGAGAGCATAGGCGTCACTGACGGCCAGTATTTGCGCTGGTCTTGTTTTGTGGCAAAGTTTTAGGATGAAAACTGACAATTTAGAAAAGCAGGTTAAGTTGCTGAGCATTCTCGTCGACGGGTGCAAGAAGCATCCTGCGTACAGAGCTATTCGCCCAGCTACGGGTCGTTGCCAGCCTTGTGTTGATATGTGGCAGGCAAGACAGGAACTGGAAGAGCTAAACAAATGACTATCAAAGTAGCCATCATTGGGTTGGGTATAATGGGACAGCGGATGCTTACCCACATGCGTCTTCATCCAGAATTCGAGCCAGATTATTTATGGGACCCAAAACAATCTGCTTGCAAACAAGCCATCTCTTTAGACTCCCAATCTCAAATCATGGAAAGTGCGAGCCATGCCATAAAAAACGCAGACCTCGTTTATCTGGCATGTCCACCGGCCTCCCGGGAAGCGTATGCCCTTGAAGCGGCAGCAGCAGGGAAAGCCCTGTTTCTTGAAAAACCCTTTGGCATCAACCTTGAAGAGAGCCAGAGGTTGTTTGACCGCCTAAACGCCTTTACTGTTCCGGTGGCTGTCAATTTTACCCAGGCATCAGGCGTAGCCTTATCGGAGTTGTTGGAGGCAAACGCAAAAGGAGAGATGGGTGAATTGGTTGGTGTCGATATTGTTGTGACCTACCCTAATTGGCCTCGTGAATGGCAAAAAGGCGCAGATTGGTTGCGGTTTCGTGCTGAGGGTGGCATGACCCGCGAAGTGATTTCCCATTTTCTCTTTTTCACCCAAAGGGTCTTGGGGCCCTTATCGCTTGTTTTTGCGACGACGACATACCCCGATGACCCGTCTTTGTGTGAAACTGGTGTCCTGGCAAGGCTTGAATCGGAAACAGGGCAAGCTGTTTCTATCTTGGCGACCGTGGGTGGCACTCAACCAGACAGACAGGAATTTACCGTCAAAGGAACCAAAACGAGCCGCCGCATTGTTGATTTTCATAAAGATGCAGTCAGTGGCGGCGGCGATTTCATTGCCTTGCGCGAACCACCCAAAGACCCGCGAGCCGAGATTCTTAGAGCACAACTCAACAATTTGGCACTTCATTTCTCGGGCAAACCTAATCAACTTGCAACTATGGATGAGGCTTTTCGCGTACAAAAACTTGTGGAGGGCATACTTGCGCACACACTTTAATGGCGCGCCATGGCTTCTTCTAGAAGCGGGTTTGTAAATCTCTACAATGAGAAATAATACCACTCTTATAGGATTAGCTGTCCCGTCGTTTGGTTATTGGAAGGCTTGCTATGACTGTGGCGCTTCACTCACGGCTAGCCTTTGCGCTGGCCTTTTTTTGTGGCACCATTTTAACAGAAAAAGGAGGTAAGAATGCCAAAAGGATACATAGTGGTTTCCTACAGAGAAGCCCCAAATGAGAAAAATCTCAGCAACTATGCGCCAAAAGCCCTAGAGGCTATGAAAAATGCCGGTGCTAAATTTATAGCTAGGGGGATGCCGGTGGCTACGTTTGAAAATGGTATTGAGCAACGAACTGTAATAGCAGAATTCGATAGCACTGATTTGGCCCGCGCGGCCTTCACCAGTGATGCGTATAAGGCAGCATTCGCACTTCTGGGGGATGTTGAGCGAGATGTCCGAGTAATCGAGGGCTTGGATTAAACTTCAACTCAAATACAGACTTATTTGTGCCAACGAATTTTGAACAAAACAGTTTCTGAATGAGACTTGTTAATCGACGGCGTCATTTTAAATATCTTCTAATGCTGGAAAGTTTGATTCTGTGAAGCAAAAACCATTGAGCCAAAGAAATTCCATCAGCGTTTTGCTCAATGAATTTTTGAATGCTTTTGTTGCTTTTCTTTTTGCAGCATCCGCACCTGTAGCGATAATCATAAGCGTATCTCTCGGTTCTGGCCTGAGTGAGAGTGACATTGGCTCTTGGATTTTTGCCGTATTTGTCTTTAATGGCTTCTTAAGCATTGCAATGTCTGTGAGTTACAGGCAGCCACTCGTCTTTCTTTGGACCATACCTGGTGCAATATTAGTTGGCACTGCATTGAACTCTATTTCCTTTGAAGAAGTTATTGGAGCATACATCCTTACAGGCGCTTTACTGCTGTGTCTTGGTTTGACTGGTTGGGTCAAAAAAATTATGGACTGGCTTCCGATGCCAATCGTAATGGGCATGGTCGCCGGTGTATTTGTGAGTTTCGGACTTGACTGGGTTAGAGCGTTTGAAGCCGACTTTTTTCTTGTCTCGGCAATGTCATTGACCTTCGTTGCAGTTATCGCACTTAATCGAATGCCTCTTTTACTTCCACCACTGATTTATGCGCTGATAGTTGGAGTCATAATAATTTTTGAGCGGCAAGGTTTCGAGACTGGTGAATTCCCGTTAACCGCCTTTATTGTTACACCAAAAACTTACCTTCCTGAATTCTCACTGTCAGCAACTCTAGAACTAGTCGTGCCTCTTGCTGTAACAGTTATTGCGGCTCAAAATGCTCAGGGCATTGTTGTACTTAAAAATGTTGGTCACAACCCGCCAGTTAATACAATCACTTCTTACTGTGGATTTATGTCCCTATTCACAGCAATTTATGGTGGCATCTCAACCTGCTTAACGGGCCCGGTGAATGCTATCCTTGTATCAAGCAATAGGCCAGATGCGCATTGGATTTCTGCTGTATTTTTGGGAGTTTTTGCAATCTTATTTGGTCTCACTGCTCCAACAGTAACAAACATTCTGATTGCAGCTCCACCAGCATTTCTTGCCACTCTTGCCGGCCTAGCCCTATTGAAAACACTTCAAGCCGCTTTCTCTGGTGCATTTAGCTCAAGTCACCCAATGGGGGGGCTAATTGCATTTTTAGTCACATTAGGTGAAGTTCCAATGCTAAATATTGGCTCGCCTTTTTGGGGCCTTGTTTTTGGAGCAATTGTTAGCTTTGTGATTGAAAGAAAGTCATCTAATTGAAAGAAAGAGAGCGAAGGAGATTTCAGTTATAAATTATATCGAGGGGACACACAGATGAAAATCAGCGCTTTTCGACTTGATTCTAGCTCTTTGAAGGTTGTGTTGCAAAACGGACAGTCTTCTGATTTTTCTTATTTTTGGTTGCGTGATAACGCACGCGACCCCGTAAGCTTTGACAGTCAAAGTCACCAACGTGAATTATTCACAGCGAAAGTGCCTGCCAATATCTCCCCAGAACAGGTAGAACTAAAAGAGGACGGCCAATTCATTTGCATCAAATGGCCCGACCTTGAAAATTTCGCGGACTATGATAGCGGATTTCTTGCAGCTTACTTTAAGCCGATGGATGAAATTGATGTACCGGTGCCCATGCTCTGGGATGCGCATAACATAACCAGTGATCTTGTTTCAATTGAGTATGATCAGGCGTTAACTCGATCAGGCACCTCAGACGCTCTAAAAAAGATTGCCGATTATGGATTTGTGCTTGTGAAACACTGTCCATGCGAACAGACGTCTGTGGCCAAGTTTGCAAATAATATTGGCTATATTCGCGAGACTATTTTTGGTGGGTTGTGGGAGTTTGAAGCGAATGAAACCATGGCAGATAGCGCGTATACGCCAAAGGAACTGCGACCACATACCGACTCGACTTACAGTTTAGACGCACCTGGGCTGCAAATACTTCTTTGTATGGAGTATGACGCAACTGGCGGTGAGTCTGTCATGGTTGACGGTTTTAGAGTGGCTCACCAGCTTCAACAAGATGACCCGATTTTATATGCCGCACTTGGCCAGATTGAGGTTACTGGCATTTACAAAGGGGATGGTTCAAATTTGCAGGCACGCCGACCAATCCTACGACATGACCATGAGGGACGGCTCCTTCAGTTAACCTTTAACAATTATGACCGGGCAACGATACGACTTCCCGAATCACAGATGACCCAGCTCTATGCCGGGATCCGTTATCTGGATGGCCGATTTAACAGCTCAAACTATCAATGGCGGTATCAACTAAAGCCCGGCGAAATGATAGTTTTTGATAATTGGCGGATCCTACATGGCCGGGGCGCTTTTCAGGGAAAACGAAAAATGGCAGGCGCCTATATAAATCGTGAGGACTATTTAAGTAGTTTGAAAACACATGGTCTGGTTAGGCACCATTCACAGTATTAACGATGAATATATCTCAGTGATTGAGCTGTTATTACCAATTTTTCAGAACCAGAAAAAAGTGTCATATGGTGAAAGAAAATATGATTTGCCGCATAAAATAACGATCAACTAGCTACTAAATCTAAAATCTAGCTAACGCCAAAATGCTTGTCAAAGACCCAATTCTCCTTTTACGCTATGGTTAAAACATAAGGGGGAATGGCACCTTTAAGCATTCGGAAGTCGAAGCGCGGTCAGTCGGATGCCACTTCTTAATCTTTTTTGTCGGAGGAAAAAATGACTAATCAATTTTCAAGAAGAACATTGTTGCAAACGTCAGCTGCGGCTGGCCTGCTTTCAACGATGGGAATGCCAGCCTGGGCGGCGCCAAAGCATGGTGGCCGTTTGCGGCTAGGGCTTGCTGGTGCCAATACATCAGACACGTGGGATAGCCGAACCCATTCTGATAACTATATGATTAACATGGGCGCTGGTTGTGTATTTGAGACCCTGACGGAAGTGGCTTCTGATGGCAGCCTTAGAGGCGAACTAGCAGAAAGCTGGGAAGCCACACCAGATGCCAAAGTCTGGACATTTAATTTGCGTAAAGGCGTAAAATTCCATAACGGCAAGAGCTTTGGCGCCGATGACGTTATCGAATCAATGAAAATGCATGTGGAAGAAGGTGCTAAATCAGCAGCCAAGCCAATCGTATCGTCGGTGGATGAGATGAAAAAGCTTAGTGACACACAGGTACAATTTACCCTGAAATCTGGCAGTGCTGATTTCCCTTATCTAGTTTCTGATTACCACATCTGTATCTTCCCAGCAGGTATGATTGCCGAAGCTATCAGCAAAGGTATCGGTACCGGCCCATATCAGGTGGTTTCATTTGAACCAGGTGTTCGGACTTTGGTGAAGAAATTTGAAGACCATTATCGCGCTGATACAGTTGGCTATTTTGCCGAGGTTGAAGCTATTGCAATTGCCGATGCCTCTGCACGGATGAACGCAATGATGACCGGTCAGGTTGATGCCGTTAACCGTGTTGATTTCAAAACGGTTCCTTTAATGAAGGCAAACCCAAATGTTGAAATCATTGAAGTCACCGGAAATATGCACAATGTCTTCCCAATGCTGTGCAAGATGGAGCCTTTCAACAATGTGCATGTCAGGCAAGCGTTAAAACATGCGGTTAACCGGCAGGAAATGGTTGATAAAATTTTGCTAGGTCATGGAGCGATCGGCAATGACCATCCGATCGGTCCAGCAAATCAGTATTATGCCGGCAACCTCCCGCAAATCCAGTATGACCCTGACAAGGCAAAATTCCATATGAATAAGGCTGGCTTGGGTAATCTAAAGCTTGACCTGCATGTATCAGAGGGCGCATTCGCCGGTGCGACAGATGCCGGACAACTCTATTCTAACTCAGCCGCAAAATGTGGAATTACCATCAATGTTATTCAGGAACCAGCCGATGGGTATTGGTCGAATGTTTGGATGAAAAAGCCTTGGTGCGCGTCGTATTGGTCAGGACGAGCTACCGAAGACTGGATGTTCCAGACCGCGTATGAAAGTGGCCAGCCGTGGAACGAAGCCGGTTGGGAAAATGAGAGGTTCCAATCACTTTTGAAACAAGGCAGGTCAGAACTTGATAGCGCTAAGCGTCGCGATATTTACACCGAAATGCAGTCACTGTGTTCTCAAGAGGGCGGTACAATAATTCCGATGTATCAGAACTATCTGGACGCTGCCTCAACAAAGCTGGCTCATGGGCCGAAAGTTGGTAATTTGTGGATGCTGGATAATTCACGAATTTCTAAGCGTTGGTGGTTCGCCTAGTCGATTAGCAAAAAAACAAACGGTTTCACGCAGGTTCTCTAATTTGTGTGAAACCGCCACATACTACGTTGCTTGACTTCAACCTGATCTTGGATAGCTGATATCGCAGTCCAATCAAACAAACTAGGTCGCATGGGCATTCTATCGATTATATTAAAGCGTCTCGGACTAGGGGTTCTGACACTATTCCTTGTGTCGATCATCATTTTCATGGCGGTAAACATGTTGCCAGGTGATTTTGCACAAGCGCTGCTTGGCCAAGCCGCGACGCCAGAAGCAGTTGCCGCAATCCGCGCCGATCTTGGTCTTGATCGACCGATTGCCACTCGTTATTTTGACTGGCTTCTCAGAGCAGCTAGGGGTGACTTTGGCACCAGCTTTGCGCAAGCCAATTTTAGTGCTTATGTTGGTGAAAATAGTAGCTCTAATTACGGCAGTGTCGCGACACAGCTGGCGCCACGTTTTGCCAACACAGTGTTTCTGGCAAGCGTCACCGCAGTAATTGCTATCCCGATATCTTTGATCATTGGTATCCTTGCAGCATTATACCGCCATTCAGTGTTTGATCGGGTTGCGAATGTCAGCACCCTGACATCAATTTCAAGCCCGGAATTTTTTGTTGCCTATATTCTTATTCTCGTTCTTGCCGTCCTAAACCCATTGCTGCCATCACTGTCTAATATTTTTGATGGCATGAGCTTTGGTGAGAGACTTGAAAAAACTTTATTGCCTGCGCTGACACTTACACTTGTTGTTACAGCCCATATGATGCGCATGACCCGCGCCGCCATCATTAATTTACTGGCATCTCCCTATATCGAAATGGCAAGATTAAAAGGACTTAGCCCATTCAGGGTAATTGTTGTGCATGCTTTACCCAACGCGTTGGCACCAATCATCAATGTGGTTGCTTTGAACTTGGCATATTTAATCACAGGCGTTGTGGTGGTTGAGGTGGTGTTTGTCTATCCCGGCATCGGTCAACTTTTTGTTGATAGTGTCAAGATTCGGGATATCCCAGTAGTGCAGGCCTGCTGCATGGTCTTTGCTTCAGCTTACATTCTTCTAAATTTGCTCGCCGATATCATGGCAATTTTATCAAACCCACGCTTGCGAATGCCAAAATAGGAGACGGCAGAATGACGGGGACAAGTGGATTGATATGGCTGGTATTTATTATTGCAATGAGCCTTTTGCTGCGGCCTATTGGTCGCCGCGTCCCGATTGCGCCGATCCAACATGCCTGTACCGGCATGAGCCTAGGTGGCGCTTTCGGATATTCAATTGCCATAGCCACAATTTATCTGATGTGCTGGCTGTATTTCGTCAAAGAGCTGATATTTTTTCAATGGTTTGTTCAAGGCGTTATCGGCCTTGGCATTGCCGGTTATCTATTCCGCTTGGCCGGACAGCATTTTGGCACAGATGGCAGTCGCAAAATGTTTCGGCAGATGCCGGTAACCGCCGCACTTGGCATAATCATCATCATCGGCTATGCGATCATGTCCATTTTTGCCGACTGGTTAGCTCCTTATGGTCAAGCTGAAATTTTTGCAAAAGTAAATGTTCTGCCCGGGGGCAACCCAGATTTAGGCGGCGATCCCGCACACCTTTTGGGCACTGACCAAATTGGACGCGATTTGCTATCCCGCCTCATATACGGTGGACAAAATACAGTAGGAATTGCCTTTATAACTACATGCCTTGCTTTTTTGATTGGTACATTTTTTGGATTTCTGGCAGCAGCATTAGGCGGCTGGTTTGATCAAGCATTATCGCGGATAGTTGATATGCTCATGTCAATCCCTCAATTGATTTTTGCACTTTTATTGATGACCATTGCCTCTGCATGGGCTGGCTCAGAAAAATGGCTTTTAACGATCTATATGATTCTAATTATAGCCGTACTAGATGCTACGCGGGTGTTTCGACTCTCGCGCGCTGTCGGAATGAATATTGTGGTTATGGATTTTTTTGAAGCCGCTAAATTGCGTGGTGAAAAAATGCCCTACCTTATTTTTAATGAGATTTTGCCAAACGCATTTGCCCCACTCCTAGCTGAATTTGGATTGCGATTTTGTTTTGTCTTTTTGACAATCGCCTCGCTATCCTTTCTTGGCGTTGGCATTCAACCACCTTTGGCTGATTGGGGTACCATGGTGAAAGATCTTGCACAATTCATTAATTTTGCCGTTTTCAGCCCGCTTACCGCGGCCTTACCATTGATGGCAGCAAGCGCTATTGCTTTGCTTACAGTCGCGGTGAATTTTGTTGTTGACTGGATGCTGCACCGAACCTCAGGGCTAAGGGAGTGAGCATGACCAACGCCAAGCCGCTGCTCAAAATTCGTGATCTGCAAATTGATGGTATTAGTGACGAAACCCGGAGCCGTATTATCAATAAAGTGAGCCTTGATCTATATCCTGGTGAAGTGCTTGGTCTGATTGGCGAATCTGGTGCCGGCAAATCTACTCTGGGACTTGCTGGGATGGGCTTTACGCGTGATGGTTGCGAAATTGTTGGGGGCAGCATAGAGTTTGATGGTATTGATCTTGTTAATTCAACTGTTGAAAAACGGCGCCAGTTGCTGGGTAGCCGCATTGCGTATGTTGCGCAATCTGCAGCCGCGAGTTTTAATCCATCACACAAAATAATTAATCAGCATACTGAGGCGCCAGTTTTTCACAGAAAATTTAGCCGCATTGATGCCGAGACCGATGCAATCAATCTCTATAGACGGTTACGGTTACCACAACCCGAAATGATCGGGTTTCGCTATCCGCATCAACTTTCTGGCGGCCAGTTGCAACGTGCCATGACTGCTATGGCAATGTCCTGCCGGCCAGATCTCATTATTTTTGATGAGCCGACAACAGCACTTGATGTGACAACACAGATCGAGGTGTTGTCCGCAATCCGCGACATTGTTAAACAATTTTCAACCGCCGCTATTTACATTACCCATGATTTAGCCGTTGTCGCGCAAATGGCCGATCGTATCAAAGTTTTACTTCGCGGTGATGAAGTTGAAGAAAACACCACCCGTGCCATGCTGAAATCACCGCGCGAAAGCTACACAAAATCGCTCTGGGCGGTGCGGAGCTTTGAACGCAAGCAAAAGCCACCCGCCAAAACCGGTGCTATCCCTGTCATCAGCTTAAAGAATGTGACAGCCGCCTATGCCATGAATGACCCCGTTGTCCGTGACGTGAGTTTTGACATTCACGCCGGGCGCACCGTAGCTGTCGTGGGTGAGTCCGGGTCTGGAAAATCTACCGCGGCCCGCTGTATAACCGGTTTGCTACCACCGCTGACTGGCAGCATCAGTTTTGATGGCACGGCCTTGCAACCTGATTACCGGCAACGTTCAAATGAGCAATTGCGGCAGATGCAGATGATTTACCAAATGGCAGATACAGCGCTTAACCCGCGCAAGAAAATTGGCGAAATTATTGGGCGTCCTGTCGAATTTTATTTGGGATTAACCGGCCGTGAAAAGCGTCGGCGTGTCGAAGAATTGCTTGCGCAGATTGAACTTGAACCTACTGAATTTATTGACCGATATCCGGCAGAAATTTCTGGCGGCCAGAAGCAGCGTATAGGTATTGCCCGGGCCCTAGCGGCAGAGCCAAAATTTATCATTTGTGATGAGGTAACCTCCGCTCTTGACCAACTTGTAGCTGAGGGCATTTTGCGGCTCTTGACTGACCTTCAAGATAAGATGCAATTGTCATTTATGTTGATTACACATGATCTATCAACCGTACGTGCAATTGCCGATGAAGTGGTAGTGATGAAAGATGGCGTTGTTGTCGAGTCGGGGCCAAAAAATGATATGTTCAAGCCTCCACATCATGCCTATACCGATCTGTTGTTGAGTTCGGTGCCAAATATGGATCCGGACTGGCTGGATAATCTGCTGGCTAGCCGCGGCGTTGACAACATCGGGGACGCAGCTATTGAAAAAATGAATGAGAGCTGACACTCTTTGAGACATGGGATCAGTTTTTTTCAAATTTGGTAAAGGGGTATACCATGGAAGAGTCATTTTCCACGCGAAAGCTTTTGCAACCAAGCGAACTAAAAAAACTGAATACAAAGTCCGATGTCTTTGGCTTTCTGCAAATCGGTAGCCATTTTGGCACGATTTTGGCGCTTGGCTATGTCCATTATCTGGCGCTTGGCAGCTGGTGGGTTCTTCTCACCGGTGCAATGCTCGGCATTGCCATCAACTTCCTTTATGCCGGACAGCACGAGTTATCTCACTGGACAGTTTTCAAAACAAAACATCTAAATGAATTTTTTGGCCGTGTAATTGGCTTTATCATGCTGTTTCCCCGCGACTATGATCAGGTCATGCATTTTGCCCACCACCGCTGGACACAAGATTGGGAACGCGATGGCGAATTGACCCGTGCGCCCTACACACTCGGCAGTTACTTACTGTGGATGAGTGGCATTACTTATTGGCGAAATCGTTTCATCGGCATCATTCGCAGGGCGCGCGGCATTATTATAGAGCCCTATATCGGGGCAACGCATGAGGGTAAAATTATTAGAGAATCGCGATGGCATCTTGCCGGTTATGGGCTGATTTTTTTGATTTCTCTGTATCTGGAAAGCTGGGCTGTGGTAACATTTTGGCTGTTTCCGATGCTTTTGACCAAACCTGTGCATCAGTTACAAAACACCATAGAGCATCTTGGGCTATCGCATGAAGCTGATATTTTGAATAACACCCGATCTACGCGCACTAACGCGTTGATGCGCTGGTTATGCTGGCAGATGCCCTACCACACCGCGCATCATAGTTACCCTTCTGTACCATTTTGGCAATTACGCAAACTAAATGACAAAATTGAGGCGATTGCGGGACCAGTACATCGAATGGGATGGATCGAATTTCAAATTGAAGTCATCCGCAAGCTTACCCAAAAAGATGAAAGCCAATGGCCAACCAACGAAGTCTGGGTGGTGCCGACCGGCAATGGCAAACATATTCAGTTGGAAGCGTAACAGGTGACCGCCGCAACACGGCACTTAAAGTTTTATACCTCGCTTTGGGCGATGATGCCGCATGATCAAAGCGGCGTTATTTTACCGTTTGATGAGATATGCGAGATGGTAGCGTCAGCCGGTTATGATGGCATGGCGATTGACCTTGGCGCAGGCGATGTGGAACAGGCGCACGCGATTCGGCCCCACATGGAACGTTGCGGACTCACCCCCCTAATCGTTGCCTTTCCCAAAACCATCGACTCGCTGCATGACAACTTGTTAATGGCAAAAGATTTTGGCGCACCCTTTGTAGATGTGATCGGTCAAGTGATGCCGCTGTCTGTTGATGGAATGATCCCGGTGATACGCAAATGGGTGGAGATGTCTGAAAAGCTGGACATGCCAATCCAGTTTGAAACGCACCGAAATTGCATAACCAACGACCTATACGCCACTTTATGTTTGCTGGATGCGGTACCGGAAATGCGGCTTTGTGCGGATCTGTCGCATTTTGTCGTTGATCGCGAATTCAAGCTACCACTCGCCGACCGTGATGCTGGGATGATCCATCGCATTATTGAAAGGTCAGACAGTTTTCAAGGGCGTGTCGCCAGCCGCCAGCAAATCCAACTTCAGTTGGATTTTCCTCAACATCAAAAATGGGTCGAATTATTCAAAAAATGGTGGCGTGACGGATTGATAAGCTGGCGCCAACGCAACCCATACGGTAACTGTATTTTCCTGTGTGAACTCGGCCCGCCAGAATATGCCATGACTGATGCGACTGGCCAGGAATTGTCCAACCGTTGGGAAGAAGCTCTAAAAATTAAAAGCTGGGTAACAGAGATCTGGTCTGATCTGGAGCGCCGTTAACGGCGCTTATTGATTGCCTCTGCCAAAACACACATCAATTCAAACATCAAGGACACACCCAGCCACGCAGTGCCACCAGAGGGATCAAAAGGCGGCGAAACTTCAACAAGATCCGCACCAACAAGATTAACGCCACTCAACGCGCGAATAACTTGTTGTGCTTGAAAAGAATTGGGGCCGCCAATTTCTGGCGTTCCAGTGCCAGGGGCAAAGGTTGGATCTACAAAATCAATGTCAAAAGAACAATATGTCGGAGAATTTCCGACGATGGCACGCGCCTCTTCCATCACCGAAGGAATTCCGCGATCAAATAGCTCGTCGACACGGATGATGCGCACACCTTGCGCCTCGCCCCATTCAATATCATCGTAATTATATGCTGTGCCGCGAATACCAATTTGCACAACCTTTTTTGGGTTCAGTAGACCTTCCTCAATGGCCCGTCTAAAGGGCGTGCCATGTGTGTATTTAAACCCCCCAAAATAGCTATCAAACAAATCTGTGTGCGAGTCAAAATGAATCATCGCGAGAGGCTTATCTTTTACCAAGCCACGCAAAACTGGCAATGACACCAGATGGTCACCACCAGCAGTCATTGGTGTGATGTTGCGGTGTTTTAAATCAGCGTAAAATGCTGTTATGCGTTCAAGGCTGTCTTGTAAATCAATAGGATTAGGGCCAACGTCGCCGAGATCAGCACAGTTTACCATCAGAAACGGATTAATTCCAGTTACTGGGTTCATCGCACGGATCATTGTTGAAAGGTCCCGAAGTTGACGAGGTCCGTGTCGAGGCCCAGGTCGGTTAGTAGTGCCCGCATCCCAAGGAACACCAACAAGCCCCATATCAACACGATGAATTTCTGAAGAATCCATACTGAGGTGCGGCAACCGCATAAAACTTGGCATTCCAGCAAAGCGCGGCATCTCAAGCGCCGACACCGGTTGGAAAAATGGATCGTTACGCATTAAGTGTCTCCTGCTCTAAACGACAAAAACCTTTGCATAACGGTCCGGAACACGCCAGTTAATCTTTAACTTTCGTTATTTTTTCTTCTCACTGATCATTTTCAAGATTGCATTTGCCACGCTTAATTTTTCTTCATCTCCTTTCTTACGGAACTGACTTGCGCCAGCGACTTACCTTCATATTAATTGATGCAATTTAATTACAGCGGTGCAACAAATATAAAAAACAGAGGATGACAGAATGAATGGTCAAAAAGTATTGATCACAGCTGGCGCTTCAGGCATCGGCCATGCCCTTGCAGAAGCCTTTACCGCGGCCGGTGCAAATGTATGGGTGATCGATGTATTACCCCTTTCAAAAATTGATTTCTCAGCAAGATGGCGATACGATCGAGTTGATGTTCGCGATGCTACCGCAATGCAGAATTTGTTTGATCGTATTTTGACAGAATGGACTGGCCTTGATGTGCTTTGTGCTAATGCGGGTATATCGGGCCCAACCGCTCTCATAGAAGATCAGCCAATCGAGGCGTTTCGGGATTGTATCGCGGTCAATCTGGAAGGCGCCTTTCTCGCAGTGCAAGGTGCGCTCCCAATGATGAAGCAGCAGCGAAAAGGCGCAGTCATCTTCACGTCTTCCACCGCAGGGTTATATGGGTTTCCGTATCGGTCACCCTATTGTGCCAGCAAATGGGCGATACATGGGTTTATGAAAACCCTGGCTATGGAAGCAGGCCCCTACGGTGTCCGCGCGAACGCGATTGCACCTGGCTGTGTGGACGGGCCACGAATGGATAACGTGCTCCTTAAAGAAGCAGTCCAGAAAGGTACTGAACCTCAAATGGTACGCCGTGCTTACGAAGCGGGCGTGTCTATGCGTAGTTTTGTAACTGTGGATGACATTGCCGCAATGGCTGTGTTTCTTGCTTCTGATGTCGCTGGCCGAATCTCTGGCCAGGTTATCGCGGTTGACGGACATACCGAAAACCCAGATCCAAAAGTAGGAACATCGCAATGATACAGCTCGAAGGCTAAATTAAAAGCCGGGCGAAAAACAAAATAAAATGAGGCTGTTTAACTTAATTCATATGCATATTGAAAAAAATTTACAACTACCTGATCCAATTGAGCTATCGTGGAGCTCAAGCCGGGTTCGCTTTCGCAGTGTTTTTTTTCGCTTTCGCGCCTGAAATGATGCCATCATTCGCACTTAATGGAGATAAAGCCGATAAGATGCTGCCGACAGGGAAAATCTTTAGCCCCGAGATGAAAGCACAAAGGGTCATAGCGCACCGGGGAATGTCAGGACAATACCCCGAGAACACTCTCATCGCATTTGACGCTGTGAGGCATGCGGGCTTAAAGTGGATTGAAACTGACATCAGCATGCTTTCTGATGAAACCTTAATTGTTTTCCATGACGAAGTTCAAGGCCGGACCGTTGCCGGCAACAAACTGATCTCGGATACTAAATGGAAAGACTTCGAGAATGCCGATGCGGGTCTTTGGAAAGGAGGCCAATTTGTTGGCCAAGAAGTATTGCGTTTGGAAACATTGCTCTCTTGGGCAAAAAAGCATGATATGGCACTGATTCTTGAAATGAAATGCCATGGTAATCGCGAATATCGCTCAGCTGAGCTGCTCGCAGCGTCATTGCAGATTCGCCCAAAAGTAACGATTATTGTATCAAGTTTTAACATAGATTTTCTTCGTTATTTTAGGGTTTTTGCCCCACACATCCGCATTGCCAGTATTCATAGTTTTTTCCCGGAGAATTTAAATTTCCTGAAAACCAATCTGGCAGTAGAGGCAGTCCACCTCGATCGCAAATTGATCTCCACATCAACTGACGTGATGCTTTTTCATCAACAAGGTATCAAAATACGGGCCTGGACTGTCAATGATCCAAGCGATGCCAAAGATCTTTTTGATTTGGGTGTTGATATGGTGATGAGTGATTATCCGGAACGGATTTAGATGTTGCCACCGGTTGAATAATCGTCCCGAAAATCCTGCTGGAACAATCATGTTTACGAAAGCCTAACTTTTAAGTTAGCTACCCAAACCTAATTAATACGGACCCCTTGGCGCAGTAGCTCATTTTGCACAAGACTGATGTTAATTTCTTCAAGATCCCGACTATATTTTAACGCAACAGCTGCTGCAACACCTGCCCCCTGTCCAGAAACTGCACAACAAGCCATGTTGCGTGTTGCGGCATGCGCGACTTTGTCTCCGCCGGTGGCACGGCCAACTACCAACAAGCCTTTTACCAACTTTGGAATTAATGATCGATAAGGGATATGCATATATCTGCCCGTTGTTGGAAGGATTAGAATACCATAGCCATCAATGAATTCAGGATAAATACCGATGCTGTCGTCAAATCGTGCCTGATGGCGTACATCATTTTCCTGCATATTATAATGCGCATCAATTTTTCTTGTGTCGCGGATACCAATTGTCATACCAAAATTACGTAACCGTATGGCCTCACAACCAGGGGCGTATTTTCGCAAAGCCTCGATTGCTAGCATGGCTTGCTTGCGCCCCTCAATCTCAAAATGGGTCAGGTCATCCGGGTCAGTCCCATCGCAGCCAGCTAGATGAACAAGGTTCATATAGGTCATCTCGCCAGTATCATGAACCGCACCCCAAGTACCTGAGATGGTTGACAAGTCCGCAGGTATAAGGCCATTTATTCGGGCTTGCTCGAATGGTCTTTTTAGGAAAGGCGAGAACATTTTATCTTCTTTGCCATCGGTCTCAACTGACCATTCTCCAGTTGACCAGTCTGCATATGTCTGTGGGTTAGCCTTTACATCTTCCATAAATTTGGCTTTGTCCAAGCCAGCGCAATGGAACATAACACTTGCAGCTTGAAGTGCTTCTTTTGGTGGTTTCGTTGTCGGTGCACCGGCGCGGTAAGCAACATCAGCATCACCCGTTGCGTCGATAACAATTCTCGCCAGCAACGCCTCTCGCCCAGCCTTTGATTCTGTGATGATGCCAACTATCTCGTTACCTTGCATTATAGGCTTTACAAACATCCGGTGAAGCATGGGGTGAATTCCTGCCTCTTGAACCAGCTTGTCGGCAACCAATTTAAACCCTTCGCTGTCAAGCTCGTAAGATAAGCTCTGGCTTTCAGGGACGGCCGCCCCCATGTCCTTTGCACGTTCTTCAAATTCACGGCCGATTCCATTAGCCTCAACAGTCTGTTCGTGTCGGTACCATGCAAACCCCTCAACACCCACAGTTGTTATGTTTCCACCAAAACAGCCAAAGCGTTCGACAAGGGTTGTCTTTACCCCTGCGCGTGAGGCAGATAATGCTGCGGCGAGGCCACCCGGGCCAGACCCAACTACTAGTACATCTGTTTCATGGATGATATCTATTTCCTGCGCAGGCTCTGCAAAACGTCTCATCGCACCTTCCCCCAACCAAAATTCAAAACTCTGTCCTGGTCAAAAATTTTGTAACCACTATACCAATGATTGTAAAATTAAAGGAATCCTATCTTTGGATCCAACTATGGGGCAATCAAAGTCATCCGCTTCGATTTCTTTTGAGCTTTCGGAAGGATAAAGGCTAGGTTGTGTGTAATAGTTTACAGGAACATAGATGAACCATTGATGACCTCTACAGCGACACCATATCAATTTGACTATGTGATCATCGGATCTGGATCCGCCGGTTCGGCCATTGCCTATCGGTTGGCTACTGCAGGGCAAGGTTCAATCGCTGTTATCGAGTTTGGCGGCAGTGACGCTGGCCCTTTCATTCAGATGCCAGCCGCTTTGTCCTATCCAATGAACATGTCTAGCTATGATTGGGGCTACAAATCTGAACCCGAAGCAGGCCTTGGCGGCCGTTCGCTCGTTTGCCCGCGCGGCAAAGTGATCGGAGGGTCGTCTTCCATTAATGGGATGATATATGTCCGGGGCAACCCCTTAGATTATGATCACTGGCGTGACCTTGGGGCAGCTGGTTGGGGCTATGCTGACGTCCTACCATATTTCCGACGCATGGAAACATCGCATGGCGGCGAATTTCCGTGGCGAGGCAATGATGGGCCGTTGCATATTACCCGAGGGCCACGCGATAACCCGCTCCATCATGCCTTTGTTGAAGCAAGCCTGCAGGCCGGCTATAAAGTAACTGCTGATTATAATGGCTATCGTCAGGAAGGATTTGGGCCAGCTGACATGACGGTTTGGAAAGGCCGCCGGTGGTCCACGGCCAACGCATATCTGAAGCCTGCAATAAAAAAAAGAAAGGTCAGGCTTTTTACCCGAACTTTGGCAGACCGAATTCTTTTTGAAGGAAGACGCGCCGTTGGTGTTCGAGTTTGGCGCAAGGGCAAATGCCAAGATATTATCGCTCAAAAGGCGGTGATCCTGTGTGCAGGTGCGATTGCAAGTCCAACAATTTTGCAGCGGTCCGGCATTGGCTGTGCCGATACCCTTAAAGGGTTTGAGATAGAGGTCATCGCCAATCGAAAGGGTGTTGGAGGCAATCTACAGGACCATCTTGAGGTTTATTTTCAGATTGCTTGCCGAAAACCGGTAACACTTTATAAACACCTCAATCCCATCTCAAAGGCCCTCATCGCTGCTCAATGGCTATTCTTCAAGTCTGGTTTAGGCGCCTCGAATCAGTTTGAAACACTTGGATTTATCCGATCAGACAAAAACATTACCTATCCTGATATTCAGTATCATTTTCTGCCAGTAGCTATTCGCTATGATGGCACTGCACCAGCGGCCGGCCATGGGTTCCAGCTTCATGTTGGGCCAATGCGGTCCAAGTCACGAGGCCATGTGAAGATTAAATCGTCAAACCCAAACACACCCCCTGAAATAAAATTCAACTATCTTTCTCACCCAGATGATCTTCCTGAATTTCGCAAGGCATTGCGACTTAGCCGTGAAATTCTGGCGCAAGAGGCGATGCGTCCATTTTACGATCACGAGATTCAACCGGGTGCGAACGCGGTAATGGATGCAGATTTGGACGCATTTATTCAGAACGAAGCTGAGTCAGCCTATCATCCGTGCGGGACCTGTAGAATGGGTGCCAAAAATGACCCCTTGGCTGTAGTCAGCCCAGACTGCCGTGTTATTGGCACAACGAATCTGTTTTGTGCGGATTCATCGTTATTTCCGCGTATCACCAACGGCAATTTGAACGCACCATCAATCATGGTTGGCGAGAAAGCCGCTGATCACATTTTGGGGAAACCGCTTTTAGCCCCGGCTAATGATAGGCCTTTTAGACACCCAGACTGGCAATTAAAGCAACGATAGGCAGCTTTAACCATTAGTATGTTTGAATTTTAAAGCCCGAAAAATAAAAGATTTTTAAGATACTGACCTGATCATTTTCCCTTTGCTCGGCGTGCATCAACCTGTTCGTCATTATCACGAGCCTCTATGTAAATGATTGTCATAGCA
Source organism: Alphaproteobacteria bacterium LSUCC0396 (assembly GCA_041228345.1). Taxonomy (NCBI): domain Bacteria; kingdom Pseudomonadati; phylum Pseudomonadota; class Alphaproteobacteria; species Alphaproteobacteria bacterium LSUCC0396. The sequence goes on along the minus strand of CP166131.1, from coordinate 1,904,183 downwards.
CGTTCCCAGATGTAATGGTTTATTGATGGCTTTTATTGTTGTTGAGGGGGAATGACAATTGAGTTCTGAATTTTCTCTACTTATCAGAACATTGCTTAACGGTCCCATACAGCAAGCACCGCAGCAGCAGATTATCAGCGATGGGCTTGGCTCTTACAGCTATGTTGAATTTATCAACCGCCTTAGTCGCTTTGGCCAGATATTGAGACGCTTCGGCGTTCGACACGGTAGTGTCGTCGCAATAATGGATTGGGATACGCACAGGTATCTCGAGAGTTTTTTTGCGGTGCCAATGTTGGGCGCGACATTGCATACTGTGAATATACGTCTTTCGCCGTCGCAAATCGCCTATACGATCGACCACGCAGAAGATGATATTATTCTAGTTCATGTTGATTTTTTGCCATTGCTTGAGGAAATCATACCACAAGTCAAACGAGATGTTCGTTTGATCATAATGCGTGATACGCCAGATCGTGAATTGCCTCATACAACCCTTCAACTTGAAGCGGTGCTTGATGAATTGTTTTTAGAAGCCGATTCAGATTTCTCATTCCCCAACTTTGACGAAAACACACGGGCAACAACATTTTACACAACAGGTACAACTGGTGATCCAAAGGCGGTTGCTTATTCACACCGCCAACTTGTTCTGCACACGATGGGTATTTTGGCAACATTGGGACCAATGTCGGCAAGTAATCGCTTTCATGGTCGTGATGTTTATATGCCGATTACACCGATGTTCCATGTGCATGGATGTGGCTTTCCCTATGCCGCAACCATGCTTGGCTTAAAACAAATTTACCCAGGCCGCTATGATCCAAACAGGCTGATGAAACTTGTCTGTGAGCATCGGGTTACGTTTTCGCATTGTGTTCCAACCGTTCTACATATGTTACTGGGTTGCAATGCCGCAGCCTCAGCTGATCTGTCAAATTGGAAAGTGGTTATCGGCGGTTCAGCATTACCGCGAGGGCTAGCAGAACAGGCATTAGCTAGAGGCATCAATTTATTTTCCGCTTACGGTCTCTCTGAGACGTGCCCCTTCTTGACGGTCGCGCATCTAGATCCAAATGATGAGAGTGACATTGAAGCGAGGCTAAAAGCTGGGCAACCCGCGGCAATGGTAGAGCTGCGTGTTGTCGATACGGTAATGAATGATGTTCCTCGTGATGGCAAAAGTGTTGGGGAAATTGTCGCCCGTGCTCCGTGGTTGAACAAGGCATACCTAAAGGATGAAGTTTCAACAAAAGCACTTTGGCGAGGTGGGTATATGCATACGGGAGATGTGGGCAGATTTGATGAACAAGGTAACCTTATTATTACGGACCGCGTCAAAGATGTTATAAAATCTGGTGGCGAGTGGATTTCATCTTTGACTCTTGAAAGCATCGCATCAACCGTCCCGGGTGTTGTTGAAGTTGCAGCGATTGGTATTCCTGACTCAAAATGGGGTGAGCGTCCCATGTTGCTGGTGGTACAAGATAAGTCAAGCCAGATCGCCGCATCTGATCGCAAACCCATCATTCAAGAGATGATAAAGGCAGCATATAAAGAGGCAATTGCCGCTGGTGTTATATCAAAATGGGCATCGCCTAACCGAATAGATATCGTTGACAAAATTGCCAAAACGAGTGTTGGAAAAATTGATAAGAAAGCCCTTCGCGCGACAATTTTAGATGCTGAAACATAGGATATAGGCAAGGGTTTTCCAGAAGAGCAATCTCCACGCCGAAGCGATCCTAGAAAAGTCAATTTGCTTAGCCTTTGCTCCAGTTAAAGACGCAGAGCATGATGGTGCATCCCTGTAAGCTTAAGGCCTAAAACGTGTTAAAGCATAGACGATAAATGGTCAATTCATTCGGCAGATGGGTCGGTTGTGCCGGAGTTATACTGTTATCTTTACAGCCGTTTACAATAAAACTGAAAGGTGATTATTTAAACTGACCAAAGGGGGGAGCCAAATGCCATTAATTATGAATAAAGAGGTTTTTATTACCTGTGCAATCACAGGATCCGGTGGGACGCAGGATCGAAGTCCACATGTGCCGCGCAGCCCTAAACAAATTGCTAAAAGCGCCATTGCTGCCGCCAAAGCAGGAGCTGCGATTGTTCATTGCCATGTGCGTGACCCAGAAACAGGCAGGCCGAGCCGTGATCTTGCCTATTATCGTGAAGTTACGGACCGGATCCGTGACTCAGCGGTGGATGTAGTGTTGAACCTGACAGCAGGCATGGGCGGGGACATGATTTTTGGCGGCACAGAAAACCCTCTACCACTGGCGGCAGGCACCGACATGGCCGGTGCAGTGGAACGTGTTGCGCATGTGGCGGAATGTCTGCCCGAAATTTGCACACTTGATTGTGGAACTATGAATTTTGCCGAAGCAAATTATGTGATGACAAACACCCCAGGCATGCTGATGGAAATGGGCCGGATGATGACTGAGCTCGGGGTGAAGCCCGAGGTTGAGGCGTTCGATACTGGCCATTTATGGTACGCCAAGCGACTAGTTGCTGACGGCGTGCTAAAACCGGATGTGCTTGTTCAGCTTTGCATGGGTGTTCCGTGGGGTGCACCAGATGACCTCAACACCTTCATGGCGATGGTCAATAACGTGCCTGAAACCTGGACCTTCTCTGCGTTTTCACTGGGACGTCATCAGATGCCTTATGTTGCAGCGGCTGTTTTAGCCGGTGGTCATGTTAGAGTTGGGCTGGAAGATAATCTTTGGCTGGACAAAGGTGTTTTGGCTACTAACCAACAGCTGGTCGCCCGCTCAAAGACCATTATTGAGGCAATGGGCGCTCGCGTGATTGGTCCCGATGAGGTGCGTAAGCAGCTCAAACTGATAAAGCGTGCGCCACACGGCTAAGGAGCGGATAATGACAAAGACAATTGCGATTATCGGTGGCGGTGTAATTGGAGCGGGTTGGCTAGCACGATTCCTTTTAAATGGCTGGGACGTATCTTTTTACGATCCAGATCCCGAGGCAGAACGCAAAATCAGCGATGTATTGGTTAATGCTCGTCATGCCTTGCCGATGCTTTATGAAACAAGTCTACCTGTTGAGGGTAACATACGTCTGTGCAACACAATTGCTCAGGCCGTGCAAAATGCAAGCTATATCCAAGAATCTGTGCCGGAACGGCTTCAGCTGAAGCAAAAGGTATTTGCTGAAATTCAGGCCAATTGCCCAGAGGACGCAGTGCTAGCCTCTTCCACCTCAGGGTTCAAGCCATCCGAATTGCAAGAAGGTAGTCCTCGTCCAGAACAGATCATGGTCTGTCATCCGTTCAATCCGGTTTATCTTTTGCCATTGATTGAACTTGTACCAAGTCCTATAACTGGGCCCGGTCAAATTGCCGCGGCAAAAGAAACCCTCTTAAAGGTTGGGCTATTTCCACTACATATAAGAAAGGAAATTGATGCCCATATTGCTGACCGCCTTTTAGAAGCAGTCTGGCGCGAGGGGCTGTGGCTGATCAAGGACGGCATAGCAAACACTGAAGAAATTGATAATGCGATCCGCTATGGGTTTGGTTTGCGCTGGGCACAGATGGGCCTTTTTGAAACCTATCGCATCGCTGGCGGTGAGGCAGGGATGGCACATTTTCTCTCACAATTTGGGCCTGCTCTGAAATGGCCTTGGACCAAGCTCACGGATGTGCCTGAGCTAACCGAAGAGCTTGTTGAAAAAATTGCTAGTCAGTCTGATGCCCAGTCAGGGGCAATGACGATACGTGCGTTAGAGCGTTTACGAGATAATAATTTGGTCGCTATGATGCGCGCTCTTAAACAGCAGGGAAGTGCCGCAGGCCAGCTAATCAAAGCGCATGAGAAGACAATTTCTCTACCGGCGAAAGCCGCACGCGCGTCCCGCACCATTTCCCGTATCATTCCAATCGACTGGACGGATTATAACGGCCATATGAATGAAAGCCGCTATGGACAGGTTTTTTCTGATGCCGCAGATAGTTTTTTGGCAAGCATCGGTATGAATGAAACATATGTTGCCGGCGGTTATAGCTACTTTACAGTTGAGACAGCAATTAAATACGTGCAGGAAACGCATGCCGGCGACGCAGTGATTGTAGAAACAGAAGTAATGATGGCTGATGGCAAAAAACTAAAATTGGCCCATCAGATGAAGCGGGCTGACGATAATAGACTATTGGCTTCATGTGAGCAGTTTCTGCTACATGTTAGCCTTGTAACGCGTAAATCATGCGCACCGCTGAGCCCGGTCGCTGAAGCGCTTGCATTGTTATGAGGGCAGACTGGAAAGAATAAGGGGCAACGAGATGGATTTTGGTTTATCTGAAGAACAGAAGATGATTGTCACGACCGTGCGCAGCTTTGTTGAAAAAGAAATCTATCCACATGAAAATCTGGTTGAGCGAACAGGTGAAGTGCCAAAGGAAATTGCCAAAGACATAATCAATAAAACCCGCAACCTAGGATTTTATGCCTGTAATTTTCCAGGGTCTGTTGGTGGTGCTGGGCTAAGCCATCTAGAATTTGCCTTGGTTGAACGTGAACTTGGCCGTGGCTCTATGGCACTCACACATTTTTTTGGTCGACCACAAAATATCCTAATGGCATGTAAAGGTGAGCAAATTGAGCGCTATCTTTTGCCAGCGGTTCGTGGCGAGAAGATGGATGCGCTGGCGATGACGGAGCCCGATGCTGGTTCTGATGTGCGATCGATGAAATGCGCCGCTGTACGTGATGGTAATGACTGGATTTTGAATGGCAGCAAGCATTTTATTTCTGGTGCGGAACACGCAGATTTTTTGATTGTCTTTGTCTCGACAGGTGAGGAGGATACCCCACGAGGACCCAAAAAGCGAATTACAACTTTCCTTGTAGATCGTGGAACACCGGGATTTACCATTCGTGATGGTTATCAGTCAGTCAGCCATCGAGGTTATAAAAATATGGTTCTGGAATTTAATGACTGCCGACTGCCAAACGCACAGGTTCTTGGTGAAGTTGACGGTGGCTTTGAGTTGATGAGTACATGGCTTTACGCAACGCGCATAACAGTTGCCGCAATGAGTGTCGGTCGAGCCCGTCGCTGTTTTGATTATGCGCTTGATTACAGCGCAAACCGTAAACAATTTGGCCAGCCTATTGGCAAATTCCAGGGTGTCAGTTTTCAGTTGGCCGATATGCTGACTGAGATTGATGCCGCAGATTATCTAACTCTTGCTTCAGCGTGGCGGTTAGATAAAGGCTTGCCTGCTAATCGTGAAATCGCATCTGCGAAGCTCTATGCAACGGAAATGCTGGCTCGAGTGACTGATAGCACCTTGCAGATACATGGCGGTATGGGATTAATGAGTGATTATCCAATTGAACGCTTTTGGCGTGATGCAAGGGTCGAGCGGATTTGGGATGGCACCTCTGAAATTCAACGTCATATCATCAGTCGCGATCTTTTGCGTCCACTGGGCGCCTAATCCGGGAAGGCAATTGGCATGTCTGACTTGCGCCGATTATTAAACCCAAAAAATGTTGTGGTAATCGGTGGCGGGGTATGGGGACGTTCAGTTATAGACCAATGCCAAAAACTTGGTTTTGAGGGTCAGATTTTTGCGGTTCATCCCACCGCAGAAACCTTAGCCGGCGTCTCTACTTATCGCTCAGTAAGTGATTTGCCGAGCGCTCCAGACGCAGCCTTTATTGGAGTGAACCGGTTCGCCACTATTGACCAGGTGAGAGCTCTGAGCGCAAAAGGTGCTGGCGGTGCTGTATGTTTTGCCTCTGGTTTTCTGGAGGCCAAAGAAGAAGATGCTGATGGCGCCACATTGCAGTCCGCGCTGATTGATGCGGCAGGTGGAATGCCTATCATCGGGCCTAATTGCTACGGTTTTGTGAATTACCTTGATCGGTTTTGCCTTTGGCCGGACCAGCATGGTGGGCGAGCTGTTGATACTGGTGTGGCTATTGTCACGCAAAGCTCCAACATAATGATTAATTTATCTATGCAACAGCGCGGTCTGCCCATCGCCTATGCACTGACAGCAGGCAATCAGGCGCAAACGAGTTTGGCGGCATTGGGGCGGGCAGTGTTAGATGATCCGCGGGTAACGGCGTTAGGACTCTATATTGAAGGTATTGGTGATCTAGATGATTTTGAAAGTTTGGCGCGCCATGCTTCTATGCGTAACAAAGCTATTGTTGCTTTGAAGGTTGGCTGGTCAGAACAGGCGCAGCAAGCAACCATTTCCCATACTGCTTCATTAGCAGGCAGCGCGACATCGGCAGATGCGCTTCTAGCGCGCCTTGGTATAGCTAGGGTTAATAGTCTAGCTGAGATGATTGAGGCTCTGAAAATTCTGCACCAAGTTGGTCCACTGACCGGCAAAAGACTGGTCTCAGCCTCATGCTCCGGTGGAGAAGCCAGTTTGATGGCGGACACTGCACACAGGCAGCAGAACGGGGTCGTTTTCCCAGCACTGACCGAAACCCAACGAGACGGTCTACGATCCGTTTTGGGTGAGAAGGTCGCCTTAGCTAATCCGTTAGATTATCATACATATGTTTGGGGCAATTTGCCCGCAATGGCTGATGTCTATAGTGCAATTCTTGATGCTCCCATCGATTTTGGTATCATTGTGGTGGATTTTCCGCGCGCAGATAGATGTGATGGTGCCGCATGGGATTGTGTTATTGAGGCGGCGCGGATAGCACAAAAGCGCACCTCTAAAGCCGTTGCGCTGCTTGCCTCTCTCCCTGAAAACATGCCGGAAGATCGCGCTTTACAAATAGCTAAGGCGGGCCTTGTCCCGTTGTGTGGTCTAGAGGTTGGGCTAGCAGCTATTGCGTCAGTAGCCTCAGTTCATCCAGCACCTGAAGCATCTGTAATTGCGGCGCCCCGCCTTGGCCAAACACATATATTAGATGAGATAACGTCAAAAGCTATTTTGTCGGATTATGGCGTTGATTTACCGCATTATATAGTGGTGGCTCAAGACAAGTTGCCAGCAACCTTGCCCTTTCCATATCCTGTTGTTCTTAAAGCCATTGGTGAGGCTCATAAGTCGGAGGTCGGAGGGGTTATAATAGGGCTTTCGGATCAAACTGAGCTGAAAAGAGCAATGTTAGAAATGGATCAACAACGTTATATAATCGAAGAATTTATAACTGATTCAATTGTTGAATTGCTTGTCGGAATTGTTGGTGACCCTGCGCACGGATATGTGCTTACTCTCGCTGCGGGCGGGGTATTTACAGAGTTACTCAGAGACAGTGTAAGCCTGTCATTGCCCGTCAATCAGAATGATATTCTGAACGCTCTTCAGCAGCTTAAATTAGCTCCCATGTTGACAGGCTATCGTGGCAAGCCGGCGGTTGATAAACCTGCCCTAGTCAAGGCCGTGCTGGCGATGCAGACATGTGTGCTAGACAGACGTGCTAGTTTGGCTGAAATTGAAATTAATCCGCTGATCCTGACATCCAAGTCAGCAGTTGCAGTGGACGCGCTTATTCGGATTGGAGAAAATGCAGATGCCTAGCCCCATTCAAACTCAAATCAATGGTCATGTTTTAGAAGTGACGATCGATCGGCCAAAGGCCAACGCTATAGATTTGGTGACCAGCAGGCAAATGGGAGAAGTCTTCCTCGGTTTCCGCGACAACCCAGAACTAAGAGTGGCTATTCTCACCGCCGCTGGTGATAAATTTTTTTCAGCCGGGTGGGATTTGAAAGCAGCGGCAACAGGCGATGCTGTAGATGGTGATTACGGCGTTGGTGGTTTTGGTGGATTGCAGGAATTGCCGCATCTGAACAAGCCATTAATTTGTGCCGTAAACGGTATTTGTTGCGGTGGCGGGCTAGAGATGGCCCTCTCTTGCGATATTATTTTGGCTGCGGAACACGCAACTTTTGCTCTCCCCGAAATTCGCTCAGGCACAGTTGCAGATGCAGCTTCTATCAAGTTACCGAAACGCATCCCTTATCATATCGCAATGGAGATGCTGCTAACTGGTCGCTGGATTGATGTTCATGAAGCCGCTAAATGGGGTCTGGTTAACCATATTTATCCCAGAGATCAAATTATGGAAAAAGCACGAGAAATAGCCCAGCTTTTAGCCTCTGGCCCACCTCTTGTTTATGCAGCCATAAAAGAAGTGGTTCGTATGGCAGAGGATATGAATTTTCAAGATGCGCTAAACCGGGTTACTAAAAGCCAACTACCAACTGTTGAAAAACTCTATAATTCTGAAGACCAGCTCGAGGGAGCTCGTGCTTTTTCTGAAAAAAGAGACCCTGTCTGGAAAGGTTGTTGAGTCTTCTTTATTGCCCAAGAAACCGGAAAGACGGAAAGTTCTGACAATTCAGCTGCACGCATCTATTTATATATTAAACCCTCTTACCTATTAATGTTTATCTCTTTTGCCCTTTAAATTACGCACACGAATTATATTTGCGATAAACATTGTTGTCCGAGGATAATAAACATACGGCTTGTCATCTTTGGACACTGGCCGAGCGATAGAGCGAGCAATAGTGAAAATTATCAAAACAATATGCGCCATTGAGATATGGATAAAAAGATATAACGTTCCATGCATGCCTATCAAAAAGCCAGCAATGATTGGGGAAATAATAGCGCCAAGAGCGTAGAAAAAAATTAAAGATGCACTGAGGTTGAGCATTTGATTTGGAGGTGCAAAATCATTTGCGTGTGCAGCTGACAATGAATAAATAGGAAAAGTGCATATCCCAAATAGGAACGCAAATAGCAATTGAGCGCTATAGCCATGCGCAGCTAGGTCAACTAGCCCGCTACCAATCGCCAAACACACAATCGTAGACAAAACGCTAAAAACCATCAGAACCAAACGGCGATCAAGGTGGTCGGCAAGAAAACCTGCTGGAGGATGGACGACAATCCCACCGACAACTGCAGTGGTCAAAAAATAAGACATTTCCATGTAAGACATGTTTAGATCTTTTGCAAATAACGGCGCAATTGATCCAAAAGCCGCACTCGAAACGCCAGCAACCACTACACCCAGAGTGGCAAGGGGCGATACTTTATAGGCAATAAATGGTTGAAATATATTTGTTTTTGGAAGAGCAGGCTCCTTACTTAGGGTAAAAGCTAGTGGAATTAGTGCAAGACACATTATCATTGCGAGCATATTGTAAGATATGTAGCTTGCAGGGGTCAAAACACCTATCAGGCTATTTGCTAGAATCTGACCGGCAAAATCAGAGATCCGATAAATCGAAAAAACTCGGGCACGGATTTTATTTCTGGCCTTTGCTTGCAGCCAACTTTCAATAACCGTGTAACAACCTGCAACCGCGAAACCACCAAATATGCGCGCTATAGTCCAGTAATATGCGTCAGCATAAATTGTGTGTGCGATTATCGATATAACGCCACAAGCCGTGAAGATAGCAAAAGCCCGAGAATGACCCGCCCGGAAAACCAGTTTTGGCCCAATTAAACATCCAACCAAAAAGCCGACAAAATGTCCAGATGCGACAAGCCCAATATCAACACTGGTAAAGCCTAGAACAGCTCCAGAAACACTGTCAAACGGTCTCAGGGCACCTATGCCCATTTGCACAAGCATGACTGATAAAAGCAGGGCTGAGAGAGAAATTATTAGCTGCATTTTGGCTTTTCAATTCGCTAGGCCTGAAGCATTCACGTTGACAGGAAAGTGAGTATTAATGAAGCGAATTTGATAATAGAAGGGTGCAAAAGAATAAAAATTCTTATTTACTCTCTTCTTTAACAACCCACATTCTTCAAAGAACATTTTTGGATGGTTAGATCTCCTCACGTCCATATGCAGGCCGAAAGCGCTCCTCCCCACTAGCATTGACATGCATCCAGCGTGAAATTCAAAACATGCTCCTCATTACCCAAGAGATGATGCTCCCGATAATGCAGTTATTCGAGAGATATTATAAAAAACGAAGCAAAAAGATCCTTGAAAATAACGAGCGACTTCATCGTGCATTTGATGGCATTCGTGAATATTCGAGCGAGCTCTCAAAAGAAATCACGTCAAGGGGCCGCAGCCGCCAGCTCCGGAATTTAATCGAATTCGCTATTGCGATCGAAGCTGCAGGAAATATTGTTGCCAAAACTCTTTTGCCGCTCACCCTAAGCCGCCAGACAGAAGGCATTCACTTTTCCGCTGAAGGTCTTGCTGAGCTGGAAAGCATGCATGATCACATCATTGCCAACATTTCACTTGCAAACAACGTGCTGATCTCACGTGACGTAGACATTGCACGCCAGTTAGTAGAAGAAAAATCCAAACTCTCTCGCCACTAGCGGAAAAGCCGTAAACGACATCTAGAACGCCTTGCCGCTGGACTGTCTGAAAGTTTTGAGACGAGCGACTTACACCTTGAAACCAGCCTTGCTTTCAAGGAGTTCAACAGCCAAATAGCTACTATCGCCTACCCTATTCTATCGCGTGAGGGTGAACTTCTTGACTCGAGATTAGTAGACAAAAATTAACTGTGACAATTGACAGCTATGACAAAGCACCGATCTGGCGGTGACCAAAGCTTAAACTGTGAGAATGAGAGATGACTTATCCTTCCCCATTTCTATAGCCGGGCAATCTAAATCCAAAGATTGATGCATAAACCATCAAAGTATCATAGTGGAATTTGTTTGAGCGGCGTCGTTAGATTTGATCAATTCATGAGTAAAAAAAATCACTATTTATTTTCTATTTTTTGTTTTTGTTGACTGGTCGCAACTATGGTGGCGTGGGTTGGTCTGCATGGCGTATTTTTTATTAGAGCTTTATGTTGAGGGGTCCTAAATGGAACAGGCAATTTTTATTCTCTTGCTGGCCTCAGCGTTACTCCATGCAACTTGGAATCTGATTTTAAAGTCTGCTCCAGATAAACCAGTTGCTGTCATGGCTATTTTTTTTACCAGTCTGCCCTTAGCGTTAGCTGGTTTGGCCATCGCAGGGATACCGAGATTGGAGGTTTTACCGGTAGTTTTGCTCAGCGCTGCCATTCAAACAGGCTATAACATATCTCTATTTAAAGCATACACTATTGGCCAGTTAAGTAGCATTTATCCCGTAGCAAGAGGATCAGCACCATTATTTGTTTTTGTGATTAGTCTGGGACTTTTTGGGTCTGAGGTGTCAAAAGACACTGCTCTAGGTATTGCTGTAATATGCGCCGGACTTGTTACATATGGTTTGGTACAATTACGGCGGGATGGATTTCACAAAAAAGAGCTGTTGTTGGCGCTTGCCAATGGGTTATGCATAGCTTTGTATTCTCTCACAGATGCTTATGGAACTAGGCTGGCTGGCAACGCCGTGTCATTTTAACACACCTAATTTATGTGCTTGTAAACAACTGAAATCAAATATGAAAAGTTAAAGCAGTTTTATCATAATCCGTGTGTCGGGGGTTCGAGTCCCTCCTCCGCTACTAACAAGACGCTTCAGACCATTTTCGAACAATCGACGACATTTCATTCACTTTAGCGACCGCTTCTTCAAGTGCCTTTTGGCTAGAGGCGTGAATGCGTAATAATGTTTGGCCTTTTTCAACTGTCGACGCGACATTTGCGCAAAGGTAGACCCCCGCAGACTTGTCGAGCGGTGCGCCGGCCGCTCTGGCGAGTGCGGCGATCGTCTGAATGTCGATTTCTTCAATAGTGCCGCTTCTGTCCGCATCGATTTCAAATGTAAATCGCCCAGGGTTTAGTTTTTTTGCTTGGCTGCCTTGAGCAAGCACAATTTCCTGCAGTTTTTCGTAGGCTTCACCGCTTGTTAAAATGCTCATAGCCTTGCCATGCCCTTGGCCTCTGTCGACTGCTCCGGTCCATTCAAGAATATGTGCCGCATACTGAACCGATTTTTCCAGAAGGTCTTGTGGGGCATCCGTTTCATTCGACAGAACCTTCAGCACATCAATCGTTTCCAGTACAGGTCCGACACCACGGCCGACAGGCTTTGTCCCGTCCGATAGGTAGGTATGAACTTTAAGCCCAACACCAGCCCCAACCGTTTCAAAAAGTTGCTTCAGGCTTTCGCCGTCTTCCCGTGAAACCGTTTTTGCCTGAGGTCCGATCGGCAAATCGATCAGAACATGCGTCGACCCCGCAGCCAGTTTCTTGGATAAGATCGAGGAAGTGTCCAATAGCGCCGAGGCAAGGCCCAGAGGGCCGTTGATGGAATTCATCACGTCATCAACAGGTGAGTGCGTCAGACGGCCGTTCCAGGCGATACAAGCGCCGGTTTTGTTGACAACCTGTGCCATCTGTTCCGGGGTAAGGTCAACCCTCGCAAGTACTTCCATGACATCGGACGTTCCGGCCGCTGAAGTGATCGCCCGAGATGATGTTTTTGGCATGATCAGTCCAAAAGACGCAATGATCGGAATGATAATCGGTGAGACTCTATTGCCTGGAATGCCGCCCATGGAATGCTTGTCCACAACAATACCCGCGTTCCATTTTTGTTTATGTGCGTATTGTGCACGCGCTCTTGTCAATTCGACGACCTCGTCAATTGTCAGGTTGCGCGAAGCCGACACCAAGAAGCCGGCAATTTCAGAAGCGCTGAACCTTCCATCCACAAGATCTCTGACTATCCTGTGGATTTCATTCGAGTTCAACTCACCACCGCGCACCTTCTTTTGAAGAATAGCGCGACTTTCGGGCGCGGGTGACCGTTCGATTCTCACGGGGTGACCTGGCTCAACGCCTAAGGTGGACAGAACCTTCTCAGATACGGCACAAATGTCCCTCTTCACAAATGACGCAGTTTCAGTCCACCCCAGATCGGCCGTTATCGATTTGCCGTTTGCATAAATGGCCACCCTCTCTGTCCCCGCCAGCAATCGCGTCGCGACTGGATTTTCAGAATGCAACAAACAAAGCGCTTTTGATGCGAAATCTCCGGGAAACTCATTTGCTTCAGCATAAAGGTCGCAAGAGCCAGCAATGACCTCGACCAGCCTCTCGGTCCCCTCTTGCACGGTTGTGTCGTTGAATATCTCTACCGCACTCTCGATATTAGCGGATTGCTCAACAGTTCTCTCGAGGCGGCGGCTGATCTCATCTTCTGTTTCCCTTCCACGTACTCTCAAACGTGCCGCAATTACGTCCTTAGCCGCATTTATGCAAATTACGACCGTTCTTGGCGCTTTGCGTTGGAAAGCCTCGACTTCCATTCTGGAGGTGTTAACCACCACATTGACGCCCGCCTCAAGATCACCAATGATATCGCGCGGGATGCCATATCTGAGTCCGTGAGCCTTCCAATAATGCAGGAAGGCATCATTTGAAACCATGTCTTCAAAAGACGCATCCGTCGCAGGCTTGTGGTTTTCGCCTCCTGCGTCGGTGGGGCGCGTTATGACCCGTTGCGGGAAACGAAACCATCTACCCTCCAAAGCTTCACGCGCTCCGTGAAGCAAAGTGTCTTTTCCAACGCCGCTTGGCCCAACCACAAGAAACAGTGTCCCAGGCATTAGATCTCTCCCCAATAAAGAGAATTGAGCTTCAGATTTCGTCCAAGCCGATGTCAACGCAAGCTACAGACTGGGTGAGGCGCCCAACCGAGATGTAGTCCACACCGGTTTCTGCCTTGGCCCGAATTGTCTCAAGCCGCACACCGCCGGAGCATTCAAGCGGAACTCGTTTGTCGACCATTCCAACAGCCCTTGCCATGTCTTCGTTGCTCATGTTGTCAAGCATGATAACATCAACGCCGCTTGCCAATGCTTCTTCGACCTGGTCCAGACGATCGCATTCGACTTCGATCTTGGTTAGAATTGGCGCATAGGCTTTAGCGCGCTGAACGGCCGCCGTAATGCTGCCGGCAACGGCAATGTGGTTGTCCTTCAGCATGATCCCATTATCCAGGCCGAGCCGATGACTGCGGCCACCGCCACAAACCACCGCATATTTTTCAATCATCCGCAGACCCGGTGTTGTCTTGCGTGAGTCAATTAATGTGACGCCGGTGCCATCTATGGCGTCGACATATTGTGCGGTTAAGCCAGCAATCCCGCACATACGCTGAATCAGGTTGAGGGCTACTCGCTCTGCCGTCAAAAGCCCCTGTGCGTTGCCGGTGACGACTGCGAAAGTCTCCCCTTTTTCAACCCTGTCGCCGTCCTTATGGTTTGTTACAAAGCTGCAGTCGGGGTCCATTTTCTTGAAGACCATTTCTGCAATTTTTAGGCCTGAGAGAATAATGGGCTCCCTCGCATTCATACCAAAATTGGCCACGGCCTCGTCTTCTACCATGATCTTTGCTGTCAGATCATAGTAATTAACATCCTCGTCGAGCCACAGGTCGATCAAATTATTGATCTTGCGAAGGTCAAGCAACATGTTAGCTTCCTTTCATTTGTGTACTAACAATTATAATGGGGGTTAAAGCAATTGCAACGGAAAGATCGCATTACTGGAACCGGTAGTTTTGATATCCTCGGTAGCAATGAATAAGCAGCCCCAGACCAATTGACGCTCCAAGAAGTTTCCAACTCATGTAGGGGACGGACAGTGCCAAGGCGGCCAAGACCATTGCAGCCCGAATGGGCCCAGATAACTTGTCCAGCCACCATATCTCCGAAGCTACTGCGATCAGAGTACAGGCCAGAACTGTTGCCAAGCACACTGCAATCGCTTGGGGGCTTGCAACTGGGGTCAACAATAGGGGGTTCAGCACAAAGATGAACGGCACAATGAAGGCAACGATAGAAAATCGCATAGATATAACCGCAATTCTCAGTGGGTTTGCGCCCGAAATCGCAGCGGCCGCGTAAGCGGCGACAGCCACTGGTGGTGTCATGGCGGACATAACCGCGAAATACAAAAGGAAGAGATGGGCATTCAACTCTTGAAAGCCATAGTCGTTCACAAGGGTTGGACCCACCAATACAGCCGCGAGCACGTAAGCGCTGGGCGTTGGCATACCAAGCCCTAAAATGATAGTTACTACGGCGCTTAGAAAAAGCGTTACAAGGACCTGATCACCAGCCAATGAAAAGGCGACAAAAGAGAATTTCGCCGCCAACCCGGTCATCGTGATTCCGCCTATGACAAGCCCTGCGGCCGCGCAGGCCCCTGTTACGGCCAGCATGCGTATCGTGGTTTCCGACAGCGCCTCAATGGTGCCCTTGAATCCTAATCTGGTTTCGGGCCTTAAGAAAGAGACCAGCCAAACCAGAAACGCGCTACCGGCCGCGACCATTGTTGGGGAATATCCCACAACAAGTAGGGAGACAAGGCCACCAAGTGGAACCAGAAATATCCACCCCTTCCGAAATGTGTCTGCAAGGTTTGGGACCTCTGTTTCATCCAGAGGCGCGAGGCCCAGCGCAACCGATCTGAGGTGTACTTGGATGAAAATACCGAGATAGTAGAGAAGCGCAGGCACCAAGGCTGCCAGCACGATCTCTCCATAGTCAAGATTGGTCATCTCGGCCATGATAAACGCGGCCGAGCCCATGACAGGGGGTAGCAAGCTTCCCCCTGTCGAGGCCGCCACCTCGACACCACCCGCAAGTTCGGGTCGGTATCCCAGCCTTTTCATCATCGGAATGGTAATTGAACCAGTCGCGACAACGTCTGAAGTCGGGCTACCGGACATCGTGCCGAACAAAGCAGAGGACGAAACGGCAATCTTGGCAGGCCCGCCTACCGAACGACCTGATAGCGCAGCCGCAAGCCCGAAAAAGAAGTCACCACCCTTTGCCTTCTCCAGGAATGTTCCAAACATCACGAAGAGAAACGCATATGTAGCCGCGACGCGGACCGGCACGCCAAACAGGCCGTCCGTTGTGTAGACGTTAATATCGATAAAATGCGAAAACGAAATATACCCATGCCCAAGTTGGCCACGGATAAGGTGCCCGTAGAGGTTATACAAGATGAATGCCACAACAATCATCATCAGAAACACGCCAACTGTTCGCCGTGTAATTTCAAGTGTCAGCAGGATTAATATGCCCGCCATAACAAACTGATCCACTCGCAAATCAAAAAGCAGACTTATGCGAGAGGCGGTCTCAGGAATGAAATAAATGAAATAGGCTGCACACACTGCGGCCAGCGCGGACAAGAGCCAGTCAATGACGCCGGGCTTGCAAGGGTTTGCGCGTTCCGTTGCGCCAATAAGGAGGAAAGACGGAACAAAGATCAAAGACAGGAACACAACGGTCAGCGACAACGCGTCGGTGCGAGAAAAGACCGCGGCCCAAAGGACCCAAACCGTGAAGAGAGCAGTGTAAATACGAACGGGCCAATAAAGCCACCCGGTCAAATGCCGTCGCGGTCCCGTTGAAAATAGAAGACTTAAGACACTACCCATCAGGCCTATTCCATTGTCAAGAAGGTAAGGTGTGTTGCGTCAGCCATTGCAGAAACATGGCTGACGCATATGGGTGTCTGCTTAGAAGCCTGCTGCGGATATGACTTCTGCAGCAACTGGATGGTACTTGAACGACTTGAGGGATGCAGCCAGTTCACCGTTGAACGCGCGCATCGCCTTGTGAACGCCCTGGATCTCTGAGGGGTTCTGGAAGATCGCCGTAGTCACAAGTTTGACCAAGGCAGGATCTGCATCTTTAGCCGCTATAAGAGCGGCCGAAGCGCCGAAAGTTTTCACTTCCTTGTCCAGCCATGGGTAAGCACCCGCCGGAATCGTAACAGCCTTAGAGCCGTATTTTTCTTGCATCATCGCGATGGTTTTGTCCGGGACAGACAACAGCGTGAGTTCACGTTTCTCGGCAATGGCCCTGATTTGTCCACTACCGATGAACGTCGCATTAACCCAGGCATCTGCCTTGCCATCTTGCATGATCTTGGATGCGCCACCGGAACCTTGGAATTGCACACTGCCTTTCTTGCTCTCGATGCCGTCAAACGTGACGCCAACATCGGCAAGTGACTTCTCAGCCAGAATCGATGGCAAAATACCTCGCCGATTCACTACCAAATCGAATGATTCTTTGGAACTGGCAAGGTCGGCAATGGAGTTTAGGCCATTTGTCTGAGCATAGTTTTTGTCTATAACCCATTGCATGGGAGCCCAGTCATAGAGCATCGAAACAGCCTCAACGCCACCTGTCGGCTCTTTGAACGGCTCTTCACCACGCTGTGCGATCACCACTTCAGCGACATGCACAATGGCTAGGTCGCATTTTCCCTGCGCCACCTGAACGATGTTCGCAAAGCCACCACTGGATGTCTGATATGTAACTGTCGTGTCCGGCTCGATTTTGCGAACGGCGGCATCAAGGCCCGCGCCGAGCAGCGACCAAAGGCCTCCGGGGCTGCCGCCGCAAAGGGTGATATTCGATGCTGCACTCACCGGATGAGCCGCGAATAGAGCCGCCGCGGCGAGTGCGCCAATGGTTAACTTACGCTTTAAAATCATGGTGTTCCTCCTTGCTGAAGCTGTCTATTTTACTTTTTATTTGTTAGTATACGAACATAATTTGGTGGCTAGTCAACTTGTTTTTTAGGGTTCAGGTGTCAAAAATTTTGTTCTGTTGAGATTATCTGCTAGGACAAGGCTATTATAAAAATCGCAACTGTTTTTTGGGGAACCGAAATGAACAACAGGCCAGCGCGTGAAGACATAATATTAAATCGGTCGCTATCTGAAAGTACAGTCACGGTGACTACTTGGGTTGAGCTTCTGGAAGCCCTGCACGACAGCTCTTGGAACCAGCAAATAAGACGGCACCGGTCACACTACCTTTTCAGGGGGCATTCCAGAGCCGAGTACGAGCTGTCACCAAGCCTGTCTCGAAACAGCGGTAAACAGGTCAATCTGGAGAAGCACCTGCTTCGCAATTTCATAAAGTATGCCAAATCGCATTTGGGCGCGTCGGAGGACCAACCCAAGAACTTTTGGCACTGGATTGCGTTGGCCCAGCATCACGGCCTCCCGACCCGGCTTCTTGACTGGACG
The DNA here is from genome assembly GCA_041228345.1 of Alphaproteobacteria bacterium LSUCC0396. NCBI lineage: Bacteria > Pseudomonadati > Pseudomonadota > Alphaproteobacteria > Alphaproteobacteria bacterium LSUCC0396. Next base: position 1,886,229 of record CP166131.1, on the reverse strand, counting down.
TATTCGCCGCTGATCTCGGCGCATTTCGCATGCGCCAATCTAGAATCCATGGAGCATGATGGCGCAATCTGGATGGTTGACTATCATCGGGCCCATGATCATCTGGAGGCCTCTTTGAAAGAGCGACTTTTTCGCGAAGGCGCACACGTCTTCACGGACGAAATGCTGTCCAGCGTCATAAAATCGCTGGAAAATGTCAGCGATCCGTCACGATTAGAGCAGGTCGTTTTTTTCGAACCCCCTTCAATTAGCTCAAGGATTGTGAACCAGTTTGCATGCTTTTCTGTGCAAATTGGCGCTTGCAAGCCGATGACGGACTGGTTGCATAAAAAGCCCGATATCTGGAGGAAAATCGTGATCCCTGCGGATCTTAAATGGGAGATTCGTGACAAACTTGATCAATCGAACATCACTGAAAGAGTGTTATTCCCTGGATTGGATGGTATGTGCAGCTGGCTGGCGCGGCAGTATTTTCAGCGCAATGACGGAATTTACTATGATGGTCAAACTTTGGACTGACCCCCGCAAATTTCGACAGACGCTGCAGGAATGTGTTCCTCTTGGTCGAGGTAAATGGTCGCGGCGTCAGTTACGCAATTTTATTGTTAGCATCGTTAATTGAGCTCCCTATTTCCTCGCCATAACAATGCTACGAGCGCTCGCTTCAGCTTGCAATGGCTCATATTTTCTAAACTATTAAATAAATAGTGAAGTTGTTTGATGCCTTAGTTGGGTTAAAGATAATAAAAGCTAAAACCAGTTCAACAGATTTGGCCAGAGGGTCGTGGTCCGAGACGCTTGGACCGCGGATCTGTGTCCTCGGAACGTGAGAAAGCGCTAGCTTTTAGCCCGGTGTGTTTTCATTTTAAAATTTCAGTTTCAACCGATCTTTAACCGCAATAGCGGATTATCATTTCGGTCCCAGAGCGACTCGAACGCCCAGCCTTCTGATTCGAAATCAGATGCTCTATCCAATTGCGCTATGGAACCGTCTTAACTCTTCTCAGACCAAGAATTTTATTCTTGCCCGGGCGTTTTATAGCTCGACTTGACAGCGTTAATCGCCTTCAACCCCTCATCCAAATCAAATTCAGGGAACATCATCATGTTTTCCCAAGCACCCGAGTCATTTACAGCTTTTAACAGACCACTTGCTGACTCGATACTTGGCAATTCCATAAGTGCCGCCATATCGTAATCGCCCTGCAGATACATCAAATCAAGCAGCTCTCCACCAGCCGCTTTCGCGATTGAAGCGGCAGCTTCTTTGCGTTTTGCCAAGCTGCTGCTCTCTAAGCCCTGAAGCCCTTCGTCACTATACATTCCTAGGTATAATACTCTCATTTCATCAAACTCCCTTTCTCACCAATCAAGCCTGCCACATAATAGGGCGAAGGCAAAGGCTAGCTGTCTTTCGCGCCACCACCATTATAGCAATGGCGGCATGACATTTATCTCCACGCAAAAATTATCTTATGATTTCGTTGTAACAGCATTTACGCCAAAACTTGTTTCTGGCTTTTTGGCTGGGCGAGTTGGCAAACCGTAATGCCTTGACCTTTCGAAAATTGGCAGTCCAGAAGCCAGCATAGAATTTAGAAACCAGACCATGGCATTAGTTACAACTGTTGGTCTTTCTCTCGTCACGAAATGCCCTGAATCAACTACCAGTATTGCTTGAAGTCCAGTTAAATGTTCTTCCATGCCATGACAGTATTCTATCGGTTGCCGAGGGTCGTGTTCACCATGGATGTAAAGAATAGGCATTGTAAATTTGGATAAATCTATTGGCTTACTTTTACGAATATCCCGGAAATACCTAGAAACAGCATCGCCAGTTCCAGGTTCAGAAAATTCTTCAATAATCTCATTTAGTTCTTGCTGTTGAGGTAAAAGCTCCGGTTTACATGAACTCTCAAACCAAACTCGTACGTAAGCCTCAGCACAATTCATTAACTTTGCGGCTTCCCGGTGGTTTTCAGCATTCCACTGGTGGTGTAGAGAGTTCCGTGGGTCATACTCGTGGAGCGACAAGCAGCATCTAATGTAACGCTTAACTCGGTGCGATGCCTGGCTAATAATATTATCTGATATAGCTACACCCCAGTCGTGCCCTGCTAGGTGAAAATCATCCACGCCAATCGCATCTAATAAAGCAAGCACTTCTCCTGCGACACAGGTCATTGAGTAGTCACCATCCCCCTTTCCAGATTTTCCATAACCTTTAAGGTCTGGTGCAATTACACGAAATTGCCTCGCTAAACTCGGGATTTGGTGTTTCCAGCACTGCCAGCTTTCTGGAATTCCGTGGAGTAGTACAATTGGAATTCCTGTACCCTGTTCTACCCAGTGCCACTCCTGACCAGAAATTTTAGTGAAGTGATGTGTTAGATTTGTCTTTGCCATTAGCGCTAATCCAAATTCATTTAGCCTGCACTGTTTGAGCCTAATACTTCCATCAACCCTGCCACAAAACAAGGCCAACGCAAAGGCTGGCCTATTTAGTTTAAGTTAGGCTTATTGGCTCGCTCTCAAAGCTGCTATTGACTGCTTCTCCAGAGAAACGTCGCTTGAGGCGGGTTATTCGGATGCCGTCAGGTGTTTGCTCTAAGGTGACCAGTTCCTGCTTGAGGACGCCATCAGGCGCTGGGTTAGTCTTGTCGTCATATAGGGAAGTGTGGTGCTTAGTCATAACGCTATCCTCCGCTTTAGTGCTTTAGGCAGGATGCCAAGGCGCACAAGTTGGTGGTTAAATGCCTGATGTCAGATTAACGGATTTGTTCACTAGGGCAATCGAAAAATAAGCCCAGCGCAAAGGCTAGCGGTGAGTGACGCCCCACTGTAATAGCAATGGCGCCCCGTCTGATATTTTGATGGGGGGCTTGCAACGGCTGGGTTGCTAGCCACTGGTGCACAAACTGACGTACAAAACGTGCCTGTTGACTTGCAACAGGTGACACCTAAACTGGCAGAAACGCTGATACGACAGTGCTGAGAAGTGCCTACATCGGGAACATAACCCCGCCCCCGGGCACCACTTTTTCTCTTACATCACTGAAATATAAGCGTTTATCGTGCTAACAGCTCTGGTGACGCTGGGGCATTTCAAACTTGCGGAGTGTAAAATGCCTAAAGGATATGTAGTTGCAAACATTAGGGTTACTGACCAAGACAGATTTCAACAATTTTCTGGTATGGCTGGTCCAGCCATAAAAAAATATGGTGGCAAGGTTCTTGCTCGAGGGCCAGACGCTGAAAGACTTGAAGGAGATGTCAGCGGTATCGTAATGATGATTGAATTTGAGAGCAAAGAAGCCGCAAACACGTTTTATCATAGCGAAGAGTATCAGGCGGCAAAAGCTGTTAGAGACGAATGTTCGGACACTGATTTTATGATTATTGAAGGTGTGGCTGATTAAAACTCACGCCTCAATTTTTCGCATCCACTTGGCCATAACCTCCAAATTATAACCCCTGCCATAGCCGTGGCCCACACCCTCTGTCGTCCAGCCACCTATCTGGTCAGTTATATCCGATGGACATTCTACTGCCCTAAGCCTGTCTCGTAGACTGTGTCGAAGGCCGTGGATAACATATTCATTGCCAACGACCCCTTTCATCCACTTATTTAATGCAGCACTCGCTGAATTTGCATTGCACCCTTGCTCATTACAATAACGCGGGAAGGCAAATGCGCCGCCCCTCTGATGCAGGCGCTTTGCCGCCCATAGCGATGCACCAACGAGCGGAACTACACGCTCACTGCTTCTTGTTTTTAACCTTCGCCAAGAGTGCGTTCGGATAGAAATGTGAGGTAGTTCTTCATCAAGACAAATATCATTCATTGCCAGCCCAGCAGCCTCTGCTAGCCGCATCCCCGTGTCGCTAATAAGCGCAATTAACCAGCGGGCTTCATCGTCTTTATCCTTGCAATTCTGCTGAAGTACCAAGAGCGCAGCCGAAGGAATAGGCTGTCTTTCCTTTTGGTCATACCTTTGGGGCATATAAGTTCTCGCAAAGGCATTGGTACCTTCAATGCCTTGCTCTCGCATAACAAGGTTTATAATTGACCTGACTGAGCCAAATATTCGCCTCACACTGCCTAAACTGAGGCTATTTTCAAATAGGTAATCTCGGAACTTAGCCGCATCCGCAGACGAGTAAGCAGTAATAGGCCTGTTGCCAAGGGCTTCAATCACATAGCGGCCATTCCGTCTTGCTGTTCTTGCGAAGACTGGATTAGTAGCGTCACCCTTCAAAAGCAAATACACCTCAACCGCCTCCTTTAATGTTGGGCTGTCGTGCTTTGCATCATCATTATTGCCGATAAGAAGGTGAATGGCGGGAACATCCATTTTTTGCAAAAGTAGGCCAGACCAGTAGTCATCGAGCCGTTGAGAGATTGAGCCAGCAGCCCGAGATGCTGCGGGTGCAGATTTAGTTCTGAGGCTTAAGCAAATGCGGTCAGACCGGTAATGGCTTTGAAGGTCGGCCGGAATACGGCGGATAAAGTGATAAATGCCATCGCGATTACGTAAATGTGATGGGCGTGTTTTGTACGTCATTTTGAGCGTCACCAGAGCTGTTAGCACGATAAACGCTTATATTTCAGTGATGTAAGAGAAAAAGTGGTGCCCGGGGGCGGACTTGAACCACCGACACGCGGATTTTCAGTCCGCTGCTCTACCAACTGAGCTACCCGGGCATCTTTGCGGACGAGGAATGTACCGCTTTTATGGTCAGCCGCTGCCTCACCCATTTTCCGTTACCCAGAAACTAACGCGGTGCGCACCCGACCAGACGGATATAGCCGCTTGGCTTGCTGCTGTCCAGTCTGAATTCACTCAAAAAACCAATGTCTAGATTTGTTAAACGGCGATAAAGGAATTAGCTCTCTCCATCATCTGAAACCGGCAGATCACCAGTCGCCCGCAACGCCTCGATAATCGTGTCATCGGCCGCATCAACCGCCGGAATCGCATATTTTCCCTGAAACCAGTGACCTAGGTCGATATCAGCGCAGCGCGACGAGCAAAACGGCCGTGCCTTGGAATCGGCTGGGGCTCCACAAGTCGGGCATTTTGGCAGCTTTTTTGCCAGTGCCGATTGCTGGTCATTATCCATGTCACTCATCATCTACCGCCATTTAGCCAAGAATATGCGCGCTCTGATTATGCGTATCATCCGACCAGACAACAAGCTGAACCTGTCTGTCAAGGTGATCGAGCGCGGGCCGCCCCACCCCCTCAAGCCACGCCGCCATAGCACGGCTAACCGCCAGTTTAACCGGCTTAAATGGCGGCTGCTGCATGACTAAACGTAACCCTGCAAGCGCATCTTGTGCCGGCTGTTCCTGCATCACCGCATGGAGCGCCATCTCGCCATGTGGGACCTGCAATTCCAGCAATCCGCCGCGGGTCATGCCCAGACAATCTGGCTGGCGCGGATCATCACCAAGCGCAGTCTCAAGCGCGCGACGAAATTTTTTAACTTTTGCCGGTGCAAGGCGCGGCAAATCAACCAGCACAGGGCCCGACATAGCACGAAGCCGCATTTGCCGGGGTATCTCAATCGCCGCTTCGCTGAACACACGGTCAAAATCAGTCACGCCATTACCATCAAGATCAATCGACCATAAGGCGTGCGATTGCGCACACCATAGGTTACCGCCGCACGAAAGCGCCGTCTTTGGCTGGCAGGCGGCAGCAATTTCATCATCCAGCAATGCCGAGATCGTGGCGGCCTCTGCCGGATCGTCAATCAGCGGAAGATCACCAAAAAGACGCCGCGCCCGCTCCAGCAAACCGCCGCTATCATAAATACAGCCGGTTTGATCTGCGACTATGGGATTAGCATGATCCTGCCACTGTTTAAGAAGCTGTGATACTGGCGCGGTAAAATCGGTTAGCTTGCTGCCGCCGCGCCGCAGAATCACCCCAAAGCCTGATGGCAATTTTGAGCCCGCCTCCGCCAACAAACGCGCCGTGAGGCCAGCGCGGTCCTCGCTGGGAATATTGTTTGAAAGCGCAATGTTGCTGGCACCGTCAGCCACACCAACAAGAAGGATCATACCAGCTGAGGCCAAGCGCGCACCAAGCATCGCCTGCCAGGGCTTGCCATGCCGCGGGGCAGCGATGATGGTGACCGGCAAAATTCTGCCCACCTTTACAAGACTAGCATCTGATTTACGCAGCCGGATGCTTATTGCCACACCATCAGCAAGCGTTGCGGTCGCGCGATTCTGGCTGGCAAATACCCGCTCGATACGAACATTATGGACGGTTTCCATCAGATTGGGACGATGCCACGCGTCGAACCACACATCAAGAAGGCGGTCATCAGACCCAAAAAACCCAAGCCGCGTCTGACCCGGGGCGGTTTCAAGATATAGCTTTTTAACGGCAAGGCTGCGCATCACTAGCGGCCCTACTCAGCTAGGGGAGATGGAGGGTGTTTTTGCCCCGGATTTTGCCAGCCTGCTGCGTCAAGCATCGCCGCAATATCATAAAGACTAAACCCAACAATATTGGAATAGCTACCGTCTATCGAACGAATAAATCGCGCCGCCATACCTTGAATCGCATAACCGCCAGCCTTGCCCTGCCAGTCACCATGCTCAATGTAGTGATCAATATCAGCCGCCGAAAGCCGCCGAAACCGCACATGGCTCATCACCAGCCGCTGCCGCTGCTGGCCGTCCGGTAACCGCAGCGCGATACCACCATAAACGCGGTGACGGCGACCCGACAAGATGGCCAGACAGGCGCGCACCTGCTGTTCAGTTTCGGCCTTTGGCAGAATGCGCTGTCCAGCAGCAACCACCGTATCACCGGCCAGCACAAAGGCAGTTGATAATTTTGGCTCTATCGCCGTAACAATATGATGCGCCTTCTGGCACGCCATGCGCAGCGCATAATCTGCCGGCCGCTCACCCTTTAGCGGGGTTTCGTCAATATTGGCGGGCAGAACCTGATCAGGGATAAGCTGAATTTGCGCCAATAAATCCAGCCGCCGCGGCGATGCTGAGGCCAAAATAAGCTGTTGGTTTTGGTGGTGATTTTTGTTTGGCACGCCGCTCTTGCTCCTGCTCGCCTAAGGTAACGACTAGGCCCGAAGATTATCAAAAGACGGCACTAAAAACGACCGAAAGGACTGCCATAAGAATTGCCATAAAAATTGTTATGTCAACCAAAGGGCCATATGCAGGCACCTAAATGGCATGGCTGGGCGGTTTTGTTACAAAAACCTATCCGTTACTTGAACCTGAAAGTAATGCGGCCTTTGCTAAGGTCATAAGGCGTCATTTCGACATTGACGCGGTCACCAGCAAGCACCCGAATGCGGTTTTTTCTCATCTTGCCACTCGTATGAGCAAGTACCTCGTGATCATTGTCGAGTTTGACGCGAAACATAGCGTTTGGCAGCAATTCTGCTACCGTTCCTGAAAACTCGATTACGCCTTCCTTGGCCATGTGTGCCTTTCCATCTTATCAAATTGAGCCATAGGAATGCGCAAATTTGGCTAAAAGGTCAAGTTTTTACTGCGATTGATTTATTTAGATAATTTTCTAGCTTGGCCTGAATGTCATCACGGACATGACGATAGGCGCGCAAACGCTCCTCACGCGACCCCGTTAATTCGGCAAGATTATCAACCGGCCAATATAATGTCTCACAATCCATGCTCTGGGTCAGTTCCATTGCAGCGGCGTGCGCTTCTGGTGAAAAGGATATGATGACATCGTAAAATTCAGAATCCAGATCATCAAAGGATTTGGGTTGATGCGCCCCCATATCAATGCCGATTTCGGCCATGACCGCAATGGCGAACCCGTCGGGGTTGCCGGGCGCAACGCCGCAAGAATCAACAAAAATTTGCCCCGGAAAGGTTACCTTCACCATAGCTTCAGCCATCGCAGAGCGAACCGCATTGAGATTACAGGCGAATAAGATAGCCCCCACGCCCTTTTTCTTGGGCTGGTCAGCATCGGCTTTTGATGTTTCAACAGTCATCTCAGGTCATTGCCCCCTAGTGGCTTTGCAAAACACAAATCAACGTGAATAAGCGCCGCGCAGTTTGAAAATCTGTTTCCACCTTGCCTTCAAGGCGGGCTTGCAACAATTCTGATCCTTCGTTATGGAGCGCGCGCCGCCCCATATCGATAGCCTGAATCTGTGACGGCGACTTCGTCCGGATAGCATCATAATAGGTATCGCAAACATGGAAATAATCGCGCATGACACTGCGCAGCGGCCCCATCGCCATAAAAAACTGGATTAGGGGTGTGTCATTGGCCTCGCGAATATCAAAATGGACATGCCGCCCCTCAAGGCGAAGATGCAGATGATAGGGGCCGGACTGCCCATCAAGGCGGAACATATTATCTTCAAGAATATCATAGATCGCGATGGCGCGTTCCTGTTCAGCCTCGGCTGACCGACGGGGTTTGCCAGCATCGTCCAAATCAATCTTCACGAGCCGGTCTTGGTCTTTTTGATCCCCGTCCGAAGCCATCACATCCCTATCGGTTCATTCGGATACGCATGGATAAAGCATGCGCCCCAAGCCCTTCGGCATTCGCCAATGCAACACCTGATGGCGCAATGGCCGCAAACCCATCAGCATCACAAGCCACCATCGTTGTACGCTTCATAAAATCGGCAACACCGAGGCCGGATGAAAACCGTGCGGTTCGCGCGGTTGGCAGAACATGGTTCGGCCCGGCCACATAATCGCCAATCGCTTCGGGCGTATAGCGGCCAAGGAACATCGCGCCGGCGTGCCGGATCTTTTCCGACCAGCTAGCCGCATTATCAAGCGCCAGTTCAAGGTGCTCGGCGGCAATGCGGTTGGCCAGCGCCGGCATTTCATCCATTGATGGCACGGTAATAATGGCACCATTATCAGCCCAAGATTGACCCGCAACCGCGGCACGCTCCAATTGTGGCAGCATCGCCTCGACGGCCGTTGCAACATCATCGGCAAATGCTGCATCATCGGTGATTAGAATTGATTGTGCCGCTTCGTCATGTTCGGCCTGCGACAGTAAATCGGCGGCAATCCAGTTTGGATCATTATGCGCATCAGCGACCACCAGAATTTCGGACGGGCCAGCGATACTATCAATACCCACTTGCCCAAAGACCTGACGCTTTGCCGCGGCAACAAACGCATTGCCCGGCCCCACAATCTTATCAACCTGACCAATCGTCTGGGTTCCATAGGCAAGCGCGGCAACCGCCTGCGCACCGCCAATTTTCCAGACCTCGCTGACACCGGCAAGCGCGGCCGCTGCCAAAACCAGCGGGTTAACCTCGCCATCACGCGCTGGCACAACCATAACCCGCCGTTCAACACCAGCAACCAGTGCTGGAATAGCATTCATCAATACTGATGACGGATAGGCCGCTTTGCCGCCCGGAACATAAAGCCCGGCAGCATCTACCGGCGCAAAGCGCATACCAAGCTTGACCCCGACCTCGTCCTCATAGGTGAAATCTTGCGGCAACTGCCGTTCATGGAACTTGCGGATACGATCTGCCGCAAGCTCAAGCGCGTCGCGCAGTTCCGGCAAAAGCCCGTCCAACGCTGCGGCCATTTCATCTTGACCGACCGCTAGCTCGGCCATTGTTTCAGCTTTGAGATTATCAAATTGTGCCGTTAGCGCCAGCACTGCCGGATCGCCATTCGCGCGCACATCAGCAATGATTTTGGCAACAGCATCATGCACGTCACTATCTTGCTCGCGCTTGCCCGACAGCAGCGCGTCAAAATCCGCAGCAAAATCTGCGGAACGAAAATCCAGCCTTTGAGCCATTACCTAATCCTACTTCACCAGCGCCCAGCGGGCCGCCCTAAACATCATGCGCCGGCTGCAGACTTGTCGGGTGACCCGCATCAAGATCAGCAAGCGTAATATCGATCCTGTCCGTTGTTAGCCGGAGGCTTGAACCACCCGAAAACTCAAATTGGAGACCGGTTCTTTTCTCTGCCTGTTCTGCCATATCCACATGGCGAAGCGCAAGCAGGTTGAACAGCGTATCTTGCCGCATCTGGGGCCAGTTATAATGCTGTACCGCCGTAACATTGCCAATCCGCACACCGCAGAGACGGCGTTCATGAACCGGCCTGCCAGCACTGCTTGTCACCCCAGCAAGCGGCGGGATTTCCCAACAAAACCGGTTTGCAACAATAATAAACTGATTGTTCTTGTGGTTATATTCCATGTCAGCGCCGGGAATGATCGCATCCTGCAATAATGCAGACACCACCGCAACATCATCACCATCACGCGCCAAAAGGCGAAGTTGGCCATCCGGATTATACATGTTTATGCCACCTTGATACGGCGCAGCTGCGCACCGCAATTGCCAAGCTTTTCCTCAAGCCGGCTATAGCCACGATCAAGATGATAGATGCGGCTTATCTGGCTTGTCCCCTCAATCGTCAACGCCGCCAGCACCAGCGAAACCGACGCTCGCAAATCGGTCGCCATAACCGGCGCCGGGGTTAACGCATTTCGCCCCCGCACCATCGCAATGCCACCATCAACCTGAATATCAGCACCCATGCGCAGCAATTCAGGAACATGCATAAAACGGTTTTCAAAAATTGTTTCAGAAATACGTGACGAGCCATCGGCAATGCACATCATCGCCATGAATTGCGCCTGCAAGTCAGTTGGAAATCCGGGGAACGGATCAGTGGTGATATCCGCAGCAATCGGGCGGCCATTCGCAACAACCCTAATCGTATCATCGGTTTCGGTTACGGTTGCGCCAGTTTCGCGCAGCACCATCAACAACGCATCAAGCGTTCGTGCCTTGGTCCGTTTCAGGGTCAAATCACCGCCAGTCATTGCCGCCGCAATGGCAAATGTTCCGGCCTCGATCCGGTCAGACATCACGGCATAATTTGCCGCATGCAGGCCATCAACCCCCTCGATCATGATCGTGTCAGTGCCCTGACCGGTAATTTTTGCACCCATCGCATTGAGGCAGTTTGCAAGGTCAGTAATTTCCGGCTCACGCGCCGCGTTCACCAGCTCGCTTGGCCCCCTTGCCAGCGCCGCCGCCATAAGCGCATTTTCAGTGGCACCAACTGAGACCATCGGAAACACAACCCGTCCGCCGCTCACCCCACCAGGCGCGCGTGCCTGAATATAGCCATCAGCAAGCTCGACCACCGCACCAAGCGCCTGCATCGCGCGAACATGAAGATCAACCGGCCGCGTGCCAATAGCGCAACCACCGGGCAAAGATACCCGCGCCTCGCCGTAACGCGCCAATAATGGCCCCAGAACCAGCACCGATGCGCGCATTTTGCGGACAAGCTCGTAAGGGGCGTCATAATTTGTCGCCCCGCCCTGCATGGTCACGGTATTACCATTGCGTGTAACATCAACGCCATGATGACGCAGCAACCCCTCCATCGAAATCGTATCTGCCAGTTCAGGCATATTTTCCAGCACCAATGGCGCGCTGCCCATCAAGCCAAGACATAGCAACGGCAAGGCCGCATTTTTTGCGCCGCTGATAACAATGTCACCGCGAAGCGCTGTACCGCCGTTAATTTCCAAACCATCCATGCGCCTGCTAGCCTTTGCTTTTTGGGGTTAAATCACGATGATTAGGCTGTCTTGCCGCCTCATCATCACTCATTAAAGGGCTGTTTTTTGCCAAGCCTGCATCGGTTGATTTACGGGCGCGCGCCTGCGCTTTGCGGCGATGTAAATTATCCCGCAACGCCCTGGCTAACCGGTCAGCAGAATCCTGCTTGGCCTGTTGTGCGGCTGTCTTGCCGGTTTGCTGATCACCACTCACGACTGCATCCCTATTTCACGCCCCCGATATTACCTATCACATGTCTCGCATCATGTTATGGCATATTTATGGCCGATGAATCCGGTGTTTGGCGGCCATACCAAGCGCTGTTTCTGTTTTATTGTTCCAATTTACTTGTTTCAATTTATAGGCCGCTTTTAAGATGAAATCTAGCAATGATAGGATCACCACCATGCCACTCAAACAAGCCCGGCAGAACTCATGGCAAGCCCCCCGGCAAAAGCTGAGGCATGAGAGATGAGAACATCATCTGCAAAACGGTTTCTCTTGCCGGTGATTTTAAGTGCCGGATTAGTTGGATTTTTCGCCAGTGGTGCTAATCAGGTGATCAGTTGGCAATTTCTTAGCCAACATTATGAAGCCATCAAATCCCTTAGCATTGATCATTTGTGGCTTGGCTATCTTGTCTATTTTTGCGCCTATAGTCTGGCGGTGGCGTTTTCACTGCCAATTGCAAGCCTGCTTACCCTTGCCGGCGGTGCGATCTTTGGCTGGCCTGCCGTTCTGCTTGTGGTTGGTGCGGCAACGACCGGTGCTGGGCTGGTTTTTGTGGCGGCGCGTACGCTATTAAGTGACCTGCTGCGCCGCCGCGCCGGTGCGTTTTTCAACAAATTAGAAGCTGGCTTTTCCGAAAATGCCTTTTTCTATTTGTTGGCGCTGCGCCTTGTGCCAGCCGCACCATTCTGGGTGGTTAATATTGTGCCCGCCCTGACCCGTATGCCCTTGCCCCAGTTTCTGATTGCAACATTTCTTGGCATTATTCCGGGTAGTGCGGTTTATATTTCGGTTGGACGCGGTTTTGATCATATCCTCGCCGCCGGCAAGACACCTGATCTTAGTGTTTTAACCAGCCCGCAGATTCTGTTGCCCTTGGCAGGGCTTGGAATTTTATCGCTGTTGCCAATCATCACCCGCCGCTGGCGGGCGGTTCAAACATGTCGCAAAAAGGAACCCGGCAATGAAGCAGATTGAGACCGATATTTGCGTGATTGGTGGCGGCTCAGGCGGCCTAAGCCTTGCCGCAGGTGCGGTTCAGATGGGTGCAAATGTTGTGCTGTTTGAAGGCGGCAAAATGGGCGGCGACTGTTTGAACAGCGGCTGCGTCCCGTCCAAAGCGTTGCTGGCCGCCGCCAAGGCAGCCTATCAGGCCAATGGTAATGCGGCGATGGGCATCAAGAATAATCCGCCGCAAATTGATTTTGCCGCAGTAAAAGCGCATTTGGCCAGCGTTATTGCAACGATCGAACCGCATGATTCGATTGCCCGTTTCGAAGCGCTTGGCGTCACCGTTATCCCCGAAATGGCGTATTTTACCGGCCCGCGCGAGGTGCGATCAGCCACAGCATCAGTGCGGGCAAAATATATCGTAATCGCCAGCGGCTCACGGCCAATGCTGCCCCCAATTCCCGGGTTGGATGAGGTTGATTACCACACCAATGAAACAATTTTCGCCGATCGCGAAAAGCCCGATCATTTACTGATTATCGGCGGCGGGCCAATCGGCGTTGAAATGGCACAGGCACATGCGCGCCTTGGCTGTAACGTGACGCTGATTGAGGCCGTCGAAATCATGACCTGCGACGATCCGGAATTAGTAGCGATCCTGCGGCAGGAATTAATCAAATCAGGCGTAAAGCTAATTGAGGGAATTGGCGTTACCGGCCTCTCAAAATCCATAAGAAAGGGCCGATCTGTCATTACCGCCAGCCTTGCCAATGGCAAGCAAGTGACCGGTAGTCATTTATTAATGGCGGTCGGGCGAGAACCGGCGCTGGACAATCTTGGGCTGGACGCTGCCAAGGTTCGCCATAATGGCAAAGGCATTATCACTGACCGGCGGTTACGCGCGAGTAACCGGCATGTTTACGCCATTGGTGATGTTGCCGGACGCCAGCAATTCACGCATATCGCGGGCTATCATGCGGGCATCGTGATCCGCAATATCCTGTTCAAGATACCGGCAAAACTGAATGATGACGTTGTGCCATGGGTTACCTATTGCGACCCGGAATTGGCGCATGTTGGGCTTGGATATCACGATGCAAAGAGCCGTTTTGGCGCAGAAAAAATCACCTTGCTTAGGGCGCCGCTTTCCGGCAATGACCGTGCAATTGCCGAGCAGCGCAGCGAAGGCATGATCAAGATCATCACCCACAAGGATGGACGTATTCTTGGTGCATCAATTCTGGCACCTGCAGCGGGCGAAATGATTTTAGCCTGGAGCCATGCGATTGCGAGCAAGGCCAAGATTGGCAGTATGGCCAACCTGATTGCCCCTTACCCGACCTATGGTGACGCCAGTAAACGGGCGGCTGGCAGCTTTTTCACGAATAAGCTGTTCTCACCGGCAACCCGCCGGCTGGTAGGGTTTTTATTGAAATTCTAGGCGCAGGTTCGACAATCCCCTGACACCAGTTTTTATCGCGCTGATTATCGCGTTCTTTTACGCATCGTTATGTGATGATTGGTCGGCCTATTTCCGCTTGTCATTTCGGGGCAAGACTGTTAGTACCTGTCACGAATTTGAGGCACATGATGACGCCTCGGTCTAGGCGCCGTTGATAAAAGCGCCCGGATGACAAAGAGATGCTGCCATAGCTCCAGCGGTAGAGCGCACCCTTGGTAAGGGTGAGGTCGCGTGTTCGAATCACGCTGGCAGCACCATCCTTTCCTGAAAACAATACGGCCTGAATACACCACGAATTTTAGGTGCCAATCGGCACTTGTTACTGGCGGTTAAGCGGTTAATCCAGCTTTTCGGCAAATCGGGCAATATCCTTGAACAAATTGCCAGCGGCGTATGACTCGTTAAATGACAGTGTCAAAAGCACCGTATCATTGGCATCGTTCAGCACAAGAAACTGGCCACCATGCCCCTGAAAAACAAAGGCCGGCTGACCACCCACCTGATAAACCCATGACTGATAGCCATATTTCCTATCCGGCTTTGGGGTGGCTACCGCATTTTGCATCCCCTCGCTAAAAAACGCGCCAAGGCAGGTATTATTGCGCCTTTCAGTCATGATAAACCGGCCAAAACGCGCCCAATCTTTTGCTGTCATCACAAGGTCTGAAAACGTAACTGTGGTGCCAGATTGATCAGCTGTCCAATGCATATAGCCATCACCGGTGAATTTCTGGAATATGTGCTGATGAAAGACATCACTTAACGGTTTGCCGGCAATATCCTCAACCAGAACCGACAATGCCAGCGTGTCCGATGAATGATAGTTCACCTCCTGACCGGCTGTGCGGGCAGCCACTTTATAGAAAGCCAAAGCACCACGAACATCAGCCGCCCTGGCAAATTTTGCAACGCCCCGCGCCTTTCGGTTAAAACGCTTTTCGTCAGACCGGCCAATTGGACTAACGCCGCTGTTCATTTGCAGGATATTCTTGATCGAGACATCACCATGGGGGATCGTTTTTAAAAAACTGGAATAGGCGCCAGCTTTATCATCAAGTGACTTTATCTTGCCGTCACATAACAGCGCACCAACCGCGGCAGCCGCCGCAGTCTTGCTCATCGACATCCCCATCAACAGGGTGTTGCTATCAATGTTTTTTTCGCTGTTATATCGCTCATAAACAACCTCATCACCCTTTAAAACAATCGCGGCAAGGTTAAATTTATCGGCAAAAATCTGATCCAAAGCTGCATTTGGCACCACCGTAACGGCAGCTGACGGACGCGCGCCATAGACCGCGACATTCACATCAAATTCAGCCAGCTTGCCAGTTTCACCAAGCTGGCTGAAGGCCATAAAATTTCTCAATAGTCGTTTTGGCGGATGATCGGCAGATGCCGCCAAGGGTAAAAGTGACAAAGACGATATCAGCAGACCAAAAACCAGATGCTTCATGACAACAACCCTTAACAACAAAGATGCGCCTGTGCATCTGTTCATCAGTATTGTCGCAACCGTCTCACCGCCGCTATATTATTGTCAATAAAGTTCAGATTTTGCAGATAACCGGCGCGGTTATCCGGCATCGGCCCGTCTTGTGGTGCACTTGAAAACCAGCCGGTCGCTGGCGTTATCCACCCCAACGGCAACCACATCACCATCGTCGAAACTGCCATCCAGCAAGGCTTCGGCAAGCGGGTTTTGCACCTTTGTTTGGATCACCCGTTGCAGTGGACGCGCGCCAAATTGTGGATCATAACCTTTCATTGCCAGCCAGTTCTGTGCCACCTCATCAAGCACAAGTTTTATCCCGCGCTCGTCGAGCCGCTTTTGCAGCCGCGCCATCTGGATGGAAACAATCGCCCCCATATCATCGCGTGATAACCGCCGAAACAGCAAAACTTCATCAAGCCGGTTCAAAAACTCCGGCCGGAACATCCCTCGCATTTCGGCCATGATCTCATCCCGCGCCGCCTCGGCTGGCGCGTCATCATCAAGCGCCAAAAGATGGTCAGCACCAATGTTAGACGTCAGCAGAATCATGGTATTTCGGAAATCGACATGACGCCCCTTGCCATCGGTCAAACGGCCTTCATCCAGCACCTGCAGCAAGATATTGAAAAGATCAGGATGCGCCTTTTCAATCTCGTCAAACAGCACCACCTGATAAGGCCGCCGCCGCACCGCCTCGGTTAGGGCGCCGCCTTCTTCATAGCCAACATAGCCCGGCGGGGCACCGATCAGACGTGCGACCGCGTGTTTTTCCATATATTCGGACATATCAATACGCAATATTGCCGTGTCATCATCAAACAGAAACTCGGCAAGCGCTTTCGCCAGCTCGGTTTTGCCAACACCGGTTGGCCCAAGCATCAAGAAACTGCCCATCGGCTGATTTGGGTCAGCAAGGCCAGCGCGCGCGCGCCGTGTTGCATTCGCAACCGCACGAACCGCGTCCGCCTGTCCAATAATGCGTTTACCGATATAGCTTTCCATTGCCAGCAATTTATCGCGCTCACCCTCCAGCATCTTATCAACCGGAATTCCGGTCCAGTTGCTGATCACTGATGCAATATGCTGGCTGGTGACCTCTTCATGCAGCAATTCAGACGCCGAAACCGCCGCCTCGGCCGCCGCCAATTGCTGGGTTAGAGCCGGTAATTTTCCATAGGTCAATTCGGCCGCAGCCTCAAGGTCACCGTGCCGCTGAGCCACATCAAGCGCATGGCGCGCATCTTCAATGGCCTGTTGCAGGCTAACCACCTCAGCTGTTTTGGCCTTCATCGCATTCCACGCCGCCCCCAGCATTTCAGACTGCTGTTCAAGCATACCGAGCTCTTTTGCAATCGCCTCCAGCCGTTTCAGATCGGGCTTATGCACATCCTTTTGCAAGGCCGCCTGCTCGATTTTCAGCTGCATAATCTGGCGATCCGTCCGGTCAAGATCGGCAGGTTTGCTATCTGCCTCAATCCGCAAGTGACTGGCCGCTTCATCCATAACGTCAATCGCCTTATCGGGCAAAAACCGCTCATTAATATAGCGATGTGACAGACGCGCCGCCGCCACCAGCGCCTCATCGGTTATGCGCACACCGTGATGAAGCTCATATTTTTCCTTCAGCCCGCGCAGCACAAAGATAGTATCGTCAACCGATGGCTCATCAACAAACACCGGCTGAAACCGCCGCGTAAGCGCCGCGTCTTTTTCGACATATTGCCGATATTCATCCAGCGTCGTTGCCCCGATACAACGCAGCTCACCCCGCGCCAATGCCGGCTTTAGCAAATTTGACGCATCCATCGCACCATCAGTTTTGCCAGCACCCACCAGCTGGTGCATTTCGTCGATAAACAAAATGATCTCACCGTCGCGATCCTGCACCTCTTTTAAAACGGATTTCAACCGTTCCTCAAACTCGCCGCGATATTTGGCACCGGCAACCAGCGCGCCCATATCCAGCGACAGCAAGGTCTTATTTGCCAGCGCCTCTGGCACGTCAGCATTGATAATACGCTGTGCCAGCCCCTCGGCAATGGCGGTTTTTCCGACACCGGGCTGGCCGATCAGAACCGGATTATTCTTTGTTCTGCGCGCCAAAATCTGGATCGTACGCCGCACTTCGGCGTCGCGTCCGATCACCGGGTCAAGCTTGCCATTGCGGGCCGCCTCGGTCAGGTCTCTGGTGTATCGTGATAGCGCGTCATAACTATCTTCGGCAGCATCACTATCGGCGGTGCGCCCTTTTCGCATCTCGTCAATCGCGGCCGATAGCGGCGCCGGTTCAACCCCGGCTTTTTTCAGAATTTTGCCAACCGAACCGGTTGATTTCGCCATCGCAAGAAGCAAAAGATCAACCGCAATGAACTGGTCATGGCGCGCCTTAGCCTCGCTTTCGACAGCGGCAAATATACGCGCCAGATCAGCATCAAGCTGCAGCTGACCGGCACCGCTGCCGGTAACTTGCGGTAATTTATCCAATGCGGATTTGACCTGCACCGACAATGACACGCTATCCGCACCAGATTTTGCCAACAGCATTTTGACCGTCATATTATTGTCGCTGAGCAGCGCTGACAGAACATGCTCAGGCGTTAATTTCTGATGATTAGCCGCCAAAGCCGCCGATTGCGCCGCGCCAATGGCATTACGCACCAATGCGGTAAATTTATCACTTTGCATCACATCAATCCCCCGACAGATAATCTTAATATTAGTAAATATTCACATTTATACCCAGCCCCCGAGCATACCCGGCCCCCTTTGCGGCGGCGCCAAAGACAGCGTGCCTTCGCGCACAGTCAGGTCAGCCTAAAGTCGGCCCACTCCCAAAATATTTTCGCCATTGCACAGCCCAGCAGGCACCGGCACACCGGTCGGTCTGTCACTCGATTTCAGGATCACTGGTATGCAATTGATGTGGGAGCATCTGAATATTATTTCAAGTTTTAACACAAAAATAATTAGTCCCCAGCGAACCATTCCCGAACCATATAATTAATCATAGCAGAGGCAAATGATCTTGCCGCTTGTCAGCGCCGCATCATCATGCTGAACTGCGGCATGACGCCCACTCCGACATCACTTTTATCACCCTCGCCAAAACGCCAAATCGGCAACCGCGAATTTGTTATAACCGAATGGCGGTTTTTGCTTTTTGGGCTGTTGATGGCTTTTTGGTCATCATTGGGGCAAACATTTTTCATTTCGCTATTTTCGTCCCAAATCCGAGACACGCTTGACCTAAGTCACGGTGGTTTTGGCAGCTATTATGCAGCCGCAACTACCGCCAGTGCAATCAGCCTGATCTGGCTTGGCAAGCTTGCTGATACGATGCGGCTCGAAAAACTAGCCTTTCTCATCCTGACCGGCCTGTGTTGTGCGGCGATCATGTTCAGCCAGATTTCATCAATCTGGATGCTGGTCGGGGGGCTGTATCTACTGCGCATGTTCGGCCAGGGCATGATGACACATGTTTACACAACGGCAATGGCACGGCGCTATTTCGCCGCGCGCGGGCGGGCTATTTCGATTGCTCAGCTTGGCCACACGCTTAGCGAGTCAATCGGCCCGGCAAGCATTGTCGCACTTCTGGCTTTTTTCGACTGGCGCAGCCTCTGGATTGGCCTGCCGGCTATCGCTTTTATAACCCTTGCGCCGTTCCTGCGTTACCTTACACAGCGCACCGGCTTGCAGGATGGCGAGGGCCTTGAAGGGCTTGGCGTCAATTCGTCTGATAATTCTGCATCCGGTGCCGGCCTATCCGGCTCTGACCACGCTCAACCCCAAAAAAAGCAGTGGCGCCGCACCGAGGTTATTCGCGATCCGGCTTTCTGGCTGGCGTTTATATGGCTGGCGGCAGTGCCATCCTTTGTTCTGACCGGTCTGTTATTTCACCAGATTTATTTAGCCGAGGCAAAAGGCGTTGCCTTATCCACATGGACAGCAAGCTACGCGCTTTATGCGCTTTTTGCTGTTATCGGCAGCTTAAGCATTGGTCAATTGATCGACCGGTTTTCGGCACGCCTCGTTGCGCCGCATACGCTTTTGCCGAACAGCCTTGCCTGTCTTGCCTTATGGTTGGGGTCGGCTGAGATTGGCGTGCCGCTATTTTTCATTCTGTTTGGCTTGGCAATCGGTATGCCGCACGCAACCAACGCCGCCCTGACAGCCGAGGTTTATGGCACTCGCTATATGGGCGAGATCAAAGCGATGCTTTTGCCGGTTGCAGTATTTGCCTCAGCCCTATCGCCAATGTTAATGGGGTGGATGATTGATGCAGGTCTTGGGCTTGGCGCGGTTTTGGGGATGAATATTGCGCTTGCGGGTGGTGCTCAGCTCATGGCGATGCTTGTCTTGCATTATCGAAAACCTTTGTGAATGATAGACGTTATGGATTTTCGTCGCCTAATCATCATTGCCGCGCTTGTTACCGGTCTGTTGCCGCCGCATTCGGCATCTGCCGCCACCAAGAGCTTTACCGTTGATGGCGACGACTGGCCCGGTTTTTGGTTTAGTTGTGAATTCGCCCAGCGGCAACGCGCCCCGGACGATGAATGCAAGATGTTTGATGATGAGGGCTTTCAGCTTGCAGAGGGTAGATTGCGGTATATCAGGATGCTTGGCTCGACTGAAACCGCCTGCCGCAGCAACAAAAAGGGGCAGTGTTTTTCATCTAGCCTGCCAGCAATCCGCATTTCGCGAACCGATCGGGGCAAATTGAGCCTTGGTGACAAGCTGTTCACGGTTCGTTATTTTGGCTGCTCACAGACATATTACTTCACCGATACGCCGAGCTACCGAGAAATCTGGCCCGATGAAAAACGCTGTTTTTGGGCGAGTAAACGACGCTTTTATATCGCCCCCTATCATGGCAAAGTGACCATCATCGAGTAAATGCCTTAACGCCATTTTCAAACGAGCGAAATCAATGACACCGACGCCTGAAGACGCCCTGATTTGTCATCCCGACACCGGTTTTATCACGGTGGCCGGTGATGAGGCTTGTGCCTTTTTGCAATCCATCATCACGGCAAATGTTGAAACGCTGGCAGTAGGCGCGTGCCGCCCTAGTGCGTTGCTAACCCCGCAAGGGCGCGTATTGATCGACATGATGGTTTACCGGCTTGGCAAGAGCCGGTTTCTGTTGCGAAGTGATGCGACGCGGCGCGATGATCTGTTTACCCGGCTTCGCCGCTATCGACTGCGGCGTCCAATTGATCTGGCGGTTGAACCTGATATCAGGCTGCTGCTAATACCGGGCGTGCCAACGCCGGATATGGATGGGGTTTTGGGCAGCATCAACCCAATTATGGCCTGCCCCGACCCGCGCAGTTCCAGCCTTGGCACCCATTGCCTTGTCGAGGCGCGTGATTTGCCAGCCAAAAGCGGCAGGATTGATCACTGGCACACCAAACGAATTGCCGCCGCCATTCCCGAAGGACCGGTTGATCTAACCCCGGAACGGGCATTGATGCTTGAGGCCGGACTCGACCGGCTTGGCGCGGTTGATTTCGACAAGGGCTGTTATGTCGGGCAGGAGGTAACCGCCCGAACACACTATCGCGGCCTCGTAAAACGCCGCCTTGTACCGCTGATTGTATGGGGGGCGCCGCCACCGGTTGATAGTGAGATCATTGTGAACGAAAAATCCATCGGCAACAGCAAAACTTCAGCGCCATACACCATCCCAGCATCTGCCACGCCCAATAATAACAGCCAGAATCATGATGGCCAGAGTGGTGACAGCCAGTCTTCACCTGATCTCCCATCTTCGATTTGCTTGGCATTGTTAAAGCTAAGTGACATTCACCTTGTCCTGGACGATGAAGCACATAATCGCCTGAGCGTTAATGGCGAGGCGGCTGAACTGGCCTTGCCCGATTGGATGCTGCCATTGCCGCGCCCGGCGAAAGCATAATTACTCGCGTATCATGAAAGGCTAGCTACCGCCGCCAAAAAGGGCATCCGCCGCTGACTGGATTTTTGTCTTTTCATCAATCAGCGTTTTAACATGCGCGATCTCGGCCTTCATTGCCGCAACATAAGCGTCTAAATCTTCGATATTCCAACGCTGCATATCAGCTGGCAATCCAGCTGGTTTCAACCGATCCAATTCA
Source organism: Alphaproteobacteria bacterium LSUCC0396 (assembly GCA_041228345.1). Lineage (NCBI taxonomy): Bacteria > Pseudomonadati > Pseudomonadota > Alphaproteobacteria > Alphaproteobacteria bacterium LSUCC0396. The sequence continues at coordinate 1,864,361 of CP166131.1, read as the reverse complement.
TCATCCATTACCTGCTCCTCGAATTTAACGCCGGTTTTGAGGTTGTTTTGCTGTCAATTTGCACTTTTTATTGGCTTCGGGGAAGGCAGGCTTTGCAATATTGTGCAATCACGCCTATAATACGGCGACGTTTTCACTTAATCACAATGAATGAAACGCACCTGGCTAGCCCATGTCTATCGCGGCGCCGGCTAGGGCGGCAATAGGTAAGACATATGACACAATTATTAATGCCGAAAGCAACTGCCGTATGGCTGATTGATAACACCGCGTTGTCTTTTGACCAGATTGGTGCCTTTTGCAACCTTCATCCGCTAGAGGTTCAGTCAATTGCCGATGGCGAAGCCGGCGTTGGTATTCAAGGCTATGACCCGATTTTGAACGGTCAGCTTACCCGCCAAGAACTTGACCGTTGCGAGGCTGATCAAACGGCTGTTCTGGTGCTAGCAACGTCAAATCTGCCAACACCGAATCGGCGTACAAAGGGCCCGCGTTACGTTCCAGTTGCACGGCGCGGCGATAAACCCGATGCGATCATGTGGCTGGTCAAACACCATTCAGAATTGAAAGATTCACAGATCATCAAACTGATTGGCACAACCAAGGAAACCATTGCGAAAATTCGTGATCGGTCGCATTGGAATATCGCCAATATCACCGCAAAACATCCAGCCATGCTGGGCCTTTGCCGGCAGGATGATCTGGACGCCGCGATTGAAAAGGCTGGTGGGTCGACCCAGACCGAAGAGCAGGTCTCAAATATGTCGGAATTGCCATAGGCAGCAAACCCCGCACATGACGCGAAGGAGCGGTATGTGGACCAAGACACCGAAGATATGCAACGCCATATCCAGCATCAGATTGCAGCGATGGAAAGCGAACATCGTGATCTTGACTCGGTGATTGAACGGCTTGGCGAGGTTTTGCCTTTTGATCAGCTAAAACTGCAACGGCTTAAAAAACGGAAGCTTGTATTAAAGGACGAGATGGCACGATTACGAAGCCGGATTTTGCCGGATATCATTGCCTGAGGGGGATAAATCGCGCAAGCTAGCGACGGGGGCATCTACCCGCCTCCAAATACCGCTATCGTATCATTAATTCCATTCCGGATATTCCAAGATTTGAATTGAGACTTTTATGACCGCTAAACCCTCTTCCCCCCGCATTGCCATTTGTATGGGCAGCCAATCGGACTGGCCGACGATGAAGGCAGCGGCTGATATTCTGGCTGAATTTGACGCGGCGCATGAGGTCAAAATCATTTCCGCGCACCGAACCCCGACCCGCCTTGCCGGTTTTGCCGAAACCGCCCATGAAAATGGCTTTGGCGTGATCATTGCTGGTGCTGGCGGTGCGGCGCACTTGCCCGGGATGATTGCCGCCCATACTCATCTTCCGGTGCTTGGCGTGCCGATTGAATCCGCCTCGTTGAAAGGCATGGACTCGCTGCTATCAATTGTGCAAATGCCGGCTGGGGTTCCTGTTGGCACCCTCGCCATCGGCGTTGCCGGCGCGAAAAACGCCGCCCTGCTGGCAGTGCAGATACTGGCATTATCCGATCCGGTGCTTGGCAACAAGCTAGTCGAATGGCGTCAGCACCAGACCAATAATGTCGCCGAAGCGCCGGAATAATCCATTGATCTATACGCCGCAAAAAACCATTGGAATTCTTGGTAGTGGACAGCTTGGCCGGATGCTCGTAATTGCGGCTAGCCAACTGGGGTTTCGTACGCATGTTTATGCCCCCGATGCAAAAGACAGTCCGGCCGGTGACATCGCGCATAATTTCACCGAGGCGGCCTATGATGATTTGGACGCGCTTGCCGTATTTGCTAGCCAAATTGATGCTGTCACGAGCGAATTTGAAAATGTACCCGCCAGCACAATGACGTTTCTGGCCAAACATTGCCTTGCCAGCCCGGGCGAAGCGGCTCTCCATACCGCACAGCATCGCATCCGAGAAAAGACATTGGCGCGCGATCTTGGAATTGAAACACCCGCCTTTTGGCAAATTACCACTGCTGCTGATCTTGCGGATGCAATGGCCGAACTCAATGGTGATGGGGTGTTGAAGACGTGTCAGCTTGGCTATGACGGCAAAGGGCAAATCCGGCTCCGGCAAGGTGATAATTTAGACGCCGCATTTGCCGCACTTGGCACTGATGATGCAATCCTCGAAGAAATGGTTGCGTTTACCGCCGAGGCCAGTTTTCTTGTCGCGCGCGCCGCCGATACTAGTATTTCCCTTTTTCCGGCCAGCCTGAATGACCATAAAAACGGTATCCTGGCAACATCGGTGGCCCCTGCCAATTTGCCTGATGCCATTGTCGCCGCGGGTCAAAATGCCGTGCGAAAACTGGCCGAGGCATTGAATGTTACCGGTCTTTTGGCGTTGGAAACCTTTATTACCAAAGATAACCGCTTGCTTTTCAATGAAATCGCCCCGCGGCCGCATAATTCGTTTCACTGGACAATCGAAGGTTGCGCCAGCTCGCAATTTACCCAATTGATCCGCGCCGTTGCTGGGATGCCGCTTGGCAGCACCAAGTGCTATGGACAATGGCAGATGGATAATTTACTCGGCGAGGATATGACCCGGCTTGATGCGCTGGCCAAAACCGAGGGCCTGCATCTGCATCTCTATGGTAAGGCCGAGGCCAAAACCGGCCGCAAAATGGGCCATACAAACCGGCAGATCAAGGACCCGGCGTAAACCGGACAAGTTAATTATTTTTTGCCAAGACTAGTCAGGTCAAACGGTGTTGCCTGATAGAGATCATTAATCCAGTTTGCCATCAGCAAAAAGGCGAAGGGCCGCCAGTTATTAATCGGCGGCTGTGATGGATCATCCTGCGGATAATAGTTCTGCGGCAAGGCCGTATTCAGACCAGCAGCGACATCGCGCTGATACTCATCGCCAAGCGTTGTAGCGTCATATTCAAGATGGTTAAACAAGAACAGATCACCCGTTGCCGGATCACGCACCATTCCCGCACCACACGCACCGCCTTCGGCCAGAACATCCAGACCAGCCGCCGCCAGATCTTCACTGCGGTTCATCGTATAACGCGATGCCGGCATTGGAAATCTATCGGTAAAGCCATTCATCAACCGGCCCGAAACATCGCTTAGCCCATGTTCGAAAATGCCGAAAAGTTTTGCGCCAAGCTCATATTTCGGCACGTGATGAAAATGCCACAACAATGCCTGTGCCCCCCAGCAAATGCCAAGCCGGCGGAAACAGTGCGTGCGCGACCATTCCATGATTTCGGTCAATTCCGGCCAATAGGTCACCTCTTCAAAAGGCAGGGTTTCAACCGGCGCACCAGTTACGATCAAAGCGTCAAAATAGTCGTCACGCACATCATCCAGCTGGCGATAAAACCGGCGCAAATAGCCGGGCTCGGTATTGCGCGGCGTATAGCTAGCGGTGGTCATCAGGATCATTTCAACCTGCAACGGCGAATTCCCAAACAAACGGGCAAACTGGATTTCAGTATCGCGTTTTTTCGGCATCAGATTGAGCAAAAGCAACCTTAATGGCCGGATATCCTGACTAACCGCCTGATGCTGCGGCATGATATCAACCGATTCGGCATGCAGCTCTTCGAGCGCCGGCAAATTATCAGGTACTCTAATCGGCATAGAGGCTCCTTTTGGTAATCACCATCCGGTGATGATGATCGACAAATCTGATCGCGGCTCACCCCGCACATCTTACCGCGTTATACCGATTTTCTGCCCAATGTCCAATGCAGCAAAACATGCTCAAGCATCTCGCTGGCAGGGTTATGACGGCTCCTGTTGAGGGGCTAAAATCTAGTGAACGAATACTCTGATACTGACGAGTTACGGTGGATAACGGGCTAGCGCGAATGCCGCCGACCCAAACCTTGGATTATGCCGCTGGCAAAACGCTCACCAGCCGCCATCATTGTGCGCACCGGTTTGGTAATTTTGGGGATGCGAGCAATATCGGCAAGTCGCCGATCAAGAAACGCAACCGTCCCGTCTATATTACCGCTATTATCTGCCAGCCAGGCCAACATGGTGGCACTATAAACGGCGGCCAAAGACCCCCGTTTTGTATAGAAAGAAAAGCTGGTATCACGCTGGCCTGCAGCGCGCCACATCGCATCGACTGTTTCATATAATAGTGTGGCCGATAATTTCGCATTGACTGGCATTGCCAATATACTAAGCGCGCGACGGACCGCATCCTTTTCCGGCTGGGCGATCTCAAGCCGCAAAAGCACCAATGCACGGATCGTCAAATGCACCTTATCAGGGCGTTGCGGAAGCGCCATAAACGCCTCAACCATTGCGTGATCAGCAAGACGGGAATGAAGGGCGATTGCGTCAATCGCGCCGCGCGGGAACGCCGCATGAACAGCATCGGGCTCATATCCCGAATCGGCGGCACCAGCAAGCAGCGCTGCCTCACCCCATCCGTCAAATGGCACATGCAGCATTGATGCACGCAAAATCGCAACAGCATAAGGATTAGGCTGGAAATAATCATCTTGCATGGATGGTTTCCTTGAATTTCCTTTGGATAAGAGGTTTACGCCAAACGCTGCGATATTAGAGACAATTCCCCGATATAAGCCCCCGATATAAGCCCCCGCCTTGCCTTTTATCATATAAGGCTCGTTTCGAGATCGCCTTCGCATCATACCTCAGCATTATATAGGTATATTGCGGCGCATTGCCAGCCCGGCGACGAAAGATGGTGGTTTAATGTTTGCAACTTATGATCGGCTATGATAAACAACGCGCCTACTCAAAACGGATTATCAGCAATCTTTAGAAGGGATGTGAAAGACGTGTACGTCACCGTTAGAGACAATAATGTTGACCAGGCACTGCGTGTTCTGAAAAAGAAAATGCAGCGCGAAGGTGTGTTCCGCGAAATGAAAAATCGCCGGTCCTATGAAAAGCCATCCGAGCGCCGCGCGCGCGAGGCTGCCGAGTCAACCCGTCGGGTGCGCAAATTAATGCGCAAACGTTTGGAACGCGAGGGCTACTAGACCAAGCAGAGCTTGGTTAGGTCCTACAACATAAAAGCCGCCAACCAGTTGGCGGTTTTTTCATATGTAGCAGGCAGCCAAGCCCTGTCGGCAATCAGGAAAGCTTCGGTTCTGGCTTGTCTTGGTTTTGGCTTGCATAGTCACAACCAATCGGCCAAAACAATGAGGCTAAACGACTTTTTTATGTGCATGATGGAACCTACAAGATGATAATTGGTGCTCCGAAGGAAATAGCTGTTGATGAAAAGCGCGTCGCCATGACGCCCGACAGTGCCACACAATTGCAAAAGCTTGGATATGATTGTCTTGTGCAGTCAGGGGCTGGTGTCGATGCCGGATTTTCTGATGCGGCCTATGAAAAGGCGGGCGTCAAAATTGCCAAAACCGCCGAAGACCTGTGGAAGACTGCTGACATCATTACCAAGGTACGGCCGCCAGAAGCAGCCGAGGTTAAGCTGCTGACGAAGGGCAAGCTGCTAATATCGTTCTTTTATCCAGCGCAAAACACAGACCAGATGGCTTTGATCGCGAAACATAACGCCAATGTCATCGCAATGGATATGGTTCCAAGAATCAGCCGCGCACAGAAAATGGACGCGCTATCATCAATGGCAAACATTGCCGGATACCGCTCGGTGATCGAGGCTGGTAATAATTTCGGCCGCTTTTTCACCGGACAGATCACTGCCGCTGGCAAAGTTCCGCCAGCAAAGGTGCTGATTGTTGGTGCCGGCGTTGCAGGCTTGGCCGCGATCGGGACAGCAACTTCGCTTGGCGCGATTACCTATGCGTTTGATGTACGGCCTGAAGTTGCCGAACAGATCGAGTCGATGGGCGCCGAGTTTGTCTATCTTGATTTTGAAGAGGCACAGCAGGACGGCGCCGCGACCGGCGGGTATGCAGCGCCATCAAGCCCTGAGTTTCGTGAAAAGCAGTTGGAAAAGTTTCGCGAATTAGCGCCTGAGATTGATATTGTTATCACCACGGCGCTGATTCCGGGCAGAGACGCACCAAAGCTATGGCTGGCCGATATGGTCGCGGCCATGAAACCCGGATCGGTCATTGTTGATTTGGCGGCCGAGCGGGGCGGCAATTGCGATCTGACCGTTCCGAATGAGAAAGTCATTACCGAGAACGGCGTTACCATTGTCGGTTACACCGATTTTCCAAGCCGTATGGCCGCGCAATCCTCGACCCTTTATGCAACAAATATTCGCCATATGATGGCAGATCTGACACCCGAAAAGAACGGTCAGACTGTTCATAATATGGAAGATGATGTTATCCGCGGTGCGACAGTAACATATGATGGGTCAGTTACATTCCCGCCACCTGCACCAAAAGTTCAAGCGATTGCCGCCAAGCCAAAGGAAAAAGTGCCCGAGCGTACTGCCGAGCAAATCCGCGCTGATGAAATTGCGGCGTTCAAGCAAACGACCAAAAATCAGGTTTTGCTTTTGACCATTGGTGGCGCGTTGTTGCTGGCGGTTGGGGCTTATGCACCCGCCAGCTTCATGCAGCATTTCATCGTCTTTGTCCTATCGGTATTTGTCGGGTTCCAGGTCATCTGGAACGTCAGCCACTCACTGCACACACCGTTGATGGCTGTTACGAATGCGATTTCATCGATTATCATTCTTGGCGCTATCTTGCAGATCGGCTCAAGCAGCTTTTTGGTGACCGTACTTGCAGCAATTTCCGTATTTTTTGCCGGCATTAATATTTTCGGCGGCTTCCTCGTAACACGTCGCATGCTTGCCATGTTCCAGAAATCTTAAGGAGGCCAGAACGATGGATTTAGGCTTCACCACAGCTGTTTATGTTGTCGCTGCAATTTTGTTCATTCTGTCACTTGGCGGGCTATCCGGTCAGGAAAGTGCAAAGCGCGCAGTATGGTATGGTATTTTTGGCATGGGGCTGGCGGTCTTGGCGACCGTCATTGGGCCTGGTGCTGGCTTATGGCAGCTAACCGCTGTATTGGTCGCTATTGGCGGACTTATCGGCTATCAACTGGCATCGAAGGTTGAAATGACCCAGATGCCAGAGCTGGTTGCTGGTATGCACGCATTGGTTGGTCTGGCCGCTGTCTTTGTCGGGTTTAACGCGCATTTCGAGCTTGCCAACGTCATGACGATGGATGACATGGCAAAGAAGGCACTTGAGGGCTTTGCTGCATTGCTGGCAAAGAAATCTGGCGCCGAGATCAATATTTTACGGGTTGAGGCATCGCTTGGTATCTGGATTGGTGCCGTCACCTTTACCGGCTCGGTTATTGCCTATGGTAAATTATCTGGCAAAGTCACATCAGCTGCAACCAAACTTCCCGGTGGACACCTATTGAACGCCACCGCGGCCGTATCATCTTTGGCCTGTCTTGTTTGGTATCTGACATCTGGCGCGTTATTGCCGCTGGTCATTCTGACGGTCTTGGCGCTATTCATCGGCTATCATTTGATCATGGGCATCGGCGGCGCCGATATGCCGGTGGTTGTATCAATGCTGAATTCATATTCAGGGTGGGCGGCCGCGGCGATTGGCTTTAGCCTTGGCAATGATTTGTTGATCGTTGTTGGTGCGCTGGTTGGCTCGTCAGGCGCGATCCTGTCCTATATCATGTGTAAGGCGATGAACCGCTCATTCGTCAGCGTTATCCTTGGCGGATTTGGCGGCACGGCTGGCCCGCAAATGGAAGTTGAAGGCGAGCAGATCGCCATTGATGCTGACGGCGTTGCCGCTGCCCTCGACGATGCCGAAAGCATCGTTATCATTCCAGGTTATGGCATGGCGGTGGCGCAGGCCCAGCAAAATGTTGCCGAACTCACCAGACGGCTTCGGGCAAAGGGCAAGACCGTGCGCTTTGCAATCCATCCTGTTGCTGGCCGGCTTCCGGGGCATATGAATGTGCTGCTTGCAGAAGCAAAAGTGCCATATGACATCGTCCTCGAGATGGATGAAATCAATGATGATTTCCCAAGCACCGACGTTGCCATCGTGATTGGCTCGAACGATATTGTAAACCCAGCAGCACAAGATGACCCCAACAGCCCAATCGCCGGTATGCCGGTTCTGGAATGCTGGAAAGCAAAGCAGGTATTTGTGTCGAAGCGGGGCCAAGGCACCGGATATTCGGGCATCGAAAATCCGCTGTTTTTCAAGGAAAACACGCGCATGTTCTATGGTGATGCCAAGGCGTCACTCGACCAGCTTTTAACGCTTATCTCGAGCAGCTAATTCGCCGTTGATCATCTGAACAGCACGCAAAATGCACGCATTTGCGTGACGCCGCCATTATTGGCCGCCGCTTACTTGTGTCTTTTTTGCGATGCAGTGTTTGACCATACATCGTTTCATGGCTAACGCACCATCACGCGCTCAGGCGTTGGCTTCACTATGGTTAGCGGCAATCAGACTGTCTGGCAGGCCAACCTCGGCGGCGGCGCTACGTTGCCGTTCAGCCAATGCGTCTACCGAGAAATCATCAATCAATTCATGGAACAATTCATGCCAATTCACCTCGGCACCAAGATGCATGAACACTGAACCAAGCCCGACAGCCGCCCGATCGGTCAGCACAAATTCACGCGGCGGTTTAATGCCGCCAATACGTTTCAATTCGGTATGAACCTTGCCTGCAAGGTCACGTCCGGCCTGACCACCACGCATTTGCTGAATCGGGCGAACCCGGTTTTCAAGAAGCGGCGCATAGATGAATTCGGCCCACATATTCAATACATCAATCGCTTCATTATCCAGCCCGACAAATCCCCAGCGCCCATAGGCATCAACCGCCTGATCGCGGTTATTGTCGCGGAGTGCCTTATAAAGCTCGATAACACCAGCGACAAATTGCGGCCGGAACAGGCGGATTGAGCCAAAATCCATCAGATTGATACTATGGTCCTTGGCGATCGAATAATTGCCCAAATGCGGGTCGCCATGGATCACACCATAATAATAAAACGGCACATACCAGACGCGAAACATTGTTTTGGCAATTTCATTCCGTGTTTCCTGATCGGGATTGGTCTCAAGAAACGCCATGAGCCGCTGGCCTTCGAGCCAGTTCATTGTCAAAAGCCGGTCGGTCGATAATTCGGCGATATGGGTGGGCACCTGTACTTTTGCCTCATTTGCAAGCATATGACGGTAAAGCTGCATGTTCATCGCTTCACGCCGGTAATCCAGCTCTTCTAAAAGACGTTCAGACAATTCATCATAAATATCTGATGTTGAAATGGCCGAATCATAACGCTCATAAATCTGGAACAATAGTTTCAGCTGTTTGAGATCAGCTTCGATGGCTGAATGCATATCGGGATATTGCAATTTAACCGCCAGCGGCGCGCCATCAATAGCCACCGCCTGATGCACCTGCCCCAATGACGCCGCTGATACTGCTTCCCGGCTAAAGCTGGCGAATCTCTGCTGCCATTCCGGCCCTAGTTCGGCCGCCATCCGGCGTTTGGTAAACAGCCAGCCCATTGACGGCGCATCAGCCTGTAACCCGGCCAGCTCTTCGGCATATTCCGGGGGTAACGCATCGGGAATCGTTGATAGGATCTGCGCCACTTTCATGATCGGACCTTTCAGCCCGCCAAGCGCCTCTCGCAGATCAGCCGCGTGTTTGCTGCGATCAATATCCCACCCAAGATAGCGTTCACCGGCAACCCGCGCCGCCAGCCCGCCCATTGTCGTGGTTACTTTTGCATATCGGCGAATACGGCCACCAAATTGGCGCGTACTTGCCGCGTCCCGCGTGCTATTTCCCGCCACTATGCCAGCCCTTCCAATTCGTCAATCATCCCGCTAATCATATCCAGCCCAAGCGACCAAAACTCTGGCTTACTGGCATCAAGATCAAACCGCTGAAGCGCCACATCATAACGCTCGGTGCCGCCCGCCTTTAACAAATGCTTGTAATTCCGGATAAACACACCGCCGTCATTACTGGCCTGTGCCAATTGATATTTCTGCCAAAGCGCATTGACCAGACAATCACCAAACGCATAGGCATAGACATAAAATGGCGTATGAATGAAATGGGGAACATAGCCCCAAATCGGCCGGTAATCATCGCCGGTTTTGATCGCTGGCCCAAGGGCGGCGCGCTGGGTTTCCATCCAAATGTCGGAAATCTCTTCCGCCGTCAATTCGGCTTTGGTACGGGCATGATGTAACGCGGTTTCAAAATTATGAAACGCAATCTGCCGGACAACTGTGTTCAGCATATCCTCGACCTTACCAGCCAGCAAAAGCCGCCGCGCTTTGGGATCGCTTTGGCTATCGACAAGCTGGCGGAAAGCCAGCATTTCGGCAAACACCGATGCGGTTTCGGCAAGCGTTAGCGGGGTATCTGACATAAGATAGCCTTGATCAGCTGCCATCACCTGATGAATGCCGTGCCCCATCTCATGCGCCAACGTCATCACATCACGGGATTTTCCGGCAAAATTCATCAGAATATATGGGTGCGCCGATGGCACAACCGGATGCGAGAACGCGCCTGATGTCTTGCCAGCCCGCGGTGCCGCATCAATCCAGTTCTGCGTAAAAAATGGCGTTGCAATCTCGGCCATTTCCGGATCGAACCCGCGAAAGGCATCCAGCACAATTTGCGTGGCATCGCTCCAGTCATAATGCCGGTCATCATCGCCCGGCAGGGGCGCGTTCCGATCCCACCAGTCGATCTGTTTTTTACCCATCCAGCCAGCCTTGAGACTGTAATAGCGATGCGATAAATCAGCATTACGGTCATTGACCGCCTGCACCAGCGCATCAACAACCACATCATCAACGTCATTTGCCAGATTGCGCGATGATACCGGCCGCGAAAAACCGCGCCAGCCATCCTCGATCTGCTTGTCCTTGGTGATGGTATTGATCACCAGCGATAATAGGCGTTGATGGTCTTTTAAGGTGGCGGACAATGAGTGACCGGCCTCTTTGCGTTTGGCCGCATCTGGGCTGGATAGCGAATCCAGAATTTCAGCTTCGGTCACTTCGCCGCCCTGAAAGGCAAATCGCATCGCCGTTGTTGTCTCGTCAAACAGCCGCACCCACGCACCGGCGCCAGTTGGTGCCCGTTCGGCGATCATTTTTTCGGCCTCATCCGATAGCTGGTAAGGAGCCATCGCACGAACCCGCCGCAACCATGGCGCAAACCGGCCAAGCGCCGCATCGCCCAATAATGTCTGAATATAGCCGTCATCAAGGCGCGCAAGCTCGAGTTCGACAAACAAAAGCGACGCGCCAATTTGTGCACCAACTTCCCGAATCGACTGATGGTGTTTGGCAATCGCCGGATCATTCATATTCGCAGCAAATAATAGCTGCGCATGGCTCTGCACTTTGCCAAGCCGTTCAAGCACCGCCTCATAAGCGATAATCACGTCGGCCAATTGCGCAGCTGAAATTGTGCCAATCTTGCCCTGCCAGTCTTTCGCCAGCGTGCTAGCCGCCTCACGGCAAGCCGCAATATCGGTTTGTAATGCTGGCGCCTCGACGCCATCATAGAGGTCACTCAGGCTCCAAATTGGACAGGAATCAGGCATAGCAAAGCTTCACTCTTCGAACAACATAGGGGCACGGGCATTTGATTGCTTTTTTTATATGAGCATAGGTAAGAACATTCTCAAGTGTGTTTTTAAAACCTTTTTGGATAAATCACCGCAACAAACGCCCCCTTTTTGGGCTTTGAGCACCCTGAAATTCATCCGACTTGCTGAAAAATATAAAATGCGTTAGCGTGATTTTGCTCGATACATGAGAGGGGAGAGATTGCTTGCCGCAGCGACGCGGTGACAGCAACACCGAAGGAGCAAACCCCCAGAAACTCTCAGGTAAAAGTACACTTTCATGTGAGCACTCTGGAAAGCGACACGGCAGTGTCCACCGAAGGGGAAAACTGGTGATTTTTTGATCTAGTCGGAAGTGACAAAAGGATCAGATGATCAGCCGATTAGGTCAATATGACCATTGATCGGAAACAGCTAATCTCTCAGGTTCCGCGACAGAAGGGGCGAATACCATAGAACGGTATTCATCTTTTTAACGCGCGAGCAAGGGATTAGAACAGTGGATATAAAACAAACCCCACTTTACGATTTTCACTGTGCCAACGGGGCCAGAATGGTGCCGTTTGCCGGCTGGAATATGCCTGTTCAATATGCGCATGGTATTAAGGCCGAACATCTTGCGACTCGCAATGGCGCCGGGTTGTTTGACGTGTCGCACATGGTTCAGATCGAATTATCAGGGTCAGGTGCAGACGCCTTTTTTGAGAGGTTAACACCAACCGATATTGGCGCGGTTGCCGAAGGGCGGGTGCGCTATTCACTGTTTTTAAATGATACGGGCGGTGTGCTTGATGACCTGATGGTGGCACGCCTCGACGGCAATCTTCACCTTGTCGTCAATGCGGGTCGGGCGCAGCATGATATTGATCATTTGCGCCAGAATCTAGACGCCGAGCCCAAATCGGCCAATACCAAAATAAACGTGCATCACGATAAAGCCCTGCTGGCCCTGCAAGGCCCCCAAGCTGGCGCGGTGCTAAGCAGCCTCGGCCTTGATCTGGACGGCTTTCGCTTTATGGATATCCGGCGATTTGAGCTTCACTCAATCCCGCTTGTAATAACGCGATCAGGCTATACCGGCGAGGATGGCTTTGAAATTTCAATGCCGGCTAGCACGGCCGTCGAGGTCGCCGAGACATTCATGGCAACGGGTAAGGTCACACTTGCCGGTCTTGGCGCACGTGACACGCTGCGGCTTGAGGCTGGTCTGCCGCTTTGGGGGCATGAATTGGACGAAACCATTACCCCGACAATGGCCGGACTGAAATTCGCGCTGTCTAAAAAACGGCGCGAGGCAGCCGATTTTCCCGGCGCCAGTGTCATTCTTGACGAGTTCACCAAGGGGCCACAGCGGTGCCTTGTTGGCCTCTTGGCAGCCGGCGCACGGCCGGTGCGTGACGGTACCATCCTGTTGAATGACGGTGTTGAGGTCGGCGTCGTTACATCTGGCGGCTTTTCGCCAAGCCTTGACCGGCCAGCCGCGCTTGGTCTGGTTGATGCCGGACTTGCCGACACTGGCACCATCATCACTGCCGCTACGAGGGGCAGTGAAGCACCAATGACCGTGGCTGATTTGCCACTCGTTCCACATCGTTATTTTCGCGGTTAAATACCCATCCCAGCCACAAGGAGGCAAATCATGTTGAAATTTTCTGAAGATCACGAATGGGCCAAGCTAGATGATGACATCTGCACAGTTGGCATTTCGCCCCATGCGGTTGAACAATTAGGCGATATCGTCTTTGTCGAACTGCCCGATACAGGCACCAGCGTCAGCAAGGGCGATGCGGTGGCGGTGTTCGAATCCGTGAAGGCGGCATCAGACATATACAGCCCTGCCGCCGGTGATATCACCGAGGTGAACAGCGCATTGCTGGATGATCTGACCGCAATCACGCCTGAAAACGCCATGCAAAACTGGCTGTTCAAAATCAAGATCAGCGATGTTGGCGACCTCGAATCACTGATGGATGAGGACGCTTATAACGCATTGATTGACTAAACAGCGACGCATAATCGCTGCGCCGCATAATCACTGCGCTGGCAAACGCTGTAATTGAGCCGCTTACTGTTAATCGCCGCGAACTGGCATTTATGGGAACGCCGCCTCTTAATTCTGGCTCATATTTTTCTGGCTCATATTTTTCTGGCTCACGTTTTTTTATGCCGGCTATTTTTTTTGAAAGGATGCATCATGTTATCACTTCCCCCACCGCAAGCTGCCTTTTCCAGCCGTCACATCGGCCTTGATGATGCTGATATTGACACCATGCTTGATACCGTCAATGTCTCGTCATTGACCGAATTGCTGGATACAGTGATTCCCGAAAACATCCGGCGCCAGAGCAAAATGACGTTGCAACCGGCATTATCGGAGCATGAAATTCTGGCCGAATTAAAGGAGCTTGCCAGCAAGAATCAAATCAAAACCTCGTTGATCGGGATGGGCTATTACAATTGCCATACGCCGCCAGTAATCCAGCGTAATATTCTGGAAAACCCGGCATGGTATACGGCCTATACGCCCTACCAGCCGGAGATATCGCAAGGGCGGCTCGAAGCCATTTTGAATTTTCAGACAATGGTTATGGATCTGACCGGGATGGATATTGCCAATGGATCACTGCTTGATGAGGCCACCGCTGCTGCCGAGGGGATGGCACTAGCGCACCGGATGCATAAACCCAAAGGCAACCGTTTTATCGTTGACCCTGACACGCACCCACAAACCATTGCGATTTTGAAAACCCGCGCCGCGCCACTTGGCATCATCATTGACATCACGGCTATCGACGGGCCGGTTGCTGCCGATTGCTTTGGCGGCCTCTTAAGCTATCCCGGCAGTACCGGCGCAATCCGTGACCTCAGCGGCGATATTGACGCGATCCATGATGGCGGTGGGCTTGCCGTTGTCTCTGCCGATTTATTAGCCTTAGCCCTGCTGACCCCGCCGGGTGAAATGGGCGCCGATATTGTGGTTGGCAGCACCCAGCGCTTTGGCGTTCCTTTTGGGTTTGGCGGACCTCATGCAGCCTATTTTGCCTGTAGCCAGCCATTGCAACGCTCGATCCCGGGCCGCCTGGTCGGGGTCTCACGCGACGCACGTGGCAGGCCCGCCTATCGGCTCGCCCTGCAAACGCGTGAACAGCATATTCGCCGCGAAAAGGCCACTTCGAATATTTGCACAGCACAGGCATTGCTGGCGATTATGGCGAGTTTTTATGCGATCTGGCACGGGCCGGAAGGACTGCAGAATATTGCTGCGCATAGCAACCGTCAGGCGCGCCGCTTTGCTGCCGCCATGCTCAGTGCGGGCCGCAATCTGCGGCATCAGGCATTCTTTGACACTGTGGTCATAGAGGCGGCAGGGGACCGCGATGAATTGATGGCTGCGGCCGTTGCTGCCGGGTTTAACCTGCGCCCGCTTGATGGCGCCATAGCCGCAAGTTTTGATGAAACCATTGATGATGCAGCTTTGGCGGCAATTATTACTGCACTTGGCGGCCATGTTGGCGATGATCAGATAAACAGCCTACCTGCCGAGCTTGGCCGGACAAGCCAGTTTCTAACGCATGAGGTATTTCACAGCTACCGTTCAGAAACTGAAATGCTGCGCTATATGCGCCGGTTATCAGATCGTGATCTGGCGCTAGACCGGTGCATGATTCCGCTTGGGTCTTGCACGATGAAGCTGAACGCCACCGCTGAAATGATGCCCGTTACATGGCCAGAATTTGCCAATATCCATCCTTTTGCACCGGATGATCAGACCGTTGGCTATCGCGAAATGATCGAACGGCTGGAAGAGATGCTATGCCAATGCACCGGCTATGCCGCGATGTCATTGCAGCCAAATTCCGGCGCGCAGGGCGAATTTGCCGGGTTGCTGGCGATTTCACGCTATCATCAGTCGCGCGGTGATCATCACCGCAATATCTGCCTGATCCCGTCATCCGCACATGGCACCAATCCAGCCTCAGCGGCGATGGCCGGCATGAAAGTTGTTGTGGTGAAATGTGATGCGTCGGGGGATGTTGATCTTGATGATCTGCGTGCCAAGGCCGCCCAATATGAAGAAAATCTTGCCGCTTTGATGGTGACCTATCCGTCAACCCATGGCGTGTTTGAAGAGGCAATTGCCGATGTTTGTGCGATCATCCATGCCGCTGGTGGGCAGGTTTATGTCGATGGTGCAAACCTAAATGCGCTTGTCGGCCATTGCGCGCCACCGGAATTTGGTGCGGATGTCAGCCATCTGAACCTGCATAAAACCTTTTGTATCCCGCATGGTGGCGGTGGCCCGGGCATTGGCCCGATCGGGGTTGCAGCGCATTTGGCACCATTCCTGCCCGGATCACCACTTGATGGGGTCGGTGCGGTCAGTGCCACCACATTTGGCTCGGCAGGTATTTTGCCGATTACCTATGCCTATATCCGCATGATGGGGCCAGATGGGCTGATCGACGCCACCGCAACAGCCATTCTATCGGCCAATTATATCGCCAAACGGCTGCATGATAGCTATCCATTGCTATATACCGGCCGCCATGGCCGCGTTGCACATGAATGTATCATTGATATCCGCAAAATTCAGGATGCCACCGGCATTAGCAATGAAGACATCGCCAAACGGCTGATTGACTATGGATTTCATGCTCCAACCATGTCATTTCCAGTTGCTGGCACGTTGATGATTGAACCAACCGAGTCTGAATCACTTGCCGAAATTGACCGGTTTTGTGATGCGATGATTGCCATTGCTGCGGAAATCCGCGCCGTTGCCGATGGCACATGGCCCCGTGATGATAATCCGCTGGTTAATGCACCACATACCGCCGACGACATTATGGCCGATGATTGGACGCATCCTTACAGCCGCAGGCAAGCGGGTGACCCCGACGGCAATTTTCAGGCCAATAAATACTGGCCGCCGGTAAACCGTGTTGATAACGCCCTTGGCGACCGAGCATTGATTTGTGCGTGCCCGCCAATGGAGTTTTGGGAACAGCAGGCGGCGGAATAATCAGCTGATACAGAAATAGCCGTTAGAGTGCGAATAGTGCCAAGGTCTCGGCGCGGCTGGCTGGCTGACAGGTTTCGGCCAGCTGGCGCACCAGATCGGCATTGCTTGGCGCAAGGCTGCCATCCTTTAAATAAAGGTTGTTTTCAAACCCGACCCGACAATGACCGCCATTCGCAATCGCATCTGTCATCACATCAAATTCACGGTGACCAAAGGCACAGATTGACCAGCTTGCCATATCCGGCAGCCCATCAGCGATAAATGGCTTCATCTCGGCCGGATCAGACTGGAAATTCCCACTATAACGGCCCAATACCAAAAGCACGTGCGGGCGCGCATCTGGCAAAATACCGTCAGCCATCGCCGCACGGAACCGAACCAGATCATCAATATCATATAGGATATGCTGAACACAGATCTGCTCGGCAAGGCTTGAATGATAGAAATTTGTGGCCAGCGCACGCGCCGCCGCGCCATTATCGCCAATCATTTCACGAAACCCGACCGAGACAAAATCAGGCTTTAGCGCAAATACCAGATCGGCCTGCTGATCCGGCGTATAGATACCCACCGCTTCGGTGGTAATCTGCACCAGCATTTCCGGCACCTCTTGGCGCAAACCATCTAGCAATTTGCGATAGCGCGCCACATCAAGCAGATGTTTGCCCGCATCATCACGCACATGAGCATGAAGAATACTAGCACCAGCTGCATGGCATTCCTTGGCAGTGGCAATAGTTTCGTCAATCGTTACCGGCACCGCGGGATGATCAGTTTTCACTTTGCGTGCGCCGTTCGGTGCCGCCATGATGATTGTTGGTCGGGTCATTGTTATCCTCGAAAAAAAAACAATAAAAAGGCAGCGCTGGATTAAGCGCATCAAGACGATAATAGAGGGCTAATGCTAGGCATCGACAATAGACAGGTCAAGCGGCTAGCCGTGTCCAGTATCTTTTAAAAAGCTATCGCCCGTCCGGCAAATATATGCTAGTTGTTTCGCGTTATTTTGCTTTGGGTTCGTCCCACTTATCTGTCCCTTCCTTGGACGCTTTTGGCGATATATTACGCATGCCGCCTGTAACGAGACCGACCGCCATGCCTGAAAAACCTCAAATTGCTGATTTTATGGCTCTAAAGGGCCAGCGTAAGATCGTTTGCCTCACCGCCTATAGCGCCCCGATGGCGCATGCACTTGACCCGCATTGTGATATGCTTCTTGTTGGTGACTCTGTGGCGATGGTGATCTACGGCATGGACACAACGCAAAATGCTGATCTTGATATGATGATCCGGCATGGTGAGGCCGTCATGCGGCGGCGCAAATCATCGCTTGTGGTGATTGACCTGCCTGCTGGTAGCTATGAAAACAGCCCGGCACAGGCATTGGCAAGCGCGAGCAAAATTATGGCAAAAACCGGGGCTGACGCGGTCAAGCTGGAAGGCGGTACTGATCTTGCTCCGCATGTTAAATGCCTTGTGGATTCGGGCATTCCGGTGCTTGGTCACATCGGCCTGCTGCCACAGCACGCTGTCGCAGGGGCAGCGTTTCGCATTACCGGTCGCAGCGAGGAAGAAGCTAGCCAGCTTCATAAAGATGCTGATGCTCTCGTCGAGGCTGGTGTTTTTGGCATCGTTATGGAGGGGATCATCGAACCGGTGGCCGCGTCGATTGCGATGGGATGCAAGGTGCCAACCATTGGTATTGGTGCCTCGGCAGCCTGTGACGGACAAATTCTCGTAACCGAAGATGTGCTTGGCCTTTATGATGCCTTTACACCAAAATTCGTGCGCAAATTTGCCAATCTTCAAGATGATATAAGCGCCGCTGCAATTGGCTATCGCGCCGCGGTCATTGATGGCAGCTTTCCAACCAAGGATCACCTTTTCTGGCCGAAAAAACCCTGATAACAACACGGTATCTGGATGAATATTCTACATCACAAAACTGACATCACCGCCGCCACAATAAAATGGCAAAAGGCAGGTGAAACGGTCTGTCTTGTGCCAACGATGGGCAGTATCCATTCCGGCCATCTTGCGCTAATCGCAAAGGCGCGGCAAACCGCATCGCGTGTCATTGTCAGCATCTATGTAAATCCTACCCAATTTGGCGCTGGCGAGGATTTCGACCAATATCCGCGCACCCTTGATCGTGATTGTGCAGCAATCAAGGATAGTGGTGGCTGTGATGCGATTTATGCGCCGGCCACTATGTATGATGATGGTCATGCAACCAGCATTGTGCCGGGCGGGGTTGCAAACCCAATGGAAGGTGCGGCAAGGCCACATTTTTTTACCGGCGTTGCCACAGTGGTCTTAAAACTCTTTACCCATATCCCCGCCGATTTTGCAATTTTTGGTGAAAAGGATTTTCAGCAGCTTACGGTAATTCGGCAGATGGTTCGGGATCTGGATTTACCAGTTCAAATTCTGGCGCATCCGACAATCCGTGAAGCAGATGGTCTGGCGCTCTCATCCCGCAACCAGTATCTAAGCCCGGCTGATCGCAAGCTGGCACCATTGCTCTATGCTGAAATGCAGGCGACGGCCAACCAGATCAATGGCGGCGCGCCAATTGAGGCGGCGCTGGAAACAGCGAGAAACCGCCTCGCAGAAGCCGGTTTTGGTAAGATTGATTATTTTGACCTTCGCCGTGCGGATGATTTGCAGATTTGCCGCTCCGCTGCCCCCCATAGCCGGATTTTTGCGGCCGTCTGGCTGGGGTCAACACGCCTGATCGATAATCACGCCCTCTAGGGCAGCCATTTTATCATTTGTGATTTTCGGCGCGCCCCTCAATAATGGGGCACGGCACAATCACGATACCAAAAATATACGCCAGCAAATAAGGGAGCGCCTGATGCAGCAGCCGGATCTAAATAACGGCAATAGCCAGCATGACAGCCTGAAAGCAGCGGTTGAAAAGCTGATTGCGAGCTATGATGCTGGCGGCACTTTGCTGATTTGCGGCAATGGGGGCAGTGCGGCAGATTGCGAACATATCGTCGGCGAATTGATGAAGGGGTTTTGCCGTCGCCGCCCCTTAACAGCCGATGACAAGAATAAACTGGCCGCCGTCAGCGGTGATGATGCCGCCCTTCTTGCGGATAAGCTGCAATATGGATTGCCCGCATTGTCGCTGGTCAGCCACAGCGCGCTGATAACGGCAATTGCCAATGACCTTGATGGCAGTTTGATTTTTGCCCAACAGGTTTGGGCATTGGGCAAAGCTGGTGACGTTTTACTGGCGATATCCACTTCCGGAAATTCGCGCAATATTCTGCTTGCGGCCAAGGCGGCCCGCGCCAAAGACATGGCGGTGATCGGGCTAACCGGTGCTGGTGGCGGCCAGTTGGCACCATTATGTGATGTGCTGATTGACGTGCCGTCGGATAATGTCGCCCGTATTCAAGAACTGCATTTGCCAATCTATCACGAGATTTGCAGGCAGCTTGAGGCGCATTATTTCAAAGCCTGATCAGATCAGGCTTTGAGCTATTTATGATCAAAACCCTTTGATCAGATTTGGAGCCGGCTGAAGACGCGCCTTGCATTACCCTCAAAAATAGCCTGCTTTGCCGCCGCATCCAGCGCCTTATTTCCGTCGATATAGCGCTTGGTATCGTCGTAGTGATGGTCAGTTCTGGGGTCAATACCGCGAACCGCACCAATCATTTCTGAGGCGAACAGAATATTTTTTGTCGGGATAACATCCAGCAATAGATCAATACCGCGCTGGTGATAAACGCAAGTGTCGAAATAAAGATTCCCAAGCACCCGCTCATCCAGATCACCAAGGCCACGATCCTGTGCAATCCCGCGGAACCTACCCCAATGATAGGGAACAGCACCGCCGCCATGCGGGATAATCAGCTTTAATTCAGGGAAATCGGTGAAGACGTCAGAAAATAACAGCTGGGTAAAGGCGGTTGTATCAGCCCCAAGATAATAGCTGGACGTCGTGTCAAGCGAATGCTGGCACGCCCCCGACACATGGATCATAGCCGGTACATCCAGTTCGATCAGTTTTTCATAAAACGGATACCAGTAGCGGTCACCAAGGCGCGGATCCTTCCAAAAACCACCAGATGGATCAGGGTTCAGATTACAACCGATAAAGCCCATTTCCTCGACACAGCGCGACAGTTCGGCAATGCTGTTTTCAAGTGAGGTCTCGGGGCTTTGCGGCAATTGGCAAACCGGAACAAAATTATCTGGAAACAGGTCACAGACGCGCCGGATCAGATCATTACATAGTTCGGTCCATGCTTGCGACGTGCTGGCATTGCCAAGGTCATGCCCCATCCAGCTAGCCCGCGGCGAAAATATCGTCAGATCAGTGCCGCGATCCTGTTGCAATTTAAGCTGATTATTGGCGATTGATTCGCGAATTTCATCATCCGAAATCTTCACATCGCCTTTTGTAAAAAGATGGTTTGGGTCCTTTGCCAATAATGCCCGCTGCTCGTTACGATAGGCCTCGACCTGTGGCGGCGTTGTTGTGTAATGGCCATGACAATCAATAATCATCGTTAAATCTTCCCTCATAAAAATATCGAAATATTGGTCATGTCCGCTGACCTAAGACGTAAGCAAGTTGCTAGCCTAGGACAACAAATGCACGAAACCAAGAGCCAAAATGAAAAAAACGCCGCGGCAAAAAGCTTGTTTCATTTCGGCTGATATCGCCCTCATTCGACCGGCGTAAATCCGTAAAGCCGGGCTGGATTATCCACCAGAATTTTTTTCTGTAATGCTGCATCACGCGCCAATAACGGCACCAGATCCAACAAATCACCATCATTTGGCATATGGCGCTTGATGTTTGGATGCGGCCAGTCGGTTCCCCATAAAACACGGTCGGGGGCAATTTCGACAAGTTCCTGAGCATAGGGAACCGCATCATAAAATGGCGGCCCCGCTGATGAAATACGTTCAGACCCACAAATTTTCACCCACCAATTCTCGCGCTCAAGAAAGGATTTTAAAATCTTGAAAGCTGGTTGATGCACGCCGTCGGCTGTTGGCACTCGGCCCATATGATCAACAATTATATTCATATCAAACTGCAGGAAGAAATCCTTGAAATTCAGAATATCCTCGGCGTTTACATGGATCACCAGATGCCAACCAAGCGGCTTTATCCGGTTTAATACCCGCTGCATCATCGCCAAATCAGGCGTGCCACCAAGATGGGTTACAAAATTAAACCGGATGCCGCGCACCCCGCCAGCATCAAGATCGGCAAAATCCTCGTCGGAAAAACTGTCATTGGCAATACAGACGCCGCGATAATCATCGGGCCGGCCCGCAATCGCATCAAGCATCGCACGGTTATCAGGGCCATGACAGCTTGCCTGCACAATGACCGCACGATCAATGCCCAGCTTGGCATGAAGAGCGGCCAGACTTTCCTTTGGGCCATCGGGCGGATGATAGGTCGATTTCGGGTGATAGGGAAAAACCTCATGCGGGCCAAAAACATGACAATGACTGTCGCAAGCACCCTTTGGCGTAATAAACGCCGGTGTTCGCGTATCCGGATCGGGCGCCATGCAGCTTTTCATACCGGTAACGGGGTGTAAATATTCACTCATAGCAATACCAATCTGGCGACAATATCTCTAGACGCCCTTGTTCATGAGGGGGTGACGTAACCCATCAGATGGGGAAATGCTTAAATCAGGCTTTCGTCATTTATTCACGCTTTCGCATCTCTCGCGCAATAGAATATGCGGTGATGCAGAACAATCAATAGAAGAACGAAATTCCTTAGTGAGTTTTAAATCTGCGGGAAAAATCTTTAGATATATAAAACGACAACGGGCAAATCCCGCCCCTCAAATCGACGTACCCCGCAATGAATGTTTCTTTGCCAAAGCCGCTGGCGGTATAGCGAGCGAAATATGCGTCATTATTTTGCGGCGGAGTTCAACCTTGACGACCGCGGGAATACGGCTAATTTAAACAGCTGACTTCTGTTGCGCGCTAGCGTGCCTGCCGGTGATCCGCCGGACATTTCTGGAGATATTATGGCCAATCTTAATTTGTCTATTGCTGTCGGCAATTATGATCGTAACCGCGCCCTTTTTGATGGTGATGTGCAAATTGACGGCGTTGATCCAATCTTTATGAAATTGTCGCCTGAAGAAATCTTTTTCCGCGCCTTTCGTAATCAGGATTTTGATATTTGCGAGCTATCATTCAGCTCTTACACAGTCAGCACCGCTCAGGATAGCGGCCATTACATTGCCATTCCTGTCTTTATGTCACGCTCTTTTCGCCATTCATCAATCTATATCCGTAAAGGCAAAGGCATTAATGAGCCTGCCGATCTTCGCGGCAAACGCATTGGCATTGCCGAATACCAGCTAACCGCCAATGTATGGGCCCGCGGCCTTCTTGAAGATGATTACGGCGTCAAGCCATCCGATATTCACTGGATTCGCGGCGGTGTTGGGACGCCTGACCGGCCGGAAAAAATCAAACTTCAACTTCCCGCTGATGTCTCCATCGAACCGGCACCAAAGGGCAAATCGCTTGATGAAATGCTGGTTGCTGGTGATCTTGATGGCTTTATTGGGCCCCGCAACCCGCCATGTTATGATGCTGGAAACCCTGATATTGTCCGCCTGTTTCCCGATTTGGTCAGCACCGCGACCGATTATTACAAACGCACTGGTATTTTCCCGATCATGCATCTACTTGGCGTTCGCAAAACCCTAGCCAAGGCCCACCCCTGGCTGCCCGGCGCCCTTTATAAAGCATTTAATCTGTCAAAGAATATGGCGGTTAATATGCTTCTAGATACGGCTGCATCGCACGCGACAATTCCGTTTTTGGCCGAACATATCGAGTCTGCACAGGCGCTTCTGGGGCAGGATTACTGGTCAAACGGGGTTGAGGCAAACCGTAAGGTCTTGGATAATTTCCTCGATCACCATCACCGGCAGGGCCTATCAGCGCGGCGCGTTTCAGTCGATGAGCTGTTCCATCAAGGAACGATTGAGCAATTCTCGGTCTAGCCGATCAGCCACCGCCAAAGGCAAAGAACGCGTCATTGCGATAACCGCTTTTACCATAGCAGAAGGGCGTGCCATCATCACCGACAACAGTGCCACCGGCGGCGCGCAGCACAGCATCACCGGCTGCCGTATCCCATTCCATAGTTGGCCCATAGCGCGGATAGACATCTGCCTCACCCGCCGCAACCAGACAGAATTTCAACGATGACCCAATTGAAACAGTCTGTTTAATGCCCCGATCTTCCAGCCAGCGGTTTGTCGCCGCGTCACGGTGCGATGCGCTGGCGACCGCAACAATCGCCGCAGGGTCTGGTTTTCGAACCTCAATTGGCCGACAATTACCGGACGAAATTTCAAACGCGCCGGCATCGGCACTACCAAAAAATAACCGGCCCAATGCTGGCGCATAAACAACACCCATCACCGGAACGCCGCCTTCAATGAAACCGATATTGACGGTAAAGGCGCCATTGGCATCAGTTTTGATAAATTCCTTGGTGCCATCAAGCGGATCAACAAGAAAGAACTGATCCCCCGCAGCAGAGTCATGGCTCATCGGGTTTTCTTCGGACACGATCTGGATTGATGGGGCCGCAGCAGCGATTGCCGGCAACAGAATCGCTTCAGCCGCCTTATCCGCCTCAGTGACGGGGCTGCCATCAGCCTTGATATCGATTGTTGGCCGGCGGCGGTAGATATCCATAATAACCTGACCAGCCTCTTCAACCGGGCGGATCAATTGCCTCGCAAGCGCTGCATAATCCATCTTGCCTTGCCCCAGATTATTCGTCACCGCGGATACTTGCCTCCATCTTTTGGCGTAACTCATCGGTTACCTCAGGCTCGACATCGAACCACATACGCCACGCCGGTTTGCCTTGATGCAACAACATTCCAAGCCCGTTTATCGTCATGTTACCGCGTTGGCGCGCCGCCGCCAGCAATCTTGTTTCCAGCGGCGTATAGATAATATCACTTACCAATGCCGCGGTCGGCAGCGCATCCAAGGTCAAATCTAATTCAGCCATACCAACCATACCCTGACTGGTGGTGTTGACCAGCATCGCTGCACCATCAAGCGCATCTTGGCGCAGATCCCACGGCAATGTTTCTATTGGTCCGCCAAATTCACTGGCGATGATTTCGGCATGCGCCTTGGTCCGGTTTACCAGCCGGATTTCAGTTGCGCCTTCGGACAACAGCGCATAACAGATCGCCCGCGCACCACCGCCGGCGCCCAGCACAACCACCGGCCCAGTATCTGCACGCCAATCAGGAACCTGCTGTTTTATGTTTCCAATAAAACCAAGCCAGTCATTATTCGTCCCAAAAAGCGATTGGTCTTCCCGAACCACCACACAGCTAATCGCCCCAATCTTTTTGGCAACATCGTCTAGCTCATCAACAATATCCATCGCCTCTAGCTTGTGCGGGATCGTCAGGTTACAGCCAGAAAATCCCAGCGGTGCCATCGCCCGAAGCGCCGCGCCGACAGACCCCGGCTTGATTTCCAACGGTACATAGCTGCCGCGAAGATTCTGTTGGCTGAACCAGTAATTATGCATTAGCGGCGAGCGCGAATGAAGCACCGGCCAGCCCATGACCCCTGCCAGCAGAAAACCGTCTTTTTTTGACCTATGGATATTTGACACCTGATTTCCTTTCCTTAAAACGCCGTGGTCACTTACCGATCACATGCCCTCGCATTATGATGGCAATTTGGCATAGAAGTGATCCCAAGTGCGCTGAAACAGCTTGGCATTCCATAGCTTGCCCCGGCACAGCGCCATTTCATCATCACTAAAGCAATACGGCTTGCCGATCTGCATCGCCATATGCTGACGATGCGCGTTTTCTTCAAGATAATTGATCAGCACAAACGCCTCGGTAATGCTGGCGCCAACCGTCACCGCGCCATGAGATTTCATCAAGGCGGCGGGCCGGTCGCCAAGAATTTGATTTAACCGATCCGACATTTCCGGATTATTAATTGAGTCTGGTGTGTCTAGTACCGGCACCGGATATACCAGCGAGCCTTGGGCAAATACCGGCAGATAATCAACGCCGACCATAGTCAGGAAGGTAGACCATTTCGGGTGCGCGTGGACAATGGCATTCACCTCTGGACGCGCCCGATAAATGCCGGCATGAAGATGAAATTCCAGCGGCGGGTTGCCATCACCCGCAAGCAAATTGCCCGCAAAATCAATCCGGCAGATATCCTTGGCACGAAGCTGGCTGCGCTGGCATGATCCAATATTGATATGCAGGGTTTCACCATCACCGCGAAAGCTGGCATGGCCGTTATAGTCAATAATATCAGACGATTCCAGCATCCGAATACAATCGGCAAGCTGTTGTTTTTTCTGCTCTAGATCATCCATTTATCGACTCCAATTTACCAATTAACCTCGTTGCGAACCTCAGCGCGCCAAAGATGCCATGCGCGCATACCTGCGGTCTGGTTCGGCACATCTGCAAGCTGGCCTTCGGTTTTAGTCAATGCCGCCAGATTGCCATCGCTGCTTAGTGCCTGCGCAAAATGCTGAATTCGGGCATTCACTTCGGTATAGACCGCACGAAACACCGCCGTTTGCAGCGTCGGCCCACAAGCGACAGACCCATGCGCCCGCATCAATGCAACATCCTTGTCCTTTAAAACTTCGGCCAAGGCCTCACCCTTCACACAGTCGCAAACCAGCATATCCGTATCGCCAAATTTGTCGGCAATATCAAAAACCGGAACGCCCGCCGCCAAGAAAGCAGCATTGTGGAACATTGCCTTCATATCGGTTGGCACCAGCCCAAACGGGATTACCGATGGCGAATGGCTATGAACCACTGAATTGATATCGGGGCGTGCCTTATAGATTTCACCATGAATGAACCTTTCAAGAAAACTGCCACGTCCATTGGCGTTACACGGCTCGCTATTTAGGTCATATTCAATGATGTCATCAGGAACCACCAGTGCCGGCGCAATTGATTTTGACATCAAAAACCGGTCGGGCGAGTGTGGGTGGCGCATCGACACATGACCAAAGCCATCAACCACACCACGCGCGGCAAGAATTCGGCTTGCCGCCGCAAGATCGGCCAGCAATTCAGGCGCAACCGGCCCCGCAGATTTTGGAGTTTCACTCATCATGTCACCTCGTCTTCAATCGCCTTTTGTTGATATGATACGATCAGATCACAACGTCAGTCATGATGCCCTTGGGAAAAATATCTTCGGGGGTAAATTGACGATGCGCGATGCCCTGCTGATAGGTATAAAGCGCCATTTGTTCCCATGTCGGGCGATTTTCTTCGATGCCATAAGGGAAAAGATCGCCATCAAACATGTCCCGCATCTTGCGCGCATAGGTCGCCAGCCACGGCACCGGATAGCGCGAAACCGCCGGATCAAGAAGCCGCTCAAGACTGCGCCGCTTGGACTCCTGAAACGCATTCAGCAAGTTCCGCGCGACCCAAGGGTTTTCATCCAAAATCTGCCGCCGCATGGCAATGATATGCATAATCGGCCAAACCTTAGTGCGCTGGTAATAATCCTCTTCCATTTCGATATAGTCAGGAAACAGCCGCTCAACATCTGGATGCCCCTCAAGAAAACAGGTTGGTGGGCGGGCAATGATCGCGCAATCAATCTCGCCTGAGGCCAAAAGCTCACTGAGCGATTTATCATTGATCCGCGTCAGCTCGACACCTTCAGGCAGGCTTAACTCGACCTTTTCTTTGCGTCCGGCAGCATTGGCACCAGCCTGCACCCAATGAACATCATTCAGCTTTACGCCCATCTCGTTATGCATCCAGCCACGCATATAAACGGCCGCAGAATGTGCCCATTCCGGCGATCCCACGCGTTTCCCTTTCAAGTCGGCAATCGTTTTGATTTTACTGTTTTTATTGACATAAAATGAACTAAAGCGGAACAGCCGAGAACAAATGACCGGTAGGCCAATAACATCACTATCCGGGCGGGTCACCTGCGCCGAGAATTTGGCAAAGGACAGCTCGGCAACATCAAATTCACGATTGGCAGTGAATCTCGCAAAACACTCATGATGGCCAAGGTTGAGCCAGTTATGGTCAATGCCTTGCGCCCGCACTTCACCAAGGCGGAAATCGCGGAAATGGTCATAATCAGTTGTTGCGATGGATAGTTTTAGCTCTGACATAAATACCTCAAAAATACAGTTCCGAAATTCAACAAAATGGCGACTGCCATCTGCCGGTGACAAAGACCGAAGGGTAAAGTCATATCCTATGGGATATGATGGAGTGGCGGGAAGATTTTATCGAGATAACTCGCATTGCCTTCGGCCGTTCCGACCTAACGGGCCCTTTAGAAAGATGCAAAGGTTACGCCAGCGATGCGTCAAAACCAAGCAACAAAAGCAGTGACACCCCTAGTTTTATCAGGACCGGACTGACGCGCCGAGATCCGGACTCACGCGCCGAGATAAAGTAACGGCCGCACAAGGAACGACAAAATCCGCGCAGCTTTTCTTTGACATAAACCGCACAAGCAACCTAATCTTGACCTGTCAAAAACACGCGCGTTTGCGCGACGTTAGTTACTGAAATTTTTCGCTTTGCCTGCCTCCGCTGGCCTTATTTATTTTGCTTGGGGTCATGCCCCTTTTGTTCTGGAGTCGTTCCAAATGTCATCTTCACCCCCCCCTAGCAGAGGCGCATCCTCACCGATCAAACGCGAATTGCCAGCAGGCACCCCCGACCAAAGACTTGGCTGGGGATCCGACGTGGCCGCTGAAATGCTGCGCCAGCTCGATATTCCCTATATCGCGCTGAATCCGGGGGCCAGTTATCGCGGATTACATGACAGTTTGGTCAATTATCTCGGCAATGAAACGCCGCAGATGCTTATGTGCCTTCATGAGGAATATGCTGTTTCAATTGCGCATGGTTATGCCAAAGCCACCGGCAAAGCCATGGCAGTTGCGCTCCATTCAAATGTTGGCCTGATGCACGGGACGATGGCGATTTTTAACGCCTATGCAGATCGGGCGCCAATGCTTGTTCTTGGTGCTACCGGCCCGGTCGATGCAGCATTGCGCCGGCCGTGGGTTGACTGGCTGCATACTGCACAGGATCAAGGTGCGCTGGTCCGTAATTTCACCAAATGGGATGATCAGCCGGCGTCGATCGAGGCGATCCCCGAATCACTCAGCCGCGCATGGAAGATGACCAATATGACACCATGCGCACCAGTCTATGTCTGTCTTGACGCCGCCATTCAAGAAGAAGCCGTTCGTGACAATTTCAGCATGCCAGTGCTTGATCGAGCGCAACCACCAGAACCTGCAAGACCTGCCGGTAATGCGATTACGGCAGCAGCAGAACGGCTAGCCGGCGCATCAAATATTGTAATCCTCTACGGGCGCGGGGCCCGCAATGATGCAGCAATGACCCAGCGCGTTGCACTGGCAGAAAAGCTGGGCGCGCGGATGATGAGCGATTTGAAATCCGGCGTCATGGTTCCGACTGACCATCCACTTCATGTTGGGGCACCATTCAATAAATTACCGCCATCACACCGTGAAATATTACAGCAGGCTGATCTTATTCTTAGTATCGGCTGGATTGATCTTGGCGGGCTTTTGCAACAGGCTTTTGGCACCAGCCAGCCTGATATCACCATCATTCACGCCGGACAGGATGTAACGTTGCATAATGGATGGGGCAAAGAACATTTCACCTTGCCGGCAATTGATGTCGAACTGGTCGGTGATGCCGATCTGGCAGTTGCAGATTTGTTAGCAGCAACGAGCCAGCGACCAATGCCGGTATTGCCTGACCCTGTTGCGGGCGACGCACCAGTAGCGGGCGAAGGGGCATTATCATTGCGGGATGTCGCCGTTGCACTAAAGAATGCCACTGGTGATGATCTGGTTACGTTTGCGGCGTTGGCGCGCGGCTGGCCGTTTGATCTCTGGCCGATGAAGCACCCGCTTGATTATCTTGGCAAGGATGGCGGCGGCGGTATCGGCAGCGGGCCCGGGCTGGTCATTGGTGCAGCGCTGGCAAATCACCAAAGCCCACGCTTGACCGTCGGTATTCTGGGGGATGGCGATGCGTTGATGAGCATTAATGCATTATGGACAGCGGCCAAATATGAGATTCCCGCCCTGATGGTTATTGCCAATAATCGTTCTTATTTTAACGACGAAATTCATCAGCAGAAAGTTGCCGAGAAACGTGATCGAAATGTTGAAAATCGCTGGGTTGGCCAACGTATCGATGACCCGACGCCTGATATTGCCCAGCTGGCAAAAGGGCTAGGGGTCGAGGCCATTGGGCCGGTTGAGACCCGTGACGATCTTGTGGCTGCAATGCAACAAGCGGTCGCAGCCGTTCGGGCCGGAAAACCGTTTCTCGTCGATGTTGTGATCGAGTCAAACATTGGTCGTGAAGCCGAAGTTGCGCGTCAGGAAAAACGCAAATAGCCTGACGCCAACCCTAGGTTACGGGCCAAAAAACGCCACCCAAGGCCGCCACCCAAAAACGCCGTGCCAACGCAATCAGGTGGACAGCAAATGCTGTCCGTTTATTCTAATTTATTATCAAATGTAATGGTTTGTTGTGCCAGCATAGTTGCTGGGGTAACCTTTTAGGTGACGGCAAATTGCCTCATTTTGGCGATAACATCTCAAGGAGTATTTAGATGACGGTACGGGATTATGATGATGTGCCAGGCACCTATGTGCTGGATAGCCGCAATTACCGAAAAGGCTATCATCTAAATATGTTTCTGATGTCGTTAAACAAATCCGAAGCGCGCGCGGCCTTTGCGGCTGATGAGACAGCCTATCTGCAAACCTACAAATTGACCGAAGAACAACGCCAAGCGGTATTGGATCGGGAATATCTGCGAATGCTGCAACTTGGGGCAAATGTCTATTATGCTTTTAAGCTTGTTAGCCATGATAAGCAGCCGCCGCAGGTGATGTATGGCAAGATGGCGCAACCGGCAATGAGTTTTGACGAATTTCAAGCGATGATGATGGCTGGCGGCCGCCCGATTGATGGCAACCGCAGCAAGAAGGAGCAGCAGAATGGCTAGGATTATTGCTGGCATGGGCACATCACACGTGCCCGGCCTTGGCGCCGCTATGGATAATGGCAAAACCGGCGAGCCGTATTGGCAGCCACTATTCAAGGGGCTAGAACCGGTTCGCGCGTGGCACAAGGATAATATCCCAGATGTGACAATCATCGTTTACAACGACCATGCCACATCCTATTCGTTGGATAATTATTCGACCTTTACGATGGGTGTTGCCGAGGAGTTCATGCCCGCTGATGAAGGCTGGGGGCCGCGTCAAGTGCCAATGGTCATGGGGCATCCCGAGCTTGCATGGCACATCACTGAAAACCTTATTCTGAACGAATTTGACATGGCGGTCGCTGGCAGTCTAGAGGTCGATCACGGCCTGACCGTGCCGCTGTCAGTTGCCTATGATCAGCCCGATGTCTGGCCGACCAAGGTAATCCCGCTCTGTGTCAATGTTATCCAATATCCGCAACCAACACCGCTTCGCTGTTACAAGCTCGGCCAAGCCATCCGCCGCGCCGTTGAGAGCTTTCCCGAAGATCTGAGCGTTGGCATTTGGGGTACGGGCGGGATGTCGCATCAGCTGGGCGGGGAACGTGCTGGCGTGCTGAACCCTGAATTTGACACCGCCTTTATGAATAATCTGGTCTCTGATCCCGCGGCCAATACGCGCCTCACCCATACTGATTTTATTCGCGAAGCCGGTTGTGAAGGCATCGAAATGATCATGTGGAACGTGATGCGCGGCGCGTTGAATGACAATGTCAATGAGATCTACCGTTTCTATCATATCCCCGTTTCCGCGACTGCTTATGGTGCCATCATTCTGGAAAATACTGACTAAGGAAGTACCGATAAGATGAGTAAAATAAGGCTCGGCGTTGCCGGCGCAAATGGCGCGTTTGGTATCAAACATCTCGAAGCGTTAAGGGCGATTAGCGATGTAGACATTACTGCCGTTATGGCCACCACCATTGAAAAGGCCACTGGCGTTGCTGATAGATTCGATGTGCCATTACGTTTTGATGATTATGACACCTTTATCGCCAGTGACCGGGTTGATGCAATAATTCTGGCCACCCCAACCCAGCTCCATGCCGAGCAGGGCATCAAAGCGATGGCGGCAGGCAAACATGTTCTGGTCGAAATTCCGATGGCTGACAATTTGGCTGATTCCGAAGGACTGGTGGCAAAACAGGCCGAAACCGGCCTTGTTGGCATGGTTGGCCATGTACGCCGGTTTAACCCATCGCACCAGTGGGTACATAATGAAATTAGCAAAGGGGCGCTGTCGATCCAGCAAATGGATGTGCAAACCTATTTCTTTCGCCGCACCAATATGAACGCCAAGGGCGAGCCACGATCATGGACGGATCACTTGTTATGGCATCATGCCTGTCATACGATTGATCTGTTTTTATATCAGACTGGCGAGCCGGTTAGCGAAGTTCACGCTGTTCAGGGACCAAAGCACCCTGAGCTTGGCATCGCCATGGATATGGCAATCATCATGAAAACCTCAACCGGCAAGCTTTGCACCTTGTCCTTATCATTTAATAATGACGGGCCACTTGGCAGCTATTTTCGCTATATATGTGACAAGGGCACCTATGTCGCCAGCTATGATGATCTTTATGACGGCAAGGGCCAGCAGATTGATGTGTCAGCGGTTGATGTGTCAATGAACGGAATCGAGTTGATTGACCGTGAATTTATTGCGGCGATTGCCGATGGACGCGAACCTAATTCAAGCCTTGCACAGGGCCTGCCAGCGATGAAGGTCATGCATGAAATTGAACGGGCAATGACCCAATAACCCGAAAATAAGGATAAGATAATGAAAACAGTCGCGGTTCGTAATATCACGCGCGCCGATGCCGCAACCGCCATCGGGCTTGGCAATGCTGGTGTTTCAACCGTGCATGAAGCGCAAGGCCGGATTGGCCTTTTTAAACCCTATATCCGGCCGGTCTATCCCGGCGCCCGGATTGGCGGCACGGCGGTCACTGTGTTGGCCCAGCCCGGTGATAATTGGATGATTCACGTGGCGATTGAAATGTGCCAGCCGGGCGATATTTTGGTGGTGGCCTGCACAACCGATAATACAGATGGTTTCTTTGGTGACCTGCTGGCAACTTCGGCGCGGGCGCGCGGTGTTCTGGGGCTGGTGATTGATGGGGGAACACGCGATGCCGCCGATTTGAAGGCGATGGATTTTCCCGTCTGGTCGCGGGCAATCTCGTCAAAAGGCACCGTTAAAAACACCCCCGGTGCGGTAAATGTGCCAATTGTGTGCGCTGGCCAGCTGGTCTTTCCGGGTGATGTGATTGTCGGCGATGATGATGGCGTTTGCGTTATAAGCCGCAAACAGGCCGATGACGTGCTGATCAAGGCGAATGAGCGGATTGCAAACGAGGATAGCAAGCGGGAAAAACTAGCCGCAGGTGAACTTGGCATTGATCTTTATAATATGCGCCCTGCCCTAGCCGCCGCCGGTTTTACCTATGTCGATACGCTTGACGACCTCGGCGAATTCAACGGGATTGATTGTCGAAACCGGGGCTAGGCAAACAGGTCTAACCCTGCCAATTACGGTGAATGGAAATCGGTTGTGGTAAAACAGACACAGGTCGTCATTGTTGGGGCAGGCCCCGCCGGATTGCTGCTTGGCTGTCTGCTTGATCGTGCCAGGATAGACAATATCATCCTCGAACGACAGACCAAGGATTATGTACTAGCCCGGATTCGGGCTGGTATTCTGGAACAGACCTCGGTTGATCTGCTGACCAGTGCAGGGGCTGGGGCGCGGCTTGCCGCCGAGGGTATCGCGCATCACGCGGTGAATATCGCCTTTGATGACCGGCTGGTTTCGGTGCCGCTTGGTACGACCACCAATGGCAAGGTCGTGACCGCCTATGGCCAGACCGAGGTCACCCTCGATCTTTGTAATCTTCGTGCCACAGGCGGCAGCCTGACCATCTATTCAGCTGAAAATGTCCAGATTAATGATTTTGACCGTGACCGGCCATTTATTCGCTTTATCCATAACGGCGAGGCTATCGAGATCGCTTGTGATCTTATTGCTGGATGTGATGGTTATCACGGCGTTTGCCGTGCCAGTATTCCCAAGAGCGCAATCACCACTTATGGGCAGGCCTATCCATTTGGCTGGCTTGGCCTGCTGGCTGATACGCCGCCAGTTTCAACCGAGGTGATTTACGCCAATAATAAGCGCGGCTTTGCCCTTTGCTCGATGCGGTCAATGACCCGGTCGCGCTATTATATCCAATGCGATCCAACCGATCATATCAACCGGTGGAGTGACGAGGCTTTCTGGGACGAATTGCGCCGCCGCCTGCCTGCCGAAACTGCCGAGCAGCTGATCACCGGCCCGTCACTGGAAAAATCCATCGCCCCTTTAAGGAGCTTTGTCGCCGAGCCCATGCAGTTTGGACGTTTGCTTCTGGCTGGTGACGCCGCCCATGTGGTACCGCCAACTGGCGCCAAAGGCTTAAACCTTGCCTTCTCCGATATCTATTATTTGCATCAGGCAATTGAGAGTTTCTTTGCAGATAATGATATCGCAGCATTGCCGCATTACTCACAACAAGCGCTGGCGCGCGTCTGGAAAACCGAACGTTTTAGTTGGTACCTGACCAACCTTACGCACCGCTTTAATGCCGACCCATTTGAGCAGAAAATGAAAGAGGCAGAGCTGGATTACATCACCGCCTCACCAGCCGGGCGTTTGATGATGGCCGAAAACTATGTTGGCCTGCCGCTATAGTAACGGGCGGTAACGGCGAGGCCCATTTCAGTGATCAGGCGGTTTTTTTGCCGCGCTTGCGCAACGCCGGCAACAGTAATGTCAGCAGGGTTGCAAGCACTAATATGATCGCCTGCGGCCGTTCCATAATTAGGCCAACAAGATTATTATCCGAAATCATTAGTGACTGATGGAATGACCTTTCTGCAGTTTCTCCAAGCACCAAAGCAATAACTAGTGTAAGGCGTGGATAATCGAAACGAATCATAAAATAACCGACTATCCCCATTACGAGAGCCAAAATTACGTCTCCTGGCTTACCCTCCAAAACATAAACACCAGTTAAGGAAATAGTAACCACTAACGGAACTAATATATTTACATTCACAAACGTTATTTTTACCAGCCATCTTGCCGTCAAAAGACCAATCAATGATGCGCCAACCGCAGACATTGTTAAAGCTATGATTAAACCATAAACCTCTCGTTCATTTTCAAGTAACAAGGTAGGGCCTGGATCAATGCCATGGAGCACCAAAATACCAAGGAAAACAGCTGTTTCAGCACTTCCAGGTATGCCAAAAGCCACAGTTGGCACCAACGATCCGCCATCTTTGGCATTGTTGGCGCTCTCAGGAGCGATCACACCTATAATATTTCCCTTACCAAAGCTGGACGGATCACGAGAAGATTGGACTGTAGAGGTATAAGCTATGAAAGAAGCCACTGTACCACCGAGGCCTGGAATTGCACCGATAATGGTTCCAATAAATGACCCTCTAATCAGCACAGTCCAGTGTTTGAACACTGCAACTACGCCTTTCCATAAACCTGTTAAATTACCGACATTAACCCTCTCCGTAACAACAGAACCACCTTTCAAAGAAAGCTCTATCATCTGGCTAATTGCAAAAAGACCGGTAAGTGTTGGCACTAGCGGTATTCCATCCCAGAGATAATCGGTTTCTAGTGTAAATCTGGTGTGCCCTGAAACAGTATCTACTCCAACAAATGCTAATAGCAGCCCAAAACCACCCGCTATCAAACCTCGCAGCAATTTGCCACGAGACGAAACCGCAATAGCCACCAAGCCCAGTATTGTTAGTAACAAAAATTCAACTGGGCCAAAAAGCAATACAATTTCTTTAGCTAAAGGTATGAACAACATCAGTGTAATTAAACCAATCAACCCTCCCATCGCTGAAGCCGTCGCCGATGCACCAATTGCTTCTCCCGCCCTACCCTGCTGGGCAAGCGGGTAACCATCAAATGTTGTCGCAGCATTCGGTGCGGTCCCGGGAGTGTTTAAAAGGATTGCTGTAATTGAACCGCCAAAAGAAGTGGCACCCATGACCCCACCAGCAAGATACATGGCATCAAGTGAGTCCATACTAAAAGTTATTGGGATCAATAGTGCCAGAGCAGTGGTGCCGCCAAGGCCGGGGATAATCCCAAAGCAAAGCCCGAGTAACACGCCAATCAAAACGAAAACAAAGGAACCGCTTGTTATAACGCCAAGTAAGGCATGAAAAAAAATGTCAAAGCCCATCTGAGAATGCCAAATCTATTGGAAAAACAAAACAGGGGAAGAACAATATGCTCTTCCCGCAAATCTGATTTTTTTACTCTGCTAATATTGTTTTATATTTAGAATAAAAGTCAGAAAGGTCTCTCATCAGCACGCTGGCTTCAGCTCCACCAATTGGGTCAAGTGGCTTTTTTGATTTTGCCGACCATTCTTTCACTGCGTCTGAGTTTGCAGCTTTTAAAAGAGCGTCTGCAAGTTTGTCAGCTACATCTTTGGGCAATCCAGGAGGACCTCCTACAATCCGATAAAGCGTCAACTTTTCGAATTCATTGTGTCCAAGCTCCCTCGACGATGAGACACCCTTAATGGAAGGTTTATTCTCATATGTGACGATAAATTTCATGTCTCCAGATTTTACGTATTTCTGGAGCGAACCAATTGGTTTTAGAGTAGCATCAACTTCACCTCGCATTGCAGCTACAATGGTTTGGCTTGAGCCTTTGTAACCTGTGACGTTAGTCATGGGACAGTCAATCAAGGACATCGATATTTTTGCCGTTACAGAAGATGTAGATGCTGGTCCAGTATCAGAAAATTTTGCTGGGCGCCCGAGTGAGCAAAGGTCCTTCAAACTGTTGATTGGCGAGTCTGCCTTGACCGCTATTGAGTAGGTGTCTTTTGCGAGATTGCCCAACCAAGTTATCTGGTCTAGATCGTAAGCAACCTTTTTGCCAAGAAGTGGCGGAACCGTCAGGCCTGGAACATTGAAAATTCCAATCGTGTAGCCATCTGGTTCAGATTTATAAACAGTTGCAGCGCCTTTTTGCCCCCCAGCTCCTGGGATGTTCTCCGGAACAACCGGAACACCCAAAATTTTTTCCATTTCTGGAGCAACCGCGCGAACATAGACATCAAACCCACCACCTGTGCTATAAGGTACAACAAATTTGATTGGTTTTTCTGGCCAGTCTGCAGTCGCGGTTCCAGCCCCGAACAGTATTACGGCTGCGCACGACAATGACGCAATAATTCTATTTGACATTCTTCCCTCCCTACTTTGCCAGCTTTTTCAATTAAGTTGTATAGTGCCAGCACCAAGGGTTACTCTACTTTTTAATGATTCTAAAACCTAATGAAAAAAAATAGGAAAATGAAAAAAAAATTTAATTCCCATTGGGAGCCACTGTTGTCTGACCAGGAAGTGGAAATCATACGTGTAAGCCATTACGGTCAAGAACTTCAACTTCCGAAACGACCAGCCTTTGTTGTTATTGACATGACATATGATTTCTGTGGCTCACCAGGAATTGATGCTGTGACAGCAGCAACCGAACGGCGCACAGCGTGTGGGCCATCAGCTTGGCAAGCCGTACCATTAATCTCAAGGGCATTGACGGCTGCAAGGCTGGCAAAAATGCCCATCGCCTATAGTCGGCGCAGTGCGATGCGGCTGCGCAGAAAAAGCCCAAAAACAGGCCGCGCTATTGAAGACGCAAAGCCATTTTCCGCGACTAAAGATGGCAATAGGATCATTGCCGAACTTACACCATACACTGAAGATTTAGTGTTTGGCAAAGGCGCACCCAGCATATTTTTTGAAACCGAATTTCCGGCTTGGTTTCAAAATCAAGCTTGCGACGGATTGTTTTTGGTGGGCTGCACTACATCTGGGTGTGTTCGTGCCAGCGCCGTTGATGCGTTTAGCCGCCAGATCAATACGTTCATTATCGCTGATGCGGTTTTTGATCGGTTTTCAATATCACATAAAGTTGCTCTGTTTGACTGTCAGGCGAAATATGCAGATTTGATTGGCACCTCCGATTTCGAGTCCTACAGCAAGCAGTCTACCATGCGTCAAAGCCTCTAGAATCAAAAAGCACGCCGCGATAAAGACTATATTGGAGCAGGATTTCAAAAACGGTAGCCACAAATAACAAGGTTCCAATGCTAGCTAAAATGGAATTGCGCCAGCTTTGCTTACCTTGATAGCGCATATAAACCAGCACAAAGACAAAAATGCTTGGTAAGATGCCTAGAAACATCATTAGACCAACACACAGGAACATCCATAATATTATAACCACTTCAGCGCCAATCGCTGGATTATGCTTCATTTCTCGGTTGCTGAAATCAGCCCCTAGCCAATGCCCAACCTTTTGCGCAAAAGGGCTGTTACCGCGTGCCAAAAAGTCGAATACACATAATATCGCGGTGATTGCCGCAACAAGAAACGGCATCATACGTGGAGTTTCCGGCAGCTGATTACTCCAGATCGCAAATCCGCCCGACATAACAAACAGAGCTACGGGCACGAGGGGTGACCGGACTAAAGCGGGTATCTGGCTGGATTCGGTCATGGCATTACTCCGACGGGAAAATGAGAGATTTAATAACCACAGGGGCGGAACCGGTTGATCTTATAACATCACCGATATCGATGAAATCGAAATTTGAAACCTCAATTCCATCAATCGAAATGATCGGACCGGCAAAGCCTTCTTCAACACGAAAATGAATTCCCAACAGACCCGCAATATCACCGCGAACAACCAGTATCAGCGGATGCCCGCGCCCAATGACTGTTCTAAGACCACCAAGAACGGCACGGGCAAACCCCTGAAGCCTAGCAAAACTTGCCGAGCCTTGCCACGGTACCGCAAGCGCAACTGGCTGATCCGGATCGGCCAAGTTCATCTGCGCCAGCGCCGCGATGATTTCAGCCTTAACAATTGCCTCGTCAATCTCATCACCAATCGTCAATTCAGGCGCGATCACCGGTACGTTGCGAATTGGCAGAACATCTGCAGGATCGAAATAGATGGTCGAGCCACTGACCTGAACCGTATATTGCGACGCGCCAATCACGGTCGCCCGAATGCCAAGATTGGCTGCCTGATAGGGAATATCAAGCGCCGCAACCCGGCTGGAAATACTCTTTGCGATGGCCTGCCCCAAATCACCAAATGTCGCCAATTCGGGGTTGGCAATATATTCACAGACGCCGCCGGAAAAAATAATCTGGCGATAGTCATTGCCCGCAGGCAGGGGGGGCAATCGGTACAGCCCCTCCAACTCATCACCCGCCATCGCGGCCATAATCTGATCAACCATAAGATCGGCGAGCAGGGATTTTTGACTGTCTGAAATCGGATCACCTACCCGCAGATCAAGCCCTGCCAGTAAGAGGTATTTTTGCCCAAAAGGTTCGATATGCGTGATGATATTCTGCTGGTCAAACGTCACAAGCCGGGCACCTGCATCAATTGCCGAGCAATGTTTTACCTCGCCCCCACCACAAGCTGCCAGCTTGGTCGTGCCGCCACCAATGTCGATATTCAACACCATAGACCGATCATTATCAGCACCGCCGGTTAACCCGACCGCACCCGAACCATGCCCAGCCATAATGGCCTCAAGCCCGTCACCCGCACTGACCGAAACAAATTTTCCACTTTGGGCGGCAAACAGCTCGCCAATGGCGCGTGCATTGCGGCGGCGCACCGCAACACCAGTTAAAATCAACGCACCAGTATCAATATCATCAGGTGCCAAGCCTGCCAGCTTGAATTGCTTGTCGAAAAACTGCCCAAGCCGGTCCTTGTCGATATCCTGCTCATGGCTATAGGGCGTTAGCAAAATTTCCGAACGATGGATGATTTCACGCTTGGAGACGATATATCGCGTATCAAGCCTTTCGAGATAAATCTCGGAAAACAGGATATGCGACGTCGCCGAGCCGATATCAACGCCAACCGTCTTGAGGATAATTTCATCTTCCTCAATCAGGCTGCGTTCAGCACTGGAAAAAAACACGCGGCCGCCAGTATTTTCATTCGTCGTCACGGCTGCAAATGCTTTCTTCCAAAATCGCGCTGAAACCCCATAGCAATACTGACAGCGCTATTTGCCAGCTGGTTTTTCATAAAGCGATGGATCCATCCGACTTTCTTGGCCATATTCGGCCAGCATTTCTTCGAACTCTTTGCGAAGCTTTGGATCTTCCATCCAATAAGGGATTGAGGTTCCCCCTTCATTCACATCCATGCCGGTATAGTCGATCTGTTTTTCTCCCGGCGGCAGGCCGGTAACAAGGCTCGGATGATGTGGCCCAAACCATGCAGTGAGGCGGAACGGCCCATCAGATGCATTAAAATGTTGGTGATACCAGCGCGCACCGCCCGGTGCGGCACTGACCAAGCCAACCGGTTCATAATCGACCCGCTTGACCTTATCAGCATGACCATCCTGCCACGGGTTGACACCGCATTCTTCGGGCCATGTATAGGTGTAGCCGCGCCCTTTGATACATACCAAAACCGCGGCTGACGAATGGGCGTGTGCTTTGGAATATTTGCCAGTCTCATGCTGACCAATCCAAAGATAGAATTTATTGCCGGTCATGAACGGTTCGACACGCCGCCAGCCAGGAGAGCGCCGGTTATCAAGCGGCAAATCACAATTCATCACATCAGGCACCAGATTTGTGCGGCGCATAGCAAGACCGCGAATCGGATCTGGCTCGACATCATCATTCGGCTTGTAAAAATCGGCTGCGGGCGAGAATCGGTCGGTAAACTCGTAAGGGCAATTGAAAATAAAATCACGATTGCCAATTAGATTCATCAAATTCGGCGCGGTTGTACCTCCAAGCAGCAGCGCCGGTGACGATGTTGCATTCACAATCCGATGATAGGCATTGACCGGAATTGAGAACATTGATCCGGTTTGCCATTCAAAAACATGTTTTGGGCCGTTTTCTTCTAGCCAAACCTCGGTCGAGCCACGCCCTTCCACAACAAGATAAATTTCTTCGTAAATATGTTTTTCAACATTCAGCGCACCAGCGGCGGGCACTTCGACAACATAATTGCCCCATTTGCCCTCGGTGCCATGCAGCTGGATATAGGTGCCACGACCGCCCATGCGGGGCCAGTCAACAAGCGGCAAATTCTGCACTTTGGAAACACCAACACCTCTTACAATCGGAATACCATCGGATTCCATAAACTGATCATAGTCAGATTTTGGCAGGTCAAAGCGTCCATAACCGGCTTTTTCACCAGGCTTTGGCTCGTGCCAATGGACCATGTTATCTATATCATGCGGCATTGTGGATTTCCTTAAATTTCATTGTTATTTTTAAGATGACTAAAAAACAGGAGCGGGTCAAGCGAGATGGAACAGTGTCTCGCATAGCGGCACAGAAAATTTTCCACACTGGCCCAACCAAGCAGATTATCCCCCGATTGGCGAAGAGCTATTGATTTCGGGGCATTTGGATTTCGGGAAATTATTTCACCAATTGTAGTGCGTTCCAGACGCGGTAGGGATTGGCAGGCATCTCAAAATGCGTCACACCCGCACTTGCCAGCGCATCCTCAACAGCGTTCATAACCGCCGCCAATGCCCCGACGGTTCCAGCCTCGCCAACACCTTTTGCCCCAAGTGGATTGACCTTTGTTGGCACCGTCACTGTCGCCAGCCTAATCGACGGGATATCGGCTGCAATCGGCATTTGGTAATCCATGAACGAACCGGTTAGCAGCTGACCGCTAACATCGTAATACAGAATTTCGCCAAGCGCCTGACCAATGCCTTGCACAATCCCGCCCTGCATTTGCCCTTCAACAAGATCGCGGTTCAGAACCGTACCAACATCCTCGACCCCAACATAATCGACAATCTCAACACGGCCGGTTTTAGGGTCAATTTCAACCTCACAAATATGACAGCCATTTGGATAGGTCGGCGCATCCGGCAGAAACTCGCTATCAACACGCAGCCCGCCCAGCTGATTACTATGACTAACCAGTTCCGCCCAAGACATTGTTTGCCCAGCGTCTGGCGTATCTGGCGATCCGGCGGTAAAATACCCATCGGCATAGCTGACCGGCGATTGCATAATTTCAGCCGCCAGCGCCGTTGCTTCAGCCAATAATTGATCAAGCCCAAGCGAGACCGCCGCACCGGCAACCACAGTTGCAGCCGAACCACCATTACCGCGCCCAGACGCCAAAAGATCGGTATCACCATGCCGATAGACAATCTGGCTGGCGGCGATTTGCAATCGTTCCTGCGCCATTCGTTTCAGTGCGGTTTCGTGCCCCTGACCCACCGACATCAGACCGGGATCGATCACGATACACCCATCTGCACGGGCGGTGATCCGCGCTATATCTTTTTTCACCTGTCGCAAAGGACCGCCCGCAACCTCAATCGGATTTGCCGCACCAATCCCGCGAAGCCGGCCACGCGCCGCCGAATCTGCCTGACGCTTGGCAAAGCCGTCATAATCAGCCAGCGCCAATGCCGCCGTCATCACCTGCGGAAAATCACCACAATCATAATTGAAGGTCAGGCCAGTCTTGTACGGCATCATATCAGGCGTGATCAAATTTTGCAGGCGCAATGCCATTTTATCGCGGCCAGTTTCACGCGCCGCCTTTTCGATCAATCGCTCGATGATATAGGTTGCCTCTGGCCGCCCAAAACCGCGATAAGGCGCCGTAGAAACGGTATTGGTATGGATGAATTTCAACTGCGCCGCAATATGGGGTGTACGATATTGACCAGCGATACCGCCAAGATTATTCAGCATTCCCATGCTGCGCCGCGATAAATAGGCACCGACATCGACATTCAGATCGACGTCAAGGGCACTGAAATTGCCGTCACCGTCAAGCCCAAGGCGCGCCGTGCCACAAACGCCTCTCGCATGGTCATCACTAAGGAAGGACTCGCTGCGGCTGGCCGCCCAATAGACCGGTTGCCCAAGACGCCGCGCCGCCCAGACAAGTGCAGCATCTTCGCGGAACAGGCCGCCTTTCATCCCAAAAGAACCGCCCACATCGGGCGTTGTCACATGCACATCAGCGGTGGTGGCACCAAGATAGCTTGCCACCTCATTGCGCAACGCAAACGGGCTCTGGCCGCTGGTACGAAGGCAGGACCGGCCAGCATCATCAACATAGCCAAGCGAGTTACGCATCTCCATCGGACAGGCCAAAATCCGCGATATATCAAATTCTAGCGTGGTCACATGCACCGATGCGTCCAATGCGGCGTCAACAGCGGCCTTGTCGCCAACCATGTGCATGGCGGCAATATTATCGGTGCCGCTATCCCAAACGAGCGGGCTGTCAAGATTGGGATCGGTTGCAAGCGCGGCAATTTTATCACCTGAAAATTCAGCGATGATCATCTCAACCGCATCACAGGCCGCCTGTTTGCTTTCGGCAATCACCATCGCCACCGGCTCGCCAAGATGGCGGATCAAATCGCCACTTAGAACCGGTTTTTGCGATTGGATTGGAACACCGCCATCATCCCGCTTTGGCGTGCCTGTCCATGGCATAAACGCCAGCCCATCATCAGCCGCATCATCAGCCGTCAAGACGGCATGAACACCCGCATGCGTTCGCGCCGCGCCGCAATCCAGCCTGACAAGCCGGCCACGGGCGATCGGCGCACGATAAAATTCGGCAAATAACACATTATCCGGAAGCGTATCTCCGGTATATTGACCAGTGCCGGTAATGAACCGGCGATCCTCGCTTCGCCCGGCGGCGGTTTTATCCAATGATTGATCTGCGTTAATATCCATATCACTCACATCTTGGCAGGCCAGACCGAAACCCAACCATCAGGTTAAACACCGCATAAAA
Source organism: Alphaproteobacteria bacterium LSUCC0396 (assembly GCA_041228345.1). Classification (NCBI taxonomy): domain Bacteria; kingdom Pseudomonadati; phylum Pseudomonadota; class Alphaproteobacteria; species Alphaproteobacteria bacterium LSUCC0396. Next base: position 1,820,672 of record CP166131.1, on the reverse strand, counting down.
GGCCTAGCCCTTTCGGGATGCCTCGGATCACAAAATTGCTATTTTCACCTCGGCGGCATCATCCAATACAGCATAGGTTTTCAGCGGCACCATACATGGCGGCGACACCACCTCGCCGGTACGGATATCAAATGCACCATTATGGAAATCACATTCGATCACATGCCCGTCCAAATAACCCTCATTCATATAGCCCGGACCATGCGTGCATAAATTATCGGTGACATAGAATACCGATTCGACACAATAGACTGCCAAATCAAGACCATCCTTTTGCACTTGGATCACTGATCCTTCAGCCACTTCGTCTTTACGACAAACGGTCAAAACCTCTGTGCTACCTGTCATTTCAAACCCTCAAAACCGCGATAGATTACAATTGAACGCCCATTCCTAGCCGAGGCGCCACATCGGAGCAAGATACTAATCCAGCTTGTTCGAGAAAACAAATTCCAGTTCCGCATATAGGAATATTGTTCTTCTATAGAAAATTATCTATGATCATGCCTTATTGATTGAAAGGGTGCGTAATGGACGAGAAAAAACCGGCAAATGAGACCAAAACCGACAGTGCAGAGAGTCCTGCCGGTCACTATCACAGCCAGAAAGACCGTATTTTTGTAAGGTCGATCCAAGGTGCGTATAACCTGACCGAAGAGCTGGAGAGGCTGCGGTCGATGCCGCGCGTCAAAAAGGCGAAGGAAATCAAATTCGTTGATGGCCCACAAGCCTATTCCCGCCATTACATGCAGCCAAAAGACGGGGTTACGCAGCTATTTCACATCCATTTGGAAGAATATGGCCCGGGCGGCAAATCGCAAAAGCATGGCCATGTGAACGAAGCCGCATTTTATATTCTGGATGGCGATGGCTATGAAATCCATGATGGTATCCGCTATGACTGGACCGCAGGTGACGTGGCGATTGTCCACAATAACTGCGTTCATCAGCATTTTAACGCTAGCGACACCAAGCCAGCGCGCGCCCTTGTCCTGAAAACCAAACCGATGTTCCTGTTCATGAATATGCTGTTCCAAAAACAAGTCGAACCGCGTTCAGCAGACCCGGCACCGGGCGGTGAGAACTTTGTCGTTCGTGAAGAAGAAGAAGATTTCAATCATCCGGAAGGGGGCTATTAGAATGGCCTGGAAAGAAAGCAAAGTCTGGCTCGATGGGCTGGAAAATAAGAACCTCTATCAGCAGCTTTTGGACGATGCCGAGGCGGCGCCAGTGCGCAATGCTGGTCGGAAAAAAGTTGTTCACCCCAACGAAATGCCATGGGAAATGTCGCGTCAGGGACTGCTCAAGCATTTGCTGAACGAACAGATGAACACCCGCATGGAAACGGTTGACGCCTATATGCAGATCATCCCGCCCGGGTCACATTCGGGCAAGCATCGCCATCTGGCCGAAGAGTGTCTTTATGTGGTCGAAGGCAATGGTTATGATTTGCACCAAGATTGCGATGTTGAAATCACCGATGACTACCATTGGAAACCGCAGGACAAAATCCAGAAATTTGAGTGGGAAGCTGGCGATTTGATTTATGTTCCGCCGAACACAATCCATCAGCATTTCAACGCAGACCCAAAACGGCCGGCGCGGCTCATTTCAGTCATCAACCGTATTTTCAAACATTCGGGATTGAATGATCTGGAACAAATCGAAGATGCGCCCGAATATGTCGAGGGTATGACGCTGACACCTGAAATCGTCGCCGACTTTATCAAGAACCGCGACTAATGCTAGGCGCACTTCTTGCGCTGGCATCGGCGGCGTTATTTGGCCTGCAAAGCGCCGCTGTACGCCGCGCGGTGACCAGCTCCAGCCCGCTTCAGGGCATGGCGATTACCGTGCCATCAGGCGTGCCATTATTTGCCGCGCTGGCATTGTTTTTTGGCGGCTTTGATGCGATGCCGGGCTGGCCGGCCAGCACTTGGCTTTGGGCAGGTGTTGCTGGCATTATCCATTTTGTCATTGGCCGGTTTGGCAATTACCACGCCACACAGGCGCTGGGCGGCACGCTATCAACTCCGATCCAGCAATTAAGCGTTATTGTTGCGCTGGTACTGGCAGTCTTGTTCCTGCAGGAAAGCATCAGCGGCCTAAATTTCGTTGGCATCGGTCTGGTGATTTTTGGCCCAATGGTGATGTTAAGTCGCCGCAAGAAAAACGCCGGCAAACGCGCCGGTTCAGATTTTGAACCCAATTTTCGCTCTGGCCTAATCTGGGGGCTGGTATCGGCTTTCGGCTATGGCAGTAGCCCGCTATTTGTTGCGTTGGCATTGCGTAGCGCAGGGCCGGTTGAGGCACCGTTCGGTAATGCGATTGGCGTTCTATTTGTGTCTTATGGCTGCGCCAGCGTTATGGTAATCGGCGTTATTATGATGGCTGGCGGGATAAAGGTCGTGCGCTCAATCCCAAAAAGCGGATTGAACTGGTATCTATTCTCCAGCGTTCTGGTCGCATTATCCCAGCTGTTTCGCTACATGGCATTGGTCGTCGCACCGGTATCGGTGGTTGTGCCAATTCAGCGGCTCTCGGCGATCTTCCGGCTTTTGTTCAATGCGATGCTAAACCGCAAGGATGAGCGGTTGGATCCGATGGTGATCGTCGGGATTATCTTGTCAATATTTGGCGCGGCAGCGCTTGGTGTTGATACAAAGACTGCGCTTGACTGGCTTGATCTGGGGCCAGAACTCACCGGCTTGCTGAGCTGGCGTTTCTAGCCCCCGAAAACAGCCAAGCACCTATTCCATGTCTTTATAAACAAGCCCCTTTTCGGCAAGGCGCGGCCGCATATTATTGATATCAATGCCCAGCTCGCCGGCGTCATATCTGGCTCTGATCTGATCTTCGCGGGCTTCACGCGCAGCTGATTTTTTGGCAATTTCGTCAGCCTGCAATCGTGGCACCACAACAATTCCATCATCATCGGCGACAATCACATCGCCCGGATGAACGATCTGACTAGCACAAACAATCGGAATATTCACATCGCCCAAGGTTTCCTTGACCGTCCCTTGCGCTGAAATCGCCTTTGACCAGACAGGAAATCCTGCTTCTCGCAAAACGGCAATATCGCGGCAGCCAGCATCAAGCACAACGCCGCTGACCCCATGCGCCTTTAACGACGCCCCAAGCAAATCACCAAAATAGCCAGCATCCGAAAAAGACGTCGGCGCAATCACCATAATATCGCCCGGCTGGCACTGTTCGATCGCAACATGGATCATCCAATTGTCACAAGGCGGCACACTGACTGTGACGGCAGTGCCGCTGATATGCGCACCGGTCCAAATGGGCCGCATATAGGGCGCCATCAGGCCAGTGCGATCCTGCGCCTCATGAATTGTGGCAACGCCATACCGGCCAAGTTCGGCAACTGTATCTGCCGCTGCCCGTTTGATATTTTGAATAACTACGCTCATCTTCATCTCCCAGTTAATCTATTGTCGGTCTATTTAACGCGCTATCTGCGTTCAACACGCTATCTGTTTTGTGTCACCAGCAAGCCCAAATCAAAATCCGCTAACGCCAGCTGATCAAGCTGTTGCCCGATAATCACAAGCCGCGATTGCCGCAGTTCACCGGGTGCCCAAACATCAACCCAGCGCGCATCCGACATCATATGAACGGCCTGAAAAACGAGTTTTTCTTCGCGGCCAGCAATCTGAAAAATGCCTTTCATCCGCAAAATATCTTGGCCGTGTTTCTGCAACAGCCCATTAAGCCAAGCCTCAAGTTGCGCCAGATCAAGCGGCGCCGCACTGGCAAATGACTGGCTGGTAACGTTATGGGCGCTGGCCTGCGATTTTGCTGCATCATCATGCGCAAAATCATGCGCTGGCCGTTCAGCAGCCCCATCGCCAGCGTCAATTTTCCCCGCACCGGCAAACTCATCAATAAGCCGTTTCATATCAAACGCGTTCTGTCCGGTGATGCTGCCAAATGGCACGGCGGCATTCTCGGTAAAATGCAACAACGCATGCGCATTAAGCGCCCGCAGATTCTGCGTCAGCGCATCCAATGCAGACGCGCTGCAAGATTCGGTTTTATTGACGATCACGACATTAGCATAAAGCAATTGATGCAAGGCCTCGGGGAACCGCTCGACCTGACTGGTAAAATGATGCGCGTCAATCACCGTCACAACCGCGTCAAGATAGGCCTTTGACGCCAATAATTGATCAAACATAAAGGTCTGGATCACCGGCGCCGGATCGGCAAGACCGGTGGTCTCAATAAAGATACCGTCATAATCTTCAGACCGCGCCAGCAAGTCTCGCAACGTTGTCACAAGGTCACCACGAATGGTACAGCACACGCAGCCATTGCTGAGTTCGAGCAGGGTTTCCGTACTGCTGACAATCAAATCATGGTCGATACCGATGGCGCCAAATTCATTGACGATCACGGCAAATTTTTGACCATTGTCGCCCGCTAATACATGATTAATCAGGCTGGTTTTGCCAGCACCAAGAAAGCCGGTAATCAGCGTCACCGGCACGACAGGATTTTCTGTCACTGCCCGATCATGCTGACCTTGGGTCATAACGCTGCCGCCCCTGGCCGCCCTATTGCCACGGCATTAGCGAGACATGAATAACGCCGTCACTCGCACCCACAGCCTTAATTGCCGCATCGACATCTTTCAGGCCAAAGCGGTGCGTTGCAATCAAATCAAGCGCAAAGCGATCAGAGGCGAGCTGTTGAAGCGCCAGTTCGCATGATTGGTAGTTATGGCCGCGCGCCGCTTTAATCGTGACATATTTATTGGCGACCTGCGCCAACGGAAAATTCGGGAATGTTGCGGTTTCGCCTTGGATCAGCATAGTGCCGCCTTTGCGCCGCAACGCCTCAAGGCCAAACAGCACCGGAATGGTGCCAGCACCCGCAGTACAATCAAGTGACACATCAACCCCAAGACCACCCGTTGCCTCGCGAACCTTGGCAAGCGGGTCTTCGGCATCAACATTAATGACCACATCCGCACCAAGTTTCTTGGCAACCTCAAGCCGGTACACATCCTTGCCCGTTCCGGTAACAATGATCAGCGACGCGCCGGCCTGTTTACAGGCAATGACCTGCGACAGGCCCTGCTGGCCCGGCCCTTGAATCAAAACCGAGGAATTATAGCCAACACCACAATCAAACAACGCCCATTGAATGCCATTGGCCATCGGCGTAACAATGCCGGCAAGCTCAGGCGAAAGCCTGGTTGGCACCTTATGCAACACGGCGTTCCATGGCAGATACATATATTCTGCAAAACCGCCCCACAGATGCGGCGCACGACTTGCCGAAGTATAGCCATAACGCAACCCATCAGGGTTTTTGCGCCAGTCGGTTCCCATGCAAAGCCGGTAATCCCCCTGATGACACCATTCGCATTGAAAACACGGCACATAATGTTCAACGAAAACCAGATCGCCTTCTTTGACGCCTTTACGTTGCATGAACTGTTTGCCAGCTTTGGCAATATAACCGATATTTTCATGCCCCATAATCACCGGTTCTTCAATCGGCGGCTTGGCATAGAATTTCACATCCGTACCACAGATCCCGGCAACTTCCATCTTAAGCAGCGCGCCGTCCTCGGGCACATCCGGCATATCATATTCCCGATATTCGGTTTTATGCGGGCCGGTGCGAACCGCCGCCTGAACTTTTTCCGCCAACGCAAGGTCTCCTTGGTAACAAATGAGATGACCGGCTGACAATTTTGAATTGCCCGCAACCGGTCAAGAAAACATCATAAAAACCTATCAATGCACCATTCCTTTTTCAAGAACATAGTTCCGAATAAAAGAACAAACACTAGCGACATTTATCCATAGGCTGCTATAATGACGCATGTTCGGACTGCGCCTGAATCATAAAACTGACGGTCAGTCGCTGGAAAAGGTTGAACGCTGTATCCGCGGCCATTTCAGCCTCGAAAGCGATAATATTGTGCTGGTCAGTGAACGTCGGGGATGGCTGCCTGGCTTTCCTGATTTAGAAACCCAAATCCTGTTTTGGCGGCACGATCCGGCAACCAATATCGTCAATCGCTATAAGTTACAGATGTTCAAACCGGCCGCCGAAATCAATGAAAGTGATTTGCCCGTTGGCTGGTTATTATCCGCCTTTATTGATGATGGCGACCCAGATTGTTGTTAACGACCCCCAATTAGAGCCACTGAAAATGGAGTTTTGAAGATGTCCCGTCCTGTCTACACAACTGTTACCCGTACCCAAGGCAATAATCACGCATTAAAGGAAGGCATCGTCAAACCCAATGGCTTTGACCTCGAATTTATTGATATGCCGGTACTTGTTCATGGCTTTCGTAAAATGGTGCGTAATCTCGAATTCGATATCAGTGAAATGGCGGCAACCACCTATCTATGCGCACGTGAACATGGTGTGAAATTTACCGCCTTGCCAATTTTTCTAGTTCGCGATTTTCACCATAAGGCAATCCGCTATAATGTGAATTCCGGCATCAAGACACCACAGGATTTGATGGGCCGCCGGGTTGGCGTTAATCGCGGCTATACCGTTACCACCGGCGTTTGGGCGCGCGGCTTTTTGCAATCCGAACATGGCGTCGATTTGAATAAAATCACATGGGTACTGTCGGGTGATGAGCATGTTGCCGATTATCAGCCACCGGCAAATGTTGTGCCGATTGAAGATGGCAAAGATATGGAAGCCATGTTGATTTCAGGCGAGCTTGACGCGGCGATCGGGGTAGCGGTTGAACATGAAAATATCCGGACGCTCATCGACCAGCCCTTTGACGCTGCGGTGGCCGCCGTTCGTGATCAGGGCATCTATCCGATTAACCATCTGATGGTGGTGCGCGACGATGTGCTGGAACAAAATCCGGATATTGCGGCCGAGCTATTTGATCTCTTTGTGCGCTCAAAACAGCTTTATTTGGAAACGCTGCGCAATGGTGACATTGCCGCACCAACCAAGATTGAACAGATTCACGCTGCGGTTGACCCAATCCTTGGCGACCCGCTGCCTTATGGTATCGAGTCAAACCGGCTGGTTCTGGAAACGCTGGTAAAGCATGCGCGCGATCAGAATATCATCACCAAGCCAGTCGAGATTGACTCGCTGTTTGCGCCGGCCTGCCGCGATTTGAACGGCTAGCGGAAATCAGGCCATAATTTTTCTAGACCGAGCGCAAAAACGCCAGAACTCGTTCTGGTACATTTTGCTCGGTCTGGGCATCAGGCGGAAGATCCCAATAGTCCGATCCCTCCAGCACCTCTTCAAGATAGCGCGCCGCCGATGTGGCATGGGCGGCATCCTTGCCCGGTACGATCAGGCTGGGAATGTGAAGGGACAGCAAATCCTCGGCCGTTGCACCCGGCGCGGTATCACGGTCAAATAAGCCGCCAACCATCTGCCGCAAAATTTCCAGATACTGCGTCTGATCCATTGCCGCATAATGCGCGGCAAAATCTTTATCCTTGCGGATCACATTATTCCACGGCCCACCAGCAGGATCTTGCGAAAAATTTTTATCATGGCTTTGCACAAGTGATACAATACCGCCAAGGCCGTTCGCGGCCACATAATCAGCATGGGCGGCAAAACGTTGATGTGCGTTAATCCGGTATCGCGCCCCGCCAACCGGCCAATAATGAACCATTGAGCGCACCCGTTCTGGATAATGCGCCGCCATCGCCAGAACCGGCGAGCAGCCCATACATCCACCCATAAGATGCGCAGCCTCAACCCCCAGATGATCAAGCAAGCCAACCGCCTGACCAACAAAATCTGACCAGCCAATTGCCTCGACACGGCCACCTGACTCGCCATTTTCACGCCGGTCAAAGAGGATGCATTGAAAATGGTCGGGAAGATGCCCCAACAAATTTATCCGCTGATAAACGCCAAAATGCCGCCATTTATCCATCGTTGCATCAAACCCGCCCGGCGCAAACATCAGCAAAGCGGGGCCATTGCCTTCAATCTGGTAATGCGTGCGAATTCCATCAATATCGACAAACGCCATCGGCTCTATCTCCTAGCGCTTCGTGGCGCCTTTGATTTGTTTCCCGGCACGGATATCAGCCGCACATTCGCTAAGCGCATCAAAGGCGATCTTGCCAACATTGGCATAGTTCTCCGCATCGCTATCGACTGCCGCAGCGCTATAGCCAATCGCCGCATGCGCCATCCGCACCCGTCCATCAAGCCATGGACCGCCCCCAAAACCACCAATCACCGGTATCGTGACAGCCTCGACGACCGCTGGTCCGACGATCGGCCCTGAATTGGTGAAATCCAGCAATGATGCCCCGGCATCTTCCAGCATTTTTGCCTGACGGATCAACGTGTCAACCATTTCATCTGGCACCACCGCATCGGCGGTATTCATAGATTTATATTCCATACCATAAGCCAGCGCGGTTTGCGGCGTAACACCAAATTGCGCCCAAACAGGAATACCTGCCTTGACCAACGCTTCGACCCCTTCAGGCGCCTCGGCAGCGCCATCCAGCTTGATCATATCGACGCCGGCTTCCTTAACCATACGGATTGCCGCATCCACCGCCTGTTGCGGGCCAGCCTGTAATGGGCCAAAGGGGAAATCCGCACTGACCAGCGCATTCTTGACCCCGCGGCGCACCGCCTGACAAACCGGCATCATCTGATCCATGGTTATTTCAAGCGGGTTCGCCTGGCCCCATAGATTATGTCCAACCGTATCGCCCACCGACGCAATTTCGACACCGATGCGATCAACGATCTTGGCCATATGGGTGTCCCATACAACCATGCCGACAATTTTCTCGCCTCTTGCCTTCATCGCTGCCAGCGACGCTAAACTGACCTTGTCACCCATTTGTTTTACCCTCTTTGGTTATCAATGCTGCTGGGATTCGCCGCGATACGTCCAGCCGAAACATTTTGCTGGCACCGTGACGGCAAATGGTATCAATAAAACTCGTCAAAAAACATCTGATCCTGCGCCAATCCAGTTTCATAGGCGCGTTTTTGAATTGCTGCCGCCATTACCGCCGGACCCGCAAAATAGAGATCATAATCGCTGATTGCATCACCAATCTTTGCCCATGCTGCATCATGCACAAACCCACCTTGATAGGTGCCACTCGCATCTTCAGACAGGACAATCTGCACATCTACATTCGTGCCAAGGCCGGTTATTTCATCAATCAATGCGCCAGCGGGGATATCGTCCTGATTGCGCCCACCATAAAAGAAATTGACCTGCCGCCCATCCAAAAGCCCAGCCGCCGCCGCGCCGCGGATGATCGAGACCATCGGCGATAGCCCCGAGCCACCAGCAATCAAAAGCAGGTTGCGCGGGCTATTTTCTTGTAAATAGGCGCTACCATAAGGTCCATCGATAGTGATGGTATCACCAATCTCAATCGCATCAAACAAATGCGACGTCACCGCACCACCCGGTACTTTCTTGATTTGGAACTGCCATTGATCGGTGCCACCCAGATTGCTCATCGAATAGGCGCGCCCTCCGTCAATTCCATCAATCTCAACAAGCGCATATTGCCCCGGACGGAACCCGGCAGGTGCCGCCAATGTAAAGGTGAATTCGGCAATATCATGCGTGATCGACTGTTTTGAAACCAATTTGGCAGATTGCCGTGATGGCACAAATGGCGGCTGGTATTTGGCATCGCTGCGAAATTTAATCACGCAATCAGTCTCGGGCCGTGCCTGACAGCCAAGCCACCGGTTCCGCTTTAGATCACGCTCACCCCATGCTGGCGAATCCTCTCTGGCGTGATGAACAGTGCCTTCAGCCAGCTCAAACCGGCAATTACCGCAAGAGCCAACATTGCAAGAATAGGGCATCGCATGACCGGCCCGCAACGCCGCGCGCAAAATCGTATCATCTGGCATACAGATAAATTCATCATCACTTCCGGCAATTTTAATTTTATGCATATTACACTCTTTAATCGAACAAGCTGGAAATTTAGGGGCTAAAACCTGACAGGCTTGAGATATGGCAGATGTCGCGCAACGGCGAATATCGGCCTCGCATAATAGCCAGATCTAATCATCATGCCCATCATGCTTATGACTGTGATGGTGATGAGCATGGTCATGGGCATGGGCATGGTGGTGGTGCTGGCCATGCGCGTGTTTTTGATGATGCTGGCGGCCGGCCTCATCGCCGCTGGCAAAAATTCGGTCAGTTTTGCTTGCGCCCGGTTCCTCACGGAACAGCAGTGACTTTACGGTCAGCGGCACGGTAAATGACGGCAACCGAATTTTGCCAAGATCGATATAATCAAAATCGCGAAGGATAATTCCGTCAATGACCAGCATATCGTTGCTGATCTGCAATTCATTCTGCAAGATACCGCCAAGCGTATAGGCAATGTCCCCATCCAGCATCACATAAAGAATGCCGCCACCGCCAAGATAGCTGGACAAAGCATCATGAATACCATCAGCCAGCGCCCGAATGCGCTGATAATCAGGGCTGCCCCGCCAATCGAAAGCAAGCGCCGTTTCTGCCAGATTAATATCAAGGTCGAAGGCGACAAAATGCGCGCGAATCGCGGCGGCAATCTCGTCGGCTGACGGGTCGCTGGTAAAATCAATATTTGGCTTTAGCACCTGCATATTGCGGCGCGGCAACACTTTGCCCGGGGCGCTGATCGTGCCAGTCTGGCCGCTTAGCTGAACCGAATATTCCGAGGCGCCAAGCGCTGTTGCTCGAATACCGGCGACTGCCGGCAGCAGTGGCGCCGGAAACGCACCAGCAGCGGCAAGATCGCCAAGATGTTTGCCAAGATAAAACCCGAGATCACCAAAATTTTGTGTCTCACGCTGATAAACATATTCAGCAACCCCGCCGGAAAACATTACCGCCTGAATATCGGTCAGATCATCTGGCAAATCGGTCAGGAACAATGCCGCCACTTCATCCGTCATCATACCACCCAGCGCATTGACCAGAGCACGCGCCATGCCAGCAGCAATCTGATCCATTGTTTCAGCCGCAACGGATTGGCCAAGCTCAAAATCATGACCAGCGGTTTTGGCATGAAGCCGACCCGCCGCATCCAGCCGCACGATCTTACCATCATCAATGGCAATCAGCCGCCCGCCAATATCCAACGCCGCCGTCCAGACAATTTTCCCGTGATCCAGCAATGCCAATTTGGTCGTGCCACCGCCGATATCAATATTCAAAATACGGTTTTCCTGATCATGGCTGGCCTTGGCTGCACCCGAACCAAAGGCGGCCAACATTGCCTCCATATGGTTACCAGCGGTTGCGGTAACAAACTCACCGCCCTTTTCAGCAATAACCTCGGCGACCGCCGCCGCATTATCACGGCGTAACGCCTCACCGGTCAGAATCACCACACCAATATCAATCTGTCGCGGCAGGATACCCGCCTCGGCATATGCGGCATCAATGATCCGTCCCAAGGCAACCGCATCAATGGTTTTTTGATCGATGAACGGGGTAAAGCTGACCGGAGATTCAAAATCAGTGACCCGATCGACAATCACATAGCGGCTGGCAAGCGAATCATTCAGCCGCTGTAAATGAATCTGCGAAAAGATAACTTGTGTGCCAGATGACCCAATATCAACACCAACCGTGCTAAGCGTCACATTATCGCGCTGCCATATCGGGTTATCCTCAAGCGGGCCCGGATCAATATCATCATGGTCGTGATCAGCATCGCCGTCATGTTCATGCGGGAAAAAATCACCAAAAGCATGGTCCGCAACTGTATGCGAGGCAGGCGAATTATCAGGTTTTTTCTGCGACATCGAATTGCCTTTCGTTCCGCTATACAGACCAATGTTCCATTGACATACTAGGTGGAAACTTCTAACATAGTATAACAGTCGTTCCAAGATAAAAGCAGCCCAATCATGCTGGACAAGCGCCAGTTGAACCAGCTGCCCAAACCTATAAATCGAGGCCCATCAATGATAAAAAATGCGATCGTTTCGGACAAGCTAGCCGATAAATTCCGTACCGAAAAAGAAACCACTTACACGCGGTTTATCGCTAATGAAGGCCTTGATATTGTCGATGGGTTATATGTTCGCAATCTTAATCATGTCGCGTTAAAGCCATGGGCGCGGCGCGGCGGCAATGCAGTCTTTATCAACCATGACGCATCGCGCACGACGAATGACTGCTATGTCATGGAAATTCCGGCTGGCGGCAAGCTCGTGCCCCAGCGCCAGCTTTTTGAAGAAACAATTTTAATTCTTTCCGGACGCGGCTCGACAACGGTCTGGAACGATCGCGGCGATAAAGCCTCGTTTGAGTGGGGCCCCGGCGCCATTTTTGGCATCCCGCTGAACGCCAATCATCAGCATTTCAATGGATCCGGCACCGAGCCTGCGCGCTATGTGTCAGTCACCAACATGCCGCCTTTAATGAATGTGTTCGAAGATCCGGAATTTATTTTTGGAACCCAGCATGACTTCCTTGGCCGCTTTTCCGGCGAACCTGATTATTTCGCTGATCAGGGCGAGCAAAAGGGTCTGTTGATGGAGACTAACTTTGTCGCCGATGCGGTGAATTTACCGCTCATCGAAGCCAAAGAGCGCGGTGCTGGCGGCGGGCATATCCGTTTTCAATTGGCAAAATGTTCGATGAACAGCCATATCAGCCAGTTCCCAATTGGCACCTATAAAAAATGTCACCGTCATGGGCCGGGTGCGCATGTGATCATTCTGTCCGGCGAGGGCTATAGTCTGATGTGGCCTGAAGGCGAAGAGCCAACCCGGTATGAGTGGGAAGTTGGCAGCATGATTGTGCCGCCCAATATGTGGTATCATCAGCATTTCAACACCGGCACAACACCGGCGCGATATTTAGCCTTCAAATATGAAGGCGTCGCCATCCGCAATGCGCAGGGCGTGCCAAAAGCTTGGATTTCTCAGCGAATTGGCGGCGACCAGATCGATTATGCCGATGAAAGTCAGGAAGTGCGAACGATGTTTGCGGATGCCTTGGCAAAGAACGGAATAGCTGCAAATATGCAATCCGCGTATGATGCGGAACTACCCGACCTTCCGCCCAAGCGCTAGGTCTAACGTGATTTCCATAACGATCATTTAATCGTATTTGGATGAAACAAGACTTGTTTGTTTTTGGAGATTATACCGATGCTTAGAAAAGAAATTAACGACCTGCTGACCCAGACCAACGCAGGCACGCCGATGGGCGATTTATTCCGCCAATATTGGATTCCGGCGTTGCTCGCATCTGAACTGCCCGAAGATGATTGTGCGCCAGTGCGTGTCAAACTTCTTGGCGAGCGTTTGCTTGCTTTTCGGGACAGCAACGGCGAATACGGGCTGATCGATGAATTCTGTGCGCATCGCGGCGTCTCTTTATGGTTTGGTCGTAATGAGGAAGGCGGCATCCGCTGCCCGTATCATGGCTGGAAATATGACGTAAACGGCAATTGCATCGAGGTGCCGTCCGAGCCTGAGGAAAGCGGCTTTTGTGAAAAGATCAAATTATCTGCCTATCCGCTGATCAAGCTTGGCGACATTCTCTGGACGCATATGGGCGATAAGGACAATGTTCCAGAACTGCCGAAATGGGAATTTGCCACGGTTCCAGCTGAACAGACCTACAGCTCAAAGCGCTGGCAGGAAAGCAATTGGCTGCAGGCAATGGAAGGCGGCATTGACTCCAGTCATGTGTCTTTCCTGCATTCAGGAGGTCTAAAATCTGATCCGTTATTTAAAGGTGCAGCTGGCAACAAATATAATTTCAATGATAAAAAGCCAGTCTTTGAAGTTGTCGATTCAGAAGGCGGTCTTTATATCGGTGCCCGCCGGATGGCCGAAGAAGGCCATTATTACTGGCGCATCACACAATGGGTAATGCCAAGCTTTACAATGATTCCACCGCGTGGTGATCACCCTGTTCATGGTCACTTCTGGATTCCGATTGATGATGAAAATTGCTGGGCATGGAGTTACGATTATCATCCGACCCGCGCCCTTACCGATCAAGAGCGTCAATATATGATCGAAGGCAACGGCGTTCATAACCAATATGTGCCAGGAACGTTCCGCCCGTTGCAGAACAAAGATAATGACTATCTCATGGATCGCGACGCACAGAAACGCGGCGAGCTTTATTCCGGTGTCTGGGGCATTGCCATGCAGGATGCCAGCTTGCAGGAAAGCATGGGCCCGATTGTCGACCGAACCAAAGAAAATCTGGTATCAACCGACAATGGCATCATTATGGCGCGCCATAAATTACGCAAAGCGGTAAATGCCTTAACCGAAAAAGGCGTCACCCCGCCCGGCCGCGACACCAATCATCACCTTGTCCGCTCAGTGGCAAAGGTGCTGCCAAAGGACCAGCCATTCAGCGAGGCCTGCGCCGACGATTTCAAAGCAGAAGTCGGCAAACCGCAGACAACTGTCTAGATATAGGCGCGTGATGGGAAAGACGGTTCAGCCAACTTTATTGCATAGCTGTGCAAAGGCTAGCTCGGCTAGCGAGTTGCTATTCCGTGTCCAATATCCAAATAGCCGTCACCGCAGGGCCCTGTTTCTGGGGCTTGATGATGCAGCAGCCGATCTAATCCGGTCACAGCCGGCAATTGCATCGCAGCCTGTTTACCGGCTCGCCGCCGACGCGCCAAACCAGCTAACCCTCAGCGACGAGCGCGGCACTGTTGGCCACCTTGAAGCCTTAATCTCGGCGCATGATCTGGTGCTTATGGTCTCAACAAACGCATCACAAGATCAGGCCGCAGCCGGTATTTACGATACGGCGCGTTCGCACAATATAATGGTCAATTGGATTATCCTGCATCAGCAACCGGGGCGCCGCCCACAGGTTGCAAATCAGATTTTCACCAAGGATCCAGACATTATTGCCACCACCATTGATGCGCTTCGCATCGGAGATCTGTAACCAAATGGAATTGCTTGGGCTTCTTGTGATCGGGTTCTTTATTGGCATCACCCATGCCATGGAGGCTGATCACCTTGCTGCGGTGGCATCAGTCAAGCAGAATGGGCGCGGGCTGCGCTCATCCTTGCATCGCGGCGTTGTGTGGGGCATCGGCCATGGGATCGCGCTCCTCCTCATATGCGGCGTTGTGATCCTTGCCAGCATCAGTTTTGACAAAAGAGTCGAAGCTTGGCTGGAATTGACGGTTGCTGCGATGATTATTGGCCTTGGGCTAAACACTATTTACCGTTTAGCCGTCCGCAAAGTGCATTTCCATGTGCACCAGCATGACGGCCATAAGCACCTTCACGCCCATAGTCATCAGGCCGAACCAGCCCCGATACCGCATTCGCAACTAGCCCATCAACACAAACATCCCAAGCGTGGGCATTTGCTGGCTTTGCTGATCGGACTGCTGCATGGTGCCGCCGGATCGGGTGGATTGCTGGTTCTAGTTGTGGCCGCCACCCATTCGATTTTTGAAGCATTTATCTATATTCTGGTCTTTGCCGTTGGCGCGATTGTCGGCATGGCCCTATTGTCGGTCGTGGTAAGTATGCCGCTGTCTCTTGCCCAAGCCGGGGCGGGCCGCGTCAACAAGATCGTCCTGACCGCGCTGGCTGGCTTTTGTTTCTGGACGGGCGGCCAATTGGGGTTCAGTAGTCTGACGATACTTGGGTTTATCAATAGCTAGTGATCGGCGCCCGAGGTGCGACTGGCACGCACTCTAGCCAAATCGAAACGCGCTGGGTGGAGATGGCGCTAAACCAGTAAAGGGAGTAAGGAAGATGTGTGGTGAAATTGACGAAAATGTCGGCATAAATGCCGAAATCTTATCCCAGTTCCATTATCTTGTGCGAAACCGGATCGGCGGCGACACCATACCCGCCGCACCAGCGCCTGATGGGCTGGCAACAGCCGAAGGTAGGGCGGCGTATATGTCGCAGATTTTTAATCATCTGCTGCACGATATGGCAGCGCAGATGAACAAGGCAGATGATACCGAGGTGGTCGATGTTGTTGCATCACAGGCGATCGCACTGGCACGCTTGGCCGGCTTTATTGCGGGCCAGTTACCGCCAGGCGCCGACCTTTACCGCGCAACCATTGACGCCGTAAGTGCTGGCCATGATGACAGCCGCCGGTTATTGGCACCAAAACAGCATGATCATCACCATGATCACCACCATTGATGGCAGATCAGCAAAAACCTCACGATATCCAGCACAGCCCCAAGCGTGCGAACAAGGTTGCCACAGCGTCTGGTGCGCCCGGCGGGGCTGAAGCAGGGTTTGCGTTTTTAGGCGATCGCGATTGGTGGCTTGGCATTCTCTCAACGGCATTTGGCCGTGGGTTCTTTGGCTTCATGGCCTTTGCCATTTTGGTCAGTATTGTCTGCTATCTGATGTATGGCATGGCGGCTGTCGAGGCGGTTTTACGTGAAGATATGACGTTACTGGTGAATATGATGCCGCGCGTGGTGCTAGCGCTGTGTGTTGCATCATTGTTGTGGGTGGTATTGCCGCGTGACCGAATGGCACGGCTGGTCGGCACAGAATCAGGGCTTCGCGGCCTGATCATTGCAGCAATCGCTGGCACGATCACCCCGGGCGGCCCCTCTTCTGCCTATGCGCTATTAGCGGTATTGGCCGCAGCAAAGGCTGATCGCGGCGCATTGGTCGCCTATATCACAGCATGGGCATTACTTGGGTTCCAGCGGATTCTAATATGGGATATGCCCTTTATGGGCCCGGAATTTTCAATGGTACGCTTTGTCGTTAGCATGCCGCTGCCAATTCTTGCAGGACTGATCGCCCGCCATATACCGATCCGGTTTGACGCCAGCCAATTACCAAAAGGGTCACGGTAATGTTCGGGGTTGGCTTCTATGCAATGCTGACAGTTCTGGCTGGGCTTATCGTGACCGCCTTTCGCGCACCCGATCCGGTTTTTGGGGCCGCCTTAAAACGCTGGATCGAGCAATTCGCCGTGCTGGTGCCGCGGATGTTCTGCGCGCTGATTGCCGCAGGCTTCTGTGCAAAACTACTCCCCGCCGAATGGATTAGCGGCCTTTTGGGCGAGGGATCGGGCTTTTCTGGACTTATTATCGCGTTTTTAACCGGACTTTTAGTACCAGCAGGACCGGTGATCTGCTTTTCGATTGCTGCCGTTTTTGTAAAGGCCGGTGCGACACCAGCGGCGGTGATTACCTTTATCACCTCATGGAGCCTGTTTGGGGCGCACCGCTTGTTCATTTACGAATTGCCATTGCTTGGCTTTAACTTTGCCCGCCTGCGGATGGTATCAGTTCTGCCGGTGCCGATCATTGCGGGCGTCGCTGCAACAGCGATCAGCCTCGTCATTACAATTGAAATGCTGACAGGGCGATAACGGCGTAATAGGTTGTTAATTTATAAGCCTGCCTTTTAAAAACCCAATTTGTGGCAAACGGTTTATCCAAGGCTGGCCGCACCGCTGGCTTAATGGTGATATCCCATTTGCCGCGATATTTGATTGGCAACCGAGGTAACTTGCGGGATTAATGATGGGAATAGGCGCTTTTTCATCCGTAACCTCGGCCCGGCCAAACCAATCGAGGCAACAATGCCGCCATCGGCCTGCCTCACCGGTGCCGCAATACAGCGGGTTCCCTCCTCGCTTTCCTCATCTTCAACAGCATATCCATTTTGCCGGACCAACTCTAGCCGGTCGCGGATCGCCGTCTCGTCAATCAGAGTTTGCGGCGTGCGTTGTTGGCGCGGTATCGCCAGCAGGTTTGCAAGCTCACTGTCACCAAGATGCGCAATCAAGCACTGGCCTTCTGCTGTACAAAATGCCGGTTTAATCTGACCCGTACTGGACCGAAGACGCACCATTTGGGGGCTTTCAAAATCATGCAGGAAAACGATGTTTTCCGCATCACGCAAGGCAAGGCGGACATTTTCGCCAGTTGCCTCACGCAAATCCGTCAGCAGGCTGCGCGCGCCTGACCAAATGTCGAATTGCAACCGCACCATTGAGCCAAGCGTAAATAAACCAATACCAAGGCGATAGCGGCCGGTTTGTGCGCTCTGGCCAAGCAGTCCTTCGCTGACCAGAGTGCTGGCAAGGCGGTGCGCCGTGCTTTTGGCAATTCCAAGCCGTTTTGCAAGATCACTGACGCCAATTTCAACATCGTTACCATCAAATGCACGAAGCAATCGAATCGCTGTCGCTACTGAAGATAGGCGCGGCCCATCACTGGAAGATTTGCGTTTAACGCCTGTGCCTTGATCCTGCACCTAAGTCCCCTGTCACTTTTGGCGCCCAGCTTAGATTTCGCACAGGTGCCCTTAATGTTTGTTTCGTCCAGCCTACCAGATCCGATAACCGGCAAAATAGCGATAGAGCTGACCTTGGAACAGCTCGATGCTGAAGACCAGCTCAAACAGCGCAAACAGCGCTACCGCTGTTATAATTGGCACGATCAGCGATATCTTCATGCTTTCACCACCATGCACGCGGATCAAGTAAAACATCGCAAGGATCAGACCAGCATAATGGCCAAGGATGTAGATACATACAAGTAGCGCCAAAAGCAGCATGAAAAACTTCACCGAAACGGCAAAATCTACAATTTGGCCGCCAAGCGCCGCCTTTATTACGTTAAGAGATGTTTCAATATCACCTTGTTTCATAGTGCGATAGATTTGCACTAGAACGAGAAAAATAAGCGGCACAAGGATTACAAAGAGTGGCCTTGATGATGAGAAATCATAGCCAATTGCGGCAATCAATGCTGCGAGCGTAAAGCCAGCAGTGAGTAGGAGCGCAGCCTGCTCGAGTGCGCTACGATTTACCACCTTGTCATCAGCATTTGCTGCCGATTTAGTTTTCAGATTTTTTGCCATCTTTACTGGCGCTCCCTATCCGCAATCATCCCATAAACATTATAGGCAATAAACCCAAGCGAGATCAGGCAAAGGGTTAGCGGTATCGGTGAAAGAAAGAAGAACGTGCCTTTCAACTGCGTTGCCAAATATAAATTCTTTTCCACCGCATGGCCAAGAACATACCCGATCAACATCGCCGCCCGCGAATAATTCAGGATTTTCATCAGATAGCCGATAACCCCGAATATCAATGTGACGACAATATCGAAAAGTGACCCCTGCGCAGCGAACGCCCCCGTCACAACAACTGCGATCAGTATTGGAACCATGATTGACGAGCGAATGGAGGTTGCTCTTGCAATCGGATTAACCAGAAACATGCCGAAAATCGTACCGATGAGATTGCCAAAGATAACAGTAAAGATCATCACAAAGACAATATCGACTTCGGTTGTAACCATATCAACACCAGTTTCAAGGCCAAGGATGAACAAGCCACCGAGCAGGATCGCCATCGACGAGCTACCCGGAATACCAAACGCCACTGTCGAGGCCAGTGCCCCGCCCTCAACCGCATCATTTGCGGCTTCAGCACCGATTACGCCCTCAATATTACCCTCACCAAAAGTTTCCTTTGATTTTGAGGTTTGTTTTGCATGACCGTAAGCAATAAAAGCCGCTGGCGCACTACCCAAACCGGGGATAATCCCGATGGTTGTGCCGATTGCGCTACAGCGCAGCACCAGCCACCATTTCTTAAACGCAATACCGATACCCTCAAAAATCTGCTTTTGCGTCTGGCCAGCGCTAAGGGTGCCATGCTGCTTATCAACAAGACTGCCGCCCTTTACAAACAGATCAAACATCTCGGCAACCGCGAACAAACCCAGAATAACTGGGACTAATGGCAACCCGTCATAAAGCTCAAGCAACCCAAATGTGAAGCGTTCCTGATTGGTGACATTGTCAATACCAATCATTGACACCAGCAAGCCCAAAAGACCAGCTATCAAGCTGCGTGTCATATCTTCTTTACCAAGTACAGCGATAAAAGTTAGCGCGAGAAATGACAGAATAAAGATTTCCGGTGGACCAAAGAACAACACAACCTGTTGAAGCACGGGCAGTAATAAAGCCAGCGCAATTGCCCCAAAGGTGGCACCAAGGAAACAAGATGTCATTGCAGCACCAACCGCAACGCCCGCCTTACCTTGCTCACGCATCGGCGGGCCATCAAGCAACGTTGCCGCATTTTGGCCTGTTCCAGGCGTGCTAAACAGGATGGCAGTTAAACCGCCACCTTGAGCAACAGTTGCGTGCGCTGCAAGAAGAAATGCAATTCCGGGTGCCGGATCCATTTTATATAGAAATGGAATCAGCATCGCCATCGCAAAATGCCCGCTAAGACCTGGGATAATGCCAATGATCATACCGAATATAGAGCCAACAATTAGGAATGGCAGGACCTCAAAACTGATCGACTGCGCAAAACCTGAAACCAGTCCGTCTAGGATACCCATGAAATGTCCTACAATTTGTAAAAACAGATTAACTTATCAATAGATGAGAAAAATAGGCGCAACACACCCATTCGAGCATGATGCACCTATAGATTTGATAGCCAATCAGCGCTGATTATAGCTCACCACGGATTGCAGCAACGAATAACTTCCTTACGTCATCAGTTAGATCAGTCGCCTCTTTTGTCAGCTCAACCATTTCTTCACCAGATGCGTAATCAACCGCCCGTTTGGCCTTTTTGGCCTTGCCGAGGAATTCGTCATCAGCCACAGCTTTGGCAAAGGCATCACGGAGGAATGCCAGACGGTCAGCCGGAATACCAGGAGGACCCGCAATTGGCCGGCCAACTGCTGACAATGCCTCCCAACCAACTACAACTCTCATCGCTTGGTCAGCGTTAGGAAGGCCTTTCACAAGCTCACGGATGGTTGGCGTATCTGGCAGATCCTTGTGACGCTTCTTACCGCTTTGCATCACAATCTGGTTATCACCACTTTTTACAGACTTACCCGCACTGCCCCAAGATCCCCACATACCAACAAGGTCGCCGCGCTTCATGGCCTTTCTAATAGGACCAGAACTGTCAAAGCCATGGATTACTTGCTGGTTGAATTCAAACACCTTGCCGATAATCACAGTATCAACATAAGTTGACCCACCAAGGCCAGTCGCGCCAACTTTAAATGGCTCTTTGACCGCCTTTAGCGACTCATAGGTGTTAAAGCCACTTGCGACTGACGTGCTCATAACCCGAGTATCGGCAGTTACGCGACCAAGATAACTGTAATCCGCAACCTTGTAGGCGGCCCCTTTGATCTCTGCGAGTTCATTGGTAATCATCGCGCTACCATTAATGATCCCGATCGTGAGGCCGTCACTTGGTGAACGAAAAATCTCGTTCGCCCCTGTCATACCGCCAGCGCCACCCTTGTTCAAAATCTCGATATTAGCACCAGTGTACTTTTCCATTACTGGCGCAAGAAGACGCGCGTAATCGTCATAGCCACCACCGGGCTTGTAGGGCACGATAAACTTGATCTTTTTCCCCTTGTAAAAACTTGCTGCATCCTCGGCCTGTGCCGGTGCAACCTTTAAAAGCCCTGCCATTGGCAGCGCCAGTCCAAGAGATAGTAATCCCGTCAGAAATACGCGTCTCATTTTTTCCTCCCAAAAAACATTATAAACGATCCCTACCGCCACTATCACAAATGCTCAGCGGGGCGCGGTAACGCTTCTATTATGGAAAAGTAAACCTGAAATAAAATCAGTCGTCAATGGCACAGCGTTCTTTATAAAAGAACATCATCGTTTTTTATGAAACGGACCTAGCCTAGAGTTATCAAAATGACACCAGTAAAAGCAAAAATCGATGCAACCACCATGCTGCCGCTCATTTTACGCTCCAACCTAAACACGAAAATTGATAGGTAGCTAGCAATAAATATCTCTAATGATGCGATCATCACAACAACAATCACAGTCTCATAAACAATTGCGGCAAAGAACAGAATCTGTCCCAGCGAGACAGCGATGCTGGCCATAATCATCCAGCGATCAAGATCTGTGAAAATGCCGGTTAGCCGGCCGCGCAAGGATTTGACGAGAAGCCCCGCCAGCAAAAACGCGGCAAGACCCGTTACCGCACTTATAAAGGTGCCGAACGCCGGATATGGTAATTCAAAAATACCAAATTTACGAAAAATATAAGCACTACCATAGGCCAGCGCTGAGAGAACACCAAAGCTGTAATCCCAAACTGGCGGCGGCGCATCATCACCAGTCTGCTGATTTTTTGCGCTTTCCCGCATCATTAGCAAAAAGGCAAATAACAACACCGCCATGCCAGCAGCACCAACCATGGTGATCGCTTCACCCAGGATTAGAAACGCAAGCAAAGATGAAAAAAACGGATTCATCCGCTTAACCGTGGATGATCTTACGACGCCAAGACGGCGCACTGATGTATACAGGAAACTGCGCCCGACAACCATCGATAAAACACCGGCAAGCGCATAAAGGGCAACGCCCTTCCACCATGACGTACTAGCAACCGCCTGCATATCGAGGCTTTCGGTGGCCAGCCAAATCACCGCAGCAAACACTGCCGTGACAAGCACTGAAAACACCACGCCGCGGCTGTCACGCCGCCCGGACGAGCGGGCGATCAATACATTCGCAACCGCAAAGCAGAAGGCCGAGGCAAGCGCCAATCCCTGCCCAAGCAGCGCTTCACTCACCACCACACACCGTTAAGCGCACGCTGGGAAACATAAACAGCATCAGGAGTACGGGCCTGACGATGCCGGGATGGAGCAGAATCTGTCATCTAGTCTGCTGGCGGCTGCCAAACATCCTCGAACCCTTCGGCAGGTTCCAACTGGTCAAACCAGTCAAGGCCAATCGCCTTCATCACGCGGCTATTCACCACAATGACCCGCGCCTCGACATCGGATGTATTAAAGCGTTTATGCGCAACATATGGCGGCACGTAAATAAAATCACCCGGCCCCCACTCAAAGGTTTTCGGGGTGGTGTCCCATTCCCAAACAAACTTTTCGTCACATTCGAAATTCACGTCGTAATGATGATCATAACCGCGACCTTCAATCACAAAGGCAATTTCTTCCGATAGATGACGGCTGGTTCCGGTTGCTTTGCCAGCGGCGATAAACTGCATATAGATGTCGATACAGCATTCTTTTGTGTTCATCCGCTCATTGATCACATGTTTGATCAAACCGTCGGCCGAACGTTCCATTGGCATCTGGTCGTGTTTGACAACATTCAGCCGATCCTGATATTCGCGGCGAAATTCCTGACTGGCTTCAAGCGCCTGCTTATAGAAATCAACTTCAGGGCCCTCGGATTTGGCCCGCTGGCGCTCGATTGCATCTGCAAATGTAATTGGATCCATAATTTCCTCACCCTATCATCGCGGGGTCTTCGTGATTTAATTCCGGCGCACGCCCTTACCGGCAATTGCCTTGTTTAGAGCTAACTCCTCAGAGATTTTCCGGTGGGCTAAATCCTTCATAACCCTCTACCGGCTCTGTTGGCGGATAATGCACCATCTTTTGAAAGATCATATGCATGAACAGGAACAGCGGCTTGGCCTTTAGAACCAGAACATAGGTTTCATCGTCTGAGTCTGAAAGATGCTGATGAACACAGGCATTCTCGACAATCAGCGCGTCCCCCGCTTCCCAATCCAACCGGCGGCCATCATGAATATCATGACCTTTGCCCTTCAGCACAAAAAACACTGCCGAATTCATATGGCCGTGGGTTTGCCCATAGCCGTGCGGTGCGTACACATCGACATGCGCCTCGATGGATTGTGCAATTTTGTTGGCTTGCGGGTTAATGACCTTTTTCCCAAAGCTTTGCGGGCCACCCTTCCAGTTCAGATCACTTGTTTTATAGATCCTCGGCTGGCTATAGAGTTCCTGCTTTAGTTCACCATATGTGCCCTCAAGCGCGCGAACAAAGGTGCGTTTTTTCGCCCAGCGTTCCCAGACAACTTCATTCTTGCCATCAAATTCGGTGGTTTCTGCCATCTTCAACTCCCGTTAAACAGGCGTTTAGAATAGGCTGCTGACTAATTCCTGTCAACAGGACAATGTTCCATATAAAGGAACGATTTAAATTTTCTCATAGATATTATTTTTCTGGATCAGCGGCTGTCTCAGCCAAATCCTGACCAAGGTAACTTGCCGAATTACCATAAAGCAGCATCTTGACCTTATCCGGCCCAAGCGTTTTCACAAGCTGGTCAACCTGACCGAATAAGGGCAAGGTAATGCCGCTTTGCTGCGCCAGGTCAAGCGCCACATCCATATCTTTTTCATGCCATGTAAAATTTGTCGAGTCCCAGCGTTCCAGCGTGGTATTGCGGGCCGGACATTGCAGCAGGATTTCACGCATATGTTGGGCATTAATGCCATGACTTTTTGCCATAAACAAAACTTCATAATTCGCCACACAGGCAGCCCAATGCATCATGTTATTGCAGGCTTTGGCAACTTGTCCGCTGCCAATGGCACCAACATGAAGAACATCACGGCTATAGGCCATCATCGCCGGTTTCAGCTGTTCGACAACCGCCACATCGCCGCCGCACAAAGACAACAGATTGCCATCAACCGCACCTTTTTTGCCGTAACAGACCGGCGCATCGATAAAACCGATACCGGCCGCTTTTGCCGCCTTGGCAAGCGGTGCCATCGAGTCTGGATGACAGGTCGCCAAGACCGCTATTGCCGCGCCATCACCAAGCCCAACCGCCAGCAATTGCGTGACCACGTCACTTGTCTGTGCATCGGTTGCAACAATAATGAAAAACACGTCGGCGCTGTTTGCCAGATCGGCAATACCCGATACCGCAACCGCGCGCGGATCAATCGCAGCAAGCGCCACAGGGTCCAGATCAAACGCGGCCACATCATGGCCCGCCGTTACAAGATGGCGGATAATTTCACGGCCCATAACCCCGGCCCCAACACAGCCAACCCTCATCTTCACCACCTCATTACCCGGCATATCCCTCGCCGATGAAACACGGTTTGGGCGATTGAAATCAACCATTTTGGCCAGCCATGTGGCCAAGCTTGATCTTGTGGTGATCCCGGAGGGACTCGAACCCCCTACCTACAGATTAGGAATATATTTCTCTATAAACCTAACCTCACCATATCCATTAACTTACAATAACTTAACTACTACATCAACCATAAATCAATCAAAAACACTATTAACAAATCATTAACAAATTTACTTAATCCTTCATCTAAATTACTATTGATGTATGGAAGGTAAAACCCCAAAGAATTATGATGATTATGTTGATCTCCGTAATGACGGTAGGATCGTTATGTATCGACGACCCCACCTTAAAAATCCCAAATGGAATGTTAGGTTAAAAATCCCCAATACGAAAGGGTATGTAATTCGTTCTACTAAAACTTCTGACTTCAACGAAGGTAAAAGATTTTCCGAAGATCTGTATTATGAATTGGAAGGTAAAATTCGAAGAGGTGAAGTAATCACCTCACCTCAATTTGAAAAAGTAGTTAACGAATGGATTGGTGAAATTGATGTTTTGTTTAGAGAACAATCTGAACAGTACAAAAATGGTAACAAACAAATTTCGATATCACACCTAAAACCTTTCTTTGGTAAAACACCGATTGATGAAATTACTGAAGATCTGATCACCTCATTCATTTCACTTCAGTTCAAAAACAATTTTTCAAATGTAACTGTTAGACACCACCTAACCGTACTCAAAAAGATTTTCGATTTCGGTAGGAGAAAAGGATATCTGACCACCGTCCCACCAATCCCTAAACCGAAGTTGAAGATCAATAGTAGATCTGACTTCACCAAAGATGAGTGGAGAAAACTTTATGAATTTATGAGGGAGTGGATCAAACACCCCAACAGTAGAATTCACCGTCAAAGGTTCTACACCCAACAGTATGTCCTCATATTAGGGAACAGTGGTATCCGATGTGGTACAGAAATGAGAAGTTTGAAGTGGTCAGACATCTCCACAACTAAAGATCTTATTGGTGATGAAAGAGTTGTAATTACCGTTAAAGGTAAAACCGATAGGAGAGATGTAATTTGTAATGTTGGTATCGAAAGATACTTCAAACGACTTTATGAATTTAGAACTAAAGAATTAGGTCATCCACCATCACCTTCAGAATGTGTATTGGTCAATCCAAACGGAAAACCAATAAAATCCTACAAAGGTTCTTTCAACACTCTACTCCAAAAGGTTGGTTTAGATGTCGATAGTGATGGAAAGAAACGAACACCTTACTCACTACGACATACCTACATCACAATGAGGTTGATGGAAGGGGTAAACATCTACCAACTATCATCAAATGTAGGTACCTCAATCGATATGATTGAATTGTATTATGGTCATCTCAGAAACAGAGATCCCAATGTTGTTTCAGAAGTTACCAAAAACTCATTCACCAAAGATCAACCTTCAAAGATTGATTTTCTGTTCAACTAACAATCCCTAATTTAATCGTAGAGTCACTCTAACGAAAAAGTAATGGTTTCCATCATTATTACCATTAGACCGTACTCAGTGATCACCTACGATTCACCAATGATCCTCTGATTTTCATTTCTGATCCGAAATGGAAAAAAACTCATTTCGGAAAGGAAATGAGATTTCTATTTTGACCAAATTTTAACAATTTTTTTTACACCTAAGACCAAAGTCTACGGTCCACCGATATAAATAATTTTAACTAAATAATTAAACGGTAATTAAGGTGTAATTAAAAATAAGTTTCAGAAGATGATTGATCAGAAGGATTACAAAAGAACAAAAATCTACGAATTCTTATCGAATGTTCAGTTCAACGAACCACTGTCGGTGACACTTACGGAAAAGAAATACTTCATCGGTAAAGATGAAACTAAGTGTTGGAACGATAAGATCAGATCAATACAAAACACCAAACATTTTCTGAACCGAATTAACCAATACACCTTCAAAAACAGTTTTCATCGATACGGAAAACGATTGAAGTCATTTGTAGTGATGGAAGTTTCTCCCCATACCAAACGACCTCACATTCATTTGATTTTAGAAAAACCTAATCGTCTCCAATTTGATGAATTCAAAGAGGTAATCAACGAATGTTGGTCAAAGACTTCATTCGGTTATCACCATACAGATGTTCGTAAAATCTATTCTGATGGTTGGTTAGATTACCTCTTAAAAGACAGATCGAAGATCGATCTTATGTCTGATATCGATTGGGAAAATACACACATTGGTTTGTCGAAATAAATTTCCTACCACCCAATCGATATCAACATTTCTAAGTACGGTGAAAGGTGTTGGAACCAACAACACTTTATTCATCAACAGTATCAAAAATCTAATAACCAAACGAAAGAATACCAAATGAATAGTCTATCACAACCTTATCAAAAACCACCTACCCACCATCAAACTGTTAACGAAGAACAGTACCAACACAGATCATCTGTACTCCGTAAACACTTAACTATTTATATCTCTAAGAAACATATTTTCTATGTGAAACCCATAATGATAACCATCAAAGAAAGGCTACAATCAAATCTACTTATATCGTTCAAACAGTTCAAAACTCTGATCAAATATCTCAAAAACGATATGAAAACTTTTACTGAACAACAGTTAATCGATTTCTTTTCAGTCCTTATCTACAACTACCCAACAGTTGATGAAGATACATATTTAGAAACCTATCACATTGAAGAATTTTATGAACGTTACCCTAACAAACGACCTCCAATGACATTGGATGAGTTTATGATCTACTAAGGAGTCAAAATGAATACCAATAGTTCTTCCATTACCTTTTATTGTCCAAATCACCTTAAAACCTCATTCGATGATTTAGTTAAATTCAAACGAATTAGTAGAACCTCCATCATCAATACACTGATGGAACAATGGTTAAGATCTGAACATCAACAACTCAAAGAGGATGATAAACTTCAATCACTCCTCAATGATGTGAAACTTAGATCTCACAAAAACAAATCATTCAGAACCCAACCGTCATCAGAACGACCGACTACATCAACGGATAGTTACTTTGATGATGATGACAAACCAATGATCCCATTAAAATCTGACTACCATAACGATGATTGGTCAGACGTCAGTGGTTTAGGTAGGTTAGGTGAATTGAAATGATCTATCCAATCACCAACAAAAATTTTGAGTTATCCAAATCAGAACTCAATTCTTACGTACAAAAGGTGAAGGTCAAAAAGATTAGAAAATTCGATTACGTTGATAACTCACAAATTGATGAGATCGATAAAGAACTTAAACGAACTACCAATCAAAAAAACTACACCATCATTGTATTGGAGGTGTAGATGTACAGTTTCAAACAATTTATCACCATCAATGAAGGTAAATATCCACTATGGGTAAAATTCGTTGTAGGTGGTTTGGTACTCAAAATGAGGGGTTTATCACAACGGATTCAAACTGAAACTGACCCAAAGAAACAGAACGATCTGATCTCTCAACAGAACAACTTACTTTCATATATTGGTGGATTAGGGATTGGTGTTTCTTCAAACGACTCTCAACTACTTAATCGGATGAAAAAAGGTTTGGTAGGTTCAAAGAAATAATTACGTATCCCATTCAGTATTTGATTTTCTATTACTGAATGGGGTTTTGTATGGAATTCCGTAATTTTTGATGATGTGAATCATTTTATCACATTCAGTTGTCAGATCCCTACAATACTTAGAACCCAATTCACCACATTCTTTTACGATCTGTAATCGATCCTCTAAATTCAAATCTATGTTGGATGGTGTAACACCAACAAACGAATGACTTACAAAGTTTCGTTTAGGTAACCAAATCTGTTCAATATTACTCATCAACTTCCTAAAATCTGTTGATAGTAAAATCTTATCTTCTTTAACAATCTTAAACAGAGTTCGTATCACCATACCTACTGATTGGTAGGTGTAATCGATACCGTCATCGTTTTTAATTGTTTGGATTAATGCTGTGAGACGATCATTGATAATTGAATCAACAATACAACACACCTCAAAGTATCGTTCTTCTTCCAAACCTTCTTTAATTCGTTTGAAACCTTCGGTGTACAGTTCATACCGTAATCGGTTTTGAGTACTACCTTCCTCACCTTCCATACGAATGTTCTTTTGTTTGTTGGTAAACTTCAGATCTTCAGACATCAAACAACTCAAAAAAAATGGTATCTAATCCAACTATAGACCACTGATTATAGAATTTACAAAGTATAATCAGATTTCATAAAATATTGAGTTTATTCAGTAATTTAATACCTAAAAAGGGGTGTTAAAAATAACTGATGATGATATAATTAGGAACCATAATTTGATAATCAGTTTGGAGACAAATTATGGGAATAGGTAAACAATCAAAGACACTCAATAAATCACAAATCGAAATGATGAGGTCTTACCTTCGGTCAAAAAGGAATGGTTTAAGAAATGAAACCATATTCCTTTTGTCCGTAAAAGGTGGTCTTCGATCTAAAGAAATCTCACAACTCAGTTGGAAAGAGGTTTGTGATAGTGATGGTAAAGTGTCTGATCATATTAATCTTACTAATAGAAGTTCTAAAGGTCTCAGTGGACGAATTATACCTATCAACAAAGACCTTCGTAAAAATCTCATTGAATTGTTGGATCAACAACAACGGATGTACCGATCTTTTAACATCGATACCTCTTTTGTAGTTCGAACTGAGAGATCACCTTTCACAACTTCTCAATGTGTAGTGAATATGTTTCAGAGTTGGTATCGGAGATTAGGTTTATTGGGGTGTTCATCTCATAGTGGGAGAAGAACATTTATCACCGAAACATCTAAACGGATATCATTAGTTGGTGGATCATTGAGGGATATTCAGATGATGGTAGGTCATAGATCACTACAAACTACTCAAAGATACATTGAGGGTGATAGTGAATCTCAAAGGAAAGTAGTTGATCTGATCTAACTCTTATGTTTGATTTTGACTTCCTCATCTTCTGTGGTGAACGGATAAAGTTCTTCATACATCCATTGGATGTCCTCTTCGGAAAAAAGAACTTCTTCTGTTTCATCTATGAGTTGTTTGACCGTAGATCTCAATTCATTGAGGTGAATTACCCTAAACCGTTTTTCAGATGAAACTGATACACCCTTAAATGTACATTCATTTGAAAAAACTATCAGTGACCACATTGGTACAGTCTCATTCAGAACTCTTTTGAGATATCTGATATGTGATCCATTTTGTCTTAGAGGACTGTAAAATCTTTCTTTGTGACTTTGACGACCTCTACCCATCGGTAAAGTTTGTGTCCAATATCGGTTTTTATCATTACCAAAGATCCAACCACTGTAGTTTTTACTTTCAATGACAAAGAACCCTTTAGGGTGAATAAGAACTACATCGATTTCTGTAGTCTCTTCATTTGGTTTAGGAATATAGAGGTTAAAAAGAAACTTTCCTCCATCTTTTTCGTACCACTCCAATTCCTCCCAAATTTGATATTCTCCCAATTCACCTTTATCCAATTGGGAAAGGGATTTTTTAGTACTTTGGTAGTAGGAGGATTTTTTGTATCTGTTTGATCTCAGAGATCCGATCACTACCATCAACAGAACACAGATGATTATGTAGTAATACCAACTCATTGTTCATATTCCGTTTTTCTATCTCTGTTGTTATTTTTCAAACAACCACTTCAGAAAATCCAAACCTAAATTCTCAAAGTTGTTTACCTCTATGTAAAATGATGGTGGAAGAAATATTGAAATGATAGGGAAACCCTCTATTGGTGTGATAGTCACATCAATCTTTTGGTCTTTACCATCCCTTTTTATGAACACTTCACTCACAACCTTTTGTGATAGGAAAGTATAGGATATCGGAAGATTTACACCACTAACTACAATGTTTGAGTAACCATTCTTTGTAAACAGTTCCTCAACACCCTCCTTTACACCTTCCTCATTGTGAGTGTGTTGAACAAATCCTCCCCAACACAACACACCTATCAATATTAGAAAAACCCATCTCATCAAATTAGTTCCCTAAACCTCAATTTCCCATTTCGGATCCGAAATCATTTTTTGAAGTAATCCTTCACCCTATCGAACTCAAAAAGTTCAGTTTCACTCTTATTCTTTGATGGATCATAACCGTCCACATACTGAAGTTCATTACCCTTAAATGGATTGTAGTTAACCGTATGGTGATACCTACTAAATCTCCAATCCACCTTACTCACATCATTGTGAATGACCTCCAACATCTTTGATTTGTTGTAAGTACCCTCTTTGAAATAGAACTCATCACTATTACCACCACCTAAGTTTTGAGTAGGTGATTTATGTTGAAGTAGACAATTGAATTGGATTGTACATAGATCTCCTTTCCAACCATCCTTTTTGTAATTTTTGATATCGAACTGTGGTTCATACAACGATGGATCGGATTTCTTATGTTTAAGTACATCTAAACTCAAAATTGTATCTTCGTTGTACCTACCTCTCCATCTGAAAGGACAACTATTTTCAATCAGTAGAACCGAATAGATCCTACAATTTCTAACAAACGGTGGATGAGGTACTTTATCTACACAAAAGAAATCATATTGGAGACCACTAATAGGTACATTCTTAAACCTATCAACAAACTCCTCACAAACCCTAAACATCCCACCATCACCGATAGGAAGTTTTCTATTTCCGTACAATCTGAAGAAATCAGTGATGTTGTCATCCATCACCCAATGTCGTTTGAATCCCATTTGGGTTGAGTGATCCCAAACCCAATTACGGCTTCTACCAACACCATCACCACTATTTGAATACGGAAGAACTAAGATCTTTTCTTTATCGATCATACAACTGTATTCATCGTAATTCTGTGGTTCTATTACGATGTAATAAGGGATACCTAACCGTTCCAAACACTTTGAGGTTAAACGACTATCACCTCTATTCTTTGAAACTATGTAAATTGGATATTGAGGTTTCACCGTTTCACTTCGACAAACCCACCAATACTTCCACTTCTTTGGTTCTCTAAAAGGAAAGTTCATATATGGAAGGTTTAACGATAACCTTTGTTTCACCTTCTTCGTAAACTCCATATGAGATTTTTGATTTTTGAAGGTGATGTGAAAGGTAATGTAGGGTCTCCAACCATCGTTCCAAAACTCAACCGTATTTTTCCAAAGTTGTGATTCAATTCGATCTTTGTGTGAGGTTTTCTTAGGAAACGGATTTTTCCTTTTCTCAACAAACTTCGGATCTTTTGATTGATGTGATGTGTAGGTGAATTTTGTTTTATCACTACTTAGTGATTTACCGATTGTTTCACAGAATTTTTGTGTATCGGTGATGTTCCAACAATGAACTTTCAACACAAATGGGTAATCAGATTTCTTACCTTTTGGTTTTGGTGGTTGATAACCTAATTCGTATTTCTCAACCTTATTAACCTCATCAACCAAATCATCGTATGATGTGGTTTCTACTACTTCGATGTTGTTCTTTATCTTCCCCATTATTTGTATTTCTTAGTGGTATCTTTTTTACCACCCTTCAGATTTTTCGTTACATCCGTTTGATCTTTTCGTTTGAAGTACCCATCAGTGAGATACTCCATTTCATCTGTGATCAGAAATTGATGTTCGTTTTCTTTGGTAATCAGTTTCCTAACCTTAGTTAGAAAATTCTCAACATCATTCAAATCAACACATCCGATTTTATCACCATTCTTTTTATCGAAATCGAACAACTCACCATTCACAGTAATCGTAAGAAATTTCAAAGTTCGTTTATCGGTTCTTTTTGGTTTCGGTGGTGGTGGATTCTCCCACTTTTGTCTCCAATCTCTCACACCCTTTTCAGTTTGATTAGATCTAATGAGTGGTGGTCTTTTGGTGATCCAATCAAACTTTGGTTCATCAACTGATTTTCGTTTTGGTGTGTAATGAAGAAGGATATTGAACAGATCTTTATCAGATTTAAGAACCATCGAAAGTTCGTAAAGTGATCCAACTGATAAGGGTAATTGTTTTAGGTATTTTTGGGGATCTGATGTTTTGGTACCAACATAATTAACCACTTCACCACAACCACAGTATTTGGTGAAATTTGACAATGATCCGTAATAGTCAGTTAGTTTTTTGTCAGAATACCATTTTTGAAATTCTTTAGTGTATTGGTTGGTAGTCTTATCCAAATACTTCTTCCGAATAGAACTACTCAATAAAAACAGTTGAAATCGATTTTCTCTGTCATCATCGAACCGTTGTTTGATTTCATTTTCTAAATCATCATTGAGGTTGATACGGTTGTGACCTCTAAATCTATAACTCATTTTTTTACCACTCTTTTGTGATTTGAACTGAGATGATTGGTAACATTTTGACCAATAGGTTCGGACCTTACCGAAATTTCTAAACCCACCTTCTATTCGTTTTCCATTTTCATCCAATGGGATTTTGAAAAACTGAGGGAACATTTTTTCTATCTTCTTATGATCCCTCCAAACATCGTTGTATTTGGTTTTATCCCAAACATCCGATGGTATTTTTCCTTTTAAACTTTCATTACCAAAACAAAATAAATGGGAAACTCTATTTCCAAAACCTCTACTTAAAAGACTTAAAAAGAATATCGTATCTTCCCCATACCTCACTTCAGTGGTGGGTAAATCATCCAACACATCTTTAAAATCTGATCCATTGAAACAGACAAAACTACTGATGGATTGGTTGTTCTTATAAAAGTCTGTTGAGGGAATATTTTGGATTTGTGATGGACCACAAAAAGTAACAGTTGGATCATCCAACCATTTGGAAAATGTTTTAAACATTTCGGTTACATCTTTATTGGTACATAACCTACTACTCTTTTCCATATCGGAAGGTAATCCAAATCTCTTTTGGTTCCTTCTTTTGAAAATAAGATCATCATCAATAACCGAATATTTGATGTTCCTACCTTCCCTATAAATGATTTCCCTACTTTTTGGTAAACACATCGGATCAGACAAATCCAACTTCTTAGGTAAAACCAAATAATCACAATCGTATTTGTATTGAGGTCGTTCCCAATGTTGGACAACCATAGTCACTTTCTTTTGAAGTGATTTTGGTAACCCATTATATGTGATCTGTCGGTCAACTCTATTGACCGTAGGAATAAAAATACGATCCATTAAATCTCATTTCGGAACAGAAATGGTTTCTGATCAAATGAGATCACATAGATGGATACAGATCAATTTTTTATGATCAGTGTGGTGATCCGTAGAGGATTCGAACCTCTGACCCTCAGTTTAGGAAACTGATGCTCTATCCATCTGAGCTAACGGACCAAACCACACAACTAACTAATATCAAATGATTTTAACAAAAGCAAATTTTAACAATTTATTAACAAAAAATATCAACACATTATTTCGTAATTAAAACAATACACTATAATCTATACAAATATTAGGAATCTGTCGCTCTATCCTGATGAGCTACGGGATCACAAACCTCTTATGCCCGAATTTATCTTGGAATGCCAGTGGCCAGAAATAAGCAATGAGCCATCAGCGATAAGCGACCATTGAGCAGCAAAGGTGGTTGTTTTACCTGGCAATCTTCACGCCCGTTTATATACGCAAAGTTCCTTTCATTGACAAATGCGGTCTCAAGGCGCATAAGACCGCCAAAGATGTGGCGCGCTAGGGGCGATGCTACCTTCGCGAAAAGCCATGCGCTAGAAAACAAACTTATGTCAGATATGAATCAAGACCCTGCCGAAATTTCGGCCCCAACACCGCCTGTCAGCTTTGACAGTTTCGACCTTCCCGAATTGATGCTGGCAACGCTAGCCCGCGAAGGCCTGGTTGCACCAACCCCCATTCAAGCCATGTCAATACCGCTTTTGCTGGAAGGCCGAGACCTCATCGGGCTTGCCCAAACCGGCACTGGCAAAACCGCTGCATTTCTGCTGCCATTGATGACGCATCTTGGCTATAGCGCCGCGGTTCGCGCCGGACAGCCGCCAAAGGCATTGATCCTTGCGCCAACACGCGAGCTTGCCAATCAAATTGAACAGAATGTCAGTAAATTGTCGGCGGATCTGAATATCCGGCATCTTGCCGTATTTGGTGGTGCCCGTTATGATGCGCAAATTCGCGGGTTACGCCGCGGTGTTGACATTGTTGTGGCGACGCCGGGCCGGCTTGAAGATTTGATGGATCGCGGTGCCTTTGATCCCAGCGGCATCACCCATTTTGTACTGGATGAGGCTGACCATATGCTCGATCTGGGTTTCTACCCACCGATCAAGCGTATCGCCGCTAGCCTGCCACGCACCCGGCAAACCATGCTGTTTTCAGCGACCATGCCGCCCGAAATTGAAACGCTAGCCAAACAGTTCCTGACCGACCCGGCACATGTCAAAGCGCCACAAACCGGCATCACCGCCGATAAGGTGACGCAGCGCGTGACCTTGATGAGCGAGGGTGACAAGCGTGACCGGCTATGCGACATCCTGAATGAACATGATACCGGCCAAAGCCTGATTTTCGTGCGTACCAAACGCCGCGCCGATGCCTTGGCGAAATTTATGGAAGTCCGCGGTTTCGCTGTTGATGCACTGCACGGCGATATGCGCCAGACCTTGCGTCAGAAAGTGCTTCGCAATTTTCGCAGCGGCCAGTTGCGCGCTTTGATTGCAACCGACGTTGCGGCGCGCGGTATTGATGTTGCTGGCCTAAGCCATGTTATCAATTTCGACCTTACCGATACGCCCGAGGCCTATGTTCACCGCATTGGGCGGACTGGCCGGGCTGGTCTTGGCGGGCTTGCCCTATCATTTTGTGCGCCAGACGAGCGCAATAAGCTGGCAGCTATTATTGCAGCGGTTGGCGCACGGGTAGAGCTTTATGAGCTAGACGGAACAGCTGTTACCGATTTCAAAGCAAGCGGCGGTGCCGCACGCGGCCGGCGGCGGCCTCCGCAAGGGGCACGCTCTCGCAGCCAAGGTGATCGTAGCCAAGGTGCCCGACGTGATGATCGGCGCGATGATAGACCACGTCGTGATGATCGGCGTGATGATCCGCCACGGGGTGATGCGTCTGATCGGCGCCAAGATGGCCGTCCATCAGCGGGCCGTCCATCAGCGGGCCGTCCATCAGCCAATTCAGCCCGCACCAGCAAGCCGTTTGATGGCGAGCGTCGTCAATCACGGCCATTTGCCAAGCGGGCAGACGCCGATAATCGTCCACAGCGTGACACATCTGAAAGACGAGATAATCGGCCACGGCGTGATGCGTCCGATAGACGCGATGATCGGCGTGATGATTGGTCGAAGCGCGATGGCTTTCAAAAACGCGATGGGTTTGAAAAACGTGTTAGCCGGTTTAAAGGGCGTGATGATGCATCTGGCCGCGACAGGCCTGCAAGCGGTGACCAAAAGCCGGGACGGAATACAAAGCCGTCCTTTGGTGAGAAACCAGCACGCGGTAAAAAGCCTTTTGGCAGCAAGCCCGCTTTCAACAAACGGCCTAATTTCGGTGACAAGTCAGCAGCACAGAAACCCGCATCTGATCGCGGCAAACCTGCAGACCGCGCCACGTCACCAGCACCAAAATCTCGTAAAGTCGGCCCACCACGCCGCGGCAAAAGCGCCAACCCTCAAGGTGGTCAGGGCACACTAAAGCGGCGCCGGTAATCACCGTTGCTAGCCATCTGAAGATTGCAAATATGGCGCTGGACGGTTTAGGCCATCCGGCGCCAGAAATGTCGCTGGATAATAAACACAATCGCCGACCCCGCCCCCATTGCGAGCAGCGCGTAAAACCAGGCGCCAATCATGTCAGCACCGCCAGCCTGATCCAGCACATAACCAACGACAGGCCCGCCAAGTGCGCCGCCGCCAAAGCCAATCATCGAATGTACCGCCAGCAGCGCGCCGCGATCATGCCGATCACCTGCCTCGACTGTTCCCGTTGTCAACGCGCCCGAATCCAGCATGATAAAGCCATTGTAAACCCACAATCCCAGCACCACTAACCAGACCGGCCCGGTAAGGCTAAAAGCCACAAGCAGGCTGACCAGAGCGGTTGTGGCACCGATCAGCGCAATTACCCGATGCCGTCCGTAGGCAAGGCATATTTGGGCGCCTAGCAATGATGCCAACA
Source organism: Alphaproteobacteria bacterium LSUCC0396 (assembly GCA_041228345.1). Lineage (NCBI taxonomy): Bacteria > Pseudomonadati > Pseudomonadota > Alphaproteobacteria > Alphaproteobacteria bacterium LSUCC0396. Next base: position 1,783,554 of record CP166131.1, on the reverse strand, counting down.
TCCCGGTAACCGTGATCAGGCTCACAATCGTGGTCACAGCACCAATCCCAAAACCACCATCGGCGCGACCTGCCAGAAAAACCAGCAGCGCAAAGCTCCATGTCCGAAAGGCAAACAGCTCATAAGTATGGGTGGCATAGGCAAAAATATAGCCAAGCGCAACCGGTTTGCGGAAGGCCGGCCGCAAATCCAGTGGATGGCGTTTTTTCTGGCTGGCGGGCAATGGCGCCGGTGGGCAGGCTTGAACCTGAAACAGCACAAGCAATGCCGCCAGCACCGATCCGCCCGCCCCAAGATAGGCCGCAACCTGCCAGTCAGCAAAGGCCAGAACTGTCCCCATCACGCCAAATGATGCACCGGTTCCAATGCCAAAGCAGGCCGTATACCACGGCACCGATCGTACCCGTGCCGCATCATCCAGCCGGGCGTTTAGAATTTGCAAACCGGGCATATAGGTGCCGGCAAGACCAGCCCCCACCAAAGCCCATGTTAATGACGCAGACCAGAAACCATCGGCCACTAGTCCAAAGCCGAGACAGCCAACCCCGCCAAAAGCACAGCCGCCCAAAAAGACCAGCCGTGCATCAATCCGGTCAGTCAACCCTACCAGAATTGGCGTTGCCACCAGATATCCTATAAAATAGGCACCGCTGACGAAACCAATATCGGTATTGCTAAGGCCCCATTCCTGCCCAAGGCTGATAAGAAAAACCGGCCATAAGGCAAAGCTGAGCAACGCCAGTATTCCAGCAAAACTGACAAGAGCCAAAAGTCTTTTCGGGTGATCAGTAGGTACCATTTATCACAAGCCTGTCGTCATGTAATTGCTGGCTTGCCAAGCGTTTTTGAGTTTGTGGATTTGTGGGTTTGTGGGCGGCGCCAAAAAAAAGCACCGCAGGAAAGCCCTTGCGATGCTCTTAATCTTTGCTTTTTGGTCGGGCTTAGCCGCCAAGGAACAACCGGCCAACGTCCGGATTTTCCAGCAATGCATTGCCAGTATCGGCAATCGCCGTTTCACCCGACACAAGAACATAGCCAATATCGGCAAAGGCCAGGCCTTTTTTGGCATTCTGTTCAACCATGATGATTGTCTTGCCGTCCTTCTTTTGAAGGTCATCAAGAATTTCAAACACCATGTCGATGAAGCGCGGCTCAAGACCAATTGACGGCTCGTCAACAAGAAGAACCTGCGGCTGCATGACCAACGCCCGAGAAATTTCCAACAGACGGCGCTCACCACCCGAGAGAACCCCTGCAGGTTTGTCACGGCGATCAGCGAGACGGCTATATTTATCAAACACCATTTCAGCAGCAGCTTTTGCCTCGGCTGGACGGTCTTTCAAAAAGCCACCCATCAGCAAGTTTTCCTCAACAGTCATTTGCGGGAACACTGACTTATCCTGAAGGATGTATGCAATGCCTGCTTCTGACAGTTTTTGCGATGGAGTCAACGCTGTTACGTCTTTCCCGTCAACGATGATCGAGCCGGAAAAGATATTGGTAAAGCCAAAGATCGAATGCAGCACGGTTGATTTACCGGCACCATTCGGCCCGATCAGGCACAATGACTGACCGCGTCCAATGCGCAGGCTGAATTCATGCAAAATTTCCATTTTGCCATAGCCAGCCCGAAGGTTGTTGATGGTCAGATAATTCTCATTATTAGCCAGCTTTTCCAGTTCCTTGCTGGTGGGTGCGTTGGCCGCAATCGAAGCTGCTTCGCGGGCAACCTGATCAACCGACATCACCACATCAACCGAACCGCCGCCATAGCCGCTAACGTTCTTTTTGGTCTTTTTTACCGCTTTTGCCGACGCTTTTTTAACGGCGGCTTTTTTTACCGGCGCTTTTTTCACCGCTGCTGCTTTTGCCACAGCTTTTTTGGCTGGAGCTTTTTTAGCCAAAGCTTTCTTAACTACAGCTTTTTTGGCTGGAGCCTTTTTCACGGCTGGCTTGCTAACAGCTTTCTTTGGCGAAGCTGCTTTGGCGGCTGGCTTTTTTACTGGTGCCTTTTTTGTAGCCGCAGCTTTTGCAGCAGTCTTTTTCACAGGTTCTTTGGCCATTAGTGCCCTCCAAGATACGCGTCAATAACGCGTGGATCATTCTGCAAATCTTCTGGTTTGCCACTCGCCAGCATCTTGCCGTTTGACAGGCAATAGATGTGCGATGCCAGGTTCATGATCACCCGCATATTATGTTCGATCACACATAAGGTGATGCCAAGCTCTTCATTCGCCCGTCTTAACCGGTCAATCAATCCATTGATCAATGTCGGGTTGATACCGGCAGTAGGTTCATCAAGAAGCAGCACTTTTGGCTCGTTCATCAATGCCATCGCAAATTCCAACAGCTTTTGCTGACCAAAGGACAAATCGCCAGAGATCAGATTCCGCTTGGAATAAAGACCGACAAATTCAAGCAAATGCTCAGCACGGTCGCGTATTTCACCACGACGACTGGCAAACATAGAGTTTTTCGAACCGTCTCGGTGCGATACCGAAATCTGCATGTTATCAACACAATCCATCTTGCTATAAATGCGGGTCTGCTGAAAAGTCCGCAACATTCCAAGACGTGCAATATCGCCAACACGTAGATCTGATATTTCGGTATTGTCAAATTTGATCGAACCACTATCAATTGGATGATATCCCACAATCGAATTGAACAATGTTGTCTTGCCACAGCCGTTCGGACCTATAATGCCTGTTATTGAGCCACGCTCAACAGCCATCGATATATCCACGTTAGCTTTAACACCACCATAAGATTTAGAGACGTTTTCAACTGCGATAATCGGATCAGCCATCTATGCCTCCTCTTTCGTTTGTGTGTTTGAACGATCGACAACAATGCCAAATTTTTCTGGGTATTTCGCCTGCAGCCACCCCATAATGCCCTGCTGGAAATACACGATATTGACAATGAGTATCAGACCCAGGACAACCCATTGCAAACCGAGCAAATATGTCCAAGTGGTTTCCTTGACAATGTGGAACAAAATGGCACCGAGCACAGGGCCCCACAATGTACCCTTACCGCCAAGTAGGGACATCGCCACCATAAAAATCCCGAATGTAGCAACTGGGAAAGCTACCTCAAGCGGCTCGATGTAGCCGACCATGTTACCAAAGACCGCCCCCATGCACCCCATGAAGAATGCGGCAATCGCCCACCCCACCTGTTTGTAACGCAAGGTCGGAATACCCATCGCTTCAGCTTTATCCTCGTCATCTCGGATAGCGTTCGCCGCCAAACCAAACTGAGTGCTAAACAACCATCTAATAACAAAATGTGCCAACACAGCCAAAACAAAGCAAAGCACGTAGAAAAAAGCTGAGCGGTATTCAATGGGCAGCGGAAGGAATGGCATGGATATACCCGCGCCTCCGCCAATCGTATCGATAGTGCCAGCAACTTCACGTGCCGCTACCGCAACCCCCAAAGTCCCGATTGCGAAATAAGGACCACGCAAGCCAAACACCGCAAGACCTAATAACAAAGACAACGCAACACATCCCAGCCCAGCTGCAATGATCCCAATACTTAGTCCGGTGTAGTATTGTGCCTCAGTAAAAACCGGTTTAATCGCTCCATAAGAAGCGGTGTAGTCAGCCAGGTCATAGAACATCGACACCTGCACAGCAGCGGAAATATACATGCCAACGCCAAAGAAAGTGATATTACCAAGAGAGTTATAACCCATCTGGCCACCGGTAATGTCCCAAGTGGATGCCATGAGGACCATGATCCACAACATCGCTATCTGCAACGTGTAATCGGGAAACAAGAACGGGCCGAGAACACCAAAGACGCCGAGCCCTATATAAGCGATTTTTTCATTCATGATCTTACCGAACCACCTGTCTTTGACGGCGCATTTGAATCTGACGCCATAAGAGAACACCAATCAGCACAAACACCGCTGCCGCTATTTGCCACTCAGCGCCAGCAATGATGCCGGCATATTGTTCAACCCAGCCAAGAACAAAGCTCATCCCGATTACACCAGGAAGATTACCCAGGCCAGCTGCCGTTACGATAGCAAATGTACGTAACGAGTACACAATCCCGTAGAAAGGCTGGATAACCCAAATCATCGAGACCAAGACACCAGCAACACCACAAATAGCTGCATTTAATGCATAAGTGAATGCATAAACCCTATCTGTATTAATGCCCAGCACCCTCGCTGCTCTTGCATCCTGGGCTGTGGCACGGATGGCCTGACCCATCCGAGATCGCTTCATAAATATGATAATTGCTGTCGCAAAAACAGCTGCCAAGCCCAGAGACACGATCTTTACTGTTGGCACAGTCACAAAGCCGTCGAACATAGTCGCGATGTACATGTGCGAGTCAACAGTTTGCACTTCAGGCCCATAAATCAGGTTCATTACCTGTTGCAAGAACAACGATAAGCCAAACGTCGCTAGCAAAGATACGAACATGTCGTTGTCTATCACCCGCTTGATTACCAATTGGTAAACGACCAGGCCAAAAATGAACATAATTACAGCAACAAATGGTAACGATAACACGGGATGAATACCCATATTATTCGATGTAAAAGCCAAAAATCCTCCAAGGATAACAAAGTCTCCCTGAGCAAGATTTTTAACGTTCATGACACCCCAAACAAGCGCCAGACCATACGCCGCGAGCGCGAAAACAGCACCAATAAAGATACCATCAAAAATCATTTGCACGTTCATCACGGGGGCAAGAACGAACAGCAATTGTAAATTATCTAACATTCAACGAGGTCCTCTATTATTTCAGAGACATGTTACCCGCAAGCTCATGTTGCGGCCACTCATGATTTTAAAAAACGCAGTTAATCCAGTTACCCTAGCTGGATAGCAAACTTTGTGCGGTGATTAGCATAACGGATTATAAAAAGAAAGCCCGACTAACGGCCGGACTTTCTATTTTTTCCTGCATCGAGCAGATAACTTTTAGTCGGATAACGTATTAGTAGTCCACTTTCCGGGGGTGAACCATATCCTTAAAGGTAACTACGTTATCATAGCCACCTTGAGCGTTGATCTGACGATAATACATTGGCTTGGCGATATTGTTACCTTCCGGCGCAAATTTGATTGGGCCGTAGAAGGTGTCCATATCTGTTGCAGCTAGTGCATCGCGAACCGCATCACGGTCAAAGCTGTTGGCTCTTTCAAAAGCATCCTTGAACACCAACACAGCAGCAGAAGCCTGAGTGGTCTGATAAGGAATTTCGGCCGCATACTCTGGATAGGCAGCTTTGAACTCCTTGTCGTAAGTACCTGCATCGCCGAAGATTTCCTCTTTGTTTGGCAGGTTACTCAACCACTGCGTTGGACAAAGAATCCCATTAGCGGCCTTTGGAAACTTTTGGGGAACTTTTGCAGCCTCACAGTGCGTGATCGCAATGACCGGAGCCTGCACCTTCATTTCTTCAATCTGGCGAGCTGCAGTGGCTGCACCCTTGGAGTGACCAGAAACAAGCAGAATGTCAGGCTTCAACGCTTTGAACTTGGTCAAGGTTGCCGACATATCCGACAAATCAGCCGGCAACTTGTCATCGATAACGATCTTCATATTGTATTTTTTTGCAACATCAAGAACACCCGCACGCACATCGAGCGAGAAACCATCATTCTCGAAGGCCATCCCAATTCGCAGATCACTCGGAGCCTTCCAACCCGACTTGGCTTTTTGGGCCACCAAGTCAAGGACTGGCGCCAAGTAATATTCAGAGGTAGACAGCACTGCAAACATATATTTGTAGCCCTGCGTAAACAGCGCACGAGATGCACCCTCAGCCTCAACCATCGGCACTTTAAATTTTTCAGTTACGGGCGCAACGGCTTTGGTCATGCCCGTTGAGTATGGTCCGAGCATAAACTGAATACCATCCTGCTGGATCAAGCGCTCGGCAAGCTGCGTCGCACGCGATGCTGCAGATTCGTCGTCATAGTACTTGATCGCAAGCTTATATGATTTACCGCCGACCTTTACTCCGCCAGCGTCGTTGATTTTCTTTGCAGCAAAATCATACCCCTTTTGCGTGTGCAAGCCGTTTGTGGAGTATTTCCCTGAAAGAGAGATTGCTGAACCAAGGATAATAGTATCCCCCTCGACTTTTGCCATCGCGCTACCAGCTATTCCTGCGAGCCCTACCGCAAGAGCGGCGCCCATAGCTACGCTGTACTTCTTATACATTCTATAATTCCTCCCAGAATCGAACGTTGTTGTTGTGTACAACCATGCGACATTTCCACCGGCTTGCCAAGGACGATATGGTATGAATTGAAAAAAAAACCAAAGCCAATCACGACAAAAATGATCACCGTCTAAAAATTGGCTCTTGATAGAGGCTAAAACTAGCGCGGCTCATCCCCCTTTAAGGTGATTCTGTGCAGCAGTCGGCGATAACCATGATAGTCATTCAGCGGATAATGCTGGACGCAGCGATTATCCCAAAAGGCCACATCGCCAACCTGCCATTTCAACCTGCACTGAAATTCTGGCGAAATTTGATGGGTGAAAATGTAATCCAAAAGCCCACGACTTTCTTCCTCGCTCCAGCCATCAAAGGCGACCGTATGCGCCGGGTTGACGAACAGCGCCTTGCGGCCAGTTTCCGGATGGGTGCGCACAACCGGATGAATACCAACCAGATCGTCGGGATTAACACCGCTTCCCGAATCCTTGATCCGCTCACTGCGGGTAGAACTTACCCGTTTCTTGCCGGCTGCATTGACCGCCCATAAACCGTCCAGCACCGCGCGAAGCGAGTCTGATAATTGATTATATGCATCATATTGGCTGGCAAACAGGGTATCACCGCCCAGTGGCGGCAATTCCTTGGCATAGAGCAAAGTCGCCATTGGCGGGCATTTCTGATAGGTCGTATCGGAATGCCAGATGCCACCGAAATTGACTTTTTCATCTTCCTTTTTTAACACCTCGGTGATCATCGGAAAGCCATCAAGTCCGGTTAAAAACGGATAGATATCCGGCTCGCCAATGGCAGCAGCAAAAGCAAGCTGTTGGGCCGGCGTTATGTCCTGACCGCGAATTACAATCATCTGATGCTCGAGCCAAACCGCACGAAGCTCGTCAATGAAAACTTTGTCAATTGATGCACTGAGATCAACGCCGGTGACTTCGGCGCCCATGGCCGGTGCTAACGCTACTACCTTCATGAAAAAACCCTACCCCCTTATGGACAAACAATGCCAAGGCGCTGTCCTCGCCATCTGTCAAGATCTTGCGATTATAGTGACAATGATTAGATTGGTGACTTGATTGGCGACTTGATTGGCCGAACACTCCAGCATTTTTTGACCTGCCCAAAAAAATATCTTCGCCTAGATTTGGAAAAAAGCAAGCCCGTTTGACTGGATCTAAATTTAGCTATAACTGGTACCAAAGTCGGCTTGGCTTCGCCGAAAAATGATAGTACAACCATGAAATTCGGGTTTCCGGTTCGTATCAGGCACGCTTTGTCAAAGCCGTGATTGTCTTGATCGAGCCTAAATAACTGACGACCATATGTTTTAACTGTAACTTGATGTAACGACAGGGTGACAACTCATGAAGATGACAACCGAAGAAGCGTTTGTAAAAGTTCTGCAAATGCATGGCATTGAAAATGCTTTTGGCATTATCGGCTCTGCCATGATGCCGATTTCTGATCTCTTTCCGCAGGCCGGTATTACCTTCTGGGACGCCGCGCATGAATGTAATGCAGGCATGATGGCTGACGGTTTTACCCGCGCCACCGGCAAAATGTCGATGATGGTTGCGCAGAACGGCCCGGGCATCACCAATTTTGTAACCCCTGTTAAAACCGCCTATTGGAACCACACACCATTATTGTTGGTCACCCCACAAGCGGCGAACAAGACGCTTGGTCAAGGCGGCTTTCAAGAAGTCGAGCAGATGGCCCTATTTAAAGACATGGTTGCTTATCAAGAAGAAGTGCGCGACCCATCGCGCATTGCCGAGACGCTTAACCGTGTCATCCTGCAGGCAAAGCGCGCCTCAGCACCGGCCCAGATAAACATCCCGCGTGATTTCTGGACACAGGTTATTGACATTGAACTGCCGGCCATCGTTGAGTTTGAGCGGCCATCAGGCGGTGAAGATGCAATCAATCAAGCGGCTGAGATGCTGTCAAACGCCAAATTCCCTGTATTGCTGAACGGTGCCGGCGTGGTAATCGGTGGCGCCATCGAAGCGTCAATGAAACTGGCTGAGCGTCTTGATGCGCCGGTTTGCTGTGGTTACCAGCATAATGATGCATTTCCCGGCTCGCACCCGCTTTTTGCTGGCCCGCTTGGCTATAACGGGTCAAAGGCTGGCATGGAATTGATTGCCAAGGCAGATGTTGTTTTGGCATTGGGAACGCGGCTGAACCCGTTCTCAACCTTGCCTGGTTACGGCATTGATTACTGGCCGAAAGACGCCAAGATCATTCAGGTTGATATCAACCCCGATCGTATTGGCCTGACCAAGAAGGTCACTGTCGGCATTGTTGGCGATGCCAAGAAAGTTGCGACGAGCATATTAAGCAAGCTGTCAAGCACCGCTGGTGACACCGACCGCAGCAGTCGCAAGGAACTGATCGCCACAACGAAATCAGCATGGGCGCAAGAGCTCACATCCCTCGATCATGAGGATGATGATCCGGGAACAACTTGGAACGAGCGTGCACGCGGTCGTGAGCCACAGAAAATGTCTCCACGCATGGCATGGCGCGCTATTCAGTCAGCGCTGCCAAAGGACGCGATCATTTCTTCTGACATCGGCAATAACTGCGCAATCGGTAATGCCTATCCGACTTTTGAAGAAGGCCGTAAATATCTTGCGCCTGGTCTGTTTGGACCGTGCGGCTATGGTCTGCCATCAATCATGGGCGCGAAAATTGGTCGCCGCGATGTGCCGGTCGTTGGATTTGCTGGCGATGGTGCCTTCGGTATTTCGATGAATGAAATGTCAGCGATCGGCCGCGAAGAATGGCCAGCGATCACCATGGTTATTTTCCGCAATTACCAGTGGGGCGCCGAAAAGCGCAACACAACCCTCTGGTTTGAAGATAATTTTGTTGGCACCGAGCTTGACCAGCAGGTCTCATATGCTGGCATCGCCAAAGCGTGCGGCGTCGAAGGTGTTGCCGTATCAACGATGGACGAGCTGCGTGACGCACTGGCAAAGGCGGTTGACGCCCAGATGAATGATGGCGTGACCACATTTATCGAAGTGATGCTGAACCAAGAGCTTGGCGAGCCGTTCCGCCGCGATGCAATGAAAAAGCCAGTCGCAGTTGCCGGCATTAGCCCAAGCGATATGCGGCCACAGCAAGGCGCATAATATTTTGGGGCGGTTTCGTGCCCACCAAATAAATGTGCTGCAAAATAGCTAACAATAAAAAAGGGGCTGCCGCCGGCAGCCCCTTTTTTACATCTAGTTTTTTTCCGATTGTGAAATTCAGATCCGGTTTAAACGGTTAGGACCGTGCAGCCAGTTGTCGCACGGCCAGTTAACGCATCATGCGCCTTAGCCACGTCTTCCAACGCAAAACGCTGGTTGATCGAGACATCAATCGTACCGTCGGTCACCACCTTGAATAGTTTTGCTGACGCGGCATCAAGCCATGCACGATCACCAACAAAATGAAACAGGGTTGGGCGGCTGAGATAATATGATCCCTTGGCAAGATCACCGATCTTGAAATCGGCGTAGGCACCAGATGATTGGCCAAAAGCGATGATCGTGCCACGCCGCTTGGTTGAGGTGATGCTACGCGCCATCGTGTCATTCCCAACAGAGTCATAGGCCACATCCACACCCACCCCGTTGGTCAGACGCATCACTTCCGCCTCAAAATCGGTGGTTGTGTAATCAATCACGTGATCAAAGCCGTTTTCCTTTGCCAGCGCGCATTTTTCTGCACCGCCAGCGGTACCAATCGTGGTCGCCCCAATCGCCTTTAGCCACTGACCTGCAATCAGGCCAACGCCGCCAGCCGCCGCATGAAACAGCACAGTATCACCCGGTTTGACGGCAAAGCTGTCATGGATCAGATAGGCAACGGTAAGCCCCTTTAGCATGATTGATGCCGCTAGATCGCTTGGCACATTATCCGGCAATTTGACAACATAGGCAGAGTCAATAAGCCGGTGCGTTGCATAGGCGCCATTCGCCAGCGTGTAACCAACCCGATCACCAACCGCCAGACCAGTCACCTCATTGCCCACTGCCTCGATGACCCCTGCACCTTCAGACCCAAGAATTAGGTCATTTTCAACCGGCCATGGATAAGCGCCCCGGCGGATATAGATATCGAGGAAATTGATACCAATTGCATCATGTTTGATCAGCACTTCATTGGCGCCTGGCGTCAAATCGCCCAGATCAATTTTATGAAGAACCTCAGATCCGCCCGGTTTGGCGGCTGCCATTGCATAACCCATTTCCTGTCTCCTTGATCACTATATTTATTTCATTGGTTTTGATCGGGCCTTGATCGGATTCAAATTGACCCTCGATTAGCGCGCCACCTGACGTGTTTGCTTGGATGAACGCCGCGGCCCTACTATGCCAATGTGCCGACGTTCGAATGCGTTGGTGTTCGGTTGTTTTGGTATTCCAATATTTTTCTGTTTTGGTGTCTAGGTGATCGCCACCGTTAAAGTGCAATCCTGTTCGTCTCATACTGCCTATTCACCAAAATTGCTAGCCAGATGATTAGACCGGGTCAAACCATCAAAATGATCCATGAAAAAATTTATTAAAATCCTGATAAAATATGATTTTAATTTCTAATTTTCTGGCGATAACCGTACGATTTATCTTGCAGTATGCCTTTTTCGCCCTACGCTTTGGATTATTGGCCAACTAAAGGGGAAATTTAGCATGTCCAATACAGATATTGGCACGTCCGACCAACTAAAAGATCCAAATTATGAAATACCGCTTGGGCCGCGAACGGCCCTTGGCATTCAGCATGTTCTGGCAATGTTTGCCAGCAATGTAACACCATCGATTATCATCGCTGGTGCTGCTGGCTTTGCGTTTGGCGGTGAAGATATGGTGTTTCTGGTGCAAATGGCGATGCTATTTGCCGGCATCGCAACCGTATTCCAGACAATCGGCTTTGGTCCGGTTGGCGCAAGATTACCTGTGATGCAGGGAACTAGCTTTGCCTTCGTTCCGATTATGATCGGCATTGTCAAAACCAGTGGCATTGCCACGCTGTTTGGCGCGGTGATTGTTGCCGGCCTGTTTCACACCTTCCTTGGCAGTGTTATTGGCCGTATTCGCCATTGGTTCCCGCCGCTGGTAACCGGTATTGTGATCACTGCAATCGGCCTTGCATTGCTGCCTGTTGGCATCAAATATGCGGCTGGCGGTGCTGCAGCGCTTCAGATGAATGCGCCTGAATGGGGTGATCTCAGCCGTTGGGGCCTTGCTCTGGTGGTGATATTTGTCGCGCTTGGCGTCAAGTTTTTCACCCGTGGCACAATGTCATCAGCGGCAATTCTGATCGGCCTGATCGCCGGTTACATCGTTGGCTATCTAACCGGTCAGGTCAATTTTGGCGGCGTTGCAAAGGCGGCATGGTTTGCCATCCCGCAACCGTTCAAATATGGCGTTGAATTCAGTGCCTATGCGATTATTGGCATGTGTCTGATGTCGGTTGTCAGTGCGATTGAGACGGTTGGTGATATTTCCGGAATTGCCAAAGGTGGTGCAAACCGCGAAGCCACGGATAAAGAGCTGGCTGGCGGCACTTATGCTGACGGTCTTGGCAGCTTTGTTGCGGGTCTTTTTGGCGGCTTGCCGAACACATCCTTTAGCCAGAATGTTGGGCTGATCTCGATGACCGGTGTGATGAGCCGTTCCGTTGTTACGCTTGGTGCCCTGTTCCTTGTGGCTTGCGGCCTTATTCCAAAGGTTGGTGCCATCATCGCGGCGATGCCAATCTCGGTGCTTGGCGGCGGTGTCATAGTGATGTTCGGGATGGTGGTCAGCGCTGGCATCAATATGTTGTCAGATGTGAACTGGAACCGTCGCAACATGATTATTCTGGCGATGTCACTCTCAATCGGTCTTGGCCTTCAGGCCGTGCCAAAATCAATGCAGCACCTGCCAGATTCGCTGGAAATGCTGATGGTGTCAGGCTTACTACCCGCTGCTGCGATTTCGGTAATTTTGAACCTGTTGATCCCAGAAGATGTTGACTGATAAATCGGATAGCGACTGATAAAGCGGATATCGGCTAGAAAAAAAAAGAGCCTTGCGGGACCAAACCTGCAAGGCCATTATAAGCAAAGATCATCATGCCGCCAGATCGCAAGGTTTGGCGGCATGATTGCGCCAAGCAAAAATGAATAGCGCGTCAAAATGGATAGCACACCCCGAATCAGTGGCGCCCCCCGAACCAGTGGCAAAGCAGGATAGAATATGACCGATAGAACGCTTCTGTTAAAAAATGCAGATTTATTATGCACTATGGGGGCATTCGACGCACAGTCGCAGCCGCCAGCAAGCCATGTTGGCCGTCCGGGCGATCATTGTGGCAGTGAGATTAGAAATGGGGGCTTGTTTGCGCGCAACGGGGTGATCGAGGCTGTTGGTGATAGCGGCAGCCTGCCAGATAGCGCCGATATGGTGATCGACATGACCGGTCATGTGGTGATACCGGGCATGGTGAATACGCATCATCATATGTTCCAAAATCTAACACGCGCCGTGCCAGCAGCGCAAAATGCGCCGCTATTTGGCTGGCTTCAAACACTCTATCCGATCTGGTCTAATCTTGGGCCTGAACATATTTACTGGTCAAACGCATTAGGCATGGCCGAATTGGTCTTGAGCGGGTGTACAACATCATCTGATCATCTTTATCTCTATCCAAATGGGGCACGGCTTGATGATTCGTTCGCCGCCGCCGCTGATATTGGAATGCGGTTTCATGGCACCCGCGGCTCGATGAGTATTGGCGAGTCGAATGGCGGCTTGCCGCCCGACCAATTGACCGAGGCTGAACCGTCTATTCTGGCCGATTGCCAACGATTGATCGAAAGCCACCACAATGCCGATCGTTACGCCATGCAAAGGGTGGCTCTGGCGCCTTGCTCGCCTTTTTCGGTCAGCATGGATCTGATGCGCGAAACTGCCCATATGGCAAGGGCCTATCAGGTGGGCCTGCATACACATCTTGCCGAAAATAGGGAAGATATCGACTATAGCGTTGCCAGCTTTGGGATGCGTCCGGGCGAATATATCGAGGCTGTTGAATGGACCGGCAACGATGTCTGGCACGCGCATTGTGTTCAATTAAGCCCGGGCGAGATTGATTTATTTGCCCGCACCGGAACCTGTGTTGCCCACTGCCCCTGTTCTAATATGCGCTTGTCGAGTGGCATTGCGCCGGTTCGTGAAATGCTGGATGCTGGCGTCAAAATTGGGCTTGGTGTCGATGGATCTGCATCGAATGACAGCGCGCATATGCTGAATGAGGCCCGCCAAGCCATGCTGTTGCAACGGGTGATGAAAACCGGTGATGCAATGACCGCGCGCGAAGCGCTGGCACTGGCGACAAGGGGCGGGGCGGCGGTGCTGAACCGTGATGATATTGGTGTGTTGGCACCGGGCTATGCTGCCGACATTGCCGCCTTTGATTGTAGCGGCATTGATTTTGCTGGTGCCCAGTGGGATTTGCTGGCGGGGCTGTTATTTTGTGGCCCGATCAAATCCAACTACACCATTATCAATGGCCGGGTCATTGTTGATCAGGGACAGCTTGTCAGCATGGATATGCCCAACCTGCTTGCCAAACATCGCGCCATGACTGCTGATTTGATTAAAAACGTCTAAATCCGGATAATCGCGGCCAGCCCATCATGCCAAACCTCATCAAGATTATGCCCGCCGCCTTGGCGGTCAATAACCAGAAAATCCTGTTCGGGTTGCAACACCAATAGCGGGTGATGCCATGTGCCGCGATCATAGCTAACCCCCTGATCACCACGCGCCCGAAAACAGGCCAGAGTAGAAAAATCAGGGCCGTCATCTGCGGTATTACCATGCGCCACGACCACTAACCACTCCTGCTGGCTAAGCGGCATGAAGGCCTGCGAGCCGAGGGGGTGGCGTTCCATTAGGTGAATTTCAATCGGATCTGGCCGCCGCCGGCCCCGAAACAGCGAAATGATGGGCTTGCCATCCTCAGCCGCCACATCAACCGCCGACATCGCGTCAAACCGTGTTGTAGTGCCTTGATTAATGACAATCTCTTTAGCCCCGTCGGTTTCAATTACCGTTCCAAACGCGGCAAATCCGGCCTTGGTAAGGGGCTGGATTTCCAACTCTTTAATATCGGTTATGTCCGGTGCACCAGATCCCGTTTCAAACTCACCCATCAGCGAGCTCCTTGATAGGGGTGGGCTGCGATCCAGTGATTGGCAATATCAATCCGCCGCGCCACCCAGACCTTGTCATGCGCCATAATATGATCCAGAAATTTGACCAATCCGGCAAACCGGGCTGGCCGCCCGATCAGGCGGCAATGCAGCCCAATTGACAGCATTTTAGGGGCGGTGGCGCCTTCGGCATACAGCACATCAAAGGCGTCAATCAGATATTGGGCAAATTGATCGCCAGTATGAAACCCTTGTGCCGTGGCAAACCGCATATCATTTGTATCCAGCGTGTAAGGCACCACCAAATGAGCGCCATTCACCTGACGAGACCAGAACGGTAAATCATCCGAATAATCATCTGCATCATAAACAAACCCGCCGTCTTCGGCGACAAGATTGCGGGTGTTTTCTGATGTTCGCCCCGTATACCATCCAAGCGGCCGCGTTCCGCAAATATCGGTAAGAATCGAAATTGCCTTTTGCATATGCGCGCGCTCTTCGGCAACCGGCATGCCATGATAATTAATCCAGCGATAGCCATGCGCGGCAATTTCATGCCCATCAGCAAGCGCCGCCTCAATCACATCTGGATGCCGCTCTGCCGCCATCGCTACGGCAAAAACAGTCAGCGGCAAACCGCGTCGACGAAACAGCTCAAGAATTCGCCAGACACCTGCGCGCGAGCCATATTCATAAATTGATTCCATCGACATATGCCGCGCGCCCTCAAACGCCGCCGCACCAATAATTTCAGATAGAAACACCTCGGATGCCGGATCGCCATGAAGCACAGTATTTTCCCCGCCTTCTTCGTAATTCAGCACAAACTGAACCGCAACACGCGCGCCGTTCGGCCATGCAGCCTGTGGCGGGGTGGCACCATATCCGATTAAATCACGCGGGTAATCCTGCATCTGTAAATCCTCGTAGCGTCGTTATTCATTCGCCGTTTTATTTATGAACGATCGGCAAATACCTGCCCCCTATTGACCAAATCCCGCCATGCCGACAGCATTGCCCGTTCTTCATCTTCAACCCAGATTACGTGACCGGGCGGCATCGCGTGCGATGCTGATACTTGCCAGAAGATATCATTGGCGTGGCGCGCTACATCACTTTCGGTTTCAAGATAGATACCTTTTGGTGCAAAGGCCAAACCATCCCATTGCGGCCGGCGCGCATGACAGCTGGCACAGCGTTCAATCACCAGCTCAACCGATGCGTGATGCAGTGCCTCAGGCGTTGCATGCGCCGTTTGATCATATTTTACCTGCGGTGCGCCAAACGATGAGAGCATGATGGCACAACCAGTCAGAACTGCCGCCACAATCCACGTCCACCAAGGCGGTGCCAGCCCCTTATGCTTGGTGTTAAAGAAATGCCTGATAACCGCGCCAATCACGAGCACAAGGCCAAGAATAACCCACGCATAATCTGTCGCAAACACCATCGGATAATGACCGCCGATCATCACAAAGATCACCGGTAGCGTTAGATAATTATTATGCAGCGAGCGTTGTTTGCCGCGTGCGCCATAACGCGGATCGGGCGTTTCACCAGCCTTTAGCGCAACCACAACTTTGCTTTGCCCGGGAATGATAATCATCAAGACATTGGCAACCATAATCGTGCCGATGGTAACGCCCATCTGCATAAAGGCACCACGCGCCGAAAAAATCTGGCTATAGCCATAGGCCAACGCAACCAGAAACCCAAACCCCGCCAATGCCAGCCACACGTCACTGCGGCCCAGCGGGCTTCGGCACAGCCCATCATAAATCGCCCAGCCAATTACAATACCGCCAAGGCTAATCATCACCGCCTGCACTTCAGTGATATCCAGAATTTCCAGATCAATCATGTAAAGGCTAGCTGCGCCGTAATAAACAAGGCTCATCAGCGCGATGCCAGAAATCCATGTACCGTAAGCCTCCCATTTGAACCACGTAAGCTCATCCGGCATTTTGGCAGGGGCGACCAGATATTTCACCATGTTGTAAAACCCGCCGCCATGAACCTGCCATGCCTGACCATGCGCCTCATCGGGTAATTCCCTCCCGGGTTTCAAACTAAGGTCAAGCGCGATGAAATAGAAGGATGACCCGATCCAGGCGATACCGGCAATCACATGCACCCACCGCACAACCAGTTCTGACCACATCCAAAGATAGTCGATCATCATTAGACATCCCCCTCAGTCTCAGCATGGCCAGTTGCCGCCGATCTCGATCCTCGCCCCAGATTTTTAGCCCAGCAGAAGCAGCCTTCCAAAGCAGCCGTTTAACGGCATCAGCCTTTAATATTATGCCTCAGCATCCCTCAATTCTTGCCAGATCGCAAGCTGCGCCGCGATGGATAAAGCAACATGGGCAGGGCTTTTTCCGTTAATCTCATCAATACCAATCGGGCAGGTCAGCAAATCCAGCATCGCTGGGCCTATTCCGGCAGCGCCAAGCCGTGAGACAAAGCGCGCCCGTTTCGTTTTCGACCCGATCAATCCCAGAAACGCAAAATCACCTCGCGTTAAAAGCTGAAGACAAATCGCCTCATCAAGGGCGTGGGAATGGGTCATCACCAGATGAACTGCCGCTTCAGGAGCGTGCAGCGCGATTGTCTCAGGCGACTTTGCCAGCAGCATTTGTGCAGCGCCATCTAGGCGGTCGGGAAACCGGCTCTGATCAATATCGACAAGAAAAATCTCAAACCCAAGACCGCCAAGACGCGGCACCAATGCACGGGCAACATGACCGGCGCCATAGATGAATAAAGGTGTCTGTCGCGGCAGCGCTGGAAGGTGAAACAGCGCCGCCTCTGACCGCAATGCCGGCGTATAGACTTGCAGGGCCATGCCGGCACAGAGCGGGTGCGACAAGCCAGCGCCCGCATCAGTTGCGGTCTTTAAAACAGCCAGATCAACCGCCTCTTTTGCGGTAAATTTTTCCAGCAATAACGACATCTGTCCGCCGCAACATTGCCCCATATCAGGCCCAAGAATAACGGTGAAATGCTGGCGCTGCCACATGTCAGGCGCTGGGTCGCCAAGCATTTTTCGGGCACGCGCCATAACGTCAAACTCTACCGCGCCGCCACCAATAGTCTGCCAGATATCAGTGGCGGTTATCAGCATTTGCGTGCCGTGATCGCGCGGTGATGAACCTTTCGTAGCTGTTACCGTGACCAGCACGACATCCTCGCCCGCCTCGATCAGGCCAAGGGCGACGCCAATCCAGCCAGCAGACGCACCCTCAATTGGCATATTCTTAGACAAACCGCGCTCCAAGCCGGTTTGCCGTCATCAGAATCCGTTCGGGCGTTGCCGGTGCATCAAGCGCCGGATAAGCCGCTCCTTTGATACCGGCCAGCGCATCAGATAGCGCCAGCCAACTGCTGATTGCCAGCATCAGCGGTGGCTCGCCAACTGCCTTGGATTTATGGATCGTGTCTTCACTATTCTCACCATCTGCATAGAACGCGACCCGCCACGCGGCCGGCCGGTCCGAACAGGCCGGAATTTTATAGGTAGACGGCGCGTGCGTTTTCAAGCGCCCATCAGAATCCCAGGTTAATTCTTCGGTGGTCAGCCAGCCAACCCCTTGCAAAAACCCACCTTCAATCTGTCCTAAATCAATTGCCGGATTCAGTGATTTTCCAACATCATGCAGCAGGTCAGCGCGCACAAGCCGGTTTTCACCGGTCAGCAGATCAACAATCACTTCCGATACCGCGGCACCATAGGCAAAATAATAAAAGGGCCGACCATGCATTCGGTCTTTATCCCAGTTTAATTTTGGTGTCGCATAAAATCCGGTTGCAGATAGTGATACCCGTCCGAGATAGGCCCGCTTGACAGCATCGGCAAACCTCATCCGGTCACCCCCAACACGGACCTCACCATCAGCAAAAACCACCTCAGCCTGATCAGTCTGATACTGATCGGCCAGAAAACTGCTAATGCGTTGCTTTATCACGCGCGCCGCGCGCATCGCCGCCATTCCGTTTAGGTCGGTTCCCGACGACGCCGCGGTTGCCGACGTATTCGGCACCTTGCCAGTTGTGGTCGGCGTGATTTTGACATTTTCAACATCAATCTGAAATTCATGCGCGACAATCTGCGCGACCTTAATATAAAGCCCCTGTCCCATTTCGGTGCCACCATGGTTAAGTTGCACCGAGCCATCATTATAGACATGGATCAATGATCCCGCCTGATTCAGGAATGTCGTGTTAAAGGAAATGCCAAATTTCACTGGCGTCAGGGCAATGCCGCGTTTGACATATTGATTGGCAGCATTAAACGCCGCAATGTCAGCACGGCGCGCAACATAATCCGACGTTTTTACCAGCTCATCCACAATCGGCTGAATCACGCAATCCTCGACCGTTTGGCCATAAGGGGTAACGCCATGATGGCTTGCGGTTTTTTCGGGATAGAAATTGCGCTGGCGCACCTGCAAAGGATCAAGGCCAAGATAATGCGCCACCTCATCCATCACCCGTTCGATACCAAGCATCCCCTGCGGCCCGCCAAATCCGCGAAAGGCCGTATTTGATTGCGTATGTGTCAAACAGCAATAATTGGTAATCTTCATATGCGGAATATCATAGGCATTATCAGCATGACACATTGCGCGCGCTGCAATACCGGCCGATAAATCCCACGACATGCCACAGCGAAGTGCCTGCTCGAACTCAACCGCCAGAACGCGGCCTTCATCATCAAAGCCAACATGATAATCAATACGGCAATCATGGCGTTTGCCCGTTAGCATGAAATCATCATCACGGTCATAGATGGTTTTGGCTGGTTGGCCGGTTAAATGCGCGGCCAATGCCGCAGTCATCGCCGGTAGATTTCCCTGACTTTCCTTGCCGCCAAAGGCCCCGCCCATACGCCGCGTTTCCACTGTCACCGCATGATTGGCAAGGCCCAGCATTTCGGCAGTTTTATGCTGGATCTCACTTGGGTGCTGGCTTGAACAGAATAGATGTATATCACCATCTTCACCGGGGATTGCCAATGCCGCCTGACCCTCAAGATAAAAATGCTCTTGCCCGCCAGCACAAAGCCGTCCCTTTAGCTGGTGCGTTGCCGCCACAAGCGCGGCCGCGCTATCGCCCTTGATCATTTCACTTGGCGGGCCAAGCAACGAGCCCGAAGCCATCGCTGCATCAATCGTCAAAATTGCCGGCAATGGCTCATACGCAATTTGTGCAAGACTGATCGCCGCCCGTGCAGCCGCCATATTAACTGCGGCAACGGCAAATACCGACTGCCCGACATAGCAAACCTCATCACTGGCAAAGACCGGATCATCATGGATTATCGGACCACAATCATTGACCCCGGGAATATCGGTCGCACTCATCACCGCCACAATTCCCGGTGCTGCGGCCACCGCAGATAAATCCATATGGGTGATGCGCGCATGGGCATGGGGGCTTTGAGCGATCAGCACCGTCAGGCAATTTGCTGGAACTGCGATGTCATCAACATAAACCGCCTCGCCGGACACGTGCTTTGCTGCACTGTCATGATGCTGTGATGTCTGAATATCACCGGTGATGCGCCGGGTCATCGCCAGCCCTCCAATCCGGCGGTCAGCCCATCTCCGGCAAGCCGCATTGATTTGCCCGAAACTAATTCAAGCCCATATTTCATCAGCAGATTCTGCGCCGTTAGCATCCGGTATTCTGCCGAACCGCGCATATCCGAAAGCGGGGTAAAATCATCTGGCAGCGCCGTTGCCGCTTCCCTGAAATATGCGACATCAAGCGGCTTTCCGACAAGTTTGGCCTCGGCAGCTTGTGCCCGTTTTGGAATTCCGGCCATGCCACCAAAGGCAAGGCGGACATGATCAATCACCCCATCACGAACGCGCATATTTGCCGCCAGCATCACCGCTGAAATATCCTGATCAAACCGTTTCGATATTTTATAACAGCGAAGATGGGGGTGTGGCCCGCGCGGTATTATCACCGCCGAGACGAACTCACCGACGCGGCGATCCTGCTTGCCATATTCAAGAAAGAAATTTTCCAGATCAAAACTACGACTCTTATGGGCGGTACTCAGCTCGATTTGACTGCCAATCGCGATCAGCACCGGCGGCAAATCACCAATCGGCGATGCATTCGCAACATTGCCGCAGACCGTGCCACTGCTCCGTACCTGAAGCGCCCCAAAACGGCGCAGCAATTCGGCAATTTCAGGCGCATCATCAGCAATCCGCTGCAGCAATTGCTGATGCGTAACCGCGGGGTTGATCCGCAGCATATCACCATCATCGTCAATCTGCCCAAATCCGGCAACACCGCCCGTCCAGATCATACAGCCCAGCTTGCGATGCTGTTTTGTTACCCACAGCCCAATATCGGTTGCCCCACTAACAATCGTCGCCGCGCTATTTTTGGCATAGGCCTCGGCAAAACTGGCACGGGTCGCTGGTGCAAGGAACTGGCAAGACTGATCGCCAAGGCACAGATCGGCTGCGCCATCCGGCATATTTTTAAGTGCCACCAGCATTGCCCCATCATGTTCCATATCCGGATTTCCCATATCGGAATTTCTCATATCCGGATTTCTGGCACGGTCCAGCGTCGTCGCTGCCGCCACAATCGATCGATAACCAGTACAACGGCAAAGGTTACCAGCCAGCGTATTGTCAATATCATCCGGTGCAAGGCCATTGCCATTTTGCCATGCAGCATAAAGCGACATAACAAACCCCGGCGTGCAAAAGCCACATTGCGATGCATCAGCATTGATCATTGCAGTTTGCACAGGGTGTCGATTACCGTCTTGGTCTGCCAGACCTTCGACCGTGCGGATTGCCGCCCCATCAATCATGCCAAGAAATAAAATACACGCATTAA
This sequence comes from Alphaproteobacteria bacterium LSUCC0396, assembly GCA_041228345.1. Taxonomy (NCBI): domain Bacteria; kingdom Pseudomonadati; phylum Pseudomonadota; class Alphaproteobacteria; species Alphaproteobacteria bacterium LSUCC0396. The sequence goes on along the minus strand of CP166131.1, from coordinate 1,762,261 downwards.
CCGGCCGATATTCAAGCTTGCCAATGCCGTATTTGCGCGCCATTGCAACCGTACAGGCACCGCAATCCCCCTCGGCGCACCCCTCTTTAGTGCCCCGCAAATGCGCCTGTTCGCGCAACCATTGCAACAAGGTAAGATCGCCAGCACAGCCAGCAACACGCTGAATTTTGCCGTTTAAAACAAAGCGGATTTCATCTCGCATTGGTCCTCCGGTCTAGCTGCCGCGATATGTTGAATAACCGTAGGCTGATAGTAATAACGGGACGTGATAATGCTGTGTCGGATTATCAATACCAAAGTTGATGACAACATCATCAAGAAACGGAATTTCGGGAAGATCATCTCCGGCACGCCGAAGATAGGCCGCCACCCGAAACAGCAACTGATATCGTCCTTTTTGCAACGCCTCGCCATCCAGCAACGGCGCATCAGATCGGCCATCATTGTTGGTTTCGGTGGTTTTTATCAGAACGGCTTTGTCATCCGCGCCGTCAAGACGAAACAGATCAATTACCAGGCCCACGGCTGGACACCCACGCGCCGTATCAAGAACATGTGTTGTTAATCGTCCCATTACACCTCACCTACCAGCCTTTACCCTTGCACTTCACAATCTAACGATGGCAGTTATGCATTGTTATTGCAAATCAAATTGGCCATCATGCATGATATGTCACCGTTAAGGCGCGTCCGGTTTCGGCCAGCCTTTCCACCCTTGGAGCGAGATCCAAATGATGATCAAACCCGCACCGCATGAGTTATCTCGCGCCGATTTTATCGCGGCATTTGGCGGCATTTACGAACATTCGCCGTGGGTTGCTGGCACGCTGTTTGACATGGGCGTTGACCGGCTGGACGCCGATCCAGCGGTGCTGGCAAAACGGATGGCAGATATCGTTGATGCCGCCGGCTATGACAAACAGATGGAACTGCTATGCGCGCATCCCGAACTCGCTGGCAAATTGGCCATCGCCGGATCACTAACCGCTTCGTCAAGCGCCGAGCAGGCCAGCGCGGCGCTTGATCAATGTAGCGCCGACGAATTTGCCGCTTTTCAGGATTTAAACACGCGCTATGGCGAAAAATTTGGCCACCCTTTTATTATCGCCGTTCGCGGGCTTGATCGGGCAACCATATTATCGGCTTTTCAGCAACGCATTACGCAAAATGCCGATGCGGAATTCGCCACCGCACTTGGCCAGGTGCATAAGATTGCGCGGCTACGCCTCGAACAGCTTGCCAAAGAATAAGCCCGCAGCCATGTGACCGCGGGCTTGAATTGTTCGTGATTTTGACCGCTACCTGCCTTACCGGCCGGCCCCAGCCCCAGCATATGTCATAATATTTGTGGGGATTTATCGGGATTTATTTGGTTTCGCTGCCCGAATGGAAATTGAATACGGCGCCTTCCTTAATCCCACTAGGCCAGCGCGCCGTAACGGTTTTCAATTTGGTGTAAAAGCGCACACCTTCCATGCCATGGATCGAATGATCGCCAAACATCGAGGCTTTCCAGCCGCCAAAACTATGATAGGCAACCGGCACAGGGATCGGCACATTCACCCCGACCATGCCGACATTCACATTATTGGCAAATTCACGAGCGGCATCACCGTCACGGGTAAAAATCGCGGTGCCGTTTCCATATTCATGGCTCATGACCAGGCCAACCGCCTCTTCATAGGTCTTTGGGCGCAAAACTGACAGAACAGGACCGAAAATTTCATCACGGTAAACCGACATATCCGCCGTTACATGATCCAGCAGCGTACCACCGACAAAAAACCCGTTTTCATAGCCCTGCAATGACAGACCGCGACCATCGACAACAACTTCAGCGCCATCGGCCTCACCCTGATTGATGTAATCAGTGATCCGGTCTTTCGACTCGCGCGTGATCACTGGCCCCATTTCGACCCCTGCCTCATCATATTGGCCAATTTTCAAAGCGCGTACTTTTGGGGCTAGTGCCGACACAAACCGGTCAGCCGTGTCATCACCAACCGCAAGCACTGCAGAAATCGCCATACAACGTTCACCAGCCGACCCATAAGCCGCGCCCATCGCCGCATCAACGGCCTGATCCATATCGGCATCAGGCATGATGATCATGTGATTCTTGGCACCACACAAAGCCTGCACACGCTTGCCATTCGCGCATCCACGGCCATAGATATATTTGCCAATTGCGGTTGAACCGACAAAGCTGATCGCAGCAACATCCGGATGATCCAACAGCGCATCAACCGCCTCTTTATCGCCATTCACCACATTCATACAGCCATCAGGCAGACCAGCCTCAGTCAGCAATTGCGCCAGATAAAGAGGCGCCGCCGGATCACGCTCGGACGGCTTTAAGATAAATGTATTGCCGCAAGCAAGCGCCATCGGGAACATCCACATCGGCACCATCGCCGGAAAGTTGAACGGGGTAATACCCGCAACAACACCAACCGGCTGGCGCAGCGAATAGCTATCGACCGCGCCTGCGACCTGCGCTGAATAATCACCTTTCAGCAAATGCGGGATACCGCAGGCAAATTCGACAACTTCAAGCCCGCGCGACACCTCGCCCTTGGCATCATCAAGCGTCTTGCCATGCTGGGATGAGATCATTTCGGCAATCGTGCCAAGATTCTGGACAATCAATTCACGGAATTTGAACATTACCTGCGCACGCTTGGCCGGCGGGGTATTCGCCCAGTCCGGCAAGGCGGCCCTGGCCACAGCAACAGCCGCATCGACCTCGGCGGCACTGGCAAGCGGCACTGACGAAATGACCACGCCAGTCGCTGGGTTATACACATCCTGCGACCGGCCACTAGTGCCAGCTAAAGTTGCGCCCTTGATAAAATGCATATCCATCATCATTGCCTCTTTTAACCTCTGCATCAGCAGCGGGTTATCTGTAACAGTTTGTCTGAAAAATCTTGTTCAGATTACGCTTTTTTTTCGCAAAGGCAAGATTGACAAGCGCGGCGCTGTCGAATGGCGATGGCGTGTACCTCGGATGCATTTTTCCGGTTTTTAGAAAACAACGCTTGGCGGCAGCCAGATTGGCTGTATAAGAAACTATGGAAATTTGGGTATTATTTGCCGTTTTGGCGGCCGCAACACAGGCGCTTCGCACCGCTGTTCAGCGGCGTATGGTGGCACCGCTAGGCAGCTATGGCGCCGCATATATCCGTTTTTCCTATGCCTGTCCGATTGCGTGGCTATGCCTCATTTTCTATACTGGACTCACCGGCGCTTCGCTGGCGGGTTTGCCATTTACCTTTTGGGCATGGATAAATATCGCCGCCCTGACGCAGGTGATTTTCACCGTTCTTTTGGTCCAACTCTTTAGCCATCGTTCCTTTGCCGCTGCGGTGGCTTTTTCTAAAACCGAAGTTTTGCAAACGGCTATTTTTGAGGCATTGATTCTCGGCGTCGTGGTGACAGTACAAACCGGTTTTGCCATTGCGCTTGGTGTGTTTGCAACTGTGATGCTGGCACTGGTGAAAACCAACCTGTCACTTTCCAATGTCCGGCAAAGCATTATGAGCCGGCAAATGGCAATCGGCCTTGCTGCCGGTGCCTTTCTGGGCTTTTGTACCGTGTCCTATGGGGCGGCAATGCAGGCCATGACCGGGGGCAGCCTTTTAAGCAACGCGATCTATGCAGCGGCAATTGGTGTAACAATTCAGGCAGTTTGCTTTGGTGGCTATCTTTACGTTGTAAAGCGGGGGGAATTCATTGCTAGCTTTGTTGAATGGCGCGGCGGTGCAATGGCTGGCGTCTGGGCGGCGATTTGCAGCATTTGCTGGTTTGCCGCCTTTTTGAACCACGAGGTTGCACCTGTTCGCGCAGTTGGTCAGGTCGAATTGCTGTTTAGCATCGGCTTTTCAATTCTCTATTTTAAAGAGCGTGTCAGCCGTCTCGAATTGGCCGCGATGGGCCTTTTGGCGCTGTCGATCATCATGGTATTGCTGGATTAATCCAGCCGCGATTCAACGGATCAATCCATCGTTAAAAATCACCGGCTAGCGAGGCCATTCTGTACCGCCTTGCGGATTGACAACCTGTTCACAGAACCTTAATAATTGTCGCTGTTTTCGGCCCCGGATTAGGGGGCTACAACTCCTATGGCCATAGTCGCCAGAGCCCCATGCAACAATTTGAGAGCGCTGTACTCGTGGAAAAATTCCTGTCATCTATCGGTATTTCTGACGTTAAAGAAATTGTTTACAACCCATCATATGATCAGCTCTATGAGGACGAACTTCAGCCTGGTCTCGAAGGGTTTGCGCGAGGCTATCTCACCGAACTTGGTGCAGTTAATGTTCTAACCGGCGAATATACCGGCCGCTCACCGAAGGACAAATTCATCGTTAAGGATGAGACCACCCGCGACAGCTACTGGTGGAACGGCAATGGCACAAAAAATGACAATAAGCCAATTGATACCGCCGTCTGGAATGATCTAAAAGCCCTTGCCGCCAAACAGCTAAGCGGCAAAAAACTTTATATTGTAGACGGATTTTGTGGTGCCAACAAAGACACTTGTATGAAGGTGCGCTTTGTTATGGAAGTTGCCTGGCAGGCGCATTTCGTCAAAAATATGTTTATCCGGCCAAGCGATGAAGAGCTAGCCGATTTCACGCCGGATTTCACTGTAGTTAATGCCTCAATGACAACCAATCCTGATTGGGAGCGTCATGGCATGAATTCGCCGACCTTTGTAGCCTTTAACCTGACCGAGCGGATGCAGCTTATCGGGGGCAGCTGGTATGGCGGCGAAATGAAGAAAGGCCTTTTCTCGGTGATGAATTACCTGTTGCCGCAAAAGGGCATTGCGTCGATGCATTGTTCGGCAAATTGCGGGGCCGACGGCGATGTTGCGCTGTTCTTTGGCCTTTCAGGCACCGGCAAAACCACCTTGTCAGCCTCGTCAAACCGCAGCCTAATCGGCGATGATGAACATGGTTGGGATGATGATGGCATCTTTAATTTTGAGGGCGGTTGCTATGCAAAGACCAGCGATCTAAGCGAGGCCAGTGAGCCAGAAATTTACCGCGCGATCCGCCGCGATGCGTTGCTGGAAAACGTGATGGTCGACGCCGATGGCAAGGTTGATTTCAGTGATACCAGCCTAACCCTGAACACCCGCGTATCCTATCCAATCTATCATATCGACAACATTGTTCAGCCGGTATCAAAAGCAGGGCACGCCAAGCATGTGCTATTCCTGACCGCCGACGCGTTCGGTGTTTTACCGCCTGTTTCCATCCTTGATGATGCGGAAACGCAATACCACTTCCTTTCTGGCTTTACCGCAAAGATGGCAGGTATGGAACGCGGTATGACCGAACATCAGCCGACCTTTTCAGCCTGTTTTGGTGCCGCTTTCCTAACCCTACACCCAACGGTTTATGCCGAGGTTTTGAACAACCGCATGCGCAATGCGGGCGCTAAGGCCTTTTTGATCAATACTGGCTGGAACGGCCAAGGCAAGCGTATCTCATTGGCAAACACACGCGCATTAATCAACGCTATTTTTGACGGCGAACTCGACAATGCCGAAACCGAAACTCTGCCAATCTTTAATTTAAGAATGCCAAAAACACTGGCCGGGCTTGATGCAACGGTTTTGGATCCACGCTCAAGCTATGATGATCCGGCCGAATGGGAAAAACGTGCGCGGCATCTTGGTGGTCTGTTTGTCGAAAATTTTGAGAAATTTACTGACACTGACGCTGGCAAGGCGCTGGTTGCAGCTGGCCCACAGCTAGGCTAACGCGCATTTAAAAGACCTTCTTTTCAACAAGATCCAAGCAAAAAAGACGCTGTCCTGTCAGCGTCTTTTTTTATGCCCGGATTATCCTGCGGTTAGAGCAGGCTGTTGATGGTCTCAAGAAGGGCGCTATTGATCTGCCGCGGCCCCGTATCAAGCCGGTTTTTATGGCGTCTTGCCCCTGGCATACGGACGCCCTCAATGGCCGACATTTTCTGCACAAACCCCTCAACATGATCCTGCCAGCCTTCGCCAGCAATCACCATTGGCGATAGCCCGATCACCAATTCACCGCCGCGCGGCGGCCCACCATCCTTATTATCTGTTTCGCGCGCCTCAAAACTGAACTGCTCACCAGTCATGCCTGCCGCCAAAAGCTCAACCATCAGAGCAATCGCAGAGCCTTTATAGCCACCAAATGGCAATAACACACCCTTGGCAATCGCCGCCGGATCAGTGGTCAGCTCGCCATGCTCGTCAAGTCCTGTTCCAAGCGGCACCTCACGGCCATCACGCGCCGCAATCTGCACATCACCCATCGCCATCGAAGCTGTCGCCATATCGTACACAACCGGATTATGACCCGGACGCGGCCATGCAAATGACAGCGGGTTTGTGCCAAAAAGCGCCTCTTTTGACCCGGCTGGTGCCACTGCTGGCATATAGGCGGTACAGGCGATGCCTACCAACCCGCGATCCGCCAGATATTCGGTTTCCGGCCATAATGCGGCGAAGTGATGAACCCCGACGAGCGACAAGGCCGCGATACCAATTTGGGTTGTCGCCTCAGCCAGTATGGGTAGGCCAACCGCCTGTGCCAGCGGCGCAAAACAGCCATGACCGTCAACTTGAATGACCGCCGGCGTCAGATGTTTTATCGTCGGTTTAGCTTTACCATCAACCTTGCCGCTGCGCAGTGCCTTTACATATCCCGGAATTCGAAATAGCCCGTGCGAATGCGACCCATCCCGTTCGGCGCGGCAGACAATATCCGCCAGCGCTTCTGCATTTGCAGTATCACATCCGTTTGCCAGCATGACCTTTTTTGCAAGGTCATAGATGTTATCAAGGCTAATCTCTTGAGTGCTCACTTGTAACGTTGCCCTTCTATTTCGCGATCAGGACGTGCCATCGCTGCTATGGCATTTGCCATTGTGATCTTGCCAATTGTCTTGCCATCATCACCAATGACCGCGCCACTATCCTTGCCAGCACTGACCAGCTGTTGCAACGCATCCTCAAGCGGCGTTTTAATGCCCATTTTAGGCCCCGTCGCACGGTTTGCCTTTTCCATGATCGACCGCACCTCAAGCACACGGCCGCGATTAATATCCTTGATAAAGTCAGAAATATAATCATCGGCCGGGCGCATGATGATCGATTGCGGGTCACCGTGCTGGATCACCTCACCATCACGCAGGATCGAAATCTCATCGCCGATCCGCAGTGCCTCGTCCAGATCATGGGTGATAAAGACAATGGTTTTATGCAGCTCTTCCTGAAGATCGAGGAGAATGTTCTGCATATCGGTTCTGATCAGGGGATCAAGTGCCGAGAAAGCCTCATCCATGAGCAGAATCTCAGCGTCAGTTGCAAGCGCACGGGCTAGACCAACGCGCTGTTGCATCCCGCCTGATAGCTGCGCCGGAAAATGCTGTTCGAACCCAGCCAATCCCACCCGTTCAATCCAACGCTGGCTGCGTTCAGCAGCTTCAGCCTCGGCAATACCCTGAATGCTCAGGCCATAGGCGACATTTTGCGATACCGTTCGATGCGGCAAAAGCCCGAAACGCTGAAACACCATAGATGCCTTGTGCCGACGAAATTCGCGTAATTCATCCGCCGACATCGCCAACACATCTTCACCATCGACGATCACTTCGCCTTCAGTTGGCTCGATCAACCGGTTGATATGCCGGATCAGGGTAGATTTTCCCGATCCGGACAAGCCCATAATCACCTGAATGCGCTTTGGCTTTATCTTGATATTAATGTCACGAAGACCAAGAACATGACCGTGCTGGTCAAGCAATTCCTGCTTGCTCAGGCCAGCATGAACATGTTTCATCGCGGCTTCAGGGTCACTGCCAAAAACCTTATAAAGGTTTCTGATTTCAATTTTGGTATCAGCCATTACCGTTTCCTTTGCGATAGGCCTGCAAGCGCTCGCCATATTTTTGTGAAACGCGGTCAAAAATGATCGCGATGGCAACAATGGCCAAGCCGTTCATCAATCCAAGCGCAAGATATTGGTTAGAGACTGCCTGCAAAACCGGGACACCAAGCCCGCGAACACCAATCATCGATGCAATCACGACCATCGCCAGCGCCATCATAATTGTCTGGTTTACCCCAGCAAAAATATTCGGCAGCGCCAGTGGGATCTGAACCCCCCATAGCCGTTGCTTGTAGTTCGCGCCAAACGCATCAGACGCCTCAAGCACCTCTTCATCAACAAGCCGGATGCCAAGATTGGTCAGGCGGACAATCGGCGGCGCTGCATAGATGCAGACAGCAATCAATCCGGGCACTTTACCAATGCCCAGTAACATCACCACAGGGATCAGGTAAACGAAACTTGGGATCGTCTGCATTACATCAAGCACGGGAGTAATGGTCGCCTGAACACGGTTTGACTTTGCCATCCAGATGCCTAGAGGAATACCGAGGCCGATGCACACTAAAGTCGCAACTGAAATGATAGCTAATGTGGCCATAGTGTTTTCCCACATGCCAAAATAGCCAATAACAATGAAACAGGTGACTGATCCAAAGACTAGCTTCCAACTCCGCGAGCCAAGCCAAGACAGCAAAGCAATTACAGCCAGAATAATTGGCCAAGGAGAATTGATCAGAAGCTTCTCAAACCAAATCATAAACTGCAACAACGGGTCAAAAAAACTCTCAAGCGCATCACCGTACGCGCGTGAAAAGCTTCGGAACCCAAAATCTATGGCTTTCTTGAAATCGCGAAGATCGCCACGCCCCATCTCTGGAAATTCATTGAAAAATTCCATATCAGCGCCTTTCAGGAAAAATGATAAAACGTCTGCCAGTAAAAACCAGCAGACGTTCATTTACTTTAGATGATAACCTTAGAGGCCAGCTTTGATTTTTTTAGCGGCATCAGCACTCACCCAATTTTTCCATACGTTTTCGTGCTTTAGCAGAAATTCAATAGCAGCATCTTCACCAGTAGCTTGTTGGTCTGCCATATACGAAAGTGTCGCGTTCATAATTGGGCCTGGAAAAATTCTTTTTCCAAAATAATCACTGACAGCTGAACCAGCGCGTTTTTTGAAATCATCAGAAATAACTGTGTTTACTTCTGACTTTGTCCAGGATGATGGCTTAGGATCAGCACATTCCTGCTCAGGCTTCACTATGCAGTTATCCCAATTATCTTTACCAGCAAATTGAATCCCGAAATCCATCATGTTCAAACTGTATTTTCCAACGATTGAGGTTGGCGACCAATAATATCCAAACCAATTTTGCTTGCGGTCTGAGGCCTTTGCAATTGACGCGTCGAGGCCAGCGGCTGAACCCGGGTCAACCAGGCGCCAACCCTTTTTTTCCATTTCGAACGCGCGAAACAGATTTGCATTTGCTAGCTGACAACCCCAACCTGACGGGCAAGTATGGAAACCACCCTTGGTAGGATCTTCGGGGTGAGGAAACAGATCAGGGCGTTTCAAAATATCTTGAACTGTTTTTAACTCAGGATGCTTTTCTAATGTATGAGGAAGCAACCACCACCCCTCACCAAGTCCTGTAATTGGGTCGGAAACAGTGTGGAGCCGTCCTTCAGATTTTGCTTTTTCAAGAGGAATGGCTACAGCATTGATCCACATTTCACCCGCAACGTCAGGCACTCCTTTTTCGTTCATCGAAGTGAAAGTCGGCATCGTATCACCCGGAACAATGCTAACTTCACACCCGTATCCTTTGCTTAAAATAATTTTATCGACATTGGCCAGTAGCTGTGCGGAGGCCCAATTCATCTCTGCAATTGACACAGCCCCACATGATGCAGATGCCTGCCCACTGATCCCTAGAATTGTTCCAACAGCAACCGCTGAGGCAATTAAAATATTCTTCATAGTTATCCCTCCCAAGGGTATTTTTTTGTATATTTTGATGATGCTAACATCACTCCAATCAGAATGTCCAGTAGACGACATCTTTGCAACAGATAGCGCCTCGATCATTCACTAACTCCTAGACCGTTTGGATACTCTGCAGTTTGTGAGGTTTTTTGATTTAATTAACTGCGATATTCCGGCTCCTCGTCGTCCAGAATTGTGCGGATTGCCCTCAAATGCTGGTCAACGGTTCTATCCTGAATTTCCCATTGTTTTGCAGTTTTCTCAGCAATTGAGTCAGGTAGCACAGATAACTCCAAACCCGATGCTCTCGCCGTTAAATAAGTCCTACAAGCTCGCTCATAATAATATGCAAGATCAAATGCCAAGGCGGGGGACTCGGCAACCGTCATGAAGCCATGATTGCCCATCATCACCATACGCTTGTTGCCAAGAATGGTCGACAGCCGCTCAGCCTCGTCATCCAGTCCCATACCGTCAAAACCGATGTCAACCGCAACACGGTTAAAGAACCGGCAGCTGGTTTGATCGACCGGCAAAAGGCTCGGATCTTTTAACGCGCTGAGCGCCGTTGCGTAATGCGAATGCAAATGAACGATGCACCGTGCCTGCGGATTGTTACGATGCATCGCCCCATGGATCCACCATGCTGTCGGGTCAACTGTTTCGGCATAATCCGACGGTGTTTTTCGCGCATCAAGCAGCAGCAGGTCACTGGCCCGCATTTTTGAAAAATGCACACCATAAGGGTTCATCAGAAAAATCTGGCCATCATCCGAAACCGCATAAGAAAAGTGATTGGCGATGCCTTCATGCATTGATTCGCGTGCCGACCAGCGAAAAATCGCCGCAAGATCGCGGCGGGCCTCATCAATATCAACGATTATTTGAGACATTCTTACCCCCAAGTCGTTAAACGGTTCTTTCGAATTTACCGGTCCACCTAACCAAAACTGCCCCATTCCAGCCGAACAGATCAAATTATTTTTATAATTTCCACGATTCTAATTCACGATTATGATAGGCATCAACGGTGATCGAACCATTATTTGTGCCAGCATTTATACCAGCATCTATGTCAGCATCTGTGGCAACCGAGGCAAAACAAGCCGGCGACGAAGGCGGGAGACTAAATCATGCAAATCTGTCAGTCACTCATTGGCGGCAAACCGGTAAAAAGCAATCTGCCGGTTATCGAAAAGCGTTATCCCGCCACAGGAGAGGTAATCGCCCAGATTGAACCCGCCTCCAGTGAGATGCTTGATCACGCGGTAGCGGTGGCGCAAGAGGCACAGATTTCATGGGCAAAAACCGATGCGTTTGAGCGCGCAAAAATTCTGCATCGCGCCGCCAATCTGATGCGTGAGGCAAATGACGAACTGGCCCATCTGGAAGTGCGCGATGTTGGCAAATTATTCAGCGAGGCGGTTAGCGGCGATGTGCCGTCTGGAACTGATGCGTTTGATTATTTTGCCGCCTGTATCACCGCGCAAAATGGTGATTTCAACAAATGGGACAAGGCCATCGGCTATAGTGTTCGGGTGCCACTTGGCGTATGCGCCGGCATTGGTGCGTGGAATTATCCGATGCAGATTGCCTGTTGGAAATCGGCACCAGCGCTGGCTGCCGGCAATGCCTTTATTTTAAAACCATCCGAAGAAACGCCTTTCGTTGCGCATAAGGTTGCCGAATTGCTGCAGGCCGCCGGTCTGCCTGACGGGCTGTTTCAGATTATTCATGGCGACCGGGAAATCGGCAGCGCCATCTGCGCGCATCCGGGCATTGCCAAAATATCGCTAACCGGCGGCGTTGAAACTGGGCGAATGATCATGACCCAATCAGCGCAGTCACTAAAAAAGATCACGCTTGAACTTGGCGGTAAATCGCCTTTGCTGGTGTTTGATGATTGCGATTTTGACCTTGCGGTTCAAACCGCGCTTGACGCAAATTTTTACACCGCTGGCGAGGTATGCTCGAACGCAACGCGGGTGTTCGTCCAACGGTCTATTGCCAATGATTTCATTGCTGCGCTTACCGCCAAGGCCGAGGCCATGCGCGTTGGCGACCCAATGGCCAGTGACATCCAGATGGGGGCGCTGATCTCGGCGCGCCATCTTGCCAAAGTGTTAGACTATGTCAAGATTGGCGCCAGCGAAGGGGCAACCATCGCAACCGGCGGCCAGCAATTGCGGCCCGAGGGGTTTGAGAATGGCTATTTTATGCAGCCGACCATTCTGACCAATTGCACCGACAATATGCGGTTGGTTCGCGAAGAAATTTTCGGGCCGGTAATGTCAGTTCTGATCTTTGACGATGAAGACGAAGCTGTCCGGCGCGCTAATGATACTGATTTCGGCCTTGGGGCGGGCGTAATGACCCGCGACCTTGGGCGGGCGCACCGGGTGGCTGATGCGCTAGAGTCCGGCAATGTCTGGGTAAACAGCTATAATCTATTGCCACCTGGCCTGCCGTTTGGCGGCGCGAAACAATCCGGCTTTGGGCGCGAAAACGGCGCCTACACACTGGATGCCTATAGCGAAATTAAATCAGTCTATATCCAGCTATAGCCCATAGCAGGCTGTCGTTTAGATCGAGATATTGAGGCAGCGCTTTTTTACCGGCCGTTTTTATGGCGGGCGATCATATCGCTGTATGAGGCGATCAGATTATCGATCACCACCTGTTTTGAAAACAGTTCATCATAGGTTTTCTGGCCATTGCTGACCAGCGCCTTGCGCAATGCCTGATCGTTGGCGGCGCGGTCAAGGCATTGAACCAACCCGTCCAGATCGTCAATATCCAGCAACAGACCATCTTGTTCATGCGTGACATATTGGCGGGCACCATCGGCTCTTGTTGCGACGAGCGGCACACCAGCGAACCACGCTTCGGCAATGACTGTACCAAAAGGCTCATAGCGCGATGGTAGAACGCAAATATCGGCGATACTGAGAAGCGATGCACGATCTGTTCGCCAGCCGGGAAAACAGACACGATCTTCGACGCCCAATGATTTTGCCATCGCTTTGTATTTTTCTAAATCTGGCCCGTCACCAGCCAATAAAAACACCATATCCGGCAAGCGCTGTGCCGCCTCAAGCATAAGATCGACGCCCTTTTTCCAATGCATACGCGACAATAGCAATGCTAATGGCTTGTCCTCGGGCAACCCAAATTCTGCCCGCGAAACCGGTGGATCTTGAGCAAGCGTGCCAAATGTATGACCAAGATACGCATTTTCCGGATGACCGCTTGCCTCTCCGATATGGCGCACAATATCGCGTGTGACACCCATGTAGAAGTCACAACGCTGGAAATTCTTTAAATTGTAATAGCCGCCAAACCAGCCAAGAACCGGCTGCTTAATCCCTTGTGGGGCAAACGATGATGCGCGGTTCATCCAGCAATGCACAATATCTGGGTTATGCGCGGCGATGATGCGCGAGATTTTTGCCTGCTGAAACCATTTGGTGAAACGGTTAAAGCTGGCCGGATAATGCTGAATGCCGCGCTCGGCCATCGCGTTAACATACGCGTCATGAGGGCGCGATATCATGACTTGCTCAACACCGCGCTCATGAAGTGCCTTCACCGCGTCCAGACAAAAGGTCTCGGCACCGCCGGTTGGGGCACCAGCGATAATATGGCAAATCTTAAAATTCGGAGAGGTCATAATAGAAATCCATCAAAAGTCAGCACGCTGCGCATTGCTTGACTTAGCAGACTTTTTGATGCGACCCAAAACTTAAATGGAAAATCAATGGGCGCAAAACCGATCAAACGTCACGCCACGGGCAGATCACGACATTGGCCCGGCTAATCAAGTTCAGGCAATGGCAACGCAGTTGTATATTTGATCTCTTCCATCGCAAAAGACGAACTGACATCGGTCAAATGCACATTGGCAATCAGCTTACGATAAAATTTATCATAGGCCGCCATATCCGGCACAACAACACGAAGAAGATAATCAACCTCACCACTCATCCGGTAAAACTCGACAACCTCCGGCATATCGCTAACCATTGTGGCGAATTCCTGCAGCCATTCGGCGTTATGCTGGTCAGTGCGAACCGCCACAAATACCGACATGCCAACACCAATCTTTTGCGGGTCAAGCAACGCAACTCTTTTACGGATTAGGCCAGTTTCTTCCATCCGTTGAATACGGCGCCAGCATGGTGTCACTGACAGCCCAACTTTGCGCGCAATGTCGGCGACCGGCTGTGCGGCATTGACCTGCAACTGGGACAGTATCTGTCTATCTATCTGATCCATGGGGTCGTCTGCTTTCATTTTCATGACGACCATGACAATGGTCACCACGCTTGGGGGATTTTTGCCCTACCATAGATGTTTTCCGGAAAATTGAAAGTATTTCCGAAATAATTTGCGTCAAAAGACCAGTTCGATCGCAATAATAGTAAATATTATTATCAATATGAAGTTTATTAAAATTTTACTCCGCCATCGATCGGCCCGCAGTCATCATGATACAGATCGCCGCTAAATCATCTTCTAGGGGCTGATTGATCGGTTGCAATCTGCCGCATCTATCGGCAGTATCCCCGGCATGGAACAACAAAAACTATCATTAGTTACAAGCCCAAATTGGCTGGATTACGCGTTGCTGGATAGCGGCAATCTGCGGAAGTTTGAACGCTTTGGCCCCTATCGTTTTATCCGCCCCGAACCACAGGCAATGTGGCAACCGCGTCTTGACGAGGCAGCATGGGTTGCTGATGGGGTTTTTGTGCCCGGTAAAAACGACCAAGAAGATGGCGAAGGTGGTGGCTGGCAGCTATCGGAAACCTTGCCGCCATCATGGCAGTTGGGCTATCAGTCCTTGCGGTTTCTGGCGCGGCCAACCCCATTTCGTCATTTGGGATTTTTCCCCGAGCAAGCGGCGCATTGGGACTGGTGCGCCGACGCGATTCGCACCTTTATCCAAACGTATAAGCGCCCACCAAGGATTTTAAATCTGTTTGCCTATTCTGGACTTGCCAGCCTGCACGCCGCCGCAGCTGGGGCTGAGGTTACGCACCTTGATGCCAGCAAAAAAGCCATCGCGCAGGCTTTTGAAAATCGTGATCTGTGCGGTATGCAGGACGCGCCGATACGCTTTATCACCGATGATGCCACCCGCTTTGTCGAGCGTGAATTGCGCCGTGATAAAACCTATGACGGCATCATTCTTGACCCGCCGAAATATGGGCGCGGCCCAAAGGGCGAATTCTGGCGGATCGAAGATGATCTGACGCCATTATTGCAGAAATGTCGGCAGCTATTATCGGGTGATGCGCTGTTCATGGTGCTGACGATTTATGCCATTCGGGCGTCATCTTTGGCGGCGCATTATGCGCTTGCTGATCTGGTGGCTGACATAGGCGGCAGCCTCACCTCGGGTGAATTGGCCGTGCAGGAATCGCCGCTGGAAACCGGCGTCACTGGTGCTTTAAATGCTGAAATGCAGGCACGATATGTGGCGCAGGCAAATTTTGCACGCTGGTGCTCGGTAGCCAAAGAGGGCTAGCCGCGTTTGGCAAGCGCCTCATAAAGCGCAACCCCGGTCGCGACCGCAAGATTAAGCGAATCGGAACGGCCCAGCATTGGTATTTTTATCAGCTGCGTGCAAGCTGTCATCAATTCGGGTGTCAGCCCAGCCTGCTCATTGCCCATCAACATGATCAATGATCCCCGATAATCAGCGCTGCGATAATCAACGGCGGCTGGCAGCGCAGTGCCGATAATATGGCCCTCCCAGCCTGCGGCAAACTGCAGGAATTCCGCCTCACTACAGGCAATGATCCGCACATTAAACACAGCGCCCATCGACGCCCGTACCGCCTCGACCGAATAGGGGTCGGTACAATCACCAACCAAAATAATCCCCTTGGCGCCAACCGCATCGGCCGTGCGCATTACCGTGCCAAGATTTCCCGGATCACGAACCCGGTCAAGCGCGACCCAGCATTCATCCGGCGTCTCGCCAATTTGATCAAGGCTGTCCCAACGCTGACCAAAGGCACCAAGCACCATCTGCGGGTTATCTTTACGGCTGATCCGCTGCAACAATGTTTCGGTCATCGGCAGCGCCCGGCCATTCGCCGCAACAAGTCCGGATAGTAATGTCCTGACCTGCCGGTCATCCTCACGGCCAGCGACAAAGGCCAGCCGGTGCATCGCCCATCCAAGCGAAACTGCCTCACGGCAAATCCGCGCGCCTTCCGCTAAAAACCAGCCAGTCTGCTTGCGAAATTTACGCTCATGCAACGCCCGCAGACGTTTAACCTCGTCATTCGCGGTGCTGGTAATCATATCTGGAATGGGGACTGGATATTGGCTCATAATGGACGCTGCATAGCAAAGTTTTGATCACAGGAACAGGTTTGATTGCCCTGCAGATACGCCCAACGCATCAAAATTCGTCGATTTTATAGCTGGGCTGATACGCCTAGCTGATAAAAAAACTTCAAAATGGAATTATTTTGTTTCATTTCCGACAATTTGCAGCGTAATGAGAATGTGAGGATTATGCTGGCATCACCGCCACTGGCAGGCTAGCGCCAAAAGTTCTGGTCAGGTTCGGTCTGGTTACAATAATTTAGGGTAATGAGCAAAGATGATGCGCATTGCAATGATGGTCAGCAATGGGTGAAAGCACGATTAAGGCGTTGCTTCGCAACCACGATAATGCAGCGCCACAAAAAATTGGCTTTTTGCTATTGAACGAGTTTTCGATGCTGGCATTTGCCTCGGCAATCGAGCCATTGCGCGCTGCCAACCGTCAGGCGAACAAACATCTGTTTGATTGGGTTGTGGCAAGCCCTGATGGCAATGCCAGCACCGCTAGTAACGGCATTTGCGTGCAGACTGATATTGACCCCGAGGCGTTGCAAAGCTGCCGTATGGTGTTTGTCTGCTCAGGCGTCAAAGTGCGGGAGAACACCACAAAATCCATTTTGAATTTAATCCGTCGGCTCGACCGAAATGGTGCTGTTATTGGCGCTATTTGCACCGGCACTTATGTGATGGCGGCGGCTGGCCTGCTTGAGGGGCGGCGGTGCACAATCCATTGGGAAAATATCGACGGATTGTCCGAAGAATTTCCCCATCTTGAAATCACCAATGATTTATTTGAGATCGACGGCAATCGGGTCACCTGTTCAGGCGGCACAGCATCGCTTGATATGATGTTGAATTTGATCACCCAGACACATGGCTCAGCCCTAGCCGCCGAAGTTTCCGACCAGTTCATTCATGACCGAATCCGGGAACCAACCGATCGTCAGCGTATGGAGCTTCGCGTCCGCCTAGGGGTTAGTCACCCGAAATTACTGGCCGTGGTCAAAACCATGGAAGACAATCTCGAAGAGCCGTTGGCGCAAACTGATATCGCCCGCAAGACCAATCTTTCGACGCGCCAGCTTGAACGGTTGTTCCGCAAATATCTTGATACGACACCAACGCGCTATTATCTGAATTTGCGGTTAGCCCGCGCGCGCCATCTGCTGCGCCAGACATCAATGTCAATCCTTTCAGTGGCGTTGGCTTGCGGCTTTGTCTCGGCGTCACATTTTTCGAAATGTTACCGCGAATGTTATGGCCGCACACCGCGCGCCGAGCGTAGCCCTGACTAGATCAGCAGGTTAAGATAAAAGAGCCACAGCTAGCTGGCGGCAGCTGATTTGATCGCGTTAAGCATACTTGCCAAGCCGTTTTTCCGCGTTGCTGAAAGATGCGAATCAAGCCCGATCTTGGTCAGGAAATCAGGCTCAGTATTACGAATTTCCGCTGCTGTTCGGCCTGAATAAACGCGCAAAAGTAACGCGACAAGCCCTTGAACAATTGCCGCATCGGATTGCGCCATAAAGGTGATTTTATCGTCATCTCCCCGTTCAGCAGCAAAATAGACAACCGATTGGCAGCCCCGAAGCCGAAATTCATCATTGCGATATTGTTCGGGAATTGGCGGCAGTTTGCGCCCTTGATCAATCAGCATCTGATAGCGATCTTCCCAATCGTCAAAAAAACCAAATTCATCAGTAATAGCTTCAGCTTCGGCACTGGCATTATTGGTCGACATTATCAGATTCACTCTCAAAAAATTAAACCGCGGATTATGCACCTCGGCATCATTGACGCCCGCATGGCGCACTGGCTTAGCTGATATTGCGCCGCCGCGCCAGAAGGTCAAGGAGCCGGATTGCCGCATCAGTCGATTTTGTCCCGGGCAAAAACACCGCCGCAGCGCCAGCACGTTCCAAAATTGGAATATCACCAGGGGGGATCACCCCGCCAACAACAAGCTCGATATGCCGTCCAGCGCCGGCATCCAGCTTTTTGCGAAGCGCCGGCACTTGGCTTAGATGCGCGGCGGCAAGCGTTGAGATACCAACCGCGTCAACATCATGGCGAATAGCAAGGTCGTAAACCTCGTCAGGGGTCTGGAACAACGGGCCGGTTACCACGTCAAACCCAAGATCAGCAAATGCAGACGCAATAACCTTTTGCCCGCGATCGTGACCATCTTGACCAAGTTTGGCCACCAGAATACGCGGCGCACGGCCAAGCGATTTGGTAAATTCATCAACGCGGTCTTTAAGCACATCAATTTCTGCGCTGTCTTTCATATGATGTTTCCAGACGCCGCGCACACCTTGAATCTCGGCGCGGTGACGGCCAAATTCACCTGCCATCGCATCGGACATTTCGCCAACCGTGGCACGTTGGCGCGCCGCTTCAATGGCGAATGGCATCAGGTTTTCACGCCCTGACGCCGCCCGCCGCAAGCCATCCAAGGCCGCATCTACGGCCTTTTGATCACGGTTTGCGCGTATTTTTTTCAGACGCGCAATCTGCTGGCTTCGCACCTCGCTATTATCAATCCGTCTTACCTCGACCTGTTCGGCGGCACCGGTATCTTGTGGCTGATATTTATTGACCCCGACGATGGTCTGGGTACCAGAGTCAATGCGGGCTTGGGTGGCTGTCGCCACTTCTTCAATTCGCAATTTTGGCACGCCGGCTTCGATTGCTGCTGCCATGCCGCCCAATGATTCCGCCTCGGCGATATGCTGGCGTGCTTTGGCGGCCAGCTGCTGGGTCAAATCTTCGACAAGATAGCTGCCACCAAACGGGTCAATGACATGCGCCATATTGCCTTCATGCTGGAGATGAAGCTGGGTGTTACGCGCAATCCGCGCTGCATAATCGGTAGGCAGGCCAAGCGCCTCATCAAGCGAGTTAGTGTGCAATGACTGGGTGTGGCCAGCAACCGCCGCCGCCGCCTCGACACAGGTGCGCGGCACATTGTTAAACACATCCTGCGCCGCCAATGACCAGCCGGATGTCTGGCAATGGGTGCGCAGCATCAATGATTTCGGATTTTTCGGCGCAAAATGCTGTTGCATCAGTTCCGACCATAACAGCCGCGCCGCCCGCAACTTTGCGACTTCCATAAAGAAATTCATGCTGGCGCCAAAAAAGAACGACAGACGCGGGGCAAAATCGTCAACATCAAGCCCCGCCGCAACACCGGCGCGAATATAAGCCAACCCATCAGCCAGCGTATAAGCAAGCTCAAGATCTGCCGATGCACCAGCCTCTTGCATGTGATAGCCCGAAACTGAAATAAAATTGAATTTCGGCATCTCCGCAGCGCAATAGGCAAAAATATCCGACACGATCCGCATTGATGGTACCGGCGGATAGATATAGGTGTTGCGCACCATAAATTCTTTCAGAACGTCATTCTGAATGGTTCCTGCCAATTGGTCAGGTCGCACGCCCTGTTCTTCGGCCGCAACAATAAACAACGCCAGCACTGGCAACACCGCGCCGTTCATCGTCATCGAAACGCTCATCCGGTCGAGTGGAATCCGATCAAACAACATGGCCATATCGGCAATCGAGTCAATCGCCACACCAGCCAGCCCAACATCATCAGCAACCAGTGGATTGTCTGAATCATAGCCCCGATGCGTTGGCAAATCGAATGCCACCGACAGACCCATCTGACCGGCAGCCAGATTTCGACGATAAAAGCTGTTGGATTCCGCAGCCGTCGAAAATCCGGCATATTGCCGAATTGTCCACGGGCGGGTGGCGTACATGCTGGGATAGGGGCCGCGCAAAAATGGTGCAAATCCGGGCTGCATATTGGCAGCAAATACCTGCTGACTGGGATCACACATCGCGAGTGACGGCATTACAATCTGTTCGGCATTCGCTGGCGTTGGGGGCAAATCACCAACACGCGCCGCCAGCGCCTTTGATGATGGCAAGTCAATCTTGGTAAAGTCGGGAAACGCCGACATCACGCATCTCCTTCGTAAAATTCTGCCAGCGATACGCCGACAATATCCGCCAGCAGGTCTAAAGGGGCAGCAGCATCCAACAATCTGGCTGCGGTCATTGCCTTGCCTGCATGGCGCAGGCCGGACAGTGCGGAAAGCAGCGCTGCATCAAGCTGGTCAAACTCGCAATCAAGCAAGACTAACAGATCCGGCCGGGCGGTATCAACCGCCTTGCCGCTTGCGTCATCCAGCTGCATATCCACCGGCTGCATCCCGCCAATGGCGAAAAGCGCCCGCAATTTAGCCAGCTGTGGCACTGGCGTTGGTTGGTGCTGAAGCAGCAGAATACGCGGCGGGGTCTTTGCTGCGGCGCGGCGTACTGCCTCAATCGCTGCCGCTGGCCGCCGAACCGAAATCCAGTGAGGCAGAACATCATCCCGGATATTGCCATCGGGCTGTAGATTCACCCCAACGAGCGTTAAGTCACCAGCCGCCAATTTTGCATGGCGCTGACCGGCGGCAGTTTTGGCCCATGCCGCAAACCGGCCAGCATGATGCGCCGCCAATGCGCCGCCATCAGCCTCAATCTGCCGGAACAAATCCCATGCCGCCACCGCAAGCTGGTTGGTGCGGGCTTCGATAAAGCCAGCGCCACCAGCCGGATCAAGACTACGCGATAACCCGCTTTCCTCAATCAGTAAATGCTGCTGCATCCGCGCCAGACGGCGCCCCATCGCATCACCGCCGGTTAGGCAGTCATGGGGATGCGCCGATAATTGATCAGCCCCGCCAATCGCCCCACCAAGCAGCGCCGTCGTCGTGCGCAGCATATTAACCTCTCGATCAGCAAGCGAGAACATCCGTAGTGACACCGCCGCCTGAATGAACAGCCGATGCCGATCAGGATCAAGCCCCAATGCGGCAATCACGCCGCCCCAGCAGTGGCGCAACGCGCGGCATTTTGCGATCCCGTCAAACAGATCAGCCGGCAATGCCAGCGATGCTGACAGGCGCGATGCCACATCTGCAAGATTAAGATTTCTTGCCGCCGCATGACGCAAAATCTCGGTCAATGATGCCAGATTATAAGCCAATTCCTGAACTGCGGTCATGCCACGATTATGCCAATGCCACCCCTGCGCCCGAAACAATCCAGCAGGCCTATCAGCCGCATCAGCACAAGCAAGGTAATCCAGCCCCTGATCAAGCAATGCAGCGTCGGCTGCCGGAGCAAAAGGGTCGATATTTGCCTGAAAGCGCAATGCCGAAAGGCTGTGATTGCCCGCTTTGGCAAAAGCCGAAAACGCCACTATTTGCACCAGCGCATCGTTACCCGCATCAAGTGCGATCCCCGCAGCAGGCAGAACCACATCTTGCATAATCACCGGCAAGTCAACCGCCAGATTACCAGCATCTAGCCCCTGAAGCCAGATCGTGCCAACCCCGTCTTGCAGCCCTTCGAGAATCAGCTGGTTTAGTGACTGCGGCGCGCCGGTCGCCAAAACCGGCTGACAAATATCCCAGCCATGCGCGATATGCACCGCCGGATTGACCGGCAAGCGGGCAAGAGCACAGGCCGCATTTGGCACTGTTTCGGGCACAACAATGTCATACAGAGCCTCAATTTCAAGACCATCTTCATCCCGCCGGTTAAGGCTTTGCGGGTCAGCGCCTTTCAAGGCGGCGCTTACCAGCTGGCGCCAGTCTTCGCGGCTGGCAGACGGAAACTTGTTTTGGGTAGATGACATGATAGACCTTTTTTCTCTATAGTCGCGCTGAAATTAGCAGCGCTGCCACCGCAAATCAAGGAAACTGCATGAAGGCCAATCGCCACAAGACCCAGACCCAAACCCAGGCCGGATGGTCATTCACCGCCGATTCAAATCATTTGGTGTTTTTGATCATTTTGGCGCTGACGCTTTTTCGTACCGCTGCGCTGGCGATCAGCCCACTTGAGCTTGGGGTTGATGAGGCACAATATTGGCTGTGGAGCCAGACACCCGATTTCGGCTATTTCACCAAACCACCCCTCATCGCGTGGATCATTGGTGCGTCGCATTCTTTGTTCGGCCATGATGTGATGGCGGTGCGCCTACCGGCCTCTTGGTTACAATTTGCCACCGCGCTGGTGCTGTGGAAAACCGCAGACTGGCTTTATGGGCCGCGCGCTGGCCGGCTGGCCGGTCTCATCTGGATCAGCCTTCCTGCGGTCGGACTTGGCAGTTTCCTTATCTCGACTGATACGCCGCTATTACTATCGGTTGCGCTGGCGCTATTGGCTATCGCCGGTTCGGTTAGCGGCAAAATAATGCCAGCGCGCGCAATGGTTTACGCAGGCATCGCACTCGGTGTCGGTATGCTTGCCAAATATGCCGCGCTTTATGCCGTCTTGGGGCTGATGCTCATCTGGGCGTCGGGTCGGCATCAGGCAAAGGCGGTGATTAAAGGGCGGCATCTTTTGCTGGCTATTCTGGCCTGTTTGATCGCCGCAAGTCCAAATCTGCTGTGGAATGCAACCCATGATTTTTCGACCATGCGGCATCTTGGTGATAACGCCAATCTGGCCAAACAAACAAATGACATTAGCGAAAGCCTGATATTTCTGATCAGCCAAGCGGGCGTTGCCGGGCCGGTTGTGTTTATTTTGATGCTTGGCAGTCTCTGGGCAGCACGACACGAGCGCAACGCGGGCTGGCTGACATGGATGGCATTTCCGGTCATTGGCTTGATGAGCTTGCAGGCCTATCTAAGCG
The DNA here is from genome assembly GCA_041228345.1 of Alphaproteobacteria bacterium LSUCC0396. Taxonomy (NCBI): domain Bacteria; kingdom Pseudomonadati; phylum Pseudomonadota; class Alphaproteobacteria; species Alphaproteobacteria bacterium LSUCC0396. The sequence goes on along the minus strand of CP166131.1, from coordinate 1,739,331 downwards.
AGGCGAATGCAAATTGGGCGATGGCGGCTTATCCGGCACTTTCTGTTTGGCTTGCAGGCTGGCTTGCCAGCGGGCGGGCGGGCGATATCCTCCCGTCACCGGCATGGCGTATTTGGCTTGGGCGCAGCGCAATTGGGATCAATTTTGCGATCACACTGGGTTTGTTGGCGGTAAGTATGGCCGGCACTCTGGGCCCGCTGACACCAGCATCAGACCCATTGCGGCGGTTGCGCGGATGGGAGGCGCTTGCGAATGGTCTTGAACCTTTGATTGCGGCGCATCAGGCACGCCGGATTATCGCCGACCGGCGCGCCACCGCTGCATTGCTGAATTGGCATTTTCATGATCGCCCCCTCACCATCATGCTGCATGACCGCGACGGGGTTCCAAGCAATCATTTCGAGGCAAATCACAGTTGGCAACGCAAAGCCGGATCACCGGTTCTGGTTCTGTCGGGCACGGCCACACCGCCCGATTTGCCGTTCATTCAATGGCAGGGCAGCCCTAGCCTCAGCCGCACAATTATCAGCCACAATCATAGCCGCGATATCTATATTCACAAAGGGGTTGAATAGCTTTTGAAACCCCTTACTTGTTGGTCATACGCTGGCTGGTAATTTTGGCAAAGACCACCAAGGTTTCAGGGCTAACGTGATGTTCGACGCCTTCGGCATCCTCTTCGGCAATCGTTTCGGGAACGCCAATGGCGACCAGAAAATCGCGGACAATACGGTGTCGGTCACGCGCCTGATCAGCGAGTTTCTGGCCGTCTTCGGTTAAAAAGATCGACCGGTAAGGGCGCGTCTCAACAAGATTCTCACGGTGTAACCGCTGAATAATTGCATTAACCGTAGGGCTGGTCACCCCAAAACGGGCGGCAAGATCGACCGTTCGCGCCTCTCCAGTTTCGGCAATCAGCTCGGCAATCATTTCAACATAATCCTCGGCAACTTCGGATTGATGGGCTTTGCGGATGCGATCAAATTTCGCGGCGCTTTCAGTAACGGCCTTGGGCGGCATAGCATCATCCTGTTTTGCGTTCGGCTTTGATGCTAAAAATATAAAGAAAACCAAAAAATTTAGCCATGCCAAAATTTTTAACGGATTCTTATCTTTTGACGAACACAGGCAAGTTCATCTGGCCAACGCCAGCTAGCTAGCGCGCAGATCCCAGAAATAGCGTACTGCCCTACGGCATTAAGGTTGCACCTAATAGGGGCAATGGGATAGAGTGGCGGCCGATTTTAAAATCTATGATACGCCACAACAACGAAGCGGAATTATTATGGACAAAGCCACCACAACCGAGCTTGAAGCCGCCGCATTCAGGCGCCTTGTTGCCCATCTTCAGGAACGCACCGACGTGCAAAACATCGATATGATGAACCTTGCCGGTTTTTGCCGGAACTGCATGTCACGCTGGTATCGACAGGCCGCCGAGACCTCAGGCATTGAGATGACCGATGGCGAGGCACGCAAGCTTGTTTACGGGATGGAATATGCGGATTGGAAAGCGCAATACCAAACCGAAGCAACGCCAGAACAAAAACAGCAATATGAAAAAATTCATAACCACGACAATTAGGATCATCACATGACCGTTATTCCGGGATCTGGCGCTGGCGCCGAACAGCTGAGCCAATATATCGAACGCATTGAACGTCTCGAAGAAGAAAAGCGCGCCTTAATGGCCGATATCAAGGATGTTTATGCCGAGGCAAAGGCTACCGGATTTGAGCCTAAAATCATGCGCCAAGTCGTGCGTTTGCGGGCCATGGATCGTGACCTGCTAAGCGAGCAGGACGCGCTTCTCGACACTTATCGTGATGCGTTGGGCCTTCGCTAAACCGGAAAACACCTGCAGCCAATCCAACCGGAGCCTGATCTGATGAGCCATTTTGGTGACCGTTTAACCCAAGCAAACCGCCAAACTGGCACCACGCTCTGTATGGGTATAGATCCCCATGTCAGCATGATTCCAGCGCTGTTTGGTGCGGCGCAGGACGGCCACGCAAGCGACGCTGCAATCCGGGCAATTGATGATTTCTCGATGGCCTGCCTTGAACAGGCGATTGGCACCGTTGCCGCGATCAAGCCGCAAGCCGCTTTTTTTGAGCAGCACGGGCCTGCAGGAATGCAAATTCTGCAAAATCTTGGCCGCGCCGCCATTGATGCTGGCTTGCTGGTTATTATGGATGCGAAACGCGGCGATATCGGCAGCACCTCCTCGGCCTATGCGGCAGGCTGGATTGGTCATGATGCGCCGTTCCCAAGCGATGCGCTGACCATCAACCCCTGGCTAGGCATCGACACGCTGGAACCGTTTCTTGACCGCGCCGACGCCACCGGCAGCGGCCTGTTTATTTTGAACCGCACCAGTAATCCGGGTGCCGGAGATTTGCAAGATCAGCTTGTTAACGGCCAGCCACTTTATAAACATCTGGCTGGCTTGCTGGCCCCACTTGCCGCATCGCGTGCCGGAAAAGACGGCATTTCATCGCTTGGCATCGTGGCTGGTGCCACTTGGCCCGAAGAAGCTCAAGCCCTGCGCGCAGCTCTACCCCAAGCGCCATTTCTTGTCCCCGGTTTTGGCGCACAAGGCGCTGGACCGGAAAAAGCGACCAGTGGCCTGCTCCGCGGTCAGCACGGATGGGAAGGCGGCCTGATCAATAGCACGCGTGGCCTAATCTTTCCACAGAACGCCGCCGCCGCTGGCACGATGGATGAATGGCGCCGTGCGATTGCCGAGACCATTACGCAAAACAAAGCCGCCCTGAACAGCGTTTTCTAATTTTCCTGTCACATAAGCGGGCAAAATTGCCGCACAAGCAGAACCGGCAGGTGACCATAACTGCCTGATAAATAAGTCACGCGATTTTGAACGGCGTTTCTAGATTTACGCTTGGCTTTAGTTGTTAACACTCCTCATGCTCGTTTGTTTTCTTACACCGATTAGAAACAAACTGTTTGGGCATAATTTAAGAGGATTGACGTGACTGATAAGGAAGTCAAAGGCGGTGAAGTAATCTGGCGCAATGAACGTAAGGGTTATGGCTTTGTAAAGATTGACGACACAGAGGTTTTCTTGCACCGGTCGACTTTAGATCGATTTGGGCTTATCCATTTACTAACCGGCGATCAGATAACGGTTTCGCTCTCAACCAACGAAGATGGTGAAGTCATTCAGGATCTGCTGACCGTTAACCGGCCTGCCAATCCAACACCGCCGGGTGCGTCGCAGCCTGACGAGGACGAAATGCGCGCCGTGGTGAAATTCTTCAATGACATTCGGGGCTATGGCTTTGTTACCGCCGAAGATATGAGCGAAGATGTATTCGTATACTTACGGGTCTTGAATTATTGCGGCTTTCATTCGCTTGTTCAGGGACAAAAGCTGCTGATCAGAATTGACGATTCGGGGCGTGGCCCACAAGTACAGGCCGTTCGGCTTCTTAATGATTAGCTTGAGACATTAATCCGCCACTGTTAAGATTTTCCAGCCTATAATAAAGCTTTGCTGCACGGCGATTCTTGCCGGCGCTTGGCTTGATCGTAACGATGCCATTTTGGTGCGATCATCAATCATTGGAAAGCCAGATTATGACATCTACAACGCGCCAATTTCGATGGATTATGATCACGCTATCAGCCGCCGCCTTGGTATCTGTTACATTCGGCATCAGGCAGGTATTTGGCCTGTTTCTTGTGCCAATTTCAGCTGAAATTGATGGTGGGCTACAGCTCTTTTCACTCGCAATCGCAGTCCAGAACCTAATTTGGGGCCTTTCATCACCATTATTTGGTGCCGCGGCCGACAAATTTGGTGCCTGGCGGGTGGCGGCCTTTGGCGTCCTGATCTATGCGGCCGGTCTATTATGCATGGCCTTTTTCGTGACAGAAACCGGAATGTTTCTGGGGCAAATTATGATTGGCATGGGGCTTGGCAGTGCTGGTATTTCTATCGCCGTTGGCGCCGTCGCGCGCGCCGCACCGCCAGAAAAGCGGTCACTGGCAATGGGACTTGTCACCAGCTTTGGGTCATTCGGTCAGTTTGCGCTGGTGCCGGTCGCACAAATCATGATGAACCAGCATGGGTGGCAATTTGCTATTGTTATTCTGTCAGTGATTGTGGCGTCGATGGTCGCGGTCACGCTTGGGATGCGGGTGCCAGCGGGCGGCGGGCGCCCACTTGAGGGGGTTGTCCAAACAGCGGGGAGTGCGCTTCGCCAAGCGGTCAGTAGCCGCGATTATATTCTTCTTACCACCGGATTTTTTGTCTGCGGTTTGCAATTGGTGTTTATCACCACCCACCTGCCAACCTATCTGCAGGATTCTGGGCTGACGGCAGATATTGCCAGCTGGTCATTAGCCTTGATTGGTTTATTCAATATTATTGGTGCTTTTATTTGCGGCTGGCTCGGCGGCTTTATGTCGAAAAAGAAGACCCTTGCCATTGTTTACCTGCTTCGCGGCCTGATCATTGCGGCCTTTATCAGCCTGCCTCCAAGCCCCGGCTTGGCATTGTTTTTCGGTGCGTCAATGGGGCTTTTATGGCTTGGCACAATCCCGCTGACCAGCGGCCTGATCGTTGCGTTCTTCGGGCCCCGCCACCTCAGTCTGTTATATGGTCTGGTGTTTCTGTCGCATCAGATCGGCTCGTTCGTTGGCGCATGGTTGGGTGGTGTCTGGTACGATATGTTCGGCAATTACGAGGCGATGTGGTGGCTGAACGCTGGTGCTGGCCTATTTGCCTTTGCGGTGAATTGGGCAATTAGAGAACCAACGCCCGCCCCCCTGCCGGCATGATGGCCTAGCCCCTCGCCGGAGCGGGGCTGTTTACCTATCCCCGTTTGCCTATTCTTGCACGCCTATTCTTGCTCGCCTAGCCAACGTTCTGCATCAAGGGCTGCCATACATCCCATACCGGCCGCAGTTACTGCCTGCCTGTAAATTTTATCAACACAGTCACCAGCGGCGAACACCCCATCAACCGAGGTACGCGTCCCGCCAGCCTCGGCAATGATATAGCCCTCATCATCAAGTGCGACCGCACCGGCAAAGGCCTGTGTCGCCGGATCGTGACCAATGGCAACAAACATACCATGAACCGGAATATCCTTATCAGCCTCGCCGATAGTTGAGGCCAGCCGCAACTCGGTGACACCGGACTCGTCGCCAATCACCTCGGCAACTGAACGGTTCCATTCAACCGTGATATTATCTTTTTTCAACAAGCGATCTTGCATGATCTGTTCGGCACGAAGCGTATCACGCCGATGTACTAGGGTTACCGACCGACAGATATTGGCAAGATACAACGCTTCTTCAACCGCGGTATTGCCGCCGCCGATAACCGCAACATCCCGCTCTTTGTAGAAAAATCCGTCACAAGTTGCACAGGCTGAAACACCGCGGCCATTAAACGCTGCTTCGGATTCAAGACCAAGCCAGCGCGCCTGTGCACCGGTTGCCAAAATGACTGTATCTGCTGTCATCACCTTGCCAGAGTCGAATGTCACGGTAAATGGGCGCGCCGATGTATCAAGGCTGGTAACCAGATCATAGATCACCCGCGCACCAACATTTTCGGCTTGCGACTGCATTTCGGTCATTAGCCACGGCCCTTGAATCACCTCGGCAAAGCCCGGATAATTTTCGACATCGGTGGTAATCGTCATCTGACCACCCGGCTGCAAACCGGCAATGATAACCGGTGATAGATTCGCCCGCGCCGTATAGATGCCCGCGGTCAACCCGGCAGCACCGGCACCAATAATAATAACATGTTCATGCTGGTTAGCGTCGGTTGAGTGATCGGTCATGATTTACGGCTCTTTCCTGATTAGGCGTTCGGCTCTATGTTAATTATCAATGGCTGAATCTTTATGATCTATGTTGGGGATAACACTCAACAGCTTGTGTTTTCAAGTGTCATTTACACAACATCATGTTAGCCTCTGCCCATGAAACTTCCTAGTCAAATTGCCATCTTACTGTCGTTTAGCCGCATTCATTTACTTGCCATATTCGTTTTGGCGATCACTGCTGCTAGCCCCAGCCCTTTGCGGGCGCAAACCATTGATGGTGCCGAAATCCTGTCCGGAACAGCCATTGAAGGCGGATTGATTGTTGCCCGCACCAATCCGGAAAATCAGATTCTGCTCGATGGCAATGCCATTGAAATCGCTGATAATGGCGTTTTTGTTATCGGGTTTCATCGCGAATCAGACGTACCGGTTACGTTACGCATCATCGCCCCTGATGGCACCAGCATGACCAGCACTCTGGCAGCCAGCCAGCGGGACTATAATATCCAGCGGATTGACGGGCTGAAACAGACCATGGTGACGCCGCCCGCAAAACTATTGGCGCGGATCAAGGCTGACGGCAAGGCAGTCCGCGCAGCCCGCGAGCAGGAAACGCCGCTTGGGGATTTCTGGCGCGGCTTTGACTGGCCAGCGCTTGGCCGGATTTCCGGCGTTTATGGCAGCCAGCGAATCCTAAATGGTGAACCGCGACAGCCGCATTACGGCATTGATATCGCCGCGCCGCGCGGCACGCCCGTTCGCGCACCGGCGAGTGGAAAAGTAACGCTGGTCAAAGATTTATATTTTTCTGGCTGGACGATTGTTATGGCCCATGGGCTTGGCGTGAATTCCAGCTTTCTGCATCTTGATCGGGTCGATGTCAAACCTGGCATGATGATCAAACGCGGTGACCTGATTGGCACTATCGGTGCGACCGGCCGCGCAACTGGCCCACATCTTGACTGGCGGATTGACTGGCAGGGGCGGCGCATTGATCCCGGTCTGCTGGTCGGGCCGATGCCCGCGCCGGCGTCTTAAATGTTTGCGTCTTTGATATTGGCATCCTGAGCAAAGTGACCAGAAAGAGATATTTATGAAAACCGTGTTTATTTTTGGTCTTGGCTATGTTGGGGTTCCACTAGCCCACGCGCTGGCTGATTTGGGCTGGCAAATCCGTGGCACCACCCGTGCCCCGTCCAAACTTGCGGCCAAGGCTGATTTGGGCTGGCAGATTATGCCGTTTGAATCTGGCCAGCCGCTGGCTGACCCGCAAACTGCCTTTGCAGATGTTGATGCCATTATCAGCACGATCACCGCAATCGGCGGCTCGGATCCAGTGCTTGATGCGCATGGTGATGATCTGGCTCATTTTACTGGCTGGAGCGGTTATGTCTCGGCGACTTCGGTCTATCCCGATATGCCGGATGCTGTCTGTTACGAAGATACACCGGTTGCTCCAGCCACCCAACGCGGCAAAGCCCGCGTGATTGCCGAGGCGCGGTGGCAGCGGGCATTTGGCACGGAAATTTTCCGCGCCGCAGGTATTTATGGCCCTGCACGCAGCCCGTTCGATGCGTTGCGCGATGGGAGTGCCCGCATTATCGAACGTGAAGGGCAAGTGTTTAACCGCATTCATGTTGATGATATTTGCCGGATTATCATCGCTGCGATGACGACGCCACGACCGGCGCGCATTATTAATCTTGCCGATCATAAACCAGCACCACAAGGTGATGTTGTCCGCCATGCCGCCGCATTGATTGGGGTAGATCCGCCGCTGCCGCAAAAGCTGGAAGATGCCAATCTGTCACCGATGGCACAGAGTTTTTACGTTTCGCGGCGGCGCGTTGGCTCAAAAGTCATCAAGCCCGAATTAGGGCTTGATCTGCTATATCCTGATTATGAAACCGGCCTTGCGGCGATTTTGGCGGCAGGTGGCTAGCCGCCTAGCCGATAGACGGGTCGAGCGACCCATTCGCATAACGCGCGGCCATTGCTGACAGGGACAGCGGCCGAATACGCGCGGCATTACCGGCTGTTCCAAAACGCTCAAACCGGTCAGCACAAAGAGTTTCCATTGCATCCATTGCGGGCTTAAGGAATTTGCGTGGATCAAACTCTGCTTTGTTTTCATTGGCAATTTTGCGGATCACGCCAAGCATAGCAAGGCGGCAATCAGTGTCGATATTCACCTTGCGAACACCATTTTTGATCCCGCGCTCAATCTCTTCAAGCGGAACGCCCCATGTTTGCGGCATCTCACCACCATGCGCGTTGAACACATCCTGCAACTCTTGTGGCACGCTGGATGAACCATGCATAACAAGATGTATATTTGGCAGGCGCCGGTTAATTTCCTCAACCACATTCATCGCCAGAATTTCGCCATCTGGCTTGCGGGTAAATTTATAGGCGCCATGACTAGTCCCCATCGCAATGGCCAGCGCGTCAACTTTGGTGTCCTTGACAAACTCTACCGCCTGATCCGGATCGGTCAGCAACTGGTCTTCAGATAGCTTGCCGGTTGCACCATGCCCGTCTTCTTGCTCGCCCTCGCCTGTTTCCAACGAGCCTAGAACGCCAAGTTCTCCCTCAACCGATACACCGGCATGATGCGCCATTTCCGTAACCCGGCGGGTGATATCAAGATTATAGTCATAAGAGGCAGGTGTCGCAGCATCGGCCTCTAGCGAGCCGTCCATCATCACCGAGGTAAACCCATATTGAATCGCCGTCATACAGGTGGCTTCGTTATTACCATGATCCTGATGCATACAAACCGGAATATGCGGGTACATTTCAGCCAGCGCCTTCACCATCGCCTGCAACATGACATCGCCTGCATAATTACGCGCCCCGCGGCTAGCCTGAATAATTACCGGCGCATCAACCCGGTCAGCTGCTTTTAAAATGGCAAGGCCCTGTTCCATATTGTTAATATTGAAAGCCGGGACGCCATACCCATGTTCGGCAGCATCATCAAGAAGTTGGCGGAGTGAAATCAGCATATGATTATCCTATGTCGAAGCAAAACTCTGATGATTAGTTATGGCCTATAGCGGGCAAATTCGTCAACTTCATTAGCAGACCCGAAAACCAGCGGAACGCGCGCATGCAGCGTTTCTGGCACAAGGTCAAGAATAGGACCATCGCCATTGATGGCCTTGCCGCCCGCCGCCTCAACCAAAAACGCCACCGGATTAGCCTCATAGACCAGCCGCAATCGCCCAGCCTCATAACCGCGCCGCGCGTCAGCAGGATAAAGAAAAATACCGCCACGCCGGAAAATGCGCCAGCCATCAGCAACAAGCGAGCCAACCCAGCGCATATTGAAATTCATCTTGCGCGGGCCAGTTTCACCTGCCAAACAATCAGCAATATAAGCCGCTACATCGGGCCGCCAATGCCGCATATTCGAAGCATTAATCGAAAATTCGCGCGTGTCGGTCGTAATCGACACCGACCAGCCCATATCATGGAAATGACCATCATCGCCTAATTGGAACGCCATCACCGGCCCCCCAAAACTCACCAGTAAAGTGGTTTGCGGCCCATAGACGAAAAACCCCGCAGCAAGCTGGTTTCGACCGGGCTGTAAGATCCCACCAGATGCCGGTAATATTGAAAAAATAGTGCCAACCGACACATTCGTATCAATATTTGACGATCCATCCAGCGGATCGCTTGCCACAATCACCTGCCCGTCATCATGCAACGGAACGGCTGCATCCTGTTCTTCGGAAAGATAGGCCGCCACCGCCGGCACGACAGCCAGCGCACGCTCGATCATTTCATCAGCCAGAACATCAAGCGCCTTCTGATCATCGCCATCAGCGTTAGCACTGCCTCTTATCGCGCCAAGCGCGGCATCGGCATCTGGCTGCCGGATCACCGCCGAAATAGATGCCGCCGCCGCTGCCAGCGCCGCCACCGCATCACAGGCCGCAGCCTTGGCCGGGTTTTTGTTGGCGAGTGATTCGAGCATAGAAGAGAGGTTCGACATGAGACGGCACCAGGTTTTACAACGGGATAGAGACTGACCGGCAGGCAATTTAGCAAAAGCGCCGCCCGACCAAAAAGATTAGTAGATTAGCAAAAAGAAAACGCCCGCACCATAGCGGCACGGGCGTTCCAATCATTTCCTAATTCGCGAATGTTTCTTTCGTCACTGGCAGTTCTGCTATTCGCGGTTTCCGAACAGGCGCAGAATGAACAGGAACATGTTGATGAAATCCAGATACAAGGTCAGCGCGCCAAAGATTGATTTCTTTGCGGCAACCTCGCGGCTGTCACCAGCTAGATACATAGATTTGATACGCTGTGTATCCCATGCGGTCAGACCGGCAAAGATCAACACACCAGCAACCGAGATTACGAATTCCATCTGGCTTGATGCCATGAAGATATTCACCACGGATGCGATGATCAGGCCAAACAGACCAATGATCATGAACGAGCCCATTGCCGAGAGGCTGCGCTTTGTGGTGTAGCCATAAAGGCTGAGACCAGCAAAGGCACCTGCCGTAATAAAGAACGCCCGCGCCACGCTTTCTCCGGTATAAACCAGCAAGATTGATGCAAGCGACAGACCCATCATTGCGCCATAGACATAGAACAATGTGCGTGCCTTACTGGCTGACATATGACTGATGCGTGCTGACAACCAGAACACCATGCCTAGCGGGGCCAGCATGATGACCCATTTCAGCGGTGTGCCGTACATAAGCTGGCCAAGACCTGCAACATTCATCACCGCCCATTTCGTCGCATAGGCAAAAAAGCCTGTCAGCAACAGGGCTGTGGTCATGTGATTATACACGCCAAGCATATAAGCCCGCAGCCCGACATCAGTCTGGGCAGCGGCCGCTGCGGCGGTATTCATAAAGCGATTATCCTGCATTTTGTAACTCCCCAAAATAGCATTGCCATCAGATTGCATTGATGTGTCTTGAATGTAGGGTGCAAAATCAAATTTTTCAAGGTCAGACTGTTATCTTGGACAATGAAAAATACTGGATTTCTATTCGGCTATGCTGCGCCAGCTATGCCAGTTTTTTGCCGTCTTTCACGTTGGGATTCAGACTTTAATTGCCCACAAGCAGCCAGAATATCGCGGCCACGCGGGGTGCGAACCGGCGATGCGTAACCGGCGTTCAAAACCCGCTTTGCAAAGGCCTCAATTCGGTCATCAGACGAGCATATATACGGGCTGCCAGGCCATGGATTGAACGGAATCAGGTTCAGCTTTGACGGAATTCCCTTAATCAGCGCCAACAGCGCGCGGCAATCCTCATCACTGTCATTCACCCCATCTAGCATAACATATTCCCATGTGATCCGGCGAGCATTCGATAGGCCCGGGTAATTGCGGCAGGCATCAATCAATTCAGCCAGCGGGTATTTACGGTTAATCGGCACTAGTTCATTGCGTAATTCATCGCGGGTAGCATGAAGCGAGATCGCCAGATTTACCCCCAATTCATCACCACAACGCTTGATTTCCGGAACCACGCCTGATGTTGACAGGGTGATGCGGCGTTTAGAAATCGCCACGCCTTCACCACTCATGATCATTCGCATTGCCGTTGCGACATTGTCATAATTGAATAGAGGCTCACCCATACCCATCAGCACGATATTGGTCAGTCGGCGATCCGGCTTGCCCGCAGGCCAGTCATTCAATTCATCCATCGCCAGCAACACCTGACCGCAAATTTCCGCAACAGTCAGGTTACGCACTAGTTTTTGCGTGCCTGTGTGACAGAAACTGCAGGTAAGGGTACAACCAACCTGCGATGAGATACATAAAGTACCGCGCGCTTTATCAGGGATATAAACGCATTCAGCCTCATTCCCATCGGCAAAGCGGATCAACCATTTGATGGTGCCGTCAACCGACTGCAGCCGCCGTGATACCGCTGGCCGGTCAACCGAAAACTGCGCTGCCAGCAATTCACGCACCGGCTTACCAAGATCACTCATCTCATCAAAGCTGGTCAGCCCATGCCGCCAAATCCAACGCCATACTTGCCGTGCCCGAAATTTTGGCAGGCCAAGCGCTTGCATTTCTGCCTCCAACTCGGCAAAGGCCACGCCAAGCAAGTTGGTCTTTGGCGCTATTGCCATTAACGGATCGGCCGCAGCAGTGGCAGGAGCAACGGTCATTTGCAGGTCTTGTCGATCACAGCTTTGGTTTTGGTAAAGCCTGATAATGAATAAGTGTCAGTCGTTTTCGTGCCGCGGCTTGACGTCCCAACAACAGTCATTTTAGAGCCGCGCTTCATCAGCACAATAATACGCCGATCATCCTCTTCGCTTTCCGCATAGGCGCGATCTTCGAGGGTGAATAATTTGAATTTTTTACCGTCGATCGTCAATGTGACATCAGACTGCGGCTTGTAACGGTAACCCGCAATCACCTGTACCACATCGCGTTCGGCCTTGCCCGGGCCATGCGAGACAAAAACCCGGATGTCACCGCGGTTTTTCGGGTCATATTTGCCCTCACTCTTGGTCGGCACACTGCTGACAAAACAGATGCGGCTGCCGTCATTGTCATACCGATAGGCACCCCAGTCTTTTTCAACAAGCATCTCAACCGGATCGGCGATTGCTGGCAACGCTGCAAAACTGGTCGCAATCACCATCGTGAAAACACCCAAAATTCTGCTTAGTTTAAACATTCATTCGCTCTTTCTATCTTCGCTCTAGTGGCTATCTTCGCTCTAGTCGCGTTCTTCGCTGGGGTGGTTGCGTTCGCTATTGCTTTATTCGTCTTGCAAGTCTCATTTGTTTCACGGTCTTAACTGAGGTGACGGTCTCATTGACACAAATATTCAGGCGCGCACTATAATCCGCGACCCCTAATCCGCGCCCTAATGTCCCAGCGTCTCCATAGTCTGTCAGTGGTTTGTGGCATCAATATGAAAAGGACACCTAACCTGCTATGCGGCGACACAGTTTGTTTTAGGATACCTCGCGCTGTGATGCAAAGACTTTCCAAATCGCGGTTTGGCGCATTTTGTCTCGCCTTTACTCAGCACTTTTGACCCGTGCCAGCAACGCCTTTGCCTGCGGCAGAATCTTTTCGGCGATATGGGTGATCCCTCGCTGGTTTGGATGCATTCCGTCGGACAGGTTCATTTCGGGCTGTAACGCCACCCCGTCTAGAAAAAACGGATAGAATAATATGTCATGCGCTTGTGCCAATTTTTGATAGATAGCATCAAATTCATTGGCATAATCCGCACCCAAATTGCGCGGCGCCTGCATTCCCGCCAAAAGCACCTCAACATTGCGGGCTTTTAGCTGTTCGATTATCGCCTCAAGATTTTCATAGCTGGCTGATGGCTCAAGCCCCCGAAGCAGGTCATTCCCGCCCAGAACAATAATCGCCGCCTCCGGCTTACTAGCGAGTGACCAGTTCAGCCGGGCTAGCCCGCCAGCTGTCGTATCCCCCGAGACACCAGAATTCACCATCGTCACATCAATTCCGTCAGCAATAAGCATCCGCCCCAGCACGTCAGGGAACGCTTCGCCTTGCGGTAAACCGTGACCTGCGACCAACGAGTCACCCAGCACCATCAGCACCGGCGGGCTTGCGGCAAATGCGGGCTGCAATGATGCCGCCGCAATCAAGGCGATCATCACAGTTTTGGCGATAAACCCCAGAACAGCTGCACAAAGCCGGTTTATCAGCCGCAAAAGGCAACGGAAAAATTTGGTATAGATCATCACGCTTCCCTTGATCTAACTGGTCGGTAAACCCATATCTCGGCTACCGACGAAGGCCTAATTATTCAACCATGCGGTACTGACCGTTACGTAAAACACGATGTCGCGTCTGTCATAAGGTTTAACTGCATGTAGGAAGGGCAAGTCAGATTTTCCAGAGCGGGCGCATTTTCTGTTGCCCACCCGCCCTGATTTCGGGGCAACGATCAAGAATTGGACAATTTCCATGCCATCATCTTCCACGCCACCATCGTCCCGGCCATCATCTTCGAAGGCCGCAAAATCAGATGAGGTTGCGGTGCAGCCGGTCATTGATCTGAATGCGGCACATCTGACCCTCGGCAATGCAGCGGCGATTGTTAAAATCCTGAAAGGCATTAATTTGCAGATTGGCGCTGGCGAGACTGTTGGCGTCTTGGGGCCAAGTGGTGCTGGCAAGACCAGCCTGTTGATGGTGATGGCAGGCCTTGAAACCCTGACGAAAGGGCGGATCGCGCTTGCCGGAACTGACATCACCAGAATGCCGGAAGACCCATTGGCAGCGTTGCGCCGCGATCTTGTTGGTATTGTGTTTCAGGCGTTCCGGCTAATCCCGTCGTTAACCGCCCTGCAGAATGTTGCCATCCCGCTGGAGCTAGCCGGCCGGCCTGATGCCGAAGCCATTGCCGGTGCCGCCCTGAAATCGGTTGGCCTTGGCCACCGGATGACGCATCTTCCCGACCAGATGTCTGGCGGCGAACAGCAACGCGTGGCGATTGCGCGGGCGATTGCGCCCAAACCGCGGATTCTTCTTGCGGATGAGCCAACTGGAAATCTTGATAGTGCCACCGGTGAAAAGGTCGTGAATACATTATTCAAAAGTGCGCAGGATGCAGGCGCTGCGCTGGTGCTTGTAACGCATGATGCCGCATTGGCGGCGCGCTGTTCACGTGTCCTTCAGATCGAAGATGGCGTCATTGCCGGAGACACAAAAAAGTGACCCGCACCAACAAAGATATCAAAACAGGCGCCGACCAAGGGGCTGGCCTTTATAGTATGAATGGGATTTCTGCAAGCCGAGATGGCTGGCATTTTGCCTGGCAATTGGCTCAGCGCGAGATGCGCGGCAATTTAAGCCGGTTCCGTGTCTTTCTGGGCGCATTGCTGCTTGGCGTTGCTGCCATCGGTACGGTTGGTTCCGTCGCCGATGCGATGCGGAGCGGCATTAATGATAATGCCCGTATCCTGCTTGGTGGTGATCTTGAAATCAGCAGCCTTCACACCCCGCCCGGAGCCGAAATTTTGGAAACTGCGGCCAAGTTTGGCACCGTATCAAAAGTGGTGCAGATGCGCGCCATGTTGCAGGCTAGTGACCGGCGCAAACTGGTTGAACTGAAAGCTGTCGATGAAAACTGGCCACTGGTCGGCACTGCCGAACTGAAACCGGATATGCCCCTTGCCGAGGCGCTTGCTGATGGCGGGATCGTGGCTGATGACGCATTGCTGCGAAGCCTTGGCCTAAAGCCGGGTGATACGGCCCGTCTTGGTGGCATGGACGTTAGCGTGCGCGCGGCTCTGACGATTGAGCCTGATCGCTCGATCAGCTTTGTCAGCTTTGGTCCGCGCGTTCTGGTTTCAGATGCAACATTGGCAGCTACCGGGCTGCAACAGCCCGGATCATTTATTACATATCGTTACAGGCTTTTGCTGGATCAGGCTGCGGCGCGCGAACCGGCGCTGGGTGCGCTGCGCCAGATTACCGAGCCGACGCATGTAAGAGTGCGCGAAGTTGCCAATGCCGCGCCCGGTTTTGACCGCTTTATCAATCAGGCAGAAATCTTTCTGGTGCTTGTTGGGCTTACCGCGCTGTTGATCGGCGGGCTGGGGGTTGCTGGTGCCGTGCGCGCATGGCTGGCAAGCCGGATGCCAGTGATCGCCACATTGAAATGTCTTGGCGCGCCATCATTATTGATCTTTCGGATCTATCTTTTACAAATCTTGGTCATTGCCGCTTGCGGCGTTCTGGCAGGGTTGATTGTCGCTGCGATTGCACCGCTATTTGCCATTCGCATCTTGTCGAGTTACGTCACCGTGCCTTTGGAGATGACGATCTATCCACTGTCATTGATGATCGCTGCGGGTTTTGGAATGGGTACCGCCTTTCTATTTGCTGTCTGGCCGCTTGCCAAAGCCGAAGAAGTGCGCGCGGCTGATCTGTTTCGTAGTCTGATAGAAATGCCTGATGGCTGGCCTAAACCGCGCTATCTGGTGATGATGCTGCTTGCCGCCAGCGGCCTGACCATACTTGCCTATCTTGCCACGCATAATCTTGCGATTACTGCCAGCTTCATTGGTGGGTCGCTTGCTGCCTTGTTGCTGCTATCACTCCTTGGCAATCTTCTTGTGCGCCTCTTGCGGCTTGCGCCGTTACCCAATTTTGTGCCTGCACGGCTGGCTCTTTCTAATATTACTCGCCCCGGATCGCCGGTTCGGTCAGTTATTATCGCCTTCGGCCTCGGCCTGTCAGTGCTTGTGGCGGTATCGGTCAGCGAGTCAAACTTGGGGCGCCAGATTGATAACCGTGTCGCCGAGGATGCGCCAGCTTGGTTCTTTATTGATATCCAGCCGGGCCAAATTGATGATTTTGAAAAACTGGCTGGATCGATCGCCGGTATTTCGCAAATTACCAAAACCCCGATGCTGCGCGGCCGTGTTGTTAAAATGAACGGTGTCTCAGCCGCCAATATCACGCCGCCAGAGGGGTCGGCATGGATTTTACGCGGCGACCGCGCCCTGACATGGGCAGCCACTGCGCCAAAAGGCAGCGAGATTATCGCCGGCAACTGGTGGGCACCAGATTATAGCGGCCCGCCCTTGGTGTCGATGTCAGAGGACGCCGCTGCCGATTTTGGCATGGGCATCGGAGACACGGTTAGCATCAATGTTCTTGGCCGGGAAGTCACTGCGACAATCGCCAATCTTCGCAAGGTTGATTGGCAGAGTTTTCAAATTAATTTCGTGTTTATCCTAAATCCGGGCGTTCTGGATGCTGCCCCGCATAGCTGGATTGCAACTACCCATGCCGATAATGACGCCGCCGCCGATGCGGTCGAACGTGCCATTACCAGCCGTTTTTCCAATATTTCTGCAGTATCGGTAAAAGAGGCGGTGGCAACCGCCCAAAGGGTCATTGGCCTGCTTGGTGGTGCGGTAAGGTTAACCGCATTTGTGACGCTGATTGCGGGCATTGCGGTTCTTGCCGGAACCGTCGCCAGCAGCGAGTCACAGCGCCTTACAGACTCGGTGATTCTAAAGGTGCTTGGCGCAACCCGCCTGTCGATTGGCCTTGCCTGGTTTCTCGAATATGCGTTCTTGGGTTTACTAACAGCGATTGCCGCCGCAGTGATTGGCAGTCTGGCAAGCTGGGCCTTGGTAAGCGGGTTTCTGGGGGCTGAATTCATCCTTGATGGCTGGCTCGTCTTTGGAACGACGCTCGCCGGTGCGGTGGCGACTGCGGTTTTAGGACTGACCGGAGCGATGAAAACGCTTGGCCGCAAGCCGGCACCTTTGCTTCGCGAATTATAGACTATAAATCGGGGCGCGAACTATAAATTGGAGTGCGAATGGATCCTCGCCAAAATCCAAATCACAAAAAACGTCGTTGCGAGGCAGCAGGTGATCGGATATAGAAATTTCTTATGAGCAAGCAAGATATTAAAAAAGTCGTTCTCGCCTATTCCGGCGGCCTTGATACTTCGGTTATTTTGCGGTGGTTGCAAGATCATTACCGCGCCGAGGTGGTAACCTTTACCGCCGATATTGGTCAGGGCGAAGACATTGAACCAGCCCGCGCCAAGGCCGAGCTTTTGGGCATTAAGCAAATCTACATCGAGGATTTGCGTGAAGAGTTCGTGCGCGATTATGTGTTCCCCATGTTCCGGGCAAACCCGCTCTATGAGGGTGCCTATCTTCTTGGCACATCAATCGCACGACCATTGATCGCCAAACGGCAAATCGAAATTGCCCGAGATGTTGGTGCCGAGGCCGTCTCGCATGGCGCCACCGGTAAAGGCAATGATCAGGTGCGCTTTGAATTGGCCTATTATGCCCAGCAGCCCGATATTAAAGTGATTGCACCATGGCGCGAATGGGACCTTAGCAGCCGCACAAAATTGATCGCCTATGCCGAGGCCAATCAAATCCCAATTCCAAAGGATAAACGCGGCGAAGCGCCATTTAGTGTTGATGCCAACCTGCTGCATATTTCCGCCGAAGGTAAAGTGCTGGAAGATCCATGGGTCGCGCCGGAAGAATATGTTTTCTCGAGAAGTGTGTCGCCCGAACAGGCACCCGACAAGCCGACTGAAATCGAAATCACCTTTAAATCTGGCGATCCCATTGCCATTGACGGCAAAGAGTTGTCACCAGCCAATTTGCTTGCCGCGTTGAACCGGCTTGGCGGCGATAACGGTATTGGCCGCCTTGACCTGGTTGAAAACCGGTTTGTCGGCATGAAGTCACGCGGTGTTTACGAAACACCGGGCGGCACAATTTTGCTGACCGCACGGCGGGCAATGGAGTCAATCACGCTCGACCGTGGCGCGATGCACACCAAAGACGAGCTGATGCCGCGTTATGCCGAGCTGGTCTATAACGGTTTCTGGTTCTCGCCCGAGCGTGAAATGCTGCAAGCCGCCATTGATAGCTGCCGTGATGCAGTCAATGGGGTGGTTCGGATCAAACTCTATAAGGGCAATGTTACCGTGACGGGTCGCAAGTCGCCAAACTCACTCTATAACGCTGATCTTGTAACCTTTGAGGATGGCGCCGTTGACTATGATCACGGCGATGCACACGGCTTTATCCGGTTGAACGCACTTCGCCTTCGTGTGCAGAAAATGGTGCAGGACAGCTAGTCTTGCGGACGGCAAATATCACCGACCTTGCCATCGCGATTAACCTGTTTAAGATATAGTCTTCCCGTCGGAACTACCGAAAAGCCTGACTGTTTTAGGCCCGAATCGCAGGGAACCCCGGGGACAAATTTATAAACAGGATTGTGGTTGCTGTTGGCTCGAAATTCCTGCATCGATTCAGAATGATAAAATCCGAGCATGACCAGAATTGCTATTGCAACGCCCATTGTGATGCCTCTCCCTCTAGTTGCTGTTAACCTTGCTATCCGGCTTGGCATGACGCCGTCGACAACGAGGCCTTTGGATGAGGGGTTTTTGACAGTCAATTGAGGCTAATTTTCGCTTAAATTCAGGCCACCAAAAGAACCATAAAAAAACCGTCGCCCTTTAGCAGGGTGACGGCTTTCATAATTCACCGCAAATCTATAGCGGCTTTAAGCCAACAAAGATGCCTATAGCTGGGCAGCAACATATTCCCAATCAACAAGATTTTCGAGGAAATTTGCCAGATAGTCAGGGCGCTTATTCCGGAAATCGATGTAATAGGAATGTTCCCACACATCACACCCAAGCAGTGCTGTTTGCCCAAAACATAGCGGGTTCACGCCATTTTCGGTTTTGGTCACAGCAAGGCCACCGTCGCTATTTTTGACAAGCCAGCACCAGCCTGAGCCAAATTGACCTGCACCTGCAGCCTTGAACGCGTCTTTGAACGCGTCGACCGACCCAAATGATTCCGTCAATGCGGCCTCCAACTCAGATGGCATGGCGCGCCCTTTTGGCCCCATCATTTCCCAGAATTTCATGTGATTCCAATGCTGCGATGCATTGTTGAAAATGCCATTTTGCGCAACCGCATTGGCATCATAAGTGCCGGTGATGATATCTTCGAGTGCTTTGCCTTCCCATTCGGTACCAGCGATCAGGTTATTACCATTGACCACATAGGCGTTGTGATGCAAGTCATGATGATATTCAAGGGTTTCGGCGCTCATGCCAAAATCTGCGAGTGCATCGTGCGCATAAGGAAGGTCAGGTAGTTCAAATGCCATTTTGGTCTCCAAAATTATCTCTGGTGATTAATCTATCTCTAAACAGATATAGTCACGAATTTTCAAATGCCAACAAAATAAAACTGACAGGCGGCGGCAACCTGCTAAATTATCACCAAACAGCCTTGGGTTAATGCCATCTCCGCCCTAGAGCAAAGGCATCAAGACATAAGGCTCAAGACAGACTGGCCCGAGAAATAGGATTCAAGACAGAGGAAAATAGCATGACTGGCCGAAAAGCCTATATTGCCCCTTTTTTAGATCATCACCCGGAAATCGATGATAGTGCTTATATCGCCGAGACCGCTGCAGTCGTTGGCGCGGTGCGCATCGGCAAGAACAGCACCATCTGGCATCAGGTGACTTTGCGTGGTGATAATAATTTCATTACCGTTGGTGAGGGCACCAATATTCAGGATAATAGCTGCGTTCACATTAACAGCCGCGATTTTCCAACGATCATCGGCAATAATGTGAATATTGGCCATAGCGCGCTTGTCCATGCGTGTCATTTACATGACCATGCCTTTGTCGGGATGGGGTCAATCGTAATGGATGGCGCGGTTATCGAGTCTGACGGTATGTTGGCTGCTGGCGGCATGCTGACACCGCGAAAACGGATTCCCGCTGGCGAGCTGTGGGGCGGACGCCCGGCGCGCAAGATGCGCGATCTGACAGCCGATGAAATTGCCAATAACCGCCGTATTGCCCGCCATTATGTCGAGGTTGGGCGGGCGCACAGGCTTGGTGCCGCGGGCGCGCCGTTTATTGATATGCACAGCCATCCATTGCCGTCCATGTGACCAATTGCCCGGATCATCTGTTTTCGTAGATTGTAAGCCGGCTATAAATGATGCTAATTAACCACATAGGGCGCAGGCCAGCTGGTCTCTCATGCGTTCCAAAAGATTTACCGATCGTCTAGCGGCATTGGAGGCCGATAAAATGAAATTAAAGGATCCGTCACTTCTTCGCACTGAGGCCTATATCAATGGCGCATGGGTTAGCGCCGAAGATGGCCGCGTTTTTGGTGTTCATAATCCGGCCGATGGCAGCCTGATTGCCGAGGTTGCCGATCTTGGCGCCGGTGCCATTACTGCGGCGATTGATGCTGCTGTTCCAGCGCAAAAAGCCTGGGCAGCTACGCCGGCCAAAACCCGCGCAATGATTTTGCGGCGCTGGTATGATCTGGTGGTCGAAAACACCGATGATCTGGCGATGATCCTTACCACTGAAATGGGCAAGCCTTTGGCCGAAGCAAAAGGAGAAATTGCCTATGGATCCAGCTTTATTGACTGGTTTGGTGAAGAAGCGCGCCGGGTTTGTGGCGATGTCATGGAAAGCCCGCAGGCCGACAAACGCCTGCTGACATTCAAACAGCCGATCGGCGTTTTTGGTGCCATCACGCCGTGGAATTTTCCAATTGCGATGATTACCCGAAAAGTTGCCCCCGGCATTGCCGCGGGATGTGCTTGTGTGTTGAAACCGGCCGAGCAAACCCCGCTATCTGCGCTGGCGCTTGCCGAACTTGCAACCCGCGCCGGTATTCCGGCAGGGGTAATGAACATCGTCACTGGCCTCGATGCGCCGGCGATTGGTCAGGCGCTTTGCAGCGACAGCCGTATCCGCAAAATGACCTTTACCGGATCGACCGAAGTCGGCCGTATCCTGATGCGCCAGAGCGCTGATACGGTAAAGAAAATGAGCCTTGAGCTTGGCGGTAACGCGCCATTGCTGGTGTTTGATGATGCCAATCTTGACGTTGCTGTCGAAGGCGCGATGATGTCAAAATACCGCAATGCGGGGCAGACTTGCGTCTGTGCAAACCGGATTTTCGTTCAAGATGGAATCTATGATGAATTCGCCAAGCGTCTCGCCGAAAAATCGGCCGCGATGCGGGTCGGCAACGGCCTTGAGGATGGTGTTGAACAGGGTCCGTTAATTGATCAGCAGGGGTTTGAAAAAGTGTCAGCCCATGTTGAGGATGCGCTGGCAAAAGGGGCGACGGCATTAACCGGCGGCAAGCCACATGATCTTGGCGGCACATTTTTTGAGCCAACAGTCCTGACAAACATGAACACGTCGATGCGGATGTTCCGCGAGGAAACCTTTGGTCCAGTCGCTGGCCTGTTCAGATTTACCGATGAAGCCGAAGCCATCGAAGCGGCAAATGACACTGAATTTGGCCTTGCTGCCTATCTGTTTACCGAAAATGCATCGCGCCTGTTCCGCGTCAGTGAGGCATTGGAATATGGCATTGTCGCGGCCAACACAGGCATTTTCTCATCCGAGGTTGGCCCGTTTGGCGGGGTCAAGAATTCCGGCCTTGGCCGTGAAGGGTCGAAATATGGCATTGATGAGTTTCTAGAGATTAAATTTGTCTGTATCGGCGTGTAATTACCGCCACCACGTCAAAAACTATCCACCAGAATCAACGCACTAAGGATCAACGTTTTAAGAATCAACGCTATAAAAAAGGCCGGGAGTTCCCGGCCTTATTCGATTCCAACAGATTTTGACTAGCCCTGCCGCAACCGGCGGATCAGGCTTGAGGTATCATTGCGGCCATAGCCATCGGCACTAAGCTCGGCGTAATATCCGGCAACAATTTCAGTTACCGGCAAGGACGCCCCATTGCGCTTCGCCTCTTCCAGACAAATCCGCAAATCCTTGCGCATCCAGTCGACGGCAAAGCCAAAATCAAACTCGCCCTTGACCATGGTTTCGCCGCGATTAACCATCTGCCATGATTGCGCGGCACCCCCTGAAATCGCCTCAAGCAATTTATCCGTGTCGAGGCCCGCATCCATCGCAAAGCTAAGCCCCTCAGACAGCGCCTGAACCAGACCGGCAATGCAGATTTGATTGACCATCTTGGCTTGCTGACCTTTGCCAGCATCACCCATATGGACAACCCGCGCTCCATAGCATTCCATCAGCGGAAGCGCCACCGCAAACGCCGCATCATCACCGCCAACCATCACCGTCAATTTGCCATTTTCAGCACCTGCCTGACCACCAGAAACCGGTGCATCCAGCGAGGAGATACTCGCCGCCTTGGCAGCTGAATAAACCTGCCGCGCGACATCGGCCGAAACAGTGCTATTATCAATAAAGACCGCGCCATTCTTCATTGCCGGAATTGCGCCCTCATCACCAAGCGCAACTGACAACACATCAGGATCATCACCAACACAGCAGAACACGAAATCAGCGTCCCTAGCAGCGGCAGCCGGGGTCAGCGCGAAAGCGCCACCATGCTGGCCAGCCCACGCCTCGGCTTTAGCTGGTGTCCGGTTATAAACGGTCACGTCGTGACCAGCAGCTGCGATATGACCTGCCATCGGATAGCCCATGACACCCATACCCAGAAATGCAACTTTTGACATAAAATATTCCTTTTCAATTTATCGGCCAGAACCTCAATGGTCGAAACCTTAATGAGATTGTCGCCACCGTAATTTGCCATAGCCATTTCCGTCAGCACGATTATACTGAGGCGCGTTCGGCGGTGTAACATCAAGAAGCAGCCGATCTAACAATCAAATACCACTTGCCAAGACAGGGGTGATCTTAGCGCATGACCGTATTATCAAGCCAGCAGGAAATCGACATTCTGATTACCGAAGCCGAGATTGCCGCCCGAACGATTAATCTTGCCCGTCAAATTACCGAACATTACAAAGGCACCGAACAGTTGGTTGTCGTCGGGCTATTACGCGGGTCATTTGTGTTTATTGCCGATCTTGTGCGCCGGTTGGCGCTTCCCGTCGAGGTTGATTTCATGACCGTTTCGTCTTACGGTAATGACACGGTTTCATCCCGTCAGGTGCGAATCATTCAAGATCTCGAAACCCCGATCAAAAACCGCGATGTCCTGATTGTCGAGGATATTGTCGACACCGGCCATACCTTGTCGCAAGTGCAAAAAATCTTAATGACACGATCACCAAAAAGCCTGTCGATCTGCACGCTGTTGAATAAACCGTCTCGGCGCGAAGTTGATGTGAATGTCGATTGGGTTGGCTTTGACATTCCAGACGCATTTGTCATTGGCTATGGCATTGATTTTGCCCAACAAGGTCGCAATCTTCCACATATTGGTGTTGTTAAAGACCTTTAATAACAGCTTTGCCGATAATCCCTCTTTAGCTATTGCCTCTGCTGGTCTGACTTATGGTGGCGCGCTATTAGGATGCCTATCCGCTCAGGCTAGGAATTGGTCTTCATACCGATAGGTAGATAGCGGCACCGCACCCCTGTCGGTGACAAGCACCTGTTCTTCAAGCTTGACCCCATCAACACCGCCAACAGCGCCAACATAGGCCTCGACACAAAGTGTCATTCCGACCTCAAAATTGCCGCCATAGCCATGCGCCTCGACATCTTC
The DNA here is from genome assembly GCA_041228345.1 of Alphaproteobacteria bacterium LSUCC0396. NCBI lineage: Bacteria > Pseudomonadati > Pseudomonadota > Alphaproteobacteria > Alphaproteobacteria bacterium LSUCC0396. The sequence goes on along the minus strand of CP166131.1, from coordinate 1,715,453 downwards.
TGGATAGCGTACCGACGGATATTCATCGCAAAGCCCAACGCCATGCGCCAATACACCATAGCGCAGCGGGCGAAACGCCTCTGGCAAGCGGTGCGCAATTCGCGTCATATCGGCAAAGCTCATGCCGGCCTCGATCAGGCCGATGTTTGTCATCACATGATCATAGGCAATCTGGTAAAGATGCTTTTGCCGGTCAGTTGGCACAGCATCACCCACGATCCATGTCCGTGAAATATCGCAGCAATAGCCATATGTGCCGACAAGGTCAGTATCAAAGGCCATCAGATCGCCGGTCTGCATAATGCGCGGCCCACATTCCTGAAACCACGGATTGGTGCGCGGGCCCGATGCCAAAATCCGCGTTTCAATCCATTCACCGCCGCGTTTGATATTGCCAGCATGTAATGCCGCCCATAATTCAGTCTCGCTCAGCCCCGGGCGCATGATTTCGCGCATTTCATCAACCGCCCGCTCACACGTATGAATGGCGCATCGCATCGCGTTTAATTCATTATCATTCTTGATCGAGCGTGCATGTTCGGTCAGTACTTGGCCTTCTAGCACCTCGACCCCAAGATCAGTTAATGCGGCATAGCCAACATGCTCGATCCGGTCGACCGCCAAGCGTTTATTTGTGCCAGCGTGATGCGCCATCAAATCGACAATCTGAGTGGCGAAATCCTTGGCCGCCCGCGCAGTATGGTCGCCGGTTTCAAAATAGAAAAAACTGGCACCACCGCGCAATTCACCGATCAGTGGCAGATGCGCCGAAAGATGCTCACAATTATGAAAATCCCACAAGATCATCTTGCCCTCAGGCGGCACAAACACCGCCCGTGCCGGATTATGCGCAATCCAAAGCTGCATATTAGTGCAATCACTGGCATAGCGAATATTCAACGGATCAAACAACAGCAAACCGGCACAATCATGCTGGCGGATTTGCGCTTGCAAGCGTGACAATCGATATGATCTCAAAGCGGGAAGATCGGGCGGGCTGATGCCGGCAGCGTGCCACTCATCAAAGGCCACTGCGGTCGGGCCAATCTCGACACGATCATTATCATCTGGTGTTAAATCAGCTTTAAGATGCACCCGCCGGCTAGGGTCGATTTTTCGGTTTGAGCCAATAATGGTTTTATCCATCGCCGCCTCCTTGCCACTATTGCCAAGCAGATTGGCCTGATCTTTGCCTCAGCTAAACGCTAAAATTGCGATATGGCAATCATTTTATCATTGGCGATCGCGGCACAGCCATCGGCCCTAGCCTAGGCATTTACATCAACAACCAATCGGCCCATAACCTTGCCCGCCAGAATATCGGCACCTGCCGCTGGCACCTCGCCAAGCCCGATCACCGACATGGTTGCTGCGATCTGCGCCGTTGGCAAATCGCTTGCAAGACGCTGCCACGCCGCAACCCGGCGATCATACGCCGCCATTACCGAATCGATTCCCAATAGCGACACGCCGCGGATAATAAATGGAATTACCGTTGTTGGCAGGTCAGCACCACCAGCAAGCCCGACCGTCGCCACTGCACCGCCATATTGCATCTGGGCAAGGGCTCTTGCCAATATTGCGCTACCAACCGAGTCGACACATCCGGCCCAGCTTTCCGATTCCAGCGGCCGCCCACCGCCGTCCAGCATCTCAGCCCGCGGCAGAATATCGCTGGCACCAAGCCCCCGCAGATAATCAGCCGTTTCAGGCCGGCCCGTTACCGCGGTAACGTGATAGCCGCGCACGGCCAGCAATGCTGTTGCAAGCGAGCCAACACCGCCAGCAGCACCAGTAACCAGCACCGGCCCGCGATCTGGCGTAATCCCTGCATTTTCAAGCGCCAGAACCGATAGCATCGCAGTGACACCGGCGGTACCGATCGCCATTGCCTGCTGGCAATCCAACCCATCTGCAAGCGGCACCAGCCAGTCGGCGCGCACCTTGGCAAATTGCGCGTAACCGCCCCACCATACCTCGCCAACCCGCCATCCCGTCAGCACCACAAGATCGCCCGCCTTGTAACGCTTGTCGGCACTGCTGACCACTTCACCGGCAAAATCAATGCCCGGAACATGCGGATAGTTTCGCACCAACCCGCCCTTGCCCGACAGGCATAGACCGTCCTTGTAATTGACCGTTGAATATTTGATTGCCACCAGAACATCACCATCTGCAGGCAAATCATCATGCCGCAAATCTGTCATTTCATGACTTATAGATTTATCTTCGCCGCGATGCACCATAAGGGCTCTAAAACTAGACATGGCGTTGCTCCTATATGTATCTGATGTGATTATCTGACAAATTTTCAATAGCATTTTTCACCGATGCCAAACAGCCCTAATCAAGCTGGCGTCAAACCTCTATGCTAGAGCCGCTGGCCCTAATCAATTGAGGCTTGGCATCAATGATCCTTTGGCTAATAATAAACATCTTACCGTTTGTTGCAGGATTTTTACCATGTTGGAGATGACCGCCGCCGAGGCTTGGGCTCATTTGGCCCAGAACCCAGACGCCCAGCTTGTTGATGTGCGCACCCGTGCCGAGTGGCATTTTGTTGGTATCACCAATCTGGATGATCTTGACCGGCAACCGATTCTCATTGAATGGGTCGGCGTTGATGGCACGGCGAACCCACGTTTCATCGAAGATTTGGCTGCCGCAGTCCCGGACGACACTTGCGTGCTGATGCTATGCAGATCGGGGGTGCGATCTTTGGCAGCGGGCAATGCCGCACTGGCGGCCGGCTACAAGAGCGTAATCAACATCAGTGACGGATTTGAGGGCGATCTTGATGCCCATCAGCAACGAGGTCACATAAATGGCTGGCGGTTTAGCGGCCTCCAATGGCGGCAAAGCTAGCCAGCAATAAACCGCTAAAAAACTGTGCTCGATTACCGCAAAAATGCCCGCATGTAAGATTTCAATTTGAGCAAATTCTTAATTAGCAGCATTCTGCCAGCCTGTTGTATTTGTTCAAAGGCTGTTTTTGATGGAATTTGATCGGTTCCACCAATTTGGTTAATTGCTGTTACACGATGATTACATCAACAACCATCTGGCCCTAGCGCCCTTCACGAACCAGAAAAACAACAAGCCGCAGCGTCCCATTTGCCGCCATTGTATCAATACAAAGAAAATAATTCGATCCAACCGGAATGATTTTTGGATGGATTGCGCCGGGATAAGCGGTGATTAATTTTCCGCTTTGTCGATCAATATAGCGAAACCCGCCATCATCATCTGACGCGTTATCAATGAAGCGGATCATGGTTGCCTGCAATGCTGCCTTCAATGGTTTATCAAGCCTGTCCGCGGCTGCCACATCGGTCATAATGCCACACCGGCAAGCTAACAACACGCCACGCCGATAAGAACGCATAAACGGAACCAGCGTCGTTAAAAAATCAGATGACCCAAACAATATCTCCCACCAAACCCCTTAAAGAATCGATGCAAATAAAAATCTGCTTCGTAACGCGTTAATTTTATCTCAATTAGGATTTGTAACAAAATAACGATGCCACGCACCCACGCCTTCGGCTTGGCAATCAAATAATCACGCGGTAAGCTATGATGATGTATGTTCGACCCAACATAGACCTTACGAAAATATACTGGGCAAAATTATGCTGGCGACAGGTGATAGTGTTTGTAACCATTGCCCTGTTTAGCCCAATTGTTGGCGCCGACCAGCATGACCCAAAGCTGGACGGACTTTTCGCTGCCTTGCAAACCAGCATATCGCCAGCCAAGGCGGCAAATTATGAGCGCGAAATATGGGCAAGATGGACTAAATTTCCGGATAATTCGCTCATCAATGGTCAGATGGCAAATGGCATCAATTTGATGAATGCTGGTCGCCTTGACGAAGCCGAAGCGGCTTTTAGCGCGATCATTGCACGCCAACCGAGCTTTGCCGAAGCGTGGAATAAACGTGCCACTGTCCGGTTTTTTCGTGGCAATGACGATGGATCAGCACGTGATATTTTGCAAGTTATCACGCTAGAGCCGCGCCATTTCGGAGCGCTTTCGGGATTGGGTATGATTCGGGTGCGGGCTGGCGACCTGCAAGGCGGCTTGCAGGCTTATCGTGCTGCCCAGCGTTTAAATCCTCATCTGCCGAACATTGAGACCATTATTAATCAGTTGGCAAAACAGCTGAACGGACGCGCGTTATAGACTTGACGGTGAATGTTTGACACTGGTCGCATAGACCCAGAATATAAACGGCCCTAAGGTTCTGACAAAAATAGTTAAAATTGCCTGATGATGCGCATTAAATTGTTTGTTACCATTGATCGGGATCAGGTGCTGTGGTCGACCTAATGACCGGCGGCAATTATAATAAGCTGATGTTTAGCTGACGCGGAGCAGATGATAATGAGCGAGCTTAATATAAACATGCGTCATTGCCCACAATGCGGAAGTGTTTGCCTGTTATCACAAAGCGCAATTGCCGCAGCGGAGGCAGATGGCAGAACTGTGGCAATTGCCTGTCACAGTTGTAATGCGCAATTCGGTCTTGATCATAATCGCGCGACCGGAACCAAACGAGCGCGGCTTGCCAAGATGGATATTTTTGACTGCCCGAGCTGCAGAAATCCGATCAGCGTCCCCGATCCGTTGCCTGATCCTGCGATTGTTGATTTAGTCTGCCCTTTGTGTGATTGCGCGATCAATCCAGCTGATCTGATGCAATCAGCGGCACCGATCACCGATTATCACAGTCCAGACGACATAATCACCACCGAAAATCTTCGCCCGCCAGAACGCGATCAGACCGTTACGCGCGTCCCGTTATATCTGCTGATTATCGCCTGTCTTGCGGTTTATCTTTACTGGGCACGAGAAACCGGCCAATTGCCGATTGATCAATGGCTTAAAGATTTTGGGATAACCTCATAGCCCGGCTCTTCGGGTTCATCATCAGTCATTTCTGCCGGAAACCCCGGTGCCAGAATTTCGGTGTTACAGGCTTCTTCTAAGCGTTTAATAATATTTGGCGACCATTCTCGCGGGCCAAACCGGTTTTGCCCATCTTCAAAAATCTTGATCAATAGTGGAGACACCTCCAGCGGCACATTATGCTGCTCGGCAATCGACTGAAACAGGCCAATGTCCTTTAGCACCAGATCCATGGTGAAATTGATATCACGGCTGCCGTTCAGGATAACCTGACTTTCGGTTTCATGGACAAACGAGTTGCCCGACGAAATGCGAATCGCCTCATAGGTGGTGTTTAAATCCATTCCAGCCATTTTTGACGTTACCAGCGCCTCGCATAATGTAATCAAATTGGCCGTCGCCAGATAATTTGTCATCACTTTAAGCACGGATGCAGTGCCCAATGGCCCAGTGTGGAGAACGCGCCGACCAAGGATTGTCAACACTGGCAAAAGCCGCTCAAAAACGGGCCGATCACAACCGGCAAAAATAGCGATATTACCAGTTGCCGCCCGGTGACAACCACCCGAGACCGGGCAATCAACTGGACTAGCCCCTTTCGCCAGAACCAAGCCGCCAAGACGACCAACTTCGGCCGCGTCAGTCGTGCTCATTTCAGCCCAGATTTTACCTGCACTAAGGCCAGCAAGAATGCCGTCTTCAGCTTCCATGACTGCGGCGCTTGCAGCCGGAGATGGCAGGCAGGTTATAATGATGTCGCAGGCCTCAGCCATAGCCTTTGGGCTGTCAGCCCATTTCGCACCAGCGGCCAGGAATGGCGCCGCCACGTCCTGATCAAGATCGCGAACCATGACATCGCATTTGTTCCTTAACAAGCTGCCCGCCAGCTTGCCACCAACATTTCCAAGCCCGATAAACCCAACTGAATGCATTTTCTATCTCCCTAGCATGGAGATCAATGTGACCTCATATCTTTGCCGTTAGATGATCAGCAAAATCAGCTAGAATCCAGTAAAATTAGTTCAATAAAAGTAAAATCTTGATCCGAATGAGATTTGCCTAGAGCGTGACGACCCGCATCGAGTTTGTTGTGCCAACAATGCCAAACGGCATACCGGCGACAACCACAACCTGCTGGCCCGTGCCAGCCATACCGCGGCGGCGAATTTCGGTGATCGCCTCGGTAATTGCCGACTCAAAATCTTCGCTATATGCACTGGCGGCGCTGTGCGTTCCCCATAACAAACATAGTTTTCGCTGCACATCAGGATGCGGCGTCATCACCAAAAATGGGATACCGGGCCGTTCACGCGCAATCCGAACAGCGGTATTGCCCGAGCTTGAAAAAGCCACCATCGCCTTTGCCTCGACAGTTTCTGCAAGCGCAACACTGGTCCGCGCAACGGCATGATATACACTATGCTCAACTGGCAATTCGCCCGGCCCTGATGCTGGATCAGACCGGATATGCGCCTCGGCAGCAGTAACAATCCGCGCCATAAACTCGACCGATTCAACCGGATAATGACCCGCCGCAGTTTCTGCCGACAGCATCACCGCATCAGCACCATCAAACACCGCACCAGCAACATCCGATGCCTCGGCGCGGGTCGGGGTGGGCGCTTCAATCATTGACTCCAGCATCTGGGTTGCCACCACAACGGGCTTGCCGACCATGCGGCATTTGGAAATGATCGTTTTCTGCCAGCCCGGCACCTGTTCGGGCGGCAGTTCAACACCAAGATCGCCACGTGCCACCATCACCCCATCCGATGCGGCAATGATATCATCTAGATCCTTTAGCGCGGCCGGCTTTTCAATTTTTGACATCAATGCTGCCTGTTTGCCAACAATGGTACGCGCGGCAATAACATCACTAGCGCGCTGCACAAATGATAGCGCCACCCAATCAACGCCCTTTTCCAGCGCATAAGCAAGATCAGCCAGATCCTTTTCTGTTAGCGGCGTTGTATCAAGGATAATGTCCGGAAGGTTGACCCCTTTCCGACTTTTCAGCGGGCCACCGACAATGATTTCGGCCTCGAAACTTTCGGTATCAACCGACACGACTTTAAAAACCAGTTTACCATCATCCATCAGCAACCGTGCACCGGGATACATCGCCTTGAAAATTTCAGCGTGTGGCAGACCCACAATTTTGGCATTGCCCATATCGGTTTTTATATCAAAAACAATTCGCTCACCACTGATCACAACTGTATCATCGGCGACCTTGCCAACGCGGAATTTTGGCCCCTGCAAATCAGCTAGAATACAGCTCGGATTGCCAGTCTTGGCCTCAAGAGCGCGAATAGCATCAATCCGCGCACCCTGTTCTTCACGCGTGCCATGTGAAAAATTCAAACGAAAGACATTGACCCCGGCGGCGGCTAATTTGCCGAGCATTTCAGGGCTTGATGACACATTGCCAAGGGTTGCAACAATTTTCGTTGCACGCTGGAGGGCAGGAAATTCAGCAGTCATTTAAAAACAGTCTTTCTATCGCGTCAGGTTAGCGGTTGATATTATTCCGGCCAAATCTGGCATTGGATCCAAATTTGGCATTAGATGAGCCTTATCCATTAAGGTTGTAACGGGTAATAGCCTAGGATTTTCACCAGTTCTGATTCTAGGGCTGATTAGAGGGAAAGCAAAGCGGCAACTTCCAATTCACAAAATTTTAACATTTCAGATCCCGCATCGACATTCGGTTAGTGGCTTGAGAAACGGCAAATTTAACGCCATACTCATCACGATAAATTCATTCCGCTTAATTTAGCCGCTGATCCTGCCTGCTGGGCGTATTTCACAACAGAAAGCAAAATGATGATCCAAGGTCTTATTGCCCCTATCCTTACCCCGTTTGACGACAGTCTCAAGCTTGACCAGTCACTCTATAACGACCTTGCCAAACATCTGCTTGCCACCGGCGTTAGTGGCCTTGTCCCCTTTGGCACAACCGGCGAGGCGCTGTCGGTTAGCCATGGCGAGCGCAAAGCCGCGCTTGACGGGCTTGTTGCTGCTGGCATTGATCCAGCGGTGATGATCCCCGGAACAGGGCTGTGCAATCTTCCCGATACGATTGATCTTTGCCAGCATGCCGTATCGCTTGGCTGCGCTGGTGTGATGGTATTGCCGCCCTTTTATTTCAAGGGGATGAGTGATGCCGGCCTTTATGATTATTATGCCCAGCTTATTGCCGGCGTAAATGACCCGCGGATGCAGATCTATCTTTACCATATTCCGCAAGTGTCCGGCGTTGGTCTATCAATTGAGCTTGTTCGCAAGCTGCATACTGATTTCCCCGATATAATTGTTGGCATCAAAGACAGCTCGGGCGTCTGGGACAACACCAAAGCACTGCTTGAGATTGACGGGTTGATCGTCTATCCGGGGGCAGAATTACCGGTGATTGAGGCCATCCGGCTTGGCGCGCCTGGCTGTATTTCAGCAACGGCGAATTTGAACGGCACCGACATTGCCGAGGTCATTGCGCTTTGTCTTGCAGGCGAATGGGATCAGGCCGAAGCCAAACATAAAAAAGTCTGCGCAGTGCGGCTAATGTTTCAGGATTATGCGCCAATTCCGGCACAAAAGGCGCTGCTCGCCAGATCAACCGGTCACAGCGCATGGGGCAATTTGCGCCCGCCAATGCGCCCGATGGATAAGGATAAGCTCGACGCGCTGGCCACCGGACTTGCCACCGAATTTGGCATGCATTTCTAGCCGGTTTTGCCCTGCATCATGATACTGACTTTCAAGATAACGATAAAACGAGTTGGACTTTGATGAAGGTTTTTATATCTCTGGTGGGATTTGGCGTCACGATTGCCAGCCTCTTTGGCCTTCTATGGGCTTTTATGCCCGGCTTTAGCAAACAGTTTGAACCGCCAAAGATCATTCAAGTCAAAGCCTATCTGGATAATCGTTGTTCGGTCACTAGTGATGCGTTTGTTGCCAGAGCGCCCGAACAGGGACGCACTGCAAAATTCTACGATGGGGTGGCGATCATGCGGCTACCTGAAGGGGCAAAAATCCAGCTTGCCGTCTCCAGCGCCTATCCGGCCTTTACCTATGAGGATGTGCCGCAGGTGGTTGCCCCGACCGTCACCCTGATAGCTGATTGTTCAGTATCGCCAAGGCTGCGATCAATTTTTGGCTCAATGCAAGATCGCTTCAAACAATAGCTACATCACCTTTGCCACGCGCAAGGCCGCAATTTCATCTGCTGTCAGCCCTGCCCATTCTGTGATGACCTGATCATTATGCTCGCCTAGGCGCGGCGGCGGCGTGCGATATTGCGCTGGTGTAACCCCGAGACGCGCCGCATAGGCAGTCGTCGAGATCTGGCTACCATCATCACGCATCTGGTCAATTCGTGCGCCACGAGCCTTGACATGCGGATCGGCAAAAACCTCGGCTATATCATTGATCGGGCCGCATGATACGCCGGCTGTCTCCAGCTTGTTAATCACCTCGGCGCGATCCAGCGCTGCGATAATATCGCCAAGCATTGCATCCAGCCGATCACGATTTTTAATGCGCGCTTCATTGCTGGCAAAATCGGCATCATCCGCCAATGCAGGCACGCCAAGCGCCGCGGTTAGACGGATAAACTGCTTATCATTGCCGCAAGCGATAATGATAAATCCGTCCTTGGCCTGATAAACCGTATAGGGCACAACGCTGGGGTGGCTATTGCCCATCCGCCCCGGACAAACCTCGGCATTCAGCCAATTGGCTGACTGGTTTGCCAGCATCGCAATTTGGCTGTCCAATAGCGCGCAATCAATATGCTGACCAAGGCCAGTCTTATGGCGATAGGCCAATGCCGCCAATGCCGCATTCGCCGCAAACATTCCGGTGAAAAGATCACATACCGCGACCCCAACCTTCATCGGCGCACCACCCGGGCTGCCATCAGGGTGACCGGTTATGCTCATCAATCCGCCCATGCCTTGTATCAAAAAGTCATATCCTGACCGGTGCGAATAAGGGCCAGTCTGGCCAAAGCCGGTAATCGAGCAATAGATAATTCCCGGGTTAAACGTGGCAATTGACGCATAGTCGAGGCCGTATTTTTGCAATCCACCCGGTTTGAAATTTTCGATTAGGATATCTGCCTTAGCCGCCAATTTGCGGACAAGATCAGCCCCTTCCTTGGTTGAGAAATCAATTGTCACCGAACGTTTGTTCCGGTTGCAAGCGGTGAAATAGGCCGCATCGTCGCGGCTTCCATCGCCATTTCGGGTAAAGGGCGGGCCCCATTTGCGCGTATCATCGCCGCCATCCGGATTCTCGACCTTGACCACATCCGCGCCAAGATCGGCAAAGGTCTGGGCGGCATAGGGGCCAGCCAGAATCCGGCTAAGATCAAGCACCTTTAATCCGGCAAGCGCCATTGGGATATCGCTATTTGTCATCATTCTTCCATTCGTGAAAATTGGCCTGCTTCACGGATGCTATTGTCCGGCGAACAATGCCGCCGGCAAACCATTATAAACCCGCTCATAATTGTCAATTCTGCTGATTTTCAATTTACAGCCTATGGGAAAATTGGCAGGCTTACCATTCGCTAACTTAAAAAATCAGCTGACAAAAATAAGGCTGATTTGCCAGTCATAAATTTTGAACCCCACCTAACGTTACAGCACCACCAACCGATATGGATTTGACATGGATTTTTCGCTAAACGCCGAACAGCAGATGCTTCAAGATACCGCGCGCCGGTTTGCCCAAGACGAATTACCCGCCCATGCCAAGGCCATTGAGGAAAATGACACGCCGCCAAGCCTTGCGATTCGCAAACGTTTTTCCGAAATGGGCTTTATGGGGATCAATCTGCCAACCAGATATGGCGGTGCTGGTCTTGGCCATTTTGAGGCCGTGCTGATTCTTGAAGAGCTCGCAAAAATCTCGGTCGCAGTCGCCTTCCCGGTGTTTGAAGCCAGCTTTGGCCCGGCCTTGGCGATTGCTCATTTTGCGCCAGAGCCACTGCGCCAGCGTATCCTGCCCCAAGTCTGTTCAGGTGACATGGTTGTGGCGGTTTCAATGTCGGAACCACAAGCGGGTACGGCGCTTACCGATCTGAAAACAACCGGCAGAATTGACGGCGACAAGGTCATTTTAAATGGCAATAAACGCTGGTGTTCAGGCGGCGGCCATGCCGATGCCTATGTTGTTTATTGCCGGCTGTCTGATGCGCCGGGCGCAAAGGGTATTGGCGCGGTTCTCGTCGAAAAGGGCGCCGATGGATTTACCTTTGGTGCGCCGGAATCACATATGGGGTGGCGCGGCATTTCCAGCGCCGATATGTATTTCGACAATGTCGAGGTTCCCGCTGACAATATTATCGTTCCGGCTGGCGGCTTTAAGAAATTGATGGAAGCCTTTGACCTTGAGCGTTGCGGCAATACCACAATGAGCCTCGCCTGCGGTCAATCTGCGTTTGATTATGCGTTGGCTTATGTGCAAGAGCGCGAGCAATTTGGCAAACCGATCATCGAATTTCAGGCGGTGCAATTACAGATTGCGCAAATGAAGATGAAGCTTGATGCGGCGCGGCTGTTACTCTATCGCGCGGTCAATAATGCCGAACAGGCCCTGCCCTCAATCGCCGACAGCTCAATCGCCAAATGCTATGCGAACGAAATTGCCCGCGACGTTGCCAGTGCCGCGGTACAGCTTATGGGCGGCTATGGCTATTCCAAATCCTATCCGATGGAACAAAAAATGCGTGATGCGTGGGGATGGGGTATTGCTGGCGGATCAATTGATATTCAGAAAATTAATATCGCTGCCGCGCTTGTTGGCAAACGGTTCAATCAGCGCGCATAATCCCTAATCATGCCAAATCCGGCCGAGCACATTCACCCAGTTGGCATGGCATAATTTGGTCATCAATTTGGCATCATAACCATGGGCTATCATGGCGCGGCGCAACGCTGGTAAACCGGCGGCATCACCGATGACCTGTGGGACGGTAGTGCCATCAAAATCTGACCCAAGCCCAACCCGGTCTTCACCAAGATGTTCAATCAGATGGTCGAGGTGGCGCAGCATGATATCAAAGCCGGTATTGGCCTGCATACGCCCATCAGGGCGCAAAAAAGCGACAGCAAAATTCAGCCCCACCATCCCGTCACTTTCAGCAATCGCGGCAAGCTGGCGGTCGGTTAGGTTACGCGCGTGCGGGCTAATAGCATAGGCATTGGAATGGGTTGCCACCAATGGTTTGCCAGAGATTTTCGCCACATCCCAAAATCCAGCCTCATTCAAATGTGACAGATCAATCAGAATGCCATTTTCGTCGCAATAGGTGACCAGCCTTTTACCATCTTCGGTAAGACCAGCGCCGATATCACCAGTGCTGGGATAGCGGAACGGCACACCATGACCAAAACGGTTTGGCCGACTCCAGACCGGGCCAATCGACCTTAGGCCAGCCCGCCGAAACATATCAAGATTATAAAAATCGCGATCAATCGGCTCGGCGCCTTCAATATGCATGATCGCGGCAATCTCGCCATTGGCAATCGACGCCTCTAGCATTGCCGTGCTGGTACAAATTTTCAAATAGCCAGCCTGTTCCATCCGGTGCAAAATTGCCGCTTGTGCAACCGCCACTGGCAACGCCTCATCAACGGTAATTTCCGGCGGTAACGGCAGGTCATAGACCGGTAAATTCATTTGCGTCGTTTTGGCGTCTAGATCAATCGGCGATGGCACCCAGATGGCAAAAAACCCACCAGCAAATCCGCCGTTACGCATCTTATCAAGATCAAGATGCCCCGCCATACCGCGGCTAAATTGCGCAATGTCAGCAGGCGCATCGGCGGTCATGCCGGCTTTGTGAAGCACCGATAGAATATCGTTGTGACCGTCAAAAATTGCCGGGGATATTGGCGCGGGTATGGGCGGGAAACTCTCGGTCATTTTGCTGATAACTCCCCAGTGATGACATAATTCAAGATTGCGGCAATCTGATCTGCCGTTTCAACAACAGCCAGCGCAGCCGCATCAACCTCCTTTAGCGCATGCTGGTGATCGCTGCCATGCATGATGACAAGCGCCTTGCCAAGGGCGGCCGCATATCCGGCATCAAAGGCAGCGTTCCATTGCTTGTATTTCTCACCAAATCGCACCACCACAACATCCGCCCGACCAATTGCAGTGCGGGTACGAATGGCGTTCAACTTGGCGCCTTTGTGATCATGCCAGATCTTATCCGGCTCGCCGCCCATGATCCGGACACCGCAATCATCCGAGGCATCATGATCGGTAACCGGCCCAAGAAAAGTAATATCAAGTTTTTTCTGCGCGCAGGCGGCCGCCACCTCATCACGCCAATCAGTGTGAATTTCGCCTGATAGATAAACCGTTAGATGCATCACTGATGCCTCCCTCTTAAGTTTTATTTCGGCCGGATACGCGCGCCCGTTTTAACCTCATAAGACAGCGCAACAAGGCTCATATCAGCGTCAGCGCCATGGCTATGAATGGCCTCTTGCAGGGCACGAAAAGCTGACGCTCCAAGCGGCATATCCTGCGCCATTGCTGCCGCCATGCCAAGCGCCAATCCGGCATCTTTTCGCATCAATTCCATTGAAAAACCCTGATGCATTTTCCCGGAAAGAATATTATCCGGCAAAGTGATCTCGGTTGCATAATTACGGCCCGAACTTTTTTGCAGAATATCAACGGCACGATCCGGATCAACACCAGCATTTACCAGCAAAGAAACCACCTCAAAACTTGCCATGCGGCAAATCAGATTCAACAGATTGTTACCCGCCTTTAACGCATGACCCGCGCCAACCGGCCCCGCGTGAAAGATATTGCAGCTTATGCGTTGGAACAGCGGCAACAGATTGTCATAAAGCACCCGATCGCCACCAACGATAATTGCGATCACACCCTCGCGGGCGCCGCGCGGCCCACCACTGACCGGCGCGTCGACAAAATCAATGCCCGCCGCCGCAAGCCGCGCCGCCTGATCGCGGCTTATTGCCGGATCACCCGAGGTCATATCGATAAAAACCTGCCCCGGTTTCATCCGGCTGGCAATGCCACCATCGCCAAATAAAACAGACTCGGTTACCGCCGAAGTTGGCAAGCAGGCAAAAATAACATCGCATTCCTCGGCGATCATAGTCGCATCTGCACCCGCCATTGCACCGCCGTCAATAAAGGGGGCCATATGCGCGGGGTTTGGATCAAAAACCATTAAATTCGGGGCAAGCAACCGCATGGCAAGTGCCGCCCCCATATTACCAAGCCCAATGAAGCCAAGTTTCGAATTTTCATTTAGCGGGTTTTCGGCGGCGTTTAAATTCATTAGATATAATCCTGCTTTGGCCACTGGCAACAGCACGTCATGGCATTGGTTTCACCTCGTCTATGAGGCGCGATTTGGCCTAAAAAATCCAGTCATGATTCCTCAATTTATTTCATATTTGGTAAAAAAGTCAGTTGCAATTTAAGCGATGCCCGCCAGAATTATCCCCTAAAGAATGATCGCCAATAAGTCTCGTAATATCACCGGCCATACAGCATTATCATTTTCACGCTAGCCGCGCGCTTGCTGCCGATCCCGGCAACGCATCTTTGGGAATTCATCGACAATGGCACCGCATAGACAACAGAAACAGCCTCGGCTTTTGGCGGCGCTATCGGTTTTCGCCTTTTGTCTTATGATGATTGCCGCCAGCCGTGGTATGGGCGAGACCTATGCTATTTTCCTGTTGCCCTTAAGTGATAATTTCGGCTGGAACCGGGCAAATGTTACCTCGATCTATTCGGTCTATATGGTGGCGTTTGGCTTTGGATCATTGCTATCCGGCCTTGTTTTTGATCGTCTTGGGCCGCGGTTCAATTATGTGATCGGGCTTGGCATGCTAGCGGGCTGTTATGGTTTTGCTGGCAAGCTCGAATCTATTCTGTCTTTTTATCTTGTAATTGGTGTTTGCGGTGGTGTCGGGGCGGCAATGGTGGGGATTGTCCCAACCCAAAGCCTGATTTCCCGCTGGTTTACCCGCGGCCGCACAACCGCGCTGTCGATTGCCTATTCAGGCCAAGGCATCGGCGTGATGATGCTGGCACCAGCCGCGCAAATCACCATCGAAGCGATCGGCTGGCAAGATGCCTATATGCTGGCAAGCTATGGGTTTATGGTCGCCTTTGGTCTGATCTTGTTAATGCCGTGGGTAGCGATCAACGCTGGCGTTACCCCGCAGCAAAAAAACGCCAATGCCACTGCCAACGCCAATGTGCCGTTGGCACCCAAAGAAAGTCTGGCACCCAAAGAAGGCCTATCATTAGGAGAGGCGATAAAACGTGCTGAATTCTGGGGATTTTTCACTATTTTTGGGGCGTCAGCCATTGCCGTTTTTTCAGTATCCCTGCAAGCGGTTGCCTATCTGGTCGAGCGCGGATTTAGCACTGTAGAATCAGCGTTTGCGTTTGGCTGTATTGGTATGCTGACGATCCTCGGCATCGCACTTACCGGGATTCTAGCCGAACGATATGCCCGCCATCTGGTCGCAACCCTCAGCTATGGCCTGACCATCATCGGCATTATCGCACTCGCGGCCATGCAGCTATATCCAAGCTGGTTTCTATTGGTGGTGTTCGTGGTGGCATTCGGCCTATCAGCAGGCGCACGTGGCCCGATCATCACCGCACAAATGGCTGAGCTGTTTGCCGGACAGGGGCTGGCATCCATTTTTGGTGCTACCAATATTGGGCAGGGGTGCGGGGCGGCACTTGGTGCGTTTCTCGCCGGATATCTCTATGACATTACCGGCGGCTATAATACCGGCTTTGCCATCAGCCTTGGCTTTGCCTGCCTTGGCCTTTCGATGTTCTGGTTTGTACCAGCAATCCGGTATGGCAAAAAACAATCTGCCACCCTCTCAAAAGACGCGCCCCGGGCCTGACCTAGATGTGCATTATGCCTTGGCGGCGGTAAGACGGCGCATCACCGGCGAGACCACCTTATCAGAAATATGAAAATCCCATAATGCCGCCTTATCCGAAGCCACAAAATCGTCAAACGCCGCATCCAGCCCGCCAAGATTGCGGAAGGTAACGCCGCCAAGACCAAAGCCGCGTGCCATCGAGGCAAGATCGGTTGCACCAAAGGCCGCACCCTCTTCATCATGGCCGTCAACCCGCAATTTATGAATTTCTGATCCGTAGGCCGCATCATTCATCATAATCATTAATAGCTTGATTCCATGCCGCTGAACCGTTTCAAGCTCTTGTGCATGCATCAAAAACCCGCCATCACCATCAATCAATACGACCTGGGTTTCGGGCCGTGCCGCGGCAACACCGATCGCATAAGACAGGCCATTACCAATGGCGCCAAATTCCCTGATCGTCAGAAAATCATCCGATGACCGCCCCGTCATATGCGCCGCATAATAAGAGCAATGGCCCGATGAATTGACCATAAACCAGTCTTTTGGCAATTTCTGGTCAAGCGCCTTGATCATCGCGCGCGGATCCACCACATCGGGTGCCACCTGAAATGGCATTGCATCAGGATATTCAGCCGCATCCTGTTTGGCGACACACGCGTTACGCCAGCCACTATCAGCCGGCGTTGCGCCAAAATCACTTTCGATCGCCGCGAGCAACGCCTCAACGCCAATTTTAGCATCCGCACCTAAATGGAAATGTGCGGCAACGCGGCCCTGACTATAGATCACTGGTTTGGTGTCAATATGCAGGATTTTTGCATTTGGATACAGCTTGCCAGCATCGGCAGAATGCGATGCAAGGCTCGTGCCCACCGCAATCACAAGATCGGCATCAAGACAGGCCTCACGCGCGGCATCAGAGGCAAATCCACCAACCACATTCAGCGAATGGGCTGAACGATGGAATAGGCCACGAGCCGGAAGCGTGGTCAGCAACACCCCACCAATACGATCAGCAAGCCGAACACAAGCAGGGCCAGCATCGGCCAAGATCGCCCCGCGCCCCCCAATAATCACCGGCTTTTTCGCGCCCGCCACCATCGCGGCCATTGCCGCAACATTAGCCGGGTCAGGGAACAATTTTCCTGCCGCCGGGATCAAGTCACGCGCCTTTAGGACGCTATAGGCAAGATCGCCCCACTCGCTTTCCTGCAAATCAAATGGCATGCCGATGACAACCGGAATACCGGTAATCTGAGTGCGGGCAAACGCCTCTTGGATTTGCCGGGTAATGCGCGGTTTATGCAAAATCCGCACATATTCCGCACCGCACGCCGTCACAAAAGGCGCCTGATCAATTTCCTGATTATACCAAGAATTCTTTAATGGGGACTCGCCAACAAAAAGAACCAATGGGATGCGCGCGCGCACTGCGGCGGTCAGGCCGGTCATAACCTGAGTCAAACCGGGGCCACAGGTAACCGTGGCAAGCCCAGGTCGTCCGGTGACTCGGGCATAAGCCATCGCCATCGACACGGCACAATGTTCATGCCGTGCATAGGTAAACGGCACACCCAAATGCGCCAGCGCACCGGCAAAATGCATATTCCCATCACCAAGAAGGGCAAAACAATGGCCAGATTCCTGCGCCTCAATCGCCGCTGCAACTACATCATAGGTTTTCATCAAACGCGCCCCCAAAGAAACAAAACATGAAGTGATCAATCCTCGCCGCACGCATTAGCTGGCGGCAAATTCTTTTTTCAATGCAGCAAAAAACTGCCGCGCCAGATGTTTGGCGACGCCCATCAAGATACGTTGGCCTACACCAGCGACAAGCCCGCTTACCTCGCCTTGGGCCTGATAGGAAATCTGCGCTGTTCCGTCTTCGCCTTCGGTAATTGATACAGCCGCATTACCGCCACCAGACCCAAGCGAGCCACTGCCCGATACGTTGATAACACAGCTATGTGGCGGGTTCATTTCGGATAGGGAAACCGCGCCCTCAAAACTGCCACCAACAGCCGCCACCTTTAATTCCAGAGACATCAGATACTGGCCCTCGCCGGTTTCGGTCATGCTGGTACAGCCCGGGATCGCACGTTGCAAAACCACCGGATCAATCACCGATGCCCATAGGGTTTCTGGGCTAGTATTGATTTGCTCACTGCCATTTAGCTCAATATTCACTCTATCTCTCCCGTTTGACTGCAGCCGGCCTAAAGCCCGAATAGCTGGCCTGCGACACCGCTGACCAGCTTGGTCCGCACGGCCGTGTCCAGACCATCAAGAACCGCCAATGGCGACGGGTCACCAATCGGAAACGGCATATCCGATCCCAGCATAATGCGGTCACTGCCAACGGCGCTAAGCAGAAATTCCAATGCCGCCGGATCATGCAGCAATGTATCATAATACAGCATCGACAGAGCCTTGGAAGGATCGGCAAGCGTATCTTTATGGAGATTGTAATTGCGCATCATCCGGCCAAGTACATATGGCAATGCCGACCCACCAATGCCGATTACGATCTTGGCACCATGATAGGTTTCGACATGGCCAGAATAGATGATACGCGAGATCGCAATCAATGTATCGGTAATGCGCCCGATGGCATTATTCATTCCATAGTCATTGACCCGGTCATCGCCTGAGTCAAACACCGGATGGATAAACAGGATCGATTTATTGCGATGCGCCAATTCCCAAAATGGCGTTAATGTCGGATCATCCAGAACCCCAGCTTTACCCTTTGGCTGGGTTCCAATCATTGCGCCCTTGAATCCTTGCTGATGCGCCTCATCAAGCACCATCGCCGCCGCACCACCATCTTGCATCGGCAAGCTTGCCAGCGGTATAAACCGATCATTTTCAGCGCAGAATTGGCGAAGGTGATCATTGATCATGCGCGACCAGCGCTGGCCTTCATCAACGGGCATTTCATAGCCAAACATATCAAGCCAGCCGCCAATTACCTGCAAATCAATCTTGTTGGCATCCATCCAATCAATCCGGCCCTTTGTATCAGACAGCATCCTTGAAGCAGGGCGCGTTGGCTTGCCGCCAGCAAAGGAAAAGCCAAAGCTGCCCGTATCATCATGCGCTAGCGACAATGAGGCAAATTCACTCGCTCGATCCTCGATTGCGGCAAGCAGGCTGGGGGGAATGAAATGTGCGTGGCTATCAATAATCATGATGGTTGGTCTCGCAATAATAAAAAGATAATGAGAATAGGGGCAGCCTTAAGATGTTTTTGCAGCAATCGCATCACTGATCGCACTCATCCGAATGGGCAGCTTTTCAAAATGAATACCTAGTCCAGCAACCGCATCATTGATCGCCCCCGACACCGCCGCTGGTGAGCCAAGATAACCGCTTTCACCCGAGCCTTTTTGACCAAAGACAGTATGAGGCGACGGTGTGCAATGTTTGACAATCTTGATGGCGGGCACTTCATGCGAAGATGGCATCAGATAATCAAGAAAGCTTTGCGTCAATAGCTGGCCATTGGCATCATAGGCAAATTCTTCAAACAGCGCCGCACCAATACCATGCGCGATCCCGCCATAAGTCATGCCACTGACAATCGCCGGATTTATTACCGTTCCGCAATCATGACCGATGAAATAGGAATGAATATCCGGCCGCCCAATGATTGGATCAAACGAAACCAGCACAAGGTGAAATTCAAACGCATAGCAGGGATACATCTGAACTTTGCCATCAGCTGGCAAAGCCTCGCCCGTTGGTACCTGCATAATATCAAAGCTGGCAAGCCCCGGATCCATCCCATCGGGAAGGCTGTGATATTGCCGGTGCGCCAGCTCAATCATATCATCCCAGACCAGACTGCGACCATCAGGGGCTATTACATCACCGCTTTCATAACGTAGCTGGTCGACATCCACCGCAAGGTGATGCGCCGCAATGGCCATAATCTTTGCCTTTAGCTTTTCACCGGCCCGCGCGGCCGCACCGCCAAGCATAATCGCCATGCGGCTGCCAACGGGTGAATTTCCGGGCAAGCTCTCAATCGAATTTGGCCGGGTGATACGGATCAATTCAGGATCGATCTGCAATACTTCGCCAAGGATTGTTGATACCAGCGTTTCATGTCCCTGACCTGATGATGTTGTGTGAATTCGCGCGGTGACACATCCCAACGCATCAACATTCACCTGACAGGATTCCATCCATGTTGACGTTTTATTGCTTTCATTTAGCAAAGGTTCAAACGACGAATTACCGCCACTTGGCTCAAGACAGGCAGCAATCCCGATGCCAGCCATCATCCCATCAGCCCGAAGCCGGTCACGTTCAGCCAGCATCGCCGGATAATCAGCTGCCGCCAAAACCTTGTCGATCACCGCATGATAATCACCGCTGTCATAATGGCTTCCACTTGGGATCAGATAGGGGAACTGATCCGCGCGGATGAGGTTATGCTGACGAAGTGCCAGCCGATCCATACCAAGATATTCAGCAACGCGGTCCATCGCCGTTTCAATGGCATAATTGGTTGGTGCCTGTCCAAATCCGCGCACCGCTTCTTGAACGGTTTTGTTGGTGGTTACCGACAATGCGTGATAGGCCACCGAATTAATCTGATAGGGGCCGACAATCGCGCTGATCGGCTTTCCAAGCTGAAACGGGGCCCGGCCTGCATAGGCACCAGCATTATCCAGCGCACGCATTTTCATTGCCCGCACCGTACCATCATCATCAAAGGCCACAGTAACATCAAATTTACGTTCCGGGCCATGCGCGTCGCCTGCTCGCATATTTTCCAGCCGGTCTTCGATCAGACGGACGGCGCGCCCTAACTTGCGTGCGATATAGCCGACCAGTACCGAATGTTTAATTCCGCGCTTTACCCCATAGCTGCCGCCAACATCAACATCATAGTGAACGCGGATGGCATTTCCGGGCAGGCCAAGACTGCGGGCAATCTGATCGGCATATTTCGGCATCTGAATAGACGCCCAGACATCCAGCATCTGATCCCAGCCGTTCCATTCAGCAATCACCCCAAATGTTTCGATTGGCACGGTAGAGTTTCGCCCCCATGTTACCGAGAATGACAGGCTATGCGCCGCCGCTGCAAAATCCTCATCAACCGGTCCCCAGACAAATTTCCGATCAAGCAGCAGGTTGCTGCCATGCTCGGGATGCACAGGTGTGCTGCTATCCAGCAAGGCCTGCTCGGCATCAAGAACAAATGGCTGCGGCGTTGCATCAACAATAATTTTTTCCAGCGCATCTTCGGCGATAGCACGGCTTTCAGCCACCACCGCGCAAACCCATTCACCAGCATAACGCACCCGCCCAACCGCCAATGGAAAGCGGCGAACATTGGGTGTATTCAGCCCGTTCATCAACGGCTGAACCGCGCCAGCAATCTCGTCACCAGTAATCACATCAATAACGCCGGGCATGGCAAGCGCCTTGCTGGCATCAATGCTGTTGATCACCGCCGCCGCATAATGCGACGCCAGCGGGGCGACATGCAGCATATCTGGCCGTTCAAGGTCGGCGATATATTTGCCGCGTCCGGCAACAAAGCGGCGATCCTCAACCGGACGGCGCGGGGTTGAGAGAAACTTGTATTTTGGCTCACTCATCTGGTTGCCCCCATCAAGCCGGCGTCATGTCTGGCGCACTGGTATCGTTGCGCTGACGAAGCCGTTCTGCCGCCAGCATAATTGCCTCGACGATCTGGACATAGCCGGTACAACGACAAATATTGCCCGAGATAGCCTCGCGAACATCATGTTCGCTTGGGGCAGTATTGACCGATAACAAAGCCTCGGCCGCTAGGATCATACCAGGCGTGCAATAGCCGCATTGCAGGCCATGCGCCTCGCAAAAAGCATCTTGAATGATGCCAAGCTCGCCAGCCCGTGCGCCCAGCCCGCCAATGCCCTCGATCGTGGTAATGTCAACGCCTTCTGCCTGCACCGCCAGCATTAGGCACGACCGCACCGCATCTCCATCCACCAGCACGGTACAGGCACCACAAACCCCATGCTCGCACCCAGCATGGGTGCCCTTTAATCCAGCAACATCGCGCAGATAATCTAGCAACGTCACGCGCGGTTCAGTCGCTGCAGAAACGGCCTTACCATTAATGCTCAAAGTCACATCATTCATTGATTAAGGTCCTTTGATATTTCGTCACGCGCATCACGAAGCGCGCGGATAGCAAGCTCGGTTGCAACACGTTTACGATACGCAGCAGATGCATGAAGATCCTCGACAGTTTCAACCACCTCCATCGCCGCATGGACAACATCACCAATCACGGCATCATCCAGTGATGTCCCGATTAACCCACCAACATCCAGAGGTTCAGGAAAATCGCCAACCGAGCCGACCCCAAGATAAATACCAGTCACGCCTACGCCGACCTCGGCATTGATCTGTGCCGCTGCCGAGGCCAGCGCATAATCGCTTTTGCGCGGTGCCACCTCATGAAAACCAGTGCCGCAAATCGCTGGTGCTTTAGTAAAGCATAGTTTCGTCAAACATCCAGCAGGCGGGGCAAGGGTCAACATCGGCCCAATGAAAAAGCTGGAAGCGTCAAATATTTCATCAGCACCATCAACACGGTAGGTAATCTCGGCACCCAATGTTGCCGCCACTAGCGCGATTTCTGCCGATGGATCAGCATGGGCAACCGAGCCGCCAATCGTTCCACGAGCGCGAGTTGGCGGATGGCCAACAAACGCCAACGCCTTGAATAATAGCGGCAGATGCGCTTTGACCATTGCAGAGGCCCGGGCATTGGCTTGGCGAACCATTGCGCCAATTTCGATATGGGTTTCGGTTTCGACGAGGCCGGTTAGCTCGGGTATATGCGCGATATCAACCAGCAATGAAGGGCGCGACAAACGCATTGACAACATCGGGATCAGTGACTGGCCACCTGCCAGAATCCGGGCATTGTCGTCACTAGCAAGCAGGCCGCAAGCCTCGTCGATTGTGGCTGGGCGTTTGTAGTCAAAGCGAACAGGTTTCATCCGGTTCTATCCGTTTATCAGCTAAAAAGGCCCGATATCATAGAGTTGCACCGCAGACATTTAGGATGCGAGCAGAACCAGATTGATCAGGCACATTTGGGGTCATTGGGGGAATCCAGAGTTCATTAACAGGTAATCGCTCCTGTTGATTAGAAGATGCTCACGTAGGCTTGTCAAATCAAATTCAGAAAATTTATGATTAGAAACAACATCAAAAAAGGCCGACCCATCGGCCAGCCTTTTTCAAACTCATCGCGATATTTACCGCCTTGGTCAGGGCGCCAAGCTCTTAAAGACCAATAACCTTTACCGCTTGCTGGGCCGGCAAATCGATTGATTTTTTACGACTGATATATCCTTCCATCAAATCATAGATGGCTGGACCTTCAACATTTTCATTTATCGATGCCCAACCACCAACAACATATTTCCGGTCGGCATCCAGCTTTTCGCCAGTCTTGGTCATGGTCATCTCGCTAATCCGGTTACCCATGCTGGCTTTTGGCTCACAGGTATAATTCATTCCACCAACACGCACCATATCGCCGCCCTGCTGATAGAACGGATCGACATTGAACAGATTGTCACAGACATCCTCGAGGATGGTTTTGATCTGTGCGCCGGTCATTTCGGTTCGGTAGACATTCGGATAATTCATACTGGTCTGGGTATAGAGATCATCAATGCTGATGTTTTGGCCGGGAAGCAATGTTGTTCCCCATCTAAATCCCGGGCTTAGCGAAATTTCAACATCACGCTCTTCTATAATGCCCTGACAAATCAGATCATCCCATGTGCCGTTGAAATTGCCGCGCCGGTATAACAGCCCGCTCGTTGTGCCAATCACCCTGTTACATTCGGCCTCATAGGGTTCCCGCAACGCATCAATATGCGCCGCCATCTCGGCATCAGGAGCGATCACATCCGAGAAAACCGGGATTAGCGTTGAATTATAATCAACAACCTCGCCGCCTTTGACGTCGAGATCAACACGGCCAAGATATTTCCCGTGCGACCCGGATGATAACAGCAATGTCTTATTGATCTTTAGCGCTTGCGGCACCGCGTCATGCGTATGGCCGGTCAGAATCACATCAATGCCCGAGACCACCGTTGCCAGCTTTTGATCAACGTCAAAACCGTTATGCGACAGCAGCACCACAATCTGGGCACCGGCATCACGCGCCGCATTCACGTTTTTCTGCACAGTTTCAGGACGAATACCAAAGGACCATTGCGGCACCATGTAGCGTGGATTGGCAATTGGCGTATACGGGAAATGCTGACCGATAACAGCCACCTTGACCCCGCCCTTTTCAAAAAAGGCCGTGCTCTCAAAAACCGGCTCTTCCCATTCTGTATCAAACACGTTGCCGCCAAGGAACGGGTAATCCATCGCGCCGATGATTTCATTAACCCGATCAACGCCAAAGGTGAATTCCCAATGCCCGACCATCGCATCTGGCCGCAGCATCGCCATTGCATCGACCATGTCCTGGCCATTGGTCTTTAGTGAGGTATAGGACCCCTGCCATGTGTCGCCACCATCAAGCAGCAAAACCTTGTCATCACCGCGATCAGCGCGGATTGATTTGATCAATGTGGCCGTACGGTCAAGCCCGCCAAGCCGCCCATAGGTCTGTGCCAAATTGGCGTAATCGACCATCGTATGCGCATAGGCAAGCGGTGTTCCGGGATCAATGTTGAAATGCTTCAAAAAATCCTCGGCAACCAGATGCGGAGGCCGTCCCTCAAAAGCACCAACACCATAATTCTCCGATGGTGGGCGGAAATAAACTGGCTTTAGCTGGGCATGGATGTCGGTAAGATGCAGCAGGGTGACCTGACCTTTGCTGTCAAATTTTAGCAAATCATCTTGGGTCATGGCTTGCTGCGCGGCAGCACGGTTCCAGTTTGATGTAGTGCCATAAATGCCCGCAGTTACGGCGGCCATTTGCATAAATTCGCGACGAGACAACATAAATCTATTCCCTATTCAAAACTGGTCAACATAAACATTGGTCAACTGTCAGCGGCAACATAGCGCCATACCAACTGGTTTCTTTCCACGCGGCCAAATCCGGGTGCAGGAAGATGGGTAGCCGCCAGCCCGACCTTATCAGCGGCCAGCCGGTCAAGCAGACGTTTGCGTGCCACAGCCCCCTGATCGCGGTCCATATCGGACTCGTTCAGCCAGTCTGGATGCTCAAAAGAAATCACCGAATGGGTCAGCGCATCACCAGCAATCAGCACTGATCCGGCTGGATCATGCAGCAACAAAGACGCGTGGCCCGGCGTATGACCGGCGCTGTCAACAACTTCGATGTTCGGCAGAATTTCATCCCCGACCCTAAACAGTGAGATTTGATCACGCAGCTTTTCAAAGCGTGACTTTGCACCAGCGGCAAAATTTTCGCGGCCAGCTGGCATGACGCTCATCGCATCATCCGAATCCCAGAAATCCCACTCGGCCTGACTAATATAATAGGCGGCATCAGGCATCAGCAAATCGTCAAAATCATCAAGGATACCCCAGATATGATCGGGGTGTGCATGGGTAAAGACCACATCAGTGATCGTGCTGATATCAACATCAGCCGCATCAAGTGCGGCCGGTAATTCACCAAGGGTTGGCAAAAAATTTACCCCGGAGCCAACATCAAACAATATCTTGCGCTCGCCAAGATCAAGCAGATTAACATTCACCGGACGGCGCAAACGCCCATCGGTAACACCACTTTTTGCCAAAATCTGATCACGTGCAGCGACCGGCACATCAGTAAATAATGTTTCAACCGGTAAATTCATCACCCCATCGGAAAAGCTGTAGAGCCTGCCACCGGCAAACGGCTGACTTGAGGCAAGCAGGCTATTTGGCATCGCGGCCAAAGTCATGCTGGTCGCCATATAAGCGGTAAATTGACGACGGGTGAAACGCATTCTACACCTTCTTCCCATTTAGTGACCGGCCTTTATGCGCCGATTTTGGCAAGGTGATTCCGGCGAGGCGCCTTACGCCCCAGCAGACACCTGATTAGTTTATTGGCTTTCAGGCGTCACATCAATGATACGTGCGCGGCCAATAATTTTGGTTGAAACCTTACAGTTCGTCATGCATGGCTCGCCTTTTGGCTGACCATCGGGGCGCGGATCGGGCAAGCTAAAACCATTTCGATTTGGCATTTTGACCGAGCCAATAGTCTTGTTGCTTAGCACAAACTCATCGTCAATCACGTCATTCATATTAAGAATATACGCAACAACCTGGTAGGTCTCGTCATGGGTAAGTGATTGAGCCTCGCCAAACGGCATCGCGCGATACACATAATCATAAACCGTCGACGCATAGGGCCAGTAGCTTCCAACGGTCTTAACCGGATCATTTGTTGCCAACGAACCATGCCCGCCCGCAAGAATTGGCCAGCGGTCAACACCCTCACCAAAGTCGCCATGACACGCGGCACAACGTTCGGCATATACCGCTTCGCCCTGTACGGCAGTGCCGCTTCCAATCGGAGCACCCTTACCATCTGGTCGCACATCGATATCCCAGCCAGCAACCTGTTCTGCCGTCGCGATTGTGCCAAGGCCAAATGGGCGCTCGGACGCCAAAGCCATTCCCGAAACGGCCACAGCAAACCCAGCTACAGCAGCAAAGCCGGTAACGATTCTTATGTCTTTTTTTGTCTTATCCAAGCCGTACATTTTCCACCTCGCCGTTTGACTTCACCAACCAAGTAGCAATTGAATTATTATGATAGATCGAATTAACGCCGCGCTCCTTTTGCAGCGCTTCAATCGTTGGCTGGACATAACCAGTTTCGTCTATGGCACGAGATTGAACCTTAAGCTCTTCACCGTTCCATTTAAAAGGCATTGTAAAACGAGTTAGGCTTTTATTTAGAATTGGGCCATGCAATTCAGCAGTCTGCCAATTGACCCCACCGTCGAGCGAGACATCCACACGAGCAATCTTGCCGCGTCCTGACCACGCCAAACCTTTTAACAAATTCTGGCCCTTCGAAATCATTGGCTTTTCTGGACAAGGCGAGGTTACGACTGACTTGGCATCCATAACCCAGGTGAACATTCGCGCCTTACCATTCTCCATAACATCAGTATATTTTGAGGTTTCTTCGCGTGCCATGTAAGGCGCATCGCCAAATTCAAGCCGGCGGATCCATTTCACCCACATATTACCTTCCCAGCCTGGCACGACGAGGCGCGCCGGATAGCCCTGTTCAGGCCGCAGCGCCTCACCATTCATCGAATAGGCGATCATGCAATCATCAAGAATTTTCTCAATAGGAATTGAGCGATTCATGCCAGCCGAGTCCCCACCCTCAGCAAGCACCCATTTGGCCGAAGGCTTCACCCCAGCTTCACGGCAGATATCGGATAAACGGACGCCACTATATTGGACGTTATGGACCATTCCAAAGGTATACTGACAACCATTAAGCTGCGCCCCACGCCATTCCATGCCGCCATTGGCCGCACATTCAAGAAAATGGAACCGGTTCACTTGCGGAAACCGTTTAAGATCATCAATGCTAAAGAGTAATTCACGATCAACTAAACCATTGATCATTAATCGATAATCAGCTGGCACTACCTCTGGAACGCCGCCATGGTGGCGCTCAAAACACAAGCCATTTGGCGTTACAATGCCGTCAAGATCCTGCAAAGGAGTAAAATTAACTGACGATTCAGCACTCGCCGTGAGCCATTCAACCGTGCGCCTGATAACGTGCGACTCATGCTCGGATGGCATGCCATAAGGATTGGCATCCACCCCCGCGCCAAGATAAGGCGTCCATTCAGAAACATTAGGCGGCAAATTTGCAGGATTAGATTCCGCGGCACCAGCCAGGGGAGCTGCCGCCATACCGCCAACTGTGGCTGCGGCACCGCCAAGCAATTGCCGCCGCGAGATTGCACTTTTAATTGTTTTCTGGCTCATATTACTTTCCCCGAATTATCTGTAATTTTAAGGCTGTGGTTCACAAATTTAAACTAGCTTTGAGCCGCAGTACGCGCAGCTTTCATCTCTTCCCGAAGGCGCTGGAAGTTATCATTGTAATACTTTTGAAACCTCGGTTCTGTTTTATAGGCTCCGGTTTTTACCCACTGCAACATCCCCATGAAAGTACCTCTCATGAAAGCGCCAGGCATAACAGCAGCTGCAGCTTCTGTTAATTTCTCAACGTCTTTTTTTTCAGTGATGAAGTAGATTGACGGGGTAAAAACCACACCCCAGCGGGCCGCCATTTCGTTCTCAGGCAAAACTGTTCCATCTAGGTCAGTAACATCCCGTGAACCAAATATATCCATCTGAACAACCAAGAAATTCTCTCGAACATATTTGTTTATGGCTGGTTCACTTAGTATTTCTGTCGCAACTTTCTCACAATATATACACCCTTTCTGATCAAATTTGACCATGAGCACCTTGCCGTTGGCTAGCGCTTCATCGACATCATCAGCAAGCTCAAAAAAAGACTGATGGTACCAGTCATAGTGATATATACCGTCATCACCCATTGTTGGCTTTAAGACCCCAGCAGAGGCGGAGCTCAGAAAACCTAAAAGGGCGAAAAAAGATAAAACCTGAATCATTGCTATTCTAAACATCACCCTACTCCCTGGAAAAATGAAACATTACGCAGAAGCCAGAACCCCGCCTGAGACAAAGTGCCCGTCATTACCGCCAACCCTGTAACGATTAACAATCCGCCAAGCAGCCATTTTACCGTGCGCGCCTGGCGAGTAAAATAAGTGAATTTTGACAGAAATAAATCAGCAAAAACAGCAACTAATATAAAAGGCAACCCCATACCAATACCATAGGCAAGAAGTAAGCCCGCCCCATCATTTGTTCCTGCAGACAACATTAAAATAGTTGCAAGGACAGGCCCAACACACGGCGTCCAGCCGAACCCAAATGCCAGCCCTACAAAATAGGCACCAACTCTACCAAACCTTTTTGAAGACGGCATAAACCGTACATCGCGGTTAAGAAAACCAATGCTAAACAAGCCAACAAAATGTAACCCAAGGGTGGTGATCAACCCTCCACCAATAATTTGGAAGAGGTCTAAATGGCGCGCAACAAAGCTGCCGGCCATACTGGACGAAGCGCCCAAAACGACAAAAACTGTCAAAAACCCACTGACAAATAAGGTTGATGCCATTACCAATTGCAAACGCACTGCAATGGTTTTGCCATGTGGATCAGAATTAATTCGATCCACGTGATTTGACTGGTTGCCAAGCCCGCTAAGGTAGCCAATATAGCCAGGCACCAATGGTAAAACACACGGCGACAAAAAGCTCAGCAAGCCCGCGAGTAATGCTGCCCCAAAACTAACCGTCACTAAAACGCCCCCATCTAAATGTATTCTTTAAGAAGATACATATAAATTTTACTATGCATTAACTATTATATAGGTTTTTTCGATTATTTCAAAATAAATACCCCATACCGCCTGGCAGTATGGGGTTTATTTGACGTGGCGGTGCCTTTAAAAACCACTCTCAGTTAGTTGCGGTAGGCCGGCGTCTCCACCTTGAGGCCATTCCCCCGCCATGCGGTGTAAAGCTCAAGAGCTACGAGATCCTCATGCCCATAAGGTGGCTTTGCAGCTCGTATATTTTCTAAACACCCGCGAAAACGACGATGCACGGAGCCAACGCCATTCCACTTCAAGCGATAGAGCGGAAAACCATTTGTTTGACCTTGAGACAACATGTCAGCACGAATATAGTTCCCGTAATTATCTTCATGGCAATGGGCACAAGACATATCAAGTTGACCGAACCTTGTGTAATAAAGCTCCTTACCGCGCTCAAAGGTTTTTGACGCGGGACCATCAATCGCAACTTCCAACCTGCTTCCACGGGACTGAAGTTTAATGAAAGCTGTTAAACCCAGCATTTCTCGGCTTTCCCATTTGTAAGGCTTGGCGCCCATAGCAGTTTCGCGGCACATGTTAATTACCTGCTCAAGCGTCATAACCTTTCCACCAGCGCTGTGGTATCTTGGATAAACGGCACCAACCGTGTTCAGAGGAACCTCTGCACATCCTTGAAACACCTCAGACATTGATTTTCCAGCTGTGCCTTCAACTTTTGTCCATTGCTCTTCACCATAATCCGCCACCAACATTGCAGGGTTAGCGAAGTCATCATCTTGAACATCACGTATCATAGCTTTCCGAAAGTCATACCCTGATACAACTTCGCCCAAAGGGTGATCTTTATCCTTTGGCTTGATTACCTCCGCTGTCCCGTCGTGATATGGGGTTTTTGCATTAGCACCCGCAGCCAAAAGGCCTAAAGCCATCATTATTGAAATTGCAAGTCTCATAAGAGCCCTCCCTTTTAATTCATTTAAATGGCCATTCTAGCTAACAGTCATTGTTTTTGTTGCGGTGAATTCTGCTCCACCGTCCTCTACCCAGGTGAATTTAAACTCTCCAGACTTAGTGGCTTTGAATGGAAAAGCGATGTATGGGTTTGCAGAAACAGCTGGCTCGAAATTTGCTGAGAAAACATCTTGACCATCAAAACTCGCTGAAAATTTGTTGATAATCTTGCGAGGTATTTTATTCCCCTTCTTATCTTTAGCTCGACCCGTGTGCATCGGGTGTGAAATCAACGCTTTTATTTCCAACATTTCACCAACAGCAGCTTTTGATGGAACTTTTACCCGAGGTTTAATTTTTGTCATTTTTGTTCTCCTTTAGCTATTTTATCAACCGCCGCAGCCACCGATGGTAACCTTGACTATTGATTGAGCTTGTTTGAAGCTGCCATCACTCATTTCTGCTAGCACAATGATATTCTGGGTTTTGGCCAAACGCATCCGTGTCGAGGCACTACACGCACCCATTGCTGGCGTGAAATTGAACGACGCAACTTCGGGTGTAGGGTTGCCATCAGCCATGACGTGCACAGTCTTGACGTAATTATCAGAAGTCATGGGGCTATCAATTGAGAACGCGACTTTTACCGCATTTCCATTCTCGGCAATCTCTGGAAGGTCCAACTCAATGGAGCCTTCCCCAATCGACTTGGCTCCCGTTAATCCCTTAATTTTTGATGCGACTGCAGCGCCGTCGGCGAATGCCGGCAAACCAGTAGCCACAACAGAACCAGCGGCAACAATCATCCCAAGGGCGTGGCGTCTCGAAATTTCACGCATTTCCAAATTTTTTTTCATCTCAATTTACTCCCGCTTATTGATCAGTCTGCAACGTCTGCAAATAGGCAACTATGTCTTCAACTTCTTGCGCCTCTAGAATTGATTTGCCTGCAAATTTCTTCAACACCGAATTAAAACCGTAGGTTCTGTAGAAAGACGGCATTAACGTGCTATCGTTAGTAACCTTTGCGTTTACCAACTGCATGCGCAATTCACCCTCGCTCAATCGCTTTCCAACACCATAGAGGGATGGGGCAGTTTCACCATGGAACTGTTGCTCAGGAATAGGCATAGCATGGCAGGCCAGACAATTGCCCTTTTTGCGGCTTATTGCCAACTTACGTCCATTCGCTGGATCGCCTGCTTTTCCAGTCAAAGATTTGGGTATCGAGACATCATCGACAATAGTGTAGGCCACTAAGCCAGGATCCCTGATAGTCACAGAAGCTGAATGCGCCGTGGCAAACCCCATAGCAGCAAACATTAAAAAGGATACAACAGCTGTTTTCATTATCCCCCACCTTATCTATCGTTATTTTTCTTTTGCACATACATGCAAATTTTCATTTATATTAAATCTGAACATATTTTTTTTAAATTGTAAAACAACTTTCCGATTTTTTTGACTTAGCAAAAAAAATCAAACGCATGCGGTTGCAGAAAGCTGAAGATGACAACAAAGTTTTTCAATGCAAAAATTCCGCCAAACGCCACCAAAATAATTCGGCTCCCGGGTAACCAATAATCCGGCCAGTTTCTTCACCATTTTTAATGATTATAAAAGTTGGCGTCATAGTTGCTGGCGTCATGTGAGCCAGATCAGATGGCATTTTTGCGAAGAAATCATGTCGGCGTAACGGCAGAACCTTAGATTCTTCGGTGCGGGAGTAGCCTCTGCCAACCTCCTCCTCAAAAGCCTCACACCAAGGACAACTTGACGAAGTAATCATCAATAGTTGACCTGCAGGATAGGCACTTTGCGAAGCATTAGTGCCAGTCGGCAATAGCGCAATACCAAGCCATAAAACCAACAAAGCCACGAAACGCAGCACAAAAAGACGGACCTTGCTAAGATGAGGCATCGCGGGGCGTGATATCACTAGCTCATCATTGGTGAGCTGATAGATCAGCCGTGATCTGGATCGAAAGCTAGCCCTTGCCATGCTGCCCACGTGGCATCGTCGTCTTGAAAACGGTTGAGAACCTGCCAGCCTCGTCAGCCGCGATCAATTCAACTGGTGCAGCTGGCGCTGCTTCCTCCATTTTACTAGTCCCTGCCACCAGAACTTCGCTTTTAATACAGTTTAGCAGCTTTTGCACTTGCGGATCGTTGACCTGATAAAAGACCTGACGTGATTGCTTGCGGGCGAACACCACCTCGTGTTTCCGCAGTAACGCTAGATGCTGCGAAATACTGTGTTGTGGCTGATGCAACGCTTCGCATAGCTGGCCTACAGATTTTTCACCGTCATTTAGCGCAAAACAGATAGCCAGTCGCAGCGGGTGTGATAGAGCCTGAAACACGTCTGAGGCCCGGTTCATCAACAAATCAAATGCAGATTTACTTTTTTCGTGCGCACTCATAGGTGGCCCCTATGCTAGTTTCCAAGATCGGGCTATATTCGCGATTTATATAGACTATTTACCATGTATGCAAACAATAACCAAATTCAATTGCTTCGTTGTAATTATTTCGAGATTGACCGCATCACCCGTTGAAGCCAGCCTTTGGTGCCACCAGATACGGCATCAGCCGCAGATTGCATAAAAGCATCACCCGGTTTCCAATTTGCCGGTGCTGCCCTTGGCGTTTGATAGGTGTCGATGAGGGCGCGCTGCACGCGCAGCAATTCATCAACAGACCGGCCAATATGCATCGGATAATGGATTAGCGCCTGCACCTTTTGCGCAGGGTCAATAAACATACAAGCGCGTACTGTCGATGTGGTGTCACTGTGGCTGTCAATCATGCCATAGGCGCGGGCAATATCCATCGACACATCTTCGATCACCGGAAATTTGACGCTTAGGTCAAATTCAGTTTCGATCCATTCGACCCAGCCCATATGGCTATATACACTATCAACCGACAGCCCCAAAAGCTGTACATCCATTTCGGCAAACTTATCCTGTTCGCGTGCCAGCGCAACAAATTCGGATGTGCAAACAGGGGTAAAATCGGCCGGATGGCAAAACAGCAAAATCCAGCGGCCAGCAAGCGCCGATAAGCGCACCTCGCCCATTGTTGACCGTGCCGCAAAATCAATTGCCGGCGAGCCTATCAAGGATCTATAAGTTGTCTCTGGTAGTTGCTCGCGATCGTCGGATGGGTGCATTGCTTTGCCTTTGAAGGATTTGCCGCTAGATAACCGGTGGCCAATTAATTATGATGGTCTATGCTCACTAGGTTGCGTGAGAAAATCAAGAGGCTGTGAGCAAAGAACGCGTAAATCAACAACCCAACCATCACCCGATTGGGATTATTCACGCAAAGATTGTTTAAAGATCTTTTACCCAAGCAAGAAAATGCGCGACCGCCGCTTGCGTTTGGTTTGGTGACACAATATCGCCAGCAATAATATGGGCAAATTTATCATCAGCGGCCGTCATGCGGGCAATAATGGTCGTGGCGGGACCACCCCAAGATTTTGCAAAGGCAGCAGTTTTTTCCGGCACCACTACCTGATCTTCAAGGCTGTAATAAAACAAGGCGGGGATTTGCACATCGGCAAATGATTGCGCATCCACCGCCCTAACAATCGCCGCCATTGGTATCAGCGCAGTGGTTGGATAATCAATTGTCCAATAGCGGGCATGCTGTTCATTGCGGGGATTACCCTTTTGCCACGATCCAACAACCAGCGGCACCCATTGCCGTGCAAAGGGCCAGGTCAACAGACTGGCTGCACGGCTCTGGATGGCAAAATTTGGCGAGATAAAAATGATTCCAGCAATTTTTTCCATCGCCGCCGTATCGAGGGCGGCCGCAGCCGCCAGCGTGCCGCCGGTTGATGTTGCCAGAATAATTACCTTCTCGCCAATCTGACCACCAATCTCAACGGCTTCGCCTACATCATCCATCCAGTGCGCAACAGTCACCTCAGCCATCGCCATCGGGGCGCGGCCATGTCCGGCAAATCGGCCAAGATAGAGATTTGCCCCCAGGCCAGCAGCCAGCTTGTCTGGCACTGGGCGAATTTCTTTTGAGGTCGCGGTAAATCCATGAAAATAGACAATCGAAATTGGTGTTTTTACGCCGGCTTCACCAGCCCAGATAATCTGCTTTTCAACCCCGTCAATAATATCGTCAAATCGCCCCTCACGCTCGGCCAGATAGGCATCAAGGCCTGCTTTCTGCATCTGGTTTTGAGCCTCACTGCGGTCAAGCGAGATGGTAAGGCGCACCGGTTCACGCGCGCCAAACAACCATATGCCAAGAATCAAAAAAGCCAATCCGGCGAGACCAGCTTTTACCGCTTTTCGTGTCAATTACCCCCCCTCAAGACTGCTGATTAAGCAAGATGTTAATCCAGCGATGCCCCGATAAATTTTACACCATCCCATAAATCTGGCGCCAATCAGTTAAACCCTACGAAATTGACCACCAAGGTCAAATCACTTTTGCCAATAACTGCATTTCCGCCTTTGCCGAAGGCATACACAAATGCTAAACCTCGATCATGGAAACAAAGATTAATCACCTTGAAGAACAGATGGCGATCTTGCAGCACGAAATGGCACAGATGAGCCATGAGGTTTATGCACAGCAAAAAGAACTGTCTCACCTGCTTCTCGAGATCGAAAAGCTAAAGTCACGGCTAGAAGGGGTGCAGCCGGAAAGCGGCATTCTGACAGCAAGCGAGGATATACCGCCGCCGCATTATTGATTGTCTTGCGATGGCGCCCGGATTGCACGTGCCGCAAGCCACCCCAAAATAATCCGGCCACATGGAGACCGACCCAATGACTTTGCCAAAGACGCCATCATTTTCGGTTGCCGGAAAGCGGGCACTTGTTGCGGGTGCGTCATCGGGTATTGGGCGGGCTTGTGCTGCCGCACTTGGGGAAAATGGCGCCGCGGTAACGCTTTTGGCGCGGCGTGCCAGCGCCCTTGAGACAGTTGCCGATGAGATGCGCCAGGCTGGCATGATCGCCGAAATATTACCGATCGACATAACAGATATTGACAAGGTACAGACCAGCATCGCCGCCGAAGGGCCATTCGATATTCTGGTGAATTCAGCTGGTGTTGCGCGGCATAGCACCGCCACCAAAACAACGCCGGAAGATTTCGACTTTGTTGCAAATCTGAATTTCAAAAGCGCCTATTTCCTGACACAGGCGGTTGCCAAAGGGCTGATCACATCCAAAAAAGCCGGATCATTGATCAATATATCGTCACAGATGGCGCTGGTCGGCGGCGTTGATCGCGCCGTTTATGCTGCCACCAAACACGCGGTTGAGGGCTTTACCAAATCAATGGCGATTGAATGGGGGGCTTATGGGATTCGGGTGAATACGATCTGCCCGACCTTTATCTTGACGCCGTTGACGGTGCCAACCTTTAATAACCCTGAACGACGGCAATGGGTTGAAGATAAGATCAAACTTGGGCGCGTTGGCACTGTTGAGGATATCATGGGCGCGGTGCAGTTTCTCGTATCTGATGCCGCTGCAATGGTGACTGGTTCGGCGCTTATTGTCGATGGTGGCTGGACCGCCGATTAGGCCGTCGCGGGACAAGAAAAACAGCTATTCCTTATCCAGACTATCCTCATCCAGATGGCGCAAAAATGCCTTTGCCGATGGGCTAAGCCAAGCAAGGTTACCCCCTTGACTGATTTCATTTGCCATTTGCTTGCCAAGCTCAACCCCCCATTGGTCAAAGCTGTTCACATCCCAGATAAAACCAGACACGATGGTAATATGTTCATACAGCGCCAGCAGCCTGCCAAGCGCATAAGGCGTCGTTGTCTTCCAGCTAATCAGCACTGACGGACGGTTCCCGGGGAATTGGCGGTGCGGGGCCACGGCATCAACAACACCAAGCGCCAGCGCCTCGGCCTGCGCCAGCGCATTAATCACCAATGCGCGGTGGCTATTCTGCCACATCGGATCATCTGGCAATCCGGCCGGCTTGCGTGCCACCAGAATATCAATCGGCACGATATCAACTGACTGATGAAACCATTGGAAAAAACTATGCTGCGCATTAACACCAGCCTCGCCCCAGACAAGCAAGCCTGCGGGCCGGCCAAGCGGATCGCCTTGCCTGCTGACCGATTTACCGTTGCTTTCCATTTCCAACTGCTGTGCCCACGCTGGCAATC
This sequence comes from Alphaproteobacteria bacterium LSUCC0396, assembly GCA_041228345.1. Taxonomy (NCBI): domain Bacteria; kingdom Pseudomonadati; phylum Pseudomonadota; class Alphaproteobacteria; species Alphaproteobacteria bacterium LSUCC0396. Next base: position 1,679,062 of record CP166131.1, on the reverse strand, counting down.
GCGCCAAACGTTGATCATAAGGCATCACACCATAGGCCATGCGGCCAAGATAACTACGATGCCAGACGCGCAACAACCCCATAATGACCGGTATATTCTTTGCAAGTGGCGCAGTTTCGAAATGCCCATCCATCGCATGGGCGCCGTCTAACAGCTGTCCAAACGCCTTGCTGCCAATCGCAATAATGACTGATAGGCCAACCGCCGACCATAGCGAATAACGCCCACCAACACCCTCATCAAAAGTAAAAACATGATCCGCATCAAGCCCCCACCCGATAGCCCGCTCCGGATAGGCGGTGACCGCTACCATGGCCTGATTAGGCTCAACCCCGCCAGCCTCTAACCAGCCCTTGGCCAAGGCGGCATTTGCAAGAGTCTCCTTTGTGGTAAAGGTTTTTGAGGTGGTTATGAACAGAGTTGATTGCGGCGCGCACTGCGCCAATGTATCGAGCAGCGCATTCGGATCGATATTACCGACATAATGAATCGCTGGGCCATCATGGGCGCCGGCCAGACCCTGAGTAACCATTGCCGGCCCGAGATCAGACCCACCAATACCAAGATTAACAACCGATTTGATCCGCTGATCAGCCCGTATATGGTCGGCAAAAGCGATCAATTTCTGGTAATCATCGCCGCGCCGATAATCCGGCGTGCGAAGGCGACAATGTAAAACTGGCCGGTTCTCGCTGAGATTGATCGGTTTGCCAGCCAGCAATGCATCAATAAAATTTGGCAGCGCTTTCGCCTCAGCCAGCAAAAGCAGCCGGTTCATAATATCATCTGTCACGGGTTGGCGCGTGCAATCAACCATCAGATCTTCGAACTGAAAACACAGCGCATCACGTCCGTTAGCATGGATCAAATCGCGCAGATGCACCGATGCGATGCCATCTGCATGGCGGCGCAACTCGGCTTCGATCTTGTCGAGCTTTGTGTTTTGATTTGCCATCTGCGACGCCCCGAGCCCAAACCAGCCACGGTCTTAACCACGGCCTTAATTAGCAACGAGCTACCATCATAGATTCAACGCAATGATGCAACCCAGTTTCGGGCAAGAAAATTGTGATAGATGAAAAACAGCCCCTCGCCCCGATGCTGCAAACGCCCCAGAACGATGCGATAAACCCAATTACGCAACGTTAATTTGTGCTGGATGCACCTGTTTCACATTCCGGCGACCTGGCGTTTGATGCAATGCAGATCGCACCAGCGATTCGTGATCTATCCCAAAATGCCGGTATAGATCGATAACACGGCCGGTCTGGCCAAACGTCTCAACGCCATGGCCGGTTGTTGGATTACCCCGCACCCCACCAAGCCATGCCAATGTGGCAGGATGCCCGTCGATAACCGTTAGAATTGACGCATGATGCGGCACATCAGCCAATAGCTTTTCGATATGCGAGATCCGGTTCTGGCTCTTGCTGGCAGCATTAAAATCGGCATAGATGCGGTCGGCCGAGGTTACCGCAAGAACCCCGATATCACGGCGAAATTCAGCAAGACGGCCGGCCGCGTGAATCGCCTCTTCGGCAATCACGCCCTGATAGGCAATCACCAATTCGCAATTTGGCCCGGGACGCCGAAGCCAATAAGCGCCATCAATGATATCCTGCGCCAATGCCGAATCAATACGGCGCTGTGGCTGTTCAATTGGCCTAGTCGACAGCCGCAGATAGACCGAGCCACCATCATCGGCCTGCATATGCGCCAGCCCCCATTCCATGATCACCGCCAATTCATCAATAAATGCCGGCTCAAAACTGCTGAGACCGTCCTGACTCATGCCGATTAGCGGTGTGCCAATCGATTGATGCGCGCCGCCTTCCGGCGCAAGGGTGACACCAGATGGGGTGCCAACAATCATAAATCTTGAATCTTGATAACAAGCGTAATTCAGCGCATCCAATCCACGGCAAACAAACGGATCATAAACCGTGCCAATTGGCAAAAGCCGCTTGCCGAATAGCTCGGTTGATAAGCCGGCAGCAGCAAGCGCCAGAAACAGATTCATTTCGGCAATGCCCAGCTCAATATGCTGGCCGCTTGCATCAAATTCCCATTTGGCAGTTGATGGAATTTTTGAGTCTTTAAACACATCGCGGATCGGAATACGGGCAAACAGCTTTTTGCGGTTAATCCATGAACCTAGACTGGTGGTGCCCGAAACATCTGGGCTAAGGGTCACAAGACGTTCGGCAATCACATCATCACGGCGCGCGATAATATCCAGTATTTTACCAAAACCCGCCTGCGTCGAAGCAGATTTCGACGCATCAAGTGCCAGTGGCGGCACATCAATCACCGCATCATCAAAACGGCGTGTCTTGGTCTTGAAAAAGCGCACCTGATCCAGCCATTGCTGAAAACCTTGCGGATCATCCACCGCCTCCAACCGGTCCCATTCGCGGCCGACGCGAACACCCATATCAGATTGCCATTGCTGCATCTGTTGCGGTGTCATCAAGCCACCGTGATTGTCTTTGTGGCCGGCAATTGGTGTTCCCCACCCCTTGATTGTATAGGCCAGAAAACAGACCGGACGATCATGGTCAATTGCGGCAAATTGCGTCGCCATTGTCTCAACGCAATTACCGCCCAGATTTTCCATCAATCGCGCCAGTTCATCGTCACTGCGCCGATCAAGGAATGCGGTAAAATCACCCTGATCACCAAGATCATCAAGCAAACGCTCACGCCAAACCTTGCCCCCCATAAAAGTCAACGCGGCATAATCCTGATTGGGGCAGCGATCAATCCAGTCCTTTAGCTTGGCACCGCCAGCCTCGGCAAAAGCTGAAATTTGCAGGGCACCATATTTCAGCCGGATTACATCCCAGCCAAAGGCGGTAAAGGTCTTCTCGGCGCGTTCCCACAGGCCTTCATGGATAATGCCATCCAGCGACTGCCGGTTATAGTCAATAACCCACCAAGTATTGCGCAAATCATGTTTCCAGCCTTCTTGAAGACATTCATATATATTGCCCTCATCAAGTTCGGCATCGCCCATTAATGCGACCATCCGGCCAAGCTTGAGGTCACTGCCCCATTTCTTGGCTTTGATATAATCTTGGCAAAGCGCGGCAAAGCTGGTGATCGCAACCCCAAGCCCAACCGAGCCAGTGGAAAAATCGACATCATCAACATCTTTGGTACGCGACGGATAGGATTGCACACCGCCATAGCCACGAAAATTCTTCATCAGCGCAACATCAAGATTACCCATCAGATATTGCATAGCGTGAAATAATGGTGAGGCATGCGGCTTTACCGCAACACGGTCTTCTGGGTTTAGCGCCGCAAAATACAGTGCCGTCATAATCGAGACCATCGAGGCGCTGCTGGCCTGATGGCCCCCAATTTTAATGCCCTCATCATTTGGCCGCAGATGATTTGCATGATGAATCATCCAATGCGAAAGCCATAAAAGCCGTGTTTCAACCTGCCGTAACCGGGCAAAATCCATGTGACTTTCCATCGCTTAATCCTCATCAAAACATGGAAAGATATTACTATATATTTTGATAGAAAATTTGCCTATATTGCCATATGAAATCCAGTTTTATAGTGATAAACACTAACAATATTATATTTGGTAGCGAAAAATGATTGATGACTTTGATTTGCGAATTATCCACCAATTGACGCTTGATGGGCGGATGTCGATCAATGAGTTGAGCGAACGGATCAACCTAAGCCAGACGCCGGTGGCCCGCCGCGTAAAAAAGCTAGAGGAAAGCAAAATCATTACCGGCTATACAGCGCTGGTGGATGAAACCCGATTAGGTTTCAGTTTTTCAGTCTTTGTGTCGGTTCGGCTTGAGAAACAGATTGACGATAATCTAGCAAAATTTGAGCGCCGGATCAGCACGATGCCCGAAGTGGTCGATTGCTGGCTGATGACCGGCAGCTATGATTATCTGCTTCGTGTTGTGACACGTAATATTGAAGATTATGAAAAATTCCTACTTGGCGAATTGACCCGCACCGAGGGGGTGGCCTCGATCGAATCATCAATTCCACTGCGGCGCGTTAAATCGCAAACTGCACGAACCAGATAGGATTGCATCAGGGTTAATTAAAAGATTTTGACACACCAATCGAAATTGTAACCTTTGGCGGCGTCACACATTGCTTTTCTTCTTGTAACGCCCTGATATGCCGGCGGCGCGCCGGCGCATTGTCACCAAGCTGGGCAGCAAAATCAAATTCGGCCTTCAGCCCCGTGCAATCTAGATTCTCATCACCTTGCTTAGTCAATATTGACCGGTCCGGCGCGGCGCACCCACCCAGCAAAAACATTGATGAAAACACCAGAATTATCAATAATCGCATGGCTAGGGCTGATACGGCACGACTGGTGATTCGGCAACCGTCCATCCAACGATACCATCTGTCAAATGGGTAACATCACTATAACCAAGCTGGCTTACCAACGCATTCCCGATAATCCCGGTCCGGTTTCCGGTTCGGCAATAGAGCATAACCGGTGTATCCGGCGTTGGCACAATGGCGGTAAATTTCGCCTGAAATTCGGGGTGAAGCTGACCAGATTGAGTAAAGGCGGTAATGGTATGCGCACCCTCGATGATACCGGTTTGCGCCCATTCTTCGGCGCGGCGGATATCAATCACCACGACACCTTTTTTCTGTGCAGCCTTCAAATCAGCAGGGCTAGCATCAGCCAGTTTCGGTGGGATCGCAATCGCGACAAGCTCGACGTTAAAGATCAATGTTGCATTTGGCGGGATCACTGATCCGGCACCAGCCGCACCGTAGCCAAGCTCGGGCGGGATTGTTAGCACGCGCTTTTCGCCAACCTTCATTCCCTCGATACCCTGTTCCCAGCCCGGGATTACTTGCCCGCTGCCAAGGGTAAAGTTGATCGGCTCGCCGCGTTTTTGCGAATCATCAAAAACAGTGCCATCTGTCAAACGCCCCTGATAATGCACCGATACCTGCATACCCTGCTGGGCAGTTTCCCCATCGCCCTCGGCAGTGACTTCATATGACAAATTGGCTGCGTTCACACTAACCCCCAAAAACAAAAAAACCGACAGCACGGCAGATAACAGCCCGCCTGTCTCTATCCAGTGAAGAATCTTTATCAATTTCTTTAACCCTTTTTCGGTGGGCCGGTGTCGATAGACCCTCATTCATCTCATTTTTTTACGCTATATGCTAGCCCCCACTCCATTTGCGCTGACAAGTTTAGAGGGATCACACGCGGATCACACGGACTATCTAGACACTCATTCGGGCTTATTGCTAAATCACTTTAACTGTTTTCATTTTCTACGACTTATGTAGGCTAAAAAAATAAAGTAAAAACTAGGGAGTTTCTCATGAATAAGTTGCTAACCACGTTGGCTGCAGGATCTGTAGCCCTGTTCTTGTCGACGTCGGCATTCGCCGCCGATGTGACGATGCGAATTTCATTGCAATTGCCAATGAAAAGTCATTTGGGACAAAATCTTCAGCTCTTCAAGAAAGAGGTTGAGGCGAAATCAAATGGCAGCATTGAAGTACAGATTTATGACTCGGCGCAGCTATATAAAGACAAGGAAGTGCCAGCAGCTGTGGGATCAGGCGCCATCGAAGCCGGCGTTGCTTCGCTAACGCGCTATGTTGGCGATGTGCCAGCAGTTGATATTTTCTATCAGCCGTTCCTGTTTAATTCTGAGGAAAAAGTCCGCAAGGCAGTGGCCAAGGGATCGCCCATTCGGGGGCCAATTGATGAGGCCATCAAGGGCACCGGTTCAAACGTTCTGTGGTGGCAGGCCTATGGCGGTGCAATCATGCTGTCTAAAGGCGGACCGATTTCAAATCCTGATGATATGAAGGGCAAAAAAGTGCGCGTCTTTGGCAAAACACTTGGCCAATTTGTCGAAGCAACTGGCGGTGCCGCAACATTGGTTTCTGGGTCTGAGCAGTATCTTGCTTATCAGCGCGGTACAGTCGATGCCGGCATGACCGGGGTTTCCGGCGTCAAGTCGCGCAAGCTCTATGAGGTGATGGACACAATCACCGTTACCAACCATGCCGACATTGAATTTATCGTTGTGGTTAATTCGAAATGGTGGGACGGGCTGACCGATGGCCAGCGTAAAATCATTGGTGATGCCGCAGGTGTTGCTGAGGCGCATGTTCGCAACTACATCGCCGAGATTGAGGCTGATGCCTATAAGGTAGCCAGGGAAAATGGCATGAAAATTGTGACCCCATCTGATGCTGACATTCAGGCGTTTAAGGCGGCGGCCGCATCCGTTTATGACCAGTATAAAGCCAAGGCAGGCCCGCTTGGCACACAGCTGTTGGACGCAGCATCAAAACTGTAAAACCATAACCAACCCGGCGCCAGTTTTGCCCCGGCCCGGGTTTCTTTTTTCGAGCTGGGTTGCCTGTCTTTACGGCCCAAATCTCTTTTTTGGACTTTCCAATGAAGTCATATATCTCAAATTTTGAGCGCCTAATGACTCTCTTTGCATGGATTGCAGCCTGGCTCTTTGTGCTGTCAGGGCTGATGCTTAGCTTTGAGGTAATCGCGCGCTATTTCTTTCTATCGCCCACTAGATGGGCGGCTGAATTCAGTCAGCTATGCCTGATCTATGGAACGTTACTCGCGATGCCGTGGATTTTACGCTTTCGGCGCAATATTCAAATTAACGCGATCACCGCAAAACTGCCCGACCGTGCGCATCGCATTACCGCAGTGATAACCATGGGCATTTTGATCGCCTTTTGCGTTTATGTAACGATCTACGGTTGGGATATTTTCTATGATTCATTTGAACGCGGCCGCACCACTGGCAGCCTGTTAGATTTACCGATCTGGATCGCCGAATTACCCGTTCCAGTGTTCTTTTTTTGTCTTGCAATTCAAGCCATCATCGAGATTAAAAAATTGATCGACGGGCACCCCATTCCTACGGGAGGGCATGAATGAAACTCGTCATTATTCTGGGTTTAATGTTTGGTTTGCTGCTGGCCAGCCTACCCGTCGCTTTTTCACTCGGCAGCCTCGGGCTTGGGCTTCTGGTTGCTGGCGGGTTCTCGCCGCTAATGGCACCACAAGCAATCTTGTCTACATTGGACGGGTTTATTCTTTTGGCCGTCCCGCTGTTCCTGTTGATGAGTAATATTCTACTCTATGGTGGATGCGGCAAGGACCTCTATGCGGCTGTTCAGGCATGGGTTGGGCACTGGCCGGGCGGGCTGGCGATTGCGACAATTGTATCTTGCGGTATTTTTGCGGCTATTTCGGGCGTGTCGGTTGCCACCGCCGCAACGATTGGCGTCGTGGCAATTCCAGAGATGATCGAGCGCGGCTATAACAAGAAATTTGTCTATGGATTACTTGCGGCCGGCGGCACTCTGGGCATTTTGATACCGCCAAGCCTGCCGATGATTGTATATGGCTTTATAACCGAAGAAAGCGTGATCGCATTATTCCTTGCAGGGATCGGGCCTGGCATTTTTCTGATCGGTTTGTTTATCCTGTTTTCGATTATCTATGCGCATTTCTTTGGCGGCTATACGCCAAGCGCACCAGCAAGCTGGCAGGAGCGACGCCGCAGCATGATCAAGGTTGCCCCGACGATCGGGCTGGCATCGCTGATCCTTGGGGGTATTTATACAGGTGTATTCACCCCGACCGAAGCTGCCGCCGTTGGTTTTGCGTTAGCGCTAATCCTAACGGTCGGGATTTTACGCTCACTGTCATTTGCCAATTTCAAAAAGGCAGTTTTTGAGGCGATGATTACCACCGCCGCGATCTTGATCATTATTGCGGGCGCTAAGATTTTCGGAAAGGCAATTACCCTTTACCGGATCCCACAGGAAATTTCGATGGCAATACAAATGCTGATCGACAGTAAAGCCATGTTTATTTTTGTGGTCTGTATTGTGCTGATTGCGATGGGGCTGGTCTTTGAAACCTTGTCGATGGTGCTAATCATGGTACCGGTATTATTGCCGGCGGCGATGAATATGGGCATTGATCCGATCTGGTTTGGCATCTTTATGGTGATCATGGTCGAATGCGCGCTGATTACGCCGCCGGTTGGGCTTAATCTCTATGTCATACAATCCGTCTCGGGGGCACCGCTTGGCGATGTTGCCAAGGGCGTATTGCCATTTTTGGCGCTGATGCTTTTCACTGTTTTCGTGATGTATGTCTGGCCGGATTTAGCACTCTACATACCATTCAAACTTTAATATCTGACAAGGAATGTGCGAAGCGATGGCACCTAAAAACATAAACAAGATGGCCGCGACTCTGCGCCAGCAAATTGCGTCGGGAAGATTTCTGCCAATGCCAAGCTGCTTTGACGGATTATCGGCCAAGATGATTGAGCAGGCAGGCTTTGACCTTAGCTTTATGTCCGGCTTTGCTGCATCGGCTTCGCGTCTTGGTGCGCCTGATCTGGGGCTGATGTCCTATGGCGAAGTGCTGGATCAAGCCCGTAATGTTACCGAAGCCACATCAATTCCGGTTATCGTTGACGGCGATACCGGCTATGGCAATGCGATGAACGTCTATCGCACAGTCAGCGGCTTTGCCAGAGTTGGATGTGCCGGCGTTCTGATCGAAGACCAGCTATCACCAAAACGCTGTGGGCATACGCCGGGCAAAGATGTTGTCAGCCGCGAGGAAGCCTTTGACCGGATTCAGGCGGCGGTTGATGCCAGCCGCGAAGATACCGATATCGTCATCATGGGGCGTACCGATGCCAATCACACGCATGGGCTAAGCGAGGCCATCTATCGCGGGCAGCGTTATCACGAGCTGGGTGCCGAAATTATTTTTATTGAAGCACCGAAATCAATTGATGAAATGCGCACCCTTTGCCGCGAGGTCCCGGGATGCAAATTGGCCAATATTGTCGAGGGCGGCCTAACACCTGATTTGCCGATGGGCGAACTTGAAGAGATCGGCTATCAGATGGCGGTCTATCCATTGACTCTTTTGGCGGCATCAATGCAAGCGATGAAATTGGCGCTTGATCACATCAAAACTGACACACGACAAGATGCTGGTCTGATGGATTTCTCCGAACTGCGACACCGGATCGGCTTTGATGATTATTATGAGGCATCATCACGCTATGAGACATCCTATCGCAAATGACGGCCGTTGGGCGTTGGCAATTTCGTCAAATACACCAGATGATGTTACCGGTTTTCCGTGGGCGCTATGTTGGGCAATGACACGCAACTGATCGAGGCTGTTATGCGCAAATCCATATCAACATTATTTCTGGCAACAGGTCTATTTGTGTCGACCATTGCAACCGGTCAGGCCAAAACACCAATCTATTGTGAGACGACGCAGATTCTGCAAACGGAACGGCATAAAATTATTACGTCAAAAAATGAAACATTTAGAATGACCGTATCAAACGATATTGTGGCGTTCGGCATCAATGGATTTACCGGTGGAACCAACGCATTCAAGATCTCGCAATTTGAGACACTGACTGACTGGCAGGCCGATTATGACCGGTTTTATATTTCATTTTTAGATGGGAACTTTTATTTTGCTGCCGTTTTCCCGCACAGCTCACGGGCTGTTAGCGCAAAGTGCCAGATATATTGAACAAAAAAGCGCCGCATAAAATGCGACGCTTTTCTCAGGTTTCAATGTAATCAGATATTGCCTTTAGACATCTCGGACGCAATCCGTTCCGCCTGACGAATGGCAAGCGCGACAATTGTCAATGTCGGGTTTTCTGCGGCTCCAGTGGTAAACTGGCTGCCATCCGATACAAACAGGTTCTTGATATCGTGCGTTTGTCCCCATTTATTGACAACCCCATCACGCGCCTTGGCAGACATTCTGTTAGTGCCAAGATTATGTGTAGACGGGTATGGCGGTGTTGGGAATGTTCTGACCGCACCCACGGCATCATAGATTGCGGCACCCTGCTTGTAGGCGTGGTTACGCATTGCGATATCGTTTGGATGATCGTCGAAATGGACATTAGGGGTTGGCAAGCCAAACTGATCCTTAACATCGTAATTTAACGACACACGGTTTGTTTCTTGCGGCATATCTTCACCAACAATCCACATCCCAGCCATGTTCTCATATTGATCGAGAGCTGACGTGAACTCACGCCCCCACGCGCCAGGATCAAGGAACGCCGCCATAAACGGAATACCAAGCGACAATGTTTCTAGCTCATAGCCGCCAACAAACCCACGCGATGGATCATGCCGAGATTCGTCTTGGATGATGCCCGCCATCGTCGTGCCACGCCACATTCTAACCGGCTTGTCGAAAGTTGCATAAACAGATCCCGTCATGTGGCGCATATAATTCCGGCCAACCTGACCAGAAGAATTTGCCAATCCATCAGGGAACATCGATGATGCCGAATTCAACAGCAGGCGCGGGCTTTCGATTGAGTTTCCGGCAACGCAAACAATCCGCGCTTTTTGAACATGCTGTTTGCCATCTGCATCAGCATAAACAACGCCAGTAACCTTACCAGATGCGTCATGTTCAATCTTCAAGGCTTGCGAATTGATCCGAACCTCAAGATTTCCGGTGGCTTCACCAACAGGAATCTCATTATAGCCAGCTGACCATTTCGCCCCCCATTTACATCCTTGAAAACAGAAACCTGTCTGCTGACACGCAACAAAATCATCATAATCTTTTGAATTGATTGCCATGCGTCCGGTATGAACATTCTTGTAACCGAGTTTTTTAGCACCAGCCTCAAACACTTTATAATTATTGTTCCCCGGAAGCCCGTCACGGCCACCCGTTCGGGTAACGCGAAGTTTGTCTTCGGCCTTTGTGTAATAGGGGTCCATGGTTTTTGCATCAATTGGCCAATCAAGCAGGCTAGCACCCGTTACATTGCCGTAGACAGTCTGGGTTTTCCATTCATGCTCTTGGAACCGCAGCGATGCCCCCGCCCAATGCTGGCTTGAACCGCCAACGCCTTTGACAATCCATGCAGGCAAACCGGAAAAATCCTTTGCAACGCGCCAGCTTCCAGACGTTGAGCGACTATCAAGCCACGAAATCTGGCCAAAACTCGCCCATTCATCATTGACAAAATCTTCAGGGCCATGCCGGCCACCAGCCTCTAACGCTACGACCTTGACACCTTTTTGAGCCAATTCACTGGCCAATACGCCGCCACCTGGTCCGGTGCCGATCACAACAACGACACTGTCGTCCTTTTTATCGAAAGATACAGACATATTACCCCCCCTATACCCACTTAATATCGTTAAAGCCGCGATCGATATAACCGCCTTTACTAAAGCTCTCACCCTCATATCCAAACACTGGCCAAACTGCCTTTTGATTGTAGAGGCCGGTGATCAATCCGCCGCGGATTTGCTGGAAAAACGGGCTGGATTCCAGTGAGCGAAGAATATCAACCCGGTCACGTTCCCAGCCAGCGGCAAGATAGCTTGCATGCCCGCGCCCTTCGGCGGCGGCATTCAAGGCTGCGATACCATCTTCAACCGGTTCTTTCGACTCGGCCGTGTCATAACCCTTTACCGCCGCCGCATAAAATTCATCGGCAATATTGTCATGCGGATAAATATCACGTGCCATTTGAATTAAGGTTGCCATGGTGCTTGGTTTTAGATGCGTGACTTCCAGTGCCCAAGCTGCATTTGATGCGGCAACGAAGCCGCCACCAATGATTAGCAGTGAGCCAGCGGCGACACTCGACTTCAGCAAATCTCGTCTTGTGAGTGTTTTGACGTAACTCATTATTTCCTCCCCTATTTCCTATTTTCCTATTTAAAACGCCCGTGTCTTTGAAGCACTTCGATCTCGTAACCATCTGGGTCTTGAACAAAGAAGAACTTTGCCAAAAGGGCGCCATCCTGCTCAAACTCAACGACCTTTCGCGGCGTGAGTCCTGCGGCTTCAAAACGCGCATGCTCGGCGTCAATATCATCGACGCTGACCGCTAAATGGCCGTATCCATCGCCCAGTTCATAGGCTTCTGTTCGGCCCTTATTTATGGTGAGTTCCAATTCAAATTCAGTCTCTGGATTGCTCATATAGACCAGCGTAAAGCTCTCAAAATCTAATCTATCGGCAACTGCGAGATTGAACGCCGACTCGTAGAAAGCCACTGATTTGGCCTCATCAAGAACGCGTATCATCGAATGTATTGCTTTAGCCAATTCTCCCCTCCCAAAGTTTTTTGACCTTATGGTTGGTAAAATCTTAGGGGGCACAAATTGGGGCGTGGTAGTATTACTTTACTACAAAGGCAGTTTATGGGAAAAAATTTTTCAATTTCTCGTTTGTCTTAGCTGAACGGACAAGCAGATTTGAACTTGGATTCAACGTGATAAGCTGCATTTTCTTAACACAGGCGCAGCGTAGCAATGATGTGAAGTTTTTTGCTTCACCGTGAATTTCCAGAACCTCGGAATGAAGGGTCGACAAAAATGTGGGGGTTGAGACACCTTCCTCTTCGGCCATTGTATCGACAATCGCCCAGAAAGATCTTTCCAGCCTGATCGACGTGCTTTGCCCATTAAGGCGAATATTCCGCGTTATCGGCTCATAGGATTCTTGCGGCTGATTGGCAAATATTTCACACATTGGTAAATACCTCCGTGGCTCTATGTCAAAGCATTGAACCAGCGCGTTATTTTGTCAATAAACAAAATCTGAGCCCTATTGTAATCAACGGCGGGCTGATCACGAGAGCTTCTATTTAGAGTGGTACAATATGCTAAAGATTTTTAATCACTAAAATATTCTCAAATTGCGCCTTTTTTAGTTTTTAACCCTAATTTTTATCATTTTTATAGCTTTAATATACTATCACCGGGCGTAGCGTGAGTTCTTCAATATATGGGATGAAGTGGCAGATATGGCCAATCAAGATGGCAGATCACCCAGGCGAACCAAGGTAAAAAGACAGTGCTTTGCCTGATTCATTTGGCCTGATGATTTTGGCGCTATGATTTTTTTTGGGAAAACTGCCAACAAGAATCGCCAAATTTTTGAAATAGCAGCCGGTTCAGATAATTTTCCACGCGCTCTGGGTGAAACTCGGCGTGCCACTGTATTCCCACGGCAAAGGAGTTATAGCCATCTATCGTGATCGCCTCAATAAGCCCATCATGTGAATAGGCCTCGACCGAGAGCCCTGCGCCTAATTGGTCAATGCCCTGACCATGCAGGCTGTTGACGATATAGCTATCCTGTCCCAGCGCCTTTCGTATGAAACTATGTTCGGTAAATGCAATCTGGTGTCGAGGCTTGAAGATTTCCTCCAACGGCGCATCGTCATTTTGGGGCATTCGGTGATCATCTTTATCTGCTTGTTGATGCACCCGATAAAAAAGCGTGCCGCCATAGGCAACATTGATCTCTTGAATACCGCGGCAAATTCCAAAGATCGGCATTTCACGTCGGACAGCCTGCGGGATGATATCCAGCACGGTTCGATCCCTGTCCGGATCAATAGGCTCATCATCCGGAAAATCTTGTCCGTTGAAATGATGCGGCTCTACATTGGCCCTGCCCCCGGTTAGGACAATCCCATCTAGCATATCAAGCAAGGCGCCAAGATCATTGTCTCTGATACAGGTGGGAATCAGAATTGGCACAACATTGGCGAAATTCATCACCGATTCGACGTAACGTTTTCCAGTAGAATGCGATAGCTGTCTGCCGTTAAAGCCGACGGTTTCATTCGTAATAACTCCAACGATTGGTTTACGTTCCATTGACCTGCCCTGATATGCGCATCGTTCTATGAGTGTCTGATCGAAGAGTTTTGATCATGCTGGCACAGCCAAGAATAGCCACATTACTGGGATAATTGACAGCCCTTTTCGCGGTAGCTGGTCGGGCTGGCTAGACGGGCTGGCTGGGTTTCCTTTTTTATGATTTGCCGTGCTGACAACTCTATTATGCGATGAACGCAATGCATCGCCTAATTGAAATTACCACCGCAATACCCATTTTGTCTAAGAGCCACCCATGAACCTCATTTGAAGGACGTTGATTATGAAGGCTAACAAAATTATCCATATCGTTGCCACCATTCTGGCGATTTCATTTAGCACAGCGGCCGTTGCCGCCGGCAGTGATGATTATGCGCCCACGGCGGCCAAACCAGCGGCATATAATGCGGCAGTTGGTATGATCAAGGACAAGAATTATGCTGACGCGATTATCCAGCTTGAGGCGGCTGAAAAGGCGGCGCCAAAGGATGCTGATGTTCAGAACTTGCTGGGATTTGCCCACCGGAAATCGGGTCAGTTGGACAAAGCCGCGGAACACTACAACGCTGCTTTGACCCTAGACCCCAAGCATAAAGGCGCCTTAGAATATCAGGGCGAGCTGTTTTTGATGCTTGGTGATAAAGCTAGCGCCGAGAAGAATTTACAGAAACTCGACAAGATATGCTGGCTTGGATGCAGTGAGCTGGATGACCTTCGCACGGCGATCAGAAACCATCAGCCGTAAAGGGCGACGCCCTGCGCTTGCTAGAGCTTGATTTAGATCATGAGGTAGCCTGTTTTGTCTTTGAGTCCATTTCCCCAAAACCGACTTGGTAAAATTATCTTAGTCGTCTCGATTATCTTTGTGCTGCTGTTTGCATCATTGGTGGTGATGCATTGGCTGAACAATCCCGAAAGCCTAAATCCGGTATTTGGGTGACCAATATTCAGGTAACCGCTTCATGACAATCTCATAAAAGGATAAACGACGTGCAGCTATCGATTCTAATTCATGCCGCCAATATTGGTTTTATGGTGATGTTTACCGCCGTTGTTGCACCAACGGTTTTTAAGGTTTTGTCGCAAAAGGCAGCTGGTGCATATCTCAGGAAACTATTCCCAAGGATGTTTCTGTTCGGCTTTATAACGTCAAGCTGTGCTGTCGTTGCGGCGATCTTTGAAAATCACTCGATGAACGGATTTATATCGGCTTTTATTGCTGTCGGGTTTTTGGGGAATGCGTTCATTTTAACGCCAAAGATCAATCACTATCGCGATGCTGTTCTAGATGGTGATGTGGCGGCAAAAACGATGTTTGGCCGGCTGCATCTTATATCGGTTGCCGTGTTTCTTATGCAATTGCTTGCCAGCTGTTACATCGTCATTGCGGGCTATTTAACGCCCTGAAGATGTAAGATTCTGGATCAATCTTCCGTCGCACCAGCATGATGGTATCGCCCGCTAATTCATCTCATTGCGGGCTATCTATGGCTTTTGCGTTCACATTTGTTGGTCGGTCCATCACGTCTGCAAACCCAGCCTATCAATGATATTTGGGATATTTTTCTTGAAGTTAAAAAATCCCTTTTTTGCATATTGCCAACAATGGATATCTTCCTGTCGTTTCAGAATATGAAGCTCTAGGTTTGTTCTGGCCGCAAGACGTTTTAGGTAATCCAGATTATCCCCAACAAATGGGTATATAACATCAACGCCTTTGATGCTGGATGACATTTCCATAATATTGTCAGTGTCAATCAGGTTGGCATTAGCACAGCGTGCCACAAAACCTCTGACCAGCTTTTGCTTGAACGCAAGCACCGGCTCACCAAGCGCAATATTACGTTCATCATTACCAAGACATAAAACAAGAATGCTATCATAGCCGGCATAGGTCTCGGGGCTGGCAAGATAAAGATCGGTATCAAAGACGATAAGCGTCGCATATTTGCGGGTCATGCCGCCCGCCGGATCAATGGCAATGACCGGATGCTCACGAGTGCCACGGCACGGTTCGGCATCTTCATTTAATGTATCATCGCCAAACCTGCCATCGGTAAAACGGGCAATATTATCGGCGCGCGCAAGGTAGTGCTTGCCGATTGTTTGCACGCCAGCCACCCAACGCCAGCCAAGCGTATTTGATGCGGCATCACCATCAAGCAAATGCTGCATGAAATACCGCGCGCCCAGCTGCCACGGCAGCCCAAGCGTAAAAATCCAGATACTGGCAAACCACATCCGGGTATGATTATGCAAATAATTCGTCTGTTGCAGCTCGTTCACCCAGCTATCAAAACACGCGATACCCGTAGTGCCGCTGATAGCATTTTGATAGTCAGCATTTTTGGCGCGGTCAAAATCGAATGACACAAACTCATCCCACACGCTCGGCCTATGTTCAAGCCAGCCCTTCCAGTAAATCCGCCAGAACATTTCTTGAACAAATTTTTCCACATTGTCATGGCTGTAGGCCGCCAGAGTTTTGGCAATCACGTCATATTCGAACAGGGCGCGATGCGAGATATATTTCGACAGGCACGAGACATTGCGCCGGTCATCAGGGCCAAAATCAAAATTTCGCAAATGCTCGTATGATTTAATTGGCCCTTTTAGAAAATCTGTCAGATCTTTTTCAGCAGCCGCAAATAAATCGTCCTTACCAGACGGCATGGTGATATGTCTCCGATTGCTGTTGATCTGGATATACGGCCCTTGGGCAAAAGGCCTGCCAGCACATTATGATGATTTATTATGCCCATGCGAATACCGCAAAAATAAGCAAAGCGGATTAGCCGTCAAGGTTGGCCTCATAGAGGATAAAATCACCAAGCGCGGCAACACCGTCATTCTTGCGCATTGACCCAAAGATAAATGGCCTTCCATTGCGGGCGGTTGCGGTATCTGCCGCCATGGTCTCAAGATTTACCCCGACATGCGGTGCAAGCTCGACCTTATTGACAACCAGCATATCCGATTTCGTCAGCGCTGGGCCTTTTTTGCGCGGAATATCACCACCCATGCAAACATCAATCACATAGATTGTCAGATCAGCCAGTTCCGGGCTGAAGGTTGCGGCCAGATTATCACCACCAGACTCAATCAGGATGATATCAAGATCCGAGATAGCGGCACAAAGATCAGCCACCGCCGCAAGGTTGACCGATGCATCCTCGCGGATCGCTGTATGCGGACAGCCGCCAGTTTCAACACCCCTGATCCGTTCAGCTGGCAGGGCCTGAACCCGCATCAGATATTCGGCATCTTCACGGGTGTAAATATCATTGGTGATCACCGCCATCGAAATCCGTGGCGCCAGATAGCGGCAAAGCGCCTCGGTCAAACTTGTTTTACCGGCCCCAACCGGCCCGCCAATTCCCACACGCAAGGGGCCATTGCGGCTGGCAATCTTTCGCGGCGTGCCGGCAGGTTCTTGCTGATGAATATTCATGTTCGATAAATCCTTGTTTCGAGGGTTTCATGCAAGATAGCGGAATGGTCAGCCAGAATCGCATAGCCGCCAATTTCATTAAGCGGTGTTGTTGCTGCCGCATGGGCAAGCGTTGCTACAGCCGGCATTAATCGGGCAAGGATGATTTGCCCATCGGACTGTCCAAGTGGTACCGCCCGCACCGCGACCGAAATGAGATTGCTGACAAAACTTTGCAGAAAAAAGCTCAGGCTAAGCCGCAATTCGCACCCGAGATGCCGCACCGCAAGCCCGGCCGCAACAGGATAGGCAAGCGGCGGGGATAACCCGATATCCAGCTGATAGACCTGCGCGGTAATGCGGGTAAAATTTATCCCGAGTTCACGGGTTTCCTGCGCACGCTCGGCACCCGACGATAACGCAAAGGCCAGCTCGTTAATTGCCTCGATCTCGGCATGTCTGCCACTGGGCAAATCGTCGCCTTTGTTGGCGTGCAGGTTTGCTGCATTATAGGTATTCGCCATCAAAATCGCATCGTTACGACCACTTCCCCCAAGAAGAATCGTCTCAATCCAGTCATGCGCGGTTGCGGCGTCAACAACATCACGCGCGGCAATCGCAGCCTCGATGCCATGCGAATAGGAAAAAGCACCAATGGGGAAAGCCGGTGAAAACAGCGCTGCCAGAACCTGTGTTTGACTAATCGTATCTATTGGTTTTGCCATGATCAATGCGCGTGGCCATGCGTGCGCCCAACACCATAGGCACCGCCTTCAGGATTAAACGGCGCCTCGGCAATAGCCAATGTCGTCCCAAGCCGCACCAGCAAATCTTCCAGAACATGATCGCGGCGTATGACAAGATAATCCTGTCTGATCTCGCACGGGGTGTGCCGATTGCCGATATGCCAGGCAATTTTTGCGAGATTTTTGTGGCGTATTTCTACCACCGGCTCGGCCGCAGCACGGACAATAACCCGGCGGCCATCGTCCAGCAGAAAGGCATCACCAGCATCAAGCGAAACGGTTTCGGGCAGGTCCACGATAAACGGCAGCCCGCAATCAGTGAGCATCCGTTTGCGCCGCAAAAACCGCGCCTCAAATTCCAGCGTGATCATCATATCACCATCGCGGCGGGTTACATCGCGGTGGATATGACCGGCATATGTTGGTTCCTGAGATTTCGCCTGATCCATCGTCTTACTCTGCCTTAATAAAGGAAATAACGCTGCGCCATTGGCAATTCATGCGCCGGCTCGCACGTCAATAAAACACCGTCAGCGCGCACTTCATAGGTTTCCGGGTTAACCTCGATATCAGGGCAATGGCTGTTATGCACCATATCAGCCTTTGAGATATCGCGTGTATGACTAACTGGCAGGGTCGCCTTGGCAAGGCCCAGTTGCGATTTGATTCCCATTGCCTGTGCTGCATCACTAACGAATGTAACTGCTGACTGTTCAACCGAACGGCCAAGGCTGGCAAACATTGGGCGTGTGTAAACCGGTTGCGGTGTTGGGATGGATGCATTTGGGTCGCCCATTTGTGCCACCGCGATACTTCCCCCCAATAAGACCATTTCCGGTTTCACCCCAAAGAAGGCAGGCTTCCACAAAACCAAGTCGGCCCGCTTGCCAACGGCAATTGAGCCAATATGGTTTGAGATGCCATGAGCGATTGCCGGATTAATCGTATATTTGGCGATATAGCGTTTCACACGGATATTGTCATTTTCACCGGTTTCCTCGGGCAAACGTCCCCGCTGTATTTTCATCTTATGCGCGGTTTGCCATGTCCGAATTATAACCTCGCCAACACGTCCCATCGCCTGACTGTCCGAGGCAATGATCGAAAACGCGCCCATATCATGCAGAATATCCTCAGCCGCGATCGTCTCACGCCGAATACGACTTTCGGCAAAGGCCACATCCTCGGGAATCGATTTATCCAGATGGTGACAGACCATCAGCATATCGAGATGTTCTTCCAGCGTGTTGACGGTATAGGGGCGCGTCGGATTGGTTGATGACGGAATGACAAATTGCTCGCCACAAATTTTGATAATATCAGGTGCGTGACCACCGCCAGCCCCTTCGGTATGGAACGCATGAATGACCCGCTGTTTCATCGCTTTGACAGTGTTTTCAACAAAGCCACTTTCGTTAAGCGTGTCGGTATGGATCATCACCTGAACATCCATTGCATCAGCAACCGATAAGCACGTGTCAATCGCCGCTGGTGTGGTGCCCCAATCTTCATGCAGTTTCAACGCACAGGCCCCACCGATAACCTGTTCTTCGAGTGCCGCCGGCAGTGATGCGTTTCCCTTGCCAGCAAAGGCGAGATTCATCGCAAGGCCATCGGCCGCTTGCAGCATCCGGCCAATATGCCAGCTGCCTGGTGTGCAAGTGGTCGCCAAAGTGCCATGCGCCGGACCCGTTCCGCCGCCAAGCATCGTCGTAAGACCCGAATGGAGCGCATCATCTATCTGTTGCGGACAAATGAAATGAATGTGACTGTCAAACCCGCCCGCAGTTAGGATATGCCCCTCGGCCGCAATTGCTTCCGTTCCGGGGCCAATGATAATATCAACATCTGGCTGGGTGTCAGGGTTGCCAGCCTTGCCAATGGCGCAGATCCGCCCGTCCTTTATCCCGATATCTGCCTTATAAATGCCTGCCACATCAATGACCAGCGCGTTGGTAATCACCGTATCAACCGCGCCATCTGCACGGGTTACCTGTGACTGGCCCATGCCATCACGGATGACTTTACCACCGCCAAATTTCACCTCTTCACCATAATGCGTCAGATCGCGCTCAACCTCGATAATCAAGTCAGTATCAGCCAAACGCACCTGATCGCCAGTGGTTGGCCCATACATATCAGCGTAAATATTGCGGGACATTGTTTTTGGCATTTATAGATCTCCCATTATCTGTGCGTTAAAACCAAAGACCCGTCGCGCGCCAGCGATCGGGATCAGCTGAACGTCCCGTGTTTGCCCGGGTTCAAACCGAACAGCGGTTCCGGCGGCGATATCTAGTCGCATTCCACGCGCAATCTTGCGGTCAAAATCAAGCGCTGCATTGGTCTCGGCAAAATGATAGTGACTACCGATCTGTACCGGCCTATCGCCAGTATTTGCCACAGTCAGGGTGATGGCTTCGCGCCCTTCATTCAGGATGATATCGCCAGCGGCAACAATAATTTCTCCGGGTATCATGGGATGTCCTTTTGTCTTGGGGTTTGCCTCAGCGGATCGGGTGATGCACGGTTACCAGCTTGGTGCCGTCGGGAAAGGTTGCTTCGACCTGCACGTCATGAATCATCGCGGCGATGCCCGGCATACAATCAGCCTCGCGCACCACATGCGCGCCAGCCTCCATTAAATCCGCAACGCTGCGGCCATCACGCGCACCTTCGACAACAAAATCGGTAATCAGCGCAATCGCTTCGGGATAGTTCAATTTGACCCCACGTTGCAGCCGCCCTCTGGCAACCATAGCGGCCACGCTAACCAACAATTTGTCTTTTTCACGGGGGGTTAATTTCATTGGTAAAATCTCCTTGTGACCTGAACGCGCAGTCTTATCAAAATAAATAGGGGCCGGTTAATTCCAAACACGCGGGTTCGCAATTTGGCGGAAATGCTCGATGAATTGTGCCAAGAATTTTCTCAGCCTTGCCGTGTCATTAGAAAGGCTGCGGATAACAAGCTTGCCGTTCCATGCAGAAACCGCGGCGTCAACATCGGCAACATTATTGAAAAATTCTCGCACTGCTTCTGCATTGGTTTCGGCATCCGTGCCGATATATATTGTCGTGGCAAAGCAGACATTTCCAGCTGCGCTGGCCTTGCGGTGTAGTTTTTGGTGAATCTGGCCATCAAGACGGAATGCTTCAGCATGGATTAACCTGCCGTCGCGCCATATCCGCCACTGATCGCATATGCTGGCCTGGCGCACGGTTTCTTGCATTGCAGTCCGGCCAAAAACCATCATTTCGCTGGCAAGAAAGCTGGCACTCTCATCCATCTGAACATCCAGATGACGGGCGAATCGAGCCCCATCAAATATTATTGTTTCCTGCGGCAGCCAATGAAGCGTGGCCGCGCCAGTGACCGTCATATTGACACGCATTTCGGCATTTTGCGGACCTAATGCGCGATAAACCCGTTCGGCAGTTTGCGTTGAAACGGTCAGATGCGTATCACCGTCAGCGCCAAGCCTAACGTCAAATTCATCCCCGCCCGTTAACCCGCCAGCAGTGTTCACCAGAACCGCCTCAATTGTCTGCGCATAGGTTTTCGGCATGAATATTTTGGCCGAGCCCGATTGGTAAAACCGCTCGACCTTGCCAGATTTCATGACAAGATCAATGGTGCCACGAGCACGCTGCAAAGCTGGCTGTTCAATATTCGCAGTTACTGGCACCTTGGAACACCTAATGATAAATTTAATTTACATCTGTTCATATTAGGTTTTTTGCTTCGATAAACAACCTCACCGGACTTTGTAAAGTTAAACAAATTTCGAGTGCTTAAAAACCCAGTTTAAAAACAGGGTTTTTTGCGGGTCCGTGTGACGGCGATTTTGATCTACCCCGACAGGGCAAAAGTTTACGTGCCATAAATCCGGTCGCCAGCATCACCCAAGCCGGGCAATATATAGCCCTTCTCGTTAAGCTGCCGGTCAAGTGCTGCGGTAAAGATTGGCACATCAGGATGTGCTTCGCGTAATCGTTCGACTCCCTCGGGCGCCGCCAGAAGACACATAAAGACAATATCTTTGACCCCATGGTCACGCAGAATATCGATTGCAGCAACGGTGCTTCCGGCTGTTGCCAACATCGGATCAGCAAGAATAACCTGCCGCGCAGAAATATCACTTGGCAGTTTGGTATAATATTTTTCTGGCTGTAAGGTCTGATCATTTCTTGCCATGCCTAGATGCCCAACGGATGCCTCTGGAAGAATGTTCAGCAAGGCTTCAGTCAAGCCGTTACCGGCACGCAAGATCGAAACCAGACAAGGGTTTGGAGCTTTCAGTTGATAACAGTCAGCAACCTCAAGCGGCGTCTCGATACGCAAGGGAACCAAATCCAAATGCTGCGTAACCGCAAAGGTCATTAAATAGGCAACTTCCCGCAAAGTCTGTCGGAACAGGGGTGATTTCGTCTCCTTGTTGCGCAGAACAGACATCTTATGCGCAATGAGCGGATGTTCAACAATATGGAAGCGGCTCATCTCTTCACCTTTGTGAAAATAAGTTCGATTCTCGTCATTTCTAGTCGCGTCAGCATGATCTCATGCAATGATTATCCGTATATATATCTATGGAATCATTGGCTATATTATTTTTCCTAACCAATTTATTGACCGATACTAACAATCGCCAGATAGTGATAGACCAGTAATATCACGGCGAAGTCAAGTGTGCGATCGTTGTGGGCGCGGTGCAAAAATATTTCCACTCTGCTGAAAATATAGACGTATCTTTTTTCAGTGGTCCAGATACGGTCCTGCAAAGTTAAGGGCAAAATAATGAACCAGTCGAATAACCATCTTGAGCTGATTGACCTTGAAAAGCGCTATGGGGACACCGTCGCCGTGCGGGGGATTAATCTATCGCTCTCAGAAAACACATATTGTTGTCTTTTGGGGCCGTCAGGATGCGGTAAGACTTCGTTGCTGCGGATGATTGCCGGACATGAGGACATTACCAGTGGCGCTGTTTTTCTGGACAATCTGGATATATCAAACGAAACACCAGCAGCGCGGAGCACATCGATGATGTTCCAAAGCTACGCGCTGTTCCCGCATCTAAAAGTGATCGACAATGTCGCTTTTGCGTTGAAGATCATGGGGGTTGGCAAGACCGAACGTCATGCGCGCGCCATGGAGCTTCTTGAAAGTGTCCAGCTCCATACGATGTCGCAACGCTATCCCAGCCAATTATCAGGCGGTCAGCAGCAGCGGGTGGCGCTTGCGAGGGCGTTAATCACCAAGCCAAAACTGTTACTGCTCGATGAGCCTCTATCGGCACTTGATCCTTTTTTGCGCATTGAAATGCGGTCGGAATTAAAGCTGTTGCAACGTCAGCTTGGCATTACCTTTGTTCATGTGACGCACAGCCAAGAAGAAGCAATGGCATTGGCTGACGTGATTCTGGTGATGAATGACGGCAAGGTCGAACAGAAGGGCTCGCCAATCGAAATATTCACCAAGCCTCGCAATGCCTTCGTTGCACGTTTCATTGGCGGGCATAATGTTATTGAGGGTGAGGGGCGGCCAATATCAATCCGAGAGGATCGGATAAAGGTGACACCGGGGGGCACTGGCGAGGTGACGGGTGTAGAGTTTTTAGGATCAGTGGTGCGCTTGAAGGTCAAGTCAGACCGCGGCCTCCTTACTGTTGTTCAGTCAGATATGGAATTTACCAAGACGAAGTTTGATTTAGGGGATCAGGTGAAAACCAGCTGGTTAAAAAAGGACCAGCTACAACTAGAAGCATAGGAAAGGAACAAAACTATGGCTAAGCAAATTGACAGACGATCACTTCTTAAAACGGCCGGTGCCACTGCCGCCCTTGCCGGGTTTGGCCTCAGTGCACCAGCAGTCCATTCTGCCAATGAAAAAATTGTCCGCTATCTCGGTACCGCAACGACAATGGGAAGCGAGATTGACAAGAAGCTTTTCGAAGATACGGGCATTACGGTGAAATATATTCCCGTAACAACTGATGAGGTTACGAAGCGGGTTTTGACCCAGCCAAACAGCTTTGACATTGTTGACACTGAGTATTTTAGCCTACCAAAGCTGGTGCCGTCAGGGAATATCCTTGGAATGGACTCAAAGCGGATTAAGGAATTCGACAATATTAGTACGACCCATACGCTTGGTCAAATCGGCGGCAAGACAATTGGTGATCAGGGCACAGCGCCAAAAAAGGTTTTCTATCTGAAAGATGAAAAATCGAGTGAGTTCTCATCTGAGCCAACCCGCTGGGCAACGCTGATCCCGACTGTGTTCAATGCTGATACACTCGGCATTCGCCCTGATCTTATCAAGCGCCCAATCAACACCTGGGCAGAACTTTTGAACCCGGAATTCAAAGGCAAAGCATCAATTCTGAACATTCCGTCAATTGGGATTATGGATGCAGCAATGGTTGTCGAGTCGATGGGCGAATATCAATATCCTGACAAAGGTAACATGACACGCGATGAAATTGATCTGACAATCAAGATTCTAATCGAAGCGAAAAAGGCCGGCCAGTTCCGCGCCCTTTGGTCTGATTTCAACGAAAGCGTAAACCTGATGGCATCAGGCGAAGTCGTGATCCAGTCTATGTGGTCACCTGCGATTACCGCCGTGCGGACGCAAGGCATCCCATGCGTCTATCAGCCGCTGAAAGAGGGCTATCGTGCATGGGCAGTTGGCTTTGCATTATCTGCTGCGACCAAAGGCTACCAGGCTGATGTTTGTTATGAATTTATTAACTGGTATCTGTCAGGTTTTGTTGGTGGTTATCTCAACCGTCAGGGCTATTACTCAGCCGTCCCGTCAACTGCCAAGCAGTATATGGAAGATTATGAGTGGGATTACTGGATGCTTGGCAAAGCGGCGGCCAAGGACATCAAAGCCCCTGATGGCAAAAAGCTGGCAAGTGCTGGTGAAGTAAGAGACGGCGGGTCATTCGTTGAGCGTATGGGCGGCGTTGCCTGCTGGAATGCCACTATGGACGAGAATAGATATATGGTTCGCAAATGGAATGAATTCGTAGCGGCCTAAAGCATATTAATATAATCTGCGGCAGCCATTACCGTTGCCGCAGATTTTTTTGGGGGGGGGTAAAATGTTGGATGTAAAAAAACACAGCGCAACAATTCTGTCGCTTCCCTTTGCATTTGTTATTTTTACCTTTTTCATTGTCCCACTCTGCCTCGTCGTTATGGTTAGCTTTTGGGATTACAATTCCTATTCGATTATTCCCGATTTTATTTTTACAAATTACCAAGATATTTTTTACGGCTGCGTCAAGAGCCTGCCGGATTTATGCACATCCTTTGCAACCTATATCTCAAGCTTGAAATTCGTTTTTATTACATGGTTGATTACCCTGCTCACCGGATTTCTTGTCGCGCTGTTTTTGTCTTTTTGTGTGTCTAGTTTACAAATGCAGATTGTTTTATTTCTGCTCTGCACAATCCCATTCTGGACCTCGAATGTCATCCGGATGATTTCTTGGATTCCGTTACTGGGACGCAATGGTCTGGTGAACTCGACAATGCAGAATATTGGTCTGACGGACGCGCCTGCCGAATGGCTTCTCTATTCTGAATTTTCCGTCATTCTGGCATTTATACATCTTTACACGCTGTTCATGGTGGTGCCGATTTTCAACTCGATGATGCGCATCGATCGCTCGCTGATAGAGGCTGCGCATGATGCTGGCGCCAGCAGTTTTCAGACATTGACCAATATTATTATTCCGCTCAGCCGTCCCGGTATCATAATCGGATCAATCTTTGTGATCACCATTGTGATGGGTGATTTTATTACTATTGGTGTCATGGGCGGACAGCAGATTCCATCGGTTGGCAAAATTATCAATGTGGAAATGACCTATCTACAATTTCCGGCGGCGGCGGCAAATGCAGTGATCCTGATCATCACAACTTTGATGATTATTTTTGCAATGACAAAACTCGTCGATATTCGAAAAGAGTTATAGATGTTTGGTCGCGGTTTCAAATTATCTCTTGGCATCTTTTTTACCCTGTTCATTTTGTTCCTGTATGGACCAACTATATCGATCTTGGTGTTGTCATTTCAGGGGCCAAATGGCGGCCTGACATTTCCGATGCGCGGCTTTTCAACCTTTTGGTTTGAATCGCTGTTTGATGGCGTCGGGGTAATCGATATCTGGGGTGCGTTTGGCCGGTCGATTCGCCTTGGCCTTGTTGTCATGGTTCTAACAGTGGTTTTAAGCCTGATGGCAGGGATGGCTTTCCGCAAACGCTTTCCGCTCTCAAGCTTTTTATTCTATGCCACCGTTTCATCGCTGATCGTGCCGTCAATCGTCATCAGCCTTGGGGTAGCGCTTGAATTTCGGATCATTGATGATGCTGTCAAGGCGATTGGCGGTGACATGAATATCCAGTGGGTGATTGATGATTTCCGCACCACGATGGGGCTGTTCAGCTCCGGGCTTGGTGCCCAGCTAACCTGGACATTGCCATTTGGGTTATTGATCATGTTTGCTGTTTTCAACCGGTTTGACCCGTCTTATGAAGAAGCGGCGCGCGATCTTGGCGCTGGACCTTGGCAGACGTTCCGTGAGGCTGTGCTGCCGATCATTGCGCCATCATTAATTGGTGTTGCGCTTTTTGGGTTCACGCTTAGCTATGATGAATTGGCGCGATCATCACAGGCAATTGGCGGGCTGAACACACTGCCGCTTGAATTGCGCGGCCTGACCACGACGGTAACTGACCCGACGATTTACGCGCTTGGCACATTAACCACTGCAGTCAGTTTTTTGGCGATCAGCATATTTTTGATTTTATTCACCCTGCTGCGGCGGCGAACCGCCAAGGCACCGCGGCCGGAAACCCCTGCACCATGACCCGTGTTGCTTTTATCAATCCGAACTCGACAATTGCGATGACCACAAGCTGTGCGCGGTCATTTGCCGCCCAGCTTCCCAAAGATTATGACGTTGAAGCGATTACCAACCATCAGGCGCCAGCTGCGATTCAAGGCCCTGAAGATGGCGATTCTGCCGTTCCGGGAGTGCTTGATATCATTTCCAACGGCAATTTTGATGCCTATGTAATTGCCTGTTTTGATGATACCGGATTGGCCGAGGCGCGGGCACTGACAAAAAAGCCTGTTATTGGCATTGGTCAGGCATCGTTTCATTTGGCGGCATTGTCATCGGCGCGGTTTTCAGTGCTGACCACCTTGGCAGTGTCAGTTCCGGTGATCGCCGAAAATATCAGGGCGCAAGGATTTGGCCTGATTTGTGATGGCGTTTATGCCAGCGGCGTTCCGGTTCTTGATCTTGAGACTGCGCCTGACAAATCACGCGAAATCATTTCGTCACATTTGCACAAAATGGCCCTAGAATATCCCAATAATGCTGTGGTTCTTGGCTGTGCTGGCATGACCAATATTTGGCATAAATTACAGCCGGATCATCAGATTACCCTGATTGATCCAGTGGCAGCCGCGGCAAAATTAATCCCTGTGCTTGTCTAACCGCTTGTTCGGTTGACGACATCAGCCACATCTCCTGATCTCCACAGCCGCACGCGAGCGTTGTTACCTTGGCGCGCCTTGCTTTATGGACTGGGTATGTTGCCTTTCAGTTTTCAATCTGGACTTAATTAGTCATTTCCCTTTTGAACGGTTGCGGGTTTTAAAAATTCATCGCCTATTTAACTGCGCAGAATAAACGCCGGTTTTATCTTTTAACTTCGGGGATTAACCCGCGCGGCGCAAAACGCAGCGTTAACAACAGGACCAGCCCCATAGTTATGAGGCGCGTATGCGCTGCATTTTCGATTAGATGCAGTCGCAGCCAATGGGCTGGTTCCATGCCCGAGGTCAGCAAGGTGATAAGCCAAAGGCCAATTGGTTCAGCCTCGATCCAGAAGAACCAGACAACAAAACCGCCCAGAACCGCGCCCCAGTTATTACCCGAGCCGCCAACAATCACCATCACCCAAATCAGAAAGGTGAACCGGAGTGGCTGATAACTTGTCGGGGTGAATTGCCCATCAAGCGTTACCAGCATCGCACCGGCAATGCCAATGACTGCCGATCCTAAAACAAACACCTGCAAATGCCGCGCGGTAACACTCTTGCCCATCGCATTTGCCGCGACCTCGTTGTCGCGGATTGCGCGCATCATCCGCCCCCACGGTCCACGCAGGGCGCTTTCCGAGAGCCAAATTATGGTTAGTAAAACAATGAGGAAAAGGCCTGCATAACATAGCTTTACCAGCAAGGATGAAGCCTCGACAATTGACAGGTTAAACTGCGTAATGATTTCTTGAAACCACGCTGCCTCTTGCAGATCCACTTCATAGGGAACCGGCCGCGGCAAGCCGTTCACATTCTTTACACCGCGTGTAAGCCAATCTTCAAATTTCAGCACATAAAGAATTATTTCCGAAATACCCAGCGTAGCGATAGCCAGATAATCTGAACGAAGGCCAAGCGCGATCTTGCCAACAACCCACGCCGCTGCAGCCGCAAACAAGCCGCCAACGAACCATGACAGGATAATCGGCAAGCCAAGCCCACCAAGGTAACCGGTCATGGCTGGATCAACCGCCTCAATCGCGGCGACCGATGGATCAATCGCCAGACGCATCAGACTATAGCCAACAACAATAACGAGGCCGATCAGCCAATAGCGTTTCCTGCCGTGTGACCGAGCCCGTTTCCAGAGATAGATGTTGGCACAAATCGTCACAAAGCCGATCACCAAACCCAGACCTATCCCGCCCCCGCCAGCAGCCCAAGCAGCCGGTACCGGGTCCATCGACACAAGCACTGCAGCCAGTCCACCAAGTGCAGCGAACCCCATAACCCCGGCATTAAACAATCCAGCATAGCCCCATTGGATATTCACCCCCAGCGACATGATCGCAGAAATCAGGCACATGTTTAGGAGTGAAAACGCCAAATTCCAGCTTTGCACAAACCCGACAAAACTCAGCATTAATGCCATGATGCAAGCGAGCGCCAGATTGCGCCAATGGGCTGGCCATCCCGCGGGCAAACGAAATATACGGTGGCGCGCAGGCGTGTTTTCTGATGGCCTGTTCATAATGACTTTCCACTAAAAATGCCGGTTGGTTTTACCAGTAGCACCACAACCAATATCATAAAGGAGACTGCAAATTTATAATCAGTAGATAATATCTGTAAAAGCCCATCGCCAAAAAACCCGTCACCAAATAAATAGGCGGCCACTTTTTTATAGGCAAAAGTGAGCAGTAATTCGGAAAAGGCAATGACAAAACCACCGACAATTGCCCCAATTGGATTACCAACACCGCCAACGATTGCAGCGGCAAAGATAGGGAGAACAAGATGCAAATAAACTAGCGGTTTGTAGCTTTTATCAAGTCCATATAAGGTGCCGGCAATCGCCGCTAGCCCCGCTGTAATAACCCAAGTGATGCTGACAACACGATCCGGGCTTATGCCGGATAAAAGCGCCAGATCCTGATTATCGGCATAGGCACGCATTGATTTGCCGGTGCGCGTCCGGTTTAAAAACCAGAATATAGCGGCTACCACAATGACGGCAGTAATCACCGTAATGGCCTGCGATGATTTGATTGCCAAGCCTTCGGACAAGCCGCTTATTTCCTTAAATGCGCGGGCCTTCAGCAGAAACCGGTCGCCATCATTGAAATTTCGATCATCTGGCCCAATGATGAAACGTATCCCCCCCCCAATCACGAACATCACCCCAATTGAAACGATCAAATAGGTGACTGAGCTTGCCCGTTGATGGCGATAAAAGCGAAACACCAGCCGGTCCAATAATAGGCACAAACCAATCGCGCCTAGAATGCCAAAGGGCAGTGCCAAAAGGGCCGTTGGTAACGGTGAAATCGACAAGCCGATAGATTGCAGCCAATAGGTTGCCAAAATGGTACACATGGCACCGAAAGACATAATCTCACCATGGCTAAAATTTGAAAAATTCAGCACCGCATATACCATCGTCACACCAAGCGCACCAAGGGCAAGCTGGCTGCCATAGGCAAGGCCGGGAACCAGAATGAAATTCGCCAAAAGCACCAGTGGATTTAATAGCGTTTCCATTGATCAGCCCCCCAAAAATGCCTTACGAACGTCGGCATTGCGCAGCAAAGCCGTGCCACTGTCGGTATAGCGATTTTCGCCTTGCACCAGCACAAAGCCCTTATCAGCAATGGCAAGAGCCTGTTTGGCATTCTGTTCAACCATCAAAACAGCAATGCCAGTGCGTGCCACCTCGATAATGCGATCAAACAATTCGTCCATCACAATTGGTGAGACGCCAGCGGTTGGTTCATCAAGCATTAGCAGCTTTGGTTCTGTCATCAACGCACGACCAACAGCCACCTGTTGCCGCTGTCCACCGGATAATTCACCGGCGCACTGGTGACGCTTTTCCTTTAACACCGGAAACAGCTCGTAGATCTGCTCCATGATGCCAGCGATCGGGCCGGTATTGATAAAGGCGCCCATCTCAAGGTTTTCTTCAACCGTCATAGAGGTAAAAACATTGTGGGTTTGTGGGACAAAGGCCATGCCTTTTTTCACCCGTTCAAATGGCGCGAGTGCGGTTATATCCTCACCACCAATTGATATTTTGCCACTCCGGAGATTTAACATGCCAAAAATGGCTTTCATCGCAGTGGATTTGCCGGCGCCGTTTGGACCAACAACAACCGCAATGTCGCCAAGGTCAACACGAATGGAACAGCCGTTCAAAATATCTGTGCCGCCATAGCCGCCAACCATATTTTCACCAATCAGAAATGTCATTACGGGCGGTCTCTATCTTTGCGTGTCTGGTTTTTTAGGCCTGTGCCAAGATAGGCGTCGATGACATCTTCATTTGCCTGAACTTGGGCTGCGCTCCCTTTGGCCAACACTCTGCCTTGTGCCATCACGATCACTGGATCACACATGCGCGCAATAAATTGCATATCATGCTCAATCATGCAGAACGTGTACCCAAGTTCTTTGTTAAGGCGCAAAATTGCATCGCCAATCTGGTGCAAAAGCGTCCGGTTCACACCAGCGCCCACCTCATCTAGAAACACAATCTTGGCGTCTGTCATCATGGTTCGACCCAGTTCAAGAAGCTTTTTTTGCCCCCCCGATAGGTTGCCAGCATATTCATCGGCAAGATGGGAGATTTGCAAAAACGCAATCACGTCATTGGCACGCTGACGGTTTGCGGCTTCTTCGGTACGGACTTTTTTTGGTAAAAGCCAGATATCAATCAGGCGTTCGCCGGACTGGTTGGGCGGAACCATCATTAGATTCTCCCGAACTGTCAGTGACGAAAATTCATGCGCCAGCTGGAAGGTGCGCAACAGGCCTTTGTGAAATAATTCATGGGGCGCCGCACCGGTGATATCCTGTCCATCCAGAACAATTCGGCCAGTATTGGGCTTGTAAAGACCGGCGATTACGTTGAAAAGCGTCGTTTTTCCGGCGCCATTTGGCCCAATCAAGCCAGTAATTGAACCGGTTTCGATAGACAAGCTAACATTATCAACAGCCTTGATGCCGCCAAAATGCATGCTGACATTTTGAACAGATAGCATGGATCAGCTTTCAAATAAGGCCCCAAACGCATGTTCAGGGCCGTATTTTTGGTTAATGACTAGCGATAACGAACGGGGGTGATTTTCTGATCTTTGACAATGATCTCTTGGAAAGAGCCAGCAGACTCACCCGGGCCAATCAACTCGACATCCGTCGCGCCGGCATAATCCACATCACCGCCAGAGGCGAGGATTTTCAGAGCCTTTGCCAATTCGCCCGGATAAATTTTTTCGCCAGGTGCATTCGCAACATCAGTAATCTTCGTTTTGAATTTGGTGCTGTCAGAAGACGAGGATGCCTGCATGGCAAGGATCATCAATGCCGCTGCATCATATGATTGTGGCGCATAAGGCCCCGGCTTAAAGCCAGCCGCCGAAGCCAGACCATTGAATTTTGCTGCACCCAGGCTGTCTGTGCCCGGCAAAGTGCCATATGAACCGTTCAAATCCTTACCGATTGCAGCTGGAAGGCTGTCGCCAATCATGCCATCAGGTAGAACAAAAACATCAAATGCACCGGCGTCAATTGACGCCTGAATAACGCCCTTACCACCTTGATCAAGATAACCGGCGACAATCAACACATCACCGCCAGCCTGCGCCAATGCGGCAACCTCAGCGCCATAATCACCCTTACCATCCTCATGCGAGGCCGAGATCGTGACTTTACCGCCCAAACCCTCAAAATTGCTCTGGATGCTGGCCGCAAGACCCTTGCCATAGTCATTATTTGTATAGCTGATGGCTGCCGATTTCACGCCCTTCTCTTTGAGGATTTCCGCTAGCACCTGACCTTGACGTGCATCTGATGGTGAAGTCCGGAAAAATAGCCCATTATCTTCAACCGTGGACAGCGCCGGTGAGGTAGCTGACGGTGAAATCATAACCACGCCTTTTGCAAGCGCAACATTTTGCAAAACCGCTGTGGTCACACCTGAACAGTCGGCACCCATAATGGCACTGACACCATCTGCGGTGATCAGCCGTTCTGCGGTTGCGGTTGCTGCTGCCGCATCAACACAAGTTGAGTCACCACGAACAGAGATGATTTTCGAGCCTCCCATGAAAGCACCGCTGTCACTGGCTTCTTTCATCGCCAATTCAGCACCGCTGGCCATATCCGGTGTCAGGGACTCGATAGGTCCGGTGAAACCGAGAAGCACGCCGATTTTTACATTGTCAGCAAACGCTGGTGTTGCCAGCAAAGCGCTGGTCACCAACAAAGCGAAAGTTTTCTTCATAGTATCCACCCCTAGAAGTTTTCAATCAAAATAGTTTTAAATTTTCAAATGAAACACCGGTTAAAGCGAACCGATCCCGACGGGATCATTTGAAACTCAAAAGCGCCAAGCAAGCGAAGTAAAATACCCTACTTCCCTCAGCTCAATCAAGCTGGCAAATCACGCAAAGCCTGACGAGCTTTTTGAACCGCATGTTTGGCAGACGCACCCAAGACATCGCCCTCGAATATCCGCCACCTCCCAAATAATGACATAAATGCCCCGAATGACAACTGATCTGTAAACCTCTGCCAATTCTTCTTATGAGCGCCTTTCGATTTTCTCTGTCATTGCTGTCATTGCTGTCACCCATTAAAAAGATCACCAATAATACATCACATATAGGCATTGGCTTTACCTAGACACATTTATATGCATTGAAGTGATCCGTTAGATCGTGCGGTACATGCCGGCCATAATAGGAGATACCATCACGATAACGCACCTAACTTGCCGCATAGGTGTTGCTCATTTTGTTGCACACCAATTCAACCGCAGACAGTTAACCTGTTGCAATTCGATTGGTTACACCAAGTGAAACATCAAAGATGGTGCCGGATGAGGATGCTGTTTGCCTCACTTAGGCACCATTATCAATGGAACTGCACGAACACAGTCAGTTTATGTGTCATAAATTTGCTGTCAACACGCACAGATGTTTCTCAGTTTGTTTCACACCTATGGGGCGGCGTGATCCGTCCCCCTGCCACACGTATATATACATAGACAATTACACAGATCAGTATTTGACACTCTAAACCACTATCACTTGTCTTTTAGGTCATTTGAATGGGTCACTAACATGCGCAGTTACAATGCATCACAAACAGGCCGTGCATGACTCACAAAGGCTCACTGACAGCCTTTGGCATCACTCTGAATCACGGATACCGGACACATACAATAGAGCCTGTATGAGGCTTATACGGAGTCATTGCCGAAGGCGTATTAGGCATACAAGTGAGGTACGTATGGATAGGTACGTGTATTAAGCTACGCAGTAATTACACTTAAGTGATACATCTAAATGTACATTTAAATGCATTAGCAAAGATAATATGGTTCTGATCGTTAGGGAAGAATCTATTACTATTATTTAGTGTAGTAGTACCCTACAGTACCGTTGTTATGCTTGTGATTTGAAATTTCTAAAACATTATTCAAAGCTATAAATGGTATCCCCAGGAAAAATAAAAAACTGATTTCCCAAATGGAACATTATCGTGATATTAAAAGTAAATTTTACTAGTAAATGAAATACAGTTTTAAACAGCACTAAGAATGTAAAGCGGGATCCTATGCAAGATACTGACGAAATTGATTTATTGGAATTTTTCCAAACCATTTGGGATGGCAAATTCAAAATCGCTCGTGTCATTGTAATAGCTGTTTTGGGCGTTGTAGGTTTCTTTCTTACCCAACCAGCACCTTCTTTCATCGCAAAAACAGAAGTAAAGCCAATTACCTCTGATATGGTTAATCGATATCAGATATCGAACTCTATTGGTTTTTTTGAGGTTAGCGCTGCTAACCTGCGAGGGCTATTCATAGAGCAGCTTGATGCCAGACTTCTATTTGAAGACGCTTTTCGAAAGTACGCTGTTTTAGACAAAAATGATTACGAAACAGAAACAGAGTTCAACAACGCTATCGTTGAACTTGCAGCAGAGATAAGTTTGCTACCCCCAATAAATGTTGATGGAACAGCTAAAGGCGAGAGCCGTAAGCATTGGGCAATAGAATTTGAGTTCAACGATGAAGAAAAATGGCTAAATGTCCTGGCTGATGTGAAAGCCAAAGCTAACCAAAATGTCAAAGAGCTTGTTAAAGCTGATTTCTCAACAACGCTAGCGGCTTCTCAAAAGAAGAAAGCATTTGAAATTGAAGATATATCCACAACGATTGACAATGCGTTGAGTGATTATGATCGCAAGGCTGACGATAGGTTGGCTTTTCTAAGGGAACAATCTGCTATAGCTCGCAAGCTTGGCGTTAAAAACAACACAATTGAAACGCAGAGCTTTGGTGGAAAGAATAGTGTTGTTACCAACGTTATAACGGATACGCCTTTTTACTTGCGAGGATATGAAGCAATTGAAAAGGAAATTGCGCTTATTGAGGCAAGAGAGAATAAAAAGGCATTTGTGAGCGGTTTGCTGGAGTTGGAGCAAAAGAGGCGAGGGTTAGAGCAAGACAAAACGCTTGAACGGGCTGAAACATTGTTTGCTGACACCCCTGTGATGAGAGGTGATGACTTTTCTGCTGTCGTAATAGCAGTTGCAGCAACAGAGTTTGAAAACAAAAGCAAACGGATGCTGATACTTGCTATGGCTGTTGTGCTGGGCGGTATGGTCGGTACTGGTTATGTGTTAATTGCGAATGCGATGCGGAAGCGTAATGAGAAAGCTGCTGTATAGCTGACACGCTTTTGTTCACCTGCTGGCAGATGACTAACTAAATTTCCCTACGGTAGATAGTAGCCCTGCCAGAATTAGCACCTCGCTTACCCTCTTGGACAGGCTATTGCGTAACCCAATGATACGAGCAATCATATTGAGAGGTATATGGCGGTTGATTAGGCTGTTGTTGTTTAGACGGTGAGGTGTTTGGGATGATGAGAGTCTTAACCTTGTTGGTATTCGGCTTGTATTTGGCAGGCGCCTCTCACGCCTTTGCAAATCCATCAATATTCTTCCACTGCAAAGGGTCTGGCGGAGAGTATCAGATTGTTTTTGAGCATGATGACGCCAAAAAAAACTTGGTCCAGCGGATTCAGGAACCAGACCTAATCGAACAAGGTAAGGTAGGCCGTGAAATTAAAACCATCCTCACGGAATTTGAAGTATCCAATGATTTTGTGAATTACATGAAAAACAAAAACAGATTTTCAATAAGCCGTTTGACAGGGAGAGTTCTTCGGGACAATCAAGATGTTCCACTGCAATGCATTGAAACTCCTACTGATCATTTTGCTACAAAAAGAGCGGAGGTTGAAACCGCAAAAACCACGACGACAGAATTCTGGTCTCCAACAACGGGTTATGGCGATACTAAATATGCCAAGCTAGGAATGCTTGCCACAGCAAATGA
The DNA here is from genome assembly GCA_041228345.1 of Alphaproteobacteria bacterium LSUCC0396. Taxonomy (NCBI): domain Bacteria; kingdom Pseudomonadati; phylum Pseudomonadota; class Alphaproteobacteria; species Alphaproteobacteria bacterium LSUCC0396. The sequence goes on along the minus strand of CP166131.1, from coordinate 1,643,171 downwards.
TATATGTGCCGTGTTTTCCCATCCCTTTTTTGATTTTAGTTCAGATGAATATCACGCGTTGGATACCATGAACTCTGATTTTGATTGGGACGGCATCAATGTCGCTAGCATATGGATTGGCCAGAGGTTTCAAGAGAAAGGCATCCAATTAAGGCGTTTCTCGCTTATGGAGAACATTCATCGAGCAGCAAATGACAACCTAGCCGAATGCCTTGCTAAAAAAGAAATAGCATCACCCGGATTTTATAAAAAACTGACAAGGCACTTTCTGGGTAATCTGGGTTATCGTGGAGTAAAATGTATTGAGCAGCAATTTCGGATTGAACAGTTTGTTGACAATACTGGGAAGATAATTGAACGGAGAGTGCCACTTGATTCACAAAGCTGCATAGACTTTGATTACAATAGCGGTTCGTTGAATGGCTGGAACACTTCTACATTCACATTGATGCTCATTTGGAAAGAAGCGCACCCTGTTTTGAAGAGCATATTTGATAAGGGTGAACGGGTTTTAGTTGCGCGTATTGCAGAAACAGAAAGAAGGCGTGTGGCTGAAGCAGCTGCAGAACAGGCCCGAAAAGAGGCAGCAGAAGCAACTCGTTTGGAAGCTGCACAAGATTGGTCAGACTATCAAAATAGACAAAAAACGCTGATGGAGCAGGTGTATAATTTTGCGACGACAGGTTATCCAGAGGGATTAAAGAGACTACGATGGATTGAAGAACAGCCTTGCATTCTAACTGACGGCAACAGAAGAATTGATAACCGTTCCTTGAATATGACAGCGTTCAGAATTTATAGGGATTATGTTGGGTCAGCGTGGTACATGATTTCAACTGATATGAATGTGAAGTTCGCAACATCAGAAAAGATTCCAGTTGAGAGATTGCAAAATGCCTGGGGCCTCGCTTTCCAAGAGTGCCCTGGAAAAACTTCTGCATTTTAGTTTCAAACACCCTATTCCTCCTAATCTGTCACACACCCCATGAACATATAACCTACACACCCCCTGTGGTCAGGCATGGGTGTATGGCATGTAGCTGTTATTGATATTGAGATTGTTAAGGCACTGTAAGTGAACAGCTAGGTGTCATTAACAAGGATATGGATCTATCACCTACATTACTCACTTACCCTGTACTGATAACGATAACCATCAATAGGCTTATTCAATTACCCGAAGATTTCTGTGAGGTAGACAAAACGGTAGACAAATATGTGCCTGTTGACATGAACAAGCAGGTATTTGAATCTAGGCTATTGCTTGTATAACACTATAATTGGTGCATTTAAGTGGCACATAACCACCCTCATCCGGCACCACTTATTGTGTTCCAATTGAACTACTCAATTGATTTGCAAGCATATTATTTGCGGCAGTCAATGTTGGTAGACAATATGGTAGAGCCAAAGCCTCTATTGCGTTTTAGTGTGTTCTTAATAGCGCTTCTTGCATATTTAACAGCATCAGTTCCAGCCATGTCATATGAAGAACCAGAATACTCTATCGTCAAAAAGACTGATGTTTATGAGGTTCGTCAATACAAGCAACGGACGGTAGCAGAAGTTACATACGGGGAAGAGGATAGCGGTTTTAGAGTGCTGTTTGACTACATTTCAGGGGCCAACAAAGGCTCTAAAGAAGTTGAGATGACTATTCCAGTCACTCAATCCAAAGAAATAGACATGACTGCGCCAGTCACTCAATCCATGACTGATGGCAAAATGAGTATGAGGTTCTTTTTGCCTATGCAGTATTCAAAACAAAATGCACCAGAACCAAATGATGAAAGAGTTAGAATTATTGACCTGCCAGCGGAATATTTCGCTGTCATCTCATACTCAGGTTTTGCATCTGACGGTAACTTTGAAGAGCATTATACGAAATTGAAGTCTGCATTGGATAAGGACGGCATAGTCATCAAGGGGCCGCCAATTAAAGCTACCTATAATTCGCCTTTCACATTGCCTTTCCTAAGACGCAATGAGGCGATGTATCCATTAGAGTGGAATTAGCTTATCCATCCATTTGGCTTTGACATCCAATGGCTGTCCAAGACCATATCTCTGACCTACTCCAGTCGTTGTCCAGCCACCGATAATATCAATGATGTCTGATGGACATTCAACAGCACGAAGCCTATCCCTCATTGAATGTCTGAATGAATGGATAACACACCCTTCTGGCACTCTTGGCTTTAGCCACTTGTTTATAGCTGCTGAAGCAGAGTTGGCATTGCTAGATGAAGCACGATTATATCTGGGGAAGAGGAAATCACTTCCAGATGCACCCTCAATCGCCCCAGAAGCCGCCCACAGGGCTTCTCCGACCAATGGAACACATCTTTCACTACCTTTGGTTTTCAGCCTTCTCCACGGATGTGGGATGAGGTTTAGGTTCGGTATCTCATCATCCAGATTGATGTCTTTGACTGCTAGTCCAACAGCTTCTCCAAGCCTCATGCCAGTGTCACTCAATAGAGCCACAAGCCAGCGCATATCATCATCTATATGACGACAATCAGACTGTATGGCTCTGATACAGTCTATTGGAATGGGCAGTCTTCTCTGCCTGTCCTGTTCAGGCATGAAGGTGCGGGCAAAGGCATTACCGCAATCAAGGCCCTGTTCAATGATGGTTAGATTGATAATTGACCTGATGGTAGAGAAGTTGCGCTTGACCGATGCAATGGATAGTCCTTTTTCCAGCATGGCATCACGGAGTGCTGCCGCATCAGCAGATGAATAGCCATCAATGGGTCTGTCACCCAGATGTTTGATGACAACATCAACATTCCTTGAGGCACCACGGATGAAGGTTTTGTCCTTACCAACACCCTTCAACTTGATATAGGCATCCCTTGCTTCTGATAGAGTTGGTCCTTTCGTTAACTGACCATGACCGTTACTATCATGCACCAAATGCGCCGCAGGAAGTGGCATTGCACTCAATCTTAGCGACAACCAATAATCATGCAGCCTTTGAAGGATGGAATCACACATCCTCTTTGCACGGCTAGCTGACTTGGTTTTGAGGCAAATAACTATTCTGTAACGCTTGTAATGCTACCTGACATCAAATGGAATCTGCTTACTAAAATAGTAAACACCACGCTTTTGATAGAGATATGAGGCACAAGATTTGTCTACCATATTGTCTACCCATATTGACTGCTGCAAATAATATACTTGCAAATCAATTGAGTAGTTCAATTGGAACATAATAAGTGGTGCCGGATGAGAAAGGTGTATTCCTTTGTGAGGCACTCACTTGTACTGCTACATAAGCAATACAGCCATTTTACGGATAGGCGAGTCATCGTCAACAGGCACATTCTGTGCGTCAGTTTGTGCGGCAGTGAAAATCTTCTGGTAATGGAATAAGCCTATAGATGCTTATCGTTATCAGTACAGGGTAAGTGACACGTTTGTTGTTTGCATCTTGATGTAAATGATAAGCACAGCTTCCATAAATTAGGAGTCAGCAGATAAACAAATCAAGAAACCATAGGCTTTCAAGGTGATCTTTATTTAGCCGTTGCTATTCAATGTTGCTAAAATAATTCTCTCTTCTTTGATTAATTCATTGAATTTTTTTTCGCTTGCCTTCCGATATTCTCGCTTTTGAATATTGAAGGCCTCTTCTTCAACTACTTTTTGCAAATTGGAGAATTTATCGCCCTCTTTTTCGAGATACTTGCGTCGGGCTTCAGCAAAAATGGTGTTGATATTTTTTTTAAATTTAACAACCCTAATTCCAATCGTGACACAAAAATTTAAGCCAATCAGGAATAAGATTCCTCCTGCAAATAAACCCCAATAACCCTCTGATGCGTTCAGCATATCCTTTACGCTTAAGAACACAAATAATAGAGTTGTAATTGCAGCAACAAACAATGTGAACAGCACGCTGACCTCTAATCCCTTTGGTGGCTCTGCTAATCTGAATTCATTAATTAGAGCCTTAACTTCCATTTCTTGGAGATCTTTAAGATTATCGCGAGATGCATTTAAATTTTGCGCCAAAGTGTTAAGCCTCGCTATGGCTCCACTCGAAATATCGATAAGGCTCTCAACGCCTGCAGACTTGGCTGCTGACAACTCTGAATGGGAATTTGCTTGAATAGCTAGTTCAAGGATTGGTTTGGTCATTCTGATAACCTGCAAACGCTTTAAAGCCTCGAATGTCTTTTTGTGTTTACTTTCAGAAAGATCACCCAGTTCATCATTAATTATTTTTATGTCACTTTTGTCATGGTTTACATCAGACTTGTCATCGTCAGCATTTACAACAAGCGAATGAAGCGCTGATCCGTTCTTTGGCTCTAAACCAAGTTTTTCGATCATATTTTCAATGATTTTTTGATTCATTAGGCTGTTGCTCTTTTATTGATGGCAGTGCAAAAACATGCTGCAAAAACGTAAGCTGATCTCATTTAACAATCAAACTAAAAGTAAGTTTAGATTAAAGACTAAAATCTGTATGTTGGTTAACTCTTACTCTATCAATAACACCTACATGCCATGCCTGACCACAGGGGGTGTGTAGGTTATGTGTTCATGGAGTGTGTGACAGGAATAACAGAAATGACAAAGAAAATGGAAAGTCGTCTATGAGAAGAGTTGCCAGAGGTTTATAGATCAACTGTCATTCTTGTCATTTGTGTCATGCTCAAAGTGATAGTTATTGCTCTGGGGTGAGGATGATGCAGTATCTGTGGGTTTTGATTGTGACTGGACTAATCAGTCTAGGGCTTTGCTACCGAAAGACGTTTTTTCATGCGAAGCTTTTGAGTTGCTTCATCTGTGCCGTCATGATGTGTTCCAAGCCAAACATCTAATGGCACGTCCATGTTTCCATAATTGCAATCAAAATATTTATGGTGAAGCTGATGGTGAAAGTCAGCTGAATCTAGAATTTTGGTATCTTTGTTCAAGATCTTTTCAAATCCTGAATGGGTAAATGCTGGGTTCAAGGTTACCAAAACAAGGTGGATGATAACAATTACTGGATCAGTTGGGATGATAAAATGTATCAGTGGTGATGATTGGTAAATCACATTTTCAACTGGATGCATCGAAATTCCTGACCACGGCCCAGTATTTACATTTCTGTGGTGCGTAATGTGAACGTGTTTATAGAGAAAAGGGTGATGCAGAAGACGATGAATGAAATAAAAGTGGGTTCCACGGATTAGAGGAAAGCATAAAATCCAAGCAAAGAATTGAAGAGGATGCTCAGAGAATGGGGCAACGCTAATCCACTTATTTGCCATAGCGTGAAGGTACAGAACCTCATAACCAGTCCACACAGTTACTCCACTCGTAATGCTCCAGAACATATTGTCATAGACCTGATCGTTGAATTTAAAGCCTTTGTTGTTTGTTGCCATCTCCTTTTTAAGGAATTTGAACCTTTCTCCCTGTGCTTTTTGGACGTGTAAGTAAAGGTGCAACGATCCCGCAACCAAAAACAAAAGCGCCGTATTACGTAGGAAAACCAGAAGCACCCAGTCTACAGTTAGCTGCTTCATTGATTGGAGGCTTGGCGTCAGATATTGGTAAATCAAAAACCCTAAAATACTAAACATCAAGAAACGTGAGATGGTAATCCAGCGTCTTACCATCCAGTTAAAAATCTTTCCCAAATCAACAGGCCAATCAAATAGGGGATTGTACCTGATTGGCTCGTCAGGTCTGTAATTCCATGTCCTTCGATCTCTTGAGTTCTCAGCCATTCTCTTTTCCTTATGCCTCTCAATATGATTGCCCGTATTAGTGGGTTACGCAATAGCCTGTTAATGACTCAACAAGACTCACACAGAATCCCTAGCCATATTCAGGTACCCGTGACTCACTAAAACCATACGCCCCGTCAGTGAGTCTCTATGGCTGATTAAAATGGTTAACAGCTATTTCACCTAATCTGTCACACACTCCATGAACATATAACCTACACATCCCCTGTGGCCCATGCATGGGGGGTGTATGGCATTTAGGTGTTATTGATATTGGGATTGTTAAGACACTGTAAGTGAACAGCTAGGTGTCATTAACAAGGATATGTATCTATCACCTACATATCTCACTTACCCTGTACTGATAACGATAAGCATCTATAGGCTTATTCCATTACCAGAAGATTTTCACTGCCGCACAAACTGACGCACAGAATGTGCCTGTTGACGATGACTCGCCTATCCGTAAAATGGCTGTATTGCTTATGTAGCAGTACAAGTGAGTGCCTCACAAAGGAATACACCTTTCTCATCCGGCACCACTGACCACTGAAATGTAAGCATTTTATGTGCTAACAGGTCAGGTGGCGTACAGAATGAGTTAGCACTCAATCTTGCACATCCATTTAGCCAATATCTCCACGCCATAGCCTTTACCATAGCTGTGACCTATGCCATCGGTTGTCCAACCACCTATCGCATCAACGACATCTGATGGACATTCTACTGCTCTTAAACGGTCACGAAGGCTATGCCTCAATCCGTGGACAACATAGCCATTACCAATTACCCCTTTCATCCATTTATTGAGGGCGGCACTCGCTGAATTTGCTTTGCAAATATTGCCATCGCAGTATGAAGGAAAGGCATAGCTACTATCATTTTGTAGCAGCCTCCTAGATGCTAATAAGGCAGCCCCAACAAGTGGTATATGCCGCTGACTGCTCTTTGTCTTGAGGCGCCTCCATGCGTGTGGCTTAAGGCTTATGTAGGGTGTCTTTGCATCCATCACAAAATCTTCTTTGGATAACCCAACAGCCTCTGATAACCGCATACCGGTATCGCTGATTAAAGCTAGCAACCATCTCTTCTCATCATTTACCTTGATACATCTTTGCTGCAAGCGAATGAGTTTGTCTTGAGGGATTGGCTGTCTGTCTTCAGTGTCATTACGGTCAGGCATATAGGTTTTGGCGAAGGCGTTGTTACCTTCGATACCATGCTCCAACATCACGAGATTGATGATAGACCTGACTGAACCGAATATGCGTTTTACACTGCCTAATGATAGCCCTTTGGCAAACAGATGGTCACGAAATGCAGCTGCATCAGATGAGGCATAGGCAGTGATGGGTCTGTTACCCAATGCCTCAACTACATACCTGCTGTTGCGTATAGCAGCACGAACAAATGTTGGGCTATCTTTGTTAGCCTTCAACTGAAGATACATCTCAACAGCTTCAAGCAGAGTTGGACTTTTATCTTCCATGTCAGCTTTATCAACAATCAGCAGATGCAAAGCTGGCACATCCATCTTTTGCAATCTCAACCCATGCCAATAGTCATCCAACCTTTGGCTGATTGATTGAGCAGCACGAGATGCCGCTTTAGGTGATTTGGTACGAAGGCTTATACTGACCCTGTCACTACGATAGTACTGCCGCACATCAGCAGGCACTCGTCTGACAAAGTGATAAACACCATAGCGAACACGGATATATGAGGATTGATTGTACGTCATTCTGTACGCCACCTGACCTGTTAGCACATAAAATGCTTACATTTCAGTGGTCAGTGGTGCCGGATGAGGGAATCGAACCCCCAACTAACCATTACGAATGGTCTGTTATGCCATTTAACTAATCCGGCGGCATGGATGGCGTGGCGTTTGCCGATAAAACAGCAAATCCTGATCGGTGCCTTTATACCCTGTTCTCATCTTTGGCTTCAATAGGCTTTGCCGCGTCGCCAGCGGGTTTATGCCCATTTGACCAGCTGGCCTGTTTGATTAGCGGGCCTGTTTGATTAGCGGGCTTGTTCCGGTCGGTCGACGCCAAACAAGGCCAGCAAACTCGTCACAGCTTGGGCAAAAAGCCTGCCAGTCATCATGCCGGCCTTTACAGGCCGTGCAGTGCCATATCGGCTTGCTGTCCTCATCACTGCCATCAAAATCCCTTGCCTCGGCAAGTAACCGTTCAGCCTCGCCTTCAATTCCGGCGAGGCGCGCCTGTTCGGCAACCAGATGATAGCCGGTCTTTTGGTGCGCTGGATCAAGCTTTTGAAGCAGTTTGATCAGCCGGGCAATAAACTGGCCGTCATTGCTTTTCCATGCCGCCTTTAGCCTTGTGACAATCCCATTATGCGGGGCAAGCTGAAACGCCGTTTCCAAGATTTTTGCCGCAGTTGAATGCGCCTTATCGTCAAGGTAATGATCGGCAAGCATCATGACCGCCGGCAAAAAAGCCGGATCAAGTTTCAATGCTGCCTTCAATTCCTTGTTTGCCACTTTCCTATCATCGGCAAGGTCTTTTGCCTTTAGAACGTGCAAACTGCAACGCTGGCGCAAAATTGCTGCGAAAGAATCTGCCGCTACTACCATTTTGGCCTTTGATTTTTTCTGCTGGCGGCTGATGACCTCTAATGCAGGCAGCGCCGCACTCCAGTCATTACGGTCAATCTCCAGCCTGAATAAATGATCAGCAGCCAGAACCGAATTTGGCTTTAATGTGAGCGCTGCCTTCGCCGCGTCACGAGCCATCGCCGGATCCTGATCGTCAAGTGCCAACCGCATCAGCCCAATATGCCCCAAAAACGCCGTTTCACGGTCGTCCAACAGCGATGTAAAGTAACGCCGTGCCGCCTGATAATCACCAGCCAGATGCGCCGCCTGCGCCGCCAGTAAACCGGTTAATTTTGGTGCCTTTAACAGCCGGTCAGCGCGGCTTGCATATTTTCGCGCCTCGGCTGGCTCGCCCGCCGATACCGCCATCAACCCCAATGTCAGGGCATGGTGCCCAGCGTCTTCGCGGCGCTGGCGAAGCCGTCCACCAAGCCAGCCCGGCATGTCCCGAATGGCGCGCCATAGACGATCAAAAAATACCAGTATGAGCGCAAAAGTAACGATCAGCACAACCGCAAGGCTCGTCGGCAATGCCATTTCCCAACCAAGCCACTCAATTTGCACCTCACCGGGCTGGGACGCAAGCCAGCTCGCCGCTGCCGCTGCCGCGATAATGATTACAAAAAGAAGAATAAGCCTATTAAACATAATACGACAACAATCTGGCCGATGGCATTATGGCTGCTTGATCACGGCGGCAAGGTGGCTTGTCACCAGCACATTAACCGCCTTATCGAGTGATTGCCGCGCGGTGGCGGCCTGCACCCAGCGATCCAGCGGTGGCAGATCAGCACCTGACCATTGCTCAGCCGCCCGCAGTGCCGCCGCAAGATTCTTGACCGCCAGCGCTGCCTCGAACTGGCGCAAGGCCATTGCATTGCCGTCAGCCGCATCCCCTATCGGCCGCAATTGCACAAGCTGACCAATCTTGGCGCCAATTTTTTCCAGAAAGCCGGCATTATCACCGGCACGGTTCAAGGCTGTAGTCATTTGCGGCACCAGATTATAGGCGTCTTGGATCAATTGTGGAGCGCTTGCGGGAAGCGGGTTTGCCGTCTGGCGCAATTGATCTAAACCGGCCACCGGTACACCGCGATCGACCAACCCTTGAAGAAGCTGTACCCATCGATCAAGCGGCTGACCCGCCAGATTATCCGCCAATAGGCCACTGACAACCAGCAAACCGGTTTGTCCGGTACTCGGCAGGCCAGCTTGGCTAGTGCTTAACCGGTTAGCAGGATCAGCCGGAACAGACGTTTCTTGTGCGGCTTGGGACGGGGTTTTCCGAATTGCACGATCGGCAAGTCCGGCCTCAAGCGCGGCAAATCGGCGATCCATATCAGCGCGCCACGTGGCCAAATCAGAGGATGCCAGATCAGAAGATGCCAGATCTAAAACCTGATTTGGGGCCGCATTTGAGACGATCTTGGCTAGCTGATCCTGCAGTGCGGCAAGCGCCGCCTGTTGGCTTTCACGTTCCCTCGCAAGCCGAGCCATTAGCGCGGCCAGTCTCTCATCCAGTGCGGCCTGATCGATGGTAGAATTAATGTCTGGTGACGTTTGGCGCTTTTCGAGATTCTGTTGATTGGCGACTGCAGCCCGAGCTACCGCCATTTCTGCCGCGTGATGGCGGTGCTGCCAGATTGCAAACCCCACTAGCCCGATAGCAAAGACTGACAGGCCCAGCGCTGCAAATATAATTGCCTGAAACATTGGCAATGGTTTCGCTAAAAGTTTTGAGTCTGGTGCCCCCGAAACCGCATCAGACATGGACGCATCAGAGGGGGCCGCATCAGAGGGGGCCGCATCAGACGACGCCGTGTCATTCTTTGTGCCAGCCTTTTTTGGCGAGATGGTTTGGGCGGGTTTCTCGACCGCTTCACCGTCAATCATATCGCCCGGTCTAGCAGATGGTTGCTTTGGTTTTGCCATGATGCGCTGTGGTATGTCCTGTTTGCCGTTGGCCTGCGGTGATATCGTTCGATCACCCGCAAACTATATCCCTTGAAAACCATATCATAGCACCGCGACAAGATACCAGCATGACCTAAAGTATGATGGCGCAAATTTTCGTGGCGGTGGTCGCCTCACTGTTCACGTTGATGGCGCAGAACCGCAATTGCCATCAACCGGCTGCGGCGTGGATGGCGCGCCGTATAGACTTTCTTCCAGCCACTACCGGCGGCGCTGGCAATGGCATTGCTGCCAGCAATCAAACTGATCGACGCCAAAGCTGCATCCTGTCCGGCGGCGGCAATCGCCGCCCGAAACAGCTGGATTGACCGCGGCGACATGGCAATGACCGCCGCAATTTTTTGGCCGTCCAGCGCGTTGGTGATTGCTGGTGTAAAACCGGCCGCCGCAACCATCTGATAAACCGGCACCCGCTCGACGTCAAAATCCGGTAAAGCCGCTGCCATATCAAAGCTGATGTCAACCGCGCTTGGCCAGACCAGACGGCCAGTCGCCACCCCAAATGACGCACCAGCTTGCCGGATTGGCGCGATCAGGCCAGCCCCACCGCCATTACCAGTGATCAATCTGGAAAATCCAGCATCACGTGCAGCTGCCGCCGTTGCCGTGCCAACGACAAAGGCCGGTTTCATCATCCATGCCGCGGCCTTGGGCGATTGCCGGATCGCATCAACCGCATGACGGCTGGTAAAGATAACCCCATCATAACCGGCTGGATCGGGCAAATCATGCACCAGTGCTGTACCGCGCATAACCGGGCTGGCAAGCGCCGGAACACCATAACGTTGCAGCCATAATACATCACGATCAGCATCAGGCTGAGGCCGGATAATTAGGGTGGATTTTGCCATCATCATCCCTTTCTTGCCGCGAATTTTGCCGGCGCTTGCCAACCAGCCGGTCACCAGCTTGGTCGAAAACACTCCAATACTGCCGCCCGCCCGATCAATCGTGATCAGGCAAGAAACGCACGGCCCCCTGCAAGACCCAGTAATTCTGCACCCAATTCCGCGCCAAGCCTTTCTGCCTGATCGGCGGGGGCGCAGATTTGGCGGCGATGTGCGGCGCTGCCATCGGGCCGCAGGATCATCCCATCAAGCGTCACCTGACCGGCCTCATCAAGCACCGCACTTGCCGAAATCGGCGTCTGGCATGACCCGTCCAAAAAGCTAAGAAGCGCACGTTCGGCAGTCACCTCGACAAGCGCCTTAGGGCAGGTCAGGCCGCCGACAAGCGCCTTTACCGCAACCGCGCGCGGTGTATCAGGCGCGGCAATCTGCACAGCGAGCGCACCTTGTGCCACCGCAGATGGCATGATTTCGGCTGCAATCGGCGTATAGTCAATTTCGACACCAAGCCGTTTGATACCAGCAACAGCAAGAATAAGAGCGTCATAATCGCCGGCTGCTAACAACCCAAGCCGCCGGTTTAGATTGCCGCGGATTAGCTGGATTTGAAGATCAGGCCGGTAATTCAGCAAAATAGCGGCACGGCGCACCGATGCGGTGCCGATTCGTGCGCCCTTCGGCAAATCATCAAGGCTGCGATATGGCCCAACAAGCGCATCACGCCGATCTTCGCGTGTCAGTACCGCGCCAATTTCGGTGCCGGGGGCAAAGAATGTTTCCATATCTTTCATCGAATGCACCGCGGCATCGGAAACACCAGCCAAAATTGATCGTTCCAGCTCCTTGATAAATAGCCCCTTGCCACCGGCCTCGATAAGCGGGCGATCCAGAATCCGGTCGCCCTTGGTGGTCACCGGACGCACCGTAACGGCGGCAGGTTTCAATGCAGCGCACACCATCTCAGCCTGCACCATTGCCAACTGCGATGCGCGGCTTGCCAGCCTCAGCGGCTCGGCATCAAAAAACGAGAAATCAACTTTCATAGCACGCCATGTCTAAAGGGGCTGGAAGGCAAATGCAAAGCCAAAAACCCCGCTTTCGACAAAAACCATCGCACCCCGCCACTTTACCGAGAGGACTGGCATCTCAATCCGGCTTCGGATAAGGTGAGGCAAATTTGTTTTAGGAATTATTATTCATGGCTCAACGCCCCGTTATCATGCTTGGTATTGAAAGCAGCTGTGATGAAACTGCGGCAGCCATTGTCGCGGCTGACAAGACCATTCACGCCAATGAAATTGCGTCGCAAATTGACACACATGCAAAACATGGCGGCGTTGTGCCGGAAGTCGCCGCACGGGCGCATCTTGAAATGATTGATCAGGTGATCCGTGACGCATTGGCAACCGCCGGCATGACAATGGGTGATATTGATGCGGTTGCTGCCACTGGCGGGCCGGGTCTGATTGGCGGGGTTGCTATCGGCACGGTTACGGCCAAGGCCATCGCCGCAGCCCGAAACATTCCCTATTACGCGGTAAATCACCTTGAAGGCCATGCACTTAGCCCGCGTCTTGCCGATGATGTGGCTTTTCCCTATTTGCTGCTGCTAGTGTCAGGCGGCCATACGCAATTGCTGGCTGTTGTTGGCCCTGGACAATATCACCGTTATGGCACAACCATGGATGATGCGGCTGGCGAGGCGTTTGACAAATGCGCCAAGGCGATGGGGCTTGGCTATCCGGGTGGGCCTGCCATCGAGGCGGCGGCAAAGAACGGCAATCCAAAATCAATTGCCCTGCCGCGCCCATTAAAGGGCAGCGCAAATTGCCATTTTTCCTTTTCCGGCCTGAAAACCGCGCTTGCCAACCGCCTTGACCAGCTCGGCGGGCCCGAGGCCGCGCCATTGGCCGATCTTGCCGCCAGCCTGCAAGCCGCTATCGCAGATTGTCTTGCCGACCGTACCAAAATGGCAATGGCACGCTTTCGTGACGCTTTTCCGCCGCAAGATGGAATTCAGCCCGCCTTGGTGATCGCTGGCGGTGTTGCCGCAAATAAACATATTTTCACCTGTTTGCAGCAGGTTGCAGATGCCGCTGGGTTTCGATTGTCTGTACCGCCCGCCAAATTATGCACTGATAATGCGGCGATGATCGCCTGGGCCGCACTCGAAAGGCTGGACGCCGCTGACGATCTGGCCTTTGCGCCGCGCCCGAGATGGCCACTTGATCCTGAGGCTAGCCCGCCGCCGGGTCGAGGAGTCCGTCAATGAGCCGCGCTGTTGTTATTGGTGCTGGCAGTTGGGGGGCAGCCATCGCCAGCGCATTGCAGCGCGCTGGCCAGTCCAGCATGGTTCTGGCACGTCGTCAGGAAAGTGTTGATGCGCTGGCCGCTGGCCGCTGCCTGCACTTGCCGGATGCTGAACCGGCGGCGCCGATTGCCGCGACCCTTGATCCCGCCTGTCTTGATGATGCCGCACTGATTTTTGTTGCGGTTCCGGTGGTGGCGAATCAGGCCAGCTTTTTAACCATCGCTGAACGTCAGAACGGACGTCAGCCGGGCGCCGTTATTCTGTGCGCCAAGGGCATTAGCAAGGCCGATGATGGCAGTGCCATGCTGCTGAACGATCTTGCCGCAAGATCATTACCAGACCATCCCTTGGCGGTGTTTTCGGGGCCAAGTTTTGCCGATGAAGTCTTTGCCGGATTGCCCGCCGCACTGGTCGCTGCCAGCAATGAGACCGCCATTACCAACCGTATTCAAGATGCGTTTGAGGGCAGTAATTTGCGGCTTTACTGCAACGATGACCCGGTTGGTGTCGCACTGGCTGGTGCAATGAAAAACGTCATTGCTATTGCCGCTGGCTGTACTGTTGGTGCTGGATTTGGTGATAATGCCAAAGCCGCAATCCTAACCCGGGGCCTTGCCGAAATGGCCCGTTTCGCCAGCTTGATGGGTGCCAAGCCAGACACGATTTTTGGCCTTGCCGGTGTCGGTGATCTGGCCTTGACCTGCGCCGGGCCACATTCACGTAATATGGCATTTGGCATGGCGCTTGGGCGCGGTGAAACACCAGCAGCAAAACTTGCCGAGGGCAGCCGTACCGTCTCGCAACTGGCGGCATTAGCCAAAGCCAAAGGGGTCGATTTGCCGATCACCAATGCGGTGGACAAGCTGGTTAATCACGGGCAAGATTTGCATAGCGTTGTCGCAAGCCTGCTAGCGCGGCGTGCCGGCGCCGAATAGCGCGGCCATATTAAAGATCACGAACCAGATAAATCATACGAGGATCATGGTGCAATATTGGCTGATGAAATCCGAACCATCATCATGGTCGTGGCAAAATCAGCTTGACCGTGGCCGCGCTGGCGAGAGCTGGGACGGCGTGCGCAACTATCAGGCAGCGAATAATATGAAAGCCATGCAAATCGGTGATCTGGTTTTTTTCTATCATTCGGTCGATGAAAAACAGATTGTCGGCATTGCCGAAATATGCGCGCTTTATCATCCCGACCCAACGGATATCACTGGCCGGTTTGGTATGGTTACGATCCGCGCGGTAAAATCCATGAATCGGCCCGTTACCCTCGCCCAGATCAAGAGTGATGAACGCCTGGCCGATATGCCATTAGTGCGCCAGTCACGTCTGTCGGTAACCCCGGTTTCAGCCAGTCATTGGGCCGTTATTATGGAAATGGGCGAAACCAGCCTTTAGCCTTTTTTCGCCAAACGCGATTACTCATTAGAGGCGCGATCACTCACAGGCCGATTGCGAACTGCGCGGGCGTTTGATCAAAAACAGATTGCGCAGATAGATAAACAGCCCCAGCCCCTGTCCGCAGATGATCACCGGATCTTGCCGCCAGATCGCATAAAGCAGCAGAACCGCGCCACCGCCAATCGAAAAATACCAAAACGCAATCGGGATCACTGAACGGCCCTGACCCTCTGAAGTCAGCCATTGCACGATAAAGCGCATGGCAAATAACCCCTGTCCGGCAAATCCAACGATGATCATGATCTGTTCTGGATGTGTGGCAAGGCTGTCGGGCAAGAACGGAAACACAGCCAATAGCGCATTGGCAAATCCGCGTGCCACCATTTCAATTGATGCGGACAGATAGGCTATCATCGCGCATTTCCTTTTGCCGATTTTGGCTTATCAGATGCCTTTTTAACAGTTTTGGTGACATCTTTTTTCTTGGCAGATTTTTTCTTGGCAGAGGTCATTTTTTTGCCAGCTGCCGTCTTGCCAGTTACCGTCTTGCCAGCCGCTCTTTTTGGTGCCCTGCGTGGGGCGTTTATCTCATCTACTGCGCCTTGCATTGGGGCGCGGCGTAATAGCCACATCACCCCAAGCACGTCGGAAACGCCAACAAGCAACCGGTCCAGAATTCGGTATTTTGACGTTCCGGCGATCCGCGGCCGATGCGCCACCGGCACACCAAGAACGATACCGCCATTACGGCGCACAAGGCTTGGCATAAACCGGTGCATATGATTGAAAAAGGGCAATTGCAAAAACAGCGCCCGTGGCAGAATTTTAATACCGCAGCCCGAATCCGGATGCGTATCGGCAAGCAGGCTCGCCCGCACCCATTTTGCGCCACGCGACGCCACAAGGCGCATGGGGCTGTCATCACGCAGCTGCCGGATACCGGCAGCCATTACCATCTGGCCGCCTTTGCTGGCTGCAATCACTGTCGCCTCAAGCGCCGGAAAATCGGCTGGCACATTCTGCCCATCACCGTCTAGGACACCAATTAGATCACCATTTGCCTGCAACAGACCAGACCGGATTGCCGCACTTTGGCCAGCGCGATGAGCATGACGAAGCACGCGTAATTGCGGCACTGCGATCAATGCTGCGGCTAATTCATCTGCAGTTGCGTCATTGCTTGCATCATCAATATAGATAATTTCAAACCGGCGGCCGTCAAAAACGCTGCAAATCTCGTCGATGAGCGGGCGGATATTGCCAGCCTCATTCATCACGGGGACCAAGATCGAGATATCAACAGGTTGGCTGGCGGCGGTCATCGTCTGGGCATGGTTCTTTCTGGCAGCGGTTAATTTTACGGCCGTTAAATCTGGATGAATACCATTAGTGGAACAATCATAACAGCCATTATCGTTTCCCGCTTTTACTCCTTGCTCACTTTCGCGTCAAATATCTCGGCGCGATATAGCAAAATAAGCACGTCCTGGCCCTTTGATATGTTGAATCCGTTCACCTGTAACGGCGGCATTAGCCCAAGCTCTAATTGGCTGGCAGCCTCGAGAAATGCCGCTTGTTGGCGCGCTTCGATTAGCGCCAGCCCGCCAGGTGCCTCGACCAGAAACAAAGCAGCCTCTCTTGGGTCAAGCAATAGTAAATCACGCCCCAGCAAGAACACTAATGATGGTTCCTTATAACCGCTGGTCGCAATCGCCACTGGCGGGGTTGGCAAATCGGCAATTTTGGCGGCAATTGCACTGGAGACATGAATGCGCGACAGCGACGGAATAACGCCAGAAAAGACAACCATATGAAACAGCATTGCCGCGCCAATCATGCCAAAAAACGGTCGCCACAAGGCCTGTTTTATCCATAGGTGACCACACCACCCCGCCACCCCGGCGATAACTAGTGCCAGCAACGCAAACAGCATGGCCTCGCGGCTGGTCTCGCCGCCAAAGCGCATTGCGCCCCATAAACTTACCGCCGCCAATAGGCCGCCGACACCGATACCAAGATAGCGGCAAATCAATCCAGCAAGATAACGCCATCTAGCGCGCCCGTCTGATGGGTTTGACAGGGCTGTAACGCCGCCAATAAGCAGCAGAATAATCGCTGGAAAAACCGGCAGCGGATAATGCGGCAATTTGGTTGGGATCAATTCGATCATGACCCAGAACGGTACAATCCAGGCAAGTAAAAACCGGCTTTCGGCCCGTTTGGTGAATTGCCTGACCTCGGCCAATGCCCAAACCAGAAGCGGGGTCGCCGGCCAGATCAATAATCCAACGATCAGCGCATAAACCCCCGGCGGTGCGCCGTGTGATTCCTGCCCCGATTTCACCTTTGCCATGAGATCGCCACTTACCGCAGTTGATAAAAACGCGCCGTCGGTTGCGGCGGTGACCAGCACCGCCCACGGCAAACAGATGATCAAAACCAACATTAGCCCGGGCCAGAACCGGATGATCCGAAGCCAGCGATAGTGCCGATGCCACAGGCATAATCCGGCCAAAGTAAGCAAGGCCAGAACCGGCAAAACCGGCCCTTTAATCATGATCCCTGCCGCCATCGCAAGCCAGAACCATAGCCAGCCATATCGCGGTGCGGGCTGATCATTTTGCCAAGCGAGATAAAGCTGCATTAACGCCCATTGCTGGGCAAGTGCCAACGCCATCAAAACCGTGTCAGTTTTGGCAAGGTGAGCCTCGCCAAGCAGCAAAAACCCGCTGGAAAACAAAGCCGCCACCGCCAATGCAGCGCGCGGTTCGTATAAACGCAAACCAATATGGTAAAGCATGAAAACCGCAGCCAGCAGCGCGAATAGGTTTACCAACCGGTAGGATGAAATCGTTTCTGGCCCCAAAACGCGGGCAAAACCTGACTGTAGCCAGTAGATGCCTGCCGGTTTTTTTGCACGCAACTCATCTTGAAAACGAACCGTGACATAATCGCCTGACTGCAGCATCTGTTTGCTGGCCTGGGCGAAACGCGACTCGTCGCGATCCATCGGCGGTATCGAATGATGACCGAGTAAGATCATCACCGACAAGATAGCCATGAGGGCATATAAGGCCGCACGCGAATGAAAGAAGGGCAAAATTCGTTATCCTCTTATGCCACAAATGCAAAAAGCATAGCCAAGGCATAACAAGTTTCTCTGGGGTTAGGCAATGCGGATCGTCGATTATTAACCCTGATAGGGGTGTTAATGCATTTTCATCAGCAAAAATGAAATCTGTTTCACGGCGTGCTGGGGGTGCGTTATTCAGCAGCTTGGCGATGGCCGGTTTTTGTGCTGACATTGTGGGAACCTTCGGCGCAATCGAATAGGCATAAGATGCTGAAACCCACCCCGAAATCTGGCCCAAAATCTGCATCAAAATCTGGCCCGGTCTCCCAGCAGCACGACCATACCGGATGGCGTCATATCTGGCAGCTGGCATGGCCGATCATGCTGTCCAATGTAACCATACCGCTTGTTGGGGCGGTTGATGTGGCGATGATGGGGCGGCTTGATGATCCGGTATTTATCGGCGGTGTCGGGCTTGGCATGATCGTATTCAATTTCATTTATTTCGGGCTTGGTTTTTTGCGAATGGGCACAACCGGCCTCGTCGCCCAGATGTATGGTACCGGTCAGGATGATAAGATCGCGTTTTTGTTGATACGCGGTATTACCCTCGCTTTTGGTCTTGGCGGGGTATTTATCTTGGCATCACCGCTGGTCAGCACTATCGCGGTCAACGCGTTTTCTGCCAGTGAGCTGGCCGAACAGTTAATGGTCGAATATATCAGTATCCGCATTTTTGCAATGCCGGCGGCCCTTGCCAATATGGTGCTTCTTGGCGGGCTATATGGACGCCAGCAAATGCGGCTTGGCATGGGATTGCTGTTTCTGGTGAATGGCATCAATCTGGTGCTGGATGTCATCCTTGTCACCGGCTTTGGGATGAGTGTGAATGGTGTTGCACTGGCGTCAGTGGCGGCACAATGGGGCGGCCTCGCCTTTATGATCTGGCGGATTACGCGCCGCTGGCCAGGCCAGCTAGGCCGATTGCTTCGGCCGCCGACCGGCGCGCGCTTGCCCGAATGGCTTGACCTTGCCCCCTATCGCCAGTTCTTTAGCCTTGGCCGTGATATTTTTATCCGCACAATCCTGCTGATCGGTTGTGAAGCATTATTGTTGAATGAGGCGGCCAAGCTCGATGATTTGGCACTTGCCACGTGCCAGATCATGCTGTCGCTCTTTGGCCTTCTGGCCTTTGCCATTGACGGGTTTGCCCATGCTGCCGAAGCCCTTGTTGGCGAGGCTATTGGACGGCGGAATCCGCTTATGCTTCGCATTGTTATTCGCCGGACAAATTATCTGGCAGGCATGATGGCATTGATGCTGGCATGTCTGTTATGGGCGGGTCAGGGCGTCATCTTGGCATTGCTGACCAGCCAAGAGGAATTGATTATCTTTATTGATGACTATTGGAAATGGGTAATTATCCTGCCTCTCGTTTCGTTTTTGGCGTTTCAGATGGACGGTATTTTTGTTGGCGCAACAAAAGGCACGCAGATGCGCAATGCGATGATCATTGCCTCGGCTGGCTTTGCTATAGCCATTTTCTATCTTGCAGTCGGGCTGGCAGGTTTAATGGCAAGTTTTGCCAGTTATCTTGCGCTTCGCGGCATCAGCCTTTGGTGCCTGATCGGCCATGTTCACGCCGAAGCAGAACCGTTAAAAAATGACACATAATCTGCCGGCTTGGTAACCGCTGGAAGGCGCGCTATAGTCTGGCGCTGGAGAAGAATATATCGCCCAATATATTGTGGTTAATAGGGCTGACTGACGGGCGGGATTTGAAAAAGGTTTTAAAGCGATGATTGAAAAATTTGGTTTAAAAAGCGCTGGCGCAAACGGCACTGAAATTCGCCTGATGACAGCAGATGATTTTGCCAGCTGGCTGGCGAGCGCCACTCCAGCCCAACAGAATTGGGTGACCGCGCAGGGCTTTTCCGCCAAGCCGGGCAAGGCGATCTATTTTGCAGCAGATAACGGGCAGATTGATTTTGCCATCGGTATTTTTGGCAATCATGCAGTGTGGGATGGGGCGGCATTGGCGGCCAGCCTGCCAAAAAACCATTGGCGATTTATCGCTGCATCGGATGAGCTCAACCAGAATCTGCTCGAAAGCCTCAGCCTTGGATGGGGCCTTAGCCAATATCATTTTCACACCTACCGCGACACGCCCGCACCGGTGATCAATTTCTTGACACTGCATGATGATGTGAATGGCTCCCGCCTTATCGGCCAGCTGGGCGGAATCTATCTATGCCGTGACCTGATTAACCAGCCACCAAACCATATGACTCCGGCGGCTCTGCAAGCGGCAATGGAAACCCTTGCCAAAACACATAACGCCGCACTGGAAACCCATAGCGGTGCTGCTCTGGAAAAAGATTTTCCGGCAATTAATACTGTCGGTCGTGCCGCAGAAATTGGCCCCAGATTAATGGATCTTCGCTGGGGAAAAAGCGGCCCTAAAATCACCCTGATCGGCAAAGGTATCACCTTTGATTCGGGCGGACTTGACCTAAAGCCGTCAAAGGCGATGGAGATGATGAAAAAGGATATGGGCGGTGCGGCAACGGTGCTTGGGCTTGCCGAGGCGCTGATGACCAGCAATGTTAATATCCAGCTTCGCGTTCTGGTTGCCGCCGCTGAAAATGCTGTTTCGGATCGGTCGATGCGACCACTTGATATCATCGATACGCGCGCCGGCATCAAGGTAGAGGTTGGCAATACCGATGCCGAAGGCCGGTTGGTCTTGGCGGACGCGCTGACCTATGCGCTTGAGGGCAAAGCAGAAGATGCCCCGGATTTTCTGATTGATTTTGCGACCTTAACCGGGGCTGCAAGGGTGGCACTCGGCACCGAATTGCCGGCACTATTCTGCAATGACGACAGCACAGCAAATGCAATTTTAAATGCGGCAGGCGACGTCGGAGACCCGTTATGGCGATTGCCCTTGTTTGATGATTATGACCGGCATCTTGACGCTGGCTATGCCGCATTGTCGAGCACTGGCTTGTCGGGATATGCAGGCGCCATCACTGCCGCGTTATTCCTGCGGCGGTTTGCTGGCAAAACCAGCAACTGGGCGCATATTGATGTGATGGCATGGAACCTTGCATCACGACCGGGCCGACCAAAAGGCGGCGAGGCAATGGGGCTTCGTGCGATCTATAGCTTTATCGAGTCTTTTTAAAAAAACCTAATAGCCGCGGCTCCAATCAACCCGATTGTCAGGCTCGTTACCGGCCATAATGGCACGGATTGCTGCGGCGACCTGCATCGCGGCAGTGTTTGGATTTGTTTGTGCCGCAACGTGAGGCCAGACGGTGATTTTGGGGTGCGCCCAAAAGGCATGATCGGTTGGCAGTGGCTCAGTTGCAAACACATCCAAGGCCGCACCAGCAATCTGCCCGCTGGCAATGGCCTCTAGCAAATCCGCGTCTACCAGCTGGGGGCCACGCCCGCCATTGATGATATAGGCACCCTTGGCAAGCTGGTTAAATAGCTGGCTGTTCATAATGCCCGTTGTTGCTGGCGTTAATGGCAGCACTGAAATCAGGATATTCAGCCCGTCAAGAAAGGCAGGTAAATTTTCCTCACCAGCAAAAATTTCAACATGTTCGACCTGTCGCACGCTGCGCGCCCAGCCGCGAACATCAAAGCCCAAGCTGGCAAAGCGGCGTGCCATCACACTACCGATCGCGCCAACACCCATAATGCCAACCTTGGCACCAGTTGCCGGACGCTGCACAACCGGTGCCCATTTCGCCGCCGCCTGACAATCACGATAATAAGCGCCGTCCCGCCAGAAATCCAAAGCGGCCAGAATTGCCCAATGGCTCAGCGCGTTTGACATATCCGGGTCGACCAGCCGTACCAGCGGAACATCACGCGGCACGGTGGGATCACTCATCATATAATCAACGCCCTGACCCTGCATGATGATGCCGCGCAAATTCGGCATTTTGGCCAGCTGGCCCTTTGGGGGTGCCCAGACCAGTGCGATATCAGCACGCTCACCCTCAGGTGACATCAAATCGACAAGGGTAAAATCATCAAGATGCCGACCAAGCTTGGTATGCCATCCATCCATTTTTGAACTGCCGTAAAAGCCGATTACTGTCATGGGATAATCCTTGATTTCGATAGGTGATGCGAGGGGTGACGGGCGGCATCAGCCTGCCCTAAATAATCATGCCCTAAATAATAATGCGGATAGATTATCACTGTGCCGATATTAACGCCATTGCCGCCTGATGCAATTGCGGCGTTGCCGCCGCCAGAATGCTTGTTGAATGGCCCAGCCTGATCGGCGCGCCCTCAAGATCGGTAACCGTGGCCCCCGCAGCCTCCATCAGCGCAACGACTGCCATCATATCATGGGCCGCAAGACTATCTTCCATCACAAGATCAATATGACCTGCAGCTAGCAACGCGTAATTATGGCAATCACCACCGTAATTTGTTACGGCAACCTGATCGGCTAGCCGGTCAAAATCAATCAGGCGTGCCGGGCTTAATGCACGCGGCGACGTGGTTGCCAGCTTGGCCGCAGCTAATTCGGTTTGCCGGCTAGGCGTCATCGCCATGCCATTACATTCAGCATGAACCGCGCCGGAAAAACCGTTAAGGCCAATATAGCATTCACCAAAAACTGGCATATCAACAAGGCCGGCAACCGGCCGATCATGATGCAAAAGCCCGACAAGAGTGCCAAAGGCCGGTTTGCCGCTGATAAAGGCTTTGGTGCCATCAATCGGGTCTATAATCCAGCTATAAGGACTGTCAGATTTGCCGGTGGTGCCAAATTCCTCGCCGATAATCATATCATCGGGGAACCGCGCCGCGATTGCCGCGCGCAATGCAGCCTCGACCTCACGGTCAGCAATTGTTACGGGCGACAGATCTTGTTTGGTTTCAGTGGCAGGGTTCTGGCGAAACCATTTCGAAATGATAGGCCGGCTTATCAATGGCAAGCCGGCCAGAAAGGCAATCATATCAGCCGAAGTGCCAGCCGGAATGTTAGGCGCGTTAGTTGGCACCTTCGGCTGCGATATCATCAGCGCTTGGCAAGGCAACTGGGCTATCCGCCTTGTCACGCATCCATGCGATCAGATTTGCCCTGTCTTGTGGCTTTTTCAAACCGGCGAAATTCATTTTCGTGCCGCTGATATAGGCCTTCGGCTTGGCTAGAAACGCGTTCATTGACTGGTAATCCCACTGGCCACCAAACTCGGCAAGTGCGGCTGAATAAGCATAGCCCTCGGACGCTGCGATTGGCCGGCCAATAACATTCCACAAGGCCGGGCCGACTTTATTTGCGCCGCCAGCGTCGAACACATGACACGCCGAACATTTCTTTGACAATTTCTCACCAGCACCAAGATCGGCACCAGCTAGCAGCGCCAAAATTGGTTCAGGTCCAGCGTCTACCGGAACTGCAGACGCAACCTCAGTGGTTTCGGCAACCTCAATGACATAGGCGTTTTCAGCAAGGTCTTGGTGCGGTACCAAAACATCGGCGATTTTGATGCCTGCCATTAACAGCAAAGCAGCAAACAAAAACCCTGCGAACACTTTATTCAAGCGCAACTCATCCATGCGTCATTCCCGAAACCGGGCTCCCAATTTTAACCAGCCCAAGCGGGCAAGGCCTGTGATCGATATTCTTGCGGTCAAAAAACCAAACAATCCGTGGTTAATTAGCGAAATTCCGGCCGCCCCTCAACCCCCTATCGTATGCATCAGCACGTTATTTCAATAAATTGCTTTGCGCAAAACTGAAATATGTGATGAATTGCCGAAATCATGGCAAAAAATGGCACAAAAATCATCATTATTCCGGCACGGCTTGCAGCCAGCCGCCTACCGGGTAAGCCACTGGCCGAAATTGGCGGAAAAGCTATGATTCAGCTTGTGTGGGAACGCGCCATGGCCGCCGATATGGCACCCGTCTATGTTGCGACAGATGATCGCGCCATTGCCGATGTCATCACTTTGGCGGGCGGCAAGGCAGTTATGACACGCGCGGATCACCCGTCCGGATCTGATCGCGTCTTTGAAGCCATCGAGACAATTGACCCCGACAAGCATTTTGCACAGATTTTAAATTTACAGGGCGATTTGCCTGATTTATCGCCGGATATTCCGCATTTACTTGGCAAAACGCTGGATCGCGGCAACGCTGATCTGGCAACGCTGGTCACACCAGCCAGCGAAGCCGAAGCCGCGCGCCCGCAAGTGGTAAAGGCGGTGGTAAGCTGGCAAGATACCGTCTATGGCAGGGCGCTTTATTTCAGCCGTGCCGCAATCCCCACCGGCACAAGCGATCTCTATCACCATATCGGCGTTTATGGATGGCAGCGAGAGGCGTTGGCGCGTTTTGTTGCGCTACCGCCCTCTAGGTTAGAGCAGGCGGAAAAGCTGGAACAGCTTCGCGCGCTGGAAGCCGGAATGACAATTGGCGTTGGTATAACAGCGAGTGCCCCCGGCGGTATTGATACAGCTGAGGATCTAGAGGCCGCGCGCCAGCGCGCCGCAATCGACGCCAAGCTGGCAATGCTGAACGATTGACAGCACAGCACAGCGCTCGTAAAAACGGCCGATTAGTCGGATCAGGATAAAACGAAGGTTCGGGTTAAAAAGTCGCCAAGCTAAAGGAAAGTCGCCGAGCTAAAGGAAAGTTAATGTCAGACGCAGCACATAAAATTGCCTTTCAGGGTGTTCCCGGGGCCTATTCGCACATGGCGTGTCAGGCTGTTAAGCCGGATATGGAGCCTGTTCCGTGCGCGTCCTTCGAGACGATGCTGACCGAAGTACAGGAAGGCCGCGCCAATCTTGCGATGGTGCCGGTTGAGAATTCGACTGCGGGCCGGGTTGCAGATATCCACCATCTGTTGCCGTCATCGGGGCTTTATATCATTGGCGAGCATTTCCACCGGGTAAATCATCACATCATGGCACCGCGAGGGGCGACGCTCGACGGGCTGACCCATGTTCACAGCCATGCGCAAGGTCTGGCACAATGCCGCGAGCGCATTCGTAAACTTGGCCTGACGCCCGTTATGCATCCCGATACCGCCGGCGCCGCCAAAGATGTTGGTGCTGCGGGTGATCCCACGGTCGGCGCGATTGCCTCACGGCTAGCAGCTGAGATCTATGACCTCGATATCCTGTTTGAATCAGCCGAAGATGATGAACATAACACGACACGCTTTTTGCTGATGTCGGCAACGCCAGAATTGCCTGAACGCGGCGGTGCGATGATGACCACACTGGTCTTTCAACTACGCAGCGTTCCGGCCGCGCTTTATAAGGCGTTGGGTGGTTTTGCCACAAATGGCATCAATCTGACCAAGCTCGAATCCTATATTCGGGCTGGTGTTGCCGAACAGGCGCAATTCTATATGGATGTACAGGCACATATTGATGATCCGGCGATGCAGAATGCAATGGAAGAACTATGCTTTTACTGCACCAAGGATGAGGTGCATGTTCTTGGCACCTATCCGGCAAGTCCGGCGCGAGCCTAGCCGACGATCGGCACGCAACGAGGTCTGACAGGACTTTTTAAAACTGTGATTTTTTCGGCCGTCACCCTGTTCTTGGTGATAAAAAACTTGTCCAAGCCGCCGCTTTGTTTCATACAGTTAGACAGGAAGGCTGGGTGGACGTTGCCCCTGTCGATCCGGTCAGATCCGAAAGGAAGCAGCCGAGGTAGGATGTTGACGGGTCATCCAGTCTTCCACTGACTTTTGGCGTTTGGCAGATCGCGTTTTTAAAAGGCTGCGGTTGCTATTCCCTGAACAAGTTTGGGGTCCCTGAGCAAGTTTGGGGTCCCTGAATAAGTTTGGGGATAGGGTCAATCAGATCTTATGCTGCCATCAAACACCAACCACAGCCGACCCGATTGGTCACATTTTTTTGACCATAAGCAAGAGACCGCAGTTAAAGAGATAGGTGTTTACCGGCCGATGACTGACACCGCCAAGCCAGCTTATCGCGTATTGGCACGCAAATATCGCCCCGAGACGTTTTCCGAATTGATTGGTCAGGATGCGCTTGTTCGCACGCTTGGCAATGCGTTGTCACTTGGCCGGCTTGCCCATGCTTTTGTGCTGACCGGCGTTCGCGGTATCGGCAAAACATCGACTGCCCGCCTGCTTGCCAAGGGGCTGAATTGTATTGGCCCCGATGGCAATGGTGATGCCACGCTAGAACCATGCGGCGGTTGCGAGCCATGCCGGTCAATCGCTCAGGGCCGCCATGTTGATGTTCTGGAAATTGACGCGGCAAGCCATACCGGCGTTGATGATGCGCGTGAAATTATCGAAGGGGTTGGTTATCGCCCTGTCTCGGCGCGCTATAAAATCTACATCATCGACGAAGTGCATATGATGTCGAAAAGCGCGTTCAACGCCTTGCTCAAAACATTGGAAGAACCGCCGGATGCGGTGAAATTCATCTTTGCCACAACCGAAATCAGAAAAGTACCAGTAACGATCTTATCGCGCTGCCAGCGTTATGATCTTCGCCGGGTGCCAGCGGCGATGCTTGCCAGCCATCTGCGGATGATCTGCCAGCGCGAATCAATCGAGGCTGATGACGACGCTTTAGCCGCGATTGCACGGGCGGCCGAAGGTTCGGTTCGTGATGCGCTGTCCCTGCTTGATCAGGCGGCCGCGATGACTGCAGATAAACTGACCAATGATATGGTTGCGGATATGCTTGGCCGGCCCGGGCGGCGCGAATCGCAAACTGTCCTGACCGCAGCGCTGGCTGGTGATGCGCCAAATGCGCTGGCCGCGTTTGCAACGGCCTATAGCCACGGCGCCGAACCCGAAATGCTGGTAGGTGATCTGCTTGATTTGATCCATCTTGCCAGTATGCAGGCGGCTGGGGGCAGTGATGAGGCATTGATCGAAAGCGAGCGCGAGATGATCACCGGCCTTGCCGCTAGCGGAATTGCCCGCCTTGGCCGCGCATGGCAGTTACTGCTAAAAGGGCATGGCGAGCTGGGACAGGCGCCCAATCCAGCTGCCGCTTGCGAGATGCTGATTATCCGACTGGCCCATGCGGCACAGATGCCAACGCCCGGCGAATTAATGCAGAAATTACCAACTGCTAGCAACACCCCGCCAGCCGCAGCCCCGCCAGCCACAATGACGCCAGCGGAAAATAGCGCCGCGCCCCGATCCACAAAGACAGCCGCATCATCAGTCAGCCAAACCACCGCTGGGAATAGTGATCCGGCACCCCGCCAAGCAGGCATTTCTGGCAATACTTCTGACAGCACTTCTGGCAGCATTTCTGGCAACCCTGTGGCCGCACCATCCACTGCCGAGGCACCGCCGGCGCCAAGCTCACTTGCTGAAATTACAACTCTGGCTGAAATTACAACTCTGGCTGAAATTACAACTCTGGCTGAAATTACAACTCTGGCCGATATTGTGACTCTGGCCGAGACCAATGATGAAATGCTGCTAGCTGCGCGTATTCGCAATCATGTGCAGCTTGTTTCATTGAAACCGGGAAATTTGCAGGTCAGCCTAGTTGGAAGCGCGCCAGATCAGCTGGCAGGTGATATCGCGCGTTACCTCAGCCAATGGACCGGCCAGCGCTGGTTGGTGTCTTTGGCCGGGTCTGGCGGCGAGAAAACCCTTGCTGAACAACAGCGCGATGCCGACGAAAAACTGCGCGATACAATTGCTGGCGAACCGTTGGTGGCGCAAATTCTTGAAATTTTCCCCGGTGCCATTATTGATGAGATCAAAGCTAGCCAAGCCGCCGATGCAGATATTCTGGCCAGTGATGACGGGTCTTTGGACAGCGAACAAAATGCCGATGATGAGGAGATGTCGAGATGATGCGTAATATGGCAGGCATGCTGAAGAAAGTGCAGGAGATGCAAACCCGCATGGAAACAATGCAGGCCGAACTTGCTGTCATGGAATTTACCGCAATGGTTGGCGGCGGCGCGGTAAGCGCAACGGTTACTGGCGAGGGCAAGCTGCTGAAATTAAAGCTGGACCCTGATGCGTTAGACCCGAATGAGGCTGATATGCTGGAAGATATGATTTGCCTCGCCACGAACAACGCGCTTGATCAGGCAACCGCCGAGAAGGCGCGCATGATGAAAGATATCACTGGTGGCTTGCCGCTACCGCCCGGCATGAATTTACCGTTCTAGAATGCATGACTCGCTCGAAAATCTAATCCGCAGGCTTGGCCGTCTGCCCGGACTTGGCCCCCGGTCGGCGCGGCGCGCGGTTTTGTTTCTATTGAAAAACCGTGACCGGCTGATGCTTCCACTTGCCGAGGAACTGCATGACGTTGCCAGTAATGTGCGGGCTTGTGTTGAATGCGGTAATCTGGATATTACTGACCGGTGCAGCATCTGCGCCGACAACCGCCGCGACCGCAGCCGCATCTGTGTGGTTGAGGATGTTGGTGATCTGTGGGCGATGGAACGTGCCGCAGTTTATCGCGGGCTGTATCATGTTTTGGGCGGCACGCTCAGCGCGCTTGATGGGCGCGGCCCCGAGGATTTGCATATTGACCGGCTGATCCGCCGCGCCAGCATTGACGAGACAGCAGAAGTGATTCTTGCGTTATCGGCGACCGTTGATGGGCAAACAACCGCGCATTATATCGGCGAGAAACTGACCAACCTGTCGTTGGAAATCACTAGGCTGGCGCATGGGATGCCTGTTGGCGGCGAGCTGGATTATCTTGATGACGGCACATTGGCACAGGCGTTAAAAGCCCGCGCCAAGCTCGAACTATAATCAAGCGCGATACGCCGCTAGCAAATCATATTTGGCTTGGCTACGGCAGGTGCAGCCTGATCGGCATCAAGCACCTCAATCTCATCAATCTTATCACCTCGCGAAATGATCTTACGGGTCGAGGTTTGGATATCTGAGATATCATTTTCGGCTTGGGAAAGATGCGTTGCGAGCTTGCCAACGCGTTCTTCAAGGCGATGCACATCCTTCATCATCAAATCGACCTGTGTCTGGATCAAACCGGCCGCTTCATGCATCCGAGCATCGCGCAAGATCGCCCTGACCGTGTGCAACAGCAGCATGAGATTATCTGGCCCTGCCATATAGACACGCGCCTTGCGGCTGGCCTCGACCAGCTTTGGCAACTGAATGTTAATTTCTGCATAGACGGATTCTGACGGCAGAAACAGAATGGCGCTTTCGGCTGTTTCGCCCGGAATAATGTATTTTTCGGCAATATCCTGAATGTGTTTTTTAACATCTATTTCAAGCAAACGCCGCGCCGCCTCACGTTCGGCATCATTTTCCGCACCCGTTAAACGCCGATAGGCTTCAAGCGGAAATTTCGAGTCAATCGCAATTGGCCCGGGCGGGTTAGGCAGCCGCAGCAGACAATCAACCCGGCGCCCATTGCCAAGGGTTGCCTGAAAATCAAACGCGTTTTCCGGCAAGGCATCACGCACAAGATTTTCTAACTGCACCTCGCCAAAACTACCGCGCGCCTGTTTATTCGATAGAATATTTTGCAGCTGTGTTACTTGGGTGCTTAGGGCAGAAATATGGGTGTTTGCTTCGGTGATTACAGCCAGCTTTTCGGCCATACCGGTCAATGATTTGGTTGTACGTTCATTCTGATCGCGAAGTGATTGCTCCAACCGATTGCCAAGGCGGCCCTCGCTTTGCGCCATCTGCTCGGCGATTAATCGTTGCAATTCATTAGATTGGCTTGCCATCTGTGCAAGCTGGCCGCGCAACTCGGCAAAATCTTTACCATTTTCTGGCGTTCGGCCACGCCGCAATTGCACCAGCCCCAGCAGTATCACGCCCAAAAGGGCTAGAATCAGTATCATTTCTGTGCCGGTCATTTTTACCACCTATATAGCCAGTGCCTAGTATAGCCGTTGGCGCTTTGATAGACTGCCCACCAAATATACTTTCTGGCCGGTTAAATCATTCTGCTTAAATCATTCTGCCCGCACCAACTTTGCTACCCTAGCAACTTGACTGCAACGACACCATCTTCTAATCCATGAAAGCAGAATAACCCACGGCGGGATACCAGGGTGTCCGGACTGCTATATTCGCCATTTTCGATTCGCCGTATTCACATATTGGCCGCGTTCATATTTGGGAAATTTCGATCATGCCAGCCACTGCCAAACTTATACCAATTATCAAAGTGCCAGATCCGGTTTTGCGCGAAATCGCAACGCCCGTTGCCGAAATTACTGACGGAACGCGTCAATTGTTAGATGATATGGCGGCAACAATGTATGACGCACCCGGCATCGGGCTTGCCGCACCACAGATTAATATCAGCCAGCGCATTATCGTTATGGATTGCGGTAAGGATGAAAGCCCTGAACTGTTCAAGATGATCAATCCGGAAATCATTAGCCAGTCAGATGCACGTTCAGTACTTGAAGAAGGCTGCCTGTCAATTCCGGATCAAACGGCAGATGTAGAACGGCCAGCCGAGGTGGAAGTGCGCTATCTAGATGAGAACGGCACAAGCCAATCACTGGTCGCAACCGGATTATTGGCAGCCTGTGTTCAGCATGAAATCGACCATTTAAACGGGGTTTTGTTTATCGATCATATATCACGGCTGAAACGTGATATGATCCTGCGCCGGGTTATGAAGGAAATGCGTCAATCGGCGTCACGCAACTAATCGAGGGCTAAATATGACCGCCTCGCATTCGGGCGCCTCGCATTCGGGCGCCAAACAACGCATTGTCTTTATGGGCAGTCCGGCATTTGCCATTCCCACGCTTGATCGACTTGTCAAAACGCATGATGTATGTGCGGTCTATAGCCAGCCTGCAAAAAAGTCGGGCCGCGGTATGAAACCAACACAAGTTCCAATTGCCGCCTATGCAAACGCTGCTAACATGCCCCTATTTACCCCGGAACATCTGAAATCCGCCGATATTGAGGCACAGCTTGCCGCGCATGAGGCTGATTTGTTTGTCGTTGTCGCCTATGGGTTATTACTGCCGCCGTCAATTTTGGCGATACCGCGGCTTGGCTGTTTGAACGGCCATGCCTCGCTATTGCCGCGTTGGCGTGGGGCAGCGCCAATCCAGCGTGCCATCGAAGCCGGTGACAGTGAAACCGGCATTTCCGCAATGATCATGGAAGCCGGTCTTGATACTGGCCCGGTTGTTGGCAGTCACCGCATTCCGATAAAAAAAAGCGACACCGCCGGAAGCCTGCATGACCGGTTGGCCGCGCTGACGGCGGCCTGTCTTGGCGAGGTCATTGACAGCGCCCCCACCAGCCTCGCAGCCCCGACCCCCCAGCCCGAAGACGGGGTGATCTATGCTGCCAAAATCACCTCTGATGACGCGATGATCGACTGGCAAAAACCTGCCAGCGCGCTTGATTATCATATCCGCGCCTTTGCACCCTATCCGGGGGCTTGGTGTGGTGGGCCAAAGGGGCGGCTGCGGATTCTAGACGCACATCCGGTGCCTCGCCCCGCCGAACATTTGGCCGCAGATGCAGGCCAGTTTCTTGGTAAATACAATAAAAACAGTATGTTGATTTCGTGCGGTAACGATGCATTGGCGATCACGCGCCTTCAGCCTGCTGGGAAAAATGCCATGTCGGCCACTGACTTTTTAAATGGCGCAGGGCTGAAGATTGGTGATCACCTAAAACCGGAAATCGGCGTATCAAACTCATGACGCGGCGCATTCTTATCACCATTGAATATGATGGCGGCCCGTTTGCCGGTTGGCAGCGTCAGGATAATGGCGACACGGTTCAGGCTAGAATTGAAGATGCGGCGGCGGCCTTTTTGCTGGCACCGGTGGCGGTTGCTGGTGCCGGGCGAACAGATTCCGGCGTTCATGCAACCCAGCAAGCAGCGCATCTTGATGTTCCGGATAAATTCACGGCGAACCGTGTAATGGAGGCGCTGAACGCGCATCTTAGCCATGTGCCGATTAGCATTCGCAGCGCCATCGAGGTTCCGGCTGATTTTCATGCCCGCTTCAGCGCCATTGGCCGGCGCTATCTATACCGGATATTGCCCCGCCGCCAGCCACCGGCACTCGATGCAGGGCGGGTCTGGCATCACAAACACCCGCTTGATGCCGCGCAGATGGCAATCGCCGCCAAACATTTTATCGGGCGGCATGATTTCT
This sequence comes from Alphaproteobacteria bacterium LSUCC0396, assembly GCA_041228345.1. Classification (NCBI taxonomy): domain Bacteria; kingdom Pseudomonadati; phylum Pseudomonadota; class Alphaproteobacteria; species Alphaproteobacteria bacterium LSUCC0396. The sequence continues at coordinate 1,611,045 of CP166131.1, read as the reverse complement.
CCAGCTTTCGGGCCAGCCAATGTCAGGCTCGCTCACCGATTCGCACGCTTGATCGTCTCGATGTTGAAATGGCAGGCGGTGAAATTCATCTTCATGTCGAGGCGCGCTCATTCCTGCATCATCAGGTGCGCAACATCACCGGTACTTTGGCGCTGGTCGGCACCGGAAAATGGCACCCCGATGATGTCAAAGCCGCATTGGACGCCGCCGACCGCAGTGCCGCTGGCCCAACCGCTCCGCCACAAGGCCTTTACCTTGTCGGCGTTGACTACCCGCCAATTGCTGGCAGTCGTGACTGAAGCATATAAAGCAGGCTGACATCAATCATGAATGAGATGCCAATAAAACCAGCCGCCACGCAGCCACCTTTGCCAACGATATCGCGGCCAACCCGCCATAGCCAATAACAGGTCCAAACCGCCACCGGCAATATCATGATGAGTAAGGATTGATCGCCGGTCATCACGACAAGGCTTTGGATGATGCCGCCAAGCAGCTGTTGCAAATTTTCAATCCACAGAAACGGCACGGCAAAGGGCAATAGCTTGGCTGGCCGGCCAAGCGCCCGCAACAGAATATTTATCATCAGAACCAGAAGAACAATACCGATCACATGAAGCAGTATCGCCGCAAAAAACAGGCCAGGCGTGCTATCAAGCCCCGGATAAAGGGTAACGAGAACGGTAAAGACAACTGACGCGGCAATGGCTTGCCACAGGCCGGCTGGCGTCGCATTGTAACTGCCAATTGTCGGCCGCCGGCCGACCATAACAAGCAGCGTCGTGCGCACCATTGATAACAGGCTAGATGGTGATAGATCAGGCCATGATGCCATTTAAACTTCACCCTCAAAAAAACGAACCAACATTTGATGATAGATTTTGGCAAGCTGGTCAATGTCAGCCGCATCGACATGCTCGTCAACCTGATGCATGGTCTGGCCAACAAGGCCAAATTCTGCAACCGGACAGATTGTGGTAATAAAGCGGGCATCAGAGGTGCCGCCACTGGTCGACAGTGCCGGTGTCTGGCCGGTTACTGATAGGATTGCGCCCTGCATCAATTCGGTCAACCTGCCGGCAGGGGTTACAAACGGCAATGCCGAGACACGCCAATTTGCCGTCCACTGGCCGCCGATGCGATCAAAATGTTCTTCCAGCCAGCCGATTAAATCTTCAGATTTATGCTCGGTATTAAACCGGATATTAAATCGCGCCTCAACCGTGGCCGGGATCACATTGCCAGCATCACTAGATGTATCAATGCTGGTCACATTCGCCGTTGACGGGTCAAAATAATCATTGCCGCCATCAAGCGCAGTGCCGTTCACCGGTGCCAACATTGCCAATAGGCGGGTAATCGGATTATCTGCCAGATGCGGATAGGCAACATGACCCTGCACCCCATCAACCCGCAAATGACACGACAGGCTACCGCGGCGACCATTTTTAATTACCTCACCAAGACATACCGGATTGGTTGGCTCGCCAACAACACACACATCAGGCACCTGCTCATTTGTCTTTAGCCATTCAACCATTTTGACCGTGCCAAAATCGGCGTCACCTTCTTCATCACCGGTAATGATCAGGCTGATTGATCCAGCTTGTTCTGTGGCATCAAACATTGCCACTGCAGCAACAAAGGCAGCAACCCCGCCTTTCATATCAGCCGCCCCACGGCCATATAATTTGCCATCAACAAGCGCACCGCCAAACGGGTCGTGCTGCCATTTGGTGATATCACCAACCGGCACAACATCAGTATGACCGGCAAAGGCGAAATGCGGGCCATCAGTGCCCCGGCGCGCAAACAGATTATCAATCCGCTTTTCACCGTCGCCAAATGGCAGCCGCTTACAGTCAAAACCCAGCTTGCCTAATTCATCCTGCAACAAATCAAGCGCACCGCCCTCGGCCGGCGTAACCGACGGACAGCGCACCAGTTTCTGCGCAAGTTGGATGGCATAGGAAGACATTGACTTAATCTCTCAAAAGATCATTCACAGATGTTTTAGCGCGGGTCTTTTCATCGACCTTCTTGATGATAACCGCACAATAAAGTGACGGGCCAGCGGGTCCATCGGCCAATGGCTTGCCCGGAAGGCTGCCCGGCACAACGACCGAATAAGCCGGAACGCGGCCAATATGAACCTCGCCAGTCACCCGATCAACAATTTTTGTCGACGCACCGATAAACACACCCATCGACAGCACCGCGCCAGTTTCCACCACGACACCTTCAACAACTTCGGAACGCGCGCCGATAAAGCAATCATCTTCAATAATGACCGGGCCAGCCTGCAGTGGCTCAAGAACCCCGCCAATGCCCGCACCACCTGAAAGATGCACATTCTTACCGATCTGGGCACAGGATCCGACGGTTGCCCATGTATCGACCATCGTGCCGCTGCCAACATAGGCGCCAAGGTTAACAAAGCTTGGCATCAAAACGGCATTCGGCGCGATAAACGCCGAATGGCGGACAATACAACCGGGAACCGCACGAAAACCGGCATCACGGAACCGTGCTTCATCCCAGCCACTAAATTTCGGCGGCACCTTATCCCACCAAACAGACTCGCCAGCACCCTCATAGATAGTGCCGCTCGGGATGGTTTGCATGTCATTGAGACGAAATGACAAAAGCACCGCTTTCTTTAGCCATTGATTAACCTGCCATTGGTGGTTGCCCAATGGCTCGGCAACGCGTGCCGCGCCGGAATCAAGCATCGCAAGCGCCGTGTCAACAGCGTCACGAATCGCCCCTTTGGTGGCCGCTGATACGGTGTCACGATTATCCCATGCAGCATTGATTTCGGTTTCAAGTTGCGCCAAGTCCATTCTTTTCTCTCCTTGCTTTTGAAAGGCCAGCCGCCCTTCATCATCCTTATAGCTGTTACCGGCTTATGCGTCCATGACAGCATCAATTATCAGAAGTGATAAGCCAGTTGGGGTTTGCATGATTGCTTATCTTTTAACCGGCAAGCGCAAGCGACCGCAAAAACCCTTTTAGATCATCGGCTTTATAATGCACAAACGGTTCATCAGAACCGCGATTTGCCCATTCAATATCGCTTGCCAGCCAGACTGTGCGCATGCCCAGTGCCGCTGCCGGCCGAAGGTTGGCTGCCATATCTTCGATCATCACCGCACCAGTCGGATCAATGCCGGTTTGCTGCAAAAAACAGTCAAACGCATATTGATCCGGCTTGGGGATATAATCTGCCGCGACAATATCAAAAATCTGATCAAAATGATGACGTACACCATAGGCAGATAGAATATTTTCTGCGTGGGGAACGGTGCCGTTGGTAAAGATATGTTTCCGGCCGGGCAGGGCGGCCAGCATTGCATCCAATTCATGGTCATGGTCCAGATCACTGACATCAATATCATGGACGTAATCGAGATAAACTTTCGGCTGAATATTTTCTTCGCTCATCATACCGCGCATAGTGGTTCCATAGCGATGGAACAAATCCTTTTGGATCACCCGCGCATCATCAGCCGGAACGTTGTAATGCGCCGCAACGAATTCGGTAATCCGCACGGATACCCGGCGAAACAGATTCGTCTTGGCTGGATAGATCGTATTATCGAGATCAAAAATCCAATCGCCAATTGAATCGGTTGGGAAAGCAGCGGTCATAGCGGTTATCGTTCTTTCTTGTAAAAATCAGATTTAATCGGCAGTAATCATCGTACCCATACCATGTTCGGTAAACAGCTCGACCAGCAAGGCGTGCGGCGCGCGACCATCCATAATAACGGCGCCTTCAGCACCACCCTGCACCGCCTCGATACAGGTCTCAACCTTGGGGATCATCCCACCGGAAACCGTGCCATCATGGATCAATGCTTCAGCCTCGCTAATGGTGAGACTGCTGATCAATTTACCATTCTTATCCAAGACGCCCTGAACATCGGTCAGCATCAGCATTCGTTTAGCGTTCAGCGCAGCAGCGATTGCCCCAGCGGCAGTATCGGCATTGATGTTATAGGTCTTGCCATCCTCGCCATTGCCAACTGGGGCGACGACCGGGATAAGATTATGCGCCATCAGCGCGTTCAAAACGGTCACATCAACATGCGCCGGCTCGCCAACAAATCCCAGATCAACCGCCTGCTGGATAGCGCTATCATTATTTTTTGAAACGGCCATTAATTTACGGGCGGTAATAAGGCCCCCGTCTTTTCCCGAAACCCCAACCGCACGTCCACCAGCACCGGCAATCGCCGCAACAAGCCCCTTATTGATGCCGCCAGCCAGTACCATTTCAACAACTGAAATCGTCGCCTCATCAGTTACGCGCAGACCATGGACAAAGCTGGACTCGATTTGCAGCTTTTTTAGCATATCACCAATTTGCGGGCCGCCGCCATGCACCACGACCGGCCGCGCGCCCACCTGATCAAGCAGGGCGATATCAGCGGCAAAGGCGTTCACATAATCTGCCTTGCCCATTGCGTGACCACCGAATTTAATCAGAATGGTTTTGCCGGAATAGCGGCGCATATAGGGAAGCGCCTCGACAAGCATTCCGGTTTTTGCCAGCAGATCAATTTGCACCTGGTCAGCTGAATTTTCCATCTTAATAGCCTTTAAAGCACGGCCTGTCCGAGGCCGGGTTTTATAGAAAAAGAACGCAGTTGCCAGAGGCACACCACATAAATACCGGGCTGATTATCGGCAATCCGGCCAATTGCGCAATAGCTTGACGCAATTTAATTCGGTTTCCAGCCCTAAGCTAGACCGGTACCAGTTTTCGGCAAGGCAAAGCCTGCCAGATGCGCCCGCAAGGCTTCGATGCCGGTGCCGTCCTCGGATGAGGTGACAAACAACTCCGGATACGCCGCAACATATTTGCTGATTTTGGTTTGCGTGTCCTTGCAAACCTTTGCCAAGGCTTCGGATTTCTGTTTATCCGCCTTGGTGATAACCACTGCCCAAGACACTGCCGTTTCATCAAGTAAGGCCATAATCTCGTGATCCGTCGGGCCAATGCCGCGGCGGCTATCAATCAGCAAAAACACCCGCTGGAGCGATGGCCGGCCAGCAAGATATTTGCGGGTCAGGGTCGTCCATGCCTTAATGTCGGCCTTTGGCGCTGACGCATATCCATAGCCCGGCAAATCAACCAATTGCAGCCGGTCCGCCAGATTGAAAAAAATCAATTGCCGGGTGCGGCCGGGGGTTTGTGATGTGCGGGCCAGCATGCGCCGACCGGTCAGTCCATTAACCAGCGACGATTTGCCAACATTTGAACGCCCCACAAAGCAAATTTCCGGCAGGGTTACCGGCGGCAGTGCCTTCATGTTGTTGGCGGCGGCAATGAAATCACACTGGCCGGCAAATAACAGCCGACCAGACTCGATTACACTGGCTAGCTGCTCTTCGCCACTTGTTTCATGATGTACCATTGCTGCGCCATTGAAAGGAGGTTGTTCCATGTCCAGTAAATCACCAAACCGGCCGGGAATGTGGCAAGCAGGAAGGTAAAGAAGAATGGCATGAATTGGAAAATCTTGGCCTGAACCGGGTCAGGCGGCGCCGGATTCAGCCGCATTTGCAGAAACATTGAGATGCCCATCAAAATCGGCCATGCACCAAGCTGAAGGAATGGCGGCAGAAAATCGACCGAATAAGGCAGCAATCCGAAAATATTGAAAATTGATGTTGGGTCAGGCGCCGACAAATCTGCAACCCAGCCAAAGAATGGCGCATGGCGCATTTCGATCGTCACAAACAGCACCTTATAAAGCGCAAAAAACACCGGAATCTGCAACAGAACAGGCAAACAGCCGGCTGCCGGATTCACTTTTTCTGCCTTATAGAGCGCCATCATTTCCTGATTTAAACGCATCCGGTCATCACCAAAACGTTCACGAAGCGACTGTAGCTTCGGCGTTAAAATCCGCATTTTTGCCATTGAGCGGTATGATTTATTGGCAAGTGGGAAGAATGCCAGCTTGATCACCACGGTAAAGGCAAGGGTTGCAACACCAAAATTCCCAAACAGCTGGAACAGATAATCAAGCGCATAGAAGAACGGCTTGGTCAGGAAATAGAACCAGCCAAAATCAATCGCCAGATCAAAATTTGGGATGCCCATCTCTTCCTTGTAATAATCGAGCAGCGCCACTTTCTTGGCGCCTGCGAACAGCCGACCTTGGGTGCTGACCGCAGACCCTGCGGCAAGTGTCAGACCCTTATTATCGATGTAATCGACTTGATACCGGTCGGCAGTACCTGGCAAGGACTGAAAGCTGTAGGTGAATTTTTCCTGCTGCGATGGCAACAGGGCCGCAAGCCAGTATTTGTCAGTGATACCAATCCAGCCACCAGCGCCCTCAGGCGTGATCTTGATACCGCCAGCAGCCGCATCTTTCAGGTCGGAATAATCTTCTTCTTTCAGGGTTTCATCAAACACCCCAAGCGGGCCTTCATGCAAAATATAGATGCCGCTTGTTGGCGGCGTTCCCTGACGACGGACCAGACCAAAAGGATACATCGTGATGGCGTTGCCAAGCGTACTGGCGACCGCATCATCATAAGTAATCAGATAATCATCATTGATCGAGATTTTCCGGGTAAATACTAGTCCCTTGCCATTATCCCAACGCAATGTCACCGGGCTTGATGGCGACAGGAGGTCACGATCCGCACTCCACAAGGTTTGTGCCGAAGGCATCGGCTGATCAGCATCCGAGCTGGCCCAGCCAAATTCGGCAAAAAATGGCGCTTGGGAACTGGTTTTTTTCAAAAAGTGAATATTATCAGACTCGGTATCCAGCGTCTCACGATAGCTTGTCAGGATAATATCGTCGATCCGCGCACCCTGAAGTGAAAATGATCCTTGAACGAGCGGCGCATCAATGGTGACACGCTTGGCAGTATCAGCAGGAGCAATTTCCTGCACTATCATACCGGGCATACCGGGCGTTGGATTTGCCGTGGTGCCATTGCTGGCAATTGTTGGCGTACCCGCAGCAGCATCGGCTTCGCGTTTGGCGGCTTGCTGTTCGGCGATCAGGGCTTGCTGTGCCTGTTCCTTTTCGATTTCAGGTTGAATGACCAATATCTGCCAGCCAAACAAAACAGCCATTGACAACGCAACAGCCAGAATCAGATTACGATTTTCGGGAGTCATTCACCTAACCTTTAATTTTTGGCATTCCTATTTTTGACAATCTTTTGTCCGTTCAAGAATTCAGGCACTGGATCGACCTTTGGTTCAGCCCAAGGGTGACAGCGCAGGATACGTTTTAGCGCATAGTAAGATCCATGCAAGGGTCCATGTAGGATTACTGCATCTTTCGCATATTGCGAGCAGGTTGGCAAATGCCGGCAGTTTGCCCCCAAAAGCGGCGAAATCAGCAGGCGATAGGCACCAATCAGCCCCAGCAAAGCCGTTACTGCCGCATTCTGCAGCAACGCGCCAGCCCGACTCATGATCGCGCCTTTGAAAATGGTACTGATTTGGCCGCAATGGTGCGATTCAGATAGCGAACCGCTTTTTCAAGCCCATGTCCCATCTCTTGCCAGTTCGCAGTCGCCGTGTCATGGCGCGCAATCAGCACATAATCCATACCCGGCTTGGCAAGCCCTGATAAGCGTTCACGGGCCAGCGCGCGCATACGACGACGCGCCCGATTACGCGTCACGGCATTGCCAATTTTTTTGGTAGCTGTGAGCCCGACCCGCCATTCTTCTGATTCGCGAAAAACGGCTTGGATCACGAGGCCTCGAGCAAGGGCTTTTTCACCCTTGGAACGCGCCGCAAGGAATCCGGCGCGTGACGGTATGGTTTTCATATCAGACACCAGAAATAGGTATCCTTCAAAACGCAGTTACGCTGAGAGGCGCGCACGACCTTTTGCACGGCGAGCTTGGATAACCCGGCGACCACCAACGGTGGCCATACGTGAACGGAAACCGTGGCGGCGCTTGCGAACCAATACGCTTGGCTGATAGGTGCGTTTCATCTGAACGCTCCTTTATGGCTGTTAATCGAGAAAATTACTGAGTGCGGGGTATAGGCGGCATGGCAACGTCTGTCAATGATATTTGCACCTGCACACCAAGGATTTTGGCACCAAACAGCAGCATTAGAACGCCCAAATCGGTAACCGCGCCGCAACGCGCTGCGTATTTGTCCACAAATTTGGCGTGTTTTGTATGAGTTTGGAACCATTTGCATGAGCAAACCTCGCGTAACTCTCATACAATTTTGGCAGAATTACTAACAGGTTTAAGGTTTTGCCAGCGTGGGGCTTTGCCCCGCTAAACGTCCAGTGTTTGGCTGATCGGCACAAGGCCGCCACACCTTTGAGAAGGATGACCGCGTATCAAAAAATGCAATAGGAGCCGTGACATCTTGAAATTATTTAGTCTCAAACCGCAGAATTGTGTGATTCTTATTCTTGTCGTATCGGTGCTTATTGGTCTGATCTCGCTTTTGTTTCTATCCATCCAGCGCAGTCTTGTGATCCAGCATGAATGGAAAAAACTCTCCGCAAACTACAGAAAGGCCCGCCAGAATGGCGATAATACATCCAAGATTAGCCAGCTTTCGCGACTTGGGAGTTATGATTTAGTTGCGCTTCGCATTATTGATCGCAGCCCCAGCATGTTGGCGCCGGCAACGCTAGACGACCTCAACATCGTTGGTTAGCTTATCTATAATTTCAACCCAAATAACACGCCGCAGCGCCATGTATTCATGAGTCAAAATACGGGTATTTCTCAAATCATCCCGACAATGGCCATGATCGTCACAAGCCATGACAAGCCAATCGAACTAATTGGCAGAATTGACAGTCAAATCGTCGGCTTCACCATCGATCAGCAAACGATTTATCATCAAACTTTGGGGCACGCATCTTTCCTTATCATCATCGTTTTAGGGATCAGTATTCCGACCTGCCTGATTGTTTTATGGCTACATTTGCGGTTTCAGCGCCACCCTTTACGCGACCTATTGAAAATCCTGCGGCTGATTTCTGGTGATCCAACCATCATTCAACCGATTCCAAACAGCCTTCAATCTTTCGGCGACCTGCAAACTGTTGCCCAAGCAATCGAGGATTTGCAGCGCAATATGGCACGTGAACTCACCCAGCGTGAACGGCTTGCCGATATTGGCGAGGCTGTTGCCAAAATCAATCACGACATCCGAAATGTTCTAAGGTCGGCAACGCTTGTTAGTGATGCTTTGTTGTCAGCCAATGATGAAAATGTGCGCAAATCGGCACCGCTAGTTCTGCGCTCACTCGAACAGGCGGTCGATCTATGCCAATCGATGCTTGATTACCTTGCCCCAACACCTGAGCCACGCCCGCAGAATTTTAATTTTCCAAAACTGCTTGCCGAAATTAAGGCAGCATCGTTGCTGGAATTACATTTTCAGGGGCCAGAATTGATGTTTGCCGACCGCCAAATGATGTTTCGCATTTTGCTAAATCTTGCCCGTAATGCCGGGACGGCTGGTGCCAAATCTATGTTTGTTGAGGTCTGGCAAGTTGGCCATCTCGCTATTATCGACATTGGCGATGACGGCAGTGGCATTCCACGACCCGCCTGGCCGGATCTTTTCTCACCCTTCAAAAGCCGGCAAAGCAGCGGTGGCGGGCTGGGGCTGGCGATCGCACGCGATTTAACGATTGTCCAAGGCGGCATGCTTCGGCTGAGCCGGTCAAGCAGCGAAGGTTCTGAATTTAGGCTTCAATTTACGATGCGGACATTCCCGACCCTGATCACCAAACCGGTACTGTCTTGGCACAAGTTTGGGGCATAAGATTGGGGAATAAAATTGCGCCCGCTTAAACCCGATAGAAAAATCTTATGGCGGATACGGGCTAACGCTGGCCGATGATCGGCGTTGATGGTTGCGGCTCAAGATCCCACGGAAAGAAAATCCATGTATCTTGAGAGACCTCGGTGACAAACGTATCGACAAGTGGCCGGCCTGCCGGTTTTGCATAAACCGTTGCCAGATGAGCTTTTGGCATCATGGCTTTTAAGGCTTTCGCCGTCTCGCCAGTATCGACAAGATCGTCAACAATCAGCCATCCGCTGCCATCCCCCGCCATCGGTGACGGTTTCAAAATATCAAGATCACCACGCTTGTTACCCGAATAAGACGAGATGCAGGCCGTATCTATAAGACGAATTTCTAGTTCACGCGCAACAATAGCAGCTGGCACTAGCCCGCCGCGTGTAACCGCGATCAACCCCTCAAACGGGCCCAGCTCAAGCAGGCGCCATGCCAACGCTTTCGAGGTGCGATGCAGCTCTTCCCACGAAACTGGGAATGATTTTATGCGCGGGTCTGTCATATTATCCATCCATGACCAAAAACAGAGGCGATTGGCCCCCTGCCGCGCCATCATATCGGTTTCGGTTAAATGCTGTAAAGCCAAAGCAAGCCTGATCTTGTATTTTTGCTATCAGAAATTGAGGCCGCCAGCATCATCCATAAAATTCGTCTGTAAAGAAAGTGGATGCAAGGGGATGAATATTCACTTGCAAGCACGTCAGGCTTGACCTATGTTGCGGCGGATTGGACGGCATTAATGCGCTGCTGCAAAGCACCGCCTTTTTTGCAAATCGCCAAAGACGCGCTCGTAGCTCAGCTGGATAGAGCACCAGACTACGAATCTGGGGGTCGGGAGTTCGAATCTTCCCGAGCGCGCCATTTCCTTACAAAGGTTAAGCCATCCTATTGATCTTCAAAGATTCTTTTGAATTGCCGTGAGGGTGGGTAGTACAGATGGTATACCATGACATGGCCTCTTACCTGTGGGTTAAGGGGCAAACCTATTACTTTAATAGGCGTGTGCCTAAGGATGTTCAGGCACACTACAAAGCTTCCAGAATCGTTATTTGCTTAAAGACAAGCAGAAAAGACCAAGCTATTCGTGCAGCTAGGTCTATCGCACAGAGGCTTGAAGACTATTGGATGTCTTTGAGGCTGGCTAACCTAGATATACCAGCCTTTCATTTGCTTAGAGGTGAGCCTCAGAAGCTATCTCAATCCTCCTGTATGACTCTTACAGAGGCTTTGGACCTGTATCTAAGGCTGAAGGGTGTCAATAAGGATAAGACCTTCCACAGAGGTGCTGAGAGGAACATCCAGTCAGTAGTAGATGTACTGAGTGATAGGCCCTTAGATGAATATTCATCCTCTGATGCTGCTGCTTACAGGGATTACCTTCTTAAACGAGGTCTTACGACTAACTCAGTTAAGAGGAACTTTGCCACCATCAGGTCTGTTATCAATCTAGCTATTCAAGAACATGGCTTAGAGTGTAAGAACGCTTTCTCGCGTGTTTATCTTCCTGACCTTGATGATGCCAAGAAAAGAAAACCTATACCTATTGAGAACATCAGAGAGATACAGAAGGAATGTATGTCTATTGATGATGAAGCCAGGTGGCTAGTAGCACTCATATCAGACACAGGCATGAGGTTATCTGAAGCTGCTGGTCTGAGTGTAGATGATATAAAGCTGGATTGTGAGATACCTCACATAGACCTGAAGCCTCACTCATGGAGAGGTCTAAAGACAAGGGGCAGTCAAAGACAGATACCACTGGTAGGAGCCTCCCTGTGGGCTGCTACGAGAGTTAAGGAGACTAGTACTACTAGTCCTTATGCCTTCCCAAGATACACATCACCTAAAGGGACTAATGCCAACTCAGCATCAGCAGCAATTAACAAGTGGCTTAAGCCTAGAGTATCAGATGGGTGTGTAATTCACTCCTTCAGGCATAGCCTCAGAGACAGGCTGAGGGCTGTTCAATGTCCATCAGACATGATTGACCAGATAGGCGGGTGGTCTACTGCTGGTGTAGGACAGAGTTATGGAGAGGGGTATGTGTTGGATTTGACAAAGAGTTGGATGGATGAACTAACGAAATAGCCACTTAAGCTAGTTTATATATACCTGACCGTTCACTACCAACCTTTATAACAATGCCGCACTCAATAAGGTTTTTAAGTGACCTATAAAGTGAGGGCGTTGGTATATCCTTTGTTAATTCGTGTACTTTTAGGTCTTGCAACAAAGCTTCGCTTTGACCGTCATTGGATAGCAGAACGATAGACGCAAGAACCTGTTGGTCTGTATTGGTCAACCCATCCAGTCCTAAATCTGCTTCCATTGACTTGGTGACCCGCAATAGGTCGGCATAAATCTTTCTGTTTGCCATTTGCTTCTCTTACGACGAAAACCCTTGTTTACGCATATATCTAGCTACGAACATGATAGTTAACATCCCTACAATCAAGCCCATTACATCCCCAAGAATAAAGCGAGTTATGACTTCAAGAATTAGGGCAGCATCAAAATAACCAGATTTCAGCCATGTTGAACCTAGCGAGTTAATGATTGACGCCAAGACACCGCCGAACAGTACAGTGCGCCAGCTGACTATACCCGCATCCTTTGGGTAGGCATCTATTTTACAAAACCGCATAAACTCAAAAGCCATTACTGCTGATGATGCAGCAAAGGTTGCTAGAATTACTTCCAACAGTAATTCATAGCCCTGCGGAGGCGATACGCCGCCAATCAGGGATACAGCAATGCCAACTGGAATCATAGCGATGAGTGATTTAGGGCCTAATAACCATGCACTCAAAACACGAACTGCGTGAGGCAAGAACAGGAAGCTGGCAAATATAGCGTTCTCGTTGGTGAGGCTGATTTCAAAAGGCAGTATCAAATATCGCCAAATAACGAATGTGAGCAGATAGGCAAGCGTGGTTATGCCAAGCCAGTGTTGGGTAAATTTACGTAGTATACTCAATCAGCCCCCCCTCACGGCAATTCAAAAGAATCCTTGAAGATCAATAGGATGGCTTAACCTTTGTAAGGAAATGGCGCGCTCGGGATGCTATCATTGCCTTGCTTATGCGTCATCTTTGAATGACCTCAAGTAATATCAGTATGCTAAAGAACCCTAGACATCCGTCAATAGGCGCAGATGGTATAAACTGTTGCGCGCTATTTGCTTTTTGACCGTACGCACAGCCTTTATAAAGGCCTAAAGCCATGTTGAGCGGGTGTTAGTGAAAAACCTTGCCCGGGTTCAAAATGCCCGCCGGATCAAACCTAGCCTTAATTCCGGCCATCAGATCAACCGCATCCCCCATTTCCTCGAACAACGAGTCGCGCTTGCCTTGGCCAATGCCATGCTCGCCCGTGCAGGTACCACCAAAAGCCAACGCCCGCGTCGTCAGCCGTTTGGCAAAGGCGCTCACCTTGTCATTCATCGCATCATCATCCGGCATCGCCAGCGGCAGGACATGAAAATTACCATCGCCAACATGGCCCACAATCGGTGCGGTCAGACCATTTTCTTTGATGTCTTTGATGGTTTCCTCGACACATGAGGCAAGGTTTGAAATCGGCACACAAACATCAGTTGCATAGGCCTTTGCCCCCGGGATAAGCGCCAGCGCCGCCCAATAGGCATCATGCCTTGCCTTCCATAATTTGCTGCGTTGTTCTGGCTCATTCGACCATTGAAAATCTGAGCTTGTAAGTTCGGCACAAATTGCGGCAAACCTCTTTACATCATCATCCACAGAAACTGCCGAGCCGTGGAACTCAACCAGCAATAGCGGCTCTTCGGGCAGATCCAGCTTTGAATAGGTATTACAGGCGCGAACTTGCAGCGGATCCAATAGCTCTATCCGTGCCATTGGAATGCCCATCTGAACTGTCATAATCACCGCATCACAGGCCGCGTGAATGGTGGGAAAAGAACAAATGCCACCAGCGATGACCTCAGGAATACCATGCAGCCGCAAGGTCAGCTCGGTGATAATGCCAAGCGTGCCCTCAGATCCGATGAATAGCCGCGTTAAATCATAACCGGCTGATGATTTACGCGCACGCCCGCCAACCCGGACGATGCGCCCATCGGCCATTACCACCTGCATCCCCAAGATATTGTCGCGCATGGTGCCATAACGAACCGCATTCGTTCCCGAAGCACCCGTTGCCGCCATGCCGCCAATACTGGCATTCGCGCCCGGGTCAATCGGGAAAAACAACCCACTATCACGCAGATAATCATTCAGCGCCTCTCGGGTAATGCCGGGCTGTACCACCACATCCAAATCTTCATTATTCACCGCTAGCACCTGATCAAGCTGGTTCATATCAATCGAGATGCCGCCATATGGCGCGTTGACATGCCCCTCAAGTGACGAGCCAGCACCAAACGCAATCACCGGACAGCCAAGCTTGTGACAGGTTTGCATGATGCTGGAAATTTCTTCGGCACTCTTGGCAAAAATAACTGCATCAGGTGGCTGGTTGGGCATTCTAGTGGTGGTGTGACCATGCTGCTCACGCACCGTTTGCGCAACGCTTAACCGGTCGCCAAACTGCTGTTTTAATACAGCAATTGCCTGATCTATCGAGTCCTGATTAAACGTCATTTTCCCTCGCCTGACACAGTCTTTCTACCGCGAAAAATCTAGCATAGAATTGCCCTAACGTACAAATTCCTAACAAACAATAAGGCTTGACGCAGTGGTCTTTTGATTGAAAAGTTTTTGGATGAAAAATGTGTCGTGGATGCCGCTTTTATGCCAAGCAGTAATAGGGGAAAAAGATGGGATTACTTACACAAGCGCAAAAAGACAGTTTTTGGCAAGATGGCGTTCTACTCGTCGATAATGCGGTCTCGGCGCGCCAGCTGACCGCCCTTCGCACAGAATTTCAAAGCTGGGTAGATGAAAGCCGAAATCATAATTGCGACTATGGTGAGACAATGGATGGGCGAGCAAGATTCGACCTACAGCCCGGCCATAGCGCAACAACTCCAGCGCTTCGGCGCGTCCAATCACCCGAAGAGGTCTCGCCCCTTTATGAAGATGTAATGCGCAACGCCCGCACCGTTGATTATTGCGCTGAATTGCTTGGCCCCAATATTCGCTTTCATCACGGCAAGGTAAATTCAAAACTGCCCGGCTCGGCAACTGCGGTGAAATGGCATCAGGATTTTTTATTCCAGCCAATGACCAATGACGACATGATCACCTGCTTGCTGTTTGTTGATGACGTAACATTTGAGAATGGGCCGCTTGAGATTATCCCGGGCAGTCATAAAGGCCCGCTTTATCCGCACTGGCATAATGGCGTATTTACCGGTGCCATTGATGACAGCATTATCGAACCGCAGCATGACAAGATTGTTAAATGCACTGGCAAAGCCGGTACGGTCTGTTTGATGCACGTCAATCTGTTGCACGGGTCAGCGCCTAATTTATCTACCACACCACGGACACTTTATATCACCACCTATTATGCCGAAGATGCGATTGAATTAAGCCCAAACCATTTACCAAGCCGGTTCACGCATGAACTGGTGCGGGGCACAGAAACAGGCAGTGTCCGCTGTTCTCAATATGCGATGCAATTGCCAGCTATTCCCAAAGGCACATCCTTTTTTGCCCAGCAAGAAGGCACCGATATTTAAGGCGGCAAAGGGGCGCGTCTCATTCGGCCGCAAGACCAAAACAGCCCACTGGCTACACCCCCCTTGTTACTTTGCGGTAAAGACCTGTATGTTTGGTAACGGTTCAAGGTAACACATAATTTCTGGGTAGCGCATATTTGAAGGATTTTTCTGATGCCAGCACCTTTTCCAAAACAGGCACAGGTTGTTGTCATCGGCGGCGGCATCCATGGCTGTTCGGTTGCTTATCACCTTGCCAAGAATGGCTGGAAGGATGTGGTTCTTGTCGAGCGGAAGAAGCTTACCAGCGGCACCACATGGCATGCTGCCGGTTTAGTTGGCCAGCTTCAAGGCAGCCATGCCACCACAGCCTTTGCCAGCTATGGGGTCGAGCTACTGCAAGAGATTGAAGCCGAAACAGGCCTTAATCCGGGGTTCCGGCAAAATGGTTCAATCTCGATAGCCCTGAACCCAGATCGCCTTGCCGAGCTAAAGCGCAAAGCCGATTTCGCCAAGCTATTCGGTGTCGAAGCATCATTTATTGAAACAGATGCAATCAAGGAACGATGGCCATTAATGAACGCTGACGGTGTAATTGGCGGTATCTATATGCCCAGCGACGGGTCGGCAAATCCGACCGACCTGACGCAGGCATTGGCCCGTGGGGCGCGAATGAATGGTGCCAGAATTTTTGAAAATATTAAGGTTGAGACAGTCTTGACGTCAGACGGGAAAGTAACTGGTGTTGATACTGATGCTGGATTTATCACGGCCGAGTTTGTGGTTAACTGCGCCGGAATGTGGGCCCGCGATCTGGGCCGGAAAAATGGCGTTGGTGTTCCGCTTCATGCTTGCGAGCATTATTATCTTGTTACCGAACCGATTGCCGGCCTTCCATCTGATCTTCCTGTTCTTCGGTCATATTGTGATGGTACCTATTGGAAAGAGGATGCTGGCAAACTGTTATTCGGCTTTGCCCATTTCCATGCAAAAGCCTGGTCAAAAGACGGCATCCCAGACCATTTCGAATTTGACAGTCTGCCATTCGTCGAGGATGACGTTATGGAAGTTCTGGAATTGGCGATGGCGCGCGTGCCATGCCTTACCGAGGTCGGTATTCGTACCTTTTTCAATGGCCCTGAGAGCTATTCACATGACGGGCGGTTTACCTTGGGTGAGGCTCCTGATGTAAAAAATTACTTTGTTCTTGCAGGGGTTAACTCTACTGGTATCCAGTCTGGATCTGGGGCTGGAAAGGCCGTTGCCGACTGGATAATGGCTGGCCATCCAACGATGGATCTGTCGGAAATGGACCCTGCACGTATAGAAGAATTTCAGGCACAGGATCAGTATCTTCAGGAACGCTGCCCAGAAACCCTTGTGCTGACTTATGCAATGCACTGGCCGTCTCGCCAGCGCGAAACCGCGCGCGGGCTAAGACGAACACCATTTTACCAAGCCTTAAAATCCAAGGGAGCGGTTTATTCGGAAATGCAAGGATGGGAGCGGCCAAGCTGGTTCGCCCCGAAAGGCGTTGCACCGGTTCATGATTATGCCTTTGGCAAACCAAACTGGTTTGACCATGCGCAGAGCGAGCAGACATTCGCGCGTAACGGCGTTGTGATGATTGATTACTCGATGCTTGGCAAACATATGGTTGAAGGACCCGATGCCGAAAATTTTCTTCAACGCGTTCTTACCAATGATGTCTCATTGCCCGATGGGCGTGTAACATACAGCCTCATGCTGAATGAACGCGGTGGTATCGAGGGCGATGTTACGATTGCCCGACATAACAAAACACGCTTTATGGTCATGAGTGCAATCTCACATACCCGGCGCAACCGAGACCATCTGCAAAATGCGATCTTAGCCGATGAAGATGTTGTCATCCGTGATGTGACCAGCGCCTATGCCGTGCTTGCGCTAAGCGGGCCGTTATCACGCGCCGTGTTAGAGACGCTTATTGATATTTCCCTATCAGATAAGGATTTCCCGCCATATAGCTTGCAGCAATTCTACATTGGCCACGCACCTGTCTTTGCCCAACGCCTGTCCTTTACCGGCGAGATGGGTTGGGAAATTTTTATCACCCCTGACTTTGCCGAATATGTATTTGAAGTGCTTTATCAGGCAGGACAGGGTTATGATTTGCGGCTTGCGGGCGGTGAGGCTTTAAACGCTTTGCGCATTGAAAAAGGCTTTGTGCATTGGGGATCTGACATGGCCTATACTGAATCGCCCCATCAAATTGGGTTAGATTTTGCTTGTCGGCCTAGCAAAAACATCCCTTTCACCGGCAAGCAGGCCTATCTTGCCCGAAAGGCCGAGGGGAAGGGTCCCTTCCTATGTTCGGTCAAATTGCATCAGCCCGATGCAATGCTGCATCATAATGAACCGGTGTTGCGTGATGGTGAGGCTGTTGGCTTTGTTACAAGTGGCGCATTCTCGGCCAAGCTAGGGACAGCGATAGGGCTTTGTTTGATTGAGGCGCCGGCTGGAACATCTGGCTATGAGGCGCTGGAAAAAGGCGATTATACCGTGCTCGTTGAAGGGCGTGCCATTCCGGCAACCCTGCAGCGCAAAGCCCTCATAAGATAGATTAGGTCAGCTAGATTAGAATAATTAGATAAATCGAGAAACAATCTCACGGCTATCAATGCTATCGCCAGACAAAAAGCCCGTAGCGACAAAAGCCCGTAGCGCCAAAAAATAACAGCGCCAATGCGGCGCTGCTATTTTTTGCATAAAGCTGGCAAGACCAACCTAAAGGCATGAGAGCTTAACACTTGTCCTTTGGCGGTTTGATGATGGCCTTACACTCAATTTTGATGCTGTAGCATTATGGCTTTATATAGGTGTAACCCTGCATCTACAGATGACTTAACTCGGCAACGCCGCTTGGCACAATATCCTCTTCAAAGACATCATAGAGATCTTTTTCAGGGCTTAGTTTTTTGCCCTTCAATGTATTCGCGCATACGTTAAACGAGACATTCTGCGCCTTTAAATTGGCCACGTTGCTTTGCAGCTTGTCATTTGCTTTTGCACTTTGCAGCAACCCGATGCCATTACCATGGATTACCACCTTAATTTCCATATTTTCTGCGCCGACAGCATTGATATGATTTTGGATGTTCCGAAGCGCACCAAGATACGCTTTATCGTCCTTGCCGCCCGGATAATTGATATGGTACGCAACCTTCTACTTGCTATAGCGTTCACCAGCTTCGGCCATCAGGCCACTTGCCATAAGCCCAATACAGGGGACCATAATTGTTAAAATTTTTCTAAACATTATTGACCCACAGTAGATTATTTTTCCAATTAGCGCATCATAAACGCCATTATGAGTATTTTTTCGCGTTCTTGCGCATAGGTCAATATCCAAAACCCGTTAGGAAAAAATAGATTACAGACGCGTCCAAAACGGCAATCTATTCATCTTTTTACGCGAAATAACGCATTGCGTTCCGATGCCATCATCCAGCTTGGTCATGCCAATGATTAAAAAAAGCCGCCGATGCGCGTCGTGAGGGGGATTACGCGCGCCATCAGCACAGGATCTTTATTTCCATTCCAGAAATAGGCCATTGTCTCTTTTCCTATTGACCTTCCCCTTAGGGGAATATCTATTTTCGCGTCACAGGAGGCCGCTATGGCAATTGCAATTCAAGCGCTGAATATCCATTGGAAATGTAAACATACATGGCGAACCGCCAGCTATAACACCAGCTGGTGTTTGCTTGGTTGTTCGATCGGCGATATGGGAACAATATTATATTTCCAGATTACCGGTATTCAATGGCCGGTATTATGGATTATGTCATTGGCGATTATGAACGGCCTTGTGACCTCCATCATCCTAGAGACGATTATCCTATCGCGGCAAATGGCCTTTAAATTGGCATTGAAGACGGCTTTGGGCATGTCATTGATCTCGATGATATCAATGGAAGCCGCGATGAACCTCACCGACTTTTTCCTAACCGGTGGTGCAATGCTGACATGGTGGGCGGTTCCGTTAATGCTGGTGGCCGGTTTTGTAACGCCGCTGCCTTATAATTACTGGCGTCTGAAAGCATTGGGGAAAGCCTGCCATTAAAGTCATAATGCCAAAGACAGCCGCTGCCAGCCAACGGCGAATAGCGTTAGCACGCATATGATCAACCGGCATATGATGACCAATAAATGACAAAAGGGACATCGCATAACATGGCGTTTAAAAAAACTAGCTTTGCAACAGCTCTTATCCTGTCATTCGGTCTTTGTGCACTGGCCTTTGCGCATAGTGGTGCAACCGGCATTGTCAAAGATCGCATGGATCGCTTTAGCCAGAGCAAGGATAATTTGAAAGCGATTAAAACATATCTCGCCGCGGGTGATCTGGCGGCTATCATTCCACCAGCAAAAGAGATTAGCGATTGGGCACAACAAATGCCTGATTATTTTCCAGCTGGCAGCAACGCCAAACCATCTGAAGCATCTCCTGAAATCTGGGCAGATTTTTCCGGGTTTGAGCGCGCCGCCGCGACCCATTATCAAGCCGCAAATGAACTGGTTCTTGCCGCCCAGTCTGGTGATGCCGCCGCCACGCGAAACGCGTTTAAAGCCACTGCGGCCACCTGCAAAACTTGTCATAAATCATACCGATTGGATTAAGATCATGCGCATTTTTACCGGTGCTAGTTTATGTTTAATGCTTGGCCTTGCTGGATTGTTGTCAAGCGTCGCCACTGCGCCAGCAATGGCAAACGAGGCGGCAATGGCAACCGGAATTATCGAGTTGCGTCCGGATGATGCAGATCACGTAAAGCTAGGTCAAAAGATATATCTTGAACAGTGCGCAAGCTGTCATGGTGTCAATCTGGAAGGGCAGGCTGGCTGGCGCGATATGATGGTCGACGGGATGCGGCTTGCCCCGCCGCATGATAAATCAGGGCACACATGGCATCACCCTGACGAATTGCTTTACCAGCTGACCAAATATGGTTTTGCGGCGATGATTGGCAGTGACTATAAGGTCAGTATGCCCGTTTATGATGGTATCATTACCGATCAGGAAATTATTGCAGCCTTGTCTTATATCAAATCGACATGGCCGGCCGATGTCAGACAAATCCACGATAGAATCAATGCTGATTACCGTCTCAATAAAGCAATGGAAAATCACAAATCCGGATCATAATGCCATTGGACAGGTGTTAAGCGCTGGCGCTAGCCATCTTGATTTTTGACCAGCAGGACACCGATTTTCGCATCAGCCACCCCATGATAATTGTGGTAATCCATTTTTCGTAAAGCGCGGGTGACAATCGTGTCACCGGTTCGTAATCGAGCTTATTGTAATAGGCAAAGATCTCAACTTGCAGATCATGAATTTGCCGTTCTGCGAGCAAGTCATTTATCTCGTAACTCGTTCTGTTGCGGAACCAGCGTTCAAACCGCTTGTTTAATTTACGCTCGATCCAATACATATGATTAGACCGGTAATCAGCCTCGATGGTCGTAAGTAATGAATGATCATTCGCGGTCATAGATTGATGGCTCCAATTCATGTAAAATATTGCGACCTGCCTTTTTTTGAAACCAGCCTATCAGATCGAAACCTAGCAAAGCCAAATGCGAAACCGCGCCTTAACAGCCCAAAACCTAAAGGTCAAAACCGGTGACTGAAGCTGGTGCTATTTTCGGCCTGTTTCTATCGGCATTTCTGGCCGCCACCATTTTGCCAGCGCAATCTGAACTTGGCCTAGGTTATTTGGTGATGAGTTCGAATTATTCAATGGCAGTGCTCATCCTGATTGCCAGCCTTGGCAATACGCTTGGCGCGATGGTCAATTGGATCGTTGGACGCGGTATTGGCAAATCGGTTATGCGGCTGGAGAAAATTCAGGCATCACCGCGATATCAAGCAATCACCAGATGGTATCAAAAATATGGTCGCTGGACGCTGCTTTTAAGCTGGGTGCCGATCATTGGTGATCCGATCACGGTTGTTGCTGGCGTGTTAAGAGAACCGTTCAAAAGTTTTATTTTGATTGTTGCGTTGGCAAAAACCTCGCGTTACATCGTGATTGCATTATTTGCTGAAAAATTTGCTTCCGGATAGCCGCTATCGGCAGGTATGATTGCCCATGTCGCCCCTTACCACAGTGAAAACCACCCGAAGGTAAAACCCAGGACAACCCTATGATGAGAAAAGGAATGCCCGCATGATTGATTTTTACACTTGGACGACGCCGAACGGGCGTAAAGTTTCGATCCTGCTCGAAGAGCTTGGCATTGATTATGTAACACATTCGATCAACATCACTCGGGGCGATCAGAACAGTCCCGAATTTTTGAAAATCAGTCCGAATAATAAAATCCCGGCAATTGTTGATCGGGATAATGGCCTGACCCTAATGGAGTCGGGTGCTATCATGCACTATCTTGCGGAAAAGCATGGACGGTTTCTGCCAACAGATCCGGCAGAGCGTGCCCGTGTCAATGAATGGCTGATGTGGCAAATGGGCGGGTTTGGCCCAATCCTTGGTCAGGCGCATCATTTCCTGCATTTCAATCCGGGCAAATCAGACTATGCCGAAGAGCGGTTCCGTAATGAAGTTGCACGACTTTACGGCGTTCTCGACCGGCGGCTTGGGGGGCGTGACTATATTTGCGATGATTATTCGATTGCCGATATGGCGATCTGGCCGTGGGTTTCACGCTATGAATGGCAGCAGGTCAATCTGGCCGATTATCCGAATGTCCGCGCATGGTATCAACGCCTGCTTTCGCGTGACGCCGTGCAAAAAGGCTATCATGTGCCAAAGCATATGGGCGAAATTCCAGTCGGATAATCAGCTCTACCGACAAAATTTCCAGCGGAACAGCAATGGTGATCTGCATCCAATAATTGTGCCAATTGCTGCCATCACTGGCCAGCTCTCTGCTGCCAGCCTTTGACGACAACCTATAGTTTGGCTCGTTGAAATTCTGCGCGACGTCATGCTAGCCTTTACCATCGCAACCTTAATAAAGCCGGTCGGCGTTGGGAGGACGGGATGAAACTTACAATTATTGCGCGAAGCCGCGATGATTTTGGTGTGATCGTCAATAGCGAGAAGATGCACCAAACCAAGCAATCAATTTTTAAGGTAAATATATCAGACGCCGACCTTCATGAACTGACCGAGAGCCGAGTTGATAAGGAACATCTTATCGAATTTGCCTTTAATTTTCTGCTCGAACGCGAGACGGTTGAGGAGATTCAATCATCCTTCACCATCAAGACCATCACCCACTATTTCCCTGAATTCCCCGAGCAGGTTCAAGCATGGGTTGACGAAAACGCCTAATAAAGCACCGCCATATCAAGTTTCGGCTGGCGTTTTTCGGCTGGCGTTGAGTTAAACGCGGCAAAATAACCGACTTTCGCCTGCAGTAAGTCGGCACGAAAACGGCATTACACAGCATTACATGGCATGACAATTGCAAGGGCCTCATCAAGGTCAGCCCTCTAATCAGTCCAAAGCTTACGTAAACGAGCATTTGATCCTGATTAGCCTTGGACTAGACCTCCGATGAGAACCCTCATCAGTTTGAACGACTGGTGGGGGTTTTTCTTTAATGAAAAGTCACAATAATCATCATCAGAAATCGACAGACCTATTATGCTTGATGCTGCAAAGATATCGGTCAAGCCAAAGGCCCCGTTCCAATTATCCACCCCCCCCCGTGACAAGATCTGCAAAAACCAGCTAACCTGATATTTGAAATACCCGCTTACCAAAATTTCATATGAGGCAAAAATGGATAACCTAGCTGACTTTCTGCTCTATGGCGGCATTGCTATTCTGTGTCTTGCGCTTATCGGCAAAGCGCTTACTGGCCGTAAACGGGATCATGATAGGAATTAATCACGATGATGGTGACGATCTGGTGTCAAACTGGCGACAAACCGGCACCAGACCAGCGTTAAAGCCCAAATTTAACGCCCCTGCCAAGCCCGCATTTGACAGAATAGGTTAGTCGTCACAAACTTGGCGTAGATATTGCGGTGCTTGGTAAAACATAACACCGCCAGAACAAACGGAGATGATCACACAAATACCGAGACAAATCATGACACCATTTATTGCAAAATTAATCAAACGGGGCTGCGTTACGACGCATAGAGACTGCCCAATTGATGATCTGATACAGGTGCTTGCACAACGGCGCATCGGTACGATTGTGGTGATTGACGGCGATAATCAGGTGATTGGAATCGTTTCAGAACGTGACATCATCCGGCATTTATCAACCGGCGCCCAAACCGCCGGCACCAAGACCAAAGACATTATGACAAGCAAGGTTATCACGGTCGAAACCAACGTCACCTCATCTCAGCTTATGCAGCTTATGACCGAAAACCGCATTCGCCATGTGCCCATCACCCGTGATGGTCATCTTGTTGGCATTGTGTCGATTGGCGATGTGGTCAAACGGCTTTTGGAAAAATATGAGCAAGAGGCCGAACAGCTCAGACAATTCATCAATTCCTAGTGATGCCAAAACCTAGCTAACGAGTATAATCGCACCAACAAGGATCAGAACGCCGCCCGTTATTCGATTTATCCGGCGGCGCAAAGATGATGAATTCAGCGTTTTTGAGACATGATCAACCAGCACCCCCATGCCAAGATTCCCCAAAAACGGCACCAGTGCCGATAGCCCGCCAATGACTGCTATATCAATCGGCTGTAATCTATCGACGTTAAAAAATCCGGGCAAAATACCGATATAGAACAAAATCGCCTTTGGGTTGCCAAGGATAACCAAAAAGCCAGCAAGAAACCCGGCTAAGATGCCGGGGCGGGTCAATTGAATTGGTGCGCTAATCGCGTCGCCTGCTGACCGTAGCAGGCTAAACCCCATCGCAAAAAACACCAGAACCGCAACATATTTCAGCCAGATCATCAGATCAGCATGAATGCCAGCGACCTGATTTAGCGTAAGCAGCGCCGCAACTGACCACGCCGTATCACCAACCGCAACCCCAAGCGCAAGCGGCCAGACACCGGCAAAACCGCCTTTCAGACCACGCGCCAGCATCGCAACCCAGACCGGCCCGGGCGTCAAAAACAGCAAAAAAAGCGCGGCGCTATAAAGCCAAATTTCACTACCGGTTATCGTCATCACATTAGCCGTTTTGTTATAATGGGTTGATGTAAAGATTAAAAAAGAAGGAAAGATCATACCCTCGGATCATACCCCTCGGATCATACTCATTGCATTTGCGATGATTGATCTAGGCGCGTGATGCTATCTAACGCTCTTCGGCGTGCCGTTTTTCATATTGTTTTTTCATGTAGCCAACCAGATGAAATGCAAGCATGGTGATCAGGAAATAAGACGCAAATTGATCGACAAGATGTTCGGTCAATGGCTGTTCGGACTCATCCTCACGCATATCTGATCCTATATTCACCGCGAAAGCACCCCACCGGCTTCACTCTAGCCGGACAGCGGCGGCAATTACCATGAAAACCCGCATGATAGGCCGGATAAATTTGATTGTTTAAATTTACTTAGTTAAATTTAATTAGTTCTGGCGGCATAGCGCCACGAAACCTCGTGACCGCCTAAATTTTTAAACCAGCCGGCGATATGTTTTGAGACTTGCCATAGAACCGAAGACAGGCCACTCTTTTTTCATCCGAGGACTATATTTTTGGATCTTGTTGTTAATAGATGGGCTTTTAAAGCCAGCGGTGTGACAGGAAACCTGAGATGATTGACAGTATAACGCGCCCGTTCCGTGCCAAAGCGGTGGATGACATCTATATCAATATCAGTCATTTCCTTGACCATTTCATCATGCTGATTTTTGCAAAAGCGGCATATGATGCGGGTCGGTATTTCGGATTTACCTATGACGAAATTATCGTTTACGGCGCAATTGGCTTTGTGCTGTTTGGCGGCATGGCACCTGTCGCCGCCCAGCTTGCCGACCGTTTTTCGCGCTCGCTCTTAATGGTAACTTTCCATTTTGGCATCGGCATCGGGGCGATAATGGCTGGCCTGTCGCAAAGCATATATCATCTTGCTGCGGCGATTGGCGTTATTGGTATTTTTGCCGCTATTTATCATCCGGTTGGTATTCCGATGCTTGTCAAAAGCAATAAATTTATCGGTTATCGCCTCGGGGTTAATGGTGTTTTTGGAAATATGGGAGTCGCCGCTGCGCCGTTAATTACCGGGCTATTGCTAACCGTTGGTGACTGGCGGCTCTGCTTTATTCTGCCCGGTGTGTTTTGCCTTTTTTATGGAATGGCCTTTGCCCGGGCGTTAAAACCAGATCAGGATGGCCCGGCAAAAGCCCGCGCCAGCGCGGCTGATTCCTTTGCCCCAAACTGGAAGCGGGCGCTTGCCGCAATGGCGTTATCAACCGCTAGTGGCGGCTTTATCTTTGGCGCGATGACCTTTGTTGTGCCGCGCTATTTTGAAATTTCAATGACCAATATTTCGACATCTGTTGCCATAACCGGTCTGTTGGCATCGCTGGTCTATGCGGTGGCATCATTTTCGCAAATTGCCATTGGCTGGCTGATTGATCGCTATTCACCCAAAAATATTCTATTCATTATGGCGGTTGGTCAGGTTCTGTTCATCTATCTGGCAGCACAATTCAATGATCTTGCCCTGTTTGTTGCGATGCTTTTGGCAATGAGTTTCGTGTTTGGTCAGATCCCGATCACCGATGCTATCTTGTCGCGCTATGTGCCAGATGCGTGGCGGGGGCGTGTTTTCAGCGTGAAATTTTTACTCAACCTCACAATTGGTGCCAGTGTTTTGCCAGCCTGTGGATTGATATTGCAAGCTGGGTTTTCGATGACGACATTATTTACCATCATGAGTGCCGTTGCGGTTCTGATCGTGCTAGCGGCGGTCATCCTGCCGCAACAGCAAAGCGACCAACGCCTTGATCACGCGCCAGCCGAATAGTTATACACTGGATAGATATGACTGATCGGGCACCAGCCTAGTGAGTGGCAAAGGCGATTTTAGCTTCACGGCGCAGCACCTTGCCTACCGGGCTTCGGGGCAACGCATCGGTAATATGAATCCGTTTTGGGGCTTTGATAGAATCAAGCCGTGATTTAACAAAATCGATCAATGCTGCCTCATCACAGCTCGCCAGTTTCGATAGCTCGACCGCGGCGTGAACCGCCTCACCCCATTTATCGTCTGGCAGGCCAAAAACAACACATTCGACAACATCGGGATGCTGGCCAAGCACCGCCTCAACATCGTTTGGATAAACATTGAACCCGCCAGTAACAACCACATCGCGAATCCGGTCCTTAATAAAGACAAAACCGCGCTCATCAACATAGCCAACATCGCCGGTATGCAGCCATCCATCAATAATGGTTTCGGCGGTTTTTTCCGGCATTTTGTAATAACCCTTCATGACAAGATCACCAGCCAGCACCAGCTCGCCAGTCTCGCCCGCGGGCAATAGAGTGCCGGCGGCGTCCATAATCCCGATTTGCGTCATTACCGTGGCGCGTCCAGTTGATGCGTGATTCGCCGGATCTTGCCAGTCATCAGCACGCATACAGATGGCAATCTGCGGCACCTCCGTCTGGCCAAAACAGGTTTCCATCGCATGATTGAAAATCGGCATTGCCCGCGCCACAACATCCGGCCTTATCGTCGCACCGCCAATAATAAAATGGCGTAATGATGAAAGGTCAATTTCATCAATCCGGTCATCTTCAAGCATCATATAGCAAACCGTTGGCGGCACAAAAATCGTCGTCGCCCGCATGGACGAAATGGCCTCCAAGATAGCACTGGGGCTTGGCTGACCCATGAATAGCTGCGTGCCACCAACCGCAAAAATTGGCAAGATCATCGTATTGGCGCCATGCGTCATCGGTGCCGCCAGCAAGTGACGATCATTCATATCAAACCCAAATGACGCAATCATCGAGGCGATACAGCTGTTGAATACACGATATGTTTGCATCACACCTTTCGGCATTCCTGATGAACCGCCGGTAAATTTAATCGCCTGCAAATCGTCAGAATTAACCGGATAGCGGCGTGGCATCTTGCCTGCATTAGCCGTCAGCAGATTTGCCATCACACTGTTCGCACGCACCGCATCCACCCCATCTTTTCCGACAAGAAGATGTGCGGCGTTTGGCCCAAATTTTTCACCGCAATCAGCATCAAAAATAATGATGCTTGGCGTGGTAAGATCAATAATCCGGTCAAGCTCATCGCGGCCATTACGCGGGTTCAACGGTACCCAAACCTTGCCAGCAGCATAGGCCGCAAGCCAGCCAAGAAGATGCTCAAAACTATTATATGCGCAGATCCCAACGCGGCTTTGCGGGGCTGGATCAATCGTCTGCAACCCGGCTGCAAGCGCATTTACCGACGCGGCGAGTTCGGCATAGCTGATGCTTCGCTGATTAGCACCATTACTGATTTCAACTGCAATCCGATCCGGCCAGCGTGCTGCGGACCTGAAAAAATTATCAATTGGCATCATGACTTGAGACATTGAAACTTCCTTTAAATCGTCGCCTTAACCGTTTTTGAGTGGGAAAAAACATTCACAGATCAGGCAAGATAACCGCTATTTAAGAGACATTTACGACAGCAAAATATAACCACCTAACCCGCCTAGCGCGACCAAAAACAACCGCCGGAAAAATTCCTGCGACAGGCGATGGCGGACTAGTAGACCAAGCTGCATTCCAATCAATGCCGGCACCAGAGCCGCGCCCGACATCAGGCCAAGTGATACCGGCATTAGACCATGCCGGTATAGGGCCAGTCCCAATGACGCGGTTGATGCAGCGAACAACATTCCCATCGCCTGAACCAGCGCATCACGCCCAAGGCCAATTGACTGTAGAAACATCACCCCCGGTACAAATAATGTGCCCGTCAGACCGGTTAATACCCCATTTATTGCACCGCAAACTGGCCCTAGAAACATCTCTAAGCGCGGCGGTATTTCTAGGGTTTTTGTCATTAGGCTGGAAAGGGAATAGAGCAATAATAGCGCCCCTAACCCGCGATGAAGCATGATAATATCGACATGGCTGAAAATCCACGCGCCAACATGAACCATCATTACCGCCATTAGCAAAAACAGCCATAACCGCCGCAGCAATGCTTTAAATTGGCCGCCGGCCAGCGCTTGCCAGATATTTGTCGCCAATGATGGGATTACCAAAAGTGCCATCGCCGTCGGCAAGGTAACCGCCAAAGACAACAGGCCAAGACTAACCGTCGGCAAGCCGAGCCCGACAACACCTTTGACAAATCCAGCAAGGCAAAATGCCAGCGCAACCAAAATCAGCAAGCCCGGATCAGCCATGATTGACATCATGTAATTGCGGATCGTGCTTCACCGCCAGAGTGACGGCAATCAGCTCTCGGCCAAAAATAAGATTAGGAACAAACGGGTACATTGCCGAAGAGTGACAAGAAAGCCCCAAAACGGCAAGCCTGCAAACAGCCGTCGCCATTATAGTTCGTATCATCTGATCATTGGGCGCACTCGATCATTGGACCGGACGTTATCAGCCGGTTTAGTTATTTTGCAAGCGGATCACTGTTCGGCGGTTTTTAGCCCAAGCCGCAGCCGTTGCGCCAAGCACCTCTGGCCGTTCCTTGCCAAAGGATTGGGTCTTTATGCGGCGGCGATCAATCCCCAATTTGGCAAGCTGCATCCGCACCGCATTTGCGCGTTTATGCCCAAGCGCAATATTATAGTCACGGGTACCACGCTCATCACAATGACCTTCGATCAGGATGTGCATGGCCGGGTTGGCCTTTAGATGATCCGCAATAAACACCAATCCAGACAGGGTCTCTTGGCTTAACGCGGCGCTGTCATAATCGAAATAGCTGCGATAGCCATCAATAATAACATCGCTTTTGGGGTCTGATTGATCTGCTGCCACCGGCTGAGATAGTGATGGTTGTGGCGCTGGTTGTGGAACCTGCTCGGCCAGCGCAATTGCTGGATCAGGCGCAATATCGGGCGCCGTCACGCCAACCGGACAGGCGGTATCCGCAGGGCAGGCTGGCCCATCTTCAAACACAACGACGCTACAGCCACCCAGCCACAGCCCGATCAGGGCGGCTCCCATTGCACGGCGGATCATCATCATGTTTCAGCCCGTTTTGTCTATTATGTTTGGTCTTCTTGCAGTTCTTGTAACGACCCTATTCAGGTTTTTGTAAGGCCGGTCGATTGATTTTTTAATAACGGCATTCTCGGCGTTAAGATTGCAAAATCGGCCATAAAATAGGCTTGTCGCAATGTCACAAGGCCGATACCCTTTAACGAGAAGGCTAGTTTTTTACAAAACAAATCCCATAAAAAGAGACACCGGAGCCGGTAGCATGAACCTTTTTAGTAAACTTCAGCAACGCGAGGCTGACCGGAACCCCATTCGCATTGGCATGATCGGTGCCGGTAAATTTGGTAGTATGTTTTTGGCACAAGCCAACCGTTTACCCGGTATTCATATTGTTGGCATTGCCGATCTTAACCCGGCAAACGCGCGCTCGAACCTTGCCTATGTTGGCTGGCCCACGGAAAAATACAGTGCCGCCTCGCTAGATGACGCCCTGCAAACTGGCGCCAGCTTTGTTGGCGATGATTGGCAAGCGCTGGTCAGCCATTCGGCCATTGATATAATTGTTGAATGTACCGGCGATCCGGTTGCCGCGGTGCATCATATCGTAACCGCTTATGCGCATGGCAAGGATGTGATCAATGTCACGGTTGAGGCTGATGCCTTTTGTGGCCCCGGCCTAAGCCAAGCTGCAATTGAGGCAGGTGTTGTTTATTCGATGGCCTATGGCGACCAGCCTGCACTGACTTGCGAGCTTGTTGATTGGGCGCGCACCTGCGGTTTTAAGGTTACCGCCGCAGGGCGTGGGCATAAATGGCTTCCCGAATATCGGTTTTCAACACCCGAGACAATCTGGAACTATTGGGGGCTTACCGCCGAACAGGCCGAACGGGGCCGGTTGAATCCAAAAATGTTTAATTCGTTTCTTGACGGCTCAAAACCGGCAATTGAATCGGCCGCCATTGCCAATGCTACCGGTCTTGGCGTGCCTACAAACGGCTTGGCATTTCCGCCAGGTGGGGTTGATGATATCCCTAATCTGATGCGGCCAAAATCAGCCGGCGGCGTGCTTGAATGTGATGGGCTTGTCGAGGTGATTTCCTGCCTTACCGAAGATGGCGCCGAAATTCCGCATGATATCCGCAAAGGCGTCTGGGTGGCGATTGAGGCCGATAATGATTACATCCGCAATTGTTTTGAGGAATATAAGGTCGTTACCGACACAACTGGCCGCTATATGAGCCTTTATAAAAAATGGCATCTTATCGGGCTAGAGCTTGGCATGTCGGTGGCGTCAGTTGGGCTGCGCCGCGAGGCGACGGGGGCGGCAACCTGCTTCAACGCTGATGTGCCCGCAATCGCCAAGGCCGATCTTGGTGCGGGCAGTATGCTGGATGGCGAGGGCGGGTTTACCATTTATGGTGGGGTACGTCCGGCCGCCATATCAGTGGCAAATAACTATCTGCCATTGGGGCTTGCCAATCACGTCAAGCTGGTGCGTCCGGTCAAAAAAGACCAGCCGATCAGCCTTGATGATGTCGAGATCGAAACGACCTCACCAGCCTACAAGATGCGCGAAAAAACCACTGCCATGCTTGCTGGCTAGGCTTTGACCTCACGATCTTGGCCAAATCGTCTCGACCAGACGATCTCGACCAGACGATCTTGCCCGAAAGCGGCAATGCCGCTACAACAGAAATCGAACAAAGGGACAGGCTTCCCCCAGTCAAACTGCATCCGGCCTAGATACAGATACGTCCGCTTTTTTTAGGCCTATAACCATCAAAGGAATTTCTTATGTCAGTAACATTGGATCAAGCCCGTATTATCACTGAAGCCAGCCTTGTCAAGGGGCGTGAACTTGGCCTCAAGCCAATTAGCGTGATTGTTCTGGACCCGCGCACATCGCTTGTTGCCTGTTCATCAGAAGATGGGGTCAGCCAGATGCGCTGGCGCATCGCTCACGGCAAGGCCAATGCCGCAATCAAGATTGGCATGGGCACACGCGCATTGATGGCGCGCGCCGAACAGCAAGCCTATTTCATTCAAGCGATGAACGGCCTTGCCGATGGTGATTTTGTGCCGGTACCAGGCGGCGTTCTAATTCGTGATGCTGATGGCAAACTGCTTGGTGCCGTTGGCATTTCTGGCGACACATCGGATAATGACGAAGCCGCCGCGCTTGCCGGTATTGCGGCAGCTGGTCTGGTTGCCGAAACTGGCTAGGCCACGGGCTTTATTGCCGCGCACTTGTACTATCTATATGGCCGCGATTTAGGTCAGCTTTGAAAGGCTGCGCCAAACTCGTCACGAAGAATATTTTTCTGCACCTTGCCCATCGTATTGCGCGGCAATGCATCGACCAAGATCAATTTGCGGGGCTGCTTAAAGCGTGCCAATGTCTTACCGAGCGAGGCTTCAATGGCCTCAAGATCAACCGGCTGGCTGCCATCAGCAACCAGAATGCCGATGACGCTCTCGCCAAAATCAGGGTGCGGTGCCCCAATCACTGCGCTTTCCAGAATGCCCGGCTGTTCATCAAGGATAAGCTCAATTTCCTTTGGGTAGATGTTATAACCACCTGAAATAATCAGATCCTTGTTCCGGCCAACAATCTGCAAATAGCCAAATTCATCAATGCGACCTAAATCGCCAGTGATAAAGAACCCGTCCTCACGCAATTCTTCGCGCGTTTTTTCTGGCATATTCCAATAGCCGACAAACACATTAGGCCCGCGCACTTCAATCTGACCAATTTCCCCATCAGCCAAGGTTTCGCCGGTATCTGGATTGGTGATTTTCATATCGACACCGGGGAGCGCCATACCGACTGTGCCCGCACGCCGCGCGCCATCATAGGGGTTCGATGTGTTCATATTGGTTTCGGTCATGCCATAGCGTTCAAGGATACGGTGCCCGGTACGGCTTTCAAACTGGATATGGGTTTCCGCCAGTAATGGCGCACTTCCCGAAATAAACAGGCGCATATGACCCGTCAGATCAGGCGTCAACCGTGGATCATCAAGCAACCTTGTATAGAAGGTTGGGACGCCCATCATCGAGGTCGCCTTTGGCAAAGCGTCAATCACCATATCAGCAGAAAACTTTGGCAGGAAAATCATGCTTGCCTTCGCCAGCAGGATAATATTGGTCGCAACAAATAGGCCATGCGTGTGAAAAATTGGCAGCGCATGCAGCAGCACATCATGCTCGTCAAACCGCCATTCACCGATCAGCGTTTCGGCATTGGACAACAGGTTATTCTGCGTCAACATCGCGCCTTTTGAGCGGCCGGTTGTACCGGATGTGTAAAGAAAGGCCGCCAGATCATCGGCACCACGCGGCACAGTCGCAAAAGTTTCGCTGGCGGTCGCCGCACGCTCGGTAAAGCTGCCACTGCCGTCGGCGTTCAAACGCTCCAGTGCAGCGCCATGTTCACGCGCCACCAGCTCCAGATCAAAATTCTGATCAGCAACAACCAGCTTGGCCCCTGAATCACCAACAAAATAGGACACTTCAGCAGGTGTGTAAGCTGTATTCAACGGCAGGAAAATCACCCCCGACTGGACACAAGCTGCATAGAGCGCCAGCGCCTCGGCAGATTTTTCAACCTGCGCGGCAAGCCGATCACCAACCTCAAGCCCGATCGCTTCGATTACATTCGCAAAACGCGCCGTCTGACGCAGGAAACTGTCATAGGATTGCTGCGCGCCATCAGCAAAAATTAAAAATGGCTTTTCTTCACCCTGATGGCACCCAAACAGACGGTCATACAGCAAATTCGACATAAAAAATTCCTACAAAAATATCAAACCAAACCGCTAGGCGGCTGGATCGGCGATTTCAATTTCAGCCGCTAAAGCCTTTACCGGTTTTTCTGCGATCACGGTTTGTTGATTGGCGAAAGCTTCATGATTTTCGCTGATCCGGGACAGATCATACCGATAATTTACCATGACACCACAAGATTGCGCTATGCCATTTTTCGACTTGTCAGCATTTGCGTGAACCGCCCCAATAAGCGCGCCATTATTCAGATGAAAGCGCGCCACCGGATCACGAGGCTGGCCGTTATGATGTTTGGCATTCAACAGATAATACGCCGCCTGCTGCCGATGAGTTTCAGCCGTGGCATCGGCGTCAAACTGGCCAGATTCACGAAGCCATTTCACCAATCCCGGGATCGGCGACAAGGTCACAAAATTGCGAATCTGCGGCAGCTCGCGAAGCAGATGTTGAACCACTGTCTTAATCAATGAATTGCCAAAGGAAATGCCAGCAAGGCCAGCCTGACAGTTCGAGATTGAATAAAAGGTCGCCGTGTCGGCTTTTTCAGCCGGTATCAC
The DNA here is from genome assembly GCA_041228345.1 of Alphaproteobacteria bacterium LSUCC0396. Classification (NCBI taxonomy): domain Bacteria; kingdom Pseudomonadati; phylum Pseudomonadota; class Alphaproteobacteria; species Alphaproteobacteria bacterium LSUCC0396. Next base: position 1,577,079 of record CP166131.1, on the reverse strand, counting down.
GTCGCGATTTTCAAGCAGGATCGTCTGGATCGAGTTCGGTGTTCCTTTGGTCAGGGCAACCTCGACAAAAATCAGCGGTTCATCAGGCATTGCCGGATGGAAAAAAGCAAAACAACGCCGATCTTCGGGCTGTAACCGGCGACGTAAATCATCCCAGTTTTCAATTTCATGGACCGATTCATAAGTGATGATTTTTTCCAGAATATCCGCCGGGCTTGACCAGCTTATGGGCCGCAGCACCAGAAAACCCCGATTAAACCATGAGGCAAACAGATGTTTGAAATCGACATTCAATTTGCCCAGATGCGGGTGTTCGGGAAGAAACCGGATCAAATCTTCGCGCATTTTCACCAGTTTTGCGGTGGCGTCATGCGTCTGATTTAACCGCCGGATCAATTGCAATCTTGCCGGCTCAACCGTTGCAATCATATCCTCATAGCTTTTTGCTGATGGGGTAGTCTGATAGGCTTTAATCGCGGCAATCGCCATATCGGTTGGCACATCCATATCGTTTGCCAAAAGTGAAAACCACGCCAGTTTATCAGCGTCATCAAGGGCGGCATATCGATCAAGGATAAGCTGCGCCAGTGACATGCCTGATACGTCACCGCGGCTCGATAATAACGCCTGGCACAATACATCAATGGGCTGATTATCATCCTTTGCACGACTAACCAGACCAAGTTTGCGGTCAAATAGGCTGGACAGGATATCAGCAAAAAAATTCACGCAACTAGTCCTTTAATTCAAATTGGAAGACAGCCGTTTCAAGACAATCAAATTCAGCCTTTTGGGCATTTTTTAACCTAAAAATCCCGCCTGTTTCAATATAGGTCAACCAACGCAGCATCACAAGGTAACGCGGCATCAGGGCAAATGCGTCGCTTTCGATCATTGATAATCAAACTTTGTTTAGCGGGCGCGTCAAAAACCTCAGCCCGCTGCCGCCAGAGCCGCCTTAAGATCGGCAATCAAATCAATCTTATCCTCCAGCCCAACCGACAGCCTGACATGGCTTGGCGTTATATTCAGGCTGGCGCGATCTTCATCACTTAGATTAGCGTGCGTCGTGGTAAAGGGGTGACAGGCCAGCGATTTTGAATCGCCAAGATTATTCGAGATATCGATCAGTTGCAGGCCATTTAAAAAGCGGAAGGCCGTTCCCTGATCCCCGTCAATTTCAAACGCCAGCATATTGCCAAAGCCACTCATCTGACGTTTGGCAAGGTCATGCTGTGGATGGCTTTCATGCCCGGGGTAACGGATCGATTTTACCTTTTGATGCGCATGTAAAAACGCCGCCACATGATGCGCATTTTCAGTTTGTGCCGCCACCCGCAGCGGCAATGTTTCCAGTGATTTTAACATCACCCAAGCGTTAAAGGCGCTGATTGCTGCACCGGTCTGACGGTAAAAAGGCAAAAACACATCTTCGACAAAGCTGGCCTTGCCAAGAACCGCGCCACCCAGCAATCGACCCTGACCGTCAATATGTTTCGTTGTCGAATAAATAACGATGTCAGCGCCAAGCTCCAGCGGCTTTTGATAAAGCGGCGAGGCAAACACATTATCGACCACAACAACCGCCCCCGCCTTATGCGCAAGCGCGCTTACCGCGGCAATATCAACAAGTTCGAGAACCGGATTTGATGGGCTTTCCAGAAACACCAGCTTGGCCGGCGTTTTTAATGCGGCTTGCCATGCGGAAAGATCAGTTCCGTCGACAAGCTCGGTCTTGACCCCCCATTTTGGCAGGATTTTCGTAACAATGGCATGACAGGCACCAAACAGGGCGCGGCTGGCAACAATACGGTCGCCGCTTTCCAGCTGGCAGGCAAGCGCCCCAAATACAGCCGCCATACCGGTGCCCGTGGCGCGGCACGCCTCAGCACCTTCAAGCAACGCCAGACGCTGCTCGAACATCTTGACAGTCGGGTTGCCATAACGCGAATAGACAAATGTATCAATCTCATCACGAAACGCCGCCGCCGCCTGCTCGGCCGAATCATAAACAAAACCAGACGTCATATATAACGCTTCTGAGGTTTCGCGATTTTCTGACCGGTGCTGACCGCCACGCACTAGCTTTGTGGCTATTTGATAATCCTTTTCAGTCACGGCTGCTGTTCCTGTTCGCTGCATCCTGGCCGTTTGCCACATCTGGCAAAATAACCGCCTGACCGACAATCCGGCTGCCATTATCCATGACCATTACCGGATTACCATATAAAACATAACCCTCAGCAAGCACATCCGAAACGCGCTGACAAAAGGCGGCATCATCGACGCCGCTCAAAAAGCGATATGATTTTTGCATTTTGATTTTCCCAAAACCATCCAGAAGGCCTTGCGGTAACCGGCTAGCCTATTCAGTTGGTTTAATCGGATGGATGACGAAGGTCAATCACGCGGTGCGTGCTTGCTTAAGATACGTTGCAATGTGCGGCGGTGCATTCGAAGACGGCGTGCCGTCTCGGATACGTTGCGCCCGCATTGCTCATAGACCCGCTGAATATGCTCCCAGCGAACCCGATCAGCACTCATCGGGTCTTGGGGTGGTGGCGGCATTTCATCGCCTGATTGCATAAGCGCGGCGTTAATCTGATCAGGATCAGCAGGTTTTGGCAGATAATCCAATGCGCCCGCCTTTACCGCGGCCACGGCGGTGGCGATATTGCCAAAGCCGGTCAACATAACGATGCGGCAATCGGCGCGTTTTTTGCGTAATTCTTGAACCAGTGTCAGGCCGGTACCGTCTTCTAGCTTCATATCAAGAATGGCAAAGGCAGGCGGCGTTTTGCGCACCATCTCAACACCTTCTTGAACTGTGCCAGCATCCATCACCTCAAAACCGCGGACTTCCATCGCGCGGCGCAACCGGCCACGAAGCGGTGCATCATCGTCAAGAATCAATAGTGTTTTATCTGTCACAACCATCTCCACCTTGTGAAAACCTCTATCAATGAAACGGCCCGGTTCCTGCCCAGCCAACCTTATAAAAATGTGACGATCACTGCCCTCATTAGAGGCCTTTATAACGGTGCCTTTATTACAAGACCGACCGCGGCACACTCACTTCAACCATGCTGCCGCCGCCGATCGCATTTCCAAACTTTACCGACCCGCCAATCGACTCGATTAAGCTACGCGCGATAAATAGACCCAAGCCGCGATGCCCGCCTTTACCCCGGCGGCTACTATTCCAAGGCTGCCCCGCCTGCGCCAAAATTGAGGCTGAAAACCCCGGGCCGTCATCACCGATTTTGATCCCGATATCATCGGCGCTCCACTCTATATGGATATTGACCTCGTGAACTGCAAATTGTTTGGCATTTTGCAGTAGATTTTCTAGCGCATGGATCCATTCAGGACGTTGCGTTACCGTCGGAATTTCAACATCGCTGGTACCGCTATGGGTGATTACAAAATTAATTGAGTCACTGCCAAGCCGCTGATAAATCACTTCTTCTAAAATCAACGTCACCGGAACTGGCGGCTCTTCGGCGATGGCGCGGCGCCCCTGAACCACGTCAAGCTCGCTTAGAATCACCCGGCAGCGTTCAATTTCGGCACGCAGCAGCTGGATATCCTCATAAATCGGATCATCAGGGGATATATCGCGGGCAAGCTCATGACCAATGACGGTAATGGTGTTCAATGGAGATCCAAGCTTATGCGCCGCCGCCGTTGCCAGCGAGCCAAGCGCCCGCACTTGCTGCTCTTCGGCGATGGCAAATCTTGCCTCGGTCAACGCCGCCGACAACCGGCGCGCATTTGATGCAACCCACCATGTATAGCCGCCCAGAAAACAGCTGGACAAAATCAGCGCCATCCAGACCCCGACCAAGTAATAGGGCGGCAGTTGAACATCCTGCCGCCAGTCAAGCGGGTGGCTGAAAATTACCAGAAAACTAACCGAAGCTGCGACCAAACCGATCAGCATCAAGGTTGATTTACGCCGCAATACCGCCGCCGACACCACCACTGGCGCCAAAATCATCACCGAAAACGGATTGAGCAATCCGCCGGTGAGGTAAAGCAGGCCGGCCAGCTGGACAACGTCAAAGCCAAGCGTCAACGAGTTCTGTTCGTGGTTTTGACGGCTTTGTGGCGGCTGCATGATCTGCCAGAGATTGACCGCAACCGACAGGCTAATCACGACCAAAGCTGGCAATAACGGTAGATCCAGCCCCAAAAACAAATAGGTGAACAACAGCGCTGCCGCCTGTCCGATAATCGCCACCCAGCGGATGGTCAAAATCACCCGGACGTCAATCGGATTGCTCATACCGGCATCGGCGCCTGAATATAACTGCCGGAGCGGCATTATCTGTCCTTTATGTTGGCTTTGCCCCCCTGGAGTCAGCCAATTTTATAGCGATTTAAACGTCGAGATTAGCGACACGAAGTGCATTCTCCTGAATGAAGTTACGGCGTTCTTCAACCGCCTCGCCCATCAGCGTTGAAAACGCGTTATCGGCTTCATCTTCCTGATCAATGGTCACCTGCAACAAAATCCGCTGTTCAGGATCAAGCGTCGTTTCCCATAGCTGGCTCGGGTTCATTTCCCCAAGGCCCTTATAGCGCGAGATTTGCGCACCTTTCCGCCCAGTCTGGAAAATCAGCTGTGATAATTCAGTTGGGCCGTTTATAGTGATTTGCTGATTGGCGATCCGCAATATAGCAGCTTTGCCATAAATTGTTTGCAGATGGGTTGCTGCCTCATCAAGGCGGCGTGCCTCGCCAGTTGTAACAATCCGGCGGTCAATGACATGGCGTTCGGTAATACCGCGAAGCCGGCGTTGCACGACAAGCGCCGGACCATTTTCTGTGTCCTCAACGGCACCAGACCAGCCCTTCTCAAGACTGTCAGCCTTCGCCTCAAGACGTTTTGCAAGATATTCAGCAGCCTCGACATTACCCAACATTTCAGGATTTATTAGGCCCGCAATCGCCGCCTGTTCAATCACATCACGGCTGCCCAAATGACGGCCAACAGTTTCAATAAGGCGGCTTGTCGCGACGGCTAAATTTGCCGCATCGGCAAGGTCGGGCCCTGCCATCTGGCTGCCATCTGGAATTGTCAAAACAGCATCTTTCAAACCGGCTTCCATCAGATAGATATCCAAATCGCGCTGGTCTTTCAGATACACTTCAGACTGCCCACGTTTGGCGCGAAACAGCGGCGGCTGCGCAATGTAGAGATAGCCCTTTTCGATCAGCGGGCGCATATGCCGGAAAAAGAACGTCAATAAAAGCGTGCGGATATGGCTGCCGTCGACATCCGCATCAGTCATGATAACGACCTTGTGATAACGGATTTTTTCAACATCCATCTCGGCATTGCCAACCCCCGCACCAATCGCGGTGATCAGCGTGCCAATCTCGGCTGATGACAGCATCTTATCAAGACGCGCACGCTCAACATTGAGGATTTTACCGCGCAGGGGCAAGATCGCCTGATTGGCGCGGTCACGGCCCTGTTTTGCCGAACCACCGGCCGAATCACCCTCAACCAGAAACACTTCAGATTTTGCCGGATCACGTTCTTGGCAATCGGCCAGCTTGCCCGGAAGGCTGGCAATATCCATAATGCCTTTGCGCCGGGTCAGATCGCGCGCCTTCCTTGCAGCTTCACGTGCAGCGGCCGCCTCATAGGCCTTAGAGACGATACGCTTGGCATCAGCGGGATGTTCTTCAAACCATTGGGTCAGGCAATCAGCAACAGCATTTTCGACCACTGGCCGCACTTCGGATGATACTAATTTATCTTTGGTCTGCGACGAGAATTTCGGATCAGGCACTTTAACCGAAACAATTGCGGTCAGGCCTTCGCGCGAATCTTCACCAGTTAGCTGAACCTTTTCCTTTTTTGCAATGCCGCTTTGCTGGGCATAGTTATTCACCACTCGGGTCATTGCCCCGCGGAAACCAGCCAGATGCGCGCCGCCATCACGTTGCGGAATATTATTGGTGAAACATAAGGTGTTTTCATGGAACGAATCTGTCCATGCCAGCGCCAATTCAACAGCGATATCATCGCGGGTACTATTTGCAATAATAGTCGGGTGCAAGGCATTGCGTGACCGGTTCAGATATTCCACAAACGCCGATAGACCGCCATCAAAATAAAATTCAGATACAGCGCCATCAGCATTGCGCTCGTCAGCAAGGCGAATGCGTACACCACTATTCAAAAAGGCCAGTTCGCGCAAACGATGCTCAAGCGTAGTAAAATCAAAATTGATATGGGCAAAAATATCAGTCGATGGCATGAAGGTTACGTGCGTTCCACTTTCACCTGCAGCGTCACCAATAATTTCTAGCGGCCCATCAGCATCACCCATTTTAAAGGTAATCCGGTGCTGTTTTCCATTCCGAAAAATAACCAGCTCCAACCATTCAGACAGGGCGTTAACCACTGAAACGCCAACCCCGTGCAGGCCGCCCGAAACCTTGTAGGAATTATTATCAAACTTGCCGCCAGCGTGCAGCTGGGTCATGATCACCTCGGCTGCCGATACGCCTTCTTCGGCGTGGATGTCAACTGGAATACCGCGACCATTATCGGTAACGGTGACCGAGCCATTGGCATTCAACTTGACGATGACAATATCACAATGACCGGCAAGCGCCTCGTCAATGGCGTTATCCACCACCTCATAAACCATATGATGAAGGCCTGACCCGTCATCGGTATCGCCGATATACATTCCCGGCCGCTTGCGAACCGCATCCAGCCCGCGAAGGACCTTAATCGAATCCGCGCCGTAATTTTCGTCCGCGATCGGGGTTTCATCATCATTCATCATATCACCTCAAAGACTGGTGTGCCGCCAGCACCCTGTGCTGGCAAAATCTTTACAAATTGAGCTGTTTTTCCAAGCTCGTTAAATTGAACGTCATCAGTGCCGCTGTACCAGCATTGGCCACCAAGACATTGCACTGCATCGAACAAGGCGCTGCGTCGCCGTGCATCCAGATGTGCCGCCACATCATCAAACAGCATCACCGGTACCCGCCCAAGCCGCCGATCCTGCAACCGCGCATGAGCCAGAATGACCGCAATCAACATGGCTTTCTGCTGTCCGGTTGAGGCCCGATTTGCGGGCGTCTGACTGGCAAGATGTACCGCCTGAAACTCGCTGCCATGTGGGCCCGGCATTGATAGCTCGCCATTTAATCGCGCCGTGCGCGCAGCCAGCATCAATTGATCCTCCACCGCCAAGGCCGGCATTTCCGACAACCATGTCTCGGTATCACCGCCAAGCAGTAATTCAACACCCGGGAAACCAAACCAGCCGCGTGCCGCCTCTTCGTTCAATGCCTTTATCAGTGATTGCCGCGCCGCCGTTACAGCCACCGCTGTTTCAGCAAGCACCGACTCAAGCGCGGTAAACCACACATCATCACCGCGCTGTTCGGCCAAGAGATGCGCGCGTTGGCGAAGCGCCTTTTCATAGCGTGACATTCGGCCAATATGCGCTGGATCAAATGCAATCACCAACCGGTCAAGAAATCGCCGCCGTGCCGCCGGACTATCCAGAAAAATACCATCCATCTGCGGCGTTAACCATGATACCGCCAAACGGCACCCAAGCTCGGCCTGCGAAACCGTCACGCCCTCAAGACGCATGATCCGGTTGCCCTGTTTCGCCGATTGTGGAACGCCAGTACCGATCTGCACACGGCTATCTTCATTTTCCAGAACCGCTGCCACCGCCCAATCCATCCGGCCAGCATCAGCCACATCACTGCCATCTGCCGCCATATCAATTCCATTGGCCCGGTAGGCAAAATGTTCGGTTCTAGCGCGCCGCATTCCACGCCCGGGCGCAAGCAATGATACCGCCTCAAGAAGGTTAGTTTTGCCAGCACCATTATCGCCAAGGATCACTAGCTGACCGGCATGAATTGCAAGATCAGCTCGGCGATAGTTACGAAAATGATCAAGTTTCAAACGTGATAGCCAGCTGCGTTTTGAGGCATTGGCATTGTCGACCTCAAGGGCGACAACCGGCTTTATCTTTGGCGAAACACTGGTCAAATGTCACTCACACACGCATTGGCATCAAAACAAATAAACTAGATTCGTCACCCGGAGCACGGACAAGGCTTGGCGAGCCCTGATCAGCCAGCGCAAACTCGACCATATCGCTGTTCACCTGACCGGCAATATCCAAGAGATAACGCGCATTAAAACCGATTTCCATTTCGGCGCCATCATATGACACTTCCAGCTCTTCGGTCGCACTTGACGCGTCGGTGTTGCTGGCAGACAGAGTAAGAATTCCCGGCTTTAGCCCCATCTTAACAGATCGTGATTTTTCCGAGGCGATGGTTGATACGCGATCAACAGCGGCGGAAAAAGCACTTACATCCACCTGCATGATGCGGTCATTACCCACCGGAATTACCCGGGTATAGTCAGGGAATGTGCCATCAATCAATTTACTGGTCAGCCGCACAACGCCAAAGCGGAATTCAGCGCGGGTTTCAGACAGACCAACCTCGACATCACCGTCAAAATCATCAAGCAGCTTGCGCAATTCGCTGACCGCCTTGCGGGGAAGGATGATTGACGGCATTTGCGCCGCACCTGACGGCAATGCCTGACGCGTTAACGCAAGACGATGGCCATCAGTTGCCACTGCACATAACTCACCAGATTCGGCTTTATGGAGATAAATGCCGTTCAGATAATAACGGGTTTCTTCGGTCGAGATGGCAAAGCGTGTTGCATCAATCAGATCGCGCATATCGGCTGCGGTCAGGGAAAAATTCACCGGCAATTCATTGCTGCTAATCGCTGGAAAATCCTCAACCGGCAGGGTTGGCAGGCGAAAGCTTGACCGACCCGCACTGACCATCGCATGGCCATCACTGACCGCGATTTCAACTTCGGCACCATCAGGCAGCTTGCGGGCGATATCATATAATAGATGTGCCGACATCGTGGTGGTGCCAGACGTCATCACCGAACAGCCAACTTCAGTGGCAATATCCATGTCCATATCAGTCGCGGTAAATGACAACCCGCCATCTTCAGCGCGAAGCACAACATTCGCCAGAATGGGAATGGTGTTACGCCGTTCAACAACAGATTGCACATGACCCAGGGGCCGCAACAGGCTCATACGATCAATGGTCAGTTTCATCAGCTTTCTCTTTTTTTAGGGCAGTTTTCGTATTGTTACGATGCCGTTAAACGGCCAATCCACGCTATCTACAAAATATAGCATGAGATTAACAAACAAGCATCAAAATATTGGATTTTTACCGATTCGCGGCCCTATGGCCATGGGGCTAAATTCAGCCCTTGAAAATGTTGGTTTCTAACCCGCCAGAATCGATTTTAGCAGCTGGACATCTTCGGCAAGCTGGCCATCACTTTTTGACAGTGAATCGATTGTTTTAACAGCGTGCATAACAGTTGTATGGTCGCGGCCACCAAATTGCCGGCCAATATCGGGATAGGATAATGATGTCAGGTTTTTCGCCAAATACATCGCCACCTGACGCGGCCGCGCAATATCGCGTGACCGGCGCGCCGAAAACATTTCACTAACCCGGACATCATAATGCGCCGCAACGCGCTTTTGAATGGCGTCAACGCTAACCTGACGGCTACTGGCACGCAACAAATCGGCAAGCAGTTCAGCCGCACTCTCAATGGTGATTTCACGGCCAACCAGCATCGCATGGGCCAGAATACGGTTTAACGCACCCTCAAGCTCTCGCACATTGCTTACAATGCGGTGCGCCATGAATTCCAGTACCTTATCAGCAACCTCGACCGATGCCTGTTCCGCCTTTGACTGCAGGATACCGAGCCGCAATTCATAGTCCGCCGGATGGATATCGGCCACCATGCCCCAGCCAAGGCGTGAACGAAGTCTTTCTTCCATGCCCTCAAGGTCAGTTGGCGATTTATCTGCCGAGATGATTACCTGACGGCCGTCTTCAACCAGCGCATTAAAGGTATGGAAAAATTCTTCTTGGGTTGAATCCTTGCCGCTGATGAATTGCACATCGTCAATCATCAACACGTCAACCGAACGGAACTGTTCCTTGAATGACATCGTATCGCGGAACCGCAGCGCACGAACAAAGCGATACATGAATTTTTCAGCTGACAGATACAGCACTTTACGCGCAGGGGATTGCTGGCGGATATGCCATGCAATCGCGTGCATCAAATGGGTTTTTCCAAGACCAACGCCGCCGTAGAGGAACAGGGGATTAAACGCAACTTTTTCGCTTTCGGCGGTGCGGCGAGCAACCGCAAAAGCCAACTCATTCGGCTTGCCAACAACGAAATTAGCAAATGTATAACGCGGATCAAGTCCCGCCATCAAATCGTCACTGCGCTCACGCGGTTGATTTGATGCGGCCGGGGAAACGGGTGCAGCGGCTTGCCTCTGCTCGCTGAGCCGGTGCGGCTGTGCGGTCCGGCCCCTGCCAGCGGCAAGACGCACCTCAATATGCCGGATTGCCGGAGACAGATCACTGAATTCAGCCGCCGAAATTACCCGCAGCCGATCGGCATATTGGCTGCTTACCCGCTCGCGGGCCAAGGTTGACTCGGCCTCCAGCGTTAACGTGCCATCCTCAAGCCGGCTAACACGAAGCGGCTTAATCCAATGGCGCCATGCGGCGTCACCAATGTCGTTGCGCATCCGCTGGTTCACACGTCCCCAACAGGCCTGCACGATGCTGTCATCACTGCGCGGATGATCTGCATCAGCAGCGGATGGGGCTGGCGCTGTTGGCAAACTGGTGGATGGGGTATTTGTCGCGGCGTCGGTATATGCGTGCAGCGTTGTCGTTGTATCAGGGTTATTCGACATATCGCCAGACATCTGCCACGCCTCCAAATGGGTTTAAATTTCATCCCAACTAATGGGCATGGCTGCCGACGAATATTGCGACTAAGACCCCCGGTGATGAAGTTTGAGAATACCGACCTTTCGCCCTGTGTTGCAAGAGAGCAATAAGGGTAAAGAGCAAAATAAACCTCTTAAAATGACGCTTATTTCTATTGACATAAACCTGCACGGAAAACCGCCATTTCAGGGAAAAACCAAACACAATCAAATGCCGAATCGCGTTTAGATAATCCAATATGCCAATTTTTTGCGCTAAGTGTCGTCTACCAGTTTTGGCAACGCTACACCCACAACCATCACATCATCATTTTGAGTCTCAAAAAAACGCAAAAAAGCCCGCTCCCAATTTTTCAGGAGCAGGCTTTTGAATGATGTTTCCGCTTTTTTCAGTGCAGCGCTGGTGATTCGCCCCTAAATACAAGCATGCTTCGCGCATCTAGGCAGCAACATCACGCCGCCGCGGATGAAGCAAAGGCCTAGTAGGCGGCGATTACACCCCTATGCGGCGAGGGCTTTGACCCGGGCTGCAAGGCGTGAAATTTTCCGTGATACGGTATTTTTATGCAGAATACCGCGTGATACTCCGCGCTGCATTTCCGGCTGTGCCTCACGAAGGGCCTCGCGCGCACTATTCGCATCCCCAGATGCAATGGCTGTTTCCACTTTTTTCACAAAAGTACGGATCCGGCTCATGCGGGCACCATTGATCATGGCGCGGTTGGCGTTGCGGATGATCCGCTTTTTGGAAGACTTATGATTTGCCATCGGGTTTTTACGTCCCTGTCGTTCGAAAATACGTAACTGAAGCGGGCTTATAGGCCTATTTTGCCATCATCGTCAAGCGATTTTGCCATCATTCGGATACCGCAGGTTTTAACACCAGCCTTGGCTTCAGCCGCTAATCAACACTTAAAACAGACGCTAGCGCGGTTGCAGCATTAATCGCCAAAGCGGGCCGCGCGCGGTTTCAACCTTGCCAATCACCAGCTTTTCCGCATCACGCGACCAATTTCCGGCACCGCCCGTCCAACCAAGTTGTGCCAAGCTTTTCCCATAGAACGCCATAACCGCATCTTCACTGGCCGCCGATGACGCAAAAATCATCACAATACGCCCATTCGGCGAATCAAAGGCAAAACCCAGCTCAGGTTCAATTTCCCACCCCTGCATGATCGGCACATCACCTGCCCACCGCAGTTGCGGCGCCTCGGCTAACGCTGGCTGGCCGCCAAGCAGTCCGCCGCCAAGCAAGATCAACAAGCAAGCCCTCGCAAGGCCACGATAAATGAGTGTAAAAAGCTTGTGACACGACAGGATCATTTGGATCACCGCTGTTAATTGACTGGAGCTTTACTATAAACCTAGCCTTGGCAGCGAGAACAGTAAAAACTGGATCGGCCCGACTGGATCAGGGTCTTTACCGGTTCAGCACAAACCGGACAGGGCTCTCCCGCCCGCCCATAAACGGCAAGGCGTTGGACAAAATAGCCGATCTCGCCACCCGGCTGCACATGATCGCGAAGCGATGTGCCGCCATCTTCAATCGCGGCGCGCAATACCGAAACAATCGATGCCGCCAGCCGTTCGGCGCGCCGACCAGCAATTGTACTGGCCTTGCGGCGCGGCGAAATCCCCGCATAGAACAGGGCCTCGCTAGCATAGATATTGCCAATGCCGGCAATCAATTGCTGGTTCAAAAGCGCGTTCTTTATCGGGCCGGTCCGGCCCTGAAACACGGCCTTGAGATGGGCCGCAGAAAATTCATTACCCAGCGGCTCTGGGCCCATGCCGCTTAGTAATTTGTGGTTCGGCATTTCCGATTCGGCAAAAAGGTCAATCCAGCCAAACCGGCGCGGATCATTCAATACAACATAAGACGCTAGATCTTGATCATGCGCTGGTGCCATTTCAAGCATAAAATGGTCGTGCTTGCCCAATTGGGGTGGCGATTGGTGAATACGGATTGATCCAGACATGCCAAGATGCAGTAACAACACCTCGGCATTATCAAGCGTCATCAATACATATTTGCCGCGCCGGCTAAGCTGGGTAAAATAGCGTCCGGTCAAACGTTCGGCCAAATTTTCCGGCAGGGGCCAGCGTAAATCCTTGCGGCCAACATAGGCCTGACGCACCATACGGCCCTGCAATGCGGGCACTAGCGCTAGCTTGACAGTTTCAACTTCGGGCAATTCAGGCATTGGATTTGGCTCGTTTCAAAATGAAAATAGAGGGACATTTATCTGGTGATCCGGCAAAACGATCAAATGAATTGGTGAAGATCATTTCGGAATTGGCGTCAGGCTGATATAGATAATCTGGCTTTTTTGCATTCTTTTAGGACATTAATCATGACAGACCCTGCCTTTGGCAAAGCGGATCAGCAAAATTCATATACCGACCGTGTTTCACATAATAACGCGGCTGACCATGATGACGATACCATAGATTTTGGCTTTCGCACCGTTCAGCGCGGCGAAAAGGCACGCATGGTACGCGGCGTCTTCGATTCGGTTGCCAGTCGCTATGACATCATGAATGACGTCATGAGTGGCGGTATTCACCGGCTGTGGAAAGCCGCGATGATTGACTGGATGGCGCCGCAACCGTATCAAAAGCTGATTGATCTGGCTGGCGGCACTGGTGATATCTCACTACGGTTTCTGCGCAGCGGCGGTGGTGAGGCGGTAATTACCGATATTAATCACGCCATGCTTGCGGCAGGTCGTGGACGGCGCGACCTGCAAAAGATGGCGCATCGTCTGCGCTGGGCTGTTGCCAATGCTGAAACACTGCCGTTTGATGATCATAGCGCCGATTTTGTTACCATCGCTTTCGGGCTTCGCAATGTCACTGACCGGCAGGCCGCACTAAACGAAGCCTACCGGGTTTTAAAGCCGGGCGGACGCTTTCTCTGTCTGGAATTTTCTCATGTACAAAGCCGCCCATTGGCAAGGCTTTATGACAGCTGGTCGTTTAATGTTCTGCCGGTAATGGGCCAGATGATCGCCGGTGATGCAGACAGCTATCGCTATCTGGCCGAGTCGATCCGCCAGTTTCCAACAAAGGAAGTCCTTGCCGATATGTTTGCCGAAGCCGGTTTTGTGCAGATACGGGTGCGCAGCCTGTCGGCGGGGATCGCTTGTATCCATTCTGGCTGGAAACTCGATTAATGGTGGTGCGCAGCCTGTCCATGATCCGTGCGTTATTACGCTTGCCGAATATCGCCTGGCATCTGGGGCGCGCTGGCGTTTTAGGTCATGTTGCCAATATCACGCTTTTGCCCGGATGGCTGCGGCAGATTTGCCGCTTTCTCGACAAAGCCGTTCGCTCGCGAAGTGCCGTTAATGATGCTGGCGGCGCGTTATGTCATGCATTAGCCAGATTGGGGCCAGGCTTTATCAAATTTGGCCAGGCGCTCTCGACACGCGCAGATTTAATTGGCCCGTCATTGGGACAGTCCTTGGCCATGCTGCAAGACCGGTTACCACCCTTTGCCGCCGCGCGGGCGCGCCAGATCGTTGCCCGTGAAATTGGCCAGCCGATTGAAGATATGTTTGCCAAGTTTGATGATGCTGCCGTTGCCGCCGCGTCAATTGCCCAAGTGCATCGCGCGACACTATTTGACGGGCGCGAAGTGGCGGTCAAATTGCTGCGCCCCGATATTCACAAGCATATGCAGGCTGACACGGCGCTGTTTTACTCGCTGGCGCAGATACTGGAATGGCTGGCACCGGCCTTGCGGCGGCTGCATCTGGTCACGGCTGTCAAACAGTTTGGCCAGCTATCTGAGATGGAGCTTGACCTGCGCCTTGAGGCCGCAGCGGCCGGACGCCTTGCCGATAATATGCGCGATGATGAGGGTATTTATGTGCCGTGGGTGGATCTGGAAAACAGCACCAGCCAGATGCTAATCATCGAATGGGTGGACGGGATCCGGATTGATGATATCGCTGGACTGGGCAAGGCCGGACATAATATCGAAAAAATTACCGAATATGCCGCCAGAAGCTTTTTCAATCAGGTGTTCCGCGACGGGTATTTCCATGCGGATATGCATCCGGGAAATATCTTTGTGCGCCCCGACGGTATTTTAGTCCCGATTGATTTTGGCATTATGGGCTATCTCGATTTCCAAGACCGGCTGTTTCTGGCACGCCTGCTAAGTGCCATGCTAGACCGCGACTATGATATGGTGGCACGTTTGCATAAAGACGCCGGCATGCTTGGCGAGGGCGTGTCGACGCACCAGTTTTCACAATCAGTTCGTGCGGTTGCCGACCCGGTTATGGGCAAACCGCTTGGCGAGGTCTCGCTTGGTCTTGTGCTTGGGCAGATTTTCCAGCTTGCCACCCGCTTTGAAATTGAGGTTCAGCCGCAATATAATCTGTTGCAGAAAACCATGATGATGGCCGAAGGCGTGGCACGGCAATTAAACCCCGGCGCCGATATGTGGCAATTATCACGGCCACTTGCCGAGGCTTGGATGCAGCGTGAAGCCAGTGTGAAAAAACGTGCCGAGCAGATTTTGGATGATGCGGTGCAAATCATCTCTCATTTGCCGAAATATCTTGCCGATCTTGAGGCTCATCAGCAAAAACCGGCAAAACCATCGGCGCCGGTTTGGCCCGGCCTTGTCGCGGTCCTAGCGTTATTATTGGCTATTGCAAGTTTTTTCACAAATTATCAGTGATTTTTGAAAAAATGAAAATATTGTGATTTTTTGTGATATAACTTTCTTTATTACATGAAAAAGGCATTTCCTGTGAACTTATCAGCAATTTTGACAGCTCTGGGTGGGCGCCATGCGATGCAACAATTGCTCGATGTGGGGCCGAGCGCCATCAGCAATTACCTCGCCCGTGGCCAGTTACCCGAACGCGCCAAGCCCATTATCTATGCCGCGCTCACCGCCAAAGGCTATCAGCTTCGCCCCGATGATCTCGAAATTATGGCTAGCCCTGCGGCGATAACGCCGCACGCCGCGTCACTTGGCAACCATAAAGGTCCGCGCATCTTGTTAATTGTTGCCGGTGGGATTGCCGCCTATAAGGCGCTGGAGGTCGCACGCCAGCTCCAGCAATTAGGGGCCCATGTAACCGGTGTAATGACCGATAGCGCCAAACAGTTTATCACCCCGCTTAGTCTTGCCGCACTGACCGGTGAGAAATGCTATGACAGTTTATTTTCGCTAACCGATGAGGCCGAGATGGGGCATATCCGGCTGGCACGGTCGGCTGATCTGGTTCTTGTGGTGCCGGCAACAGCAAATTTCATGGCACGCGCCAACGCTGGTATTGCCGATGATCTGGCGACCACAATCCTGCTTGCCACCACGGCAAGGGTGGCGATGGCACCAGCAATGAATCCGGCAATGTGGGCGCATCCAGCAACGCAAAGCAATTTTGCCAGTTTGCGCCAGCGCGGTGTCGAGATGATCGGGCCTGTTAGTGGCGATACAGCCTGCGGCGAAGAGGGCGAGGGCCGGATGTGTGAGCCAGCGATGATCGCTGCTGCTGCGATGCGGTTACTTCCGGCAAATGCTGCGCGGGACGATTCTGGCACGATTTCTGGCACGATTTCTGATGCTGGCACGTCGGGCCCTCTAAGTGGCAAACATATTCTGATAACTTCCGGCCCAACAATTGAGCCGATTGATAAAGTGCGGTTTATTGCAAACCGGTCATCGGGAAAACAAGGGCATGCCATTGCCGCTGCGCTGGCGAAGAGGGGCGCGGTTGTGACATTGATAAGCGGACCTGTTACCGAGCCTGCACCGACAAATGTAAGCCTTGTCAATGTGACAACTGCTGACCAAATGCTGGCTGCTTGCACTGCGGCTTTGCCCGCAGATATTGCAATTTGCGCCGCGGCAGTGGCGGATTGGCGGGTAAAAACCGCAGCAGATCAGAAACTGAAAAAACCCAAAAACCCCGATGCCGGCATGACCCTAGAGCTATGCCAGAACCCCGATATTCTCGCTATATTATCGACCGCACCAAACCGGCCAAAGTTGGTGATCGGATTTGCTGCCGAAACTGAAAATCTATTGGCAAATGCTGCCGCAAAGCGCCGCCGCAAAGGCTGTGACTGGATCATTGCCAATCAGGTTGGCGGCAGTGATGACCCGGTTTTTGGCAGTGCCCTAAATCAGGCTATGCTGCTTACCAGCGACCGCGTCGAGGAATGGCCGCGAATGCAGAAAACCGAGCTTGCTGAAAAGCTGGCCGATCAAATCGAAGCAGAATATTCATCATGACGACAATTTCTGTGAACTTTAAACGTCTTGATCATGCCGATGATCTGCCGCTGCCATCCTATGCAACCGGCGGTGCAGCCGGGCTTGACCTTGCCGCTGCAATTGATCAGCCCATCACCCTACAGCCAGGCATGCGGCAGGCCATTCCCACCGGTTTTGCCATGGCCTTGCCCGCCAATTATGAAGCACAAATCCGGCCACGCTCAGGACTCGCGCTAAAGCATGGAATTACCGTTGCCAATGCGCCCGGTACGATTGATAGTGACTATCGGGGCGAAATTGCCGTAATTCTGATGAATGCCGGATCCGAAGATTTTACCATCACCCGCGGTATGCGCATTGCACAGATGGTGATTGCCGCGGTGACAATAATGACGCCGGTTGAGGTGGATGATCTTGACACAACCCAGCGTGCGGCTGGTGGGTTTGGATCAACAGGTTTGTGAGACATTATGCTAAGTGACGAAGATTTAGAACGCTATGCCCGTCAGGCCATCATGCCGGCGATTGGCGAAGAGGGTCAGGAAAAGCTGCTTGCGGCGCGGGTACTGGTGGTTGGTGCTGGCGGACTTGGTGCGCCGGTGATCATGTATCTTGCCGCCGCCGGAATTGGTAACATCACCATCATTGACCATGATGATGTGTCGCGCACCGATTTAAACCGGCAGGTGATTTATAATGACAGCGATGTTGGCAGGTCCAAATCACGCCGGGCAGCAGTGGCCGCAAGCGCGATCAACCCTGCCATTCATGTCTCGCAGCTTAATTTGCGGCTTAGTAGCGGTAATGCCGCGCAGCTGTTTACGCCGAATGATGTCATCATTGATTGCACCGATAATGCTGATACCCGCTATCTTCTTGGGGATACCGCCCATGCTTGCGGCAAACCGCTGGTGTTTGGTGGTGCGGTTCGAATGGAAGGCCAGGTTTCAGTGTTCCAGAGCAGTGTCAAAGGCCATATTGGCAGCCCTTGTTACCGCTGTGTCTTTCCGGCAATGCCCAATGCAAAACAGGCACCGGGCTGTTCTGAGGCAGGTATCCTTGGTCCCGTTGCCGGTTTAGTTGGCACGCTACAGGCGCTTGAGACGATCAAGATCATTCTTGGCAAACCAAGGACACTTACCGGACGGCTATTGCTGATTGAAGCGGCGGGAAGTGATTTCATGGAAATTCAAACAACCGCCCGCGATGATTGCGGGTGCTGCGGGGCAGCAAGTCCGGCAACAGCGGCAGAAAGTTTTGAGGTCGGTTGATCTGATCTTGGCTGGCAAATTAACCGCGGCTAGAGCATTGCCTCGATCACCCGATCAGGCGGGGTATGGCCATCCCAG
Source organism: Alphaproteobacteria bacterium LSUCC0396 (assembly GCA_041228345.1). Classification (NCBI taxonomy): domain Bacteria; kingdom Pseudomonadati; phylum Pseudomonadota; class Alphaproteobacteria; species Alphaproteobacteria bacterium LSUCC0396. The sequence goes on along the minus strand of CP166131.1, from coordinate 1,558,600 downwards.
AAGGTCTGCACGTTAATAATCACCTTATCGCCCATTTGCAGACGGCCCTCAATTGTTGCCGAGCCGATATGCGGCAGCAGGACAACATTGGCCAGATCACGAAGACCTGCCAGAATGTCTGGCTCATTGCTGTACACATCCAGGCCTGCACCGGCAATATGGCGTTGCGCCAACAGCTCGGCCAACGCCGCCTCATCAATCACCTCGCCGCGTGATGTATTCACCAAATAGGCGGAGGGCTGCATCAATGATAACCGCTCACGTGACAATAAATGATTGGTCGCCGGCGTATGTGGACAATTCACTGAAACAATATCGACCCGTGCCAGCATTTGCTCGAGTGATTCCCAGTAAGTCGCCTCAAGCTCTGCTTCTGTCTGCGGATGAACCGGTTTACGATTGTGGTAATGCACCGAAAGACCAAAACCGCGCGCGCGCCGCGCAACCGCCTCGCCAATCCGGCCCATGCCGATAATGCCAAGCCGCTTGCCATTAATGCGATGGCCAAGCATGCCCGTTGGCGACCAGCCCTTCCATTTGCCCGAACGCGCCAGCGCATCACCCTCGGCAATACGGCGCGGCACAGCCAAAATCAACGCCATAGCCACATCAGCCGTATCTTCGGTTAGCACGCCGGGCGTGTTGGTAACGGTAATGCCCTGCGCCTTTGCCGCCGCAAGATCAATATGATCAACACCAGTTCCAAATGAGGCGATTAACCGCAGCTGCTTGCCCGCCTTGGCAATTAAGTCGGCGTCAATCTTATCGGTGACAGTCGGCACTAACACATCGGCGCTTTGGACTGCTGCAATCAGCTGGTCGCGGGTTAAAGCTTTGTCATCATTGTTTAATGTCGTGTCAAAAAGCTCACGCATCCGGGTTTCGATGGTTTCCGGTAGCTTGCGTGTCAAAATTACTTTTGGTTTGCTTTGAACCATAGACAACTCTCTCAAATTAGACATAAATACCGAACTGCGACTGGCAATTAGCCGGAAAAAATCCTAAGCTTGCGACGCAACCGATACCGGTATTGAATTTAACCTTTAACCCATATCACTCTGCAACAGGTACGGCTAGAACTCTACCAGAACAACGGGCAGCATGAAAAAAAAATTTATTGTGATGTTTCAAAAATCGCTGACATTGACACTGGTTTTTGGCCTTTTCTGGCTGGTGCCATCGCTTAAATCACCTACCAGCTTGCTGGACGGGCAGATTACCACGCCAGCATTCGCACAAGAAGCCAAATTAACCGTGCGGGGCAGCGGTTTGCCGGTACCGCGCTATGTAACGCTGAAGTTTGACGAGGCCAACCTTCGCGCCGGACCCGGGCGGGAATATCCGGTTCTGTGGCAATATCGCCAAGCCGGCCTGCCGCTTATGGTCGATGCTGAATTCGGCATTTGGCGCAAGGTTGTTGACCATGACGGCACGGCTGGCTGGATGCATGGCTCGGTTCTCTCGTTACGGCGCATGGCGCTGGTGCAGACCAATATGGCAAAAATCTATGCCGACCCTGATGAGGCGTCAGATGTTATTGCACTGGCGGAACGGCTGGCATTGATGGAGCTACAATCCTGTCCCAAAGCATGGTGCCGCGTTGCCAGTGATGATGTTCGTGGCTGGATCAAGCGGCAGGTGGTCTGGGGCGTTCTTGAAAATGAGAGCCTTGATTAAACCAGCAATCAGGCCATTCTCTTTTCACCAATACCCCACAACACCAGCGTCTCTGCCGCATAAGACGCCCATAAAAATACGGCACCCTGCCAGAAAGACAGGATGCCGTGATGGTCTAGTGACCAGTTATTTTTTTACCGATTACCGGCTTAGGCAACGTCAAACCGGTCAGCATTCATGACCTTGGTCCATGCAGCGATAAAATCAGCGACAAATTTGTCTTTTGCTTCATCAGTTGCATAAACCTCGGCAAGCGCCCGCAGCTGGGAATTTGATCCAAACACCAGATCAACCCGTGTTCCGGTACGAACCACATCACCAGTTGCACGGTCGCGCGCCTCGTAGGAATTGCTGCCAGTAGGTTTCCACTGAACGCCCATATCCAGCAAGGTGACAAAGAAGTCGTTGGTCAGCTTGCCCGGTGTATCGGTGAAGACGCCATGGCTGCCTTGGCTAATGCCAAGCGCCCGCATACCGCCAACAAGAACCGTCATTTCCGGTGCTGTCAGACCCAACAATTGCGCCTTATCAAGCAGCATTTCTTCTGGGCTGACGCTAAAGTCGGCTTTCTGGAAATTGCGGAAACCATCTGCAACCGGCTCAAGAACCTCAAACGACTCAATGTCAGTTTGTTCTTGCGACGCGTCACCACGGCCCGGCGTAAACGGAACCGGCACACCCGATGCCTGCTCGAGACCCACATTACCGGCCAGCACGATCACATCTGCAACAGACGCGCCCGTTTCGGCGGCAATAGGTTCCAGCACCGACAATACCCGTGCCAGTTGATCGGGCTTGTTTGCGGCCCAATCCTTTTGTGGTGCCAGACGAATGCGGGCACCATTGGCACCGCCGCGCATATCCGAGCCACGATAGGTTGATGCGCTCGCCCATGCTGTTTCGACCATTTCAGCAACGCTGAGACCGCTTGCCGCGATGCGTGCCTTAACCGCGTCGACATCGTAATTGGCATTACCGGCAGGGATCGGATCTTGCCAGATCAACTCCTCGGCGGGAACTTCCGGCCCAATGTAACGGGTCTTTGGCCCCATATCACGATGCAGCAATTTAAACCAAGCGCGGGCAAAGGCGTCGGCAAACTGATCAGGGTTTTTATGGAAACGCTCGGAGATCTCGCGGTAAATCGGATCTTCGCGCATCGCCATATCGGCTGTTGTCATCATCGTCGGGACACGGATTGATGCATCCTCGGCATCTGGCGCAAGGTCGCCGTCCTTTGGATTGACCGCGTGCCAGATATGGGCGCCAGCCGGGCTTTTGGTCAGCTCCCACTCATAGCCGAGCAAGAGATCAAAATAGCCATTATCCCATTGTGTTGGATTGGCTGTCCACGCACCTTCGATGCCGCTGGTGATCGTATCACGGCCTTTGCCCGATCCATGGCTGCTCATCCAGCCAAAACCCATTTCTTCAATCGCTGCCGCTTCAGGCTCGGCGCCGACCAGACCAGCGTCACCGGCACCATGTGCCTTGCCGAACGTATGACCACCCGCGACAAGCGCCACAGTTTCTTCATCATTCATTGCCATCCGGCCGAATGTTTCACGAACGTCTCTGGCGCTGGCAAGTGGGTCGGGGTTGCCATCCGGGCCTTCCGGATTGACATAGATTAGCCCCATTTGCACCGCGGCAAGCGGGTTTGCAAGCTCGCGGTCACCTGAATAACGCTGATTGCCAAGCCATTCATTTTCGACACCCCAATAGATATCTTCTTCAGGCGCCCAAATATCTTCACGGCCACCGCTATATCCAAAGGTTTTACCGCCCATTGACTCGATTGCGACATTGCCTGCAAGGATAAGCAGATCAGCCCAGCTGATTTTGTTGCCGTATTTCTGCTTGATCGGCCACAGCAGACGGCGCGCCTTATCAAGGTTACCATTATCCGGCCAGCTGTTCAGTGGTGCAAAACGCTGGGCGCCTGTGCCCCCGCCCCCACGGCCATCACCGCTGCGATAGGTACCAGCAGCGTGCCATGTCATACGGATGAAGAACGGGCCATAATGACCATAATCGGCAGGCCACCAATCCTGTGAGTCAGTCATCAGGTCGGTAAGGTCTTTTTTCAACGCCTGATAATCAAGCTTTGTAAATTCTTCACGATAGTTAAACCCCGCATCCATCGGGTTAGACTTCTGATCATGCTGGTGAAGAATGCCGATATTCAATTGATTAGGCCACCATTCACGATTTGATGTGCCGCTGGTGCTGTTGCGTGTGACAGCGCCATGCATTACCGGGCATTTGCCCCCATTATTTCCGTCCATCTGTGTCTCCGATCATGATCAATAGCACCGGCATATCCATGATCGATAAAGTGACCATGACACCGATATTTGCTAGGTTTGCTCTCCAAGTCTGCTCTGAGGTGAAGATAAGTATGATACCAAGTTGGGTCAAGGCTGTTTAGAATGATTTTAAACTGGATGATGGCAGAATGCGCCAGCTGTGACAGATTAAATTGCGGGCTCAATTGCGGAAAATTGCGGGCAAGATTTCTTTAACCAAAAAAGGCCGCTTCGGCGCAAAATTTTAGCGTTATTTTGGCGCCGCTTTGCTCTGGATATGGATAACAACATCGACTGCCTTGATTTCATGTCCCGCAGGCGCATTTGGCAATTGCGCAAGGATCACATCATCGTTCGGAATATCGACAAGCTGGTCATTTTCCGCTTCGTAAAAATGATGGTGATGGTCGGTGTTTGTATCAAACAGGCTGTATTCATTATGCACCACGACCCGCCGCAGCAAACCAGCATCGGTAAACTGGTTCAGCGTGTTATAAACAGTGCCGCCCGATACAGAGAGGCCTGCCGCGGCAATTTCTTCGGTCAGGCTGTCAGCGGTGACATGACGATGCCGACCATCCAAAAGCAAGGCCGCAATCGCCAGTCGCTGGCGTGTTGGCCGCAATCCGGCAAGACGCAATGTTTCGGCAAGATTAGCCTGGCCTGGCGTCTTGGTTTTTTGGCTCAGCTTTTGTTCAGTCAGTTTTCCCATTGCCCGGTAAAAATGGGCGGTCAGCGGCTAAATGTCAATAATGCCTTGGCTTGGAGGGGTGTTTCGTGCTTTCTATAGGGCGTTTAGTGCTGTGGTTCAGGCTGTGGCAATAAACATAAAATCATGTGGTTTTCCATAATCGGATAGACCGTGGGCGGTTATATCGCGGGCAGTCATATCGTGAGCAGTCGTGTCGATCTGTGATTCTTGTCCGACATTGGTCATGCGTCCCTTTCGACCCGCCAAATTGGAAATCCATAAAACCGGTAGGCCATGCAAGGTCAGCTTTTGATGTTGTCCCGTGCCAGCTTGTAACAAGGAAGATAAGATGTCGCCTAAAGACCAGAACTCTTTTACCTTTGATGAATTGATCAGCTGCGCCAAAGGCCAAATGTTCGGCCCGGGAAATCCCCAATTGCCAATGCCGCCGATGCTGATGTGTGACCGTATCACCCATATTGACGATAATGGTGGCGAATTTGGCAAGGGCCAGATTGACGCCGAATTTGATCTCAATCCTGATCTCTGGTTCTTTCCGTGCCATTTTGAAGGCGATCCGGTTATGCCGGGCTGTCTTGGCATGGACGCGCTGTGGCAGCTTGTCGGCTTTTTCCTTGGCTGGTCAGGTGGGCAAGGGCGGGGACGCGCATTATCGGTTGGCGAGGTAAAATTCACCGGCCAGATTTTGCCAAGCAACAAGCTTGTCAGCTTTCGCCTTGATCTAAAGCGCGTCATCATGCGCCGCCTTGTTATGGGCATTGCCGATGGCAAGGTGCTATGCGATGGCGAGGTTGTTTTTGAAGCCAATGATATCCGCGTTGGCCTGTTTACCCCTGAAGGAGGTTAAAGATCATGCGCCGTGTTGCCATTACCGGAATCGGGATCGTTTCCTCGATCGGAAATAACGTCAGTGAAGTGACCGCTTCTTTGCGGAACGGAACCTCGGGCATCGTTGCTGCACCGGAATATACCGAACTTGGGTTTCGCAGTCAGGTGCATGGTACGGTAAAGCTGGATGTCGCCGATCATGTCGACCGGAAGCAGCTTCGCTTCATGGGTGAAGGTGCGGCCTATGCGGTACTGGCGATGGAACAGGCGATTGCCGATTCAGGCCTTGAAGACAGCGATGTATCGAATGTAAGAACTGGGCTTGTTGCCGGATCTGGCGGGCCATCAACAGCCAATCTTCTTGCCGCATTTGACATTACCCGCGAAAAAGGGCCAAAGCGTATTGGGCCTTATATGGTGCCGCGCTGTATGTCATCGACCGTGTCTGCCTGTATCGCCACCTTTTTCAAAATCAGGGGCATAAATTATTCGATCTCATCAGCCTGTTCGACCTCAGCACATTGCATCACTGCGGGTGCTGATGCCATTCGCAGCGGCAGTCAGGACATTGTCTTTGCTGGCGGCGGTGAAGAGCTGCATTGGACATTATCTGTGTTATTTGACGCAATGGGCGCAATGTCATCAAAATATAATAATACGCCTGAACTGGCATCACGCCCCTATGATGCTGATCGCGACGGGTTTGTAATCGCTGGCGGCGGCGGCATGGTGGTGCTTGAAGATATGGATCACGCCATTGCGCGCGGTGCCAAAATCTATGCCGAGCTTGTTGGCTATGGTGCCAATTCTGACGGTGAGGACATGGTTGCCCCCTCCGGCGAGGGTGCAGTGCGGTGTATGGAACTGGCGCTTGCCGGTTTTGATGGTAACGCAGTGACCGAAAAGGTTGATTACATCAATGCGCATGGCACATCGACCCCCGTTGGCGATGTAAAGGAACTTGACGCGGTTCGCACAGTCTTTGGCCCGCGTGGCCATCTGCCAGTGGTCACCTCAACAAAATCACTAACCGGCCATTCGCTTGGCGCGACCGGTGTGCAAGAGGCCATCTATACAATCATTATGATGCAGAATAACTTCATTGCCGCATCCGCCAATATCCAGACACCTGATCCGGCCATTGGTGATATTCCGGTTGCCCAAAGCCGCATAGATGATTTTTCCATTAATCTGGCATTATCCAACTCGTTTGGCTTTGGCGGCACCAACGCCACATTGGCTTTGCGGAAGGTGTAAATATGCAGCCCGGAACATTATTGGCTGGCAAACGCGGCCTTGTCATGGGCGTTGCAAATGACAAATCCATTGCTTGGGGCATCGCCGAAGCCGCCGCCAAGCAAGGCGCAGAGATTGCCTTTTCCTATCAGATGGAAGGGTTTGGCAAACGGCTAGCACCGCTGGCAGCCTCGATTGGCTCGAACATCATGATCGAATGTGATGTTGCCAAGGAAGGGGCAGTTGATCGCTGTTTTGCCGAACTGGCAACCCATTGGCCAACAATTGATTTTGTCGTTCATGCGCTGGCATTTTCCGACAAGAATGAATTGAAAGGCGCCTATATGGATACCAGCCGAGAGAATTTTGAAAACACCATGATGGTATCGGCCTATTCCTTTACCGAGGCCGCGCGTGCCGCCAGCACCATGATGCCAAATGGCGGTGCCTTGGTTACGCTTAGCTTTCTTGGCGCACAACGCAGCACGCCAAACTATAATGTGATGGGGGTTGCCAAAGCAGCGCTTGAAGCATCGGTTCGGTATCTTGCGGTTGATCTTGGTGGTCAAAATATTCGGGTCAATGCGCTATCTGCCGGGCCCATGCGCACCCTTGCCGGTGCGGCCATTACCGGTGCAAGACATATCTTTCGTCATGCCGAACACCATGCCCCCTTACGGCGCAACCCCGGTCTTGATGAGGTGGGGCGGGCTGGTCTTTATCTGGTATCTGATCTGTCATCAGGCGTAACCGGCGAAGTGCATTTTGTCGATGGCGGCTTTAATTCGGTTGGTATTCCGGGCGAATCATAAGCCGGCGTTTTATAGCGTATAAAAAAGGCGGTGCTTGTGGCACCGCCTTTTGCGTTTTTATACTATTTGTTCAGCTTCAGTTATTCAGCTTCGCCAGCTGTCTCAAGATCGTCACCAGTTTCCTGATCAACGCGCTTCATTGACAGCTTTACCTTGCCCCGATCATCAAAGCCGATGACCTTGACCTTTACCGCATCACCTTCTTTACAAATATCGGTGGTTTTTTCGGTACGGCCATTTTGCAGCTCGGAGATATGAACCAGACCGTCTTTTGCCCCAAGGAAATTGACAAAGGCGCCAAAATCAACGGTTTTCACGACGGTACCATTATAGATCACACCCAGCTCAGGCTCGGCAACGATATCACGAATCCGCGCAACAGCGGCTTCACCTGACGGGCCAGATACCGCTGCAACCTTGACGGTTCCATCATCTTCAATATCAATCTTGGCACCTGTTTCTTCACAGATTTCACGAATGATCTTGCCACCCGGGCCAATGATATCACGGATTTTATCAACCGGGATTTTCAACGTTGTGATCTTTGGTGCGCTATCAGCTAGATCGTCACGCGCCGAGGTTAATGCCTTGGCCATTTCGCCAAGGATATGCAGACGACCATCGCGTGCCTGATCAAGCGCGATCTGCATGATCTCAGGCGTGATCGAGGTAATCTTGATGTCCATCTGCAACGAGGTTACACCATTTTCTGAACCGGCAACTTTAAAGTCCATATCGCCGAGGTGATCTTCATCACCAAGAATGTCAGACAGAACCGCAAAATCATTGCCTTCTTTGATCAACCCCATCGCAATACCGGCAACCGGCCGTTTAATCGGCACGCCTGCATCCATCATTGCCAATGAGCCACCACAGACGGTTGCCATTGATGATGATCCGTTTGACTCGGTGATTTCAGAAACCAGACGAATAGTATAGGGGAACTCTTCCTTTGTCGGCAGCAAGGGGCGCAATGCACGCCATGCCAATTTGCCATGGCCGATCTCACGACGACCCGGCGAGCCAACCCGGCCAGCCTCACCAACTGAATAAGGCGGGAAGTTATAATGCAGCATAAAGCTGGACCGGCTTTCGCCAACCAGCGCATCAATGATCTGTTCGTCCTGACCAGTGCCAAGCGTGGCAACAACCATCGCCTGGGTTTCGCCGCGGGTAAACAAAGACGATCCATGCGCACGCGGCAGGAACCCGGCCTCGGCGACAATCTGACGAACTGTCTTTGTATCCCGGCCATCAATGCGGACGCCGGTTTTCAAAATGGCACCACGAACAACATCGGCTTCCATGCCTTTGATCAGGCCACCAACAAGCACAGCATCATATTCATCACCAAGGGCTTCTTTTGCCTCGGCGCGAACTTCGTTCAATGCTGATTGACGATCGGTCTTATCGGCGATCTTGTAAGCCGCTTCAAAGCCTTTGGCAAAACCTTTTAAAACCTTGTTGATGTCAGCGATTTCAGCTGGCTCTTCAGGCAAAGGACGAGGTTCCTTGGCACAGGATTCGGCAAGCTCAATAATCGCATCAATCACCGGCTTGATCGCCTGATGACCGAAATTCACCGCGCCAAGCATGATGTCTTCGGATAGTTCCTTGGCCTCTGACTCAACCATCAGCACGCCTTCATGCGTTCCGGCCATCACCAGATCAAGTTCGCTTTCATCCATCTGGTCAACGCTCGGGTTCAGCACATAAGAACCATCAATCCAGCCAATACGTGCAGCCGCAATCGGACCAAAGAATGGCACGCCTGACAGGGTCAGGGCAGCCGAGGCACCAATCATCGCAGCAATATCGGGGTTGTTTTCCATATCATGCGCAAGCACCGTACAGATCACCTGCGTTTCACATTTGAATGATTTTGGGAATAACGGGCGGATTGGACGGTCAATCAGACGGCAAACGAGGGTTTCATTTTCCGACGGACGGCCTTCACGCTTGAAAAAGCCGCCGGGAATCTTTCCCGCGGCAAAGGCTTTTTCTTGATAATTAACGGTCAATGGAAAGAAATCCTGACCCGGCTTTGGGCTTTGCGCCGCAACAGCTGTACATAATACTTTTGTTTCGCCAAGGCTGACCATAACGGCGCCATCGGCCTGGCGGGCAACTTTACCGGTTTCCATAACCAGCTTTGTACCGCCCCATTCCAATTCTTTGCGGAATAACTTGAACATCTATTTCATCTCTTTCATTTCATCTCAACGCCATCAATCCGGCGAGAGAACAGCAAAAATACAACGCACATCCTCATGATGAGCATTGCTGTGACTAGGGACTTAAATGTTTTGAAGGTTATCTCGTCGTGCCAGCGCTCTGTCTGCATCTGGTTGTCGGGGGCACCCTCAATCGGCCTTGTTCGTGCCCTGTTAATTCATAATCCCTTTGGTCTCGGGCTTTTCTCGCACGCAATGTCATAAAAAGCAAATAAAATGCGCCACATGCAAAAACCGCCGTGCCAATTGGCACGACAGCCAAATGACAAGACGGTTTTTTAGTCTTCGATTTTGTGAAATCTAGCGGCGCAGGCCCAGCTTTTCGATAAGCGCCTTATAGGTCGCCACATCACCAGCCTTGATATAGTCAAGCAGGCTACGGCGCTGACCTACCATGGTCAAAAGACCGCGGCGTGAACCAAAATCTTTCTTATGGTCTTTTAGATGCTCAGTCAGATTACGGATGCGCTCAGACAAAATAGCCACCTGAACTGATGCAGATCCTGAATCCTTGTCGTTTTTACCGAACTCTTTGATAAGCTCAGCTTTACGTTCCTGTGTAATCGACATCAAAACCTCCTATAAACGGGTTTAAGTTAAATATTCAGCACACGAACGGGGCATACCGCACCAGCCTTGATCACCACCAGCGCCACAGGACGGTCTCCGTCCATCGCGATTGCGGTTGCACCGGTCAGAAGCGCCTGAAAGCGATCTTGTGCTGATGCACTAATCGCAGGGAGCGTCTGGCCGTGGCGAAGCTTAGCTGCCTCATTCCCTGAAATGGGTAGCGCCGGGATGTCGTCCAGCGCACTCACAACAGGATGCAAATGCTCGAAAGCGGCCGCACTATGCGGTAGGCTCTCCAAAAAATCCAGCGAAATCGCATGATCGGCGTGAAATTGTCCTACCGAAAGCCGGCGCAATGCCGTTACATGGGCCGCCGTGCCAAGTTCACGGCCCAAATCTCTTGCCAGCGCGCGGATATAAGCGCCCTTGCCGCAAGCCACATAGAATCTGGCATGATGTTCATCCGATGTGATCCGGCGAAATGATTCGATATAAATCGGCCGTGATTCCAGCGTTATAGCCGGTGCATCATCCACCGCCTTTCGCGCCAGATCATAGGCGCGTTTACCATCAATCTTAATTGCCGAATAGACCGGCGGTGCCTGCTCGATATGGCCTTGGAACTTTGCCAGCGCTGTATCAATTGCGGCATCATCTGGCCGGTGATCCGACTGGTGCGTGACGTCACCTTCGGTATCATCGGTGCTTGTCTCACTGCCCCAAGCCAGCTCAAATTCATAGGATTTCTGTTGACCCATGGCAAAGGAAACGGTTTTGGTCGCCTCGCCAAGCGCAATCGGCAAAATACCGCTTGCCAGCGGGTCAAGCGTGCCGCCATGACCTGCCTTTGCTGCATCAAAGACACGCCGGACAATGGCCACCGCCTTTGCCGAACTGACACCCTTTGGTTTATCTAGATTAACCCAGCCATGAACCGGCTGACCGCGTTTGCGTGCCATTGCGCCATTACTCTTGGCGGATTGCGGCAAAAAGCTTGTTCATCCGCGCCGCATTCTCAAAACTGTCATCAAGCAAGAACCGCAGCCTAGGCGTGCGCCGTAAATGAACCTTCTTTGCAACAAGCGACTGGATCACCGGTGCAAGACGGTTCAATGCTGGCAGCACAAGTTCGATATTAACCCCGCCAAGCGGCATTGTATAAACGCGCGCATTCGCCAGATCTGGGCTAACAGAAATTTCCGAAATTGTGATCGACACATTGGCAAGGTCAGGATCAAAAAAATCCTCCCGCATCAATATTTCCGACAAGGCGTGCCGCAAGGTTTCACCAACGCGTAACTGACGCTGGCTTGGACCGGTTGCACTTTGCGGACGACGCGATTTTGATGGCATTACCCTGATCTCCGCAGCTAGCACGCATCAGATCGGTGCGCACTGCAACATTATTTAGCCGGTATTTAGCCGGTTTTAACCGAGCGTGCGTGCCACTTCACGAAGCTCAAAACATTCGATCATATCGCCTTCCTGAATATCGGAATAGTTCTCAAATCCCATTCCGCATTCAAAGCCTTCGCGCACTTCTTTGACCTCGTCCTTAAAGCGCTTGAGGGTTTTGAGCGATCCTTCATGGATGACCACATTATCACGCAGCAAGCGCACTTTGCAGCCACGCTTGATGACGCCTTCGGTTACCAGACAACCGGCAATTTTGCCAATTTTCGACACGCCAAAGACCTGACGAATTTCGGCATATCCAATGAAGTCTTCCTGCGTGTCCGGGCTCAAAAGACCGCCCATCGCCGCTTTCACTTCGTCGATAAGTTCATAGATGATCGAGTGATAGCGTATTTCAACACCATCACGCTTGGCCAGATCACGCGCTTGCGGGATTGCCCGCACGTTAAAGCCAACAACAATCGCATTCGACGCCGCCGCAAGGCTAATGTCTGACTCACTAAGCGCGCCAACACCGGCCGATAGCAACCGCACCTTTACCTGTTCGGTTCCAAGCTTTTCAAGCGCCACACGGATTGCCTCAAGCGAGCCGTGAACATCAGTCTTGATCACTACCGGCAGCTCTTCAGCCTCACCAGCAGCAATTGCCGACAGCATCTGTTCAACCGATCCACGCGCACCGCGGGCGGCCTCATGGTCACGGTTGCGGCGCGTCCGGTATTCGGCAATTTCACGCGCACGCGCTTCGCTTTCAACAACAACGCAATTATCACCGGCCATTGGCGTGCCATTAAGCCCCAAGATCTCAACTGGCTGGCCCGGCCCAGCGAATTCCAATTTTCTGCCGCGATCATCAAGCAACGCACGAACACGGCCGCTTTCGGCACCCATGACAAATATATCGCCTTGCTTCAGGGTACCGCGTTGAACCAGCAATGTTGCAACCGATCCCTTACCGCGCTCGACTTTCGACTCGACAACAACACCCTCAGCCGGACGATCAGGGTTGGCTTTCAGCTCGAGAAGCTCAGCCTGCAACATGATGGCTTCTTCCAGCTTATCAAGGCCCATTCCGGTATGCGCCGAAACATCAACACAAAGCACATCACCGCCAAAATCTTCAGTGATGATTTCATGCTGCAACAAATCACTGCGGACGCGCGCCGGGTCTGCGGCAGGCTTGTCGCATTTATTGACCGCCACAATCGTCGGACAGCCAGCTGCCTTGGCGTGATTGATAGCTTCGATGGTTTGCATCATAACCGAGTCGTCCGCAGCGACGACCAAGACCACAATATCAGTGATATTGGCCCCACGAGACCGCATTTCGGTAAAAGCCTCATGGCCAGGCGTATCAATAAAAGTGATAACATTATCAGCCGCAGTCTTAATCTGATAGGCACCAATATGCTGGGTAATACCGCCAGACTCGCCAGCCGCAACATCGGTACGACGGATCGCGTCAAGAAGGCTGGTTTTACCATGGTCAACATGGCCCATGATGGTAACGACAGGCGGGCGAGGCTGTAGGCTTTCTTGCGCATCATCATCACCGCCAAGACCGATTTCAATATCTGACTCAGACACACGTTGAATCCGGTGACCAAATTCACCCGCGACCAACTCGGCGGTTTCGCCATCAATTGTCTGGGTGGCGGTTGCCATGATGTTTAGCTTCATGAGCTCTTTGACCACATCGGCGGTACGCTCGGCCATCCGGTTAGCCAGCTCACCAACGGTGATGCTATCGGGGATCACCACATCGCGAAGTTGCTTTGCCTGCGGTTGATCCTCACGCATGCGAGCACGCTCACGCTGGCGTTTGACCGAGGCCAGCGAACGCTGGCGGCGGCTGTCATCACCCGATAATGCCTGGGTGATGGTCATTTTACCAGATTGGCGGCGACCTGACGCATCACGGCGCGGGGCCGGACGGCGCGGGGCCATTTCTTCGGCTTCGCGGCGGCGACGCGTTTGCAGCTCGGTTGGGGTCGGCCCAAATTTATTAGCCGCTGCCGTATCTTTTGATGTGTCATCAGCACTTTGCCGGCGGGCGGCGTGTGCATCGGTATGCTTTTTGTTTTCTTCGCTGCGACGGCGCTCTTCAGCGGCTTCGGTTTCCTGCAATTCAGCCAGCTCGGCAGCACGACGAGCCGCAATCGGATCAAGCGGCACGGCAATTTCTGCAACAGGTGCTGGCGGCGCGATTTCAGTTGGTGTTTCAACCGCCTCATTCGCGGCTTCATCAGGGGCATCAACGGGATCGGCGGCACTGTCAACTAGGGCACTGGTTGGGGCTTCGGCCTTTGCCAGCCCTTCTTGCAAGGCGCGAACGCGGGCAGCACGCTCTTGTGCAGTTAACCGGTCATCGGCCGCTGGTGCTGGGGTTGCTGGCGGCGTTGCCTCAGTTTTTACCGGTTCAACCGCCGCTGGTTCAACGACAGGGGCGCCGCCACGTTGTGGGGCTGCCGGGGCACGTTTCCGCCGAACCTCAACCTGTACCGTTTTGCGCGCACCACCAATTGTCGACCCTGCACGTAGCTTGCTGGCATCAATATTGCCAAGCGTCAGCTTGCTACCTGAGAGACTCAGTTTTTTTGGTTTACTGCTATCGTCAGTCATTTTGAACCTTTCTTGGCATCGACCACGCCGCGTTTATACGCTGTGATCAACCCGTTCCGCCTAGGTGATACACCGGTCAGGCAGGTCATTACAACCCGCTGTTGTGTAAAATCCCTCTAAACGCAAAATATCTTGATGAACCTTACGCACTAATGTTCCGGCACCACCGCTGCCCACTACGCGCAATCCGACAAAAGCCAGGCTGTCGCGCCCACAAATCTGACCCAGCTCGGTAGCGCTAAATGATTGGCTGACCCAGTCCACCTCAAGCTTGGATTTCATTTTGGCAAGCTCACGCGGAGACGCATCAATGGCCGCGAGCAAGCCCTCAAAATGGCCTTCCGATAGCAGTTTACCGCCGCCACCAAGAAGCGCACCAGCACGGCGCGCCATTGATGCGGTGGCGATAATCCGCGCCCTTAACCCATGTGCAATGACGTTAATATCGGCATCCACCGATTTCAACCCCACACCCAAAACACGTTTAAAATGACCTTTTTTATCAGCTTTCCGTATGACCGCCTCTTCGGCTGTCACCCAAGCACCACGGCCAGGCAAACGCCCCGCAAGATCAGCAACAGCATAGCCATCCGGTGCCGCGACAAAGCGAATTAGCTTTTGCGGGGGAAGCGTTTGCCCAGTTGCGATACAGGTGCGCTCAGCCATGACAGAAAGCCCCTCATGGCCTAGCTGTCAGACGGTGCCGACATATCGTCGGTGTCTGTGCTATCGGCGGTTTCATCATCAAACCAATGCGCCCGTGCCGCCATGATGATATCACCGGCTTCGCCATCATCGCTAAGGCCGTGCTGACCAAGAAGCTCAACCAATTCTTCATTATCGAGACCGGCCAAATCATCAAGGGTGCGAATGTCGTTTTCAGCAAGGGTAAGCAACATCGCAAGGCTGATATATTCAAAAGCGCGCAGATCATCGGCGACCTTCAATTCATCAAGTGCCACATTGATACGGTTTGACTCGCGCTCGACATATTCGACGGCACGATTCTGCAATTCTGCGGCGATATCTTCGTCAAAGCCCTGAATGGCACCAAGCTCTTCCAACGTGCTTTCGGCGATTTCTTCGGGAAAGACAAATCCCTCTGCAACCAGCAGATGCGCAATCACATCATCAATATTCAGCGCATCAATGAACCGTGTCGAGCGGGTTTTAAACTCTTCTTGACGGCGTTCTGATTCTTCAGCTTCGGTCAGCACGTCGATATACCAACCAGACAATTGCGAGGCCAGACGCACATTCTGACCACGGCGGCCAATGGCAAGGCTCAACTGATCATCCGGAACCACAACTTCCATCCGGCCAGCAACCTCATCCATCACCACCTTGGCAACTTCAGCAGGAGCAAGCGCATTAACTACAAAAGAGGCTGGCTCTTCAATATAGGGGATAATCTCAACTTTTTCGCCCTGCAATTCGCCAACGACAGCCTGCACGCGGCTACCGCGCATACCAACACAAGCGCCAACCGGATCAATGCCCGGATCATTCGACAGAACCGCAATTTTGGCACGGCTTCCCGGCTCGCGGGCAACACCCTTGATTTCGATAATGCCGTCATAGATTTCCGGCACTTCTTGGGTGAACAGTTTCGCCATAAATTCATTACAAGCGCGTGATAGGAAAATCTGCGGGCCGCGTGGCTCTTCACGAACATCAATGATATAGGCGCGAACACGATCGCCCTGACGCAGGTTTTCACGGGGAATCATCTCTTCGCGGCGGATTACCGCTTCGGCGCGGCCAAGATCAACCGTGATCGAATAGCTTTCGGCGCGCTTGACCGTACCAACGACAATTTCACCAATCCGGTCTTTATATTCCTCGAACTGGCGGGCGCGCTCGGCGTCACGCACTTTTTGCGAAATGACCTGCTTTGCTGTTTGTGCTGCAATCCGGCCAAATTCGATTGGCGGCAACGCCTGCCGCCAGAATTCACCAACCGCCAGGGGCGGGTTCTGCTTGGCACCTTCGGCGGCGTTCATCTGGGTTAATTCATCTTCAACATCTTCGACAACCTCAATCCAGCGTTCCAGAAGAATGGCGCCAGTTTTGCGATCAATCATCGCCCGGATATCACGATCCAGCCCGTATTTTGCGCGGCCAGCCTTTTGGATGGCTTCTTCCATCGCCAGCATGACTTCTTCGCGTTCAATTGACTTTTCACGCGCCACAACATCGGCAACTTGAATAAGCTCGAGGCCGGGGATTGATGATGTATTCATAGTCGTCTCACCTTTGGTTTGTCTTTTCGCCATCTTTAACTGGCGTGTTCACGAAGCAATATAGTTCTAAAGATCAGATATTCGTCTGACTAATTGTCGTCTGGCTATTTCTTATCTAGTTATTTTGGGGCTTTCAGGCTTGGCTTCGTCGCGCAAAAATCTCACTTGGGTCAATGCGCGCCGCTTCAATTTCGTCAAAGGCAAATTCAAATCTACCAAAACTGGTTTCAATCCCGATTTTTCCGTCTTCTGACAAACCGGTAAGCCGCCCCTGAAAACGGCGACGCCCATCAAGCATCATCCGCAAGGTAATTTTCGCCAGCTCACCATTGAACCGGTCATAATCTTCAAGTCGTGTCAGCGGCCGGTCGATACCGGGCGAGCTGACTTCTAACACATAGGCACTGCCAATCGGATCATCCACATCAAGCAACGCCGAGATATGGCGGCTTAACATCTGGCAATCTTCAACCGTCATTTCGCGGTCTTCTTTTGGTTCAGCCATAATCTGCAATTGATTGCGGCCGGCCTGCCCACCTGAAAACTGCACCCGCACCAGACCAAAGCCCAGCTCGGTAACCGCATCTTCTATAATCTGGCTTATCTTGGTTTCGACCAAAACGCCTCCTAAACCCCCAAAAAAAGGCAATAAAAAAGTGGGCCAGTGGCCCACCGTCTGACTGCGACAGCTTTATTTCTACCTAATATAGGGGGAGCGTGTTAAAAAAGCAAGCGATAAGCCGCGCTGCGCTAACGCCGCTGGAACAAGAACCATGCTGATTTGCGCCCGGCATGATCGGCCTTTCGCATGTAGCGTGTTTCAGGCAGCTCAGGTGGGCGGTGCCGCCAGTCATGCGGACGCCGCGCCGTCCAGATGAAATCATCATGCGCCATCGCCGCCTGCAATAGCCAGCTTTTCGCCGTCGGATCATCGCTTGCCAAAACCAACCGCCCACCGGGCCGGATCATCATTGCCAGCTGGTCAAGCAGCGCCGGTTGCAGAATCCGGCGGTCAGCATGGCGCTTTTTTGGCCATGGATCAGGAAACATGACAAACGCACCAGCAAGGCTAGCCCGCCCCATTGCCGGTAGAATCAACCGCACATCATCCGGCCAGATACGGACATTGCTAAGCTGCCCCTCGTCAAGGTGGCGAAGCAAGCTAGCAACCCCATTAATAAAGGGTTCAGCACCGATAAAATCACAGTCAGGCATCGCGGTCGCAAGGCCGGCGAGATGCTCGCCGCCGCCAAAACCGATCTCGAGATAACGATCCGCCTGCCGGCCAAACTGGTCTTCAAGCGGGCGCGCAAGATCAAAGGCACATTGTGGCAGCTTCTCGTCAAGAAGCCGCTTCATCGACGCCCGTAAAGGACGGCCTTTGCGCCGGCCATAAAAGCGCAAGCCAGACCGAGCCCCGTCCGTTGAAAGCGCGTCATGTTTGGCCATTGAAATATCTGCCCTATGTCCAGCGGATGCCTAGCGAACCGCGCTGTTTAATGCGTCAACAAGATCGGTGGCTTCCCAGCTAAAGCTGCCCGGACCAGCCTCGCCTGCAGTACGGCCGAAATGCCCATAGGCCGCAGTTGGCGCATAAATCGGCGCGTTCATCCCCAGATGCTGACGAATACCGCGCGGCGTTAGATCCATACAGTCACGCAACGCATCTTGCAGCTTTTGGTCATCAATTTTGCCTGTTCCATGCGTGTTTGCATAAAGTGAAACCGGCTCGGCAACGCCGATCGCATAGGCAATCTGGATCGTGCAACGTGACGCCAGACCGGCCGCGACAACATTCTTTGCCAAATAGCGGCTGGCATAGGCTGCCGACCGGTCAACCTTTGTTGGGTCCTTGCCAGAGAACGCCCCACCGCCATGCGGCGCCGCACCGCCATAAGTATCAACAATAATTTTCCGGCCCGTAAGGCCAGTATCGCCATCCGGCCCACCAATGATAAATTGCCCGGTTGGGTTAACCAACAAATCATCACCTGTAACCATCCAGCCATCGGGCAAAACATCGGCGATCACCGGCGTCACCAGCGCAAGGATATCGGCCTTTGTTGCCCTTTCATGATGCTGGGTCGACAGCACAACCTTATGCACACCAGTTGGCCGCCCCTGATCATCATAAACGAGGCTGATTTGGCTTTTTGAATCCGGGCCAAGAATTGAGTTTGCGTCTTGTTTGCGGACAGTTGCGAGATTTTTTAGAATCTCATGCGAATAATGAATTGCCGCAGGCATCAGCACATCAGTCTCATCACAAGCATACCCAAACATCAGCCCCTGATCGCCGGCGCCTTCATCCTTATTGTCACCAGAATCAACACCCATCGCGATATCGCTAGATTGTTCATGCAGATAATTCTGGAACTCAAAATGTGCGTGATGAAACGCACCCTGCTCATAGCCAATATCTTTCACCGCAGCCCGAACAGCTGGCTCGATCTCTGTCATAATCTGTTCCAGCTTTGTCTCGCTAGCGCGCACCTCGCCAGCAAGAACAACCCGGTTTGTTGTTGCCAAGGTTTCACAAGCAACACGCGCCTCTGGCTCATATTTCAGAAAAAGATCAAGAACCGTATCTGATACACGGTCGCATAATTTGTCAGGATGGCCTTCTGAAACAGATTCAGATGTGAAGATATAGCTCATGTGTTAGTTTCCTTGCTTTTGGTCGAGATTACCCATTGCCTGATGGCGCGATTGAGGTCAAGCCATGAAGCCGCTGCAATCATCAGAAAAATGAGGCTAAAAAACCCCATATTACCAAATCGCGCAAATATAGTCGGCGCCAAGGCGGCAGGCAGCGATACATCAAGAACACCCGATGCCCCCAGCTCTAGCCTGCCAAGAGACCGGCCATAAGCATCAAAGCCAGCACTCATGCCGGTATTGGCAACCCGCATAAGTGGTAATCCTTCTTCCACCGCACGCATCTGTGCTTGCGCAAGATGCTGCCATGGCCCAGCGCTAACGCCGAACCAGGCGTCGTTAGTAATATTGATCAACAGATCCGGGCGCATTTCCGCCGAAACCACCGCGCCAGCAAAAATGACCTCATAACAAATCAACATCTGCATGGCACCAAAGCCGTCAAGACGCATCAGGGTATTTGACGTGCCCGGGGCAAAATCGACGGGGCCAACAATCGGGTTTAAAAAGCTCAACCATTTCCGGAACGGCATATATTCACCAAACGGAACCAGATGGCGCTTGTCATAAATGCCCTTTATTGCCGCATCATGATCAAACATCATTACCGAATTTAACAAACGGCCATTGCGCCCGAATCGGGGGATGCCGGTGATGAGCGTTGCACCCTTGTCAATCGCGCCGGCGATGGTCGTTTTCAGCAATGCCTCATTGCGATCTGCCAGCCCGACAAACGCTGTCTCGGGCCAGATTACCAGTTGTGGAACCGACTGCCCCTCGCGTGACAGAGTGACCAACCGATCCAGATGCGCCTGCCGCATAGCCGGGTTCCATTTATCGGCTTGTGCAATTGCTGGCTGAACAAGCCTCACGATGGGCATTGAGGGCTGATTATTTATCGGCGCAGTGGCAAGGCGCGCCACACCAAGCGCCGTCATAATCAATGGCAAAATCAGAAATATTGCCGCAAGGCGCCGGCTGCCCAGCACCCAAAAAGCCGGCACCAGCGCAAAAAGCAGGGCAATGACAGATAGCCCATAAATGCCAATGACACTGGCAGCTTGCAGGCCGGCAGGGTCAAATGCAAACACACCTCCGGTCAGGTTCCACGGAAACCCAGTTGCGATAAATCCGCGGCTCCATTCAGCGAGACCAAACATCGCGACAAACCAAAACAAACGCGCCACCGGCAAACTACCAAACGACCATGCAACAGCTGCGGCAACGGCCCAGAATGATGCCAAAATCAGCGCCAATGCCAATGCCATGAACGGCGCGACAAACCATAGCGACGCTGTCTCGACAATAAGCGAATGCGCAACCCAATAGGTTGATGCCAAAAACCAGCCCAAGCCAGCCGCGCCGAAAATCATCATCGCCTCACGGCGGCTTTCCGCCTTCAAATAGGCACGCAGCGGGATTGATAGGGCAAAGATTGCTGGTATTAAAAATAACGGCGGCAGGGAAAGGCTGGCAAATGCACCGGCAAGAAACTGCCCAAAAAACAGACGGCGTTGGCGCCTATTCTTGTTTTGCGATGCTGGCTTTGACACGCGGTAATCCACGAAGTTTCAACAATGTTATACGGCGCGGATCGCCCTCTAAGATTTCAAACTGCAACCCACCACGATGCCGGACAACCTCGCCCCGACCCGGGACACGGCCCGCATGCGCACATACCAAACCGCCAAGCGTATCTATTTCATCACGCTCATCATCATCCAGCAAGGGACCGGTAATCGCTTCTAGTATTTCAACCTCTAAACGCGCATCCGCAATGGCAGTACCATCACCCTTTTGGTCAAACCGCAATTGCGTCGTTTCGTCATGTTCATCTTCGATTTCACCGACAATTTCTTCAACCAGATCCTCGATCGTGATCAGGCCGTCAACCCCGCCAAATTCATCAACAACCAATGCCAGATGACGGCGGCGAAGACGCATTTCATGCAGCAGATCAAGCAGCCGAATTGTTGGTGAGATAAACAAGGCTGGCCGCAACAGGCTTTCAACAGCGGGCGTATGGCCGTTGCGAAGATGCGCAAACAAATCCTTGATATGGATAATACCAGCAACATCGTCCAATGTGTCACGGTAAACCGGTACACGGCTGTGGTTGGCGTCACTCATTTGCCGGATGATATCATCAAACCCGTCAGCCAATGCCACCGAAACAATATCGGCACGCGGGATCATCACATCAGCCGCAGTAATGTCACGAAGCCCCAGAAAATTTTTCAGCAGCGTGCCTTCATGGCTATCAAAGCTGGTCTTATCATCAAGCGATTCTTGCAGCAGTTCGGTTAATTCTTCGCGGCGGGATGACGTCCGTGCAAAGGCTGGAAAAAACTTGCCAAGAAATGGTGCCATTATCCAGCCTCCCGCGTGCCAAGAAGCAACCCATCTTCAGGATAGGGATTGGCGACTTTCATCTGACCAAGCAGGACGATTTCCAGCCCTTCCATTTCATCAGCCATTGCCGTTTCAATATGATCATATCCAAGCAAATGCAGAACACCATGGGTGAATAGATGCAGCAAATGATCACCTGCCGGAATACCCGCCTCGGCGGCCTCACGCATTACTGTCTCACCAGCAATCGCAATATCGCCAAGGCCGCTTTCCATATCCGGCGCATCATCTGGTGCAACAAAATCATCGCCAGCCGGAAAAGACAGCACATTGGTGGTCCTGTCAAAGCCGCGATGCTGATAATTCATCGACCGCATATCATCATCACTGCACAGCAAGAGGCTGACCAATGGCGGATCAAGCGATAGATGTGATGCGATATGATCAAGCATCACCGGTCCGCGATGTTTCAAATCGTTAATAAGGGGACTGTGCCAGCTAGAGGGATCGATGCTCACCTCAATCAGCGCGCCATCATCAGATTCCCATTCGTCACTCAAAAATTGATCACCCTCCGGACTGTCAGGTTCCAGAGCGCTGTCGTCTTTATTCATTTCACTCGTCATGAGCTATTTTCATTCCTTAATAAACATCCCGCCAGTTTTGGCGTGAATGTTGGCTCTCTATTTGGACGTATTCTGCCGCTTTTGTCCAGCCTCATAAGCCTGCAAGATACGCGCGACCACCGGATGGCGAACAACGTCTTCGCCAGATAGGTGGATAATGCCAACACCCTTGATATTATCAAGAAGTGACACTGCCTCGCCAAGACCAGAAGGCTGGCCCGCCGGCAGGTCAATCTGGCTTAGATCGCCGGTAATCACCATATGCGAATCTTGTCCAAGGCGAGTCAAAACCATTTTCATTTGTACCGGCGTGGTATTTTGCGCCTCGTCAATAATCACGTGGGCGGCGGTCAGTGTCCGCCCGCGCATAAAGGCCAGCGGGGCAATTTCAATTTCGCCGCTTGCCAGCATCCGATCAACCTTATCGGCTGGCATCATGTCATAAAGCGCGTCATAAAGCGGCCGCAAATAGGGATCGACCTTTTCCTTCATGTCACCGGGCAAAAAGCCAAGACGTTCACCAGCCTCAACAGCCGGCCGCGACAGAATAATACGTTCAACCTCACGCTTTTTCAGCGCCTCTACAGCCCGCGCCACCGCCATATAAGTTTTGCCGGTTCCAGCCGGGCCAAGGCCAAACACCACTTCATTACTGCGCAATAATTTCAGGTAATCGTTCTGGCCTTTTGTCTTGGCAACGATCTTCTTTTTCCAGGTTTCAAACGACTCACCGGCCGTCACCGCCTCGGCCTGATGCCCGTTCACTGCCCAACGCAGCGCATCATCAACCATGGATTTATCAATGTCGACATGTTTACCCCCGGCGATCCGGCGATACAGACCCTCGATCACCGCGCGGGCGGTTTTGCTCGCTTTGCCGCTACCCGAGATTTTGATGCTATTACCAAAGGAATCGAGCGTGACATCCAATGTTTTTTCGATATGTGCCAGATGCTGGTTATGTTCACCTGACAAAAGCGCCAGAACGCTATTATCCTCGAATTCCATACGGATGCTATTGGCCTTTGCCGCGTTCACGCCGCCCCCTTCAAATTGACGATCTGGCCAGTCATGCTGTTCTGGCGCGCTGCCGACAGGCGGCAGGGAACAATCTGGCCAATCTGATCAGCAGTCCCGATGAAATTCACCGCCTGCATATAGGGGCTGCGGCCGGCCATTTGGCCATCACGGCCGCCAGCGCGCTCGACAAGCACATCAACAACACGGCCTTCAGTCGATTTATTGAAGGCAAATTGTTGCGCATTTAGCAATTGCTGCAGGCTCTCAAGCCGTTCCGACTTTACCGCTTCTTCGACCTGAACATCGGCATTAGCCGCCGGTGTTCCCGGGCGCGGGCTATATTTAAACGAATAGGCAGACGCATAGCCAACCTTGCTGACAAGCGCCAATGTTTCGGCAAAATCAGCGTCACTTTCACCCGGAAAACCAACGATAAAGTCACCCGACATGGCAATATCAGGCCGAACGTTGCGCAGCTTGTCGATCACTGCCAAATACACATCGCTGGTGTGCCGACGGTTCATTTCCTGCAGAATATGATTTGATCCTGACTGAATTGGTAAATGCAGATACGGCATCAATTGTGGTACATCGCCATGCGCCGCGATCAATTCGTCATCCATATCCAGCGGATGCGAGGTTGTATAGCGAATCCGCTCAAGCCCATCGACCTCGGCCAGTGCCCGGATCAATCGGCCAAGACTCCAGTCTTTACCATTGTCATGCGCGCCATGATAGGCGTTCACATTTTGCCCAAGAAGCGTCAGCTCACGCGTCCCGCTGGCAACCAGCCGTTTGGCTTCTTCAAGAACGGTTTTAACCGGACGCGAAAACTCGGCACCGCGCGTGTAAGGCACAACACAAAAAGCGCAAAACTTATTACAGCCTTCCTGAACACTAAGGAAAGCTGCAGGGCCGCGCGGCGCATGCTCACCGGGCAAAAAGTCGAATTTTACTTCCTCGGGGAAATCAGTATCAATAATCCGATTGCGGCTAGATGGATCAAGCTGACCAACCAATTCAGGCAAGCGGTGATAGGTTTGCGGCCCGACAACAATATCAACCCATGGGGCGCGGCGGGTAATCTCTTCGCCTTCGGCCTGAGCCACGCATCCGGCAACAGCAATTGTCATTTTTCGGCCTTGCTGATCAGCCATACGTTCCTTTAAATGGCGCAACCGGCCAAGTTCGGAAAATACTTTTTCCGATGCTTTTTCACGAATGTGGCAGGTGTTGAGAATCACCATATCAGCGCCATCAACCATATCGGTTGGCGCATAACCAAGCGGTGCGAGAACATCAGCCATACGGTCAGAATCATAAACATTCATCTGACAGCCGTAGGTTTTGATAAAGAGTTTTTTGGTCAAGAGCGCGTTGTCACATTTCAGCAGTGCGAATCCAATTCCCCTTGTACCGCCTGGAAGCAAAGATGGTCAAGAAAAAGCCTCGGTTATGCGACACTTCATCATAATGGCGTCGGTTTTCTGATTGCCATGCCGATAATAGTCCTTGCGAAGGCCAAATTCGGCGAAACCATGCTGGCGATAAAGCCCAAGTGCGGGCAGATTATCGGCTGCTACCTCAAGTGTAATCACAGCCACATCAAAAGTCCGGCAATGCGTCATAAACTGCAGTAACAAATCGCCGGCAATACCGCGCCCCTGATGATATGGATCAACCGCAATTGATATGATCTCGGCTTCATCCGCGATGATCGTGGCCAGAATATAACCGGTAAGATGGGAACGGGTGCGATGCTTGTCAGCTAATGCCGCATTTGCAAAGTTGGGCGTTTTATCTTTGGGCGTGTCATCTTTGGGTGCGACCGTAACAAGGCCGTAGAAAACTGGATTTTTCAGCAACGCATGGAGACGCGGCTGATCAAGCGCAGTTGCAAACAGGCTGGCCTCAAGATCAGCGATAACATCGCAATCAGCCTTGATAAGTCGTCTTATGTACCTACCGGTCATGCGGCGGGTCATAAAACGGGCACTTGCTTTTTTGGCCCAAGGCGCGGATCGGCAAGATAAAGCGGAGTTAAAGGGGCGAGAATACCGGCTTTTAGATTATGTGCGGCAAGCTGTGCGATCATCGCCGCATCAACGGCCTCACCAGTGCCATTTACCCCTGCCACCGAAGTGACAATATTTGCCGCCTGAAAGGCATTTAGGGCCTCTTCTGTTCCGAAACCAGTCAGCAACAAGCCATCTTTTAGTGCCATATCAGACGGTACCAATAATGGCAGTTGCGCAATCTGCGCTTCAAAAATATCGCCATGCGGGGTCGCATCGGCAGCAAAAAACTGGGCATAGACATTGCCGCGCCGGGTATCGGCAAGGCATAGGATCGGCTGGCCATGGTCAGGCGCAGCAGATTCAAAGGCCAGTGCTTCGAGACCAGAGATACCAAGTCCGGGAAGATCATGCGCCAGACAGACCCCTTTTGCCGCTGCCAACGAGACCCGCAATCCAGTGAATGATCCCGGCCCCCGTCCAGCTGCAACATGGCTAAGCGCGCTGAAATCAACCCCTGCTTCAGCCAATGCCGAAACCGCCAATGGCACTAATGATGCAGCCTGACCAAAACCAGCCTCGGATGTTTTCATTGCCCGGATCTGTCCGTCGGCATATAACGCAGCGGATAAGTGGCTACTGCTCGCCTCAAAGGCTAGTATGACCGGCGATTTGCTTGGGTGCGTGGACATTTTCAAACAGCCTATTTCTTTATCTGGCTTTTTATCTGAGTCGTATATGTTCGGTTGTGCAGTTGCATCATTTTGCCAAGACGCGTTAACTGAAGTCGCTCTATCATTAGCAGCAGCGCCGGTAAAGTCTCGCTTGTATCATTATTTGAGTGGAAAATCTGCTATGGACAAAAATCTTTGTCAAAATATCCGACATAGGCTGATGAAGTTTAGCAGCCGCCTTTTCGCTGCCATGATCCTTGGCCTGTCATTTTTTGGAACGGCGTTTGCTGCCGATCATGCTGTGATTTTGATGTATCACCGGTTTGGTGAAGACAAATATCCAAGCACAAATATCCGACTTGAACAATTTGACGCGCATCTTGAGAAATTATCCGATGGCAATTATACGGTGCTGCCTTTGGCGAAAATCATCGACCGTTTGCAAACTGGCAAACCGCTGCCTGACCGAACAGTCGCCATCACCATTGATGATGCCTATCTATCAGTTTTTACCGAGGCTTGGCCGCGTCTAAAAGCAAAGGGCTTTCCCTTTACGGTTTTTGTTGCCACTGATCCGGTCGATCAAAAACATCGCAATTATATGAGCTGGGACCAGCTGCGGCGTTTGCAGGCTGACGGCGTTGGCATTGGCAGCCAAACAGCAAGTCACCCCCATATGCATAAGATCAGTATCGAAGCCATTGATACCGAGCTTGGTAATGCCAATAAGCGTTTTCTAGCCGAACTTGGTATGCGGCCGGATCTATTTGCTTATCCTTATGGTGAATATAATCTTGCCGTGATCGACAGAGTTAAGACCGCCGGATTTATTGCAGGCTTTGGTCAAAATTCCGGGATTGCTCATGGGTTTAACGGGTTTTTTGAGTTGCCGCGTTTTGCGATGAATGAACGCTATGGCGAAATGGATCGGCTGTCACTTGCGATCAACGGTTTACCGCTGAAGGCTAATCAGGTTCTACCAGCTGATGTTGTGATTACAAAAAATCCACCGGCTTTCGGTTTTACCCTTGCTCCAGAAATAGCCGATCAAAATAATCTCCAATGTTTCAACAGCACCTATAATGCGCTGGATGTCACCCGCTTAGGGCCGCGCGCCGAAGTACGATTTCCCGGGCCATTGCCGTCTGGGCGTGCGCGGGTAAATTGCACCATGCCCGGCCCAGACGGACGCTGGCGTTGGTTTGGCAAACAATTTCTCGTTCCCTAAACCGCCGTCACGTGAGACAAGCCGGCTAATGTGAAACTCTAGTTTGGATAGATGTTAATTCAGAGACGCAAGCGCAAACCGGCTGAAATCATTAACCCGGATAAGCGTCTCGAGTTTCTTGACATAGGCGTCACCAATTTCGGCATAGCGATCAAGATGTTTGGCTAAAATTTTTGACTCACCAATGATTGGGCGGTCGCGTAAAGCGGCACGGGATGTCCGAAATTCTTTATAGTGATAATGCGTATTCAGATTATGCATATAGGCGCGGACTGACCCAAGCAGGGTACCAAAGCTGCGCACCACCGCCCGGCTATTCGTCGCCTCCAATGGCCGGATGCCAGCATGCTCTCGCCACGCCCACTGGCCAAAAAGAGCGTTACCTTGTAGCGCAAAGCGTGACGTTCCCCACCCGGACTCAACTGCCGCCTGTGCCAATGCTAGGGCCACCGGCACCGTATCGGCACGGTGCAACAACCGCGCGGTTAACGCGTCATTATCTAACTTGCTACCACCAAGTTTATAAAGATGCGCCCATTTTTCCAGCGCCGCCCGATCATTATTCTCAAACGCGCGCTGAATGGCCTCGCGACGCTTGATGATTTCCTCATTACTGGCCAGAATCAGCGGTAGAACAATTCTAATGAATGAGTCCTTTTGCGCGGAACCGGCAAGGCCTAGATGTGATTCGGGGATATGATTGATGAATTCGCGCGCAACCTGCAACGGGGCATCAACGCCAGATTTTGCCTGATCCAAATCGGCCTGATCCGAATAGGGCTGGTCCAAATTGGGGGCGGCAGAGTTTGACCTGTCACTTTGATCGGCACCCGTCTGGTCGGATGAATGCGTCTTTTCACTGGTAACAAGCGAGGCGGGTAAACTAAGAAACTGCGGCGGCGATAATCCAAATATACCGGGGCCAGTAAATCCAATAACCATCAATAACCCTGCGATCAAAACGATCCGCCGGTTGGTAAAAAAATTGGAAATCGACGCTATCACGAACTGAACCCTAAGCGTGGACACTAACAATACGATTAGTCGCTATTCCAGCTTACATCTCGGCCGCGCGAACCTCACGAACCTCGGGAATATAGTGACGAAGCATATTCTCAATGCCCATTTTCAATGTCGCTGTCGAGCTTGGACAGCCCTGACAGGCACCGCGCATTTGCAGGGTCACAACACCATCGTCAAACCCCTGAAAAACAATATCGCCACCATCCATTGCAACCGCTGGCCGCACGCGCGAATCCAACAGCTGTTTGATCTGTTGCACCGTATCACTATCGCCGTCTTCAGCATGCGGATCAGCCAGATCAGCGTCTTTCTCGATCACCGGCAAACCTGAGGCGTAATGCTCCATAATGCCGGCAAGAATACCCGGCTTAAGGGCAAACCAATCCAGACCTTCGGCCTTGGTCACCGCGACAAAATCAGCCCCAAGGAAAACCGCTGTTACACCATCAATCTGAAAAAGGCGGCGCGCCAATGGTGATGTTTTTGTGCTATCAGGATCGGCAAAATCAGCCGTTCCCTGTTCCATAACCGGAACACCGGGGATGAATTTCAAAGTAGCCGGGTTCGGCGTATCCTGAGTTTGAATAAACATCTGATCAATCCTTCTTGGTACGATCGTACTTCTATCAACAAGGGCCCTAATTTAGACAGAAACCCGTAAATTTTCTTTAATCTATTACTTTTGCTAATCTCTTACTTTCGGGGCTGAAACGCAAAATCGGAGTCCAGCTCAAAAGGGCTATTTTATGATGATACCAAGCTAATAGCCTGTTACCGCCAGCATTAAATCACCCCAACCGATCTAACGCACCCTCAAATTCATATGGGAATTTCAGCAAAAACTGCAACCCCAGCCACTGCAATATCGCATATTCCAGCCAATCTGGCTAGCGATCTGCAAAACCGACCAGTCAATCCCCGTCTGACAATGATATAACAGCTGCTTAAGCGCGGTTAACGGTCGGTGCTTGCACCCAAAAAACCAACCACATCACGCACTTCGGCCAGAATTGGCCGCGCAATCGCCGCCGCACGTTCGGCGCCATCGGCCAAAATAGCGTCAATATCGGCAGGGTTTTCCAAAAGCCGCCGCATCTCATCGCCGATCGGGGATAGTTTGGCAACAGCCAGATCGCCAAGAGCCGGTTTGAAATCACCAAAGCCGCGCCCACCAAATTCGGCAAGAACATCTTCGGTCCGGCAATCGGCAAGCGCTGCATAGATGCCAACCAGATTGCTAGCCTCAGGGCGACCAGCAAGGCCTGCCACTTCAGATGGCAAGGCATCCGGGTCAGTTTTTGCTTTGCGAATTTTCTGCATAATCAAATCGGCATTGTCAGTCATATTAATCCGCGAATTGTCCGATAGATCGGATTTGCTCATTTTTGCACTGCCATCGCGAAGGCTCATCACACGCGTTGCGCTGCCAAAAATCTGTGGCTCCGGCAACGGAAATACATCACGCTCAAAAGTCGAATTAAATGCCTGCGCAATATCACGGGTCAGTTCAAGATGCTGTTTCTGATCCTCACCAACCGGCACATGGGTGGCACGGTAAGTCAGAATATCCGCTGCCATCAATGTCGGATAGGCATAGAGTCCAACCGAGGCATTCTCGCGGTTTTTACCGGCCTTTTCCTTGAACTGTGTCATCCGGTTCAGCCAGCCAAGCCGCGCCACGCAATTGAAAATCCACGCCAGCTCGGCATGTTGCGGCACACAAGATTGATTAAATAGGATCGAGCGATCAGTTGAAATACCTGCAGCGATTAGGCTCGCCGCGACCTCGCGGGTGCTTTTACGTAAATCTGCCGGATTCTGATGAACCGTGATGGCGTGAAGGTCAACCACGCAATAGATCGACTCAAATTCATGCTGCAACGAAACCCAATTGCGGATGGCGCCAAGATAATTGCCAAGATGCAGATTGCCAGTCGGCTGAATACCCGAAAAAATACGGCTTTTCTCTGCAGATTTTTGCACGGTTGAGTCGGTCATTTGATCTATCCATCACGCCTAATCAGAACAAGGGGAAACCGCTGCCGGATTGCCCTTGAAACAATTGATAATCATGCCAGCGTTATCCCCGCTTGCGCCGCCGCGGTCAAGTCTTTCGGTACCGTAACCGGCGAAGAAACTCGTCTGGAATTGCCCGCAATGACCACGCCGAGACCAGAAAACCGCCCCCACCAACCATGACTAGCAAGACAAGCCAACCTGCGGCTGGCAAAAACTGGCGAAGCCCACTGGCAAAGGTGAGTAGCGCCAAAAGCAAGATCGCCATAATTACACTCGCAGCAAAAATCCGGCCGGTCATACCGATCCAGCCACCAGCAAGGCGGCGCCGACGACGTAATAATATAGCCATAACAACCGCCGCAGCGACGCCTGACAATGACGTTGCTAGAGCCAGCCCAATATGCCCCAGCAGCGGCATCAGCAAAAGCGACCCAGTGATATTCACCGCCACTGTCATAATCGAGATTTTCAGAACAGTGCCAGGCTGACCCGCCGCATAAAAGGCCGGTTGTAAAACCTTTACCATGACAAACCCGGGAAGGCCGAGCGCATAGGCCGACAGCGCCATTGCCGCCATCACCGCATCATCAATGCCGAATGCACCATAGACAAATAATCCCTCAATAATCGGGCCGGATAAAACGATCAAAGCGAGCACTGCCGGCACCACAAAAAAACCACCAAAGATAATGGCCTCATCAAGGGTTTTGGTGATCTGATCCTTGTCGTTAACTGCCTCCAAGGCTGATAATCGGGGCAGCAAAGCGGTGCCAAGCGCGATGCCGACAATGCCAAGTGGCAATTGCGCCACCCGGTCAGCATAATAGAGCCAAGAGATCGCCCCAACCGGCAGCGTAGATGCCAAGATCAAATCAACCAATAGATTGAGCTGCATCCCGCCAGCCCCAAGTGCCGCTGGTAAAAATTTAACCCACATGGTTTTTCCGGCTTTGGATAGGCGCGGCCATTGCAGCCGCGGCACCGCCGAAAGACGCCGCAGAATGACAAACATGAAGATGAGTTGGCAAAGCCCCGCAATCAGCAAGCCAATCGCAATTGGCAAGGCGCGAAACATACCAAGATCGGCAGCAACAAGCGGGATCGCCACCGCGCCGCCGATAAAACAGAGATTAGCCAGAATTGGCGCAGCAGCCCCACCAAAAAACCGGTCATGCGCATTCGAAATCGCACTCCATAAAGCAACAATCGAAATCATTGGTAGATACGGCATCGTCACGCGTGCCAGATCGACCGCCGCCGCCATCCGGTCCGGCGTTTTGGTAAAACCGGGCGCCAATAGGGCAATAAATTGCGGCATAAAAATCTCGGCAATCACCACCAGAATAAACAGCATAATGATCAAAAAAATCTGCGCCTCAGACGCCAGCCGCAACGCAGCGTCGCGCCCCTCACTTTGTCGTATTTTAGCAAAGCTCGGCAGAAAGGCATTGGTCATCGCCCCTTCAGCACTTAACCGGCGAAACATATTCGATATTTTCAGCGCCACCAGAAACGCATCAGCCGCTGGTCCTGCCCCCAAAAAGCTGGCAAAGGCAATATCCCGCAAAAAGCCAACAATACGGCTGATTGCGGTCAGGCCGCCAATCTGCCCAAAGGCGCGGCCAAGTGAGGCCGGCTTTTCCGCCTTATCCGGATCCGGCGCGCGCGTCATGCCAGATCCCCAGCAGCATCGTCAAAAATAGCCAGCAACCGGTTACGAATAGTCTGTTGCCGTGTTTCGCTCTGGATTTGTAATCCGAAAATATCTTTGACATAGAAGACATCAACGACACGCTCGCCATAGGTGGAAACGGTTGCTGTTTGGATTTGCAGGCCAAGATCGGCCAAGCAATGCGTGATTTTATGCAGCAAGCCGGGGAAATCGCGGCCATTCACCTCGATAACGCTATGTGTATTGCTGATCTTGTTGGATAGAAACACACGCGAGGCAACAGGCATTTGCCGGACCCGAAGCGGGGTCTGTTTCCAGCGTGCCTGAAGCGCCTTTTCAAGGGTCATCGCACCGGTTAACGAGCGTTCAAGTGTTGTGCGAATACGGGTTAATTCGGCCGCATCCTCAATCGCCTGATTATTCATATCCTGCAAAAAGAAAACATCCAGCACCGTTCCATCATGACAGGTCGTAATGCGCGCGCCGACAATATTTGCCCCAGCAGCTGCAACCGCACCGGCAATGCGCGAGAACAGACCCGGATCATCGACCGTCAAAATGGTCAATTCAGTCATCCGGCGCGCAGGGTCCGGCCTGAAATCAATCAGCAGCGGGACATCCAGCTTGGCAAATTCATCACAAAGCCGCGCATGGCGAACATGGCTGTCACAATCAAAACCTGTCCAATAGGTTTGCGGCATGTTTGACGCATGATTGGCAAAACGCGCATCATCCCAATCGGTTAATTTAGCCGCCGCATCTTGGCGCGCCTCATTGGCATTCCCAAGCGCAATAACCGCCGGATCAGCGCCCCGCAACACGGCATCACAGCGGTAATATAGATCGCGCATCAAAGCCGCTTTCCAGCCATTCCAGATGTTCGGTCCCACCGCCCTGATATCGGCAACAGTTAACACCAAAAGCAGTTTCAACCGTTCAGGTGACTGCACAATTTTTGCAAAATCCTCGATCGTCTGCGGATCATTCAGATCATAGCGAAAGGCAATCTTGCTCATCAGCAAATGATGCAGGATCAGCCAGCTTACCGTTTCGGTTTCCTCGGCAATAAGGCCAAGGCGCGGACAAACCGCCAGCGCAACCTCGGCGCCCAGAACCGAGTGATCACCGCCGCGACCCTTGGCAATGTCATGTAAAAGCATCGCAACATAAAGCGCCCGCCGCGACCCAATCTCGGGCATAACCTCGGTGGCTACCGGGGCTGCCGCCTGCAATTCACCTGTTTCAATACCATGCAGAATACCAATGGCCTTTAACGTGTGCTCATCAACGGTATAGCTGTGATACATGTCGAATTGCATCATCGCAACGATCCGGCCAAAATCAGGCAAGAACCGTCCAAATACCCCACTTTCATTCATCAGGCGTAACACCCGTTCCGGATTTTTTCGCGATGTCAGAATATCCAGAAACAGCTTGTTCGCCTGCTCGTCCTTGCGGGTTTTTGCATCAAGCGCCGGAAGCGCGCGCGTAACCCGTTGCAAGGTATTTGGATGCACATCAGCATCATGCGTTTGGGCGATGGCGAATAATTCGATCAGACGAACCGGCGACTCGCGAAACAATACATCGTCAATAAGCCGCACGCGGCCACTCTCAATCCGAAACGGATCAAGCTCATGTGTTCGCAGAAAATCCGGGCGCCAGAATGTCAGGCTTTTGCGGAAATCCGTTTCCATCGCCGCACAGAAAATCCGCGTCAGATTGCCAACATTCCGCGCCGCCAGATAATAGCGTTTCATAAAACGCTCAACCCCGCGAAGCCCGCCCCGATCGGCAAAACCAAGGCGTGGTGCAATGACCATTTGAGCCTCAAAATCAAGCCGCTCTTCGGGTCGGTCTGCATGGAAATGAAGATGACAGCGAACCGTCCATAAAAACCGCTGGGCAAGCGCAAATTTCCGCGCCTCACCGTCACGAAGAACCCCTTGTTTTACGATGTCGATAATGCTGTTAACACGATAGGCATATTTCGCAATCCAGAACAGACTGTGCAAATCACGCAGCCCGCCCTTACCATCTTTGATATTCGGTTCAACAACATAGCGTGTATCACCAAACCGCTTGTGGCGTATGTCTCGCTCCTCCAGCTTTTCCTCGACATAAGCCAATGGTTTCTGCTTGGCTATCTTGCGTTGAACGGCGCGGCTTAGTTTAACCCAGAGCGAGTCATCACCAGCCACATGACGCATTTCCAGAAAGCTGGTTAGAACTGTCTGGTCTTCGCTTGCCGCCTCGATTGATTCGTCGATACTGCGGGTGGAATGGCCGATTTTCAGCCCAAGATCCCACAGAATATAAAGTACAAATTCGATGAATTTCGTGTGTTTGGCCGTTGGCTTTTTCGGCATCAAAAACATGATATCAACATCCGAGAATGGCGCCATTTCGCCGCGGCCATAGCCGCCAACCGCGATCAGCGCCACTTCATCACCGCCGGCGCAATATCGCTGTGCTTGCGCATAGAGGCTTTGCAATAAGATATCAATTGTCCAAGCATGCATCCCGACATAGATTGCGCCATCATTACTGTCGTAAAACGCCGTGCGAAGATTGGCTTTGGCCTGGTCAAGGTAACGCCGAAGGCAGCCCAGCAATTCAGGCCGCGGCAAAGGCGTTTTGCCACTTTCATGGGTCGCCAGCTCAGCCTCGATTGCGGCACGATCAAGCGGTGCTTGAAAGCGATCCATCGCGCCTTGTAACGGCAATAGCCAGCGATGCCATGCGATGCCGTCCAGCGCCGCATTTTTGCCAAGCCTTGATTTGCCCAAGCGCCCTTCACCAGATGCTAATATATCATTCGGACTCATGTTTTATCACCAGATTTAGCCGCACCAGCCCGCAGCGCCTTTAGCCGGTACAAAATATCCAGCGCCTCACGCGGGGCAAGATTATCAGGCTGCAACGCGTCAATCATTTCGGCAATTTCATCGCTGGGCATATCGACATCATGATGCGTATTCTGAAAGTCAAAAAGCGGCAGATTATCGGCCATCATCCCAGCATCTACGGCGCCGTGCTGGCCGGTTTCCAACTCACCAAGAATCTGCTCGGCCCGACCCAGAACCACAGCTGGCAAGCCGGCAAGTCGCGCCACATGAACCCCATATGAGCGATCAGCGGCGCCCGTGACCACCTGATGCAAAAACACAATCGACCCCTGCCATTCACGAACCTGCATTGCGTGGCAGCGCAGATTTTCCAGCGATTTTTGGAGATGCGTCAATTCATGATAATGGGTGGCAAACAAGGTTCGGCACATACTGGCATCATGCAGATATTCCAGCGTTGACCAGGCAATTGCCAAACCATCATAAGTTGCAGTGCCCCGACCAATTTCATCTAGAATTACCAAAGATCGACTGGTTGCACGGTTCAAAATAGCCGCTGTCTCGACCATTTCCACCATAAAGGTTGATCGTCCACGCGCCAGATCATCAGCTGCACCAACCCGGCTGAACAACCGGTCAACAAGGCCGATAACAGCGCGTTCTGCCGGCACAAAAAGTCCCGCCTGCGCCATGACGGCAATATGCGCATTCTGCCGCAGAAATGTCGATTTACCCGCCATATTGGGGCCGGTTAACAACCAGAGACGTCCATCATCAAGATTACAGTCATTCGCGATAAACGGCGTTTGCGAATCCAGCATCGGTTCAATGACAGGATGCCGTCCTTTGGAAATGTCAAACAGGGGTTCATCGACAATTTTTGGGCGGCAGTAATGCTGGCTAATCGCAAGCTGAGCCGACGCCGTTGCGACATCAATTTTAGCAAGCGCACGCGCCGCATCACCCAGATCAGCCGCCACCGTCAGAACCTCGTTTCGCAACCGGTCGAATATTTCCAGCTCAAGCGCTAATGCACGATCAGCCGCACTGGCCATATCACGTTCCATTTCCGCTAGCTCGGTCGTGGTAAACCGCACCGCCTGTGCAGTGGTCTGGCGATGGATAAAAATCTCATGATCCATCAATTTGGCAGCATGATTACTGCGCACATCAATATGATAGCCAAGCACATTATTATGTTTGATCTTTAACGAAGCAATGCCGGTTTCATCAGCATAGCGACTTTGTAAAGCGGCGATCAAACGGCGGCTTTCATCCCGCAGACCGCGTAAATCATCAAGTGCCAGATCATATCCCTGCCGGACAAAGCCGCCATCACGCGCCAATAACGGCAGATCATCACCAAGGGCGGGAACCAGCACATTGATCAGCCCCCGCGGACCCAGCATCGCGTCAAGACAAGCAGGTAATGCGTCGGGTAGCATAAGCCCGCCAAGCCCACTTTTTTCGTTAATCCCTCCGCTAATTCCTTCGCTAATTCTGGCGGCACCATTTTCTCCATTGGCGGCAACGGCGCGAATCTGTGCAACAATTTGGCCGGCGCTATCAAGGCCACCAGCAATATTTGCCAGATCACGCGGGCCGCCATGCCCCAAAGACAAGCGCGACAGCGCGCGTTCGATATCGGGCTGGATACGGAGCTGGGCGCGCACCAGATCAGCACAAACCGCCTCGGCAATAAACCAGCCAACCAGATCAAGCCGCGCATTAATCGCCGTGACATCAAACAATGGTGCTGCCAGCCGTTCACCAAGCAGACGCCCACCAGCTGCCGTCAGGGTACGATCGACCGCATGCAACAAACTGCCACGGCGTTCACCGGTGAGGGTGCGCGATAATTCCAATGACCGCCGCGTTGCCGGATCAATTTCCATAAAGCCGGCATCACTAACCGCGGTAAGCGGCAATAGGCGCGGCATATTCCCGACTTGGGTTGCCTCTAAATAGCCAAGAAGCGCCCCGCCAGCCGACAGCATCGCGCGGCTGAAATGCCCCATACCGTCAAGACTTGCAACCTGATAAAACCTTTCCAGCGCCTGTCTGGCGCGGGTCGAGTCGAACAGCGACGCTGCCTGCTCGGTTGGACAAATCTGGCTATCGTGAAACCAGCTGGGAAGATCAAAGCCTTGCGGGTAAATCAGTTCTGCCGGATCCAGCCGGGCCAATAGGGTTTCCAATCCATCATCGGCCATTTCCTGCACGAAAAAATCACCAGTGGACATATCAGCCCAGGCAAGTGCCAGCTGCGATTCAGCGCGGCCAAGCGCAACCAGATAATTATGCGCCTGTGCTGGCAATAATTCGTCTTCAGTCAATGTACCCGGCGTCAGCACCCGCACCACATCGCGTTTCAATGGGCCTTTGCCGCCACGTTTTTTTTGTTCCTGCGGATCTTCAACCTGCTCGCAAATTGCGACCCTGTGACCAGCCCGGATCAACCGCGCCAGATAACCATCGACCGCATGAACCGGCACCCCGCACATCGGCACATCAAGACCGTCTTTGCTGCCCCGTTTTGTAAGCGTAATCCCCAGCTGTTTTGCGGCAATTTCTGCATCTTCAAAGAACATCTCATAGAAATCACCCATGCGATAGAAAAGCAGCGCATTGCGATGCGAATCCTTGACGCGCAAATATTGCGCCATCATTGGGGTGGGCGCTTTTACTTTTGGCGCATTTGCTGTAGAAGGTTGAGATGTCATAATGTTTTGACATTGCCCCAACTTGATCTCTAGAACAAGATCGAACCGGGTCTAGCAGAGCGATATGACGTATTATTCGCATCGACCGTTTGCACCAAAATCAATTTTTAACCCAAACGACCGCTTTAGGTCAGATAATAAAGTAATTGAGACATGACAGATAAAGATAAACTCCTCGACGCTGAAGCCCTTGCATTCCACGCCAATGGACGCCCGGGGAAATTCCAGATTGCCGCAACCAAGCCGCTGACAAGCCAGCATGATTTATCGCTGGCCTATTCACCAGGTGTTGCCGCGCCGTGTCTCGAGATCGCGTCAGACATCAATAAAGCCTATGATTACACCAACAAAGGCAATCAGATTGCGGTCATTTCAAACGGTACAGCGGTCCTTGGCCTTGGCGATATTGGTGCCGCCGCGGCCAAGCCAGTGATGGAAGGCAAAGCCGTTCTATTCAAAAAATTTGCCGATATTGACGGTATTGATCTTGAGTTAAACACATCAGATCCGGAAGCCTTTGTTAATGCAGTTGCGCTGATGACGCCGACCTTTGGCGGGATCAATCTTGAAGATATCAAGGCGCCTGAATGTTTTGTGATCGAACAGCAGCTCCGCGACAAACTGGATATCCCGGTATTTCATGACGACCAGCATGGCACCGCGATTATTACCGCGGCTGGCCTGATCAACGCATTTCATCTGACTGGCCGCGACATGAAAACGGTCAAGATTGTTGGCAATGGGGCTGGGGCGGCGTCAATCGCTTGTGTTGAATTGCTCAAAATCATGGGGGTTCCAGCTGATAACATTATCATCTGTGACCGCACTGGCCCCATTTACAAAGGCCGCACCGAATCAATGAACCAGTGGAAATCGGCGCACGCCGCCGAAACCGATGCCCGCAGCCTTGAAGAGGCACTTGTCGGGGCTGATGTTTTCCTTGGTCTGTCATCAGGCGGTGCCCTGACCAAAAGCATGGTCGAAAAAATGGCCGCCCGCCCAATCATTTTCGCCATGGCCAATCCGGTGCCAGAAATCTGGCCGGCCGAAGCTAAAGAAGTGCGTCCTGATGCGATCATCGCGACCGGACGATCAGATTTCCCCAATCAGGTGAATAACGTTCTTGGCTTTCCGTATATTTTCCGGGGGGCACTTGACGTTCGTGCCAGTAAGATCACCGAAAATATGAAAATTGCCGCAGCCAATGCTTTGGCCATGCTGGCCCGTGAGGATGTGCCCGATTCAGTGGCAGATGCTTATGGCGGGCAAGCACTGACCTATGGCGAGGATTATATCATCCCGACACCGTTTGATCCGCGCCTGATCGTTGCTGTGTCATCGGCCGTGGCCGAGGCCGCGATGAGCGATGGCGTGGCACGGCGCCCGATTGACGATCTTGACGAATATCGCCGGTTATTATCAGCCCGCCTCGATCCGACCGCTGGCGCGCTGCAATCAATTTTTGAGAGAGTCAGCGCAAATAAAAAGCGAATTGTCTTTGCCGAGGGTGAAGAAGAGCGCGTAATCCGTGCAGCGCTGGCGTTCCGCAATGCAGGGTATGGCCAGCCGATCCTGCTTGGCCGCGAACATCGGGTCAAGGAAACGATCCAGCGTCTTGGCCTTGACGGGGCAGAAGATTTGCCGATCACCAATGCAAAAGTTTCCGAGCATCTGACCGAATATACCGATTTGCTCTATTCCAAATTACAACGCCGTGGATCACTTTATCGTGATTGCCAGCGCATGGTGAATCTCGATCGTAACATTTTTGCCGCTTGTATGGTCAGCTGTGGGCATGCCAACGCGCTTGTCACCGGCGTCACCCGCGCATTCCAACCGACATTGCAGCATATCCGGCGGGTCATTGATGTCGCCGAAGGCAGCAAATTCCTCACCACCTCGATGATCATATCACGGGGCCGCACAGTGTTTGTTGGTGATGTCGCCGTCACCGAACGGCCAAACGCCGAAGAAATGGCCGATATCGCCGTTGCAATGGCAGCCAAAGCCCGCCAAATGGGACATACGCCGCGGGTGGCAATCCTGTCATTCACTAATTTTGGTAATCCTGAGTCACGCACAAGCGTTGAAGCACGCCGGGCGGTTGAAATTCTTCAAAGCCGCGATGTCGGTTTCGAATTTGACGGCGAAATGACTGCAGATATCGCGCTTGATTATGATTTGATGAAGGCGCGCTACCCGTTCTGTAACCTTAGCGGACCCGCCAATATTCTGGTAATGCCCGGACTCCATTCGGCAAATATTTCGTTCAAGCTGCTGCATCAGTTGGGTAGTGTTTCAGTCGTTGGCCCAATGATGATTGGCGGTGCCTATCCGTTCCAGATTGTACAGATGGGCGCATCGGTTAGTGATATTGTGCAGACCGCGGTGCTTGCCGCGCATGATGCCTTTCGCTAGCCATCAAAAAAAGCTGACCGCCGGAGATGACGCGCCATCTGGCGGTGAATCTGGCGGTGAATCTGTCGGTAAATTCAGAGATACTATGCCCTTGGCCCGCTCTATAATATCGCCGCAAGCTGCTTTAGGTCAGCTTGTGGCCGCGCGCCAATATGCGAAATGACCTCACCAGCGGCAAGACTGGCGAGCCGCCCCGCCGATTTAACGTCAAATCCATTTGTCCGGCCGAACAGATAGCCCGCGGCAAACAAATCACCAGCACCGGTTGTATCAATCACTGGGCCTTGTGGCATTGCCGGAATTTCATGATGCGCGGTGCCGGCACCGATAAATGCGCCGGCTGGACCGCGGGTAACAACCAGTTCATCAAGCCTGCCCACCAAGGCAGCAATCGCCTCGTCACTGCCCGATTGACACAAGCTAGCGACCTCGTCTTCATTACCGAATAAAATCGAAATATGCTCATCAATAAAATCGGTCAAGGCTGCACGATGCCGCTCGGCACACCATGGATCAGATAGCGACAAGGCCAATTTGACGTCATAAAGACTGGCAAGTCGCGCTGCCTCAGCAAAAATAGCCGGGCCGTTAGGCGCATCAAAAAGATAGCCTTCGAGATAGATAATCTTTGCCGCCGCCGCATCGGCAAGCGCCAGATCAGCCGCCTCAAATTCAATGCTTGCCCCAAGAAAAGTATTCATTGACCGCGCCGCATCGGGCGTTACCAGAATGATTGATGAGGCTGTTGCCGACCCGCTCGTTGCCGCCGGATGATCAAAACCAACCCCGGCCGCCTGAATATCACGCCTAAAGGCTGTGCCAAGCGCATCGTCATGCACCCGTCCGACAAAATTTGCCGATCCGCCAAAAGCAGCAACCCCAACGGCGGTATTAGCCGCTGAACCACCCGAGATTAATTGTGGGTTTCCGATCGCACCAAGTGCCGCATAAAGCTGTGCAGATCCGGCCTCGTCAAGCAGGGTCATCACGCCTTTTTCAATACCATTGGCGCTTAGAAAATCATCGTCACATTGTCCGAATATATCAACAATCGCATTGCCAACAGCTAAAACATCAAGGGTTTTTGGGGCCATCACAACCTCATTATGGCAATTTCTGAACGGAAATTCTAACGGGCAGACATTAGGCCGGACGCCCCTAAAGGACAAGGCCAATGGCACGCGAAACCGAAAAGAGTTAGTGCAATGATGCGCGTTTTCCGTTAGACCGAAAGCCAATAACGTTGCAACGCGGGTGCGGATAAATGCGTCGATCACATCTTTATCTTGTCGGATTTGCCGCGTTTATTGCGGCCTGCCAACCGATCGCCCCGTCAGTGGTAACACCATCATCCCCGCAGGCTGAAGATAATGCTGTAGCCAAGCAGGGAACAGATACGCCCAGCATTAAAAAACCAACAATCACCATTACTTCACCGGCAACCGCGCCATCTGCAACTGCTGAGCAGACGTCTAGTGCGATGACCCGAAATGATACAGCTGGCAATGATACAGCAGGGGGTGAAATAACGGGTGCCCAAAACGCGATTGATCTCGCAGTTAACAACATTACTGCCGCCCCGGCAGAGGCCGCCCCCATCAAACCAGCTTTTCAGCCGGAAAATATGATCGGGTTAGCCGCGCCAAACCTGCTAGAGGGTCTCGGCGATGCGGCGATGATTCGGCAAGAAGGCTCGATTGAAATCTGGCAATATCGCTTTACCTCATGTGTCGTTGATTTCTTTTTCTATCCAACCAGCGGTGACACCCAGCAAAAGATTATCAAAGACTGGGATATGCGCGGTGCCGTTATCGGTGATCGGTTAAATGAACCTAAATGCCTGACCGCGATTGACCGTTTGCATCAGAGGCTTGCTGCCAGATCGTAAATTAGCCACGCTATTTTGTCTTGGGCTTAAACAGGCATAAATCAGCAATCACACAATCGGCACAATCAGGCTTTCGGGCCTTGCAGACATAGCGCCCATGCAAAATCATCCAGTGATGTGCACCCTTTTTCCACCGATCTGGTACCCGGCGCAGCAATTCCTTTTCAACCGCGTCAGGCGTTTTGCCCGGCGCCATTCCAGTGCGATTTCCGAAACGGAAAATATGCGTATCAACAGCAATTGTCGGCTCACCAAAGGCCTCGTTCAGAACAACATTTGCGGTTTTTCGGCCAACGCCGGGCAGCGCCTCAAGCGCGTCGCGATCTTGCGGCACCTGACCATCATGCTGATCGAGCAGAATTTGCGATAGTTTAAAAACATTTTTGGCCTTGGTGTTAAACAGGCCAATCGTGCGGATATGATGACGAATAGCATCACTGCCAAGCGCCACCATTGCCGCCGGTGTGCTGGCAGCAGCAAACAGCCCCTTTGTGGCTTTGTTCACCCCAACATCAGTCGCCTGCGCCGACAGGACAACCGCAACAAGAAGGGTAAAGGGATTGGTAAATTCAAGTTCGGTTTGCGGGTCTGGCTGACGCTGTGACAAACGCTCAAAACAGGCATCAATGGCATCAAGTTTCATCTTTGCCGGCATGATTAGCCTTTCAGCACATCCGTCATATCATAAAATCCATTAGCAGCTGCCACCGCAAAGCGCGCCGCCCGCACGGCACCACGCGCGAAAATTGCCCGGTCGGTCGCCCGATGCGAAATCTCTACACGCTCAGACTCGCCATAAAAAATCACCGAATGTTCGCCAGCAACATCACCGCCGCGCAATACGGCAAAACCAATATCACCCTGTTTGCGCGCACCGGTTTGGCCTTTGCGCACCATATCAGCAACATCATCAAGCGCGACACCGCGTCCCTTTGCCGCCGCCTTGCCAAGCGCCAGCGCCGTTCCAGATGGCGCATCCACTTTGTGATGGTGGTGCGTTTCCAAAATTTCGATATCCCAGCCATCGGTTAATTTCGCTGCAACCTCTTCAACAAGCTGGGTCAGCAACGTCACCCCAACCGAAGTGTTGGCACAATAGACAATGGTGCTGTTTTTTGCCGTCGCTTTTAATTCGGCCTCTTCATCCGCGCTAAGGCCGGTCGTACCGATCACCATCGCACAGCCATGCGCCGCGGCAAGCGTAGCATGATGCAGGCTGGCAGCAGGGCTGGTAAAATCAATCACCACATCAGCTGTTGTAAACAGTGTTTCAGGATCACTGCCAATGATCACCCCATTAGCCCCAATTTGCGCCACTTCGCCGGCATCATGTCCAATGAACGGGCTATCAGGCCGGTCGTTTGCGGCCACAAGCTCAAGGTCTGGTGCCGCTGCGATTGCCCGGATTAACATCGAGCCCATACGGCCAGCCCCGCCTGGAATTGCAATTCTTATCATTAATCTGCCTTTATATACCTGATGGTCGCGCAGCCTGCGCCGTTACCAATCATAACCGGCTTCATCCGCTGGCAGCCAGCATATAAATAGCTGCCCCGTTTGGGCAAGCCCCCAATTCAGTTTCGCCAGAATCGAATTCAGATGCGTCAATCATCAGCCCAGATGCGTTTTACCCGCTCAAGAAAGCTGGCGGATTCAGGGCTGGTATTGCCCGAATTCGAAAATGCTTCAAGAAGCTCTTTCTGCTTTTTGTTCAAGTTGGTCGGCGTTTCGACCTGAACCTCGACGATCTGATCGCCCGGATTACCGCGGCGCAAAGCAGGCATCCCTTTGCCGCGCATCCGGAATTTCCGTCCTGATTGCGTTCCAGCCTCGATTGTCAGGCGCGCCATTTTCCCTTCGAGCGTTGGCACATCAATACTGCCGCCAAGTGCCGCCGTCGTCATTGGCAGCGGAATACGGGCGTGCAGGTTACTGCCGTCGCGGGTAAAAATAGGATGTGGATCAACATTGACAAAAATATAAAGATCCCCCGCTGGCCCGCCCCTAAGACCGGCTTCGCCCTTGCCAGATAGGCGGATACGGGTGCCGGTATCAACACCTGCAGGGATCGAAACCGCCAAGGTTTTGGCCCGCTGGACACGGCCTTCGCCGCCACATGAACGACACGGATCAGAGATTACCTGACCCATACCCTGACAGGCAGGACAAGTTCTCTCAACCGCAAAAAACCCTTGTTGCGCCCGAACGCGCCCCGCACCACCACAAGTACCACAAGTGCTGGGCCTGCTACCATCTGCTGCACCACTGCCGGTACAGCTATCACATTCAGACGGTATCGTAATCGAAATATCTTGCTGTAATCCGGTAAAGGCATCTTCCAGCGAGATTGACATATCATAGCGCAAATCATTACCGCTCTGATCACGTTGCCGCCCACCGCCGCCAGAAAATTCAGAGAACATCTGGTCAAAAATATCGGAAAAGCCGCCACCGCCAAAACCGCCGCCGCCAGCTGCCTGATCAAAGGCTGCATGGCCCATCCGGTCATAGGCTGCACGTTTTTGCGGGTCTTTTAAAACATCATAGGCTTCATTGGCTTCGCGGAATCGCTGTTCGGCTGCCTCGTCACCCTGATTTCGATCAGGGTGGTTTGCCATCGCAAGTTTACGAAATGCCGATTTAATTGCCTTATCGTCGGCGTTTTTTTCAACACCTAATACGTCGTAGTAATCGCGCTTGCTCATGCCTGCCACTTTTGCCGTGAAAATTCAAAAACCGGAGCCTGATCTAGCTCCGGTTTCATATTTATTTTGGCTTATTTGCTTTGTTTTTTGCCATCGTCTGAATCGGCGTCCACCTCT
This sequence comes from Alphaproteobacteria bacterium LSUCC0396, assembly GCA_041228345.1. Lineage (NCBI taxonomy): Bacteria > Pseudomonadati > Pseudomonadota > Alphaproteobacteria > Alphaproteobacteria bacterium LSUCC0396. The sequence continues at coordinate 1,513,954 of CP166131.1, read as the reverse complement.
TCAAATTCGGCATCAACAACGGAACCATCATCGTTGTTTGCACCGTCTTTGCCTGCGGTTTCAGCTTCGGCCTGATAGGCGGCTTCACCCATCTTCATCATCACCTTGGACAATTCAGCCGATTTTGACGAAATCGCCTCAATATCGTCACCATCAAGGGCTTCGCGAAGCGCCTCGATACCGGCTTCAACATCGGCTTTGGCCTGAGGATCCGCCTTGTCACCAAGATCATCAATGGCTTTTTCTGCACCATGAACCAAAGCCTCGCCCTGATTGCGGGTTTCAACTTCGGCACGGCGCTGCTTGTCAGTTTCGGCATTGGCTTCAGCCTCGGCAACCATGCGGTCGATCTCGCTGTCATCCAATCCACCAGAGGCTTGAATACGGATTTCCTGCTCTTTGCCAGTGGCTTTATCCTTGGCACTGACCTTGACGATACCATTGGCATCAATATCAAAGGTTACCTCGATTTGCGGCACACCGCGCGGGGCAGGTGAAATGCCTTCCAGATTGAACTGGCCAAGCGCCTTGTTATCTGCAGCCATTTCGCGTTCACCCTGACAAACCGAGATGGTAACCGCAGATTGATTATCATCAGCCGTTGAAAAGACTTGGCTTTTCTTGGTCGGGATCGTTGTGTTGCGATCAATCAACCGGGTAAAGACACCGCCAAGCGTTTCGATACCAAGTGACAATGGCGTCACGTCGAGAAGAAGCACATCCTTGACGTCACCGGTTAGAACACCGGCCTGAATCGCTGCACCTGAGGCAACAACTTCATCAGGGTTCACCCCACGATGCGGTTCGGTGCCAAAAAATTCTTTCACCTTTTCGATGATTTTCGGCATACGGGTCATACCGCCGACCATGATCACTTCATCAATTTCTGACGCCTTGATGCCAGCATCTTTCAATGCCGCTTTACAAGGCTCCATCGTGCGGGCAATCAGATCGCCAACCAGCTGTTCCAACTTGGCCCGTGTCAGTTTGACATTAAGATGTTTCGGCCCGGTCGCATCAGCGGTGATGAACGGCAGATTTACATCAGTCTGTACTGAAGATGACAATTCAATCTTGGCTTTTTCAGCTGCTTCTTTAAGCCGCTGCAAAGCCAGCTTGTCGCCGCGAAGATCAATACCGTCGCTTGATTTGAAAGAATCAGCCAGAAATTCAATGATCGCATGGTCAAAATCTTCACCACCAAGGAATGTATCACCATTGGTAGATTTGACCTCGAACACGCCATCGCCAACCTCGAGGATGGAAACATCAAAGGTTCCGCCACCAAGGTCATAAACGGCAACAATGCCTGATTCCTTGCGATCAAGGCCATAGGCCAGCGCGGCCGCTGTTGGCTCGTTGATGATCCGCAACACCTCAAGACCGGCAATTTTGCCAGCATCCTTTGTCGCCTGACGCTGGGCATCATTGAAATAGGCTGGAACGGTGATCACCGCCTGCGTCACGGTTTCACCAAGATAGGCCTCGGCATCTTCTTTTAGTTTGCGAAGAACAAAGCTGGAGATTTGGCTGGGTGAATATTCTTCACCCTCAACCTTTACCCACGCATCACCATTTTTGGCGCCAACCAGTTCGAATGGCACCAGATCGGCAAATGCCTTGGTGGATTTGTCCTTGAAGCGGCGACCAATCAGACGCTTGATCGCAAAAAGTGTGTTTTCAGAATTTGTAACCGCCTGACGCTTGGCCGCTTGGCCAACCAGACGTTCACCATTTGCAAATGCTACCATTGACGGCGTTGTTCTCGCGCCTTCGGCATTTTCGATCACCCGTGGCTCGGATCCGTCCATAACAGCAACACAGGAATTTGTGGTTCCCAAATCAATACCAATAACTCTCGCCATATCCAAAGCTCCTTTCCCTGACCACTCATTGCCAAACCTGTTTCAAGGTGACGCTGATAGAGTGGCCCTTTAAGACATTTCGTTCCCATAAGCAGACCTTACGGGGGCGTAACCGGCGTTTAACGCACCGGTTCTGTCACTACCGTTCAACTATCGTCCATATAGGACTTATTATTTCGGTTACAAGAGGGAGTAAGTTTGACAAGAGAAACTGCCAAACCTAGGTATTACCGCGGTTGCAGCTATACCGTTTCCACCCCCATTTAGTCATATTTACGCGGTATTCCCTATGCTGAGATCAAGTGATGATCCGGCAAATTTCCCATCCCTATTCATCTGTTTTTTGCGGCTCACCGTCGCTGGGCGCGGCTGTATCACCGGCCTTTGAGACGCCAACCATCGCTGGACGTAGCAGCCGGTCATGTAAAACATACCCATGCTGGACAACCTCGAGGACAACACCACTTGGCTGATCATTTGTTGGCACTTCAAACATTGCCTGATGCAGATTATAGTCAAACTTCTCGTTCAGCGGCTCAACCCGCTTGATCCCATGCTTTTCAATGACGGACTGCAATTCAGTCCAGCTAAGCTGAATCCCGGTGATGAGCGATTTCATCGTCTCGTCGGCCTGACCAAGATCATCTGGTGCCGAGTCAATCACCCGCGCCAGATTATCAATCGCACCTACGAGGTCACGCGCAAACGGCGTATGGCCATATTTGCGGACATTCGCCGCTTCACGCTCGCTACGGCGGCGCATATTTTCAGTATCTGCCAAGGCGCGTAACAGCTGGTCTTTCAGCTGATCGCGTTCAGCCATTAGTGCCGATAGCGGGTCGTGTGAACCAGCATCTTCATCAATCGACGAGGCAGCGTTTGGTCGCCCACCGGTGGCAGCAATCAAATCATCCAGCGCTTCGTTGCTGGGTGTATCGCTGCTGGGTGTATCACTCGCAGCATTTCCAGAGTGGTTGCTGGCCTGCGCACCGTGATCATCTGCCGCCGCCGGTGCGTCGGTGCCAGAACCGGCTGTCTGATCGCTGTCAGGATCGCTGTCGGGTCCGTCCGTGCTATTCTTTTGGTCTATCATTTTTAAGTCCTTTTTGCATCCATCTGCGGATTGCTAGCCTTATCTAGTGATCCAAAACGGCTTCGCCAAGAGTAAAACGTCAAAAAATTGTTATTTTGCCGCGCGCCTTTACCCAAAGCCTGTGCCAGCTTTTTCCTCTGCCATCACTCATTGATCATGTAATCTCACACTAGCGGACAAGTTGTTGTTTCTTTTGCTGACTTATGAGACATTAATTACTGTCTTCAGGATCAGGTTCAAGATTAGGTTCATGCTAGGTCTTTAGTATGGTATGTGGTGCGTTACGGCGTGAAATCATGATGAGCCCGAATAGACCAATGAATGGTTGGATAAGCCTATTATGCAAAATGCGCAAATCTGGAAATCAATTGAGGCGCTGTGTGACGAAGCCGAAGCGGTCATAAAAGACGGCAACCCAATGATGGCTGTGGTTAAATCAACCGCACCACCTGCGATGGCCAAACAGCAGGTAAGAGGCGGCGCCTTCACCAAACCTGATACCAAACCTGATACCAGTACCACTATTGCCATTTTGCCAAGCGAGCCCGCACCGCCTAGGGTCACTGTTATTGGCAAGAGCAGCAGCATATCGGCTGAGGATACATCTCTATCAAATTCAACCATGGCCGAGATTGCCGCAGCAATTGATCGGGCTAGCAAATCATCCCAAGGCCAGATCATGGATCCAGATCCACAACCGATTAGCGATCAACTCCGTCGGGATTTGATGGCCGAGGTCAGTGATGCTGTGCGGGCTGTTTTGGCAAAGGAACTGCCGCATATGGTGCGCCATGCCGTATCTGACTCGCTTTATAGTCTGCTAACCGTGTCATCGCCGGACGTGGGGGGGAAATCGGACGATATACGACAGGCGGCACTGGAGAGCCGACCAGCCAACAAAAAACCTGTGAAAAAAAGAGCAACAGCCAAAAAAGCGGCGACCAAAAAGGCAGCAGCCAAGAAGGCAGCGGCAAAAAAAACCGCCCAGAAAACGACCCAGAAAGAATAACCGGAACGGCGGCCTTAGAACGCCTTTAATCACCTCAGCCGATCTATCTATGTACCCCCGATCTTTCCCGTATAATAAAGCCAGCCAGCATCACCTTTTTGGAAATGGCGCGATCAGACATGGCGGGCAACCTACGAAAAACCCTTTCTTTTTGACGATTAATTTATCGCTAACGATTTATTAGTCATTATCACCCTATGATTTCATCGGGACGATAATCGCCGTTGCCTTGGCATTGATGGAGATTAAATAAATGGACCAAACCTGCCCGCATTGCCATAAACTTGTGGTGTTGCCGGAACTGATCCGAAATTATCGGAATATGCCAATCCGATGTCACAGTTGCGAGACGGCATTTTTTCTGCCAGATGAGGCGGTGGATAAAATCAGTGGCGCGGTTGTGAAACGGCGCTGCAAATCCTGCAAATTATCGGTTTATCTGCCAAAACTGGCCCATAGCAATTTATCCTTGCGGTTTTTCTGCCCGAATTGCGCCGTGCCCTTATCATTTCATCGACCCAGTTTTTTATCAAGCTGGCGCGGCATTATGGTGGCAGGCGCGAGCGGCATTGCCATTGGCGCAATTGGATTTAAGCTTGCGCCCACCTCTTTTGACATCGCCAAGGGCCATAAAAAAACGCATTATGGTATGGCGATCACCTATGTTACCACGATCAAAATCTGGGTGGGCACATTGGGTGGCGCATCATAGATAGCCGCCCTGCGACACGCGATCCCATAGGACACCAAACTTTATCGGCGCCAATCCCTATCTGCCAAGAACCCGATCAATCGCTTTGCTGGTATAATCAACCATCGGGATGATCCGCGCATAATTCATGTGGCGCGGCCCCAACACACCAATTGCCCCGATAATTGAGCGATCATTGTTGCGGTAGGGCGCAATCACCAGTGAACAGCCAGTACTGGCAAATAGATTATTTTCAGCACCGATAAATATTTTTACACCATCACCATCGCGCGTCGCATCAAGCAGACGAAGCGCATTTTCACGCGCCTCTAACGCATCAAATAGCCCCCGAACCTCGGCAAGCCCATCGACGGCTTGGATATCTTCAAGAAGATTGGCCTGGCCGCGCAAAATTAGCGCCGCACCATCACCGCCAATGCCATCCGACCAAATCCCAAGCCCCTGTTCGACCAGCGCAGTAGTTAATTCGTCAAGCTCGGCCTTATGCTGGGCGATCTCGCTTCGGATCAATGTTGCCGCATGGACCATGCTGTTATTAATCAGCTTTGCATTCATGTAATTGGCCGCCCGGGTCATTGCCGATGATGGCAGGCCAACCGGCAAATCAATGAGCCGGTTTTCTACCTGCCCGTCAGAGCGAACCAGAACCGCAAGCGCGCGATCGACGCCAATCGGGACAAATTCAAAATGCTGTAATTCAGCCTCGCTACTGGGCGAAAGCACGAGGCTGGCACAATTGGAGAGCCCCGACAGAGTTTTGCTGGTTTTATCCAAAAGCTGATTGAGGCTGATACCGCGCGCTGCACATTCGCTGTCAATTGACTGGCGCTGTTCGGGCGGGATGTCACGATTGAATTCCATCAACCCGTCAACGAAAAGTCGCAGGCCAGTTTCGGTTGGCACGCGCCCCGCCGACGTGTGCGGTGCATATAGCAAACCGGCATCTTCAAGGTCGCTCATCTTGCTGCGGATTGACGCTGGCGAAAAATCAAACTTGCCCGATCTTGCCAGTCGGCTAGATCCAACGGGCAAGCCATCTTCCAGATAAGCCGAGACCAGCTCATGGAAAATTTCCAAGCTGCGCGGTTTAAGGCCCTTTATACTAGCTTCTGTCATAGTAGAAATTTATGATAGGCCAAGCCATTTGGTCAATCGAAGAAACAGGGGGCTGGTAAATTACCTTATCCCTTTACTTCACCGGTATATCGCTTTAACCAGCTTGAGAACTGCAATATAGGAATTTTATCATGTCACGCCCTTCTGGCCGCGCGATCGACGCGCTTCGCTCTGTTACTCTGGAACCTTCCATATCGCTTCATGCGGAAGGCTCATGCTATGCCAAATTTGGCAATACGCATGTGCTTTGCACTGCGTCGATTGACGAACGTGTTCCGCCGTTTCTGCGGAATAGTGGCAAGGGCTGGGTAACGGCTGAATACGGTATGCTGCCGCGCTCGACCCATAGCCGCATTGACCGCGAGGCGGCACGCGGAAAACAGGGCGGCCGCACCCTTGAAATTCAGCGTTTAATCGGCCGGTCACTGCGCGCTGTAACCAATCTTAGCGCACTTGGTGAGCGCCAGATCAAAATCGATTGTGATGTCATACAGGCAGATGGTGGCACCCGCACTGCGTCAATCACCGGTGCATGGGTTGCGCTGCGGATCGCCTGCGAGCGATTACTGCTCGCCGGTGCCATTACAACGATGCCCTTAACCGGTCAGGTAGCCGCTATTTCATGCGGTATCTATAAAGGCCAAGCCGTCCTTGATCTCGATTATGACGAGGATAGCGCCGCCGAAATTGATGCCAATTTCATTTTAACCGCCGATGGTGAACTGGTTGAGATTCAAGCTACCGGCGAAGAGCACCCATTCTCACGCGCAAGCCTGAATGAAATGCTCGATCTGGCGGAATCTGGATGCAACAGCCTGTTTGAACTGCAACGCCGCGCGGTTCAGGATGCCGGACTATAGGAACCAAGCCATAAAGGCGCCGATAGAAGAAAGTACCGCGCATGACTGATCGCCTTTTCACTGAAGACACGCTTATCATTGCCACCCATAATGCTGGCAAGATGCGCGAGATTAAGGCGCTGTTTGCAGGTTTTGGCATCAATATCCTATCGGCGGCTGACCTTGGCCTTGACGAGCCGGATGAAACTGAGACCAGCTTTACCGGCAATGCGCTGTTAAAGGCACGCACTGCAGCCATGCGGGCGGGACAACCGGCGCTGGCGGATGATTCCGGTCTTTGTGTCAACGCGCTTGACGGGGCGCCGGGGATTTATTCAGCGCGTTGGGCCGGGCCAGATCGTGACTTTTCGCTGGCAATGACCGCCGTCGAAACAGCGCTTACCAACACCGGCAATAGTGATCAGGGCGCTGAATTTGTCTGTGCACTGGCACTGGTCTGGCCGGACGGAGATGAGGTCTGTGTCGAGGGTAGGGTTAAAGGCCAGATTACCTTTCCGCCACGCGGCATACATGGCTTTGGTTATGATCCGATTTTCCAGCCTGACGGCCATCAGATCAGTTTTGGTGAAATGGACCCAGACGCCAAGCACGCCATGAGTCACCGGGCCGATGCCTTTGCCCAATTGCTGGCCCGTTGTTTTGGCAAAGCCGATGGAATTTAAGCCAAAATTACCCGCTAGCAACCCTGCTAACCGGCCTTTTGCCCTCTATATTCATTGGCCTTTCTGCCGCGCAAAATGTCCATATTGCGATTTCAATTCGCATGTCAGCGATCATGTGGACGCCACGGTTTTCGGTGACGCGCTTTGTACCGAAATGGATTATATGGCGTCATTGATGCCCATACGGCCAGCACTTTCCAGCCTTTTTTTTGGGGGCGGCACACCCTCATTAATGCCACCGACGCTGGTTGAACGACTGATCCGTCATGCCGATCATCTTTTTGGATTTACCGCTGATGTTGAAATTACTGCCGAAGCCAACCCAACATCGGTTGAGGCCGAAGCCATGCTTGGGTTCCGAAATGCCGGCGTAAACCGCGTTTCAATGGGTGTTCAATCACTTGATGATGCCAGTCTGCAATTTCTTGGTCGTGAACATTCAGCTGTAGATGCGCTTTATGCGCTGGAGAAGGTTCGCAGCGCCTTTGACCGGGTCTCGATTGATTTGATTTATGCACTACCCGATCATAATGCCAAACAGTGGCAAGAAATGCTGTCACGGGCGCTGGGGCTTGAGCTTGGGCATTTGTCGCTTTACCAGCTGACCATCGAGGCTGGCACAGTCTTTCACACAAGAGAGCGGCGCGGCGAAGTCATGGTGCTTGACGATGATAGGGCGGCTGATCTTTATGAGATGACCCAGCAAATGACCGCAGCTGCCGGATTGCCCGCCTATGAAATTTCCAATCATGCCGCCGCTGGCGAGGAATGCCAGCATAATCTGACCTATTGGCAAGCTGGTGATTGGCTTGGCATTGGGCCAGGCGCGCATGGCCGGTTTGCGCTTTTTGACGCCGCCAAAGTCCACAACATCCGCACCGCCACCATGACGCGGCGCAGTCCGGCAGGCTGGCTAGATGCAGTCGCCAAAAACCGCCATGGCATCGAAAGCCTGCAGGCAGAAACGCCAGCGGATTGGGCAAGCGAAATGGTGATGATGGGGCTCCGCCTGACCAGCGGTATTAACCTTGGCGTGATCGAAAATCTTTGTGGGCCCTCGAATGAATGGATTGATGCTGATGGGGTAACACAGGCAGTTGCAGCCGGGTGGCTGTACCGATCACCAGACGGATCACAGCTTATCGCAACCGATGAGGGGCGGTTACGACTAAATAATATTCTATCGACGATTCTTTGCTAAACGCCCTGATAAAACACCAATGCAGAACCGGAGGGAAATCTGGGAGGAAAATCTGGGAAAAATCTGGTTCATAAAAACGCGGCAGGTTTTTAAATCCGGTTTGGTGCCGGGCGAATAATCTTGGATTGACCCTTGTCGATTTTCCGCAATTCAAAACTACGGACATTACGACCATTGGGAAGCAGCCGAAACGCACCGCTATAGCCTTGAAAGCCACTATTGGTAACAAGCTGTTTCGCCCAATCACGATCCGCTGATTTAGCCAGTGCCGCAACCAACGCCATTGCATCGAAACCGACACGGGCGAGCTGACCCGCAGGTTCAGGCCAGATCTCTTTCCAATCAGCATCAAAACGAAGATCAAGATTGCTTGGCCGCGTCGAAAATAGCGCACCCTGTAATGACGGCTCGCCCAAAAGCTGTTGCTGGTTCCACAGCGCATTTCCAAGATAAAGCGCCCGATCCGGCCCAACATCATAATAGGCCAAAACCGGCGCTGTACGTAATGCAAACGCCGGATCACCGGCAAAAATCACCGCATCAAACGGGCTATCCGGCAGGGGCGCATCATCAACCGGCCGCACATAGCGGGTAAAATCCCTGATCGCATTTTTAAGGTTTGTTTCATCGGCAAGCTCACCATCACTTAATACACGCACCGCTTCAGGCTTTAATCCAAAGTCAGCAAGACGCTGGCTGGCATGGTTAAGCAGACGCTGGCCAAAAAGTGAGTTTTGACCAATCAAAGCAAACCGCCGTTTACCCGCACTGACCGCGTGCCCAAGCAGCCCATCAAGCTGTTGCTCGGGAAGATAGCCAAGCAACCAACGATCCTTGCCCGCCACATCGACATTGTTTGAAAGCAACAGCATTGGCGGTCGACTGGCCGCATCATTGACCTGATCGATTACCACACGGGCCTGTTTAACGGCTTCGGTAAATAATGGGCCGATGAAAATATCCACATCATTTTCGATGCCGGTCATCGCCGCATTGCCAGCCGCTTCACCAGCTTTCGTATCAAGGAACAAAACCTCAATTTTAGGATTATTGATCTTGAATAATGCCATCTCGACGCTTTGACGAATTTCGGCACCAAGAGCCGTATATTCTCCGCTAAGCGGCACCAAAAGCCCAACCCGAATGACCCCATCAGCCTTTGGCGGCATCTCAAAAACTGGCTCATATGTCAACGGTTTCACCCGGCTTGACAGCAATGCAAAAGCTGCCTCTAGCGCATCATCACCCAGTGACGGATCCTTGCCAACCGGTATGGGGGTTTCAATGACCGGCGCTTTTTCATTTTTTCCCTGAAATTCCCAGATAATCGTATCCATCAAAGCCCATGCGGCGGCCATCTCAGTTGCATCATCCTGTTTTGGCATTTCTGACAGGTTATCCGGCTGGGTTTGGGTCGTTTCTGATAGCGGCGCTGGCTGTTCCAAAGATGAGGAGCCGGCCGTATTTTTGCCGATTTTTGATGACGGCGCTGGCGCGGCCACATTGGCCAAAAGTGGCTTATTAGAGGGTAATGTTGCCGGTTGACACGCCACCAGCCCAATCACGACCATGCCGGCGGCAATTAAGTTTGCTAGGGTTGCGGCTAGGTTTACTGCCTCTCGATATGACCGGCTGACATTGATCCGGCATTGCGGCAAAAACTTTACGCAGTGATGATCACATATTCGGTCAAACAGATTTTTCATGCCCCGATAATCCTATCAAATTTTGACAATTTTTGGGCAGCATTTTTGCGCGTGATTTATCATGCCGCCTTTTTCCGGCTTTATCATTATTTCGAATATGATCAACGCGCATTATCCGCTTGTTAGGCCCTGTGCCATCGCCCATACTGCCCCCAAATCAGCATAGCGTCAGCAACGGAGTCATTATGATACAAAGCCGAGGGCAATTAGCGGTCATCGCAACACCGATTGGCAATCTTGGAGATCTGTCGCCTCGTGCCGCCGAATGGTTGCAAAAGGCTGATATACTTGCGTGTGAAGATACTAGAATGACGCGGAAGTTGCTGACCTTAACGGGATTGCGCACGTCGGCTAAATTCATGCCCTATCACGATCACAATGGCAAAACTATGCGGCCAAAGCTGATTGACGCAATGGCTAGCGGCAAGCTGGTAGCGCTTGTCAGTGACGCTGGCACGCCGCTGGTATCGGATCCGGGCTATAAACTGGTCGCCGCTTGTCATGACGCAGATATTCCCGTGACAGCGATCCCCGGCCCAAGCGCCGTTCTAGCCAGTCTTGCGGCCGCAGGCCTGCCAAGTGACCGGTTCCTATTTGCCGGATTTGTGCCGCATGGACAAAAGGCGGCGCGGACCGCCTTCACTGAATTTGCCGATCTGAATGTGACTAGCATCTGGTTTGAATCACCGCGACGGCTTGGCGCAACATTGCAAATCATGATCGAGATATTTGGCGACCGGATGGCGGTTGTGGCACGCGAATTAACCAAATTACATGAAAATTTTCACCGGGACACGCTGGCATCGTTGGCTGAATTCTATGCCCAGGCATTGCCACCAAAAGGCGAAACAGTCATTTTGGTCAGCGGCATTATCAAGGATGAAGAAGAATTTGATGCGGCGACGCTAACCGCTATGTTGCGTGCAGAAATGCAAGCGACGAGCCTTCGCGATGCGGTGCAAACCGTCACCCAAATTTCTGGCCAGCCACGTAAAATGATCTATTCACTTGCCATCGATCTTGACAAAAAAAATTGATCCCTTGTCAAATGCGCTATCATGCCAAATCAAACGGCAAATCAGCCGCGCCCTCCGGTATCGGCAAAGATGCGCAAACGAAAACGCCAGCGTGACGAACAGGCTGGCCGGCTAGCCGAGTGGAAAATCCGTTGGCTTCTCTGGTGCAAAGGATATCGGCTAATTCACCGGCGGTGGCGCTGCGTTGCTGGCGAAATTGATCTGATTTTACGACGCCGCAATCTGCTGGTCTTTGCCGAGGTGAAATATCGCCAGCATGGAATCACTGACAGGATTATCACGCCGCATCAGCAACAGCGCATCTGAAAGGCAGCAGCATTCTTTCTGGCGAAGAACCAACGGTTCACAACCTTTGATTGCCGATTTGACTTCATTGCCATTGAGCCGGGTTCACGCTTTGGCTTTGGCAAGATTACGCATATCCATAATGCGTGGTAATTTACTGCAAATGACCTTGACCGATTCATCGCAAAGCGTCACATTAAGGGCTTCAAAACCTAGTGATTAGGATTGCAAATATGCCCGTTGTCCGTAAGGCGCGTTTCGCGCCGACTGCGATTGTTCTTCTGCTTGCCAGCATTGGTCTGTCTGGTTGCGCCAGTGCCGTCATTGGCGTTGGCACTGCCGCCGTTGCGGCCTCGACCACTGAAAAAGGCCTGTCAACATCGGTTGCCGATACCCAAATCCACGCCAAGCTGACCGACAGGTTTGTTAATACCGATTTCTCGTTGGTAACCGCGGTTGATATCACCGTCAATGATGGTGCGGTGCTGATGACCGGCAAGGTAAAAACACCCGAAGAAAAGATCTTGGCAACACGGCTAGCTTGGGAAATCTTTGGGGTTCGTGAAGTGGTTAATGAATTACAGGTAACCGATACATCATCTATCAAGGACATTGCCAAGGATCTTGCCGCCAGTGCCACATTGCGGACAAAGCTGATTACCGATAGCAATATCTCGTCACTGAACTTCAGCATCGACGTTGTGAATGGTACGGTTTACCTGTCGGGCGTTGCGGCGAATGCCGAAGAAATGAACCGGGTGGTTGCTCATGCACGCGATATTCGGTTTACCCAACAGGTTGTAAATTACATTACCCTGCAATCTGACAAGCGGCTGTAATTCATCCAATGGGCCTTTCAATTGCCATCCAGATGGATCCGGTCGAAACGCTGCAGATCGCCGGTGATACGACTTTTGCGCTTGGTCTTGAGGCACAGAAGCGCGGCCATAGCCTGTGGTATTACACGCCCGACCGGCTAAGCCTGAATGACGGTGTTATTACCGCAGTTGGTCAGGATTTAACTTTTTATGATAAGGCTGGTGCGCATTTTAAAACCGGCGATCGTGAAACTAGGCCATTGCAGGAATTTGACGTCATTCTAATGCGCCAAGATCCGCCGTTTGATATGGCATATATTACCGCAACGCATTTGCTGGAAATGCTTGGCCCGCAAACGATGGTTGTGAATAATCCGGCCGAGGTTCGGAACGCGCCAGAAAAACTGCTTGTCACACTCTATCCCGATTTAATGCCCGCAACCCTGATCAGCCGCGACCCTGAAACGATCATGGCGTTTCGGCAAAAACATAAAGACATCATCATAAAGCCATTATTTGGTAACGGTGGTGCTGGCGTCTTCCGGCTGCAACCCGATGATCAAAACCTAAGCTCACTTCTTGAGATGTTTTTTGGCAATAGCCGCGAGCCGGTTATGGTGCAGGCCTATCTTCCGGCAGTGCGTAATGGCGATAAGCGGGTCATTCTGGTTGATGGTGAAGCGGTTGGTGCGGTGAACCGAATCCCTAATGAGGGTGAGGCAAGGTCTAATTTCCATGTTGGGGGTAGTGCCGCCAAGGCCGGTTTAACCGATCGAGATCTCGAAATTTGTGCCGCGATTGGGCCTGAATTACGTCGCCGTGGGCTATTATTTGTTGGCATTGATATTATCGGTGATTACATGACAGAGATCAATGTTACCTCGCCAACGGGCATCCGTGAAATTCAACGATTATCAGGGATTGATATCGCCGCCCTTACATGGGATGCGATTGAACGCAAACATCCGTCTCACGCTAATAATAGCATCGCCCGATAGGCCAATGCTTCGGCCAAGGCGGCGCGGCTGACCCTATCCTCACCAGCAAGAACAGCAATCGTTCGCGATACCCGCATAATCTTATGATAGGCGCGGGCTGATAAATGCGCCTTATCCATCGCCGCCCGTAATAATTCCTCTGCCGGTTTTTCCATTATGATCTGCTTGTCCAACTGATCAATACTGATCATTGCATTCGCCATTTTATCTTTTCTGCGCACCGATCCGAACTGGCGCGCAGCGGCAACTCGTGCAGCAACAATTTGGCTTGGCTCACCCTTGCCCTGATCAAGCAGAACAACAGCGCTAATTTCAGGGACTTCAATAATCAGATCAAAACGATCCATCATCGGGCCCGAAATTTTTGCCTGATAGTTTTGTCCACAAGTCGGGGCACGGCTACAGGCACGGCCAGGATCACCAAGATAGCCGCATCGGCATGGGTTCATCGCCGCAATCAGCTGAAAGCGTGCTGGATAGGTTACATGATGGTTCGCGTGCGCAACCACTACCGACCCAGTTTCAAGTGGCTGGCGGAGCGAGTCTAGTGCAACACGTGAAAATTCAGCCAGTTCATCAAGGAATAGAACACCATGATGCGACAGCGAAATTTCACCCGGCCTCGCGCGCAGGCCACCGCCAACAAGTGCTGCCATTGACGCCGAATGATGCGGCTCGCGAAACGGCCGGTTCTGGATCAGGCCGCCATCACCAAGATGCCCCGCAACCGAATGCATCATCGTCACCTCGAGTGCCTCGGCCGGTGTTAGGGGCGGCAATAGGCCAGCAAGCCGCGCCGCCAACATTGATTTACCCGAACCGGGCGGACCAACCATCAACAAATGATGGCCACCGGCCGCCGCAATTTCGAGAACACGGCGCGCCGTATCCTGACCCTTTAAATCGACAAGGTCGGGTAAATCGGTTCGCAATGACTGGATTTGGGGTATCGGCGGGGTTAACACTTGGCGGCCATGTATATGATTTAACAGACCGGTCAGGCTTGGTGGGGCGATAATTGATAATCCATCGGCCCATGCCGCTTCACTGCCGCACGCACTGGGACAAATCAACTCGCGCCCAGCAGCCAGCGCCGCAATTGCCGCAGGCAACACCCCCGATACTGGCTGGATAGCACCATCAAGCGACAATTCGCCAAGTACCAGCGCGCCCTCAACAGCATCACGCGGCACAACCCCCATCGCCACCATCAGGCCGAGCGCGATCGGCAAATCAAAATGTGCGCCTTCTTTTAACACATCTGCAGGTGCCAAATTAACCGCGATACGTTTTGGCGGCAAAACGAGCCCAATTGACGACAAGGCCGCACGTACCCGTTCACGCGATTCCGCCACCGCCTTATCCGCAAGACCAACAATCGCCATCGCCGGCAAGCCATTGGCAATGTGGATCTGAACCGTCACATCAATCGTCTCGATGCCCCGAAACGCGATGGTATGAATTTGTGCGTGCATCCAAATCTGCCCAATAGCCTATCCAAAAGGATGGGCTAGCGAGTGTGTCGGCAAACAACCTTTAGTACAAGTATATTAGAAAAAACAATAATTTACCGGGACTCAGTATCATCACTCACCATCATCTATAGGCATAATGTCGATTGTGATATCGGGCCGGTGGCATCTGCTAAATTCAGTTGTTTAGCTGGCAGAAAAAGTGACCGATTTATATCTTTTATGCCTCGTTATGCCTCGTTATGCCTTGGTCATCACCAGCGGGCCAACGGGCGCACCGCCAAGCACATGCATATGAAGATGCGGTACTTCTTGATGGCTATCCACACCAATATTTGAAATTACCCTATAACCCGTTTCGCTGATCCCACTTAATTCGGCAACGCGGCTGATGGCGTTAGTAAAGGCATGAATTTCAACAGCGCTGGCATTGGCGGCAAAATCAGCCCAATCAATATAGGCACCTTTCGGGATCACCAAAATATGAACCGGTGCCTGCGGGTTAATATCGGCAAAGCTGAGCGTATGGTCATCTTCGTCGATTTTCTGACAGGGAATTTCCCCCCGCAAGATCTTGGCAAAAACATTATTTGGATCATAGGTCATGGTTACAGCTCTTTGTGATAATAATATCCCGGAACATAGTCGCCATCGACCTTCGCGTAATATTCATTAGTCGCATAACGTTTGAAGTTGCGCGCCTCGAATGATTGGATCGCACGATCCTGCGTTGCCCGCACATCAAGGTTGATCATCGCAAACCCCTCAGATTTAGCCAGTGCTTCAGCCTCGGCAACAATCATCTGCGCCAATCCATGACCACGCGCCCATGGCGCAACAAAGAATGTCGTCAATTGACAGGCAAAATTCTGGGCTTCGTTATTTTTCGGAGGCCGTACAATCTGGCAACTGCCGGCAATCACCTTATCGAGGCGCGCCAGAATCAAATGCCGGTCAGGAATCATCTGTACCCCGCGCCAATAATCTTCCATCACCGACTTTGGCGGCGGTGACAGCCAGCCAAAACCGCCACCCGATAGGATTGCCGCCTCTGCTGCATCACTCAATTCGTGAATGTCGCGCTCGGTTAGCTGTTCAATTGTTTCAACCGACAGTTTCGCAGCGCGATCACGAAGCAGTTCAGGGGTCATATCTCTATCCTTTTGGCTTATATGTCGGTCAACAGCGCGCCGCCTAGCGCCCACTTTCATAATGGGTTTAACCGTTAGCTAATAAAGAAAAATAGATGCTAAATTTTCGACGTCAACCTGTTATTCATCGCATCTAATGTCGCTAGTCTCTCACCTTAATAGCATAAGAAATGATTATGACAAGTTTATGAAATCCCGAAATCTCGGATTATTATTAAAAAGATTCACTTAAGATTTGGCGCGTCGTTCAATTTCATCACTAAATTCCTGGCAGTCATTCGCCGACAGCCGGTTGATATTTTGTGCCAGAAGATTGGCTAGATAAACCGCTTCGGCACTATGATTGCGGACATCAATGGAGGGTTTTGGATGCGATAGGCTTGCCAGCCGCTTTAACTCTTCGGCATCATCCCAAATAAGGCCGAGCCAAACACAAATCTGATCGACAAGCACCGCCGAAGGCTGGCCGCGAGATCCTGTCTCAAGTGCTGAGATATAGGCCTTGGAGACGCCCAGAAATTCGGCCTGTTGCTGTTGGGTTAGATTTTTTTCCCGGCGCCATTCACGCATTTTTACGCCAAATGGGGTCATTATTGGCCGCCGCGCTTGCGGCGCAACAAAACATAAAGCGCACCGCCGCCGCCATCTATCGGGCGAGCTTCAGCCAAGGCTAGTACCAGTCCTGATAAGGGCGGGCGTTTTAACCATTCCGGAACATAGCCACGAAGAATACCAGCGCCCTTGCCAGTAATTACCAGCACACAGCGCGCACCCTCATTTGCTGCGGTTTCAATAAATTTCGTCAACCGGCTTTCAGCCCGCGCCGCGCTCAAGCCATGCAGATCAAGGCGCCTGTCGACCGGCACATCGCCGCGAAACAGCCGGCGCTGGGTTCGCCCGTCAATTCCGGCGCGATCCCCCTGACGCAAATCAACCGGGTTTAGCCTTGACCCTGATGCTGGCGGAATTACCACGGAACTGCGCGGTGACTGCGCGACGGTTGCGCTGGTTTTTTTGCTTGGTCTTGTTGGCAGTTTGGATGGCGATGACATCTTTACCGCTGGCTGGGCAAAAAGCGCGACAAATTCAGCTGATTCAATGGTCGATTTTAACGGCGTAATCTCGGTGATCACCCGTTGCCATAAAACCGTATCATCGTCTGATTTGATAATGCGCTTTTTTGGCATATCCAGCCCCAATTACCAGCCCCAATTACCAGAATCAATTAGTCTTCAGCAGTCTCGGACTCGGTTTCAACCAATTTCCAATTAGGATCAGACAGCGTCAAATCACGCTCAAATGTCCAGATATCGCTAAATTCGCGTGCCTCGGCATCGTCTGATTCGATAATTTCACCATTTTCGTCTTTGGCGATACGGGTTTGGACCGAATGGAAATGCACCGTAATGCTGGCAAGCTGATCAATCACCGAGATATTGAGGATGCTGACCTCGCGAATATCATCCACGGTAATAACAAGGCTTTCTTTGGCCGCTGTTCGCGCCTGTATCGAGGCGGTAAAGCTTTGCAAGAGATCATAGCCCAATAACCGCTTTAATTGGGCAAGATCACCCTCGGCATAGGCCGTTAAAATCATCTCGAATGCAGCGGTGGCGCCATCGGTGAACTGTTTTTCATTAAAGCTACGGTCAATCTGGCGCAGCGCATCAAGACCATGCGCCGCAACACCAGCCGCCTTTGGATAGAGCTGGACCGGTTCATTATCATTCTCGGTTTGATCAAACCGGTTTGCGCGGATTTCATCCTGCGGTTGCTCATAGCCCGTGCGTTGGCCCAGAACCGACCGAAGCCGAAGCACCAAAAGAACGGCAATAACCGCAAAAATGATAATATCTATGAATTGCAACTCGGCCCCCATCTAAGGTTTTAAATTGGCGTTATTTAACATCATTGAGTCTTTTGCCAATGGCGTCATAATATAGATGGCATATGTAGGGGATTAAATCCAGATGCTGCCCGAAAATGTCGGCAAAAATTACTAAAAACCGCTTATGGGATCGGTCATATGGGACTAATGATTATTCTTGGCCTGCTGTTATGGGGCTGGGCCGAGATGTCGGCCTTCATTTTCATTGGCGGTGAAATTGGCGGCTTGTTAACCCTTCTTGGCGTTTTTGTGACGGCAGTTTTTGGAATTGCGTTGCTAAAACGTCAGGGGATGTCAGTTTTAAGCCGTATCCAGAGTGATATTGCCCAAGGCCGTGCGCCGGTCACATCAATTGCTGATAGTATTTCGCTGCTTTCTGGCGGTGCCTTGATGCTGATACCCGGCTATGTAACCGATGCGATTGGTCTGTTGCTGTTTTTACCGGGTATCCGGACGCTGGCCGGTGTCTATCTGCTGCAATGGCTGGCGAGCAGTCAGCGGTTTCGTGGTTTTACGAATGTTGGGGGCGGGTTTGGCAATAGCGGGTTTGGCAACACCAGAAGCACGCATGGCGGCAGCGGTGATGAACCGCATGGCTCGTTCGCCAAACAGCGCCGTTACACAAATCCTGATGATGATATTATCGAAGGTGAGTTTGAAGAAAAACCCGGTGATGATCATCAGCTTGGCAATAAAAACGGCAAGCGGCATTAAGAAATTTTATCAGTGTTTTCAGCTGGCCCATATTTTGGACATGGTTATTTTTGACATGGTTGTTCGCCAACGGTTATTTATGCTACTAGCAGCAGTCAGTTAGGTATTCATTCTATTTTGCATCGTTTACTATTTCGCGATCAACGCCACTCTGGAGACAAATATGGCCAAAAATTCAAAAGCAACAAAAACACCAGCTGCCAAAGATAATGGAAAATCTTCGTCAACTGATGACACCGCGAATGTCGCCCGCCAGATCATTGTCCACGCACAATATGTCAAGGATCTTTCGTTTGAAAATCCAAACGCTCCACGTGTTCTGATCGAAGGCGCTGGCCAGCCTGACGTTGAAATCACGGTGAATGTTGGCGCCCAGCTTATTGGCGAGAATCAATATGAAGTCACGCTGAATCTTGCTGCCAAGGCAACCGCGAAAGACAGCGTATTATTTCTCGTAGACCTGACCTATGCAGGCCTGGTTTCACCTGAAGGCACACCAGCCGACGAGATTAATCCATTGATTATGATTGAAGCACCGCGGCTGTTATTCCCGTTTGCCCGCGCAATCATTTCAGACGCCACCCGCGATGGCGGCTTTATGCCACTTAATATTCAGCCCGTCGATTTTGTTGCCGTTTATCAGCATAATCTGGCACAACAGGCCGCCGCAAAGACTAGTAATTAATCACTGTAGATTAATCACGCTGCCAAATCGGGTCTTTTATACTGGCAATAAAATTAGCATGCGCCTCTAGCTCATCAGCGGTTGGCGCATGTGCCCGAATAGGACGGATATTCGTGCCATCAATTTCAAATTTTGGGCGCAGATCGGCATGGATTGGCGTGGTCTTTTCATCGGTTTGATTTTGGCTGGCCGTATCTAATAATAGACCCGGCTGCCGCCCCCCTAGCAGTTCGATATAAACCCCGGCCAAAAGATCGGCATCAATCAGCGCGCCGTGTAAATCACGATGCGTATTATCAATTTCAAAGCGGCGACATAGGGCATCTAGATTGGCCTGTGCGCCGGGAAATTTCTTTCGCGCCATCATCAATGTATCGACCGATTGGCTCATCGGCAGCACCGGCCTGTTCAGCCGTTTTAACTCGGCGTTAATAAAGCCCATATCAAAGCTGGCATTGTGAATGACCAGCGGATCATCTCCGATAAAGGTCAGAAATTCATCGACAATATCGGCAAAGACAGGCTTGTCCGCCAGAAATTCACTGGTGATGCCATGAACCGCAACTGCACCATCGTCAATAGCGCGCTCTGGATTGATATAAAGATGCAATTTGCGCCCGGTGGGCAGGTGATGCATTAATTCCAGCGCGCCGATCTCGATAATACGGTGCCCGTCACGCGGGCTGATGCCGGTGGTTTCTGTATCAAGAGCAATTTCACGCATAATTTATTATATCCCGGCAGTTATAATCACGATTTGCCCGCCTCAACCATAGGCACATCAATGGCCGAAAGCCACCTGATTAAATCTTGTCTTGTGGCATCTTGATCAAGGTCTGTATCAAGCAATAGATCAGCGCGCTGTTTTTTCTCGGCAACCGGCATTTGCGAGGCCAGAATGGCCTCTAGCTTGGCCGCGGTCATGCCGGTGCGGCTCAATGCGCGTTGGGTGATGGTTGCGGTGCTTGCATACACCACAATAACATAATCACAGATCGCCTCACCGCCGGTCTCAAACAATAGCGGCACATCCAACAGAATAGCTGGTGCGCCCGCTGCCCTATGCCGATGGATAAATGCGTCACGGTGCTGGCGCACCATAGGGTGAAGAATCGCCTCAAGCTGTTTGCGCCGCGGCGGGTTGGCAAACACCAAATTACCCAGCGCCTGCCGGTCTATCCCCATTGCAATACTGCCAGTATCAGCCCCAAAAACACCAATGATATCAGCCACCGCAGCACCATCCGGCCCCAGCAATTCATGCACTGCCGCATCAGCGTCATGAATGGCAATGCCAAGGTCGCGAACCCATCCAGCGACCGTTGATTTCCCAGCCGCAATTGATCCTGTTAGCCCGATGATTTTCATCTGCTGACGGCTTCACTTTGCGTTTGGGGTTTCAGTCCATGTTGCCGCAAAATACCCAGTAATTCGAGTAGCGGCAGCCCTAAAATCGCATAATGACAACCCTCGATCCGCGCCAAAAGCTGCGCACCGAGTCCCTCGATCTGATAACTTGCAGGTGATGTAAACGCCGCTGGCCCAAGCTGGTCGAGATACGCGTCAATAAAGGATTCATCGAGAGTGCGCATGGTAATTTTCGCGACAGATAGATGATGCCAAATACGCGCCCCCCGGTGAAATAAAACTGCCGCACTTAACAAATGATGGGTTTTACCCGATAAGGCGCTAAGCTGTGCCTTTGCCAAAGCGCGGTTTTCGGGTTTTCCATAAATCGACCCCTCGCAGGATAAGATTTGATCACAGCCAAGAATATAAGATTTTGGTAGGTCGTTCTCTATTGCCAGACGCTGAACCGCGGCGGCGGCTTTTATTTCGGCCAGCATTACGGCGATATCACCCGCTGGCACATCCTCGGCCATGCCAGCAGCGCGCACCGCCTCTTCATCAATTGCCACTGGATAGGTGCGAAAGCCAATGCCGGCATCGGCTAGAATTTTGGCGCGTATTGCGCTTGCCGATGCCAGAACAAGATCGCCGCCCGCCAGCGTTACAAAGGGCGCTTTACTCATGACCAGACTCGGGTGATTGAGGCTCGGGTGATTGGGTTTCTTGCCATTGCGTATAATATTGCAAAATTGCCGCAGCTGTTTCCTCGACTGATCGGCGGGTTACATCAATTACCGGCCATTTATTACTGGCAAAAAGCCGCCGCGCATTGCGCACTTCTTCAGTGATCTGATCGATATTTGCATAATCTTCATTCTTTGTGTCCTGCATCGCCACCTGTCGGGTACGGCGAATTTGGCTAAGCCGTTTTGGATCATTCGTTAAGCCAACGACAAAGATATTCAGCCCATCTAGATAATGCTGTGGAAATGGCACCTGCGGAACCAACGCATAATTTGCAACTTTATAGCCACGATGCGCCAGATACATTGACGTTGGCGTTTTTGAGGTACGCGATATGCCGACGATCAACATATCAGCGGTTTTCAGATTGCTCATATTCATGCCGTCATCATGACTAACAGCAAAATCAACCGCTGCCATACGTGCAAAATAAGCTGTATCAAGCCGGCGCTGTCCACCGGGCAAATTTGTCATGGACTGACCAAGCACTGTCGTTAAAAGATTAACCACCGGATCAAGCACTGAAACGGCCGGAACGCCTTTATCGTGGCAAGTTTTATCAATCTTGGCGCGCAGCTCCTGATCAATGATGCTCATCAGCAAAATGCCCGGGTAACGATCAAGCCCGTCAAATAGCGCCTGAAGATGCGCCGTTGTCCGCACCAGCGTCCAGACATGCTCAACCGTTTTAACGCCGGCAAACTGCGCAAGACACGCGCGCGCCACCTGATGCACGGTTTCACCGGTCGAGTCTGAGACAAGGTGGATATGTAGCGTTTGGTTTGGCATCGTCTGACAAGATGTAGCTAGAAAACGCCGTTTTGTCATCTCGTTTCATCAATGCTGGCGCTTGTCGATTATTGACGATATTGGGGCGACGATATTGGGGCCATTTTCACAGCTAATCATAATGGATAAGACTGTGCGCAAGATATCGGTCACTGGGGATTATTTTTAACTGACAGCGCAAGAACGCTAGTTACGCACAATCACGCGGTATTTTTCAACAGGTGGATTATTTATCCATCTCAAAGTGGGATGTTCTGGGATAAGAGTGAAAGCTGTTGAAAAGATACCCAAAAATCTATCCACATATCGGGAAAAATTTGTGGATAATATTTGAATAACATCATATTTGTGGTTATCCACAGGCACTACGAAAACAACTACCTTTTTTTAATATATATATAATGTTAGAGAACAGAATGACCGATAAGCTATTCCTTTCCACATTACATGGCGCTAAATCAGCCAAGACTCCGATCTGGATGATGCGTCAAGCTGGACGCTATCTTGAAGAATATCGGAATGTCCGTGCCAGCCAAAAGGACTTTATTTCGTTTTGTTTAAATCCTGAACAAGCATCAGCTGTCACCTTGCAGCCTATTGCTCGTTATGGGTTCGATGCGGCGATTATATTTTCAGATATTCTGATGATCCCGTGGGCGATGCAGCGCAATGTAAGGTTTAAAACCGGCGTTGGACCTTTGCTTGATGCAATGGATAAGCCTGATGATGTCAATGCGTCGTGTCTAGAGGGGTTGGATGATAAGCTAGCGCCCGTTGGTAAAGCCCTTAATCTGACTAAAGCGGCCCTGCCGGATGAGACGGCGCTTATTGGGTTTGCTGGCGCCCCTTGGACATTAATCACCTATATGGCCGAAGGGGTTAGTTCTCGTGATTTCCCAAAGGCGCGGCAATGGGCATGGCAAGAGGCGAAATCATTAGACGGCCTCATATCTATATTGGTCGATGGCACAATATCGTTCCTGTCATTACAGGCAAAAGCCGGGGCTGAGGCTCTTATGCTGTTTGACAGCTGGGCAAGCGCGGTACCAGCTGCACAACGCGACTGGTTGGTGATAAGACCGGCGCGCGCAATTGTCGAAGGCGTGCGGGCACATGGTCATAACCAGCCCATAATCGGCTTTCCAAAGGGCATTGGTGAAGGGTTACTTCGGTATGCGGCGGAAAGCGGGGTTGATGCTGTTGGGCTGGATCATGGGGTTGATCCATTGTGGGCGGCAAAAAATCTGCCAGCCAATATGCCAGTACAAGGCAACCTTGACCCCTTAAGCCTATTAAATGCAGGGCCGGAAATGTTCCGCGATATTGACCATATCCTTGACGCTTTCCATGATCGTCCACATATCTTTAATCTCGGCCATGGAATTACCCCACCAACACCGGTGGAAAATGTGCAAAAAATGATTGATCACATCCGGAATCGTTAGGACAGAGCAATGAGCTATGAAATTATCAAATCTCTCCATATTATCTCGGTAATTTCATGGATGGTTGGGCTTTTATATCTGCCGCGGCTGTTTGTTTACCATGCTGATGCCCAAACCGGATCTGTGCAGGCGGAAACCTTCAAGGTGATGGAACGGCGGCTGTTAAAAGCGATCATGACGCCGGCAATGATTGCTAGCTTTATTTTTGGCCTATGGATGCTCGCGCTGTATCCAAGTCTTTTTAGTGAGCCTTGGTTCCATGTAAAACTGGCGGCTGTGCTATTAATGGCGGGGGTTCATGGTAAATTTTCGAAAATGCGGCGTTTATTAGAAAATGATGAAAAACCATTATCATCAAAGGCCTATCGCATTTGGAATGAAGTACCGACAATATTGATGATTATCATTGTTGTTATGGCTGTTGCCAAACCGCTTTGAATGTGACAGAAGACGGGTAATTCAATACCAGTAAGAGTTACAGAAATTCAGAGCAATTGACTTTTCTGGTTAACACAAGCAGGATGAGACGATCTGGTTATCAGCCAGAGGCTATCCCCTGCTAGCTTTTTCCCCACCAGAGTAAAATTATGCACCTTCAGGAACTCAAAGCAAAGTCTCCAGCCGATCTTTTGGCATATGCCGAGGAATTGGAGATCGAAAATGCCAGCACATTACGCAAACAGGATATGATGTTTGCGATCTTGAAGCAGCTCGCCGATAATGAAGTGGCGATTTATGGTAGTGGTGTTCTTGAAGTTTTATCTGATGGTTTCGGTTTTCTTCGTGCGCCTGAATCGAATTATCTGCCCGGCCCTGATGATATCTACGTCTCCCCGAGCCAAGTGCGCCGTTTCAGTCTTAGAACCGGTGATACGGTCGAGGGTGAAATCAGAGCGCCAAAAGATGGCGAGCGCTATTTTGCCTTATTAAAAGTCGAGACAATCAATTTTGAAGAACCAAACGCGGTTCGACACCGGATTAATTTCGATAATTTAACACCACTTTATCCGGAAGAAAAACTTACCCTCGAATTGCCATTCAATCCGGATAAGAAAGATAATACACCGCGGGTTATTGACCTGATTTCCCCAATGGGGAAAGGCCAGCGGGGCCTTATCGTCGCACCGCCTCGTACCGGTAAAACAATGATGCTGCAAAGCATCGCCCATGCAATCTCAGAAAATCACCCCGAGGTTTATCTGATCGTTCTATTGATTGATGAGCGGCCGGAAGAGGTCACCGATATGCAGCGGTCAGTCCGCGGCGAGGTCATTTCATCAACCTTTGATGAGCCAGCGTCACGTCACGTTCAAGTAACTGAAATGGTTATTGAAAAAGCCAAGCGCCTTGTTGAGCATAAGCGTGATGTCGTGATTTTGCTGGATTCGATCACGCGTCTTGCCCGTGCTTATAACACGGTTGTACCATCATCTGGAAAAGTGCTTACCGGCGGTGTTGATGCGAATGCGCTGCAGCGGCCAAAACGGTTCTTTGGCGCGGCGCGGAATATCGAAGAAGGCGGTTCCTTGACAATCATTGCGACAGCGTTGATTGAAACGGGCTCGCGGATGGATGAAGTGATCTTTGAAGAGTTCAAGGGCACCGGTAACAGCGAAGTGATCCTCGATCGCAAACTATCTGATAAACGCACCTTCCCAGCGATTGATATCACCAAGTCGGGCACCCGTAAGGAAGAATTGCTGGTCGATAAGGGAACGCTGGCGAAAATGTGGGTGCTGCGCCGGATTCTGATGCAGATGGGCCCAATTGATGCAATGGAATTCCTGGTGGATAAGCTAAAGAATTCAAAGAGCAATAATGAATTCTTTGATCATATGAATAGCTAGACCGATATGAATAGCTTGGGTGGCGCATTATTCTAGCGGCCAGCGGCCAGCGGCCAGTGACAAGCGGCCAGTGACAAGCGGCCAGTGACTGGTGACCAGTGACTGGTGACCAGTCGAAAAACAGCGTTAAAAACCGCCTGCCCCTAATGATGTCTTAAAATGATGTCTCAAAGCGTTGGCAATATGTCACATAGGTATTTATGCAGCAGCCGATTTACTGGCAGTCTCGAGCGCCAATAAGGCGGCTTTGCGCGCTAGATTATCCTGATGTGCCGGGTGATTGTCACTACCCCCGCCGTAATTACCCAATGAGCCATCTGCCCGCACCACACGGTGGCATGGATAGATAATTGGTATTGGGTTGCTCGCACATGATGACCCGGCGGCACGGGCGGCACCGGATTTGCCGGCAAAATTGGCAAATTCACCATAACTCATCACCGTCCCATAGGGGATTTTGGCCATAATATCGAGCCAATAACGTCCGGCTTTCGATTTTCCGACGGGGTCTAAGGGCACGGTGAACTGCTGCAGGCGTCCAGCGAAAAAGGCCGCAAGCTGGGCAATTGTTTCACGTGAAACATCGTCAGCATGGCAAGGCTGGTCCCAGCCAGTTTGATTCCAATCGAGACGGATGAGGCTATGGCCATTGCTAATGGGTCGAAGCCAGCCAAAGTCGGTCTGGATTTTTGACGAAAATAACTGGTCAAGTGCGCCGTTGATCTGGGGCATGATATCTCCTTTTATGGTCATACGGGCCAACCAATGAAAGAGATCATAAAAAGAAGACTTGTTGTTGGCCATCTTTCACACTAGGAAAAGCCTATCAGAGACGGGAATAATTGAAAAGTTTATGAGCAATCTTGCAAGTGACACGATTTTTGCGATCGCGACTCCACCCGGACGATCGGCAATTGCGGTGATCCGGATTAGCGGGCCAAACGCGGCAAGCGCACCGGCGCTGTTTCGCGCAGCCTGTCCGCCTGCCGGGCAGTTTTCGGTGGCGCGGCTATACCATGATGGGCAGGTGATTGATCAGGCGTTATTGCTATTTATGAAGGGGCCGCGATCTAGCACGGGCGAGGATGTTTGCGAGATCCATTGTCATGGCAGCCGGGCGGTCATTGATGCCCTAGTGGCCCAGCTGGCGGCAGGTGAAGGGTTTCGCATGGCCTATCCGGGGGAATTTACCCGCCGTGGCTTTATGAATGGGAAAATGGATTTATCAGCCGTTGAAGGTTTGGCTGATTTAATTGACGCCGAAACGCCAGCACAGCTGCATCAGGCATGGGTACAGATTGATGGCGCTTTGCGTGGACCGGTAATGCAATGGCGCGGCGAACTCGTGCAGATTGCCGCACAATTAGAGGCGTTGATTGATTTTGCCGATGAAGATTTGCCAGCGTCGGTCGAACGGTCTTTGCGGTCCAGCACGGAAAATTTGCAGGCGGCACTCGCTGGTCATCTAAATGATGGTGGTGCTGGTGAATTGGTACGGGACGGCGTGGTTGCGGCGTTAATTGGGCCGGTAAATGCGGGCAAATCAACAATTTTAAATTGCTTGGCTGGGCGCGCTGCGGCGATCGTGTCAGATGAGGCTGGCACAACACGCGATATTATTCAGATACGGCTTGATCTTGGCGGGGTACCGGCGAATATCATGGATACGGCTGGATTGCGCGAGACGAGCGGGACGATTGAAGCCGAGGGGATTCGGCGCTCGCTAGAAGCGGCAGGTGTGGCTGATTTGGTGATTATCGTGCTGGACGGCAGTAAATCTGACTGGCCAGCCACGCGCGCGAACATTGATGCCCTCACCGACCGGCCAAAATTATATATTCTTAACAAGGCGGATTGCGGCGTTGCGGGAGATCCGGCAGCAATTGATGATCAGATGATCATTATGTCAGCAAAGAACCCGTCAGATATCGAGGGTTTAAGTGAAATACTGGCCAATCGGCTGGTCCCGCTAAACCGCGCGGATGGCAGTGTTATCATTACCCGCCAGCGGCACCGTATCGCCATGCAGGGTGCGCATGATGCACTGGAACGTGCATTGGGGCATGATTTCCAGAACGCGCCGGAATTAGCGGCAGAAGAGGTCCGCCTTGCCGCCAGTGCGCTTGGCCGGATTACTGGCGATATTGATGTTGAAGAATTGCTGGGGAGCATCTTTTCCGCCTTTTGTATTGGAAAATAGGCTAAAATACGGCATAACACCCTCGTTAAACCGATTATTGGCAAAAACAGGCAGAGCATGACGAATAGATTTGATGTCATTGTCGTTGGCGGCGGTCATGCTGGCTGTGAGGCAGCCGCAGCCGCAGCCCGCATGGGCGCAAATGTTGCGCTGGTGACGATGCGCGCCGACCGTATTGGCGAGATGTCATGTAATCCGGCGATCGGTGGTCTTGGTAAAGGCCATCTTGTCCGTGAAATTGATGCGCTGGACGGGATTATGGGCCGCGCGATTGACCGTGCCGGCATCCAGTTCCGGATGTTGAATAGATCACGCGGTCCGGCAGTGCATGGTCCAAGGGCACAGGCCGACCGCAAGCTTTACCGCATGGCGATCAAGGCGCTGTTAGCCGAAATGCCGAATATTCAAATCATTGAAGCGGCTGTTGGCGATCTGACGGTTGAAACGGGCGCTGATGGCCGTAATGTAACCGGCATTATAACCGAGGATGGCCGCGCCTTTCATTGCGGTGCTGTGGTGCTGACAACGGGCACATTCTTAGGCGGTTTAATCCATCTTGGTGATGAGCGGACGCCGGCTGGCCGTGTTGGTGAAGCGCCGTCAAATCAGCTTGCAGCGCGGCTTGCGGCACTTGAACTTCCGCTTGGCCGGCTAAAAACAGGAACGCCGGCGCGTCTCGATGGTAACAGCATTGACTGGGCCAGCCTTGAAATGCAGCCAGCTGATGACCCGCCAATTCCCTTTTCCACCCTGACTGACAAGATTACCGTGCCGCAAATCAGCTGTGGTATTACCCGCACGACCGCCGAAACACACCGGATTATTGCCGAATCGATGCATTTATCAGCGGTTTACAGCGGCGCGATTTCGGGTACTGGCCCCCGCTATTGCCCGTCGATCGAGGATAAGGTGAACCGCTTTGCCGATAAAAGCTCTCACCAGATCTTTCTAGAGCCAGAAGGGCTTGATGATCCGACAGTCTATCCAAATGGCATTTCGACCAGCCTGCCGCGCGATGTGCAGCAGGCGATGATTGCAACAATTCCCGGGCTTGGATCGGCGAAAATCCTGCAATTTGGTTATGCGATTGAATATGATTTTGTTGATCCGCGTGCATTACGCCGGTCATTGGCATTAAAAGCGCTGCCGGGGCTTTATCTGGCTGGCCAGATCAATGGCACAACCGGTTATGAAGAGGCCGCGGCGCAGGGTCTTATTGCCGGGATTAATGCCGCGTTACGGGCGGCAAATGGCCCAGATTACGCGCCATTTGTGCTGGATCGTGCAGATGCGTATATCGGTGTTATGGTTGATGATCTTATCACGAAAGGCGCGCCCGAACCCTATCGAATGTTTACCTCGCGCGCGGAATATCGGCTGTTACTTCGCGCCGATAATGCTGACCAGCGCTTAACCGATCGCGGCCTTGCGATTGGCTGTGTTGGCAGTGTTCGTCAAAAAGCATGGCATGAAAAAGCAGCGTCACTGGCGCTTGCGCGTAAATCACTTGAAACCAATCCGCAGCCCGCAAAGATAGTCGCAGTGGCAGGATTGCCGGCGCCGCGTGATGGGGCCGCTCGTAGTGCGGCTGATCTGTTAACGTTAGAGGGAATCACCATCGCCGATCTTTTGCCTGTTTGGCCAGATCTGGTGAATATTTCACCTATATTGCATTGTCAGCTGGAGGCAGATTACCGTTACGCTGGTTATGTTGGACGCCAGCAGGCAGATATTGATGCGTTGCGCCGTGATGAGGCGGTAAGCATACCGGCCGAGACCGATTTCGCAGCGGTGGGCGGGCTGTCGGCAGAATCAAAAGATATCTTGCGGCGGTTTCAGCCAGAAACCATTGGCCATGCAAACCGCCTTCCGGGTCTGACACCGGCGGCGGTTGTGGCGGTTTTGCGCCATATTAAACGTGAACAGAAACACACCGCCAGCAGGACCGTATCGTGACGCCGGATGATGTTGCCCGATTGCTGAATGTTTCACGTGAAACAATTGATAAATTTCGTGCCTATCTGACATTATTGGAAAAATGGCAAGCGCGGATCAATCTTGTCGCGAACAGCACCCTCGCCGAGGCTTGGCAGCGTCATATTCTGGATTCTGGACAGCTCGCGGCATTTTACCCGCCACAGACCAAAAATATCATGGATGTTGGCAGTGGCGCTGGGTTTCCCGGCCTCGTTCTGGCGATTATGGGGGGCGTTACGGTTGATCTTGTCGAATCAGATCAGCGCAAGGCGGTATTTTTGTCGATGGTGATCCGCGAATTGGACTTGCCCGCCAAAGTTCATAATCAGCGGATCGAAACCCTGCCGCAGCTTTTCCCTGATGTTATTACAGCGCGAGCCTTAGCTCCTGTCCCTAAACTATTGAAACTCATTGAAAATCAACTTAGTCCCAAAAGTGTCTGCCTGTTTTTGAAAGGCGCTGCCGTGCAAGATGAATTGACCAATTTGCAAACTTATTCCACTATGGACGCAACAACGCACCCAAGCCTATCTGGCCCAACTGGTGTTGTTCTAGAACTTAAAAATAGCCGCTAAATCACGATTTGTGATCGTCGCTATGTTACTAGACCCAAATGGACAAGGTTTGCTGATATGACCTCAAAAACCCGAATCATTGCGGTTGCCAACCAAAAGGGTGGCGTCGGAAAGACCACCACTTCGGTGAATTTGGCAACGGCGTTGGCGGCATGCGGGCGCCGTGTCCTATTGGTCGATTTTGACCCTCAGGGCAATGCTAGTACCGGCTTGGGCATTGATGAGCCAGAGCGCGCGGTGAATAGCTACCGGCTTATTACTGGCGAAGTAAAGGCTAAGGCGGCAGTAAAGACAAGCAATGTTCCCGGTTTGGATATAATTCCGGCCATTGTAGATCTCTCAGCGGCTGAAATTGAGCTTGCTGAAATTGAGCGGCGTGAATTCCGCCTTTCAGATGCTCTAAAGCCGGCCATATCGGTATATGAATATGTGATTATCGACTGTCCGCCATCGTTGGGTTTGCTGACGGTGAATGCGTTATGTGCAGCTGATCGTGTTCTGGTACCGCTTCAATGTGAATTCTATGCCCTTGAAGGCCTGTCACAATTGATGCGAACCATTGGGTCGGTACAGGCTGAATTAAACCAGAATCTTACTATGCAGGGTATTGTTTTGACGATGTATGATGGGCGCAATCGACTGTCTGAACAGGTTGCAAATGATGTTAGAACGCATTTAGGAAATCTTGTCTATAATACTGTAATTCCTAGAAATGTTCGTGTTTCAGAGGCGCCGTCTTTCGGCCAGCCTGTATTGATGTATGATCTAAACTGTACTGGCTCACAGGCCTATATCGCGCTTGCCGCCGAGTTGTTAAATCAGGAAAAGGAAGTCGCCTAATGCCACCAAAAACCTCGTCGGGCACCGCATCGCCAAAGAAAACCGCCAATCGTGGGCTTGGGCGCGGGCTGTCATCACTGTTAGGTGATCGCGGCATTGCCGCGGCAACAGGCGCGGCGGCTATACGTGATGGTAACGCATCAACCGCTGCAGCGCCCCTCGCGCCATCAGCAGGCTTTCAGGAAATTCCGATCGAATGGATTAATGTTGGCCCCTGGCAGCCGCGTCGACAGTTTGACAAGGACGGTCTGAATGATTTGGCGGCGTCGATCCGGCAAAAAGGTATTGTTCAGCCAATTCTATTGCGCCCAAACCCGGAAAAACCAAGCCGCTATCAACTTGTTGCTGGTGAACGCCGTTGGCGTGCGGCGCAATTGGCGAAAATACATCAGGTTCCGGCGATTATTCGCGACCTGACCGAGGCTGAATGTTATGAAATTGCGCTGATTGAAAATATTCAGCGAAGCGATCTTAGCGTTATTGAAGAAGCGCAAGGCTATCAGAAACTGTTAGAAACCAACCGCTATACACAAGAACAAGTATCTGAAATTATTGGTAAATCAAGAAGCCACATTGCGAATCTCTTACGGCTTTTATTACTACCGCCGTCGGTTCAGACGTTGCTTCTTGACCGGAAAATCACGATGGGACAGGCGCGGCCGCTAATCGGTCATGGCGATGCTGACGCGCTTGCTAGGGTGATTGTTGCGAAAGGCCTGTCGGCACGTCAGGCCGAAATGCTCGCCAAACAAGATCGGGTTAAGACAGGCAAAAAAGCGGCTAAGCCAGAGAAATCGGCAGATATCAAAGCACTGGAACGCCAAGCAGCTGATAAGCTGGGTCTGGCATTTCAGATTGACTGGGATGAAGCCAAGGAGCGCGGCAAGTTGGTGATTGATTGTCAGTCACTAGAGCAGATGACCAATTTGCTGGCAAAGTTGGGTATACGCTAGCGCGGCGCGCGAAGGCAAATCCCTAAAAGGCTTTGCGCGGTGCAAAGTTGATCGTCAATTCTGCCAGATTTCAGTTGTAATTCAATATCTTGTAACCGGTTGACCATTTCCATTGCCAGATGCGGTCGCCAGCGCCGAAGATGCGCCTGTAACCGGTGCTGTAATTTGAAATGCGGCGGTGGGCGCAGACTGCGCAAGGCATTTTGCGCTGATTGACCATTTGTCATCGCATAGCCGGCAAGACCCAATTGCCGAAAATAGGTTTGGCAACCGCGAATGATCATCACGGCATTGGTATCTTCATACCAGGCTTTTTGCAGCGCCTGTTGCAGCCGGGCAACGGCGCCACTAGCCAGCGCATCGGCAATATCATCAATAGCAAGAAGCGCACTATCGCCAAGCGCGATCTGTACATCCTCAGCCTCAAGCCGCCCGCCCGGCCCTGCCATTAAAGCCAGTTTTTCAATTTCACTGCGTGATGAAGCCCGGTCACTGCCCAACCGCCCGGCGATGATATCAAACGCATCACGGCTTGCAGTGACGTTGTCGGCGGCAAAAATTTTGTTGGCTAACTCACAAATATCACCGACACCATCAGCATAACAGCCAATTGATGCAGCGGTTTTGCTGGTTTCGAATAATTTAACAATCGCGTGTTTCGTTGTTGTGTCGCTTGCTTCGATTATGATCATGGTATTGGGTAACGGTTTTGCCAGTGCCAGTTTAGCGGCTTCTAGCAATTCGGTACCGCGACCCTTAACGAGAACAAGCCGGCGATCACCAAAGGCCGGAATGGCGGCGGCCGAATCAGCAATTAAGCCTACCTCGCCAGATAACATATCGCCGCTTAGCCGCGTTACCGAAAATACATCGTCCAAATTATCGCTAAATAAGGCGGCAAATTGCTTTGCGCGTTCGCTAATCATGCCTAAATCATTACCGTGAAACAGAACGGCGTTAATGTCGGCAGGTGGTTTTGTTAAAAAGCTGGAAATTTGGCGGGGCGCAACTTTCATCTCTTAGACGTTGCCCGCTATCGGCTCTGTTCTAGAAAATAAAGCTGTAACCGGCGAACAACACGCTGTGCCAATAGAATGGCGAGGCGTTCCCGGGCATGAATTTCAGATTTATCCTTTCCATAAAGCGATGTTACCGTGCCAAGCGTCGCATCCGCGGTAACACTATCAGCAAGGAGCGTTTTACCATCGGCTAAGCGGCGCAATGCAAAGCTCGTTGTCATGCTCATTTTTTTCAATGTTGAGCTTACGCCTTGAACTGATAATGCGCTTGAAGCGCTAATCAAAATCGACGAGGTTAATTCATAGTTTTCAGGCAGTTGTCCACCAATATACAGTAATTTTTGCAATTCGTGGTGATAAAGCTGGCCCTCGCGCCCGGCTGTTGGCGTAACCGCGATTTGTCGCAGGACTTCTTGATTATTGTCGCCGAGCTGGCGCACCGATAAATCGCTACACCCGGCAAGAACCAACCCGCACAGCACGCGAAAAACAAGCTGAAAAGCCCGCAGATTGGCCTTATGGCCGGTGCGGTTAGATAACCACATTGATAATTCGGTTTTTAACAACAATCAATTTCCTCGGAGGCTTTCCATCAAGATAGCGGATAATCGCCGGTGACGCCAGCGCGCGCGCTTCGGCATCACTGGCTTCGCAATCGCGTGGCAGCATAATGGTATCACGGAGTTTACCATTTACCTGAATCCCAATTTCAATCTCATCATCGGCAGCAAGGCTGGCATCAGCTTGTGGCCATGCGGCGTTAGCAAGCAAACCGTCATGGCCGAGGCATTGCCATATCTCCTCGGCAATATGAGGTGATAACGGCGCCAATAGTTGGGTCAGTGTCTCAATTGCGAACCGCTTTGCCTCGTTGGCACCCTTGTCACCGGCTTTTAAATCGGCGATTGCGTTGGCAAGCATATGCAGCTGGGCAACGGCTCGGTTAAAGCGGAAATTTTCAATATCGGCAGACAGGCCAATAATAGATTTATGTGCTATACGGATAAGTGCGAGCGCGCTGCCCTCACTATCGGGCAATGGCGCCGCGCCACGGGGGGCAAGATCTGGCTCCTGTGCCATACGCCAGACCCGCTTTAAAAACCGTGACGCGCCTTCAACGCCGGATTCAGTCCATTCCATATCACGCTCGGGTGGCGAGTCCGAAAGCATGAATAACCGCGCCGTATCAGCGCCGTAATTCTGGATAATCAGCTCAGGGTCAACAACATTGCGCTTTGATTTACTCATCTTTTCAATGCGGCCAGCAGTCACTTCGCTATCATCCGCGATTTGCACCCACTCATCACCCTTTTTGACCACATCTGTCGGAAACAGCCATTTACCTGATTTGTCCTGAAATGTCTGGTGGCAGACCATGCCTTGCGTCATCAGGCCGGCAAACGGTTCACCAAGATCAAGATAACCGACCTTGGATAGTGCCCGGGTGAAAAAACGTGAATAAAGCAAATGTAAAACGGCGTGTTCAACCCCACCAATATATTGATCAACCGGCAGCCAATATGCCGCCGCTTCGCCATTTATCCCGTCATCTGATGCTGGATCTGCATAGCGCAAGAAATACCATGAGCTCTCAAAAAACGTATCAAAAGTATCCTGTTCGCGCGTGGCCGCCTTGCCGCATTTCGGACAGCTGGTATGTTTCCAGTTTGGGTGACGGCTTAGCGGGTTGCCACTTCCGGAAAAATCAACATCCTCGGGTAGGGTAACCGGCAGGTCTTTTTCCGGCACCGGAACAGCACCGCAATCATCGCAATGGATGATTGGGATCGGGCAGCCCCAATAGCGCTGGCGCGATACGCCCCAGTCACGAAGCCGGTAAGTTGTCTCGCCAGTTCCAGCGTTGGCGGCGGTAATTGCGGCAACCGCGGCGGCTTTGCCAGCCTCGATATCAAGCCCATCCCAAGCCCCCGAATTAAAAAGCTTTCCGGGGCCAGTATAGGCCGTGTCGGTTACGGTGAAGCTAGCCGCATCTTCGCCATCAGGCAGAACCACCGGTAAAATTTGAAGTCCATAAGCATTGGCAAAATCAAGATCACGCTGGTCATGTGCAGGACAGCCAAAAATCGCCCCAGTGCCGTAATCCATCAGCACGAAATTAGCAATATAAACCGGCATTTTAATGGCCGGATCAAGCGGATGGCTAACCTGCAATCCAGTATCAAAGCCTTTTTTCTCGGCTGTTTCGACAGCGGCTTCAGATGTACCAAGCTTGGCGCATTCAGTGATGAAATCAGCCGCAGCGGGGATATTTTTGCCAATCGCCAGCGCCAATGGGTGATTGGCGGCGATGGCCAGAAATGACGCGCCAAATAATGTGTCAGGGCGCGTGGTAAAGACCTCAATATGATCAGCGTCAATCGGGCTCTTACCGTTAATTGAAAACTGGATACGCGCACCTTCGGACTTTCCAATCCAGTTCTGCTGCATCAGCCTCACGCGGTCGGGCCAGCGGTTAAGATCGCCAATCGCGGCCAAAAGTTCATCGGCAAAATCAGTGATTTTCAAAAACCATTGTGACAAAAGGCGGCGTTCAACGGGCGCGCCTGAACGCCAGCCACAGCCATCGACAACCTGTTCATTCGCCAGAACGGTGTTTTCAACCGGATCCCAATTGACCCAGCTTTCCTTGCGATAGGCCAGGCCAGCTTCGAGAAATTTCAAAAACATCTTTTGTTCATGCTGGTAATAATCAGGTGAACAGGTGGCAAATTCCCGAGACCAATCATAGGACAGCCCCATGCTTTTCAGCTGGGTACGCATGGCGGCGATATTTTCAATCGTCCATTTGCCTGGATGAACACCGCGCTCCATGGCCGCGTTTTCGGCTGGCAGACCAAACGCATCCCACCCCATCGGATGTAAAACATTAAACCCCTTGGCGCGCTGGTAACGCGCCACGACATCACCAAGCGTGTAATTGCGAACATGCCCCATATGAATCCGCCCCGAAGGATAGGGAAACATCTCAAGGACATAATATTTTGGTTTGTCATGGTCGACGCTGGCGGTAAAACAATCAGCCTGCTCCCATTTATCTTGCCATTTCTGTTCAATCGCGGGGGCATCATATTGGGTCATTCAAATCTTCCTTCGATCATTTTCCGGCTCGTCAGCCATTGCGTCACGTATGATGCAAACCAGATCGGATGCCGGATTTATGATCAATATTACCATGTCAGATTGTCAATATAACGGTGAATAGGTTGGTTTGCGGGCAATCAATACATGGCCAGAAATTAATCAACCGTTTCGGTGATCGCGGCAGCGCGTAATTCGCGTGCGCGGGTCAGTACCAGATCCTCTAGCTTGCGGCCAAGTGCTTCATCACGGCCAGCATCAATCCACTCAGTGCCAAGGCGGTTTTGGATATAGGCGCGAACGGTGATTGCATCGGAACGCAACTCGCGGCCAACCACAAACATGGTTAATTTCAGACGCTGATTAGGGGCGGCTTTAGACTGGTGCCATTCGGTAACAATGCTGCCACCAAATGTATCGACATCATCCAATGGCACAAATGACGCGATATCAAGTGCCGCCCGCCATAACAGCGCGTTCACTGGCAAGCTGTTGCCAGAATCGTTTTTTTTGCCTAAATCTGATAATTTAATGCCACCTGGCTTGCCGGTTAAAATGGAAATTTCGTCTTTTTCATTGGATGGGTCATTAGGAATAATGTTTTTACCGTTTCCACATGCCACCAATAGTGAACAGATGAGGATCATTAATCCTATGAATTTGATTCGTATCGCCAATTTCATCTCCCAATCGAACCATGCCGAGCCCTAGTAGTGCAATAAAGTTTGATTTATAGCAATAAAAAAGGGGGCCAAAGCCCCCTTTTCCGTGATTGGTTTTTTTAGAAGTTTACACGAACTTGCAAACGAGTTGCTGAGCCGTTATCACTTGTTGCAGCTGCTGAAGCATCTGTGAAGTCGTAGTTTGTGTGCAGAAGACCAATGCGCAATCCACCGGTCATGTCATAACGAACACCAATTGTGTCAGAAGAAAAGTCATCACCGAGATTTGTTGTGCCGTCTTGCGACATTTCTCGGCGATAGTAAACTAACTTGGTAGCGCTGTTCAAATTATACTGACCACCGAAAGTTGTTCCTTCTACATCAGATGTCTTAGCACCAGCTGAAGTAGTAGTTTCTGTGTTTTGAGAAATCACGTATACGCGGCCAAATGAAGATGAATACTCAGCACCATACTCTGTGCCTGCTGATTCATCAGCGGTTGAGTCCGCCCCGTCTGTTACAATATTGGCATATTGAAGGCGAAGGCTACCGCCCAGAATGTCCATTTTGTAGCCAACAGCTGTAGCTGTCTCATCAGCTTCTGAAGTGGCACCAGCGTCTCCGTAAGAAATGGCTGCGCTTAGCCCACCAATTGATGGCATGTGATAGACAACCTTATTGCCTTTACCGCCACCAAGAAAGCCAGTCGTTTGATCACCCATGGCGGCAAGGCCGGCATTGGTTGAGCCGCCAATATAAGCGCCGCCGGCTATAGTAGCCTCCCAGTTCTCATCGAGTGACGAAGAGTAGTTTACAGACCACTGTTTGCCGAGGTCAATTTTACCGAAATCGCCATCGATATCGATCCAGTTGCGATCGACAGCACCGCTGGTCAAAATACGATGATTTGTACCAATTGATAGGCCATTGTCGAGTGTAGCGGATGATTTTACCCAAAGCTGTAAAACATCTGTCATTGAGTTATTGTTTGCACCAGCAACTGCTGCGTCGTCGTCAGACCAGCTGTTGTAACGAAAACGAGCATTACCACTAATTGAAATGTCTGCAGCTACCGCAGAAACACTGCCCAAAGCAATAAGCGCAGTTGTTGTAAGAAGAACCTTACGCATCATTAAATCTCCCTTAGAGAAGTCATTGCCACCATTGGCAATGGACAAAACATATTGATTATCACTAAATTAACAAGAACCGATGAATGCGATGGAATAAGTTTTTTCATGTGTGTGATATTTTTGCAACAGTCTTGTTGATGAGGGGCTAAAGCGTTACAAAAGTTGGAACTATTGCAACAGACAGCCTTGGCTAGGGGCAGCACAAATCATGTCAGACGAAATTTTAAACACGCATTCTATCATTGCCGATAATCTTTCTGCTATCCATAAAAAAATTAATTCCGCCGAGGGGAACTATAAAACGCAAACGGGGCTTCATCGGCCAGTTACCTTGGTGGCGGTAAGCAAACGTCAGCCTGATAACCGGATTGATGCAGCACTTGTGGCTGGCCAGCGTGTGTTTGGCGAAAACCGCGTTCAAGAAGCCCAAGGCCGATGGGTGCCACGCCGCGATCGACATGCCGATTTGACATTGCATTTAATTGGCCCGCTGCAAACCAACAAGGCGGCGGATGCGGTGGCGCTATTTGATGTTATCGAGGTGGTTGATCGGCCCAAGCTGGCAAAGGCATTGGGCGATGAGATGATCCGTCAAAACCGCCTGCTTGATTGCTATATTCAGGTTAATAGTGGTAAAGAAGCGCAAAAATCAGGCATTGCGCCTGAGGATGCGGATGACTTCATTGCCTTTTGCCGTGATGAGGCGGGGCTTAATATTACTGGCCTGATGTGTATTCCGCCAATTTATGAAGAGGCGGCGATGCATTTTGCGCTGTTGCAAACCATTGCCAAACGCAATCATCTTTCTATCTTATCAATGGGAATGAGTGATGATTTCGAAGAGGCAATTGCCTTTGGGGCAAATGTGGTTCGTATAGGATCAGCCATTTTTGGGGAGCGTGACAGTTAGGGTGTTTTTACCCTTTATCCTTATCCATAATCATATGGCCAGTCCGATGTTTCTTTGTTGCAAGATAATCTTCATTATGCGGATTGCTGGCAAGCACTAGCGGCACGCGTTCTTCAACTTTGATTCCGCATTGTTCAAGCTGGCTGATCTTGTCAGGATTATTAGTGATCAGCCGCAAACGTGTAATGCCAAGTGCATCAAGAATACGCGCTGCAGGCAAAAACACCCGTTCATCCGTGTCAAACCCGAGTGCATGATTAGCATCCACCGTATCCAGCCCATTATCCTGTAATGCATAGGCGCGCATTTTGTTTAAAAGGCCAATATCACGCCCTTCTTGTGCCAGATAAACCAGCACGCCGCCGCCATTTTCCGCCATCAGCCGCATCGCCGCCTGCAATTGATCGCCGCAATCACATTTCAGGCTGCCCAGAACATCACCAGTAATACATTGCGAATGAAGGCGCACCAATGGCGCCTCAAGATCAGCGCCTTTTCCGATCAAAACGGCAAAATGATCCTCGCCGCCGATTTCGGCACGAAACATCACAACCTCGGCATTTTCAGCGACCGCCAGCGGCACCCTGGCACGCGCCGCAATCCGCATCATGGCTCCGGCCTGATGATGATAGGCATCCAGATCGCGCGCTTCCAGAACAAGCAGATTATGTTCTTGGGCAAACCGGTCTTGCGCCGAGATATCGCGAAATGGCAGCCGCGCCAATAACGCAGCAGGCAGCAATTTGGCATTGCGCAATAATCTGGTGGCGTGATCAGCGAGCGATCCTGTCTGCTCGGCAACAAGGCTAAGGCCATTATGCTCATCAAGGCTTGTCTGGCCAAATGCAAGGTCAAATACGCGTTCGTAATCGCGCATCGCAAGCGCAATCGTCGCCGCGGGCCAGCCCTGACGAAGAGCTTTACCAAGGCTTCGTATCCGGTTTGCTGTCAACACGAGCAAGGCGCCGGATCCGGCAAGCCGGCTAAGCGCGGTAATGTCACTGTCATCGGCAAATTCTGCACCGCGGAAAAGTGCCGCCTCGCCATTATTGAGTCGCAGCATCACATGGCCGCCGCGGCGCAATTCTGCGCTCGCACGTTCGGCCTTCATATAGGCGTTTTTTGCACGGGTATCGTGCATCATCCCGGCTCCGGTTCGTTAAGGCATATACAATCTAGAATAGAATAAGCTACGATTACTTGGTGTAACTGGTTAATGCACGTGTGTAAATTAAGCCATTGATTTATTGAGTTGTGATAAAAAATGCAAGTGTTGTCCCCATGCGACAGGAAAGAAGCCGCTTCTACGTCGCGTTTATTAATCGTTGATGATGATGCCTATTTGCGTGCAACCTTGCGCCAGCAACTTGCCGTCGAGGGGTTTAGCGAAATATTCGAAGTTGGGGTTGTTGCTGACCTTGATAATGTGCTTGCCAACACCAACCCCGATTTAATTCTGCTCGATGTTCAGATGCCTGACGGAAACGGAATTGATATCTGTCAGCGTTTGCGGCGGAACGGGTTTGCCAAGCCGATTGTGATGTTGACGGCCAAGGGGGCAGAAGATGATATTGTCCGCGGGCTAGAGGCTGGTGCGAATGATTATATCACCAAGCCGCTTCGTCTTGGCGAGTTGATTGCTCGTATCCGAACCCAATTGCGCCAGTTCAAAGCCTTGGACGATGCGCGTTTTGAGATTGGCAATCTTAGCTTTGTACCGGCTAATAAAATGCTGCATGAAATTGGCACTGACCGGATGCAGGCCCTAACCGAAAAAGAATCAACGATCCTGAAATTTCTGTATTGGGCATTTCCCAATGATGTAACGAAAAGTGAAATTCTAGCCGAGGTTTGGGGGTTTCAAAATGGTGTCAGCACGCACACGCTTGAAACGCATATTTACCGTTTGCGCCAGAAAATCAGTCGGCTAACAAAAGAGCCCTTGGTCCTTACCACGGAAAAAGGCTATCGGCTGTCAGATTGAATGAGGCTATTTCGCCTTGCCATCCATCAGTGATGAAATCGCTGACGTCACCGCTTTGGTGCCCATATCGCCGCCAAATTCCATCGGGCGCAACCGGTTTAGCGAAAAGCCGGTTTCAATCGCCGCATCAAGTATCATAGCGGCATCGTCATAGGCCGGTTGATCTAGTTTTTCGGCAAGATAATCAAGCATTAATCCGGCGCTTAAAATTGCCGCTAGCGGGTTGGCTTTATCCATACCCATAATATCAGGGGCGCTGCCATGTGCGGGTTGAAACAGTCCGATCTCGTCACCAATTTCGCCGCAGGCCGCCATGCCCATCCCGCCAACAAGGCCACCGGCAAGATCTGACAAAATATCGCCAAACATATTTTCCATTACCAAAACATCGGCTGCCCAGGGCTGGCGAATAAGATCGAGCGCTGCCGCATCGACATAATTATAACCCTTGCTGATATCCGGATACTGGGCGCTAACTTCGTCAAAAATCTGCCGGAAAAATGCCATCGAGGTAAAGACATTCGCCTTATCAACACAAGTTACCTGCCCCTTATGCCCTTTTTCTTTGCGCTTACTGGCAAAGCGAAAGGCAAAATCATGCAGCTTTTCAGTCGTCGCACGGGTAATGCGCAAAGTCTCGTCACAGACCGCGTTATCAATGACTTTGCTCCGGCCATGAACGGCAGCAGAATAAAACAGACCTTCGGTAGATTCGCGAATAATGACAAGATCAATCTTGCTAGCACGTTTGTCGGCAAGTGGCATTGGCGCATTTGGATAAGCTTTGACTGGCCTGATACCGGCATAAAGCTGGTACCGGTCACGAAGCCGAAGATGCGGTGATATTTCAGTGCCATCAGCGTGCCGGATCGAAGGAAGCCCGATAGCTCCAAGGAAAATCGCATCGGCGTCACCGGCGCGCTTTTCGCCATCTGGCTCTATATCAACACCTGTTTCGGCATAATATTTCGCACCGGCGGCAATCTCAATAATTTCTGGTGCTGGTAGCCCTGCTTTGCTCATGGCTTTTTGGGCAAGGAACATGGCGGCATCACTGACATCAACGCCGATGCCATCACCTTTAATCAAGCTGATCCTAGCGCGCATATCATGCCTCCCAATTATTTCTGCAAACAATATTACCGCGCAACATCTAGCTGCGGATCATTGCCGCAGGCTTTATCTCAACGATGGTGGGGTAAATCTAGAAATGTGCAAAAACGGATGGCTGGGGCGGTAGGATTCGAACCTACGATACACGATACCAAAAACCGATGCCTTACCACTTGGCCACGCCCCAATCCGTTGGACGCTGCAATTTAGCGACCAAGTTCCAAGCAATCAAGCCCGTTCTTTGCCGAATATGCTTTAAAATCCCCCAAACCTTGTGGTTGTACCCTAACCGTCTGATTAAATGATTTAATCGACTTGGTAAATCTGGCTTGCAATGGCCCAATATCCAGCGGTTTCAAGTTGGGCTGCTGCCGCTTTGGCATCGCTGGCTTGTTCAAATAGTGCAAAACAGCTTGCTCCGCTTCCCGACATCGCAGCGCATTTAACGCCAGGTGCGGCCTCCATTATTTCAAGGCAGGATCTAATCTGCGGCACTAGCACCAGTGCCGCTGGTGTCAAATCATTACCAAGCGCAACAAGACCGGCAGCATCAAGCCCATCAAGAGATCCGGCAAAACCGCTGTAATGACCGCCAAAATGGGTAAAGACGTCTTTGGTTGATAGCGGGATCTGGGGATTTGCAAGCAATATTGCGCCGGTTTGCGGCATGGTAAACGGCGTCATGCTGTCACCAATTCCGGCAATGCGTTGGCACCCACCAGCAAGACAAACTGGCACATCAGCGCCAAGGCTGGCGGCAAGGTCATAAAGGACGGAACTGTCCAGCGGCGTCCGTGACAGCGCGTTTACTGCCCGCAATAATGCCGCTGCATCGGCCGATCCGCCGCCAAGCCCCGCCCCAACAGGAATGTTTTTTTCCAGCGTGATTGCAAGCCCGTCAATGACACCGCCAGCTTGCCGGTACCCGTCCAAGGCGTGCATCA
This sequence comes from Alphaproteobacteria bacterium LSUCC0396, assembly GCA_041228345.1. Classification (NCBI taxonomy): domain Bacteria; kingdom Pseudomonadati; phylum Pseudomonadota; class Alphaproteobacteria; species Alphaproteobacteria bacterium LSUCC0396. The sequence continues at coordinate 1,471,098 of CP166131.1, read as the reverse complement.
CCAGATTATTAGCGCCACGATTATCCTGTGTTTGGTAATTAAATCGAGGGGTGGCAATTTCGTCGTTATCTAAGGCTGTACTGAACTCGCCAGTCACGATCAGCGCATCATTCGCCGCCGGCTCAAATGTTAGTCGATCGCCAAATTCGGTGAAGACAATCAACGAGTCCAAATGATGATAGCCGCGATCATCCTTGCCACAAACGCGCAGGAAAAGGTTAATTTTTGCCGGCGCAAGAACGGAAATCATGGATTAAGTTTGGCGGTAAATTCGGCTTTTAGGTCATCTTCGGTGGCAATTGACAGCGCATATTGCCATTTGAAACGCGCTTCGCTATGGCGGCCGACTTCCCAATAAGCGTCGCCAAGATGGCCGGCAATGACCGCATCCATTGGTTCCAGAATGGTTGCCTGCTCGAGAAAGGCAACTGCCAGATCATAATTGCGAAGCTTGAAATGTACCCATCCCAGCGAATCCACAAAAAAGCCGCTTCTCGGCCGCAATCGAACCGCCTTTTCAATTAATTTGATCGCCTCATCAAGATTGCGCCCGTCATCGGCCCACCAATAACCTAGATAATTTAGGGTGAAGGGATCGTTTGGATTTTCCTCTAAAGCTGCTTTGAAACTAGCTTCGGCAAGTTCATCCTGTTCAAGCTGCTCATAGGAAATGGCAAGGTTTCGAAAGAGATCGCCAGACACGAAGCCAAGATCAATTGCAACAAGATAGGCATCACGTGCCTTATCAAACTGGCTTGCCATTCGATAAAGGTCGCCTAGCTCTTTATGCAAAAGCGCGTTCACCCGGTCTCCATCAACGGCTGCCTGCATTTGGCTGATTGCGCCTGACATATCGTTGCGCCGTTCCAGATCACTTCTAAGCAATAACCTAGGCTGACCCCAAATACTGGTCTCATCAATGGCATCAAGCTTGGCGATGGCGGCTTGTGGCTGTTCCATTTCTTGCAGGGCTTGGGCCAACAGGAAACGGGCACTATCGTTCGCATCATCAAGATATAATGCCAGCCCAAGGCGTGCATTCAACATGCTGCCACCTTGCGATTGCCTGTCAATTAAGCTGGCATCTATGATTCCAGCTGCAATATGGCTGCTTATTTTTGGCGCTTCCTTTTGGCTGATTAGCTGGGCGCGCACAAGCTTATGGCTAAAGCCCAATGGCAGGCGGTCAATCACCTCATCCATTTTGCCAAATTCGGCGTTGCGGGCGTAAAGGCTGGCAAGCTGCAGCATGGTTTGTGATGATAGATCGCGCCGCGCAAACAATGTCTCGGTATGAAACTGCATCTCGGCCTTATCACCAAGATGCTCGGCTAGACGAGCAGCCTGAATGATGTACATCGCTGGCATGGTCTGACCAGATGCGGCCGCGGCCTTGCCGATTTTCAGCAAATGTGACAATCCGGCGGCGCCCTGCCCCTTGGCAGTCAGCGCCCATGCTTTGATCACGGCGGCCACTGGCTGGGCATCAAGATTTTCCGCAATCGAGTCGGCAAGCACCAGAACCGCGTCCCAATCTTCTTGCAGGATCGCCTGCGCAGTTGCCGGTTCGCGGGAAAAACTGGTGGTCAGATTCTGCAGCTCAATTTCGCTGGCAAGCGTTGCGGCGGCATCAATATGCCCAAGCTGAAACTGCGTGTAAAAAGCCTGTTGCAACAGGTTGGGATTGTCCCGATCAGAATTTAAGGCTTTGAGGTAAAACGCCGCCGAGGCACTAACATCACGAAAATATAACGCTTGGCGTGCCGCAAGATAATTTGCCGCCGTAGTTTCCAAACGCTGATTTAAATTTGTCGATGCGAATGATTTTTGGGCTGGCGTATACAGAAAGGCGACCAGCAGAACGGCACTGGCAAGCATTAGCCATGGCCGGTTATGGTCTGTATATCGCCGCGGCCTTTTCTGGCCTGTCATTTTGTCTAGATTACCCAAATCCACCCTCACATATTGGGGTAATTAGGCCCGCCTCCACCTTCGGGGCTGACCCACACGATATTCTGTGATGGGTCTTTGATATCACAAGTTTTGCAATGCACACAATTCTGTGCGTTGATCTGTAACCTTGGGTTCCGGCCATCGTCATTGTGAACAATCTCGTAAACACCAGCCGGGCAATAGCGTTGTTCGGGCGCATCATAAAGCGCAAGATTGTGGCTGATCGGGATCGAGGCATCTTTTAAGGTCAGATGCGCTGGCTGATTCTCCTCATGATTTGTCCCGGACAAAAACACCGATGAATTTCGGTCAAAACTGACAATGCCATCAGGTTTTGGGTAGTCGATCTTTGGCATTTCGCTGGCAAGCTTTAGACCTTCATGGTCAGCATGATGGCGCAATGTCCACGGGGCTCTGCCAAAAAATAGATAAGTATCAATCGCAGCATATGCGAGGCCCAGCCACAGGCCTTTGGCAAAACCGGGCCGAATGTTGCGGACTTTGTAAAGCTCGGCCCATAGCCAGCTATCTTGCAACCGGTTTGCATAGCTTGTCGGCTCATCACCGGCCTGCATGGTGTCCAGCGCCTCAAAAATGGCTTCTGCGGCCAACATCCCCGACTTCATTGCCGTATGCGTGCCTTTGATTTTTGGCACATTCAAAAACCCAGCGGTACAGCCAACAAGGCAACCGCCCGGGAACGTCAATTTTGGCACTGACTGGAACCCACCTTCATTCAATGCGCGCGCGCCATAGGAAACGCGGCGTCCGCCAACAAAGGTATCCCGCACTGCTGGATGATTTTTAAATCGCTGAAACTCCTCAAATGGGGATAGATGCGGGTTGCTGTAATCAAGCCCGACAACATAACCAACGGCAACCTGATTACCGTTTAGATGATAAAGGAATGATCCACCATAAGTGTCACTGGCCAGCGGCCAGCCAACCGAATGCCAGGCCAGACCGGGCTTGGCCTTTTCAGGGTCAATATCCCATAATTCCTTAATGCCAATCGCAAAGGTTTGCGGATCTTTGCCCTCACGTAGATCAAATTTTTCAAACAGAGTTTTGGTCAGATGTCCACGGCAGCCTTCAGCAAAAATTGTCTGTTTGGCGTGCAACTCCATGCCGCGCATATAGTGATCGGTTGGCACCCCATCCTTGCCAATCCCCATATCGCCAGTTGCAACCCCTTTGACCCAGCCCTGATCATCATACAGAACCTCGGCTGCCGGAAAGCCTGGATAAATCTCAACGCCCAAGGCTTCGGCCTGCTCGCCTAGCCAGCGACAAAAATTCCCAAGCGAGATGATATAATTGCCGTGATTATTCATGCTTGGCGGTGTTGGCATCCGAAAGCTGCCGGTCTCGGTCAGAAACATGAATTTATCTGCGGTTACCGGTGTGTCGAGAGGGGCGCCGCGTTGTTGCCAATCGGGAATCAGCTCATTCAGGCTGCGCGGTTCAAGAACGGCGCCTGACAGGATATGGGCGCCAACCTCGCTGCCTTTTTCAATCAGGCACACCTCGATGTTTTTGCCAGCCTCGTTTGCCAGCTGTTTCAGTCGGATCGCTGCGGACAGGCCAGATGGGCCGCCCCCGACGATCACAACATCAAATTCCATCACTTCGCGTTCCATCTTTATTCCCATCTATGTCGACATAGTTTCAAAATTCAGCGAGATATATGTTACCGTCCAGTATGATATTACCTGTCGGCTGTTACCATAAGAAGCCTTCAATTCAGCTTCAAGCCAATTGATAAAATTCAGTGCCCATGCAAGACTAATATTGCGCATTTTTGCCGCGGTGAAACAACCAAAATTCGACAGATTCTGATATGCCAGCACAAATCCATGATCGAAATGAACTGATTGCGATGTTGGCATGGCAACTGGATATGGGCGTTGATGAAGCCTTGTTGGATCATCCTGTGCCCGATGCGCCGCCATTACGCCTTGACCAGCTTTTGGCAGCAAATGTTAGCCTGCCCGCATCGACGGCGGTAAAATCGGCCATGCGCGATGCCACATCGCACACTCATAATCTTTTGGATAAACTTGCGGGGCACAAATCTGCTGGTGACGACCCTTTAAAGGCCAGTGCGGGTTTAGAGGCAAGTGCGGGTGCGGCAGTGGCGACACTTTCCGGCATCACCAGCTTGGCTGATTTGCAAGCTGGGCTTGCTGGTCTTGATGCGTGTCCGCTAAAGCACACTGCCAGCAATCTATGTTTTGCCGATGGTAATCCGGGGGCGCGGTTGATGATTATTGGCGAAGCCCCCGGCCGTGACGAAGACCGCATGGGTGTGCCTTTTGTTGGGGCTGATGGTCAGCTTCTCGACAAGATGCTAATGACGATTGGGCTTGATCGTGCATCGGCTTATCTCACTAATCTTTTGCCGTGGAGACCACCGGGCAATCGTAGCCCCACCGAAGAAGAAACGGCGATGTTGTTGCCATGGCTGTTTCGTCATGTTCAACTTGCCAAGCCGGATATCGTGCTTTTGCTTGGCGGTGCCGCAGCCAAGCTGGTTTTGGGCAGTAATGACGGCATTATGAAGCTGCGTGGACATTGGCACGAAATTGATTTTGGTGATGGCGTATTGCGGCCCGCTTTGGCAAGTTTGCATCCGGCCTATCTGTTACGCTCGCCAGCGCAAAAACGTCTGGCGTTTGAAGATTTGCTGCTATTGGCCAAACGTCTTGGTGCGAACGACACGAAAGGGCGTGCTGACTGAGCAGTCTGATAACGAAACAGGTTGATCCGCCCGCGACCACAAGGTACCAATTAGCCCGAGGGTTTAATTGATTTTGGCGAGCAGCAATCGCATCAAAACGCAAAGGCCGTAGGATGAATGTCAATTTATTCCCTGAATGCCGTAATAATAGCCAAACTCGGGTTGCGAACTGCGATCAAGTTCAGCTGTTGCGACGGTTTTTTAAGACGGTGATGATGTCGCCTTTTTTGGGGCCATGTCTTGCTGTGCTTTTAGTGTTTAGCCTTGCTGTTTCACCGGCGATGGCATCACCGCTCCCCGAACCATTAAGCGCGTCTGATACCGCACAATATAAGCGCCTTTTCGAATTGCAGAAGGCTGGCAATATGAAGCAGGCTATCCGCGAAATGGGGCGGATCAAGGACCCTATTCTAACGGGTCATTTGCTGGCACAACGCTATCTTCATCCAACGGCATGGCGGTCAAGCTATAAGGAATTATCCAGTTGGCTTGTAGCTTATAATGACCACCCCGATGCCAGCCGTATCTATTGGCTTGCCAAGCGCCGCAAGCCAAAGGATGCGCGTAGTCCAAAACCACCAAAACCGGGCTATCTGAACGGCTATGGTCAGGCAGGTGCGCATGGATACCGGCCACGTATTCCGGCAAGCACGGCTGGCCGTGCCTCAGCAACCCGCACAGCCTCGATTGCGCGGTCGATCCGTCGGGCGATCCGGCGTGGCTGGCCGTCAGGCGCATTAGAGATTGTCAGTGATGCTGGAAACAAGCGGTATCTGACGGCGGCGGAAGAGGGCCAGCTTCGTGGTGAAATCGCCCATGCTTATTTTATCTTTGGGGTTGACTCAAAAGCCATTCGCCAAGCCCGCTATGCCATCGCCATCGGGCGTGAACATGCGCAGCTGGCCTATTGGGCCGGTGGCTTGGCGGCATGGCGAAGCGGTCAGATTGATCTTTCCGGTCAGTTTTTTCGCTCCCTTGCCAATCTGCCTGAAGTGGACCCGGGGCAGCGTAGTGCCGCCGCCTATTGGGCGCACCGCATCGAGTTGCGGCAGGGGCGGCCGAGAGAATCGGTGCGCTATCTCGAAGTAGCGGCGCGGGAAATCGACAGTTTTTATGGGGTTGTTGCGCGCCATGCATTAGGCCAGCAGATCAATATCTCGTTTGAGCTTCCGGCAATCGAGCCCGGATTTTATGACTGGCTGGCAAGCCGCCCGGGCGGCAAGCGTTTATTCGCCTTATTACAGATTGGCGAGACTCATGCGGCCGAGCGTGAACTGCGTTATCTTTGGATGGAAATGCCTGATCAATACCGGCTTGGGGTGATGCAGTTTGCAAATGATCAGGGCATGGCTGGTCTCGCCTTTCGGGTTGCTGAAATCATCCGCAAGGACAGCGGTGTCAGCTGGTATGGTGCGCTATATCCGCATCCGCAATTCAACGCCGATTATGATATTGACGAAGCCTTGGTCTGGGCAATTTCACGGCAGGAATCCGGTTTTAATCCGCGTGCTAAAAGCAGTGCCAAAGCCGCAGGTCTGATGCAGCTCATGCCCGCCACTGCGTCCTTTATTGCGCGTGACCGTGGCTATCGTGGCGGCAAAAAGCATCAGCTATTTGAGCCGAAATTAAATCTTGAACTAGGGCAGGATTATATCCAGCATCTGCTTGATGAACCGCTTGTTGAAAGCTCATTGGTCCGGTTACTTGCGGCGTATAATGGCGGGCCGGGCAATTTGCGAAAATGGCTTCGCAAGGTCGATCATCAGGACGACCCGTTTTTGCTTGTTGAATCGATGCCAGCGCGCGAAACCCGCCATTACGTAAAAAATGTCATTTCTAATCTTGGCATTTACCGTGAGCTTTTTGGTGAAACCTCGCCGGCCTTGTCTGGGCTTGCCGCTGGCAATGGCGGCCGGTTCGTTCCAAGCCAAGCTGTTGATAAGGCAAAATGACCGTTTAAAATAACCCGCTTGGGATTGCTCTGATAGAGCAATTTCAAGGATAGAAAGGCAAGAGCAATGGATCATGATAAGCGGATTGATAAAACCATCCCGTTTGTACCGGTAAATATCGCCATTTTAACCGTGTCTGACTCGCGCAAATCTGATGATGACCGGTCTGGTGATCTATTGGCCGGGCGGGTTAATGATGATGGGCATAATCTGGCTGCCCGCGCCATTGTAACTGATGATTTTGATGCGATTATCGATCAGCTCCGCAAATGGATTGATGATGACGGGATTGATGTGATTGTGTCGACGGGCGGAACCGGCCTTACCGGCCGCGATGGTACGCCCGAGGCATTTCGGGCAATTTTCGAAAAGGAAATTGAGGGTTTTGGCGAATTATTCCGTTATATATCCTTCGCCAAAATTGGCACCTCAACGGTGCAATCACGTGCGGTGGCTGGCGTTGCAGGCGGCACGTATTTGTTCGCGTTGCCCGGATCGCCATCGGCGTGCCGCGATGGATGGGATGAAATCCTTCGCTATCAGCTCGATATTCGTCATCGGCCATGCAACTTTGTTGAAATTATGCCGCGGCTTGCCGAATCGCCGACCCAGCGCCGTGGTGGGTAATGCCTGATCTTGACCATGAGCAGCAATTTAACGGGCCGGTTATTGGCATTGACGAGGCTGGTCGGGGGCCTTGGGCGGGCCCAGTTACTGTAACGGCGATCTGGCTTTGTCCAACGGCATATGATGAGTTACCAGCTGATATTGATGATTCAAAAAAAATAAAGCCGCCGCGCCGAACCAGCCTTGCGGCAGTGATGATGGCGCCGCCACATCTCCATCACACTATATCGATTGATGTTGCGCAAATTGACCAGAACGGGATTTTGCAAGCGACCTTTGCCGGCATGGTGATAGCGGCATCAAGATTAACGGAAAAGCTGGTAAAGGCCGGTCTATCTGCCCCGGTTCATGCGCTGGTTGATGGCAATCTGTTGCCGCCTGATATGCCGCTGCCAGCAACCGCGCTAATCAAAGGTGACAGCCGGTCACTGTCGATTGCAGCCGCGTCGATTATTGCCAAGACAGCGCGCGACGAGATTATGCAGACACTGGATGCGCTGCATCCGGGCTACGGCTGGGCGAACAATATGGGCTATGGCACAAAGGCGCATCAGGCCGGAATTAGGCAATTTGGTGTTACCCCGTATCACCGCCGCAGTTTTAAGCCGATCCGGCGCTATCTCGATGCGGGCGACGATTAACCCGCGACAATTTATCCGCGACACAGGCACAAGAATTTTGGTTTTTTCAAAAAAATCGGGTTTTGCCTGCAGAGTGTCACGCGGCGGCATCACAAGATAGGCTTGGTTGTGATCATCGCTGACACAATATATTGATATGACTTTAAGAAAGCCCTATAAGCTGTTGACTTATATTGATTCTATGATTCTTTTATAAGAATAGAGCTGGCAAATTGCTGGCATAGAATGAATGAAATGGGCGTTGTCTGGTGAAAGCGAATCAAATTTTACATGGCGATTGTATCGCCAAATTACGCAAAATTCCCGATCAATCGGTTGATCTGGTGTTTGCTGATCCGCCGTATAATTTGCAATTATCGGGTGATTTGGCGCGCCCGGATCAGACCCATGTCGATGCGGTTACTGATGCGTGGGATAAGTTTGATAGTTTTGCCGCCTATGACGCCTTTACTGCCGCTTGGCTAACCGAGGCGCGCCGCGTGCTAAAGCCGGATGGCGCGATATGGGTCATTGGCAGCTATCACAATATCTTTCGTGTTGGCACGATTTTGCAGAATCTCGATTTCTGGGTTTTAAATGATGTGATCTGGCGCAAAACAAACCCGATGCCTAATTTCCGTGGTCGTCGCTTTACCAATGCACATGAAACGCTTATCTGGGCGGCGAAATCGCAAAAATCACGTCACGTCTTTAATTATGAAGCCATGAAGGCGCTGAATGAAGATGTGCAGATGCGGTCTGATTGGGAACTGCCATTATGCACCGGCAATGAGCGGATCAAGGAAGATGGTAAAAAAGCGCATCCTACGCAAAAGCCGGAAAGTTTGTTGGCGCGCGTAATTTTGGCGTCGACCCGGCGCGGTGATGTGGTTCTTGATCCATTTTTTGGCACGGGAACGACCGGTGCGGTGGCAAAACGGCTGAACCGGAATTTTATTGGTATCGAGCAAGATGCGAATTATGTGAAAATTGCCAAAACACGGCTGGCTTCGGTGACGCCGATTGCCTCGGATGATTTACTAGAAACAACGCCGCGCCGGGCTTTACCCAAAGTTCCGTTTGGGAATTTGATTGAACATGGATTGCTGCAACCGGGTGATCACTTATTTGACGCCAAAAAACGGTTTCAGGCAAAGGTACGCGCTGACGGATCCCTGTTTACAGATCAAAAGCAAAGCGGGTCAATTCATGCACTCGGCGCCCAGCTTCAAGGATTACCATCATGCAATGGCTGGATTTTCTGGCATGTTGAACGGGACGGGAAACCTGTTCTTATCGACAAGCTTCGGGAAAAACTGCGCGAAGACATATATCCGTCTAACCCATAATAAAAACGGGTTTTACAGCATAAACAGGGCCATGATCCGGTTTAGATCACAGCCCTGTTTCCTTCTGGTGTCTCTGTTTTATGCGGCGTGCGCTGCGGCCTTTTTTTCCAGTCGGCGCGCATGCAAAACAGGCTCGGTATAGCCTGATGGCTGTTCGATACCCTTAAAGACAAGGTCAAGCGCCGCCTGAAAGGCGATAGATTGATCAAATCGGCCATCCATAGGCTCATAAGCCGGATCATCTGCATTTTGGCTGTCAACAACGGCGGCCATTTCCTTCATCACATCCATGACCAGATCGGCGTCACAGATCCCATGATGCAGCCAATTGGCAATATGCTGCGATGAAATCCGCAAGGTTGCCCGGTCTTCCATCAGGCCAACATTATGAATGTCGGGAACCTTCGAGCAGCCAACGCCCTGATCAATCCAGCGCACAACATAGCCTAGAATACCTTGGGCGTTATTGCGCAATTCCGCACGGATATCCTCGGCTGACCAATTCGGCCGGCTGGCCACTGGAATGGACAGAATATCCGAACGGCTAGCGCGTGACTTACCCGCCAGTTCAGCCTGCCGCTTGGCCACATCCACCGCGTGATAATGCAATGCGTGCAGGGTCGCCGCAGTTGGCGATGGTACCCACGCGCAATTTGCACCAGCGTTCGGATGAGCGCTCTTCTGCGCAATCATATCGGCCATCATGTCCGGCATGGCCCACATGCCCTTGCCGATTTGCGCCTTACCTGAAAACCCACAAGCAAGCCCAACATCAACATTCCAATCTTCATAAGCTGAAATCCATGTTGCGGCTTTCATATCGCCTTTGCGGATCATCGCACCAGCATACATTGAGGTGTGAATTTCATCGCCGGTACGGTCAAGAAATCCGGTATTAATGAACGCAACGCGTGATTTTGCAGCACGGATACATTCTTTAAGGTTTACCGTGGTGCGGCGTTCTTCGTCCATGATACCGATTTTGATGCTATTGGCTGGCAGCTGCAAAAGCTGTTCAACCATTTCAAAGGTTTCAACCGCAAAGGCGACTTCATCCGGACCATGCATTTTTGGTTTGACGACATAGATTGAACCGGCCGGTGAATTCTGGCCGCTGGCAAAATCTGGTAATGCGGCGGCAACCGAAATAAACGCATCAAGGATGCCTTCGGGAATCTCCTGACCGCCGAATAGATGCACCGCCGGATTGGTCATCAGGTGACCAACATTACGAACCAGCATTAATGCCCGGCCGCGCAATGTTTTGGTGCTGCCATCAGGTGCGGTGTAGCTTTTGTCGGGGTTCAACGACCGTGTCATGCTTTTGCCATTCTTGGCAAATTCTGCGGTTAAACTACCCCGCATGATCTGGTTCCAGTTGCGATAGGCCAGCACCTTATCTTCGGCATCTACCGCAGCAATTGAATCTTCAAGATCAATGATGCTTGTCAGCGCTGCCTCGACAATCACATCATTAATATGCGCCGCGTCATCAGCGCCAATTCTGCCGTTGGCATTGATGATAATTTCAAGATGAAGGCCGTTTTTGACAACAATGACGCTTGTCGGGGCTTCGGGGTTACCGGTATAGCCGACAAACTGATCTGCATTTGACAGCGACGTACTGGCGCTAGACTGGCTGATCGTGAGCGTCCCACCGGCAATATTAAGGCCGGTTACATCGTGCCAGCTGCCATTTGCCAATGGCGCGGACTGGTCAAGAAGATCACGGGCAAATGAAATCACTTTTTTACCCCGTACCGGATTATAGCCATCATTGCGGCCGGCGCCGTCTGCGTCGTCAATCGCATCAGTGCCGTAAAGCGCATCATAAAGGCTGCCCCAGCGGGCATTGGCGGCGTTTAGGGCATAACGCGCGTTGGTGATCGGCACGACCAGCTGTGGGCCGGCGATGGTTGCGATCTCCGGATCAACATTGCTGGTTTCAATCTCAAAATCACCAGCATCATCATGAAGATAACCAATTTCGGCGAGAAATTTCTCATAGGCAGCGGCGTCAATGCCTCCATCGCTATTGGCTTTTAGCCAGTCGTCAATCTGGCGTTGTAGCCGCGCTCGTGTCTCGATAAGCGCCTGATTTTTTGGTGCCAGCTGATGCGCCGCCTGGTCAAACCCGTTCCAGAAAACATCTGGGGCGATTTTGGTGCCAGCTAGAATTTCATCATTCACCAAATCATATAGAACCTTGGCTATGGATAGACCACCATGGGTAATAACGTCTGACATTGTTTGCTCCGCTTAAGCAGGCAACCCGATGTAAATCAGGCAGGGGGGAATGGTTGAAAAAATTTTCTTTGTCTAACTGAACTCGCATTGTCTTTCAAGTTGCAACAGGTGGGATTCCATCGAATCACACATTTTTACGCCATCGCTAGCGCAAAAAACTCAATTATTGAGAATAAAGCTGCTATCGGGGCGCGGTTATGGACGCCGCCAGTGAAGACCTGCACCAGCCAACGCAGCTTCGATATCACCAACAAGATTATCGAGAATCACCGGTGTTTTTCCTTCGGCACGCGCGACCAGCGCGGCCTCGGTATTAGAGGCGCGGACAAGCCACCAGCCGTCATTAGTTCGCACCCTAACCCCATCTATCAGACTAAGGTTCTTGGCATCAATCTGGCTCTTTATATGTGCGGCAAGCCGGTCAATAACACCAAATTTCTGGTCATCCGGGCAGTCAATCCGCAATTCAGGTGTTGCATGCTGGGGCGCCAGCCCATCAATAAAATCAGTGATGCTCTGTCCGGTTTTGGCCATCTGGCACAAAACGCGGATCCCGACATAAAGCGCATCATCAAATCCATAGAAACCGTCTTTGATGAAAATATGCCCCGACATCTCGCCAGCCAACGGCGCGGTGAGTGCCGCCATGCGGGTTTTCATATGGCTGTGGCCGGTTTTCCAAATTTGCGCATCACCGCCTGCCTGCGTAATCAGATCCATCGCCATATCGGATGATTTCACATCAAGGATAACCGGCGCTCCTGGACTGCGTTCTAGAATGTCCTGTGCCAGAAAGGCCGTCAGAAAATCGCCTGGCATTTGCCGGCCTTTTGCGTCAACAATTCCAATTCGGTCACCATCGCCATCAAAGCCGATCCCAAGATCAGCCCCTGCCCCGGCAACAGCATCGCAGAGGATGGCAAGGGTTTCCGGATCAACAGGATTGGGGTGATGGTTTGGAAAGGTTCCGTCAATGTCACCAAAAAGCACTTTATGACGACCGTTTAGCCGTTTTGTAGCAGCGATCGTTGATGGCCCGGCCGCGCCATTGCCGCAATCCCAGATAACCGTAAAATCACCAGTGTTCGCATCGGCGGTAAGCCGGTCGATGTAATCGTCAAAAACAGCAACCTCGGCGTAACTGCCGCCAGCCATTTTGGCAGGCCCAGCAGCGCTAATCTCACCAAGTTGTTGAATGTCATCGCCAAAAAATACGACGCCGTTCATAACCATTTTAAACCCATTATGGCTTGGCGGATTATGTGATCCGGTGACTTGGATCGCGGCATCAGCGTCTAGCGTTACACCGGCATAATATAGCATTGGCGTTGAGCCGCAGCCGATGTCGCTGACCTGCGCTCCGCCGGCCACCAGCCCGTCACAAAGGGCGGCTGCCAGCGCCGGTGATGACAAACGCCCATCGCGCCCGACCGCAACATGATTGCCATGGCCACGATGGCGAAGACAGGCGGCATAACCAAGCCCGATGGCGTGCGCGTCAGCCAGTGTCAGTGTTTCCCCGACAATCCCGCGAATGTCATAGGCACGTAAAATAGATGGATGAAAAACATGCTGAGTCATGAACTGGCCTCTATTAAAACGTCTGGATTAAAAATTGGGAGAATGGTCCGCGTTTTTCGGGTTATTCACCTTTGCCTGACGGCATCCGGCCCTTTAGCCATTTCGCAAGTGGTGCTGCAAGATCATCGCGTGACATTGCAAATGCGATATTCGCTTGCAAGAAACCGATTTTTGATCCGCAGTCAAATCGTTCACCTGAAAACCGTAAGCCGTGAAAAGGTACCTTGCCAATTTGACGGGCAAGCGCGTCGGTCAGCTGCACCTCGTTACCAGCGCCGCGTTCTTGGCGATCAAGCTGCGAGAAAACGCCAGCTTCGATTATGTATCGACCAACGACAGCCAAGGTGGATGGCGCGTCTTCTGGATCCGGCTTTTCAACAAGACCGGCAACGTCAATCAGCTGGCCGTGATCTTTGCCCGGCGTGATGATACCATAAGAGCTTGTTTCCGATTTTGGCACATCCATCACCGCAATCATGTTGCCGCCCTGATAAGATGCAACCATTTCGGCCATGCAGCTCTTGCCAAGAATAAGGTCATCAGCCAGCAAAATGGCAACTGGCTCATCATGTACCAGATTACGGGCGCACCATACCGCATGGCCAAGGCCGGCCGGCTCTTGCTGGCGAACATAAGCAACTGACCCCGGCGCGTGTATCATTCCGCGTACGGTATCCAACGCCGCCGCCTTGCCCTTGGCAAGAAGCGTTTCCTCCAGCTCAAATGAGTGATCAAAATGATCCTCGATCGCCGTCTTGTTTCGGCCGGTCACAAAGATAAATTCCTCGATACCAGCGGCAGCCGCCTCTTCAACCGCATATTGTATCAGCGGTTTATCAACAACAGGAAGCATTTCCTTTGGCAGTGCTTTGGTGGCTGGCAGAAACCTTGTACCAAGCCCGCCAACTGGAAAAATCGCTTTTTTGATCATGCGGTACATTCCTTAAATTGCCGTCATTAGCAGCCGCGTTGCCGCCATTTTTGAAAGGCTTACTCTTTGGTCGCGAAATAGGTCAAGTCGCTCGGTTAACAAATTTGCCACAAAACAGCCCAAAACTCTAATCGGTTATCAATTTTTTCTGGTAACTACACTCTGGCATTGAACAAATTTTATCCGCCTGTTATCAAACCTTGGAATGGTTAGGGAAACAGCGCCGTGAAAATTTCAGTTATTGGCACCGGATATGTCGGGCTTGTTTCGGGGGCGTGTTTCTCCGAATTCGGTTTTGACGTAACTTGTATCGACAAGGATGCGGCCAAAATCCAGAAAATCAATCAGGGTGAAATGCCGATCTATGAGCCGGGTCTGGCAGATTTGGTGGCGCGTAACGTCGCCGCGGGCAGGCTGCATTTTGCGCCAGATCTGGCGGCAGCGGTGGCGGCAGCTGACGCGGTCTTTATCGCGGTCGGCACTCCAACACGGCGCGGTGATGGTCATGCTGATTTATCATTTGTTTATGCTGTTGCTGAAGAAATCGCCCCGCATCTATCTGGATATACGGTTGTTGTGACGAAATCGACCGTTCCGGTGGGCACTGGCCGCGAAGTCGAGTCAATCGTTGCTAGGGTTAACCCTGATGCACAATTTGATGTTGTGTCAAACCCTGAGTTTCTGCGCGAAGGTGCGGCAATTTCCGACTTTATGCGGCCTGACCGTGTTGTTGTTGGCGCCGAAACTGACGCGGCGCGCGATGTGATGCGGGCATTATATCGGCCATTATTTTTGATTGAAACGCCAATTCTTTTCACCAACCTAGAAACGTCAGAGCTGATCAAATATGCCAGCAACGCGTTCTTGGCGGTGAAGATTTCCTATATCAACCAGATGGCTGATCTTTGTGAAATGGTTGGCGCTGATGTGCATGATGTCGCCAAAGGCATGGGTCTTGATAAGCGGATTGGCAATAAATTTTTACATCCGGGGCCTGGCTATGGTGGATCCTGCTTTCCAAAAGATACGATAGCGCTTGTTAAAACTGCTGAAAAACATGGCAGTGACGTCAGCATTGTTGATGCGGTTGTCGCGTTCAATCAGGCGCGCAAAATGGCGATGGCAGAGCGTGTGATTATCGCGATGGGCGGGTCGGTTGCTGGTGCCCAAATCGCCATTCTGGGGCTTGCCTTCAAACCGGAAACCGATGATATGCGCGACAGTCCGTCATTGGACATCATCCACGCCTTAGTCAAAGCTGGTGCAAATTTGCGCCTTTATGATCCAAAGGCGATGGATGAGGCGCGGCCACTTTTGCCGCCTGTCGTCACATTTTGCGAAAGCGCAACTGATTGTCTGACCGGTGCTGCCTGTGCGGTATTGGTTACCGAGTGGAATGAATTTCGTGCTCTTACTGCGGCACATTTTGCGGCGACGATGATCGGGCGCGTCATTGTTGATTTACGTAATGTATACGAACCAGAGGCAATGCAGCGCGCCGGCTTCAAATATTCGTCGATTGGTCGGTAGGTGATCACGCCCGGCATTAACGCATCACTCATGTCTCTTGTTCAATGTTCTGTGAGGGCAGAGTCTCCCACTGTTTAAATCTAAGGGAATATAAAATGGAAACGCTGAAAATTCAGTCGATTGACCATATTGTTATGCAGGCGGCCGATGTTGCTGCGACGGTGGCATTCTATACTGAAATCATGGGTATGGAGCATAGTGAATTTCAGCCACCAACTGGAGGGCCTGTGCGCCAGTCATTGCATTTTGGGAACCAGAAAATAAACCTTCACAATGCATCATCCCCTTATATTCCTCATGCCAAAAACCCGGTCGCCGGCAGTGTCGATCTTTGTTTCATCACCGATCAGCCGCTTGGCGACTGGCAGCAGCATCTTGCCAATCATGGCGTCGAAATTGAGGATGGTCCGGTTCGTAAAACCGGCGCCAATGGGCCACTTTTATCGGTTTATATCCGCGATCCTGACGATAACCTCATCGAGATTTCAAACTATATCTAACGGCCAAAACCGTCTATTCTGCGGCCATATCCAATGTGGGTGGCTGTGTTGATAGCCCTGATATAATGGCGCTAATCTCTTGCTCGTACCGGGTCATGTTTGCGGCTTTTACATGACCATAGCCGCGTATCTTCAGCATGAGCTCAAGCGCCGTCTCAATCTGCTCATATTGGCGCGATGATGCATTGGTGCCAAGCTGGTCTAGCCAGTTGATTACCGTTTCACGGTGGGCCCGCTCGCTTTGTCGCTCAGCACTGAAGCCGAACGGATCAATCCAGCTATCACGGAGCCAAGACAGGCGCGCAATCATCGTTAAAACCGGCGTCAGCCAAGGCCCAAAGCGAATTTTGCGGGGGGTTCCATCGCGGCCTTTTCGCCAGCTAAGCAAAGGCGGGGCAAGATGGTAATGAACCGCTATATCTTTGCCGCCAATCGCGTTTATCTTCGCGGTGAAATCGGCATTGGTTAATTGGCGTGCAACCTCGTATTCATCCTTGATTGCCATGGCACGGAATAGCACCCTAGCGGCGCTGATGCCAATTGCATCTGTTGGAACCTTGGCGGCGGTTAACCGGTCGATAAAGCGATTTATCTCAGTTGTGAAACGGGCTGCATAGGCGGTGTTTTGATAGGCTGTTAATTGCGCGGCAAAATACGCAATCGCCGCGGCTGGGTCGTGCAATAGATCCTGATTTTTCGGCGCGGCCTTGGCAGCTAGCAAGGCCAATAGCTGATCGGGTGCATGAGCCAGTAATCGGCCCCATTTTAAAGCGGCAAGATTATCATCAACTGATGTGCCATTAAGCCGTAATGCTGCCTCAACTGCCTCAACGCCAATGGGAATCAAACCTTTTTGAACTGCCCAGCCAAGCATGATGATGGTGCTTGAAGTGGTGCTTCCTAAAATCTGGTTAGCCAGTGATGAAATGGCAAATCTTGTGATACGCGCCTTATCCATCGCCGCCCCAAGGCGGGTCATAACAACCGGCATATCCACGACACTGCCGATGCCGACACCGGCAACGCCAACCGGATCGATATTGTCATTGATGATGGCGCTGCTTGTGGTTTTGTTCAGCAGGCCAAGAACCATATCATTTGCAGCTACCACCGCATCACAGCCAATCAGTAAATCGGCCTCATGCGTTGGTAGCCGCACCATATGTCCGGCAAGAGATGCGCCCTTGGCAAGCCTGATCTGGCTGGTCACGCCGCCATTTTTCTGCGATAGGCCAGTTTGATTAACTGCGGTTCCGGCAATGCCGTCGACGCGCGCCGCCATAATCAGAATACCCGCCAATGTTGAAACGCCGGTACCGCCAATACCAGCAACAAAAATATTAAAGATACCATCGCGCACCGGTGTCGGGGCTGGCAATTTAATGTCAGCAGGAAATGCTGGCCGTGTGGCAGGCGGGGCTTTGGATGCCGTGTTTCCGCCTTTCAGCGTCACAAAGCTGGGGCAAAATCCGGTGAGGCAGGACATATCCTTATTGCACAGGCTTTGATCAATCATGCGTTTTTCGCCTTCGGGGCGCATAACCGGTTTGACCGCTACACAATTTGATTTAACGGCGCAATCGCCACACCCTTCGCAAACCGCTTCATTAATCACGATGGTTTCAGGCTTATCGGCAATCAGCCCGCGTTTTCGTTTGCGGCGTAATTCGGTGGCGCAATCCTGCACATAGATGATTGCCGTGACGCCGGTGATAGATTTCAGTTCCTGCTGCAGCTTGACAATATCGTCGCGGTGATAAAAGTGGCAATTGCTTGCCCATTTGGCTCCGGCCATCAGGGTTTCTGGTGCATCGCTGACAATCGCAATCTTGACGATGCCTTCAGCCGCGAGCTGGCGCGACATAACCCATGGTGTTTGGCCGCCCTCAATAGACTGGCCGCCGGTCATGGCAACTGCACCATTATAGAGTATCTTGAAGGTCATATTGACCCCGGCAGCAACCGCCGCGCGAATACCAAGATAGCCCGAATGCGCATAGGTACCATCGCCAATATTCTGGAAACTATGTGTTTGGCTGGAAAATGGCGCACGGCCAATCCAGAAAGCACCTTCACCGCCCATCTGGGTGAAATTAGTAATCTCGTCAGGCGTCAGAAACCCGCTGATCGAGTGACAGCCGATACCCATCCCGACAATTTCCCCATCGGGAAGTTTTGTGCTGGAATTATGCGGGCACCCCGCGCAATACCATGGGGTGCGGTTGGCAATATGCGGCAGCGTCTGTGCGGTGATTACGGCTGGAACAGCGCGTATCGCAATATCATGTGCGTTGGCACGCTTGGTTATTGCCGTCATTAAAATCGCGTGGGTTATCTCGCCAGTTTCTGGCAAAAGCGGCGATCCGTCAGGCGCCATTTTACCGGTGATGACAGCGCGCGCTGGTAAATTGACAACGGCACGGGCTAGTTGTTCTTCGACGATTGGCCGCTTTTCTTCGACCACCATCACTTCGTCAAAATTCTTGGCAAAATCGGCAAGGCCATCGGCATTAACCGGCCATGGCATCACGACAGAAAAAAGCCCAATGCCTGCCGCTACCCGATCTTTGATACCAAGACTAATCAGCGCGTCATTCACTTCATAAAGGGCTTTGCCAACAGCGATAATTCCAAGCTTGCCATTGGCCGGTTGTGGCAGGATTGGCGCGTTAATCTGCTGGGTATGTTGAAAGGCGCGCACTGCGGGAAGCCGCAAATTAAACAGCCGGTCTTCGCGCAATAATGCCGGGTCATGCCGGCCGATATGAACCGGGCCGTTTTCATTGCCCGCGATGATGTCGGGGTGAATATTATCAAGGTCAACAATGCCGCTGGTATCGGCGGTATCGACAACGATCTTCATGCCAACACAACACCCCGCCTGCCGTGATAAGGCAAAAGCCATAAGCCCCATTGGAATAATATCATGCAGTGAGCGCGGATAGAAAAAGGGAACACCTGCGGCAATCAGGGTCTGTTCCGACTGATAGGCAAGTGTCGATGATTTGCCGGTGGCATCATCGCCAACCGCCAGCACCATTCCGCCAAATTTGGAAACCCCTCCCATATTGGCATGGCGGATGGCGTCTAGCGCACGATCCAGCCCCGGGCCCTTGCCATACCAAAGGCCAAACACGCCATCAATGTCTGGCTGGTCATAAAGATGAATATGCTGTGCGCCCCAGATTGCAGTTGCTGCCAGCTCTTCATTGATTGCAGGTTGGAAAACCACTCCTTCAGCGGCGAGAAGATCAAGATTGCGGTTTAATTCAAGATCAAGCCCGCCAAGGGGTGATCCCGGATAACCGCTAACCAGACCACGGCTGTTGATGCCCTGTTCGCGGTCAAGACGCGCCTGTTCGAGAAGCAGCCGAACCAGTGCCTGCGTCCCGGTCATATAGGCCGGGCCGTGACGCTTTTGATAGCAATCGCGCAGCTGTATCTCGTCCATAAAACACCCTTTGGCCACCATGGCGACCGATATATCTATCAGGTTTAGTTAACCACAGAAATTGTGCCGGGAAAAAGA
This sequence comes from Alphaproteobacteria bacterium LSUCC0396, assembly GCA_041228345.1. Classification (NCBI taxonomy): domain Bacteria; kingdom Pseudomonadati; phylum Pseudomonadota; class Alphaproteobacteria; species Alphaproteobacteria bacterium LSUCC0396. The sequence continues at coordinate 1,451,539 of CP166131.1, read as the reverse complement.
TGTTCTTGTAACAGCGTGATTTTTGTTATCGCGCCAGACCCGTCTATCCAACAAGTGCTTATGGTGATTTTCAAACTTGCTTGGTCTTTAGATTTACTTGGCCTAAGGATTTATTTGGCCTAAGGATTTATTTGGCCTAAGGATTTATTTGGCAAGTCACTCTAGATTGGCCAATATGGTTGGCGATGGCTAAAGAATTTTAGAGGCTAAGAGACAAAAGATGGCAGACCAGTTTGATTATGTGATTGTTGGTGCGGGCACCGCTGGATGTGTTCTGGCCAATCGACTTACTGCGTGTGGCACCTATTCGGTTTGTCTGCTTGAGGCTGGCCCGCCGGACTGGAATCCAATGATCCATATTCCAGCAGGCTTTATCAAAACGCTGGTCAATCCTTCGGTTAATTGGATGTATCAGAGCGAAGCGAGCGCCGGCACAAATGGCCGTACCATTCCGATGCCACGGGGCAAGGTGCTTGGTGGATCAAGCTCGATCAATGGGCTGATTTTTAATCGTGGTCAGAAAATGGATTTTGACGTCTGGGCGCAAAAGGGCAATCGCGGCTGGTCATATGATGATGTGCTTCCTTATTTTCGTCGTTATGAGCGGCATGAAGATAGTGTTGATGCCAGCTATCGTGGCCAAAATGGTGAAATGACCATCACCAATCTGGCGTGGCGTGATCCGCTTTGTGAGGCCTTTATCGAGGGTGCTGAAAGCATCGGCATTCCGCGCAACCCCGATTATAATGGTGCCTATCAAGAAGGCACGTCCTATGTTCAGCGCACCTCAACGGGTAAATTGAGGATGAGCGCCGCGCGCGCATTTCTGAAACCGGCGCGCAAACGCGCAAATCTTCGCATCATCACCAACGCCCATGCGACGAGAATCCACCTTGATGGCAAACGCGCCACCGGCGTTTCCTTTCGTCGTGGCGGTGTGAACGGCCACCTGCAAGACGTGTATGCGGCGCGTGAAGTTATTGTCGCAGGCGGCACCATCAATTCACCTCAATTGCTGCAATTATCGGGAATTGGCCCGGCGGGGCTGCTGCAGGGTCTTGGTATTGAGGTAAAGCATGATCTGCCCGGTGTTGGCGAAAATCTGCGTGATCATTACGGGACACGCCTGACCGCACGGGCAAAGAATGTTAGGACAATTAACGAGCTTGCCCGTGGGCCAAAACTGGTTGGTGAAATTGCCAAATATTTCTTGGGGCGGCGCTCGATTCTCGAGCTGGGGCCAACGCTTGTATATTGTTTCTGGCACTCTGATGAGACAGTGCGCAACGCCGATCTTCAGGTTAGCTTTACCCCTGCTAGTTATAGAGAAGGGTTGCAGGCATGGCTTGAAGATGAGCCTGGATTTACCCTTGCAACCTGGCAGCAACGCCCCGAAAGTCTCGGTTATGTGCGGGCAAAAACCAGTGACCCGTTCGACAAGCCGCTAATTCAGCCGAATTATCTGGCGCATGAAGAAGACCGGCGGGTGCTTCTTGCCGGAATAAAGCTGAGCCGCCGGCTGATGAACACAACACCGCTTGCGCCTTATTTTGATTATGAGGGTTATCCTGGCGCGCATGTCCAAAGCGACGATGAATTGCTGGATGTTGCCCGCCAGCGTAGCACGACGGTTTATCATCTGATGGGCACTTGCCGAATGGCACCTGCAACAGATCCAACGGCTGTTGTTGATGACCAATTACGGGTTCATGGGATACAAAACCTGCGCGTTATTGATGCCTCGATCATGCCAACAATGCTGTCGGCAAATCTGAATGCAGGCGTTTTGATGATTGCCGAAAAGGGCGCCGACCTTGTGCTTGGAAAACCGCCGCTTGCCAGCATCTGACATAAGCGGTTGACAGTATCTATGTGCCTAGAAGATTAGGTTGCGAGGATTGTCCAACTTGCGTTATGTCTTAACCCATAGCTAATTTTACGCTCACGTCATTATCTTCAATCCAGTCAGAGGGATCTCTTATGCGCAGCTTACAACGTCCGGGCCGGTCACCGGTTCTTGCCCCTGAAGGTATGGCAAGCACATCACATCCGCTGTCAACACAAGCCGCAGTTAATGTTTTGCAAAATGGCGGCAATGCAATGGATGCAGCGCTTGCTGCCTGCGCAGTTCAGGCCGTTGTCGAGCCTGAGTCAACCGGCATTGGCGGTGATTGCTTTTGTCTTTATTCGCAAGGTGGTAGTGACAAGGTAATTGCGATGAACGGATCTGGCCGTGCCCCATCAGGGCTAAGCGCCGAATGGCTGATCAGTCAGGGCATCCATGAAATTCCACAGCAATCACCTCATGCGGTTACCGTGCCAACTGCGGTCGATGCTTGGGTTCAGCTAAATCGTGATTACGGGTCAACTCCGCTTGGCGATCTGTTGCAGCCGGCGATTAAATATGCGCGCGATGGATTTGCCATTGGTTCGCGCGTTGCGGCTGATTTCAAGGCCAGTGCTAAGCTGATCAAAGGAGATCCTGATTGCAGCGCGCTTTATCTTCGCGATGGTGAAAATTATAAAATGGGTGACCGGTTTGCAAATCCGAATCTGGCAAAGGCATTAGAAGAAATTGCCAAAAATGGACGTGACGGATTTTACAAGGGCTGGGTTGCCGAGGATATTCTTGGCAAATTGCAATCTCTTGGCGGCGTGCATTGCGCGGCTGATTTTGATGCGGCCATTGCTGAATATGTGACCCCGATCAAAACCAATTTCAGAGGCTATGATATTTGGGAATGTCCGCCAAATGGTCAGGGGGTCATTGCGCTATTGCTGCTGAACATCATGTCCGAAGTTGACAAGTTTGGTGATCATCCTATTTCGCTTGAGCGAATCCACCATGAGATCGAAGCGGGGCGTCTTGCTTACCGCGATCGCTCGCTTTATCTGGCTGATCCCGCATTTGCCGAGGTGCCAGTTGATGATTTGTTAAGCGCCGAACATGCGGCGGCGATCCGGGCGCAGATTAACCCGGAAAAGGCGCTTAAAGATTTGCCGGAAACCACGCTGCCGAGGCACAAAAGCACAGTCTATATTTCGGTCATTGATAAGGATCGTAACGCGTGCAGCCTGATCAACACGGTGTTTCATAATTTCGGGGCTGGGTATGTTGCGCCAAAATCTGGCATTATTCTGCAAAACCGCGGTCAGGGATTTGTTGTAAAGCCTGGCCATCCGAACTGTATCGAGCCCGGCAAGCGGCCACTTCATACGATTATCCCGGGCATGGCGACCAAAGATGGCAAGACTGTTATGTCATTTGGTGTGATGGGCGGCGAATATCAGGCCTTTGGACATATGCAGTTTCTGACCCGCCTGTTTGATTATGGCATGGATATTCAAGAGGCGCAGGATATGCCGCGCTTTATGCCGGACCCGTTCAGTGATGTCGTCGAAGTTGAAGAGCCGATCAGTGATGAGTTGCGTGACGGTTTACGGGCGCTTGGTCATAATATCCAGCCAGCGGTAAAGCCGATTGGCGGATCACAGGCGATCTTTATTGATTGGGAAACCAACCTGCTTCATGCCGGGTCTGATCCGCGCAAAGATGGGTGTGCAATCGGCTATTAACAGCGGTGGTGGCACGCCTAGGCACGGCGTGACAACCCATTCATCTGCGTCACCGAAAGGCTTGTTGGATTATCTTGCAAACAGGTACCGGTTTGGCGTGTCTGCAATATGCAACCTCTGACCGCGGTTTTGCGGTCAAATGGCCGATCAAAGGGCCAGTCAAACGGCCAGTTAAATGGCCAGTCAAATGGCCAGTCAAACGAGCGGTCATTTATTACCGTATCTATTGCTAAAAAATCGTACCTCCCAGTTGTTTTAGGGTTTGTCAGCGGGATAATTTTACCATTTAATTTATGCTGTTGACTGCCGATGCCACATTGGCTGGATGACGCCAAAATAAGGGGAAATTCATCATGCTAAACGAAGAGCAAATTTGGAATTTTGTCGATGCGAAGAAAGCAGATTTTATCGCTCTTTCTGACCGTGTTTTTGAGACACCTGAAACGCTTTACAATGAATATGCATCAGTGGCCGAACATGTGGCGGCGCTGCAGGCAGAGGGGTTTACTGTTACAGAGGGCATTTGCGGCATGCCAACCGCGGTGATGGGCGAGGCCGGAACCGAAGGCCCCATCATTGCAATTCTTGGTGAATTTGATGCATTGCCCGGATTAAGTCAGCAGCCCGGTGTCGCCGAACATAGTCCAGTAGAGACTGGCGGCAATGGTCATGGCTGTGGTCACAATCTTTTGGGGGCAGCGGCTCTATTGGCGGCAACCGCGGTTAAGGACTGGCTTGCCGAAAATAATATCAAAGCGCGGGTTCGCTATTATGGTTGTCCTGCCGAAGAAGGTGGTGCGGCCAAAGCCTATATGGCGCGTGATGGATTATTTGATGATGTTGCGGCTGCGATTTCTTGGCACCCCTCAACCTTTAATGCGGTACAGCATGGTCATTCGCTGGCAAATTCACGGATAGACTTCACCTTCCACGGCAAGGCGGCACATGCCGCCGCGGCACCGCATCTTGGTCGCAGTGCGCTTGATGCCTGCGAGTTGATGAATATCGGGGTTAATTATATGCGTGAGCATATGCCGGATTCGGCCCGGGTGCATTACGCCTATCTTGATGTTGGCGGCGCCGCGCCCAATGTTGTTCAGGCAAAGGCAACGGTTCGCCAGCTGGTTCGCGCAGGTGATCTTGAAACATTGCGTGATCTGGTTGCGCGGGTTCGTAAAATTGCTGATGGTGCGGCGCTGATGACCGGTACAACGGTCGAGGCCAAGGTCTATTCAGGGGTGTCTAATCTGGTTGGCAATCGCCCGCTAGAAGAGATGATGCAGCGCGAATTTGACAAGCTTGGGCCAGTGCCATTTGATAGCGAAGATGATAAATTTGCCAATGAAATTCGTAAAAGCCTAACAAGTGCCGATATTGCGGCCAGCTTTCAACGCATCGGCCGCGAGACGCCCCCCGATCTGGCGATGTGCGATTTTGTGGCACCCCTTGATCGGTCAAACAGCGGCGGTGAAGGATCAACTGATGTTGGTGATGTCAGCTGGGTGGTTCCAACGGTTCAGGCGCGGGTGGCAACCTGTGCAGTTGGAACCCCGTTCCATACATGGCAAACCGTCGCCCAAGGAAAAATGCCAGCCGCGCATAAAGGCATGGTTCATGCGGCAAAGGTGATGGCGTCAACGGCAACAGCCCTGATGCAAGCCCCCGATGTTCTAGCCGCAGCCCGCACTGTGCATGATGAACGTCAGGCGAGAACGCCGTATCAATGCCCGATTCCGCAGGATGTCAAACCACCGATTTTACCGCGACCTGAATAGGCATCGCGAATTTGTGTGGCTGATTTTTGTTAGGCGAGCTTCTGTTCGGCAAGATGTACCCAGAGACTGGCACCAATTGGCAGCAGATCATCGTTAAAATCGAAATGCGGACTATGCAGATTGAAACTATCAAGACCGGCGCCAAGCCAGACGTAGGCGCCGGGCTTTTGTGCCAGCATAAATGAAAAATCCTCGGCGCCCATTACCGGGGTCATGCCGGTTTCAAGACCGTCAGGGCCCAGCATATCGGTGATAATATCACGCACATAAAGCGCATCAGCCTCATGATTCACCGTTGGTGGATAGCCCGGTCTTAACTCCATCGAAACGTCACAGCCAAGCGTTGCCACGGCATTACGCGCAACATTTTCAATATCGGCAATCATCCGCTCACGGGTTGCCGCGTTCATCGTCCGAAGGGTGCCGCCAATTTTGGCGCTGCCGGGAATTACATTATAGGCGCTTCCGGCATCCAGCCTGGTCAGTGAAATCACTGCCTGATCAAAAGGGTCGAGCCGGCGCGATATCAGAGTTTGTAATGCCGTTATGCAGATACCAGCGGCGACAATCGGGTCATGCGTCAGATGTGGCATCGCGGCATGGCCACCATCGCCGGTGATGGTCAGCACAAAAATGTCGGCACCAGCCATTGCCGGACCGCAATGCGCAACCGCGCGGCCAACCTCCAGCCCCGGCCAGTTATGCATCCCCCAGACCGAATCCATTACAAATTTCTCGAATAGACCATCATTGATCATTGATCGGGCACCAGCATTGCCGCCTTCTTCGGCGGGTTGGAAAATACAATGAACCGTGCCGTTGAAATTGCGTGTTTTCGCAAGATGCTGTGCCGCCCCCAACAGCATGGTTGTATGGCCGTCATGACCACAAGCGTGCATCGCACCCGGGCGCTGTGAGGCATGGGCAAGATTGGTTTCCTCAGACATTGGCAAGGCATCCATATCAGCGCGAAGGCCGATTGATTTGCCATCATTCTTGCCCTTGATAACGCCAACAAGGCCAGTGCCACCAAACCCGCGATGCACGTCGACACCAAAGCTTTCCAGCTTGGCCGCGACAAAGTCGGATGTGTCTTTTTCCTGATAGGCAATCTCGGGATTCTGATGCAAATGGCGCCGCCATGAAATCATCTCATCATGCGCTTCGCCCAGCTCCTTTATCAGTTTCATAACAATCTCCCAAAGCTCTTGTTGATGACCCAAAACCTATGCCATGTTCGACTATAGACGGCGAGGCAAGCCAAACTCAAGCACCGGTTTCAAGCTATTTGAAAGGCGGGCATGAACGGTCTTTGGATTAGCCGTGATATTTGCAATTGGGGTTGTCGCAATTTAGGCAAGGCATGAACAGGATAGAGCCGTGATGGATGATTATGTAACCTATGCAAAGCCTGATCGTATTGCGGCGGGGGTCGATCAACTGGCGGCAATGACTGAACCTGACCGGCCTTATACACGGCTGGTGTTCAGCCCGGAATTTGATGCTGGGCGGCGCTGGCTTGAGGGTCAATTCAAGGCGGCTGGGCTGGTCTGCAACATTGATGCTGGCGGCAGTTTGATCGGTATACGCGCTGGCAATGGGGCAGAACCGCGGAGAAAGCTGATCATTGGTTCGCATATTGATACGGTGCCAGCCGGTGGCCGGTTCGACGGTATTGCTGGTGTTTTGGCTGCGCTGGAAATCGTGTATTATCTGAACGAGCATGACATTACACTACCGTTTGATCTGGAAATAGTCGATTTTCTTGGTGAAGAGCTGAATGTCTGGGGCACGTCTTGCCTCGGTAGCCGTCATATGGCCGGTTTGGTCACGGCTGAAATGCTGGGGCGAACGGATCAAGATGGCCGCTGTTTGGGCGTTGAAATTGCGCGCATTGGCGGCAGCGGCAAACCTAGTGACGGTGTGCGCGGTGATGCGGATCAGATATTAGGTTGTTTTGAACTTCATATCGAGCAGGCAAAAACCTTGCAAGAACGGTCTGTCGATATTGGTCTCGTTACCGAAATCCCCAGCATTTACCGTTATGGTATTAACGTAACCGGACAGGCTGGCCATAGCGGCACGACGTTAATGGACGGGCGGCGCGATGCCGCTGTTGCCGCTGCCGATATTATCACGGCGGTGAGTGACCTTGCTGGTAGAATTGCAGCCGAGGATAATCACCATTTTGTCGCGACCATTGGTAAGATTGATATCTTTCCGAATGGTGCGGCGATCGTTCCTGGACGTGCCGAGATGACGCTGGATTTGCGCTCTGCTAGTGATCGTTCACGGCTACGGTTTGAAGCGGCTCTCGATAAGCTGATCAAACAGACAAGCATGAAAAGAAATTGCAAAATCAGCCGTGACAAACTTGCTGGTGCCGCGGTCGCGCCAATGGATAGGAAACTGATCTCGATCTTGGCGGAGCAATCAGCCCGGCTTGGCCTTGGCACAATGCCGATCTCCAGCGGTGCTGGTCATGATACGGCGCATCTCTCGCGCTTTGCGCCGGCAGCGATGATTTTTATCCCCTGCCAAGACGGTTTAAGCCACTGTCCGGAAGAATTTACTAGTGCAGACTCAATCGCTCGAGGCGCGGCGGTTTTGGTACGGTCAGTTTTGGCACTGGCCGAACAATCTGTCCCGAAGGGCTTGATCTAAACATAAGGCTAAGCGATTTTTATTAGCCCGCGTCATTCAGATGACAGGCAGAAAAATGCTGTGGCGCAATCTCGCGTAAGGTCGGTTTTTCTGTCTTGCAACGCGGCGTTGCAAATTTGCACCTTGGATGAAAATGACACCCCGTTGGTGGTGACAGGGGCGACGGAATTTCGCCGCTAATCGGCTCATACTGACGTTTACCAACTTCAAGGCGGGGCACCCCCTCAAGCAGCGCTTGGGTATAGGGATGGTTTGGTTTCTTGACAAATGCCTGGATCGGCGCGGTTTCGACAATCCGCCCGAGATACATCACAATGACTCGATCTGATATATGTTCAATGACGCTTATATCATGGCTAATAAATAGGTAGGTCAGATCCAACTGGTCTTTTAGCGCCACAAATAGATTTAGGATTTGCGCTTGAATTGAGACATCCAGCGCGGCGATGGATTCGTCGCAAACTAAAAACTCAGGTGAGACAGCAAGTGCTCTGGCAATGCCGATGCGCTGGCGCTGGCCACCAGAAAACTGATGAGGATAGCGCCGCATCGCCTCGGTATCCAAACCAACTCGGTGCATAACTTCGGCGGCAAATTCATGCTTTTGCGCTGGGGTAATCAATTGGTGGTATAGTGGCGCTTCGGTAACAATATCAATCACACGTTTGCGAGGATTCAAAGATGAAAAAGGATCTTGAAAAATCATCTGCGTACGCAAAGCATCAGGGATCGACTGGTTTTGCGACTGGCTGCTATCAAATTGAACGTTACCCTTCGTTGGCGGTAGGATGCCGGCGACCATTCTGCCAAGGGTTGACTTACCACAGCCCGACTCGCCAACAACACCGACAATTTCGCCCCTAAACACCTCAAAAGACACGTCATCAACTGCGTGGACAATTTCCTCCCGATAGTTCTGCCCTAATTTGTTCAAAATCTTTGCAACCATATCGAGTGATTTAACAAAATCGCGTGATAGGTTCGATACCGTCAATAGCGGCTTCATGCGGTATCTCCTTGTGTGACGTTAAAACAACGTACAAGTCGCCCATCATCGGTTTTGGTGACGTCTGGCGGCGTTAAGCTGCAGCGCTCAGTCAATAAAGAACAGCGATTTTGGAATGCACAACCTACCGGGAGATTTAGTAAGGACGGAACCATACCTTCAATCTGCTGCAGCGGTTCACCGCGCCGATTTTGTGCAGGTACACTGCCAAGAAGGCCGCGCGTATACGGGTGTATTGGGTTAGAAATTACTTTGGTATTTAACCCCTGTTCAACGATACGTCCTGCGTACATTACGCATATTCGCTCGGCAATACCTGCGACCACAGCAAGGTCATGAGTAATCCAAAGCAGCGCCGTCTTTGTTTCACGGCAAAGGCGTTGCATTTCGTGAATAACCTGCCCTTGGATTGTTACATCAAGAGCAGTAGTTGGCTCGTCGGCAATAATCAGGTCAGGCTTATTTAGCATGGCAATGGCAATCGATACTCGCTGTCGCATACCACCAGAAAACTGGTGTGGATAGGCACGCATCCTCTCTTCAGGTGACGAAATCCCAACAAGCCCAAGTGCGTCTCGTGATCGCGCATGGGCATCGGTCCGGCTAATCGAAGGGTCATGTGCCTGAATAGCCTCGATCATCTGGGTTTCAATACGCAGAACTGGATTTAGTGTCATCATTGGGTCTTGAAAAATCATCGCAACACGATTGCCACGAAATTGCTGCATCTCTTGAGGTGATAAATTAGTCAGATTTTGACCCTTAAAAAGTATTTCCCCATCGACAATACGGCCAGGCGCATCGACAAGTCCAATTATAGAAAAGCCAGTTATTGATTTACCTGAACCAGATTCACCAACAAGGCCAACGATTTCACCAGCGCCGATTTCAAGGCTAACACCATCAACTGCTTTCAGAACACCTGCCTTGGTGAAGAAATGCGTTTTTAAATCGTTGATTTGAAGGATTGGTGTCATCGAACTTTATCTCTGAAGGCGAGGGTTGAAAATATCTCGTAACTGGTCGCCAACAAGATTGATCGACACAATCGTAATCAACAATGCAACGCCTGGGAAAATACTGATCCAATAGTCTCCGGAGTACATGTATTCAAAGCCATTGCCAATCAAAAGCCCAAGTGATGGTTCAGTAATTGGTAGGCCAAGGCCCAGAAAACTGAGGGTGGCTTCGAGCGAAATTGCATGGGCGGTTTGCAAAGTACCGACGACAATCAATGGCGCCATACAGTTAGGTGTTATATGACTGAGAATGATGCGCCTGTCACTTAGGGCTAAACATTTTGCAGCTTCCACATATTCTTTGTTCTTTTCAACAAGTGCACTTGCTCTCGCTGCCCTTGCGTAATATGCCCACTGCACCAGAATTAGAGCTATTATAGTCTTCTCAACGCCTTTACCAAAAATTGCCAAGATTACCAGCGCCATAAGGATCGATGGAAAGCTTAGTTGAATGTCAACCACTCGCATTACCAGTGTTTCGTATCGACCTCCAAAATAGGCTGCTGAAAGGCCCATTATCGCACCAAAAACCAGCGCGACTACACCAGAGAATGCGCCAACGCCAAGGCTAACCCTTAGTCCATAAAATATAGATGACAGCATATCTCTCCCAGCGCCGTCAGTGCCGAGGATAAATAAGTTACCAGAAAAGTCCTCCGACCCCGGCGGCAAACGACTGTTCATGATATCAACGGTAGCGAGGTCATATGGATTTGTTGGTGAGATGAAAGGTGCAAAAATAGCAATGAATAGAATGGTCAGAAAGACAATCAATGCAGCAACTGCAAGCGGGCTTTCTGAATAGTCTGCCCAGAATTTCTTGAATCCAGAAGCAGGCATTTGCTCACTCAGGTTGCTGGAATTAGTTGTCGCCATTAGGCCTCTCCCTTAATACGGACGCGCGGGTCCAAGAATGAGTATGTGATATCGACGACAAGGTTTAGGGTGACAAAAATGAATACTATTATCATCAAGTATGCGACAACGATTGGCCGATCGAGATTATAGATTGCTTCGATAATCAACTTGCCCATTCCAGGCCAGGCAAACACTGTTTCAGTGACTGTCGAAAAGGCAATCAGGGAACCGAATTCAAGACCTATGACAGTTACAATTGGTATCAAGATGTTTTTTAAAAGGTGAACATTAATAACCCGGCTTTCGGATAAGCCCTTTGCTCTGGCGAATTTAATATAGTCCTGAAGTATGATTTCTCGAGTCCCGGCACGCGCCAGCCTGATCACGGACGAAAGTTTGAAGAGCGCTAAATTAAAAGCGGGTAAAAATATATGCGAGAGACCATCTATTGTGAAGATTGAACTCGTAACTCCCAGAAATGTGCCTAGCTCTCCACGCCCAGTGGATGGAAGCCAGCCCAAATGAACAGCAAAAAACATAATTAAGATTATTCCAACCCAAAAGGTTGGCATTGAGAAGCCCAAAATAGAGCCTGCCATTATTGTCTTGCTAATCTTGCTATTAGGCTTAAGGCCGGCATAGACCCCAAGCGGAATTCCAAAAACAATAGCGATCAACAGTGAAAAAAGAGCCAACTCAAATGTTGCAGGCATTCGCTGAATAATTAGCTTAAGTGCAGGCTCACCAAAAACAAAAGATTTACCGAGGTCACCCTGAAATGCGTTAACTAAAAAATACCAGTATTGTTCTGTAATAGGTCGATCCAACCCAAGATCTCGGATTACTCTCTCAATCTCAGCCTGGTCTGCTTCTGGATTGATGAGCATGTCGACTGGGTTTCCGACTAGATTTACCCCAATGAAAACAAGTAAAGACATTACAAAGAGGACAAAAACACTTTGCAGGGAACGCCTTAGGATGAACGCTGTCATTTAAGTTCTCCGGAGTAGGGGAATTGACCCATGCCGGTCAATCAAACCGGCATGGGTCAATTTATAGAGGTCTCTGTGCAAGTCCTAGTTGAGGCCCATCACGATTGTCCGCTCATCGGTCCGAGGTTGGTAACTTGAGCCCTTTTTTGAAGCCCAAGTATTCACCTGATAATGAAGTGGGATTACCCCAAAGTTTTCACCAACTGCGATTTCAGTCGCCTCAGCAAGAAGCTTTCCTCTCGCGTCCGAGTCAACCGTTGCCAACGCCTTTTGCACCAGAGCGTCTACCCTCGTGTCTGAGTGACGTCCGCGGTTTGCAGCACCCATACCTTTTGACTTATCATATGTATGTAATAGCGCTTTCAGTGGCGATGAGGCCTCACCAGAACCAGCACCCCAACCAAGAAGCATAAAGCTAAACTCTGGTGATTTGTCAGGGCCACCCCTCGATGCACGCCCAAAGTAGACAGCTTTAGTCATTGTTTCGACGCTTGCGTCAATGCCAATCCGGTTCATCATCTGTGCGATTGCTTCAGCGATCTTCGCATCATTGATATACCGGTCATTTGGTCCATGGATTGTCATTTTAAAACCATCTCCATAACCTGCATCGGCCAGTAGTTTCTTTGCACCGTCAGGATCGTATTTCATGGGCTTCATCTTGTTTGAAACACCGTGGAAACCAGCCGGCAACAACTGGCCAGCAGGAACGGCAACACCTTCCATGACGCGGTCAACAATAGCATCACGGTTGATTGCCATTGAAATTGCCTTCCGAACACGAACATCCATCAACGGGTTCTTGATCGGACTGCCATCCTTAGCAGTGATATGAGGTGAGTTCTCGCGAAATTGATCCATATGAAGATAGATCACTCGGTTTGAGGGGCCACTGCTAAGTTTAACACTGTCCTCTTTTTTCAGCCGAGCAACATCAAGTGGCGGCACATTGTCGATGAGATCAACATCTCCGGCTAGTAATGCTGAAATGCGAGCTGGGCCCGCCTTAATCGGTTTAAAAGTTACCTTGTCATACTTTGCTTGTGTTCCAAAGTAGTCTGGATTCCTCTCTAATACGATCCGATCGCCTGGCACCCACTCAACAAATTTGTACGGGCCAGTTCCAATGGCGGCTTTTCCACTGTTGTAATCTTCGGTGGATGCGCCTTTTGCGGCTTTAGCTGATACTATCTTAACTGTTGTCATATCATTTGGCATCAGCGGATATGGCTTTGCCGTTTTGATGTGAATTGTATGACTGTCTACCTTTTCAAAGGTTTTGCCTTTTAAATAAGTAACAAAACTTGAGGGTGAGTTTGGAACATTTTGTGCGCGCTCGACTGTGAACATCACGTCATCCGCGGTAAATGGACTGCCATCGTGCCATTTAACATTTTTTCTGAGTTTGAACTCCCACGTTGTGTCGTTAATCGGCTTCCATGACTCGGCAAGGTCTGGGTAATGCTGTTGATTCTCATCACTTCCAACCAGATGGCTGAAAATATGGGTTCCAAAAGCATTATTTGGGCCAAGATTATGATAATGCGGATCGATTGAACTTGGCTCTGATTGCAGGCCAACACGTAATTCTGCGGCATTTGCCGCAAAGGATATACCAATTGCTGCAATGCTAGTTGTCACAAGATGTCTAAGTTTCATACACCCCTCCCTTTCGGTGATATTTTTCAGCGTCGTCTCGTACTGATTAAAATTATTCTGTTACATGGATAAATATTTGTCTACATATGAAATGTAATACTAAATTTAGGTGTAGGTTTAATGTCTATTAAACAAAATCAGACGCTTATGGATTTTTTGCCGCCCATCTCAATTTTTTCCAATCAGAAAACTGGCATCGTAACCTCTTACCGCCGTTACCAGCCGGAACTTTCGGATTGCTTGCGTCCGACGCTAGTGTTTCTGCACGGCTTTAATGGCAGTAGTAAAAGCTGGGCCTGTCAATTCGCCCACTTTACCGGCCATCAGGTGATTGCTGTAGATGCGCCCGGTTTTGGCCAGTCGCACGCCTATGAAGGTGATATGGCGACGATTGCGGCTGAAGTTGCGGCATTAATCAGCAGCCTTGTCACCGACAAGGTGGTCATTATTGGGCATTCAATGGGCGGTATGCTGGCGCAGATGCTGGGCGCCTTGCATCCGCAATTATGTGCAGCACTGATCCTGTCATGCACGCATAAAGGGCGGGCGCAACCGGCAGGAACGCCGCTTGGGGCGGCGGTGATTGAACGGATTGAGCAGCGCGAAATCATGGATGATGCGGCGTATGGGGCGCTGCGGGTTGGCAATATGCTCGCTGGTCAGATTGATCCCGAGATTGCGCAGTTTCTGACGGTGATTGCGGGTGAGATTAGGGTTGAGGGAATTCGCGCTGGTGGATTGGCGATGCATCATCTGGACACCACTGACCTGCTGGCAAAGATTGCGGCACCAGTGGCGATTTTTACCGGATCAGATGATATTGTGGTGACGCCGCACGCCATCGCGGCATTGAAGGCCGGCCTGCCCCAAGCCCGCCATTTCCCTTTATCCGGTGTTGGTCATGCGCCCTATTGTGAAGATGCACCCAGTTTCAATGCGGCAATTACGCAATTTCTCGCCGACGTTTTGAGGACATAGCCCTTACCGGTGTGGAAAAGCAGATGAATGCGTTAACGGTAAAGCCTTTTCTTTATTATTTTCTGACGAATACATTGTCGTTGCTTGGCACATGGATTCAAAAAGTAGGCCTTGGCTGGTTGACATGGCAAATTACCGAATCCACGTTTTGGACAAGCTTTGTGTCGATTGCACTAATGGCACCAGTGGGTATTATCGGGCCGTTCATTGCTGTTTATGCCGAAAGCTGGGATATGCGGCGCGCGTTTTTGATTACAAAAATCCTGATGATGATGGTCAGTTTTCTGATCTTTGGCTTGCAATTCTTTGAGATGCATAATCTTCAAACGCTGATCGCAACATCGCTAGCGCTTGGGCTTTTAAGCGCGGTGCATCACCCCATCCGGCTGGTATTCATCTCGATCGTGGTGCCGCGTCCATATCTGGCTAGTGCCATTGGGCTGAATTCGGTATCGTGGAATATGTCGCGCGTTGTGGGGCCGGGCTTGGCAGGTTTTGTGATTGTGATCTTGGGGGTTGCAAATACATTTGGTCTGGCGGTGATCCTTTATGCGCCATTGATTATTGCGCTGGCGTTATTGCCACTGGAGCCGCGCGTTAAAGCCAAGCCTAATGCTGACCGGTTTTTTCAAAAGATGCGCGATGGTGGCAAGGTAGCGTTGCAAACACCACTTATTTTTACCGCATTATGTATCGTTGCGCTAAACAGCTTTTTCGTAAGGGGTGTGCTGGAAATCCAACCCGCGATCATCGGTCAGATTCTGGGTGGGGATAGTCAGGCATTGGCGATTGCAACCGCAGCTGCCGGTGTTGGCTCGCTATTGGCTTCGGGGTGGATTGGGCTTGGTAAGCTGGCGCCAGATTTCATTCAGCGGTGTCTATGGCCGATGCTTGCTGTTGGCCTGATCGGTACGGCAGGTCTTAATTTTACCAGCGGTATTGCCGCAATGAGTTTTGTCTTCGTTCTGACAGGCTTTACGGCAACAGTGACCGGCATTGGTGCGCAGACGCTAATCCAGCTAGAGGTTGACGAATCATACCGGGCGCGGGTGATGACATGGTGGTCTAGCGTTTCATTTGGCAGCTTGACGCTGGGCGGCATATTGATTGGCTTTTTTGGCGATTTCATGCCGATTGGTGACGCCATTTTCATGGTGATGATCCCGGGCGGGATGTTGGCAATATTTACGTTAGTGAAATTGCCATTGACCCGGCGTCAGGATGAAAAAATAACGTAACCTTGGCCAAATCGGCCATCAAGCTTTCAGGGTGCTGTTCTAATGCTCACATTCGCGCTGGCTGTTTTTCTGCTGATTATCACACCTGGGCCGGGCGTCTTGTCATTGGCTGGTGTTGGTGCCGCGTTTGGGTGGCGCCAAGGCATACAATATCTAGCCGGTTTGTTCATCGGCACGAATATCGTTTGCCTTGCGGTTATTTCCGGTCTTGCCGCAATTGTGCTAGCAGATCCAATAGTCCGAACGATTCTGCTGGCTGTCTCAGCGGCGTATCTTGCTTATCTTGCTTTCAGAATTGCCTTTGCCGGTGCCAAAATCGCCTTCATTTCAATGTCGACACCCGGTTTGATGGCGGGATTGACACTTCAGTTTATCAACCCAAAAGCCTATGCAGTTAACACCACGCTGTTTAGTGGTTTTGCGTTTTATCCGGAAAGCCTTTTTATTGAAACTGGATTAAAGCTGTTGATTGCCAATGTAATCTGGTTACTGCTGCATTGTCTGTGGCTCTATGCAGGGGTCAAAATTAACCGCCTGGAACTGGCGCCGCGCACCCAGCGCGCAATAAATTTTGGAATGGCAGCTTGTCTCCTTGCCGTTGTTATCCTGTCGGTCTGGTCGCTGCTGCGCTAGCCCCCAGATATGGGCCCACCTTTATCCCAACCGCAGAACAAAATAGATGACAGCATGGCTCCTACTTCCTCAGAACGTTGCAAACTAACTTACGTCCGTTAGAGGCATCAATAGTGATTGCTGGCACATCAGGGTTAGCAGGGCGACAGGGTATCTCAACCCACCTGTACCCTTCTGCCAACTGCCGATTCACCGCTTCATTGTAAGCAGCATTACACCCTCCAAGAGAAAGGAGCGTGGCTGCTAAAAATATCTTTTTCATTTGATAACCCTTAATTGACTGAGGGATTTATATGCATGCTATTTGTTCTCAATTTGTGGGAAATGTGGCAAAAGCTGGAAACCTTGACAAACCCACCCTCCAACGCCTCCGCCAACCAATCAAGTAAACCGTCGATCCGAGACGCAAGCCCCTGCTTCCTGCGGCCCCACCCCTATGATCAAATCCAAACCTGATCCAGAAATGCCCTCAGTAACACCCGTTCAAGGACCGAGGGCGGAGGTTGCAGTCGCTTTGTTGGAGAGAGTTGGCTCGTGAAACTGGGAACTTAGGTTCAGACAAGGTTGCAGGTAGGATTTTGATAGTCGACCATACGTGAAGATCTGTTAAGCTATTGATATTAATAGATTCAGTCACAGATTGGCGCATCGGATAGGCATCAAACTACCCTTCACCCGCTCCAATTCTCAACGTCAAAGGTCCTTGGACCGAGATACAAGTGACGGTTTACTTGGATCTCAGTTCTTTTGCTGGTTGTCCTGTAAATTTATACCCAAGAGTGCTAGTCTTAGCTTTGGATGAGATGTTTTTGGTCCAAGCCATATTGCTGCAAAATTCTTGGCAAATTTTAGGTCTTGGAATGAAATGGGTTCACGATTTTTTGACCAAAATTCGATATTCCCAGACTTTGAAAAGACCACAGAGGCTTTTTCTCCAGCTTGCATGTCGCTGATGCCTTTTTCTAAAATTTGTTTCCAAGCCTTTAATTCAACTGAATCAACATTTGGCACTTTGGAAAGCTCGTCTATTGATGCGTCGATAATTGTCTTTTTTGATACCGATTTTTTGTAGTTAAATTCGAGCACAAAATGGTCACTGACTTGATAATCACCCTCTTTAGAGTGCAGGGTTAGGCTGTAGATATCCATAAAGAAAACTTTTAAGACACCAGTCCCAACTTCCTGAAGATCAGGGTAGCGTGTTTTCCAGTCAGCCTGAGCGCTAACTGGCAAAACAAATAACAAACATGCGATAAGGAATACGATGTTTTTCATGATTCTTCTGATCATATTTTACGTAACCTGTCAATTTGAAGTGCGTTTCATGGCGTAGGAGTCTTCCCAATATCCAAATGAGGATTATTCACCGGCACGACATGACACGTAACTGGCACCAAATTTGTACATCACCTTGGACATTACTCACCACCTGCAAACAATTAATATGTCTACAAATCAATGAGATACATGTCTTCTGTTAAGAAAATTGGAGCGGGTGAAGGGATTCGAACCCTCGACCCCAACCTTGGCAAGGTTGTGCTCTACCACTGAGCTACACCCGCGTCGCATCCACCAGATCAGGTGGGATGCGGTTAATGCGAACCGCTGGCATGTGGTATAATCCAAGCGTCGTTCGCGCGCAAGAGGCAAATTACCTGATTAGACAGCGATATTCCTGGTTTTTAGTCATTCATCAGGCGATGGCAAAAAGTTTCCAGCCCGCCCACAGCATCAATGGTGCTAACCCTTTGCCAGCGCGTCTTTCAAGCTGTTGGCAATATGGACTTGCTGGGCCTCGGTAAGATATGGGTGCATTGGCAATGCCAGTACATGATCACACAGATCTAGCGTTATCGGCAGCGCACAAGAGCTAACCGGATAATGCGCATAGGGCGGCTGGCAATGCATTGGAATCGGGTAATAAATTGCCGTTGGCACGCCGGCGTCGCCAAGCGATTTGCCAACCGCTGCCCGATCACTGCCACGTGGAAGTCTGATCACATATTGTGCCCAGCTAGAGGTTGCGCCAGCTGCAAGTGAAGGCGGTGTAACCACCCCGTCTAGTAATTCAGCATAGCGGTCGGCAACAGCTTGGCGATGTACCAGCTCATCTGCAAAAATATCCAGCTTTGCGTCCAGAACCACGGCCTGCATACTATCAAGCCGTGCAGTCATGCCAATGCGGATATTCTCATATTTATCACGTCCCATGCCATGAACCCGGCAGGATCGAATGATCTCGGCACTGTGCGCATCATTGGTAAAAATTGCGCCGCCATCGCCATAGGCGCCAAGAGGTTTTGCAGGAAAAAAACTAGTACATGTAATATCAGCAAGCTGGCCGACACGTTTGCCCTGCCAGCTGGCACCAAAGCTTTGTGCGGCATCGTCAATCAGCCACAGGCCTTCCGCCCGGGCAAACCGCCCGATCGCGTCATAATTGGCGGGCTGGCCAAATAATCCAACGCCGATGATCCCAACAACCTCAATGCCTTTATTGCGGGCCGCGGCCAGCGCATCAGGTAATTTCGCTGGATCAAGATTAAAGCTGTTTGCTTCTATTTCGGCGAAAATCGGCACGGCGCCCATCATTGGCATGACTTCGGCGCTGGCGGCAAAGGTGAAAGACGGCACAATTACGCCCTGACCCGGCCGCAACTCCAATCCAAGCAGCGCTAGCAATAACGCATCAGTTCCCGACGAGCAGGAAATATTATGTTCAACCCCTGTCCATTCGCCAAGCCGCGTTTCCAATGCCGTGATTTCCGGCC
Source organism: Alphaproteobacteria bacterium LSUCC0396 (assembly GCA_041228345.1). Classification (NCBI taxonomy): domain Bacteria; kingdom Pseudomonadati; phylum Pseudomonadota; class Alphaproteobacteria; species Alphaproteobacteria bacterium LSUCC0396. The sequence goes on along the minus strand of CP166131.1, from coordinate 1,432,370 downwards.
CCATAATATAGGCGCCGTGATCAAGCAGTTTTTGAAGTCCTGCCTCTATCTTGCCGCGAATACGCGTCTGTTGGGCTTGAAGATCAATAAAGGCAATATTCATTTCTGGGCTCATCACGATTATGTCTCTTAAAAAATGGGGTCAAGGGTTCGCATTCATGTCGATTAATGATGATTGCATGGTTTCAAGAACGTGCTGAACGATTACCGCTTCGGCAATATCGGTCGGCGTTTTATCGCCGGTTTCGCAACAGCGGATAAAGGCGCGCATTTCATCTTTCAGCGGTTCAGCTTCGGCAATCGGCAGGGCAATTGGGCTGGCACGGTCGATCAGGAAATGCTCGCCATTGAGACGCATCTGATCTTGATAAAGCGTCAGCTTTTCAGGCCATGGCTTGGTATCGTCAAACACCAGTGATCCGGCGCTGCCGGTCACCGTTAGGCGATGTTCCTTGAACGGGCTTAGCCAACTTGTCTGCATACCAGCTGAGACGCCATTTTCGAACCCCAGAAAACTGCTGAGAAAATCGACTACACCAGCCGTCATATGGCTTGCACCGGCGCAGTGAATTTTGGTTGGAACATTGCCGACCAGCGCCAGAATCAATGATAAATCATGTGGGCATAAGTCAAACAATACTGACTCGGTGTTCCGAATACGCCCCATTGCCAGCCGATTTGCCTGTACATGACGCAGGCTGCCAATCGCGCCGCCGGCGACCTGTTTCTGCAATTCGATAAAGGCCGCATGATAGCGGATTAAATGCCCGACCATCACCTGTTTTTTGGCGGCGATGGCGGCATCTTGGATGGATTTTGCCCCGGCTAAAGTCAGCGATAATGGCTTTTCAACATAGATATGCTTTCCCGCTGCCAAGCCGTCTATAGCTAACGCATCATGGCTGGGCGCGGCGGTGGCAATAACAATCCCGTCAATGGTTTCGTCATTGATCAGCGCGTCAACTGCCAGCGCCTTGGTGGCAAAGGTTGATGCAAAATCTTCGGCGGATGCGGTGTTCTGATCGGCGACCGCTGCCAGAACCTCTAGCTGGGCAAGGTTGCGGGCTAAATTCCGGCCCCACATTCCACATCCGATTAGCCCTATTTTTGTCATCGCCTGATTTTCATTTGCTGTGATGCGCGTTAATTGCGTTAGCTTGTGTCTTAATATTAGCCACGATTCGCGTCAATCGTTGCATTTCGTTACATTTTTCACAAGAAGGGTGCAGATTTTAGGGGGCTAATCTGTAATCCCTATCGGTGTGGTCACGTGATGGCCTTGCGGTATCGCGGTCATCCAGATAAAAAGAGGCACGGCCAGCCAGTGGCCAAATCCAGTTATTTTAACCGGTTTCATCCAGTTCATCAGGGCCTTAAAAATGGACGCATCATCGCAATTCAAAGATAGCCTACCAACACCACCAGAGACGCTTCTTGCGGTTCTTGACGGTTTGGCGATTACCTATGTTACGCATCACCATCCGCCATTGCGGACGGTTGAAGATTCCAAGGCGCATCGCGGTGATATGCCCGGCATCCACATCAAGAATCTGTATCTTCGTGATCGCAAAAAGCGCAATTTTCTTCTTGTTGCCCAAGAGGATCGCGTGGTTAATCTGAAAAGTCTTGAGGTGAAAATTGGTTGTGACCGGCTGTCATTTGGCAGTGCTGATCGGCTGTTTGAAATGCTGGGCGTGCGCCCGGGCGCGGTCAGCCCGTTAACATTGATCAATGACCCTGACCACAAGGTTGCGCTGATTCTTGACACGGCGCTTCGATCCGATGCGCCGATCTATGCGCATCCGCTGGTCAATGACATGACGCTCGGGATCACCGGGCCCGCACTTTTAGCGTTTTTTGCGCATACGGGTCATCAGCCGCACTGGCTTGACCTCTAGGCAGGCTTGATCTTTGATCATGATCAATTATCAACGGCTGGAATGCCCCTTGTTTCGGCATAATCGATGATTACATATTTACTATAATATGCCGGGTCTAATGCGTGATTGACCGCCAATTGCCGGTCATTCGGTCACCGCCAGACACTGGCACTTAAAAAAAAGGTTTAGAACGAAGATGGAACAGCTTATTGCGTCGGGCGCCGAGACCGCACCAGTCGATGTTGATATGAAAAACTTTATGGCCGAGGTCATTGACGGATCCGCAACGGTTCCGGTCGTTGTGCAATTCTGGGCGCCGTGGTGCGGGCCGTGCAAACAGCTGGGTCCAGTATTGGAAAAAACAGTTGCCGCCGCCAGGGGCAAGGTCAAGATGGTGCGGATCAATATTGATGAAAACCAGCAGATCGCCCAGCAGATGCGGGTACAATCAGTGCCAACGGTTTACGGGTTTTTTAATGGTCAGCCAGTTGACGGATTTGCCGGTGCGCAGCCGGAATCAACGGTTAAGCAATTCATTGACAAGCTGGCCGTCACAGGCGGCAGCGGGCCGGATATCGCCGCAATGATCGAGGCGGCAAACACGCTATTAGAAACCCAAGATTATGATGCGGCGATGGCGCAATATCACGAAATCATGGCGGCTGACCCCGAGTCACCGGATGGGCTTGCCGGCATGATCCGCTGTATGGTCGGGATGAAGGATATTGATGGCGCGCGCGAAATTGTCGACCAGCTGGATGATGAGTTCCGCAGCAAGCCGTCGATGGTGATTGCTATTGAGGCGCTGGAACTTTCGGAAAAGGCCGCGGGCGCGGCTGGCGGTCTGACCGAAGCGCAGGCCGCAGTTGACGCCAACCCAAATGATCTCGCTGCGCGGCAAGATCTGGCGATGGCGCTTTTTGCGGTTGGTGAGCAGGTGGCATCAATGGATCAGCTTTTGGAGTCTATTCGTATTGACCGAAGCTGGAACGAAGAGGCGGCGCGGACACAGCTGTTGGAGTTTTTCAAAACACTTGGTCCGGCTAACCCTGACGTGATGAGGGCTCGGCGCCGGCTATCGACGATCTTATTTGCCTAGAAAGGCTTTTAAAGCTGGCTGGCAAACGCCAAAAACAGACGCAGTTATTAGACGGTAGTAAGGAGTGATTATGGCAGGCGGTATTTTTGATCCGGAATTTGATCAGCTTCCGATGCGCATTCCTATTTTTCCATTGCCAAGCGCGTTGCTGCTTCCAGGGGGGCAATTGCCGTTGAATGTTTTCGAGCCGCGCTATCTGGCAATGGTTAAACACGCATTGGCGACCCCAACCAGATTAATCGGCATGGTGCAACCGCGCGACCTTGCGGGCGATGCAACGGCCGAAGAACCGCCGCTGTTTGAGACTGGCTGTGCCGGACGCGTGTCGTTTTTTCAGGAAAGTGATGATGGCCGTTTCGTCATTGCGCTAAATGGTGTTTGCCGCTTTCATCGTCTTGATCAGCAACTCGATCCAAACGGGTTTCTCGTTGCCGATGTTGATTGGCAGCCGTTTGCCAATGATTTGCGGATAGATATAAGTGCGCTTGATCGCGATCCGCTGATGGATGTGCTACGGCGCTATTTCGATCTGAAGGGGTTTGAGACAGACTGGACGCAGATTGAAAACTCGGGTAACCATCAACTATTGGCGACCTTATCCATGGTCTGTCCGTTTGAAGTGGCCGAAAAACAGGCACTTTTAGAGGCAGATTCAATGGCATCTCGCGCCGATTTATTGATCGCCATGATGGAAATGGCAATCCATGATGAAACTGGAGGAAATGATGCAAGACACTGATCGGGTGGCTAGCCATGAGGTTGATCCGCGCCTGTTGGAAGTGTTGGTTTGTCCGTTGACGCGCGGCCCGCTGGTTTATGATCGTGCCAATAGCGAATTAATCAGCCATCAAGCGCGCAAGGCGTATCCGGTGCGTGCCGGTGTGCCAATCATGCTTGGCGATGAGGCCCGTGATCTTGGTGATTGATAGACTATTTTCCTGCGTTATTGTGACCGAACTCTAGGATTTTGATCGCTATGAATGATTCGACCCAATCACCGGCAGCACAGCCTCAAGATGTTTGGCCCGAAGAAATTCGCCTGTCCAAAGCCAAGGATCGTCTTGAAATCCGTTTTGATGATGGCGCTAAATTTTCGCTATCTGCTGAATTATTGCGGGTTGAATCGCCTTCGGCCGAGGTGCAGGGACATGGCGCCGGTCAGAAAACCACACCTGTAGGCAAGCAGGATATTTTGATCAGCAGCATCGAACCGGTTGGTAATTACGCCATCCGGATCGGCTTTAGTGATGGCCATAATACTGGCCTGTTCAGCTGGCCTCTGCTGTATGATTATGCGCTTCGACAAGACCAGTTAATGGGTGATTATCTGGCGCGGCTCGACGCGGCGGGTGCGCGCCGCAAATAGCGCTGAGCCCCTAAACAGCGTAAAATTCAGGACAGCGCAAAATTCGGGCGACCTAAAATTCAGATGACTTAAATTCGGGCGACGGGCAGGGATGCCAATCAGGGCAACCGCCCCGCAAGCAGGTTTGCCCGCGCTAAATGACCGCCCATCGCACTTTTCTGAAATAATGTTTTTACCGGACTGGTATTTACCAGACCCATTCCAGCACCGGCGGCTTTGGCAATTGCGGGCTGGAACGACATCAGGCGGTTCAACCCGCTGGTCATCGCCGTCATAGCCGTAACTTCGAGTTTGCGCCCAGCAAGATAATCACTTTCAACCGAGCGGTGACCGGCACTAAGGCCGCGTGCACGCGCCCGTGCCAGACAATCGGCAAGCACCGCTGCATCACCAAGTGCCAGATTATATCCTTGACCGGCAAGCGGGTGTATCGCGTGGCTGGCATCACCTGCCAGCACTAGATGATTGCTGGTCATCTGGCGTGTGATGGTTGGCTTTAAGGGCCAGATCAGGCGGCGGCTATCAAGCTTTAATCCGCCAAGCGTGTCACCAAACGCCGCCAGTAAAAGATTTGAAAACTCGGTTTCATCAATTGCCAAAATTCGGTCAGCCTCTTCTTTTGGCAAGGTCCAGACCAGCGACGCCCGATGTGGGCCATGCGGCATCAACGCCAATGGCCCTGACGGTAAAAACCGCTGATAGGCAGTATCATTATGATCAATTTCTAGCGTTACATTGGCGACAATTGCGCTTTGGCGATGCGCCTCGGCTAGGGTGCGGATACCAGCGTGATCGCGCAATTTACTGGCGGCACCATCACAAGCAACAACCAACTGCGCGGTAAGATCCGGCCGATCGGCAAACTGTAGTCTGGCAAGGTCGCCTGCCCCATCAAAATGACTAACCTCGGCATCATACATTGGTGTGATGGGGCGTGTTTTCATAACCCGATAAAGCGCCTCAAGCAGCTGTTCATTGCCCGTAACATAGGCCATTGGCTGGTTTACATCATGCCAATCAAGGCTGAATTCAGTACGACGGCGACGCGCTAGTCCGCCCTTTGTGGGCAGGCCATTGGCAATCTTAATACGGGTGATTGGCGTTGCGCATTTTTCAAGATATTGCCAGATGCCCAGCACCTCAAACATTGCTTTGCCAGCCGCGTGAATTGTGGTTGTCCGAAGGTCACTATTGCCGGTTTTGGTACTGTCCTGTTTGGTGCGATCAATCAGCGCAATGGCTGGCTTATCCGCCGTGCCATAGCCGCCATAAGACAGTGCAATCGCCATCATGACGCCGGTTAGCCCGCCGCCAACAACAGCGATCTCATAATGCTGCCGCGTGGTCATTGCTGGCTCCTAGCTGGTGCGGAAAAATGGTCTGACAGCACGTGCCGCGCAAGCTGATCAAGATCGCCGCCAGTAAAATGATACGCAGTCACGCCGGCGCGTTTTCCCGCTTCGACATCACTGTCACGATCACCGATCATCACCGACGCACCAAGATCAATCGCCCATTTTTCTGCAAGATCAAATAAGAGACCCGGTTCAGGTTTGCGGCAGCGGCACCGCGCCGCCATTGCCGGATCTGGGGCTAGCGGGTGATGCGGGCAAAAGGCGATATCGGTTATGGCACCGCCCGCCTTTTTAGCAGCGTCAATCAGGTGATTATTGAATGCGTGCATATCAGCCTCGGTAAAAATACCGCGGCCGATGCCGCCTTGATTTGTTACAATAAACACGGGTAATCTGGCCTGATGAAACCGTTTTAGCGCTGCTGCTGCACCACTGATCCAGGCAAATTTTTCAATCTCGTAAATATAGCCATCATCGCGGATAAGCGTATCGTCACGATCAAGAAAAATAGCTGGCTTTAGCGACATCAAAAGATGGTCCCCTTTATGGTGATTTGGCGCGGCATTCAAAGCCCAGCTTTCGGTATCAATCTGGGCACTCAATCAGCACTTTGTCAGTTTACTAAAATTGACTTATTTTGCTAGTGAGTAACATCATCGCAGCCATTGCCCCAATGCATAGCATGCGCTACCAATAACAGCGACATAATTGAACTGCCGGAAATGTCCTAATTCTGATGTACCGACTATTAATCCCGCCTATTAATCTCGAATGTTACTATGGTGAAGAAAATCCATGAAACTTAATCCAGCGCACGCCATTTTTGATGGAAATATGTTTGTCCAGCTTCGTGGGTTGCTCGATCCGATAACGCCGCCGGCTGGTCTGCGTATCTTGGATATGTCAATTGGTGAGCCACAGCAGCCGCCTGCCGCATTGCTGATCGATAGCATCGCGCGGCATAATGACGAATGGCAATTCTATCCAAAGGCAACTGGCAGCCCGCGCTTTACCGCTGCGGTTGAGGGCTATATTGCGCGGCGTTGGCCCGAGGCTGCCGGCCTTGCTGATGCCAGCCAGATTATTCCGGTTCCAGGAACGCGCGAACCTTTGCATTTTCTTGGTCATCTTGTGCATGGCAGCAAACCTAATGCAGCGGCGCTTGTGACCAATCCGTTCTATCATGCGTGGCGTGCTGGTGCGTTGGCCAGTGGCGGCGAGGCGATCTGGTTGAACAGTGGTGCGAACCATAATTTTCTACCCGATCTTGACGCAATCAGCGTTGCAGACCTTGATCGGGCAAGTATTCTATATCTTTGCAGCCCGACAAATCCGCAAGGCAGTGTCATGGATATGGATTATCTTGTCGCGGCGTTGCGCCTTGCCCGCAAGCATGATTTTTTGCTGGTGATGGATGAATGTTATGCCGATATCTGGCGCGGCAATCCGCCTAGTGGCCTGATGCAGGCTGCCGCATTTGTGGCAAGGGCGGATGGAATCACGGGTGACGCTGATCCGCTGTCAAACATGGTGGTGCTGAATTCACTTTCGAAACGTTCTGGTGCGGCTGGTCTGCGGGCTGGCTTTATGGTCGGTGACAGGCAGGTGGTGGCACAATATCTGAAACTTGTTGGCAATGGTGGCTCATTGGTGCCATCGCCGCTTTTGGCGGTGGCGGCGGACCTTTATGATGACGAGGCACACGTCGCCGCAATTCGCGCTTATTATGATGAAAACTTTGCGCTGGTCGAAAAGCATCTTGGCATTACCCCGCCAGCGGGCGGCTTTTTCCTTTGGCTAAAAGTCGATGATGATATTGAATTTGTCAAAAGGTTGATGGGGGAACAGGCAGTGCGCGCGGTGCCCGGGTCATTCATGGGGTTGGCATCAGATGATGGCAATCCGGGGGCGGGTTATGTCAGGCTGGCGCTGGTGCATGATGCGCATAGCACGGACGAGGCCTTGGCACGGGTGGCAAAAATTTATAAAGGCCACTCATAATCGTCATCTTGACGACATAGCATCGGTGTGCCAACGCCTAGATTGCCGCACAGATTTACCCTATAAAGGAAAACAATGGCTAGTAGCGACGACAAGAAACCTATTTTCTCCAATGCGATGATGCAGTTTCTGCAAAATCGGTTGATGGAAATCTTTGGTCTTGTCTTGTTTTTAATTGGCGTCTTGCTGCTAATCGCGCTTGTCACTGCTGGTAAGAACGATCCATCATTTACACAAATTTCAAACGCACCAATAAAAAACTGGCTTGGCCCGATTGGTGCCAATGTATCGGCGGGACTTTATGCCGGTATCGGACTTGCGGCGTTTTTTCTGGCTTTGGTGCCCCTATGCTGGAGCTCGTTTTATTTTCGCAAGCAGCCGGTGCCGCTGTTTCGGTTTCGCACCGCGCTATTGCCGATCAGCCTTGTGTTTCTTGCGGGCGGGATATTTGCCCTTGATGGTGGCGGGGTCAGTGATAATGGCGGTGCGGCCGGTGCGGTAATCATTGGCCTGATTATGCGGGTTATGCAGCCAATGCCATCAGTTCTGGGGCTTCAGACAATCCATTATGTTGGCGGTGCTGCCCTGTTTCTGGGTTTCTTGGCATGGTTATGGGTGGCGGCAATTTCGCCCCAGCAATGGCTACAGCTTGGCGGCCAGACGAGCCGGATCGGTCGTGTGTTCGAGGGGGTTATTGGGATTTGCCAGCGGCTGGCAGGCACCCTAGCAAATTTGCAAAGAAATGTTGCGGCAAAACCGGTGCGAAAGCCAAAGGCCGCGAAACAGCGTCAGGAACCAGTGCTTGTAGCCGAGGCGGCCGATCTTGTTGCTGGCGAAAATGCAAATCAGGCTGCCAGCCTAAAGCCGCGCTCATCGCGCGCGGCCAAAAAGAACAGCAAACAAGAAATGCTGGATTTTGGCAGTGGTTCTGGGTTCCAATTGCCGCCTGCCCGCCTGTTAAATCCGCCCGCCAAAGCGCAATCTGGCCCGTCCAAGGCAGCGTTGCAGGAACATGCAAGCCAGCTGGAAAATGTATTATCCGATTTTAGCGTGAATGGCACTATTGCCGATGTGCGTTATGGGCCAGTTGTAACCCGTTATGATCTGAATCCGGCGCCGGGCACAAAATCACAACGAGTGATCTCGCTTGCCGATGATATTGCGCGATCAATGAGCGCTATTTCAGTCCGTGTGGCGGTGGTGCCCGGGCAAAATGTGATCGGCATCGAATTGCCGAATGAGGATCGGCAAGTGGTGATGCTGCGCGATATCCTTGACCATGATGTCTGGGGCAAGGATCAATCAAGCCTGCCGATGGCGCTTGGCAAAGATATCGCCGGTGCGCCGGTGGTGGTCGATCTGGCAAAATTCCCGCATTTGCTTGTTGCGGGAACCACCGGATCGGGAAAATCTGTCGGCATTAATGCAATGATCCTGTCATTGCTATATCGCCATACGCCTGAAACCTGTCGCATGATTATGATTGATCCTAAAATGCTGGAACTGTCGGTTTATGACGGTATTCCGCATCTGCTCAGTCCGGTTGTGACCGACCCGTCAAAGGCGGTGACGGCATTGAAATGGGCGGTTCGTGAAATGGAAAACCGCTATCGCAATATGGCTAAAATGGGTGTGCGCAATATTGGTGGTTATAATGACCGGCTGGCCGAGGCCAGAGCCAAGGGTGAGGTGCTAACGAGGCGGGTTCAAACTGGCTTTGATCCTGAAACCGGCAAACCGATCCATGAAGAGGAAATTCTTGATCTTGCCCCTCTTCCTTTCATTGTTGTGTTGATTGACGAAGTGGCCGACCTGATGCTTGTTGCCGGCAAGGAAATTGAAGGTGCAGTCCAGCGCCTTGCGCAAATGGCACGGGCGGCGGGTATCCATGTTATCATGGCGACACAGCGCCCTTCTGTTGATGTCATCACAGGCACGATCAAGGCGAATTTTCCGACACGGATTAGTTTTCAGGTTACATCACGGATCGACAGCCGGACGATCCTTGGCGAACAGGGCGCCGAACAATTGCTGGGTCGGGGTGATATGCTGTTTATGGAGGGTGGCGGCCGCGTTGTGCGTGTGCATGGCCCCTTTGTCGAGGATGGCGAGGTTGAATCGGTTGCCAATTTCCTGCGTCAACAGGGCGAGCCGGAATATGATGATCGCGTGGTCGAAGATGCCGAGAATGGCGTTGATGCGGCTGGCGATGCCGCTATCGCAGGTACGGGCGGCAGCCTTTATGAACAGGCGGTTGCACTGGTGGTGCGGGAACAGAAAGCCTCAACCAGTTTTGTACAACGGCATTTGAAAATCGGTTATAATCGGGCAGCGACGATCATTGAAGAAATGGAGAGTAACGGCATTATTTCGGCGGCAAATCATGTTGGCAAACGCGATGTGCTGATGCCTGACAACGAAAATGGTGGCTTTTGATGAAGATCGTCAACCAGCAAATGACCCTGCTCTTTAGCGCGATCTCCGGTGCGTTTTCTGATGCGTTTTCTGGCGCTCTTTCAAGGCTTAGAGGCGCGCCTGCGACGGTGCGTTGCGGGCTGTGCCTATTTCGATCTGCTGGGATGGGTTTGCTTTTATTCTGTTGGCTTCCCGCTGTTCCCGCTTTTGCTGATGACATTGCGCGTGCCGAGGCGTGGTTTAACAAGATCAAAACCCTTTCGGCCGATTTCGTGCAGGTGGCATCGGACGGCACTGCGGCTGAGGGCAAGCTGATATTTCGCCGCCCATCACAAATGAAACTGACCTATGGCAAGGGCGACACGCTACAGCTGATCACCAGCAGTATCTGGCTGCATGTCGATCGGCCGGATGAACGATTATTGACCAGCTATCCAGTTTCTGAGACACCGTTGTCACTGATTCTGGACGAAAAAGTTTCGCTTCGGCCGGATGGATATGAAACCCGCAACCTGCCATCATCTGCTGGCATTATCCGGATCGAGGTTACCAAGGATGATGGTGAAGGGGCTGGTCGTTTGACGCTGGAATTTTCTGACAAGCCATTTCAGTTCCGGCGCTGGATTATTCTTGATGCAGCGGGAATTGAAACCAGTGTAACATTACAAAATATGGTTTTTGATCAGCCTGTCGCAAATGATGTTTTCCGGCTACCGCAATATAATGACCAATAATTTGCCGCTAGATTGCTGGCCAATTAAATGGCTGAATGATGCAACCAAAGCCCCCCTCGAGAGTGATTAAGACATGAAGATCGCAACTTGGAATATCAATAGCGTTCGTTTACGTCTAGATCTTGTGCTGGGGTTCTTAAAACAGGCGGATATTGATGTCTTATGCCTGCAGGAAACGAAAACGCAGGATATGTATTTTCCGGCGGAAGAGCTGGCCGCTGCAGGGTGGCCGCATCAGGTGATTCGCGGCGAGAAAAGCTATAACGGGGTTGCCATCATCGCGCGCCGGCCATTGGTCAAAACCGATCACATGGAATGGACAGGTAAATCTGATTGCCGCCATATCTGGGCTATGACCGACGATGGAATTGGTATCCATAATTTCTATGTTCCGGCTGGCGGCGATATTCCTGATGTCTTGGAAAATCCAAAATTTGCGCATAAGCTGCACTTTATTGACGAGATGACCAGCCATTTTAAGACGCATCAGCCACAGGCCGAAATTCTGGTTGGCGATCTCAATATTGCACCATTGGCGAATGATGTCTGGTCAAGCAAACAATTGCTGAAAATTATCAGCCATACCCCGGTGGAAACCGATGGATTAAAGCGGCTGATTGCCGAGGGTGGCTGGCATGACGCGGTGCGCGCCTATTTTGGTGACGAACAGAAACTCTATTCATGGTGGTCATATCGGGCGCGTGACTGGGCGGCAAGTGACCGGGGACGCCGGCTGGATCATATCTGGGTCAGCCATGATCTTGCCGACCGGGTTGTTCATGCCGAAATCCATCGCGATTTGCGCAGCGCCGACAAGCCATCCGACCATGTGCCGATCAGCCTGACACTTTAGGCCATTTAAAACGCCATGGTGACCCCCTTTCGCGATGGGGAAAAACCGGCTATATGCTTTGCTATGACAGCTTTTTTAAAGATGCACGGCCTTGGCAATGATTTCATTGTCCTCGATGCGCGCGATCCGGCTAATGGCATTCCCGATAAAATCGGGCACGGTGCAGCAACGCGTCTCGCCGACCGTCATTTCGGTATTGGGTGTGACCAAATTCTGGTGATCAGGCCATCGGCAAAAGCTGATATTTTCATGCAGATTCTCAATAGCGACGGCAGCGATGCTGCCGCGTGCGGTAATGGTACGAGATGCGTTGCCGATCTGGTGATGCGCGATCTTGGACTGACAGAATTATCCATTGAAACGCGTTCGGGTGTTCTGCAAAGCTGGCGGGCAGCTGAAGATGCTGATCATATTTCGGTTGATATGGGGCCTGCACGGCTGGCGTGGCATGAGGTGCCGCTGGCACATGATGCCAACCCCAAAAACACCAATCCCCACCATAGTAATAATAGTGATCAAGATACGCTTTGCGTTGATCTTGGCGCGATGGTACCGGCGGTTTGCCATTCGATGGGCAATCCCCATGCGGTATTGTTTGTTGATGATGCCGAGGCAGTTGATCTTGGGTCAATTGGGCCGCAGCTCGAACATCATCCGCTATTTCCGGATCGGGCGAATATTTCCTTTGTACATCAGATCGGGCCAAACAGGTTCCGGATGCGGGTGTGGGAACGTGGCGGCGGCATCACATTTGCTTGTGGCAGCGGTGCTTGTGCGGTTGGGGTTGCGGTGCATCGTTCTGGACGGGGGTCTCGGCGTAACGAAATTATCATGGATGGTGGCAGCGTCTTTATTGATTGGCAGGATAATGGCACGCCGGGCGGACGGGTGATCATGCGCGGGCCGGTCAGCTATACCTTTGACGGGGTGTTTCAGGGTGAACTGGCCACGCTGATGAGGGTGGGCGCATGACCAAACGTAACACGCCCAATGTACAGACATTTGGATGCCGATTGAATATATGGGAATCGGAAGTCATCCGTGATCAGGCCGGTGCGGCCGGCCTTTTTGATGCGATTATCTTCAATACTTGTGCGGTAACGGCCGAGGCCGAAAAACAGGCGCGCCAAGCCATTCGAAAAGCCCGCCGTGATCACCCCGATGCCAAGATAATTGTGACAGGATGTGCGGCGCAGATTGCCCCCGAAACATGGGCGGCGATGCCCGAGGTCACGCAGGTGGTCGGCAATTATGACAAGCTACAGGCCGCAAGCTGGGCAAAGTTGGCGAGCAATGAGGCGCCATCGCTGTTGGTTAGTGATGTGATGGAGGTGCGTGAAACGGCCGCGCATATGGTGGATAGTTTTCATGAACATACCCGCGCTTTCTTGCAAGTTCAGCAAGGCTGTGATCACCGCTGTACCTTTTGCATTATCCCTTATGGTCGGGGTAATAACCGGTCGGCACCTGCGGATGATCTGATTGATGCGGCGCGCCGGCTGGTGGCGAATGGTTGCAAAGAACTGGTTTTAACCGGCGTTGACATCACCTCATGGGGCAGTGATCTGATCGGTCGGCCACGGCTTGGCCATCTGGTGCGGCGTCTTCTGGCCGAGGTCAAGGATCTGCCAAGATTGAGGCTATCGTCGATTGATCCGGCCGAGCCTGACGCGGAATTGATGGATGTGCTGGCTGATGATCATCGGCTTTTACCGCATTTGCATTTATCGGCGCAGCATGGGGATGATCTGATTTTAAAGCGGATGAAGCGCCGCCATCTTGGGCGCGATATTTTGCGGTTCTGTGATGAGGCGCGCCGACGCCGGCCAAATGTTGTTTTTGGCGCTGATGTGATTGCCGGATTTCCAACCGAAACCGATCAGGCGCACGCCGCCAGCCTAGCGATGATCGCCGCCGCCGACATTACTCATCTTCATGTTTTTCCCTATTCCCCGCGCCCCGGAACACCGGCCGCCGATATGCCGCAGCTGGCACCATTGATGATCAAAGAGCGTGCGTTTGAATTACGCCAGTTAGGTGCCGCGCGTCTTGGCGCATTTCTTGATGCGGCAATTGGCCAGCAGGACGAACTGCTTGTCGAGGCAGGTAACCGCGGGCATGGACGCAATTTTGCCAAGATCCGGCTTGATGGCGGGTTCGTTCCATCCGGGCAGATTGTTGATGTTGAACTGACCGGCCGCGACGGGGATAGCCTGATTGGCCGCGCCGTTGCAAAGGGAGCGCAAAGCGCATGAACTGGTTTAAAAAGCTTAAAGATGGCCTGAGCAAATCGAGCAAGAAAGTCAGCGAGTCACTTGCCAGCCTGCCGTCTTTATCGGCGCTAATCGGCAAATCAAAATTAGATGCGGCATCGTTGGAAGAGGTCGAGGATGCGTTGATTGCAGCCGACCTTGGCACGGCGTCAGCAACGCGGCTGGCAACCGCCTTAAAGTCACATAAATTCGACGGGCCGGTTGATGCAGACTCAATTGCTTTGGCACTGGCAGCCGGACTTGAGGATATCTTAAAACCGGTTGCTAAACCGCTGGAAATTGACCCAACGCGACGGCCGCATGTTGTTCTGTTAGTCGGGGTGAATGGATCGGGAAAAACCACGACGGCTGGCAAGTTGGCGCAGAATTGGACAGCGGCAGGCAAAACAGTTTTGCTGGCTGCTGGTGATACATTTCGGGCGGCCGCGGTTGAGCAGTTGCAAATCTGGGGTGAACGGACTGGCACAAAGGTCATTGCGGATGCTACCGGCGGGGATGCCGCAGCGCTGGCGTATCGGGCGATGACACAGGCGATTGAAGAACAGGCCGATGTGCTCATTATTGATACGGCCGGCCGGTTACAAAATCGCAGTGAGTTGATGGAAGAATTGGCTAAAATTGTTCGGGTGATCCGCAAGCTGGATGACACCGCGCCGCATGATTCGGTCATTGTTCTTGATGGAACCGTTGGCCAGAATGCCCTATCGCAGGTAAAGGCCTTTTCCGCTGTTGCTGATGTGTCTGGCCTGATTGTTACCAAACTTGATGGGTCGGCAAAGGGCGGTGTTGTTGTTGCGCTTGCCGAGGAATTCGGGCTACCTGTTCATGCGGTTGGCGTTGGTGAAGGGGCAGATGATTTGCAGCCATTTGCCGCTGATGAATTCGCCAAGGCGTTGGCCGGGGTCGACACCGATAACCAATAGCCCGCGTTGGCTGATCGTACATGACCGCCCAATAACCGCCATTAATCGGGCAACAGTGCGGTGCTGCGCCCGGATAGGTAATAAACCAACAAACCCGCATATTCATGAAGGCTCTTTCGCATCATCGAAACACCAGCCTTCATATCCCATATCTTGTAATAGCCGCTTTTCGGTGTTTGGAAATCAACCGGATAAGGAATAATGCCACTCCATCCGGCGGCGGCAAAACTGCCGATGGCGCGCGGCATATGATTTGCCGAGGTCACTAAAATCCAGTTTGTGCCGGGCTCAACCGCCATAACTTGTTTGCTGTTCGTGGCATTTTCATAAGTATTCCGGCTGGCCTCTTCATAAAGCACCACCGTATTCAGGCCGCCTATCTGTTCGATAAGGTTGCGGATATTATCACTTTCGCGCCACCCTTTCGGCATCAAATCGCCAGAAAATCCACTAAAGAGAATCGGTGTATTGGGCAGTTTGCGCGCCAGTGTCATCGCCGCAGTAAACCGTTCGGCAGCACCTTCTAATGTATAGTGATTGCGGCTTTCGGCGGTGATACCATCGCCGGTGAACCCGCCAAGAACAATGATCCCATCAATATGGCGCTGGCCGATATCACCGCGTGCGATGCGATTTTCAAGATATTGTAATGGCAGGCTTGAAACCGGCAAAAACCCATAGCTAAGCGGCAATAAAAGCGCGGTTAAAAATGACAGGCGCATAATCCAACGCCAGCGACGCCAGCGGGCAAAAACTGCCAGCAAAAGAAACAGATACGGGATCAACAGCGGTTCAAGCAGAAGAGCAAGCGTTTTAGACAAGATAAAGAACATCAGTTATTCTTGACAATTCGTGGCAAAAAGCGCAATAGCTTGGATCAAATCAGGCCATCGCCGACTAAAAAGACCTTAACGGGTTCCACACGTCCTTGAAGTTTTCGAGCACGGGTGTCATCTGGCTTTTTGTCATTTAGCCCCGGGAAGCCCTTTGGTAGCCCTCGGGCTTTTGGGAACTTAGTTTGGGAACTTAGACGGTGATCTGGTCGGTTACGCAGTTGTGATCATAAAGGGGCAAACGGGTTAAATACCATGTTTGATACGCTGAAAAGTAAATTAGCTGATGTCTTTGACGGGCTGGCGCGCCGTGGTGCGCTTAGCGAATCGGATGTTGATGCCGCGCTTCGTGAAGTGCGGTTGGCGTTGCTTGATGCTGATGTTGCTTTGCCCGCGGTCAAGGCCTTTACCGAAAAAGTGCGGGAAAAGGCTGTGGGTGTCGCCAGCATGCGCGCGGTGCGTCCTGACCAGCAAGTGATCAAGATCGTCAATGATGCTCTAATTGAAATGCTTGGCGGTGATGCGGCGCCTTTGAATATCGCCACTAACCCGCCTTCGGTTATCCTTATGGCCGGTTTGCAAGGTTCTGGCAAAACCACCACGGCAGGTAAATTGGCGTTACGATTGCGCAGCCGTGAGCGCAAAAAGGTTATGCTGGCTTCGCTTGACGTGACGCGTCCGGCCGCGCGTGAACAATTGCGTATGCTTGGTGATCAGGCTGAAGTTGGGGTGCTGAACGAGGTCGATGGCGAAAGCCCGGCACAGATTGCCAAACGCGCGTTGCAGGCAGCAAAGCTGCAAGCCTATGACGTGCTGATCCTCGATACAGCTGGCCGGCTTAGCATTGATGAAGCGCTGATGGCCGAACTACGCACCATCAAAGACGTAACCAACCCGCATGAAATTCTGCTGGTTGCCGATGCGATGACCGGTCAGGATGCGGTAAATACGGCCGAGGCATTCCACAAGGCTGTTGGGGTAACCGGCATTGCGCTGACCCGTCTTGATGGTGATGCGCGTGGCGGTGCGGCCTTGTCGATGCGTCATGTTACCGGCTGTCCGATCAAGCTTGTCGGTGTTGGCGAAAAACAGGACGCGCTTGAAGAGTTTGATCCGGCGCGGCTTGCTGGACGTATTCTGGATATGGGTGACGTTGTCGCGCTTGTCGAAAAGGCGGCCGAGAGCATCGAACTTGAAGAGGCTGAGCGTCTGGCAAAACGCATGGCCAAAGGTCAGTTCGACATGAATGACTTTCTGGCACAGATTCGCCAATTGCAGAAAATGGGCGGACTTGGCGGGCTGATGGGAATGTTGCCCGGCATTGGTAAAATGCAAAAACAGATTGCGGCTGCCGGTATTGACGACCGGATGATAAAACGTCAGGAAGCGATCATTTTGTCGATGACAAAGAAAGAGCGCGTTTCGGTTGGCTTGTTGAACGCATCACGTCGCAAACGCATTGCTGCCGGATCAGGGACCACGGTTCAAGATGTAAACCGGCTGGTTAAACAATATCAAGATATGGCCCGCATGATGAAAAAGCTCGGCGGTAAAACTGGCGCTGCAGCGATGAAGGCAATGCTTGGCGGTGGCGGTTTGGGCGGCGGCGCTGGCGGAATGCCGGATTTAGGCGCGCTATCGCGTGGGCTTGGCTCTGGTGGGCTGGCAAAGGGATTGGGCGGCGGTCTTGCCAAAGGATTGGGAAACAGCCTCGCCAATGGATTGCCGGGATTGGGTAGCAAACCCCCCGGTAAGAAGAAATAGACTTATCGACGACTAACGCCAATGAAAGGGATAAATTCATGGCTTTGAAAATCAGACTGGCACGCGGCGGTGCAAAAAAACGCCCATTTTACCGGATTGTTGTTGCCGAGGCATCATCGCCTCGCGATGGCCGGTACGTTGAGCGTGTTGGTACTTATAATCCAATGGTGCCAAAAGAGCATGAGCAGCGCATGACCTTGAACAGCGAGCGGATCACATTCTGGCTCGGCCAAGGCGCCAAGCCAACCGACCGCGTCCACAAGATGCTGGCCGCTGCAGGCCTGACCGAAGCACCGGTTATTCGTGACCAGCCAAAGAAATCGGCACCGGGTAAAAAGCGTGCTGATCGCGAGGCACAAGCGGCTGAAGCTGCCGCCACCGCCGCCGAAGCCGCCGCCGCTGAAGCCGCTGCCGCTGCCGAAGCTAAAGCCGCTGCTGCTGCTGCTCCTGCTGAAGAAGCACCTGCTGAAGAGGCACCTGCCGAAGAAGCTGCTGCACCTGCTGAAGAAGCACCTGCTGAAGAAGCACCTGCTGCTGCTGCTCCTGCTGAAGAAGCACCTGCTGAAGAAGCTGCTGAGGAAAAGGCGGACAGCTAGTGGCGACTGGCGACCGGCTGGTTGGCAATACCAAGGCTGGCAATACTGAGGCTGGCTTGGGTTTGACGAAACAAAGCCTAACCAGCCATTTACCAGTTGGTGCGATTGTTGGTGCGCAAGGTATCAAGGGGCAGTTCAAGGTAAAACCTTTTACCTCGACCCCCGACGCGCTTGCCGCCTATGGGCCGGTTATCTTGGATGATGGCCGGCAAATGCAGTTGCAGGTAACATCGGTTAACGCCAAAGGTCTGGCGATTGTGCGGGCCAAAGGCGTTGATACGCGCGATGCGGCCGAGGCTTTACGCGGCACAACGCTTTATGTGGCGCGTGAGCAGTTGCCGGATCTGGATGATGATGAGATTTATCATGCTGATCTGTTGGGCATGATGGTGTCAGCCGAGGATGGCAAGCCGCTTGGCAAGATCGTTGCAATCCATGATTTTGGCGCAGGCGAGATTGCCGAGCTGGCACCGGACAAAGGGCCAACAATCATGGTGCCATTTGGCGGTGAAAACCTAATTACGGTCGATATCAAAGCGGGTAAAATTGGTCTTTTGGTACCAGATGGCTTATTGGATGGCCAACCGGAATAAGTGGTTTTACGAATAATCGGGTGCACTGACCAGAACGGGTCAGTCTTGTTGGTAAAAGGGGGGTGAGATGACAAAAGCTGAACCTCATATTCGCCAGCAAACCGATGCAAAGAAGACGCGCCCACATTGGCAGGCAACCGTGCTAACGTTGTTCCCAGAGATGTTTCCGGGACATTTGGCGCATTCATTGGCAGGAAAATCGCTAAATGAAGGCATTTGGTCGCTGAAAACGCTGGACATTCGCGACTTTGCGCGCGATAAGCACCGGACTGTGGATGATACCCCCCTAGGCGGTGGTGTCGGTATGGTGTTAAAACCGGATGTTGTTGCGGCGACACTGGCTGCGGCGGCAGATTGCCCGGGCCCACGACTTTACCTGTCACCGCGTGGCAGGTTGCTGGATCAGGCGCTAGTGCGCGATCTGGTCGCTGCCAAAGGGGCGGTGTTTTTGTGTGGGCGGTATGAAGGGGTCGATCAACGGGTGATCGATCAGGCTGGTATGATGGAAGTCAGTATCGGCGACTATATTTTGTCAGGTGGTGAAACCGCTGCGCTGACAGTGATGGATGCGGTGATACGCTTGCTGCCCGGGGTAATGGGTAAGGAAGCCAGCCACCGCGAGGAAAGTTTTGAGACCGGATTGTTGGAGCATTCGCACTATACCCAACCCCGCGTCTGGAATGGCATCGAAGCGCCGGAAATTCTGGCATCGGGCCACCATCGCAAGATCGCTGAATGGCGTCAGGCGGAGGCAGAAAAAGAGACGCAGCGTCGGCGTCCGGATTTGTGGCAACAATATCTGGACAGGCAGGCTCTGCAAAAAGGCAAAGATAAGTGACCCACCAGCACGGGGCTGGCGGTCGGTAGAAAACCGATCCGGGTGACACGGAATTTATGAAGGGAATCGGGCGATGAACATCATTGACCGCATAGGCAATAAACAGATCGAGAAAGTGCTTGGCCAACGCCAGTTGCCAGAATTTGCACCAGGTGACACCGTGCGTGTTGACGTTAAGGTGATCGAAGGAACGCGTGAGCGGATTCAGGCTTTTGAAGGGGTCTGTATTGCGCGCAAAAGCGATGGTGTTAATTCATCATTCACCGTCCGGAAAATTTCTTATGGTGAAGGCGTCGAGCGCGTATTCCCAACTCATGCCCCGCAAGTTGCCGGTGTTACGGTAATGCGTCGTGGTAGTGTCCGCCGTGCAAAGCTGTATTATTTGCGTGGCCGTACCGGTAAGGCAGCGCGTATCGCTGAAAAAACAACCTATCGCGAGGCGTCATCTTCTTAAATTGCCAGACCGGCTTTGAGATGACCTCCTCGCCGGCAGCAATCAGGAGAATGATATGTCGGCTCCAAAAACTCTGTTTGATAAGATCTGGAATGCACATGTTGTGCATCAACAGAAAGATGGCACTTGCCTGATTTATATTGACCGGCATCTGGTTCACGAAGTGACCAGTCCGCAGGCTTTTGAAGGTCTGCGTAATGCTGGCCGTTCCGTACGGGCCCCGAACCGCACCCTTGCTGTTGCCGACCATAATATTCCAACAACTGACCGTTCGGTCGGTATCGAGGATGAAGAAAGCCGCATTCAGGTTGAAGCCCTTGAAAAAAATGCGGCCGATTTCGGCGTTCCTTATTTTGCGATGGATGATATCCGTCAGGGTATTGTTCATGTGATTGGCCCTGAACAGGGATTTACCCTTCCCGGCATGACCATTGTTTGCGGTGATTCGCATACCGCAACCCATGGCGCATTTGGGGCGCTGGCCTTTGGCATTGGTACATCTGAAGTCGAACATGTGCTGGCAACCCAGACATTAATCCAAAAGCCAGCAAAAAATATGCGCATCACCGTTGATGGCACGCTTGCAGATGGGGTCACCGCCAAGGACGTGATTTTGGCAATCATTGGCAAGATCGGTACCGCTGGCGGTACGGGTCATGTGATTGAATTTGCCGGATCAGTGATTCGTGGATTCAGTATGGAAGGCCGGATGACGGTCTGCAATATGGCCATCGAAGCTGGCGCGCGCGCCGGCATGATTGCGCCCGACCAAACAACCTATGATTACTTGGCGAACCGCCCAATGACACCGAAGGGTGAAAACTGGGATCGTGCCGTTGCCTATTGGAAAACGCTGCCGTCAGACGCGAATGCGCGTTACGATGTCGAGATCACGCTTGCAGCCGAAGATATTGCGCCAACCGTGACATGGGGTACCAGCCCTGAAGATGCGCTGGCGATCACCGGTTCAGTGCCGTTGCCGGATCAGGAAAAAGATGCCAGCAAGCGCGCCAAAATGGAACGGGCAATTGCCTATATGGGGCTGACACCCGGACAAAAGCTGACCGATATCAAGGTTGATACTGTCTTTATCGGCTCATGCACCAATAGCCGGATCGAGGATTTGCGGGCAGCGGCGGCACTGGCTGAGGGCCGTAAAGTTGCCGATGGAATGCGCGCGCTGGTGGTGCCGGGTTCAGGCCTTGTCAAAGAACAGGCCGAGGCTGAAGGTCTGGACAAGGTCTTTATTGATGCCGGATTTGAATGGCGCGAGCCGGGCTGTTCAATGTGTCTTGCGATGAATGCTGACAAGCTTGCCGAGGGCGAGCGGTGTGCGTCGACATCAAACCGGAATTTCGAGGGCCGTCAGGGCCGTGGCGGTCGCACGCATCTTGTAAGCCCGCAAATGGCGGTTGCAGCAGCGTTGACCGGCCATCTTGCCGATGTGCGGAACATCAAAGAAAACGGAGCGATACCATGCAGAAATTTGACAAGCTGACCGGTGTTGCCGCGCCGATGAATATTCTGAACATCGACACGGACATGATTATTCCGAAGCAGTTTTTGAAAACCATTAAACGGTCTGGCCTCGGCAAGAATTTGTTTGATGAGATGCGCTATCGTCAGGATGGCACCGAGATCGACGATTTCGTGTTGAACTGTGCGCCTTATCGCGATGCGAAAATTCTGGTGGCTGGTGATAATTTTGGCTGTGGATCAAGCCGTGAACATGCGCCATGGGCGTTGCTTGATTTTGGCGTTCGCTGCGTTATCTCAACTAGCTTTGCTGACATCTTCTATAATAACTGCTTCAAGAATGGCATTTTGCCAATCGTGGTTAGTGCGGATGATCGTGATGCGCTGATGGCCGATGCGTCTGACACGGAAAACCCTGAATTATCAATTGATCTGGTGACTCAGACAATCCGGCGTCCAAATGGTCCGACGGTATCATTCGAGATAGATCCGTTCCGCAAGAAATGTCTGCTCGAAGGGCTTGATGATATTGGTCTTACCCTTGAAAAAGCGGATAATATCGACAGTTTCGAAGCCCAGCGTGACAAGGATCAACCCTGGCTTTAAACGCGACCTAGCTCAAAGCTCTGAAGTGAAGGAAAAGAAGATGGCGTCTAATCGCAAAGTAATGGTGTTGCCCGGTGACGGCATTGGCAATGAGGTCATGCAGGCCAATATGAAGCTCATTGACTGGCTGGCAAAACATCGCAGCCTCGGCTTTGATTTGTCCGAAGGCCTTGTTGGCGGCGCTGCTTATGATGTGCATGGCACGCCATTGACCGATGAAACCCTTGCCGATTCGATTGCCAGTGATGCGGTGCTTTTTGGCGCTGTTGGCACGCCGAAATATGATGGCGTTCCGTTTGATGTGCGGCCCGAGGCAGGCCTGTTGCGCTTGCGTAAGGAAATGGATCTTTTCGCCAATTTGCGTCCGGCAATGGTGTTTCCGACATTGGTTGATGCGTCGACGTTAAAGCCTGAAGTTGTATCCGGTCTTGATATCATGATTCTTCGCGAATTGTGCGGTGGGTCGTATTTTGCCGAACCACGGGGCATTGATGATCTGGGCGACGGTATTAAAAGAGGCTATGACACTAACGCCTACACAACCCCCGAAATTGAGCGGATTGGCCGCGTTGGTATGGATCTGGCACGCAAACGCGACGGCCGTCTTACCTCGGTTGAAAAGGCCAATGTAATGCATTCCGGCGTGTTGTGGCGGCAGGTTATGACCGCGCTTCATGCGGCAGAGGGCGATGGTGTTGAACTTAGCCATATGTATGCAGATAACTGCGCCATGCAGCTGGTTCGCAACCCCAAACAGTTTGACGTGATCGTTACGGATAATCTGTTTGGTGATCTTTTGTCAGATTGTGCGGCAATGTTGACCGGTTCGCTGGGGATGTTGCCATCAGCATCGCTGGGTACGCCCGATCCTGAGACTGGCCTGCCAAAGGCAATGTATGAGCCAGTGCATGGTTCTGCCCCTGATATCGCGGGCAAGGGTCTGGCCAATCCTTTGGCACAGTTCCTCAGCTTTGCGATGATGCTGCGCTATAGTTTTGATCAGGCGGAAGAAGCTGACCTGGTCGAAAAGGCTGTCAATATTGCGCTGGAAACGAAACGCACCGGCGACATTATGGCCCCGGGATGCGAGCAGACCGGTACCGAAGGCATGACCAAAGCCGTGCTTGACGCAATGGATCGTCTGGCACGTTAAATCAAACCACCATATCCGTTGTTGGTGGAAATTTAGCCGCCCAACCAAACGGACATGGATATTGGGCCTTTACTGGAGGATTTTAGAATGGGGTACAAAGTTGCCGTCGTTGGCGCAACCGGTGCGGTTGGCCGTGAAATGCTGCAAACCCTCGCCGAGCGGAATTTTCCGGCGGACAAAATATATGCGCTTGCCTCGTCAAAATCAGTTGGCAAGGAAGTGTCATATGGCGAGGATCAGATCGTCACCATCCAGGCACTTGATAAATTTGATTTTGCCACTGCCGATATTGCACTGTTTTCGGCGGGCGGCGATACTGCCAAGGCCTATGCGCCAAAGGCTGGTGCGGCCGGATGTGTGGTGATTGATAATTCATCGGCCTTCCGGATGGATAGTGACGTGCCACTGATCGTTCCAGAGGTCAATCCCGATACAATCGAAGGCTGTTTGATCAAGAACAATGGCCGCAATATCATTGCTAATCCGAATTGCTCGACAGCTCAGCTCGTTGTTGCGCTAAAGCCATTGCATGATGAATTCTCGGTCAAACGTGTTGTCGTATCAACCTATCAGGCGGTGTCAGGTGCCGGACGTCCAGCGATGGATGAGCTGTTTAACCAGACGCGCGGCATTTTCGTGAATGATGCGGTTCAGCCGGAAATCTTTACCAAACAGATTGCCTTTAATGCGATCCCGCATATTGATGTGTTCCTTGATGATGGCTTTACCAAGGAAGAATGGAAGATGAGCGCCGAGACCAAGAAAATTCTTGATCCGGCAATCGAGCTTGTTGCGCATTGCGTCCGGATTCCAGTTTTTGTTGGTCATAGCGAGGCGGTTTTCATTGAAACCGAAAAGCCAATGACCGAAAAAGCCGTGCGCTCATTACTTGAAAATGCGCCAGGGGTGATTGTTGTCGACCATCGGGCGAATGAAGGCTATGTCACCCCACATGAGGCGGCCGGTGAAGATGCGGTTTATATCAGCCGGATTCGCAAAGACCCGACCGTGCCAAATGGTATGGTGTTCTGGTGCGTGTCAGACAATCTAAGAAAAGGGGCCGCCCTTAATTCGGTGCAGATCGCCGAATTATTTGCCGCACGTAATCTTAGCGGCCGCTAGGCAGTTACTGCATATCATCGGGGTGACAGGGTCGTTTTTGATCGCTGTCGCCCTTTAATCGCTTCCCCCTTTAATCGCTGTCGGCCTATGATTACTGTTCCGCGCCGATCGCTGTGAGTCGATACAGATTTTCCAGAAGCGCGATTTCCAGATGGTTCGCGCTTTTGTCGATAATGGCATGCGCTTGGGTGCTGGCGGCAGTAAAGCTGGCATGAAACGACTGGCCAGCGGCAAGCCAGCTGGTAAAAATGACAGTTAGTAAATCACCGCCACCGGCAATGCCGGTAGGGCGTTTTTCATAAGCCAGATCATTTGTGGCCAGATCAATCGCGTCTTCGCAGGTGACAAAACAATCATGTACGCGGCCATCACGCCCGCTAATGCCGGTTGCAACAACCCCTTTTAAGCGCGGATTTTGCGCCAGTAATTGCCGCGCCGCCGCAGTTGCACTCGCGACATCAGTCACGGGCTGCTTGGCCAGAAGTTCCAGCTCAAACTGATTGGGCGTTAGAAAGCTGGCAAGCGGTAACAGTTGATCGCGCATTTCGCTAACAAGCTGATCGTCAACATAGATACGGCCGTTATCGCCAAGCACCGGATCCAGCACATAATGCCCGTTTGGCTGTGCTGCCTGCCATTGTATGATCAAATTTGTAATGGCGTTAATTTGCGACGGGGCCCCAAGATAGCCGGTGATCACGGCGCCGATATTGGCGAGCGCGTTAAGGGCCGGTAAGGCGTCTAGAATTTCTGTAAATGTCGCATCAGGCGTTGGTCCACCCGCGATCAGCCCATAGCCCGGATGCGCCGCAAGCGTGACACTATTGACCAATAATGGCTGATGCCCGAGATGCGTTATCACCGGCGCGGCAACATTATTGCCGACAAAGCCAAGCGTCACTGCTGATTGAATTGATAATATCTGTTCCATGGAATCATATTTGCAGTGCTTTTGGCGAAAAGGCAAACGCAATCAAAGCCATGAATCGTTGACAGACAGCGATAGTCCTAGCCGCAGATGCTGAGCCTAAAGCGGCGCTTTCTGCCGTGATGTCATGCTAAACTATGGCGGGCATTTCAATGCGCCCCAACGCGGCATATGATGACAGAGTTTTCGCCCTTACACATTGACTATTGGCATTCAATACCACATATAAATCATAGTCTAAATCGCAGTCTGGGTGTGTTTTGCGCTCAGCCTTTCTTCTTGATGACCACGTGAGGATCAAATGGCCAAGCCGCGCCCATTATCACCGCATTTACAGGTCTATCGCCCGCAACTGACCTCGGTAATGTCAATCATGCATCGGGCCAGTGGTGCTGTCTTGGCAACGGGCAGCCTGTTGCTGACAATTTGGCTGGCGGCATTGGCGGCGGGCGCTGATATATTCGGATCCGTTGCAGCCTCATTACAGCACCCGCTGGGGCAATTTGTCCTGTTTGGCTATTCGCTGGCGCTGGTCTATCATGGCCTGAACGGCATTCGGCACTTGTCATGGGATCTTCGCCTCGGGCTGGAGGTCAAACAGGTTTATCAAAGTGGCTATCTGGTGCTTGTTTTGACCGTTCTGGTGACTGCTGCCCTATGGCTGGTGGTTTTGTAAAAAAGGATTTTTAGCATGGCAAAATCATCGGCAAAAAATCCACGAGACCCAGGCTTTGGACATTGGCGCTGGCAGCGGATCAGCGCGGTCATCACGCTGGCATTGATGGTGTATTTTACCTATCTCGTCGCGATGATAGGCGCGCTTGATTATGCTGCGGCAAAAAGCTTTGTCGCGACGCCGTACCATGCGCTGGCGCTGGCGGTTTTGGTGGGTGCTGGCTTGTTTCATGCCGCGCTTGGGGTGCAGATGATTATCGAGGATTATGTTCCGCTTGCCAGTGGCCGTTTGGCGCTGGTGACAATTGCGCGTGGCGTTTTCGCCATTGCGGCAGCAGCCAGCCTTATATCGGTTGGTATGATTGTGGGACTGATATAGGGGGCAGTGAAGGGTTCGGCATCGAACAGGCTTGCGAAATGGTCGCATAGAAAAGGATTTAGGTAATGAGTGCTTATGAAATCACTGACCATCAATATGACGTTGTCGTTGTCGGCGCGGGCGGTGCCGGCTTGCGTGCCACGCTTGGCATGGCTGCTGGCGGGTTGAAAACCGCCTGTATCACAAAGGTTTTCCCGACACGCTCGCACACCGTTGCTGCACAAGGCGGAATTGGCGCCGCGCTTAATAATATGGGCGAAGGCGATAACTGGCGCTTTCATATGTATGACACGGTCAAGGGGTCAGACTGGCTAGGCGATCAGGATGCCATCGAATATATGTGCCGAAACGCTATCCCATCAGTGATCGAACTGGAAAATTACGGCGTGCCGTTTTCCCGCACTGAAGAAGGCAAAATCTATCAGCGTCCGTTTGGTGGTCATACATTAGACCATGGCAAATCAATGGCGCGCCGGGCCTGTGCGGCGGCTGACCGAACCGGTCATGCGATCCTGCATACTTTGTACCAGCAATGTCTGAAATATCAGGCGCATTTCCATATTGAATATTTTGTGCTTGATCTGCTGATGACCGAAGATGGCGAATGTGCTGGGGTCATTGCGCTTTGCATGGAAGATGGCAGTCTGCACCGTTTCTGGGGACAGCAGACCGTGCTGGCAACTGGCGGTTATGGGCGGGTGTATTTCTCCTGTACCTCGGCGCATACCTGTACTGGCGACGGTAATGCGATGGCGCTTCGTGCTGGATTACCACTGCAGGATATGGAATTTGTGCAGTTTCACCCAACCGGCGTCTATGGCGCTGGTGTTCTGATCACTGAAGGTGCGCGCGGTGAAGGCGGCTATTTGACCAATTCTGAGGGTGAACGTTTCATGGAGCGTTTTGCCCCGACTGCAAAAGATCTGGCAAGCCGCGATGTGGTAAGCCGCGCGATGACGATTGAGATTAATGAAGGTCGCGGTGTTGGCCCGAATAAGGATCATATCATGCTGCATCTTGAGCATATTGATCCTGACACATTGCATACCCGCCTTCCCGGCATTACCGAAACGGCGAAAATTTTCTGCGGTGTTGATGTAACGCGTGAGCCGATTCCGGTTCTGCCAACTGTGCATTATAATATGGGCGGTATTCCGACCAATTATCATGGCGAAGTGCTGGCCCCAACTAAGGATGACCAGAACGCTGTCGTGCCGGGTTTGATGGCGATTGGCGAGGCGGCGTGCGTGTCAGTTCATGGCGCGAACCGTCTTGGCACAAACTCATTGCTTGATATTGTTGTCTTTGGCCGTGCCGCGGCGCACCGTGCCACTGAAACCATCACGCCGGGCGTAACCTCAAAACGTGCCCCCCAAGCCGCCACCGATAAGGCGCTAGCAAGATTTGACCGGATGCGTCATGCCAGTGGCACCTTGAGCGCAGCGTCGATTCGGCTGGAAATGCAGCACGCCATGCAGCGCCATGCGGCAGTATTCCGGTCAAGTGTATCGCTTGCTGATGGTGTTGCCACGATGGATAAGATTGCTGGCAAAATGGGACAGATTGGCGTTGTTGATAAATCGCTGATCTGGAATACAGACCTGATCGAGGCATTAGAGCTAGAAAATCTGATGAGCCAAGCTCTGGTCAGCATCCGTTCAGCCGAACAGCGGCAGGAATCGCGCGGTGCCCATGCACATGAAGATTGGCCTGAGCGCGACGATGAAAACTGGATGAAACATACGGTCATGTGGCTTGATGAGCACAATAAGTCAAAGCTTGATTATCGCAATGTTGTGATGAACACGTTGAGCAATGATATCGCTCCCATCCCGCCAGCGCCGCGCGTTTACTAGGTAAGGACGAGGAAAGAAAAATGGCCGAGTTTCGATTGCCGAAAAATTCGCAGATTACCGGTGGGGTAACCCATAAGGCGGCAGCGGGTGCGCGCGATGTAAAAACCTTTAAAATCTATCGCTGGTCGCCAGATGATGATGCCCAGCCGCGCATTGATAGTTTCGAAATTGATCTTGATGATTGCGGGCCAATGGTACTGGACGCGCTGATCAAAATCAAAAATGAAACCGATAGCAGTCTGACCTTTCGCCGGTCTTGCCGCGAGGGTATCTGTGGATCATGCTCGATGAATATCGACGGCACCAACACCCTTGCCTGTCTAAAAAGCATCAGCGACGTAAAGGGGGATGTGAAGATTTATCCACTGCCGCATATGCCGGTGGTAAAGGATCTGGTGCCCGATCTCAGCAATGCTTACCGGCAATTGACCTCTATCGAGCCATGGCTGAAGGCAGAAACTGCCGCCCCTGAGGGCGAGGAACGCCGCCAGTCACCAGCCGAGCGCGAACAGCTGGATGGATTATGGGAATGCGTCTTGTGCTTTAGCTGTTCGACGGCCTGCCCAAGCTATTGGTGGAACAGCGACGAATATCTTGGCCCGGCGGTTTTGCTGCAGGCCTATCGCTGGATTTCTGACAGCCGTGATGAGCAAAAGCGTGAACGGCTTGATGCGCTTGATGACAGCTTCTCGCTTTATCGTTGTCATACGATCATGAATTGCGCGAAAACCTGTCCGAAAGGGTTGAACCCGGGCAAGGCCATTGCCGGTATTAAAAGCGAGATGGCCCAGCGTTAAACCTGCCTGAAGGCAGCGGTCACTGTTGGGCATAATTCGCGGGGGCGGTATATCCTTATGACAAACGGCCAGCGGGATTATAGTGCCTATCCAAGCCAGCAATTGGCCGCGCTGGTTGCTGGAAAAGCCCTAAATGATGATCCGGCTCAAGCGGCAATGGCGGTGCGACTTGATCAGTTAATCGACCAGCTGCACGTGGCGGCGCAATCAAAATCTCGTTTGCCGGCTTTGTTACGCCGGATAACTGGCCGCCTGATGCCGCGCCGATCAGACCCAGTTCAAGGGCTGTATATCTATGGCGGGGTTGGTCGCGGCAAAACCATGCTGATGGATATGTTCCATGATGCGGTGATTGCCCAAGGGCTTGACGATCCGGATCGCCCCGCTATTTGGCGCCTACATTTCCATGATTTTATGGTGCTGGCGCAAGATGTTATCCATGAAGCCCGAACGAACGGCGCGGATGACCCGATTGAGGCGGCGGCGGGCGAACTGGCGCGGCGTGGTGCGGTGATCTGTTTTGATGAAATGGAAGTGCGCGACATTGCCGATGCAATGATTTTAGCACGGCTTTTTTCTGGTATGCTGGAACGCGGAATTGTTGTTGTTGCAACGTCCAATCGCCATGCTGATGATCTTTATAAGGGCGGGCTGCATCGTGACCGGTTCCTGCCCTTCATCGCGCTTTTGAAGGATCGTTGCGAGATGTGCCGACTTGATGATGGCACTGATTGGCGCGGTACCGTTCTTGCCAATTTGCCAGCATGGCACGTTCCCGCCAAGGCCGCCGGGCCACAGCTTGACGCCGCCTTTCGCCAGCTTGCCGGTGATGGTAAAATTTCTGCCGAGATAATTCGCGTGGCTGGACGTGAAATTACGATCGAAAATGTGTCTGGCGACGTTGGTTTTGCCAGTTTTGCCAGCCTGTGTGATGTGCCGCTTGGTGCGCGTGATTATCTGGCGGTTGCAGGCCGGTTCGCCGGGCTTGTGCTAAGCGACGTACCACAATTTAATGATGCGAACGAACATGTTGCACGCCGTTTTATGTGGCTGATAGATGCGCTATATGATCGGGGCAGGTTCTTGATTGCGTCGGCTGAAACGGATATTGCCACACTTTATCAGGGTCACCAGTGGCAATTTGAATTTGCCCGCACCGCATCGCGGCTAGGAGAAATGGCGCAGCGTGGCAAGGCGCAAAACCAGTGATAATTGCCGGTAAATTCACCGGTAAATTCATGGGCAAAACTTACCAGTAAAACGCATTGGAAAATCAGTGCGTGAAGACTGGCTGTTGCCGGTTTGCGCTTGTATGTTATTTGATAGTTAGGTACACAAAAAACGTGTTCGGCGCGACGGGCAAAGGCTCGTAACATTGCGCGGTACGGTTTGATCCCTGCAATTTATGGAATTTGTTGATATGGCACGTAATAAAATCTCCCTTATTGGCGCTGGTAACATCGGCGGCACGTTGGCGCTTCTGGCTGGGCTGAAAGAGCTTGGTGATGTTGTGCTGTTTGATATTGCCGAGGGGGTTCCTCAGGGCAAAGCGCTCGACATTGCGCAGGCAAGTCCGATTGAGGGCTTTAACGCAAATGTTTCAGGCGCGAATGATTATGCCGCCTTGGCGGGCAGTGACGTTGTTATTGTTACCGCTGGCGTTGCGCGCAAGCCGGGCATGAGCCGTGACGATCTGATCGGGATTAACACCAAGGTAATGCAGCAGGTTGGCGCCGGCATCAAAGACAATTGCCCCGATGCGTTTGTGATCTGCATTACGAACCCGCTTGATGTCATGGTTGGCGTTCTGCAAAAAGCGTCTGGTCTGCCGACCAATAAGGTTGTTGGTATGGCGGGTGTGCTTGATTCTGCGCGGTTCCGTCTGTTCCTTGCCGAAGAGTTTAATGTGTCTGTTGAAGATGTGACGGCATTTGTTCTTGGCGGCCATGGCGATACGATGGTGCCACTGGTGCGCTATTCGGCGGTTGCCGGCATTCCGGTTCCTGATCTGGTCAAGATGGGCTGGTCAAGCGATGCAAAGATTGCCGAAATCGTCCAGCGTACTCGTGATGGTGGCGCTGAAATTGTTGGCTTGTTGAAAACCGGTTCGGCCTTTTACGCGCCGGCATCATCGGCTATTGAAATGGCCGACGCTTATTTGAAAGACAAAAAGCGGCTGTTGCCATGTGCGGCCTATGTTAATGGGGCTTATGGTCTGAACGGGCTTTATGTTGGTGTACCGGTTGTTCTTGGTGCCAACGGTGTCGAGCGGATTGTTGAAATTGAGTTGAATGCTGATGAGCAAGCGATGTTTGACAATTCGGTTGCGGCAGTCAAAACCTTGAATGAGGTTGTTGATAAACTCTAGGTATAAATGCGCTTTTGCCAGCCAATTTAAAATCATCAAAAAAGGCCGGTTAAAGCCGGCCTTCTGTTCGTCGAGGTTGATCTTTTTAGGCGGTTGACGGCCCCTAGTTTTTGCCTAAAACAATGTCGGATTCATTGTCATTTGGCAGGAAATACCTATACGACTTGAAATACCGAAATTAACGAATAGACTGAAAGACTATTCGAGCCTCGACACGCTAGGGAATGTGAATTTTTTCATGGATGATACTGCTTCTAACATTGGTGATGTAGTCATGGGCGCTGCAATCGATTTTAGTCTTCTATCTGGGGCAAATGCGACCTTTATCGCCGAAATGAACAAGGCGTGGCGTGAAAACCCGTTATCGGTTGATCCGCATTGGGCGGCCTATTTCGAACAATTGGGCAAAGCCGGTGATTTTGGTGCTGATGTTGAGGCCGGGCCAAGCTGGGGTCGGCCGCAAAGCCGCGTTGTCGGCGCGGTTGATGCTGATGCCTCGATCAAGGCTGTGGCACAGGCGCATGGTACTGGGCGCAAAATCAATGCTGTAGATATGCGCGCCGCTACATTGGACTCGCTTCGTGCGGTAATGCTAATCCGTGCTTACCGTATTCGCGGCCATCTGTTGGCAAATCTTGATCCACTGGCGCTTGAGGAAAAGCCGCTTCACCCCGAACTTGATCCGGCAAGCTATGGCTTTGGTGACGATGACTGGGAGCGACCAATCTTTATTGATTATGTTCTTGGGCTTGAAACGGCAACATTAACGGAAATTCTTGGCCGACTTCGCAAAACCTATTGCGGCACGATTGGTGTTGAATTTATGCATGTTCAAGATCCGGCGCAAAAGGCGTGGATACAAGAGCGCATCGAGGCCATCGGTAATCAGACCGATTTTACGGTTAAGGGCAAGCAAGCGATCTATGAGCGCCTTGTTGATGCCGAAGAGTTTGAGCGTTATCTCCATAAAAAATACACCGGTACCAAGCGGTTTGGTATGGATGGTGGCGAGTCGATTATACCGGCATTGGAACAGATCCTTAAACGTGGCAGCCAGTTAGGCCTGCGCGAGGCCGTGATCGGCATGGCCCATCGTGGCCGTTTGAATGTGCTGCATAATGTTCTGCAAAAGCCGTTTCGCGCCATCGTTTCCGAATTCCTTGGCAACCCTGCCAATCCTGAAGATGTGGGCGGATCAGGTGATGTGAAATATCATATGGGCGCATCGGCTGATCGTGAATTTGACGCCGTTGAAGTCCATCTGTCGATGGCACCAAACCCGTCGCATCTGGAAATTGTTGATCCGGTCGTGGTGGGACGCGTTCGCGCGAAACAGCAGCAGCGCGGTGATGCTGACCGCACCGCAGTTATGGGTATTTTGCTGCATGGTGATGCGGCGTTTGCCGGACAGGGTGTTGTTGGTGAAACCTTCGCCTTTTCGGCGCTTCGTGGTTATCGCACTGGTGGTACGATCCATATTGTGGTGAATAACCAGATCGGCTTTACCACCAGTCCGCATTATTCGCGGTCATCGCCTTATCCAACCGATGTTGCCAAAATGGTTATGTCGCCGATTTTTCATGTGAATGGCGATGATCCCGAAGCGGTCGTTCATGTCGCGCGGATTGCCACTGAATTCCGTCAGGCCTTTGGCACAGATGTCGTCATTGATATATTCTGCTATCGCCGCTTTGGTCATAATGAAGGTGATGAGCCAGCCTTTACCCAGCCGCTGATGTATAAGGCGATTGCCGAGCATCCGTCGATTCGACAAATCTATGCATCGCGCCTGATTGCCGAGGGTGTTTATGACGAGGCCGGCGCAAATAAGGTCATCGAAGACCGGGTTGCGCATCTTGATGATGAGTTTGCGGCGGGAACAAACTATCTGCCGAACAAGGCGGATTGGCTTGAAGGTAGTTGGTCAGGCATGGTTGCCGCACATGGTGATGAGCGGCGCGGGGATACCGCTGTGGAGCTTGACCGGTTGCGCAAAATTGGTGCGGTGATGACCGCAGCACCGGATCATATGACGCTGAATCCAAAGCTATTGCGCATCTTGAAAGCGCGCGCTGATGCTATTGCATCGGGCAAAGGCATTGATTGGGCAACGGCCGAGCATCTGGCCTTTGGAGCGACCGTGCTTGATGGTAATCCGGTGCGTTTATCGGGGCAGGATTCTTGCCGCGGCACATTTAGCCAACGCCATTCTGTTTTTATCGACCAGAAAACCGAAGAACGCTACACACCGCTGACTAATCTTGATGAAAATCAGGCAATTTTTGAAGTGATCGACTCGCCGCTTTCCGAGGCATCGGTCATGGGATTTGAATATGGGTTCTCGCAGGCCGAGCCAAATGCGCTGGTCATGTGGGAAGCGCAGTTTGGTGATTTTGCCAACGGTGCGCAGGTTGTCGTCGACCAGTTTATCTCGTCTGGTGAGGCAAAATGGCTACGCATGAACGGGCTGGTTCTGTTGCTGCCGCATGGCTATGAGGGTCAGGGGCCAGAACATTCATCAGCGCGCCTTGAGCGGTATCTGCAGCTATGTGCCGAGGATAATATGCAGGTGGTAAACTGCACCACGCCGGCCAATTATTTCCACGTTCTGCGTCGTCAGGTGCGCCGCAATTTCCGCAAGCCACTTGTTGTGATGACGCCAAAATCACTGTTGCGGCACAAGGCAGCGGTCTCCGACCTTGCCGAAATGGGCCCTGGCACAAGCTTTCACCGTCTGCTTGATGAAAAAGGTACCAAGGTTAATCATGGTAAGGCACGGCGCATCGTCATGTGTTCGGGCAAGGTTTATTATGATCTGGCGGCCGCACGTGACGAAGCGGAGGCGTGGGATATTGAAATTCTGCGTCTTGAACAGCTCTATCCCTTCCCGCATAAATCAGTGATGAAGCGTCTGGCAAAGACCCCGAATGCGGAACTTGTCTGGTGTCAGGAAGAGCCAAAAAATATGGGCAGCTGGACATTTATCCGCGACTTTATCGAAGAGGTTATGGACGAAATCAATATGGCTCAGAGTCGGCTTTTATATACGGGTCGTCCGGCGGCCGCATCGCCTGCGACGGGGACGCTGGCGCGTCATAACCGTGAGCAAAAGGCATTGGTAGATGAAGCGCTTGGCCTATCGCCAAGCAAACCAGCAGGCAAAACAAAAAACACAGCTTCGGCAAAGAAATAGATAACGCCTGATAATCTGGCGCAATTTAAGACAAGGTACCGTAGGAGGGTGCTTATAATGTCAGTTGATATTCATGTTCCAACACTTGGCGAGTCTGTAAGCGACGCAACGGTTGCGCGCTGGATTAAAAAGGCTGGCGATGCTGTTGCAGCGGATGAACCGATCGTTGAGCTTGAAACCGACAAGGTGACGTTGGAAGTGCCATCACCGGTTGCCGGTAAACTTGCCGAGATTGTCGCGCCGGAAGGCGAAACGGTTGAAGTTGGCGCGCTATTGGGGCGGGTTGAAGAAGGTGCTGTCGGCGCGAAACAAGCGCCCAAAGCAGCAAAAGAATCTGCCGCGCCCGCTGCCCCTACCGCACCCTCAGCCCCTACCGCATCTGCCGCGCCGGCAGTGGCAATTGACACATCCGATCTGTCACCAGCGGTTCGCCGTCTGGTAGAAGAACATAATCTAAATCCGGCAAATATCCCGGCAACTGGCGTTGGGGGCCGGTTAACCAAGGCCGATATTCTGGCCGCAATTAGCCGACCGCAAGCCGCACCAGCCGCCGCGGTAACTGCACCCGCCGTTGCGCCAGCCCTACCCCGCGTTACGCCGCGTGCCGTTGATGCCGCGCGCGAGGAACGTGTGCGCATGTCAAAATTGCGTCAGGTAATTGCGTCACGGTTAAAGTCGGCGCAAAATACCGCGGCGATGCTGACCACCTTTAACGAGGTGGATATGTCGGCCTTGATGAAGTTGCGCGCTGATTATAAAGATGCTTTTGAAGCCATGCATGAAGTCCGGCTTGGCTTCATGGGGGTATTTGTTCAGGCGGTAATTCAGGCGCTTCGTGAATTTCCGGCGGTAAATGCCGAAATCGACGGCACTGATATTATCTATAAAAACTATTATAATATCGGCGTTGCGGTTGGCACGCCGCAAGGGCTTGTTGTGCCGGTGATCAAGGATGCTGGCGAGATGAGTTTGGTCGAGACCGAACGCGCCATCTCAGATTTTGGCCTTCGTGCCCGTGATGGCAAGATTACGCCTGATGAAATGGCTGGTGGTACCTTTACCATCTCGAATGGCGGGGTTTATGGCTCGATGATGTCGACGCCAATTTTAAACCCGCCACAAAGTGGTATTCTAGGTATGCATAAGATCGAAAAACGCGCCGTCGTCATTGATGATCAGATTGTAATTCGTCCGATGATGTATTTGGCGTTATCATATGATCACCGGATTATTGATGGCCGTGAGGCGGTATCATTCCTCGCACGGGTCAAGGAAATGGTCGAAGATCCACGCCGCTTGTTGGTTGGTGTCTAATTTGGGCCTATCTAATTTGGGCCCGCAAGATTAAGGCCGGTAAGATTAAGGCCCGTAAAATTAGGGGGCATCAAACCGCCGAAAGAGTCCATCCCGGGTAAATGGCGCGAGCAAGAAGGAACCCAAGATGCAGGATAACAGCTTTGATCTTATCGTCATTGGTGCTGGCCCGGGCGGGTATGTTGGCGCGATTCGTGCGGCACAGCTTGGGATAAATGTCGCTTGTATTGAAAAGCGGCCAACGCTTGGCGGCACTTGTCTTAATGTTGGCTGTATCCCGTCAAAGGCGTTGTTGAACGCGTCCGAACATTTTGCCAGTGCGGCCTCTGGCGCGCTTGGCAATATGGGGGTCACGCTTGGCTCGGTGTCACTTGATTTGCAGCAGATGATGAAATCGAAAAGTGACATTGTTGATACATTGACTGGTGGCATTGATTTTCTGTTCAAGAAAAACAAGATTACCCGGCTTGA
The DNA here is from genome assembly GCA_041228345.1 of Alphaproteobacteria bacterium LSUCC0396. Lineage (NCBI taxonomy): Bacteria > Pseudomonadati > Pseudomonadota > Alphaproteobacteria > Alphaproteobacteria bacterium LSUCC0396. The sequence continues at coordinate 1,396,055 of CP166131.1, read as the reverse complement.
AGGCAGTGCGACCATTTCCGGTGCGGGCAGTGTTACCATCAGCGATGGCAAGGATAAGGGCGAATATAAGGCGGCAAAAATCATGATTGCCACTGGCAGTCACCCGTCCAGTCTTCCGGGTATTACCATCGACGAGAAACGCATCGTCAGTTCAACCGGCGCTCTTAGTCTTGAAACGCTGCCAAAAAAACTAGTGGTAATTGGTGCTGGTTATATTGGGCTTGAGCTTGGCACTGTCTGGGCGCGATTGGGCGCCGAGGTCGAGGTGGTCGAATATCTGCCGCGGATTCTGCCGGGCATGGATAGTGAAATTGCCAAGAAATTTATGACAATTGCGAAAAAGCAGGGGTTGAAATTCCGCCTTAGTACAGCGGTGAAGTCGGCCAAGGCTGATAAAAAAGGCGTTAGCCTGACCGTAACGCCAGCTGATGGCGGCGATGAAGCGACGATTGACGCAGATATCGCCTTGGTTTCGGTTGGCCGTCATCCAGCGACTGAAGGGCTGGGGCTTGAAAAAATCGGGGTCACTATGACGCCGCGTGGCCGCATTGCGGTTGATGCGCGTTTTGAAACCAGCATCGAGGATATCTATGCGATTGGTGATGTGATTGATGGGCCGATGCTGGCGCATAAGGCCGAGGAAGATGCGGTTGCTGCGGTTGAGATGATGGCCGGCAAGCCCGGTCATGTCGATTATGATCTGGTACCGGGGATTGTCTATACAGCGCCAGAAATTGCGACGCTTGGCAAATCTGAAGAGGCGTTAAACGACGCGGGTATCGACTATGCCAAGGGCGTATTTCCGTTTTCGGCAAATAGCCGGGCGCGCGCCCAAGGTCATACTGACGGCTTTGTCAAAATTCTTGCCTGCGCCAAAACCGATAAGGTTCTGGGTGTCCATATCATCGGCCATGAAGCGGGAACCCTTATTCATGAATGTGCCACGGCAATGGCCTTTGGCGCGTCATCTGAAGATATTGCCCGCACCTGTCACGGCCATCCGACCTTGAATGAGGCCGTCAAAGAAGCCGCGCTGGCGGTTGATGGGCGCGCTATCCATATCTAGCCATCCGGCAAAATCAAAATTGCATTAAGTGGTGACTTGCGTTACTGGCTATCGGCGTGCACGCGGATGGGTATCGCGGTGTATCTGTATGAGGTGCGTCTCATCAACATGAGTATAGCGCTGAGTTGTCGACAGGCTGGCATGGCCAAGCAATTCTTGAATTGCCCTTAGATCACCACCATTGCCAAGAAGATGCGTGGCAAAGGCATGGCGTAAACTATGCGGTGTGACGTGACCAGGAAGATCAAGCTCGACACGCAGCTCCTCAAGCAAACGCTGCACAGCACGGGGGCCAAGCGGCTTGTTGCGGCTGCTGATAAACAGCGGTGCTTTCGGCCCACCATCAAACGGGCAATATGCCAGATAGTCATCAACCGCCTCGGCTGCTGCCTTTAGGACGGGTACATCGCGTATCTTGTCGCCCTTGCCGGTAATGCGAAGCCAGTCGCCAAGCGGGGCATCCTTGCGGCATAGTCCAAGCGCCTCGGAAATTCGCAATCCAGCACCATAAAGCAGCATGAGGACGGCAAAGTCGCGCTTTTTGATCCAGTCAGCCCCACGCCGCGCGAAAATTGCATTCAGCAACGCGCGCGCATCATCCGGTGACATTGATTTTGGCACGGCGCGCGGCGGTTGCGGGGCACGAAGCCAGCCAAGATCGGGAACATCAAGCAACCGGTTACGCCCGCAAAACCGGTAAAAACTGCGTATTGATGATACACGTCTGGCGATCGTGGTGCGCGCCAGCTGACGCGATGCCATTGCCGCAAGCCAGCCGCGAAATAGCTGACGTGACAGCGGTGCATCGGCCGTATTCGTCGTTGTTGAGAGATAGCTGGAAAAATCGTCAAGATCGCGTTCATAGGCATCAAGCGTGTTTGCGCCATAGCGTTTTTCACTGGCGAGCCAGCGCAACCATGCTGCCCGATGTGCCGCTGCGATCATGTCATTTCTGCCTGCAATTCCAGTCGCGCGGCCAAGGTTACGCCCACCATTTCGGCCAGCAACACCAATAGGTCACTGCCAAGGTCGGGGTGAAAACTATTAGCCGTTTTGCCACCAAGCAATAACAGGCACTGCGATACAGGGTCCAGCAACCGGTCGGGCAATCTAATGATTGCTAGGCTTTGTGCCGGCTTTATCAACAGGGCTTGCGCAGCATCGTTTGGTAGACCCAAAAACAGGCCGCGGCCTTGGGTGGCGGCATTTATCTGGTCGGCCGGATGTACCGCCAGCCCAACCTGTAGACCAGAATTTAGGCCAGCTTCAGCCTCGGTGATGAGCTGGCATTGGCTAAGATCAAAGATCACCGGAAATTCGGTTGATATCACCTGACACATTCCGGCCAGATCGGTACTGGCCAGAAGCCCCAATGTGGCATGATGCAACCGCGTCCAATTCAGCATATTTTCAGCCGCAACATGCAATAGCGACTGATGTGTCTGGCTAATTTTGCGGGCATCTTGGCGCGCTTTGGCGGCCAGCGCCGGTATCAGGTCAACCACTTTATTATCCATGTGAGCAGCGGCATGGGTGCCAGCCGCAGTCAGGCAGGTGGCCAGAAACTCTGGTTCGGTTGCCAGCAAGTCTGACATGGCATCGGGGTTGCCAGCCAGAAAATTGGCAACATCTTTGGCGGTGATGGATGTATCCGGTTTATCTGCTGCCATAACGCTGCCTTTGTCTGTCAGAATAACCTAGAGAATCGACTGACCGGTATCTTTCCAGTCTTGCAAAAAAGCATCCAAACCGCTGTCAGTCAGCGGGTGTTTGTAAAGTGCCGTTAAAATCTTTGGTGGCAAGGTCACCACGTCAGCCCCCATCAGCGCGGCATCGACAACATGCTGGGTACTGCGCACCGAGGCCACCAGCACTTCAGTTTGATAGTCATAATTTGCGTAGATGCTGCAAATCTCTTCGATCAGTCCCATACCGTCACGGCCAATATCGTCAAGCCGCCCGACAAAAGGCGAAATGAATTTCGCCCCAGCCTTGGCCGCTAGCAAGGCCTGACCTGCGGTAAAGCACAAGGTGACATTCACATCAGTGCCAGCATCACTCAGCGCGCGGCAGGTCATTAACCCATCGCGGGTAAGCGGCACTTTGACCGTTACATTTGGCGCGATTGCAGCTAGCTTGCGGCCTTCGGCAAGCATTGTTTCAAAATCGGTTGCGGTCACTTCGGCGCTAACCGGCCCATCAACAAGGCGGCAAATTTCGGCAATCGTATCAAGGATGTTGCGACCAGACTTGGCAATCAATGACGGGTTCGTTGTGACGCCATCAACAAATCCAGTATCGCAAAGCGCGGTGATCTCGCCAATGTCGGCACTATCAAGAAAAATTTTCATGGTGTTGATCCTGTTTTAACTGGATTGATGCTTGCGCTTTTTCAGCCCGCCACGCAAGTTTACTTGAAGCAACTTCGCAAATCCACAATCTTAAAAATGATGTGTGATCAGCCTAGCTGTGGTGGCGAATAAATTCCATAGGATCCTATGCTGTATAAAGATTTATCATGAATGACCCTGAGGCCATGACACAACCAGCTGTACTGGCGGTTGCGGTTGCTGCGCCGGTTGGCGGGATCTATGATTATCTCGCAGGGCCAGCGCTTGGTGCGTCAAGAGGCAGCCTTGTGATGGTGCCTTTTGGCGGGCGGCATTTGCCCGGTATTGTCATGGGGCCAGCGCTTGGTGATGTGCCGATGGCCAAGCTGCGGGCGGTTGAAACGCTGGTTAAACTGCCGCCATTGCCTGAAGCGCTGGTGCTGTTTATCGAACGGGTTGCGGCCTGGACGATGGCGCCGCTTGGTGCGGTGGTGAAAATGGTGTTGAGCCAGCCCGCCGCCTTTGGGCGCCCGCCACAGCAAAAACGCTATTATCATAAAATGCCAGAGGCTGGTGCGCGGCTGACCGTATCACGTCAGAAAATTATTGATTACCTTGCCGCCCAAACGAGGCCGCAAACACCGGATAATCAGGGTAATATTCCATCGAAGATTGGCGCTACCGCTGCTGCGATCACCGCTGCTTGTGGGGTCAGTCAGGCGGTTTTAAACGGCATGGAAGACGCGGGGCTTGTGCGTGTAGAGCTGGTTTCGGCGGATCAGCCGCCACCGGCGTTGCGGCATAATTCAGGGCATGGGGCGCGCAGTGTCACCTTAACTGCCGACCAGCAAAAGGCCGCATCTCATTTGCGGCGGGCGGTTGGCAATGGGTTTCGGGCTTGCCTGCTTGACGGGGTAACTGGTTCGGGCAAAACCGAGGTCTATTTCGAGGCCGTTGAAGCGGCCGTTGCGGCTGGACAGCAGGTGCTGATTCTGTTGCCTGAAATTGCCCTGTCTGCTGCGTGGCGCGCAAGGTTTACCGCGCGCTTTGGCGTGCCGCCGGTTGAATGGCATTCCGATATCTCACCTGCGCAAAAGCGCAAATCATGGCGATTTGTGCTGCAAGGCCGTGCCGAGGTCGTGGTGGGTGCACGATCGGCTTTGTTTTTGCCATTTTCGCGGCTTGGATTGATCATTGTTGATGAAGAGCATGAGCATGCTTTTAAACAGGAAGATCAGGCAATCTATCAGGCGCGCGACATGGCGGTATTGCGGGGGCAGCTTGATCAGGTGCCGGTGGTTCTGGCAAGCGCGACGCCGTCACTGGAAAGCTGGGTCAATGCTGGTAAAACGGGGCTTTCGGCGCGGTATGATTACTTAACGTTACCAAAGCGGGTTCATGATGCCCGCCTTCCCGATATTACCGCGATTGACCTGCGCCAAACGCCGCCCGAACGTGGCAGATGGCTGGCGCCGCCCCTTGTCGAGGCCATTGAGGCGCGACTTAAAGCCGGTGAACAAAGCCTGTTATTCTTGAATCGGCGCGGCTATGCGCCATTGACGCTTTGCGGGGCCTGCGGCACCAAAGTGACCTGCCCGAATTGCGATTCATGGATGGTGGCGCATCGTTTGGCAGGTCGTCTGCGGTGTCACCATTGTGGCCATGAATCGCGCCCGAGCAATGATTGCCAGGCTTGTGGTGCAAAGGATCAGATGCAGGCTTGTGGTCCCGGGGTAGAGCGGCTTGCCGAAGAGGTGCTTTTCCGGTTTCCCGAAGCGCGGTTTGCCCTGCTGTCCAGCGATACCGTTGGCACACCAAAAGCGGCCGAAGCCTTTATCCAATCGGTCAGCGATGGTGAGGTTGATATCATCATAGGCACGCAGATGGCCGCCAAGGGACATCATTTTCCGCATTTGACACTGGTTGGGGTGGTTGATGCTGATCTTGGGCTTGCTGGTGGTGATTTGCGCGCCGCTGAACGCACATTTCAGATGCTTAGTCAGGTGGCGGGACGTGCCGGACGCGAATCGCGCCCGGGGGCCGCGTTACTGCAAACATTGGAACCGGAAAATCCGGTTCTGGTTAGTCTGATTGCTGGTGATCGTGACGCCTTTCTGGCACAAGAGGCGGCGGCTCGAAATGCTGCCGGAATGCCGCCCTTTGGCCGCTTGGCGGCGGTTATCATCGCCTCGCCCCATGAAGACCGGCTGCATCAGGCGCTTCGCCAGATTGACGCGACCCGCCCCCAGTTTCATGCGGTGCAGATTTACGGGCCGGCAATTGCCCCGATCGGCTTTTTGAAAGGAAAACATCGCGCCAGATTGCTTATCAGGGCCGATAAGGGTGTGAATATTCAGCATATTTTGAAGGGATGGCTTGGGGCAATCAAGCTGCCGTCATCGGTGCGGATGCAGATTGACATCGACCCCTATAGTTTCCTCTAGAGTTTAGCACCTCGCCTGCGGGTGGGGTGCATCGAAAATTCGTCAATTTTTCATGGCGTGACTGCTTGCCTTTCGGGCATGGCTATGATAGCAACCACCCGTCACAACTGGTCGGGCCGCGTCAGCGCGCGACGGGTGGTGCACCCAAAAATCGAATTTCTTTAGGATGAGGGTTTAGTCGGTGAGTTCAGGCGCTACAGGTCTTGCAGGGCGGTATGCCGGCGCGCTTTATGCGCTGGCCGTCGACAGCAATAAAGTTGATTCCATCCATGACGAATTGGGTAGCATTTCAGCTATGCTCGGTGAAAGCCAAGACCTTCGAAAGCTGGTCGAATCGCCAATCCTGTCGCGCGAACAACAGCAGGCAGCAATCACCGCAATTCTGCAAAAAGCTGGTGCCGATGCGCTGACCATCAAATTCTTGGGTACTCTGGCGGCAAATGGCCGGTTGAGTGCGCTTCCCCGCGTCATTCAGGCATTTCAGCAAGAACATGCCAGCCGTCGCGGTCAAATCTCTGCCGAAGTCATCTCAGCTGTCGAACTTGATGACAGCCGCAAGGCGGTTGTAGAGAAAACTGTCGCCCGGCTTGCCGGCAGCGACAAATTGTCACTTTCGATGCGTGTAGACCCGTCACTGATCGGCGGTCTTGTGGTGCGCATCGGCTCTCGTATGATTGATACGTCAATCAAAACCAAACTTAGCCGGCTGGAATCAGCCATGAAGGGTGTTGCGTGATGGATATTCGTGCGGCTGAAATTTCAGCGATCCTCAAGGAACAAATTGCCAATTTTGGTAGTGAGGCGGAAATTGCCGAGGTGGGCCGCGTGCTCTCAGTCGGTGACGGTATTGCCCGTGCCCACGGTCTGGATGAAGTTCAGGCCGGTGAGATGGTCGAATTTGAAAGCGGCGTGAAAGGCATGGCGCTTAACCTTGAATCGGACAATGTGGGTATCGTTATCTTTGGCGATGACCGGTCGATCCGTGAAGGCGATGTTGTGCGCCGGACGTCATCAATCGTTGATGCGCCGATCGGCATGGGCCTGCTTGGCCGCGTTGTTGACGCGCTTGGCAACCCAATCGACGGCAAGGGCCCGCTAAAAGACACCAAGCGTAGCCGCGTTGAAGTAAAAGCACCGGGCATTATGCCGCGTCAGTCAGTGCATGAGCCAATGCAGACCGGCCTGAAGGCGATTGACAGCCTGATCCCGATTGGCCGTGGTCAGCGCGAATTGATCATTGGTGACCGCCAAACCGGTAAAACCGCGATTGCAATTGACGCCTTCATCAACCAGAAGGCGGTGAATGACGCAGCAGGTAAAGATGACAGCAAAAAGCTTTTCTGCATCTATGTTGCGGTTGGTCAGAAGCGGTCAACAGTGGCCCAGATCGTTCGCTCACTAGAAGAGCAAGGCGCGATGGAATATTCAATTGTCGTTGCCGCAACCGCGTCCGATCCGGCACCAATGCAGTTCCTTGCCCCTTACACAGCGGCGGCTATGGGCGAATATTTCCGCGACAATGGCATGCATGCGCTTGTTGTCTTTGACGATTTGTCAAAGCAGGCAGTTGCCTACCGCCAGATGAGCCTGTTGCTGCGCCGCCCACCGGGACGTGAAGCATATCCGGGTGACGTTTTCTATCTGCACTCACGGCTTCTTGAGCGTGCAGCCAAGATGAATGCTGAAAATGGTTCAGGTTCATTGACCGCGCTGCCAGTGATCGAGACACAAGGCGGTGACGTGTCTGCGTTTATTCCTACAAACGTTATTTCGATTACTGACGGGCAGATCTTCCTTGAGACTGAACTGTTCTACAAAGGTATTCGTCCGGCGGTTAACGTCGGCCTGTCAGTCAGCCGCGTTGGGTCAGCTGCCCAGATCAAGGCGATGAAGCAGGTTGCCGGCACGATCAAGCTGGAATTGGCGCAGTATCGCGAGATGGCGGCCTTTGCCCAGTTTGCATCAGACATGGACGCATCAACCCGGGCGTTGCTTGAGCGCGGTGCGCGTCTAACCGAATTGCTGAAGCAGGCTCAATATAGCCCGATGCTCGTTGAAGAGCAGGTTTCGGTTATTTTTGCTGGTGTGAAAGGCTATCTTGATAAGATCGCCGTATCTGATATTGGCCGCTTTGAGGCAGGGCTGCTTGATCATCTTCGCAGCAACAATCAGGACGTTCTCGATACAATCCGTGATGAGAAAGCATTGTCGGATGCCACATCTGACAAATTAGCAAAGGCCATCGAGGCATTTGGTAAAAGCTTTTCGTAAATGGTGAAGGCATTTGCGGGGTTTTGACGCCGCAAAATGGAGTTTGGTAAATGGCATCATTGAAGGATCTCAAGACGCGCATTAACAGCGTCAAGTCCACGCAGAAAATCACCGCTGCCATGAAAATGGTGGCTGCGGCGAAATTGCGTCGGGCGCAAGAGGCAGCGGAATCTGGCCGGCCATATGCCGACCGGATGCGTGGTGTTATTGCCAATCTTGCGGCCAATGCTGACCCGAGTTCTGCCCCTGCATTGCTCGTCGGAAATGGAAAATCAGCATCACATCTGCTGGTCGTCATTTCAGCCGATCGGGGTCTTTGCGGCGGTTTTAACGGGTCGATCACGCGTCAGACACGCACCGAAGTGGCGCGCCTGACCAGCGAAGGCAAAACTGTAAAGCTGTTGATGGTTGGTCGGAAGTCGGCTGATTCGCTTCGGCGCGAATTCGGCGATAAATACATTGCCAGCCTCGAAGGTATCCAAGGCACCTCAGTTGCGTTTTCTGACGCAGCTGACCTCGGCGAGACAATCCGCAGCGGTTTTGAAAATGGTGATTTCGACGTTTGCACCATGATTTATAATAAATTCGTCAATGCGATCACCCAAGAGGTCAAGCTGACCCAGTTAATCCCAGCCGAGGTTGCTGAGGCGGGCGACGGGGATGCTGTCGGTAATTATGATTATGAGCCTGAAGAAGATGAATTGCTGGCAAGCCTGCTGCCACGCATCATTTCAACACAGATTTACAGTGCCTTGCTGGAATCGTCTGCGGCCGAGCTTGCCGCAAGGATGACGGCAATGGATAACGCCACCAGAAATGCTGGTGAAATGATTGACGGTCTGACATTGGTGTATAACCGAACCCGTCAGGCAGCAATTACGAACGAACTTATCGAAATTATTTCAGGTGCTGAAGCGCTATAGATTTAGCAGCTGAATAAAACAAAATGATCAGGGCAATGATGCCCGCAATTAAAACGGTTCTAGCCCGGAGTAAGAAGACCATGGCAAATAAAGCAATTGGTAAAATCAGTCAGGTTATTGGCGCGGTTGTTGATGTTCAGTTTGATGGTGAACTACCTGCCATTCTAAACGCCCTTGAGGTCGACAACAACGGTCAGCGACTTGTGCTTGAGGTTGCGCAGCATCTTGGCGAATCAGCTGTTCGTACCATCGCGATGGACTCAACCGAAGGTTTGGTGCGCGGCGCCCAGGCGGTTGATACCGGCGCGCCAATCACCGTTCCTGTCGGACCTGAAACGCTTGGCCGTATCCTGAACGTCATTGGTGAGCCAGTTGATGAAGGCAAGCCAGTCAAGTCAAAGAAGCATTATCCAATCCACCGTTCAGCCCCTGAATATGTTGATCAGTCAACCGAAGCTGAAATTCTGGTAACAGGCATCAAGGTTGTTGACCTTTTGGCACCATATGCCAAGGGCGGTAAGATTGGTCTGTTCGGCGGCGCCGGTGTTGGTAAAACCGTTTTGATCATGGAATTGATCAACAACGTTGCCAAGGCGCATGGTGGTTATTCAGTGTTTGCCGGTGTCGGCGAGCGCACCCGTGAAGGTAACGATCTCTATCATGAAATGGTCGAGTCGGGCGTTATCAAGACTGACGGTCCAGGCTCAAAAGCAGCCCTTGTTTACGGTCAGATGAACGAGCCTCCAGGTGCGCGTTCACGTGTTGCCTTGACCGGTCTGACATTGGCTGAATATTTCCGTGATGAAGAAGGCCAGGACGTGCTGTTCTTCGTCGATAACATCTTCCGCTTTACCCAAGCTGGCTCCGAAGTGTCGGCATTGCTCGGCCGTATTCCATCGGCGGTGGGGTATCAGCCAACTCTGGCAACCGATATGGGTGCCTTGCAAGAGCGGATTACCACAACAAACAAAGGCTCGATCACGTCAGTGCAGGCGATTTACGTTCCTGCCGATGACTTGACTGACCCGGCACCAGCGGCATCATTTGCCCACCTTGATGCGACCACAGTTCTGTCGCGTCAGATTGCCGAGCTTGGTATTTATCCTGCGGTTGACCCGCTTGATTCATCATCTCGTATGCTTGACCCGCGGATTGTTGGTGAGCATCACTACAATATCGCCCGTCAAGTTCAAGAAGTGTTGCAGCAGTACAAGTCACTTCAGGACATTATTGCAATTCTCGGTATGGACGAATTGTCTGAAGAAGATAAGCTGGTCGTGGCACGTGCCCGTAAGATCCAGCGCTTCTTGTCACAGCCGTTCCACGTTGCCGAAGTCTTTACCGGTTCACCGGGCAAGCTGGTTGGCCTTGAAGACACAATCGCTGGCTTTGAGGGTATCTTGAAGGGGGATTATGATCATCTTCCAGAGGCGGCCTTCTATCTTGTTGGCACCATCGAAGAGGCCATCGAAAAGGCGAAGAAACTCACTCAGGACGCTGCGTAAACGCATCGTCTCTGTTCGATCCAGCATAAGGATGCGGTAGCATGGCTGAAACGACACAATTGGAACTGGTAACACCAGCCCGCGTCATGGCACAGAAATCTGTGCAGATGGTCGTCGCACCAGGGGTTGAAGGCTTGTTTGGCGTGCTGCCACGGCATGCGCCATTACTGGCTGATCTGGCGCGCGGTATCGTCGAAGTGCATGAAGATGGCAAAATCATTGACCGGTTCATGATTGACGGTGGTCTTGCCGATGTTTCTGGCGAATCCGTTACGATTCTGGCCGAACGCGCGATTGACCTCGGCACCGCCGATGCGGCGTCTTTGAAAGCACAAGCAGCGACGGCAGGTGAAGCCGAGGCTGCGTTTTTAAATGCGGTTATCGACGCGCTATAGACCGTAAATCAGAATGACAAAAAGGGCTGCCAATTGAGTTGGCGGCCCTTTTTTTTTACTCTTTTCCCATTCGGATGGGGGCTGGATGCGGGGCTTGGGTTCGGGGCTGGAATGCGGGGCTTGGGTTCGGGCCTGCTTTAAGCGATTTCGTCCAGCAGCCTTGCTAGACAAAATCGCGAAACGCTGCCAGCACATCATCATAGACGTCTCGTTTGAACGGAACCGCCATATCGACCAGATCACGCGGTGCCAACCAGCGCCATTCGCAAAACTCTGGCTCAGCCGTATTGATATTAATATCGGCGTCGTCACCGGTAAAACGAAGCGCCATCCATTTCTGCTTTTGCCCTTTATATTGTCCATGCCACAGCCGGTCAGCAAGTGGCAGCGGAATATCATAATAGAGCCAATCATCATGCTCACACAGCAACTCTGCCGATGATGTGCCAATTTCCTCGCCCATTTCACGCATACAGGCATCAATCGCTGTCTCGCCAGGGTCGATCCCGCCTTGCGGCATTTGCCATGCCTCGGCGCGGCTGTCGATACGGCGACCGCCAAAGACCTGCTTTTTGTCATTGATCAGAAAGATGCCGACACAAGGCCGGTATGGCCGTTCATCATAGGGGATATTCCGCATAATCAAGACCCCGGCTTTGTAACATTAAAAATCGAAACGCCGCGGATCAAATCCAGTGCGCGGGCCAGTTGATAATCAATTTTTGACTGATCTTCCGGCGCTGTACCAGCGGCTGCCTCTGGGGTATCGCCTTTGCTATCGCCGGACGCGCCGCTGTCCTTGCTAGCTTGCCCAGCTTTGCTTTTATCAAGCGCACCTTGCAAATCTTCTTCGCGTGTATTGCCGCCTTCAAGAGTTTCAATACGTGCGAGTGCCACCTCGATATCAGGGGTAATACCCTTGGCCTGAATTGAAATGCCTGATGGGGTGTAATAGCGCGCCGTGGTCAGCCGCATGGCGCTATTACCGGAAACAGGAATGACCGATTGCACCGATCCCTTGCCAAAAGAGCGCGTCCCAAGAAGCACCCCGCGGCGATGATCCTTTAGCGCGCCGGCAACAATTTCCGAGGCTGAGGCTGATCCTGAATTGATGAGCACGACAAGCGGCAAACCTTTGGCAATATCACCGGGGCGGGCATAGGCACGGCTGGCATTTTCACCACGCCGACCGCGCGTTGAAACAATTTCACCCTGCTCCAAAAACGCATCACTGACTGAAATCGCCTCATTCAGCAAGCCGCCCGGATTGTTGCGAAGATCAAGCACAAAGCCTTTGAGGTCTTCGCCGTGATCACGGAACATTTTGTCGATTTCCTTGGTCAGCCCGGGTGTGGTCTGTTCGGAAAAAGTGGTGATTCGCAAATAGCCGATACCGTCAAACATCTTGGCACGTACCGAACGAATTTTGATCGTGTCGCGCTTGAGGGTAACCTCGAACGGGTCCTTGCTTCCGCGTTTTACCGTGATCGTGACCTTTGACCCGACCTCGCCGCGCAGCCGGTCGACTGCATCGCTAAGGCCCATACCGCGAATCGCCTCATCATTGACTGCGATGATTAGGTCTTCGGGTTGTAATCCGGCTTTGGCGGCGGGCGTGTCATCAATCGGCGAGACGATTTTGATCACCCCGTCTTCCATGGTGATTTCGATACCAAGTCCGCCAAACTTACCTTTGGTCTGAACTTGCATATCGCTGAAATTTTCATTGTTCAGGAAAGAAGAATGGGGGTCAAGCGAGGTCAGCATCCCGTTAATGGCGGCTTCGATAAGGTCTTTTTCGTCGACCTCATCAACATAGCTTTCACGAACGCGCTGGAAAATATCACCAAACAGGCCAAGCTGCCGGTAAACAGCATCATTCTTGCCTGATTGCGCGGTTGTAAGCGTCGGCATTGCCAAGCCGGCAATGACCGCGCCAGCAATGAACGGCAAGGCGGCATAACGTATCCGGCGCCCTTGCGAAGAGAGAAAGCTGACAATTTGCATTTACAATTGCTCCTAATATCCCGCCGAATAGAGTAGCCAAAACAGATCGGCCTATGGTGACCTCACCCTTATATCACTAGTTGCTTATCGTGCCAGTCAATACGCTTGCATACAACCCCAACCCGATCTTGGAAGGTAAATCATCGCACCATCTAATGGCAAGATCATGGCCATTATTGGGGCGGCCATCAGCCTTGGCCTGTTCATTTTGCTAGGTGGTTGGCAATAACAAACTGATACCGGTCATTGACGCCGGTTTGGCGATTCCCATCATCGCCAGCAAACTGGGCGCAAGATCGGCCAGCCGCCCATTGGCAAGTTTTGTATTCGCATTACCGTTAACCAGAATTAATGGCACCAGATTGGTGGTATGCGCGGTATGCGGCGACGCGGCATCATCATCCCACATCACCTCACAATTCCCATGATCTGCGGTCAATAGCATCTGCCCACCAGCAGTGACGAGCGCCTCAACCAGCCTGCCAACGCAGCGATCGACCGTTTCAACCGCATGAATGGCGGCAGCTAGATCGCCGGTATGACCGACCATGTCAGGATTGGCAAAATTAATAATCAACAGATCATGCGCCTTGGTCTTAAGACTGTTCAGTGCGGTTTGCAGCACGTCATGCGCGCTCATTTCGGGCTGTAAATCATAGGTTGCAACTGCTGGCGACGCGATCATTTCCCTGTCTTCACCGGGCTGTAGCGCCTCTTCGCCGCCATTAAAGAAAAACGTCACATGTGGGTATTTCTCAGTTTCGGCAAGCCGTAATTGGCGCTTGCCAGCCCGCGCGACAACTTCGCCTAGCGTCTCGTGCAAATCCAACGGCGGGTAGAGTGTGACCATATGTGCATCAAGTGATTTCGAATAGCTGGTCATGCCAGCCATGGCGGCCAGCCGAAGCGGCTGGGTGGTACAGCCGGTAATATCAGGTTGGCAAAAGCAATTTAGAATCTGACGCGCACGATCGGCGCGGAAATTCATCATCACCACGCCATCACCATCCCGCATACCCTGATATTTGTCGATGATTGTGGGCGTGATGAATTCATCGCCCTCATCACGCGCATAGGCCGCCTCTAGCGCCGCTAGGGCGTCGATGGCATAGACAGGGGCTCTGGCGCCTGCAATGGCGTCATAGGCGGCTTGTGTGCGCTCCCAGCGGTTATCGCGATCCATGGCGAAATAGCGGCCAATGATGCTTGCCATTGTGGCGCCTGACGGCAAATCGGCTAAAAACCGCGGTAAATCTTGCTTGGCGGCTTGTGGCAATGTATCGCGGCCATCGGTAAAGCCATGCACTGCAACCGGAACGCTGACATCAACCAGCCCCTTGATTACCGCCAGAAAATGGTCTTGATGCGCATGGACGCCGCCGGGCGATAATAATCCCATTACATGGGCAGTGCCGCCGGACGCCCGAAGCTGTGCCGCCAGCGCGCCAAGTTCGGGATGGCCGGCAAGTGATCCATCTTTAACCGCCGCATTGATGCGCGGCAAATCCTGCATGACCACCCGACCGGCGCCAATATTCATATGACCGACCTCGGAATTGCCAACCTGCCCATCCGGCAGCCCAACATCGGCGCCCGAGGCCGCAAGCAGACTATGCGGCTGAGCAGAAAACAGCGCGTCAAAAACCGGCGTCTTGGCAAGCGCGACCGCATTATGTTCAACCGCGGTACGGTGACCCCAGCCATCCATAATACAAAGGACAACCGGGCCGTTTGAAGGGTGATAATTAGCCATAACGATCTTATAATCGGGGCATGGATTGATGTACAGATAAACTATGCTTTCAATCGAGGCACCCCAAATTTTTGCGCCCAAATTTTTCAGGCTCCAATTTTTCAGGCCCCAAATTATCGTAACCAGTCAGGTGCCCCCCGTTAATCTGCACGGTGATAGGGGTGGTTCGCTAAAATCGAGCTGGCGCGATATAGCTGTTCGGCAAGCATGGCACGAAACAGCATATGCGGCCATGTAGCCCGGCCAAAGGCAATGGTGTGGTCGGCTCTTTGTCGCAATATATCTGCATGACCATCGGCGCCGCCAATGGCAAAACAGGCCGCGCCATACCCGCCATTGCGCCAGCGATCAATCAATGCGGCAAGGTCTTCAGATGAAAGATCCTTGCCGCGCGGATCAAGCACGGCCAAGGCTGCGCCATCGGGCATTGCGCGTAAAAGACGGTCGCCCTCGTCATCGGTACGTTTTTGCCCCGGCGGAAGTTTTGACTCAACTTCGATCAGGCTGCCGCCCTGCGGCAAGCGTGATAGCCAGCCTTGTGTCAGGCTGTTTTCAGGCGATGCCCGGCCTTTGCCAACGGCGAGGATTAGTAATTGCATTAATTAGACCCTGACCGCCCCGTAATCTGAACCCAGTGATCTGAACCCATTGATCTGATCGAAAATTACGCTAGGCGTCGCTGCCAATTTTGACAATTTCAGCTGGCGTATCATCAACCCACATCCGCTCCAGCCCATAGAACTCACGCACTTCCGGGCGGAAGATATGAACAATCACATCATTTGCATCCAGCAACACCCAATCGGCTTGCCGCAATCCTTCAAGGCCAAGGATATCGACCTTCTGTTGCTTTAGCTTAAATTCGAGATGTTCTGCCATGGCGGCAACTTGCCGGGATGAAGCCCCTGACGCAACGACCATGTAATCGGCCATTGCGGATTTACCTTGTAATGGGATTGTCAGGATATTTTCGGCTTTGTCGTCGTCAAGAGAGCTGGTAATCAAGCTTAGGATTTGGTCTGCATTTAAGGCAGTTTGCGCTTTAGAAATGGGTATCTCCTGTCAAAATGTTCAAGCCTCTTCTGTTACAGGCTTCGGGCGGATTTAGGCGGTTGCGCGCTGCGCTTGTTGCCGGATTTCCGTGGCCGAAGCCGCATGACGTTTTCCAGCTATAAAACACCAGCCCGGTAGTTTTAGTGACCTTGTCGTAATCGCGCGGCGCATTTCCCCAACCTGATAACGCCGCCCTAGCAACCACCGACCAGACGCTATAGCCTTAAGAGAATAGCTTGGACGGTCGATTACGGCAATGGGTAGCAGGCGAATCAAATCCTGATGCCGGTGCCAGCGCGAAAATTGATCCAGATTATCCGCGCCCATGATCCAGACTAAACGCGCAAGTGGCAAGGTTTTTTTCAAATAAATCAACGTATTATATGTATAATTCTTAGGCAGGCCCGCCTCGGGTGCAAGAACGCGCAAAAACGGATAGCCGCCAGCGATATCGCGGGCATAGGCCAATCTTGTGGCAAGTGATGCCATTCCGGCGGCACTTTTCAGCGGATTCTGCGGGCTGACCAGCCACCATATCTGATCAAGCCTCAAGGCCCGCCGCGCCTCTAGCGCAACATGGATATGACCATCATGCGCCGGATTGAACGAGCCGCCCACAAGACCAATTTTCAGGCGTGACCGGCTGTGAAACAGCGCCGGCATCTGGTGGGTATGACTAGCTGCGTGTCTGGCCATCGCCGCGAACAACATATTTGAAACTTGTTAATTGCGCCGCCCCAACGGGTCCGCGTGCGTGCAGCCGTCCCGTGGCGATGCCGATTTCAGCCCCCATGCCAAATTCGCCGCCATCGGCAAATTGGGTTGATGCGTTCTGCATGACAATGGCGCTGTCGACCTCGGCAAAGAATTGCTCTGCCGCTGCTGCTGACTGGGTAATAATCGCATCGGTATGGGCCGATCCATATTTGCCGATATGGGCAATGGCCCCGTCAATATCATCAACCACGGCAACCGACAGGATTGCATCCAGATATTCAGTATAGAAATCGGTTTCGGTTGCTGGCGTCATTGCTGGAACCAGCGCACAGGCCGCAGCATCGCCGCGAAGCGCGCAGCCAGCCGCCAACAAATCGACGGTAATATCAGCCAAAAGCGTGGCTGCAACCGCCTTGTCGATCAGCAGGGTTTCGGCTGCCCCGCAAATACCGGTTCGCCGCATCTTTGCATTTAGCATGATGCGCCGCGCCTTTTCCGGATCGGCATCGCAATGGACATAGACATGGCAGACGCCTTCCAAATGGGCAAATACTGGCACGCGTGCCTCGGTCTGAACGCGCTCAACAAGCGAGCGTCCGCCACGCGGGATCACCACATCAATGCCGCCAACCGCACCGAGCATAGCACCAACCGCCTGCCGGTCGGTCGTTGGCACCATCTGGACGGCATCACGCGGCAGGCCAACCATGTCC
This sequence comes from Alphaproteobacteria bacterium LSUCC0396, assembly GCA_041228345.1. NCBI lineage: Bacteria > Pseudomonadati > Pseudomonadota > Alphaproteobacteria > Alphaproteobacteria bacterium LSUCC0396. Next base: position 1,378,878 of record CP166131.1, on the reverse strand, counting down.
AGACCCTCGGCCATGATGCTAGCAAGCAGGCTTGCGGTCAGCTGGCTGTCGCTGCCCCCGCGCAGAATCGCCGCATTGCCGGCAATAATGCATAATCCGGCGGCATCAACCGTAACGTTTGGCCGCGATTCGTAAATGATACCGATCACCCCAAGCGGTGTTGATATGCGCGTGATGTCCAGCCCGCTTGGCTGTTGCCAGCGTGCCAGCTCATGGCCAATCGGATCATGCAGCCGCGTCATTGCCTCAAGCCCGTTTGCCATCGCCTCGACACCGCTATCATCAAGCGTTAAACGGTCAACAAAGGCACCGCTGATGCCGCTGGCCTTGGCGGCCGCTACATCTTTTTTATTAACCTCAAGGATGGATGTTTTTTGGGCGCGAATCAGCGTGGCGGCGGCCTGCAATACCGCGCATCTGGTAGTAAAATCACTTTTGCCAATTACCGATTGGGCGGCGCGCGCACGGGTGACCATTGCGGCGATCAGGGCGGTAGCGTCGCTGGTTTTTTCTAGTTGCTGTGCCATTTATCTTCCTGTTTTAGGTCTTCTGGCTTTGGATCTTCGCGGATAAAGCGTCTTAGCGAATTTAAGGCCTAGCTATCACTGATCACAAGATTATCCGCATGAATCATCTCGTCACGTCCGCGATAGCCTAGCACGGTTTCGATTGCATTGCTCTTGTGACCTCTGATCGCCGCGGCATCGTCGCTGCCATAGCTGGACAGCCCATGTCCAATGACCGTTCCGGCGTTATTTTCAATCTCGATCAGGTCACCGCGTTCAAACTGCCCCCGAACCGCGACGACACCGGCTGGTAAAAGGGATCTGCCGGCGCGAACAGCCTTGGCCGCACCATCGTCAATGCGGATCGTTCCTTTTGGTGTCAGTGCCCCAGCAATCCATTGTTTTCGGGCGGTATGCGGCGTCAGCGCAGCGGCAAAAATTGTGCATTTGGCGCCGGCTTCGAGGCGTGACAACGGTGCCGGGCTTTGTCCATCACAGATAATCATCTGACAACCAGCAGCGGTGGCGATTCGCGCCGCCTCCAGCTTGGTAACCATGCCGCCAGACGCGTATGATGCGTTGGCAGGCCCAGCCATTGCCATAATTTCAGGCGTGATCTGAGCAATCTCGCCAAGGTGGGTGGCTGTATCACTGCCATTCGGGTTGGCCGTATAAAGCCCATCAACATCGGATAAAAGCACCAGCAAATCCGCGCCAACCATCGCGGCAACGCGGGCGGCCAGCCGATCATTGTCACCAAAGCGGATTTCGGCGGTTGCTACCGTATCATTCTCATTCACCACCGGCACCGCATTAAGCCCCAGCAACGCCATCATCGTTGTGCGCGCATTCAGGTGTTTGCGCCGGGTTTCGGTATCATCGGGCGATAATAGAATCTGCGCTGTCTGAATCTGATGCGCACCAAGCGCGTCCATCCATGCGTGCGCCAAAAGCACCTGACCGGTTGCCGCTGCGGCTTGCTTTTCTTGTAATTTCAACTTGCCATCGGTAATTTTCAGGAGGCGGCGCCCAAGCGCGATCGCGCCACTTGAGACCACCACAACGTCCTTGCCAGCCGACTTCAGCCGCGCAATATCGCTGGCAATACCGGCAAGCCATGACGTGTTGATGGCATTTTTGTCTTCATCAACAAGCAGGGAAGACCCAACCTTGATGACGATGATTTTTGCCGCATCGAACACATTATTGCTGGCCGTTTTGGTGGCTTTTTTGGTGGCAGGTGGTGTTACGGCGACCATGGCACAGCCTCTTCGGGCTCCGCTTCCTTTGCCCGGCTTGTTTCAATCACGTTGATTAATTGGCGCAACATTGTCGTCACGCCGCTTCCTGTTACCGATGACAGCGCTAGCACCTGGCCTGCACCAGCATCTTTTAGCGCTTTGGCAAGGTCGGCTGCGTAATCTTCGGGCGTTGCATCTAATTTGGTTAGCCCGACAATCTCTGGCTTGTCATAAAGATCGCCGCCATAGGCCTTTAGTTCATGCCGCAACATCTTCCATGCGGCAACAGGATCTTCGCCTGTGGCATCAATCAGATGCAGCAAAATCCGGCACCGTTCAACATGGCCCAAAAACCGGTGACCGAGGCCAGCGCCTTCATGCGCGCCTTCGATCAGCCCCGGAATATCGGCCATCACAAATTCTTTGCCATCAATACCGACCACCCCAAGATTGGGATGAAGTGTGGTAAAGGGATAATCGGCGATTTTTGGTCGGGCGGCCGAAACGGCGCTAAGGAACGTCGATTTGCCAGCATTGGGCATACCAAGAAGGCCTGCATCAGCAATCAATTTCAGTCGCAGCCAGACCCACATTTCCTGACCATCTTCGCCGGGCTGTGATTTGCGCGGCGCGCGGTTGGTCGATGATTTGAAAAAGGCATTGCCCTTGCCGCCAGCCCCGCCTTTGGCAAGAATGATCGTCTGGCCTTCATAAGTTAGATCAGCAAGGATCGTTTGCTGGTCATCTGATAGGATCTGTGTGCCAATCGGCAGCCGCATGACAACATCCTTGCCTGACGCCCCACTTCGGTCTCGGCCAGCCCCGGGGCGGCCTGATTCGGCTTTGAAATGCTGTTGATAGCGATAATCAATAAGTGTGTTCAACCCATTGACCGCTATCGCCACAATATTACCACCGCGCCCGCCATCGCCGCCATCTGGCCCGCCCAATGGCACATGCGCTTCACGCCGAAAGCTGATTGCTCCCGGCCCGCCATGCCCTGAACGGGTGTAGATTTTTGCCTGATCGAGAAATTTCATTATGACGATTCCGGTATTCAAAAACGGGGTTATTGCTTTGGTTGGACGGATGGTAACAGATGCGGTGACAAAACTGTAGCTTGAGCTTGGCTATGTGATCCGCGAATTATCAAATTTGCGCTTTATTGTATCTGGCGGCGCAGATTGCTGATGGCGACCCCTCTGAAAGACACCCGTACGCTGGATAAGTACCCGCACGCGAGATAAGTAAAAGGGGAACAACAATTGTTATCCCCCTTCAACTTTTGCGCGGCTGCCGGTCATAACCTGCCCCCCCCGCGCGTCATTTATGTGATGCAAAAGGCGCTATTCAGCAGCCTCGGCCATCGGTTCAACAGCCACAAACATTTTGCCGCCTGATTTCTGCCGAAATGCAACCTTGCCTTCGATCAGGGCAAACAATGTATGGTCTTTGCCCATGCCGACATTCTGGCCCGGGTTAACCTTCGTTCCGCGCTGGCGAACAATGATATTGCCGGCAAGAACGCTTTCGCCGCCAAATTTCTTTACACCAAGTCTGCGGCCAGCCGAATCACGACCGTTTCTGGAACTACCGCCTGCTTTTTTATGTGCCATTTTCTACCAACCTTCTATCTGTTCACAGCCAATATTGCGGCATTATTCTGATTAGTCTTTTTTCGCTGCGGGCTTTTTCGCGGCAGCGGCTTTTGGTGCAGTTTTCTTCGGTGCAGCCTTTTTCGCAGGCGCGTCGCCAAACTCAGCCGCCTTTGGCGCCGCTTTCGCAGCAGGTTTTGCTGTTTTAAGGCTTTTGGCGTCTTCGGCGATATCGTTGATCTTCAAAAGGGTCAGATCTTGACGATGGCCTTGTGTCCGGCGATGGTTTTTCCGGCGCTTGCGGCGAAAGATGATGATTTTCGGGCCGCGTGTCTGGCGCATTACGGTGGCGCTAACGCCCGCACCATCAACAAGCGGTGTGCCGATTGTCACCTTGTCGCCATCGCCAAGCATGACGATGTCGTTCAAAATGATCTGCTCGCCCTCTTCGGCGGCCAGACGTTCCACTAGAATAGTGTCATCCTTTGAAACGCGATATTGTTTGCCACCGGTCTTCACCAAAGCGTACATGGCGATCTTCCTTACCTAAACAGTTTGATGTCATAAGCGTGCCGTTATTTTTGGCAACGTCGTCATGTCATCATAATCATCTCATCAGCTGTGGACGGGGTTTCCGGCCAGTCGCTTTTCCCTCAATAACGAGGCAGCGCCGCCTTGGCACCCATGCCAAAGCGCGACAGCGGGCTGGAATATACGCTTTGCCGCCCCGCTGTCAAGTATTCAGATGCTTTTATTCCCCTTTTCCAGCATAGCCTTGCGCCGCGTCCCTGCGGTGAGTTTAGCCACGGGTTTTAACCGGTGCTGTTCGCCAGCCATCAGCGGTCTATCAATGGCCGGTGATTAGGGCTGTTGTTGGCGGCGGTTGGCATCAGCCACCTGCAAACGGCCCATCGCGCACCGGATCATAGGGATTCTGCCCCATTTCGAGGTGTAACCTGTTGCCATCCCACGGGTTTTGCGCCACCACATCCATATCCAGCTCGATGCCAAGCCCCGGTGCGGTTGGCGGAATTATATAACCATCTTCCCAGCAAAGCGGGGTTTTTAGCAAATCGGCATGAAATCCGTCCATCTTTTGAATTGATTCGAGAATCAGGAAATTCGGGATCGAGGCGGCAAGCTGGATATTCGCCGCCGCCACCACTGGCCCGCAATAAAGATGTGGGGCGATCTGCGCATAATAGGGTTCGGCAATGGCGGCAATCTTTTTGCCTTCTAGAATGCCGCCAGCCCGCCCCAGATTGGGTTGCAGAATCGCTGCTGCGCCGCAGTCAAGAACACGCGAAAATTCATACTTGCTGCACAGCCTCTCGCCAGTTGCGACCGGAATTCGGGTGGCCTTTGCCACTTTTGCCATGGCTTCGGGCATATCTGGCGGGGTTGGCTCTTCGAACCACAGCGGATCAAAGCTCTCAAGGCGCTTGGCTAGCCGGATCGCACCTGCCGGGGTGAATTGGCCATGCGTGCCAAATAACAGATCGGCACGATCACCAACCGCGGCGCGAATGTTGCGGCAGAAATCCTCGCATTGACCAAGTGTTTCAAGATCAGGCTGGCGGCCGTCAAACACCGTATATGGACCTGCCGGATCAAATTTTACGGCGGTAAAGCCCTCCTTTACATAGGCGGCGGCGGCTTCGGCGCTGGCGCTGGCATCATTGTAGAAACTGGCTGCATCCTGATCGGCGCGGGGGTAGAGATAAGTATAGCTGCGCAGCCGGTCATTTACCTTGCCGCCAAGCAGGTCATAAACCGGCCGGTCAAGCGCCTTGCCGATAATATCCCAGCAGGCCATTTCCAGCCCGCTGGCAACACCTTGAACCGTTGGGTCGGGACGATGTGAAAATCCCGAACCATGGGCGCGACGCCAGAATCGCTCAATCTCGAACGGGTTTTGATCTTCAAGATACCGGCCAAACATATCGGCAGCCATGATTGCCACGATTTCGGGCGCAAAGCTGGCGGCATAAATTTCGCCATATCCACGTATCCCGCAACTGGTGTGTAAAATCACAAAAATAAAATAGCGGCCGCCAAAGCCGGGTGGCGGTGTTTTGACGATATGGGTTTCGATTGTTTGAAGTTTCATAAATTCAATCCGGCTTGTAAGGCCAGCAAAAAACCGGCGTGGTGAAAGCATCATATGGCGATTAAGTGCTGGCAAGAAAAAACCGCCATTGCGGTGCGGATTGCCGGCATCTTCAGCCTGCTCCCCCCTTTTGCGATTCCCTCATCTGAGCGCGCCTCCAACTGAACGCGCCTCCAACTGAGTGATTCCCGGAAAGCTTGACAAAAAATACCAATGGCTCGCTTGGTAATGACCGGCGCCCCTTTGCCAGCATTTGTTCGCCAGAATCTTTTTGCTATTGCCAGTTCCTAGGGTTGCCCCCAGACAGACGGGTAAAGACCGTTTCATTCTAACGGACGCCCACTCTAATAGACGCGTAAATCTAACAAAGGAGGCGAATATGCAGCCTAAAAATTCTGATCCGAGGAGGGCTTGTTATGACTAGCTGGTTCGGCAAAAAGGCATGGCGCGGCATCATCTTCGGGGGTGTTGTCGGGCTTGGTATCGGCGGGGTAGCCGGATTTGGTCTTGGGGTTTATTTTCTGCCGATTCTAACGGCTGGTCCGGGTCTTGATGCGGCGACGGTGCGTGCGCTTGCCGATAGCGCCGAGCGCCGGGGCAAATTTGTGCGTGATTTGCCTGGCTCGGATGTGCTGCATTGGGGGGATGGCACAATCATGTTGAATGACAATAAAATCTGGCTTGATGGTCATATTTCGCCGGGTCCTGATTACCGGCTGTATCTGACGTCGCAATTTGTTGACACTGGCGCGGCATTCATGGCGATCAAGTCGGCGGCACGCCAGATAGGGCCAATAGAAACTTTTGAAAATTTTGCGCTAGATTTGCCGCCGGGCCTTGATCTTGATGATTATCAGGCGGTGATTATTTGGTGCGAGGCCTTTCAGCAGTTTATCAACGCAGCAAAGCTGGAAAATTAGCCAGATTGCTTTTATGCTTGGATCGTGGGCGCGGTTATTCTCGCACATGGATGAATTTGGGTGGTGATGAGATCGGGTAACAGTATGTTAGGCGGTAAGGGAGCCTTATCCCCATCTCAACGATTTAATGTACAGAGGATCATTTCGTGCTGGCGCAGTTGAAGCAGGTAAAGATTCCAGCCGCAGATGCGCTTGGTCTTGATGATGTTATGGCAATTTATCAGGCGTTGCAGCCGCTCATGCCAACGCCGCAAAACGGCGGTTGCCAGCCAGCGCCACGGCTGCTTGATATTTTAGCTGAATTTGATGGGCTGGTTCTGGATGGCTATGGGGTGATCAATATCGGTGATGGCCCGATTGAGGGGATTGCTGAATTGCTCGATGCGGCGGCCAGCATGGCAAAGCCGGTGCTGGTTCTGACCAATGGCGCCAGTTTTTCATCGGCGCGTGCTTTTACCAAATATCAGCAATGGCAACTTCCCATCGCACGGGATGATGTTTTATCCAGCCGTGATGCGCTGATGGCCGCGCTTGCGATACCGTCTCAAACGTCACTGCCGCGGCAAAGGGTGACTGGCGTTTTTGGACGCAATGTTGAACCGCTTATCGGTGATCAGGTGATTGTCTATGGCCGCGATGATGATTTCTGGCAGCGGGCTGAAGCCTTTGTCTTTTTGGGGGCAATTGATTGGGATGAGGCGGATCAGGCGGCATTTGAAATGGCCATACTGACCCATCCGCGGCCATTATATGTGGCCAATCCCGATGTGACCGCACCACAGGCAAATGATCGGTTTTCAGCCGAACCCGGCTATTGGACAGCGCGGATGATGCAGCAGGCGGCAAAACAGGGCATAAAGGTTGAGGTCAACTGGTACGGCAAGCCGTATCTACCGGCCTTTGATATGGTGCTGGCGCGGATGAAACTGCGGCTTGGCCGTAATTTCGATCCCAAACGCATTGCCATGGTCGGCGATAGTTTACATACTGACATTCTTGGCGGTGGTAGCGCTGGCATGACAAGCGTTCTGGTCACCGATCATGGGCTGTTCAGAAGCGCGCGTGCACTGGCCTATTGTGATGCTTGTGGCATTCGCCCTGACTGGGTGGTGAACACGCTGTAAGGGGTGATCAGGGAACGCCCGATTTTGAGACATGACTTGCGTGAACGGCAGGCAGGCCTATAGAAACACATACTTACAAACACATACTCACAAACATACAGCTTACAAACATATAGCGCGCGAAGGCACCATGGAGGGCTTATGCAACGACGGTTTATTTTACAAGGTCTGGAATGCCAAGCGTCAATTGGTATCTATGACGCCGAGCGTGCTGCCCCGCAACGGATCAAGATTGACGCTGAATTGCGGCTGAATGCGGCCAGCGAGCCCCTCGATGATCAGGTTGAAAGCACCCTGAATTATGACAATATCCGGCAGACAATCCTGACAATTGTCGCGGCGCGGCATTATGATTTGCAGGAAACATTGGCGCGCGCGCTATTCGACGCGCTATCCGGCCTCAAAGATGTGCAGTCGCTTTGTGTCCGCACCGCCAAGCCGGATGCCTATGATGATTGTGAAACCATCGCCTATGAGCTGGATAATTTTTAGATGCGCTAGCCTAGCCGGTCGAGCTTGGCCTTTAATTGATCAAACTCATCACGGATCACGCGCAAGGGATCATTGTCCGGGCTAGCTGTGCCGCCGCTGCGAATATTGTCGAGGCTGGCACCAAGCGCATCTTCGGCATGACCCTGATGCGCGAGAAACGCATTCATTGAACGTTCGAGATAGCGCGACAAAATCGGTTCCATACGGTCGCCGTAAAAGCGGATTAGTTGTTGCAGGACAGCAATGGGCAAAAGCCGGTGGCCCGCCGATTCAATTTCCAAAATGATCTGCACAAGGGTAAAGCGGGTTAAATCCTGACCGTTGGTCGCGTCAATGACCTGAAAATCAATATTGTTTTTGACCATCAGTTTCAAATCATCAATCGTGACATATTTTGATGAGCTGGTGTCATAGAGGCGGCGATTCGCATATTTGCGGATGACCACTTGATTTGCGGCTTGCTTTGGCGTCATAAACATCTCGGGAAATACAATGGGAAACAACAGCTAGCAAATGTTGGCCCAAGACGCAATGTTGCAGTGCAAAATAAATTTCTACAATATAGATATGAATTATTGGCACATACAATGCAGTGCAGCAAATGAGGATCTCGAGTGAATGTTTGATGATATCACCGAATTCACGCGGTTTTATCAAACTGGAACCGGACAGCGTGTCGCCGGGTTGATCCGCCAGCAATTGGGGTCTTTTTGGCCCAGCGGTTCATCCTCGTCAGTGGCTTTTTTAGGGTATGCTCAGCCGTTTATCGACAAAGGCTCGGCAGCGCTTGGGATGATGCCGGCGCGGCGCGGGGCCGCGGCATGGCCAAAACCATCATCGGTTCGAAATTGTTTGGTTAATCCTGCAAATCTGCCACTTCCCGATGTTCATCTTGACCGGCTGTTAATGGCACATATGCTGGAATTTGAACATGATCCGGGTCAGCTTCTTGACGAATGCTGGCGCGTGCTGGATGGCGCGGGGCGATTGCTGGTTATTGTGCCCAACCGCAGCGGCCTATGGGCAAAGGCGGAACGGACGCCATTCGGTCACGGTCGCCCCTATTCTGGGCGCCAGTTACGCCGTTTGATGGAAATGCATGGCTTTACGCCGCGGCAAACCCGCCGCGTGGCCTTTATGCCACCATTAGCCGGCGGGCTTGCCCAGCGTTTTGCGCCAGCTATCGAGCGTGTCGGTACCAGATGGTGGCCTGCTATGGGCGGCGTTCTGCTTGTCGAGGCTGATAAAATGCTCTATGCACCTTCGGGAAAAGCACGTAAACTTCACAGCCGAGAAACCGCTGGTACGCCTGTATTGGTGGGGCAATCGCGCGGGGCATTATCGCCAAAAATTTGATCGTGGAACTGGCAATTCAATGCTGGTAACCGCAAAAATATGGCCTTGGGCAAAGATGATTGGTTTAGAAGGCTGGGAACATTGGGCATGAGTGAAGATCTGAACCAATTAAGAGACGCCATTGACCGGCTGGATAGCGAGATTTTACAAGCTCTGGCGAAACGTATGCAATTATCGGATCAGGTAATTGCTGCGAAAAAGGGGGCTTTTGCCTTTCGTCCGGGACGTGAGGCCGCCTTGGTGCGCCAGCTTGTCGCCAACAGCAAAGCAAACGGCCAAGATTTGTCGCCTGCGGTAATTTTGGGGGTTTGGCGACAGATTATGGCCGCCAGCCTTAGCCGGCAGAATGGCGATCTGGCCGTTGCCGTGCATCCGTCGGTGATGCCTGCGGCCGCATGGCATATGGGCAGTGCGCTTGTGGCAACAAATCATGATCAGCTTGATCTGCTATTAGCCATGGCTGCATCTGGGCAATGCCGTTACGCGCTGGTGCCTGCCGATGGTGACCAACAAGCGTTGCTGGAAAGCCTTGATAAACATCGCCAGCTATTCATCATTGCGCGCACCCCGCTATATGATATGCCAGCGGTGCGTCCGGCCTTTATCATCGCCGATTACTTGCCAGACCCTTCTGGTGATGACATAAGCCTTTATGCTGTTGCCTCAGCAAGTGGGTTCACCCTTGGCAGTTTTGACGGCCATCACGGTGACGACGCTGCTGGTGCAGCATTGCCAGATGCGGCACGGCTTGTCGGGGTTTACGCGCGCTAATCCGGTGCCGGATAATCAGATTTGCCGGATAGATGAACAGCAAAGACAAAAAAGTGAAAGCAGAATAATGACACTAATTTACGACAAGGTGGCGGTGATTGGCATGGGGCTGATCGGGGCCTCAATTTCGCTTGCAACGCGCCGCGGCGGGCTTGCTGGTAGCGTGATCGGTAGTGACCGTTCGCCCGAAGTCGCGGTGACGGTGGCGCGCCTCCAGCTTGTTGATCATTTTGAAGCGGATGCAGCCTTGGCGGTACAGGATGCCGATCTTGTGATCATGGCGGTGCCGGTTGGTGCCGTTGGTGCGCTTGCCGAACAGATTTTGCCACATATGAAACCGGGTGCAGTGTTGACCGATACCGGATCAACCAAAACATCGGTTGTGCGCGATGTTGCGCCGCATTTGCGTGATGATGTTTTCTGGGTGCCATCGCATCCGCTTGCCGGTACCGAACATTCGGGTCCGGGGGCAGGTTTCGAGGCGCTGTTTGACGGCCGCTATTGGATTATTTTGCCGTTGGCGAGCGATGAGGCTGTGGTAACGCGGTTAGAGACCTATATCACTGGTCTTGGGTCGGTGTGTGAGCGGATGAGTCCCGAATATCATGATAAGGTATTGGCGTTAACGTCGCATTTGCCGCATCTGATCGCCTATACGATCGTGGGGACGGCGGTTGATCTGGAAACCCAGTTGAAAAATGATGTGATCCGTTTTTCGGCATCAGGATTTCGTGATTTCACCCGAATTGCCGCCTCTGATCCGGTGATGTGGCGCGATGTCTTTTTGAATAATGATGCGGCGGTGCTGGAAATGTTGCAGCGTTTTTCCGAAGATCTCAGTTATTTGCAGCGGGCGATCCGGTGGCAGGAGGGCGACAAGCTGGAAGCCTTGTTTACCCGTACGCGTGAGATCCGACGCTCAATCATCGACGCGGGTCAGGATTAAACCGGCCAGCGGTTCGGTCAGATATTTCGCATATTCGCGTGCCAGAAGCCGGATAATCGGCGGGGTTTTCCACCATGTTTCAAGGTCGAGATCAGTCGGGCTAACTGCCGAATAATGAAGTGTAAAATCTGGCAATCTCTGGGCAAAAACTGATTTGGCGCGGGGCATGTGATAATTTGCCGTGACGAGCCGCAACGACTGGAACTGATTGGCGGTGGCCCATTGCCGCGCCGCGACCGCATTTTCTCTGGTGTCGCCAGCCTCAAATTCCAGCGTCACGCAACAATCAAACAGTGCCGCTGCGGTCCCATCAAGGTTCAGATTATCAGCAAGAATAGCCTTGTTTACACCCCGCCCAACGCCTGACACCAAAAGCGCCTTGCCAGCACCATTCTGCAAAAGATCCAGCCCTTCGGCGAGGCGTTGCTGCCCGCCAGTAATCACCACAATGCCGTCGGTGGGTACGGTGGTCGCCTGATCAACCTTGGGAAGGGTTAGGACAAAATGCTGTAATCCGGCCAGAAAATAGGCGCAGCCAAGAAGCAGGATGACCAGCACTGATTTTGCTGTCATTCCGGTTCGCCCCGCAGAAACTGTTTTCACCCTAGCCATACCGCTTTTCATAATAGGAATTATGCCGGAATTGCCAACCAAAACCAGTGGTAAAGACCGATCTGCTGGTGGATAGCCCTAATGATCTGGATGCAGTGTTTGTGCAAAACCTTGCTTGCAGTAGAAACATATTAGGAAAACCTAAAGCAAGAGAGGCTGATGCTGCTTACCTGCCCGCAATGCGAGACGATTTTCCGGGTCGATCGGCTGCGGTTACACCCCGCTGGTCAACCGGTTCATTGCAGGATTTGTGATCATATCTGGACGGTGCGCTTAGGGGCAAATGATGATCGGCATGAAACTCTGGATTTGGACGATTATTGGCACAAAGCCCGTTTGCCGGTCATTGGGCTTTTAACAGGTGCTGTCATATTGGTGGGCATAATTCAAGCGCGCGCAATCATTACCAGCTATCTGCCCAGCCTGATTGGCGTTTTTCAATGGGCCGGCCTTGCGATTCGCCTGCCACTGGATCAGTTGCTTGTGGTTGATCTCGATGGGTCTTATGTCGGTGATATGCTGCGGCTTCGGGGTGCGCTTCGTAATGATGGTTTATGGCGCTGTCATGCTGCACCGTTGCTGGTAAAGGTAACTAGCCCGGCCGGCGCAATTTTGCAGGAAACCCTGATCTGGCCCGATGACCGGATTATTGGTGCCAAAAAGCAAAGCCGGTTTTTTGTCCAGCTTGATATTGATGTTGGCCTAAAGGCTGATGTTAGCGTTGTGCCACTATCGCAACCCGTGCTTGAGTGATGATCCCAATGCGCTTTCTAGTGCTTTTGCCAGTGCGAAAATCTAGCCCTATAGAGTGGCGAAGGTGGGGATTGTTTCATCATTGATTATCTCGGCAATGGGGCGGGCCCCGCGTAGCAGATGCGCGGTGCCATCCAGCACCAAAATTTCTGCGGCAGGTGACCGGCTGTTATAGCCAGACGCCATCACCGCGCCGTAAGCACCGGCTGACATGATGGCAAGCCCGTCACCGGCAAAAAGATCGGGCATATCCCGGTCTAGCCCCAGATAATCACCAGTTTCGCAAACCGGCCCGACAATATCGGCCTTGCCTGTCACAGGCTTTGGCGCGGCAAGTGTCCAGATTGGGTGATGCGCCTCATAAAGCGTTGGCCGCAATAGATCATTCATCGCTGCATCAACAATGACAAAGCGCTTATTATCGCCCTCTTTGGCATAGATAACCTTGGTGATCAGCGCACCATTATTGGCAATGATCGACCGTCCCGGCTCAAAGCCAAGAGTAAAGCCCTGATCCTTGAACAGCCGTTCGACCATCGCCCCATAGGCGGTGAAATCGGTTGGGCCAGCCATGTCATAATCAACCCCGACACCGCCGCCAAGGTCAAGATTGGGCACGGGCATTCCCGCATCGCGAAGGTCGATCGCAAGCGCCAGAAGTGCCGAATAGGCAGTCTCGAACGGTGCCAGATTACGGATCTGCGAGCCGATATGAACGGCCAGACCAGAAGGCCGGATATGCGCATCTTCGGTCAGTTTGCGATATAGATCAGCGGCTTCGCACTGGTCGGTTGAAATGCCGAATTTTGTGTCGCGTTGACCGGTTGAAATTTTTGCAAGGGTGCCCGGATTCACATCAACATTGACCCGTAACGCGACCGGTGCAACCAATCCCATTTCAGCGGCAATCGCGCTGATGGCGGCCACTTCAGGGGCGGATTCGGCATTGATCTGGCCAATACCATCGCCAAGCGCCTGCCGGATGTCATCAGCGGTTTTGCCAACCCCGGAAAACACCACATCAGCCGGATTGATACCGGCTGCCTTGGCACGCGCCAACTCGCCAGTAGACACGATATCCATACCACCGCCAAGCCGCCCGATCAAAGCCAGCACACCAAGCGCCGAATTGGCCTTCATCGCGAAATGCACCTTGCCGGCTACCGGTGCGACAGCCGCCTGAAACTGGGTAAATGCCTCGGTTATGCCAGCCCCCGAATAGACATAAACCGGCGAGCCATAGGTCGCGGCGATATCGGTAAGGGCAAGCCCGTCAACGCATAGTTGCTGGCTGTCATCACGGTAAAAAGCGCACATGATTACGATGGCTCCTAAAGCTGTGCCAAAGCCTAGTTGGCGGGGGTTTCGGTCTGGCTTGCGGCAGGAATTTGGGATGGCCGATAAGGATCGCCGCGTTTGCCACAGGCGGTAAGGCTAAGCGTTAGGACTAGGCCGATCAGACTGCCAATAATAAATGTGCGTCGCATAGCGGCTCCTTTAACCGGGTGTGCTTCATCGTTAGGTGATGGCAAAGCGTTTGCGTGCATCGGCGATGCGTGCGCGCACTTCATCAGGGGCAGTGCCGCCAAAACTGGTTCGCGCCGCGGCGGCACTTGCTACCGATAAAAGCCCAATAATATCTGGCTTGATCCGCGGCTCAATGGCCTGCATCTCGGCAAGGCTCATCTCTTCGAGGTCAACCCCCTTTGCTGCAGCCTTGCCAACAATCGCGCCGCTAGCATGATGCGCCTCGCGAAACGGCATACCCAATTCACGAACCATGTAATCAGCCAGATCGGTCGCTGTCGGGAAACCGGTCTTCAATGCCGCCAGCATAGCGTCCGGCTTTGGTGTCATATCGCGGATCATGCCGGTTGTTGCCGCCACCGCGATGCCTAGCGCATCAGCAGCGTCAAACACGCCTTCCTTGTCTTCTTGCATATCCTTGCCATAGGCAAGTGGCAGACCTTTCAACACGATCAACAATCCGGTCAGCGCGCCAATGATTCGCCCCGGCTTTGCCCGCACGAGTTCGGCCGCGTCCGGATTTCGCTTTTGCGGCATGATGGATGATCCGGTGGTAAAGGCATCTGAAAGTGCGATAAACCCAAACCGGTCAGATGACCAGATCACCAATTCTTCGGCAAAGCGTGATAGATGAACCGAACAAATGGCCGCAGCCGCCAGGAATTCCAGCGCGAAATCGCGGTCAGAAACCGCGTCCATTGCATTGCTTGCGGGCCGGTCAAAGCCGAGTGCGCTTGCCGTCATATGCCGGTCGGTTGGAAAGGATGTTCCGGCCAATGCGGCGGCGCCAAGCGGCGATTCATTCAACCGCTTTCTGGCATCGGCAAAGCGCCCGCGATCACGTCCCAGCATTTCAACATAGGCCATCAGATGAAAGCCAAAAGTAACCGGCTGGGCGGTCTGAAGATGGGTAAATCCGGGCATTAAAACATCGGCATGCGCCTCGGCTTTATCCAATAGCGCGGCCTGCATATCGGCCAGCGCATGATCAACCGAATCCAGCAGATCACGAACCCATAATTTAAAATCGGTGGCGACCTGATCATTACGCGACCGCGCCGTATGAAGGCGGCGCGCTGGCTCGCCAATCAATTCGGCAAGCCGCGACTCGATGTTCATGTGAATATCTTCAAGCGCTTCGGAAAAGGCAAATCTGCCAGCCTCGATTTCGCTGGCAATCTGATCAAGCCCGCCATGAATTGCTTGGCAATCAGCATCGGAAATAATCTTGCAGGAGGCAAGCATGGTCGCATGCGCCTTTGATCCGGCAATATCCTGTCGGTAAAGTCGCTGGTCATAGGCAATTGACGCATTGATATCTTGCATCAATTGTGACGGACCACTTGAGAAGCGCCCGCCCCAGATGCTAGACTTTGCGTCGTTGTTCGATGTTTTATCGGTCTTCGCCATGTCAATAAACCAGTGAAGTGGGAACTCAATTGTCTTATACGCGGCTTTCGTCAAATTTTCAGCCAAAAACCGCGCCAAAAACCGCATTGATTGCGCGGCGACAGGTTTTTTCTGGTTTTCTCGGACTGTCGGCATTCATGCTGTGGCCGGATTTGGCGGTGGCTGGTGCACCGCCAACGGCAGCGCCCACGCCGCCAATATCAACATCTATTCTGGATAAAGACGGCGAGGCTCTCCGCCTCGACAGGTTTCGCGGCACGCCGCTATTGATCAATTTCTGGGCAACATGGTGCCCTCCTTGCGTTGCCGAATTACCAGCACTCGACACTGCCGCCAAACAGCTGGGTGATGATGTGACGGTGCTGCTTATTTCGGTTGATCGGGGCGGCAGTAAAAAGGCACTGCCGTTCTTGCAAGATCGCGGTATTTCCCGTCCGGAAATGGCCTTTGATGCCAAGGCGGCATTGTCGCGTGAAATGGGCGTAAGAGGGCTGCCAACCACGTTCTTGCTTAGCGCGGATCAACAACAAAGCTGGGCCTATGTGGGGCCGCGGGAATGGGATTCGGCGGCAATGATTGCGGAAATTCGCGCTCTATTGCAAACCCAGCCCGCTGCCGCATAAACGGATCAGTCTAACGATACGCCCTTTGCACAAAAAAGAGCGGCACAAAACGTTTGGCACAAAAAAGGCGGCACTGGCGAGAGTGCCGCCTGATCAGGCTGACTTAAGAAATCAGAAACCTTTAGCCTAGTTCCTGCTCAAGCGCAGGCACCGCATCAAACAGATCGGCGACCAGACCATAATCGGCAACTTGGAAAATTGGCGCTTCATCATCTTTATTGATGGCGACAATCACCTTGCTGTCTTTCATGCCTGCTAGGTGCTGAATGGCCCCCGAAATACCGACGGCAATATATAGATCAGGCGCAACAACCTTGCCGGTCTGGCCGACCTGATAATCATTTGGCACAAACCCGGCATCGACCGCTGCACGGGACGCGCCAACGGCGGCACCAAGCTTGTCAGCAACCTTTTCCAGCATGGCAAAATTTGCCCCATCCTGCATACCGCGGCCGCCCGATACCACAATGGGAGCCGAGGTCAGTTCAGGGCGCTCCGAGCTAGAAAGCTCAGATTTGACATAGGCTGAAAGGCCAGCCTCACCCCCGCCGGTCACGGCTTCGATTGCGGCGCTGCCACCCTCGCTCGCAACAGCCTCAAAGGCGGTGCCACGAACGGTAATGACCTTGATTGCCTCGTTAGACGATACGGTTGACAGCGCATTTCCAGCATAAATTGGACGCTGGAAACTATTGGCGTCGACAACTTTGATGATGTCAGAGATTTGCATTACATCAAGCATGGCCGCCAGACGCGGCATAACATTTTTGCCGGTCGTTGTTGCCGCTGCCATAATGTGCGAATACCCAGCTGATAGGCTTTGCAGCAACGGTGCCAGATTTTCGGCAAGGCCATTTTCGAACGCCTTGTCATCGGCCACCAATACCTTGGCAACACCAGCAATTGACGCTGCTGCCTTGGCAACATTGCCGCTGGCATCACCGGCAACAAGCAGATGCATGTCCCCACCGATCTGGCTCGCGGCGCTAACCGCGTTTAGGGTAACCGGGCTTAGCTGTCCATTTTCATGGTCACATAGGATAAGAATGCTCATGGCTTAGATCACCTTTGCTTCATTTTTCAATTTATTGACCAGCTCCTTTACATCGGCGACCTTCACACCGGCGGCACGGGCGGCTGGCTCTTCAACCTTGACGATGGTCAGGCGCGGCGCAATATCAACCCCAAGATCAGCTGCATTCAGGCTATCAAGCGGCTTTTTCTTGGCCTTCATGATGTTTGGCAATGACGCATAGCGTGGCTCGTTCAGCCGCAAATCAACTGTTACAATGGCTGGCATTTTGATTTCGATATGTTCCAGCCCGCCATCAACTTCGCGGGTGACTTTGGCTTTGTCACCAGCAATTTCAAGCGCTGAAACAAACGTGCCTTGCGCCCATCCAAGCAGGGCGGCAAGCATCTGTCCGGTTTGGTTGCAATCATCGTCAATTGCCTGCTTGCCGAGAAGAACAAGTCCCGGATTTTCATTTGCCACAACTGCTTTTAACAATTTTGCAACCGCCAGTGGCTCGATGTCATGCGGGGCTTCGATATGGATACCGCGATCCGCGCCCATGGCCAACGCTGTGCGGATGGTCTCCTGATTCTGCGCTGGGCCGATTGACACCGCAACCACTTCTTCAGCTGTGCCAGCCTCGCGCAATCTCAATGCCTGCTCGACAGCGATTTCATCAAACGGGTTCATCGCCATTTTCACATTGGCAAGCTCAACCCCTGTTTGGTCGGCCTTTACGCGCACCTTGACGTTATAGTCAATGACCCGTTTTACCGGAACAAGAACCTTCATTTTCATATCCTCCGCATCAATACCCTGCCACCCTAAGGGCGACCATTATCAAAAACCTGTCTATTTCTGCCCTGAATTTTGTCCGGGACGCCATAATACATCAGTCTTGCCATTTTCATTCAACCGGCGGGCCAGCACAAACAGATGATCTGATAGCCTGTTTACATAGCGCATCGCATCATCATTGACCACCTCTTCGGCGGCAAGCTCGGTCATGTGACGTTCGGCGCGGCGGGTTACGGTTCGCGCCAGATGCAGCCATGCCGATGCCGGACTACCGCCGGGAAGAATAAATGAGCCAAGCGGATCAAGCTCGGCATTCATATAGTCAATTTCACTCTCCAGCCGGACGACCTGCGCGGCGGTAATTCGTAAGGCAGGCTTGTCAGTTTCCGGTGTCGCAATATCGGCACCTAGGTCAAACAAATCATTTTGAATGCGTGCCAGCATGGCATCAGCATCAGCGATATCGCCGGTGTGAAGTCGCGCCAGACCAATCACCGAATTTGCCTCGTCAACCTCACCAAATGCGGATGGACGCCTCGCATGCTTTGATACGCGCATCCCATTGACCAAACTGGTTTCGCCAGCATCGCCAGTCCGTGTATAAATCTTGTTCAGCTTTACCATGTTCGCTTGCCTGTCCTAGCTTTTTGAACTGTTCTGTTTCGTGTAAAAAATGCGGGCATACATTGCGCGCACAATAGTCCCCCAGAGCCTCCGTCTGCCTAGCCGGCTTGGCGTCGATACCACATCAGGCCAAGAATCAATAATAATGCGATTGCCTGAAACACAATCCGGTATCGCATGATGCGGTTTGAGTTTTTGACATTATACGCGCCGCCGCGTGCCATCGTAATGACGCCCCAGAAAAGAATGCCGGCAACACTGCACAGCGCCACGACTAGAATAATTTGGTCAAACTGCATGATGGTGCGTCTCTTTTCAAAAAAGCGTTGTTTTGGTAGCTGTTAAAATCTGACGTCTTGGCTGCCGATGATGATGAAGTATTATCAGATTTTTGCGATGGTGACGCCGTGACGCCGTGCCGCAGCAACAAGGGTATTTCTTAACAGGCTGGCAATCGTCATTGGCCCAACACCGCCAGGTACAGGAGTGATGGCGCCGGCCTGTTTGGCAGCGGCGTCAAAATCAACATCACCGGTTAGACGAAATTTTCCGTCGCCACGTTCGGGAGCAGGTACCCGGTTAATGCCAACATCAATCACTGTTGCACCGGGCTTGATATGCGCATCGGTAATCATTTCAGGCCGTCCAACCGCAGCGACTAGAATATCTGCCTGCTTGCAAATTGCGGCAAGGTCCTTTGTGCGTGAATGTGCGATGGTGACGGTACAGCTTTCGCCAAGCAGCAATTGCGCCATGGGCTTGCCAACAATATTTGAGCGGCCCACAACAACCGCATGCTGTCCGGATAAATCGCCAAGATGATCCCGAAGCAATAAAAGACAGCCATAGGGCGTGCATGGTACCAGCGAGTCCTGACCGGTTGCCAGCAATCCCGCATTGACGACATGAAAGCCGTCAACATCCTTATCTGGACGTATGGCATTAATCACCGCATCAGCATCAATCTGATCGGGAAGTGGCAATTGCACCAGAATGCCATCAACTGTGTCATCCTCATTCAGGCTATCAATCAGCGCCAGCAGGCTGGCTTGATCTGTGTCACGGTCTAGGCGGTGCTCGATTGAGCGCATCCCAGCGGCGGCGGTTCGCTCACTTTTATTGCGAACATAAACCTTGCTGGCTGGATCTTCGCCAACAAGCACTACGGCAAGCCCGGGCACTGTTCCGGTGGCCTTTTCAAACAGCTTAACCTCGTCAGCTACCTGCTGTACCAGCTTTTCAGAAAATGCTCTGCCATCAATCACTGTTGCATCTGTCATAGCCATTTGCCCCTCTTTTATTAAGTCCGACCCTGATGATAGGGGTCATTCATCTCAGTTGGCAAAGCCTAGCCCATAATGCTGCTTTGCAGAAGGTTGCGCAGAAACTGGGCCAGAAGGAACAGCACAATGGGGCTTACATCAAGCGCCCCGAAATCAGGAAGAATCCGGCGTACTGGCCGCAATAGTGGTTCGTGAATCCGTGACAGGATATCAATGATAATCCGCACCGCCGGCTGCCATGGATTAATGATCTTGAAGGCGATCAACCAGCCTGCTGCAAGATAGGCGAGCAACGTCCAAATATAGAGATTGATAATCTGATCTATCAGGATTGCGACTGCGTGCATGGCTATTGGCTCATTTGGGTTTCTCTTGGTGTTTCGGACAGCGGGCTGTCCACCGGCCCCGCACTATAATCAAAACCGATTGGCAAAGACAATCATTCATTCATTGGGCCTTTCATTCAGTGAGTTCTTCACTGATTGGCTCATCTAAATGGCTCACTTAATGGGCGCAAAAAAAGGCGCCCCAACGCCCGCATTTACCCCAACGCCAATATTTACCCGTATTTAACTGCGTGCCGGAAATGTGATCACACGGCACTAGAAGCGACCTTGAAAGCTGTGTTTGAATGGCCTACATCTGGGGCATGAAACAGGCGCGTTCAAAATCACCCAAAGTTCGGGAACCCGCAAATCAGGTGCCGGCCGCCGACCATGAGGCGCGCCGGTCATTTGGGAAATTCTGGCAAATAATCATCGCGGTGCTGCTGTTTGCTGGCGTGGCGGCAGGTGTCTTTTTTACATCCGATCATTTTGCCAAAAAGACGACAATGGGCATTCCGAATTTTCAGGATAACCAGCTTGAACTGCGTGATCAAAACGGTGCGGCGCGCTCTGCTGGTGATTTTGCCGGCCGGCCTGTGGCGCTGTTTTTCGGCTTTACCTATTGCCCGGATGTCTGCCCGACCACCTTAACCACTCTAGCGGCGGCGCGCGATAACCTTGGCGCCGCTGGTATCGACAGCAGCCGGTTGCAAATCCTGTTTGTCACGGTTGACCCGGAACGCGATACGCCAGATCAGTTGAAACAATATCTTAGCCTATTCGAGGCAGAGGTTACCGGCCTGACCGGATCACCGGAAAAGGTACGCTCGGCGCTGAAACAATTTGGCGTCTTTGCGCAGAAAACCGATCAGGGCGATGGTGATTATCTCTATGATCACAGTGCTGCGGTATTTCTATATCGCGATGATGGCAGTTTCAAAGGCACGATTGTGCATAATGAGCCGATCGCGTTTATCACCGAAAAGCTGAAATCAATTCTCGAATGATGTTTTCAATAGGACGTTATGTTTCTAATCGGGTTGGCACGTCTGTTGGCGGTGCCCCCGTTAGTTGATCTTTCGGATTAACCGAACATAGCATTTGATGCCGTTCGGAAGTCATCTCTTTAACTCTTTTGTTGGCATCTATCGCAGAAACCTGCATTTGGAGATTGTCTTGGGGTACTGGGCTGACAAAGCCAACAGAATTAATCTGGTGAAATCATCGCATTGGTGGTGCTGGAAACTTCTTTGTTCATAATTGGTCTGGTTGCACTGTTGCTGCTCTTTTCAAACAGTCTGGCCGAGGCAGACCAGCAATCCCCGATTACCCAGATATTTGATCAGAGTCCTGCAGGCGTTATTGATCCGCACCCACCAACAGGCTTAACGCGGCCAAAAGCTCAGGCAAAGGTGAATGGCCCGGAACAGACATCGCCCCGCCATGCATTAGCGGCGTCTCGGCATAGATTGAAATCTTATCGGCATGCGATCGGCTTATTGCTTGGTCTGGCGCGTGCGGGCGATGCGGTCAAACTGGCCAACGAGGCGTTGCAACGCTACCCCAAAGCACGCCGTTTACATTTCCAGATTGCCAGTTTGTTTCAACGGTTTCGGCAATGCGTATTAGCCAAGCCGTTCTTTCGGCAAATGCGCAAACGCTATCGGTCAAGCCGGCATTGGCCAGCATTGCGGTATATTGAAAATGCTTGTGGTGATATCTGGCTGGTAACTGCGATGGCGGACATCAGCCTCAGTCGACGGAAATCACTGATCGACGCACCACAACAGATCTATGTAGCGGCGGCATCAGGCTCGCAGATTGATCAGTTTTGCGCGCGCTATTCCCAGCTCTGTGATGGCCTTCGCCAGATACATCATAAAGTGGATACATCATCTGGATATCAGGGCCAGTTCACCACATCATTTTCCCTGACCCTGCCAAATGATCACCGAAAATTTTGCCATATTGCGTTGCGGATCGCGAAAACCGTAACCAGTAAATCAACAATTGGCAGCGATGGGTTTGGGCTTCGCTATCTGTTTGGCTGGCATCAGACTGAACTGCAATCAAAGGCCATATCATTGCGGCTTGGCTCATCATCGCAATTGCGCGGTGTGGAGGGTGAGGATCTGGATTTATCGTGGGCAGGTTTTGACGTCATTACGCTCTATCAATTGCGTAAATGGAATATTTCCTACCGGCATGGCCTAGCACTTGAGCGGCACTGGTCGCGTCAGGCAAACAATCAGCTATTGATCATTACTAGTGGTGTCTCTGGCCGTGCGGAAAACAGCATTGAATGGCATATTGGTACCTATCTTGAGCAGCGCAGCCGTTTGTTTCCGCGGCGCCGGTTATTGGCGTCAGTTGGCCGGGCGGTCAAGGTCGAATTGCAATGGTCGCCCTTATCGCGGTGGAACACAATTATATCGTATCAGCACGAGAAGCGACAGTTTTTAACAGCACAATTATACCTTGCTGCGCCGCATGAAACCGCAACAACCCGAATGAATATGCGTGTCGAAAGGCTGATTGGCAATTTGACCGGCGGCATCGAACTTGATCCTGTTCGGATTCGCTCGCAAGATCAATTCGCCCGTCGCCATAGGACCAATTACACAGTCTATCTTCGGTATCAATTCTAGCACCATATTCAAAAGACCTTATGTCCCACAAGCTGGAAGGCCGTAGGTTCGCGATGCTGGCGCATCTCTTGAAACGGTGAATGAAACGACGAATGAGGCCAGAGATTTAAATTTTTGGTTGAAAATCCAAACAAGTGACAGCCGTTCATCAGCTTTTTGCAATTACTAGTTTGAGTAACAATACACTCACAAGAAAGTAAGACCTACTTTGCTCTTTGTTTCGTATGATGGAGTGTTACATGAATATATTAATTGGATATGGAAACAGTCTTTGTCGTGATTTTATGCAAAATCACATGGTGTCTGGACAGGAATTTTTGTAGGTAATCACGGTTAGCACTGTGAAGGATTGTCTCGAGATTGCCAGAGATAACATGCATCTTGATGTGATCGGGCTTGACTTGAAAATGCCAGATATGGATGGGGTGAATAGTTTAAAAGAGGTTCGCCAAAGCCTTGTCTATCCGATGCCGATTGCCCTGATCGGGCCAGCAGCAAATCGGCGATCGATCCGTGATCTGCTTATGGCAGGGGCGTCGGGATATCTAACCTATTCGATGAGTGCCGCAGCAACCCTGAGCGCAATCAAACTCATCGCGAATGGTGAAACTTTTGTTCCAGTTGATATTCTGGCGGATGAGGATGTATTGGCCGGGAAACGCTATCTGACTGGCCGTGAGCATGATGTTCTCTCGGGGCTCCTCGCGAGAAGCTCGAATAAGGAAATCGCGCGCTCGCTCAACTTAAGTGAGGTCACGATTAAGCATCACTTAAAAAGTCTACGGTCAAAATTAGGCGCAAAGAACCGCACCCATGCGGTTTGCCGCGCTATCGAGCTTGGCATTAGCTAGTGCTGGCTAGGTTACGCAAAACTGCATTCTGTCAGTTTTCAGTAAAGCTTGTATGATTGCAAACCAGTAAAATGGCTGGCGTCGCCGGGTCGATGCTGACGCCGGTCTAGTATTATCTCACGGGTCTAGCAGTATCTCATTGGCGTTGTGAGGCGCCGTGGTTTTGCTATCCCTTGTCGCGATTCTGCCGGTTTTCAACAAGATCATCGACCACTGCCGGATCAGTCAAGGTAGATGTGTCGCCAAGCTGGTCATATTCATTTGCGGCAATCTTGCGCAGAATCCGCCGCATGATTTTGCCTGATCTGGTCTTTGGCAATTGTGGTGCCCATTGCAGTAAATCAGGTGTCGCTATGGGGCCGATTTCTTTGCGTGTCCATTGTCGCAGTTCGGCCGCCAACGCGTCGTCCGCAATTGCACCTGCGACAAGCGTGACATAGGCGTAAATGCCCTGCCCTTTAATATCATGCGGATAGCCAACAACAGCGGCTTCGGCAACTTTTGGATGAGCCACTAATGCGGATTCAACCTCGGCCGTGCCCATCCGGTGTCCTGATACATTCAACACATCATCAACGCGGCCGGTAATCCAGAAATAACCATCCGCATCACGGCGCGCCCCATCACCGGTGAAATAACGACCGGGAAAGGTGGTGAAATAGGTTTCGATGAAACGTTGATGATCGCCATAAACCGTCCGCATCTGGCCAGGCCATGAATGTGCAATGCATAAATTGCCGTCACTCGCGCCATCCAAAATTTTATTATCACCATCAACCAGCACCGGTTGAATGCCGAAAAACGGCTTGGTCGCCGATCCGGGTTTCGTGGCCGTCGCGCCGGGTAATGGGGTAATCAGAATCCCGCCAGTTTCGGTTTGCCACCATGTATCAACAATCGGGCAGCGCTTGTCGCCAACAACATCATGATACCACATCCATGCTTCTGGATTGATCGGCTCGCCAACTGACCCAAGGAGTCGCAGCGATGAGCGGTCACAGGCCGTAACAGGATCATTACCCTCGCGCATCAAGGCACGGATGGCGGTAGGTGCCGTGTAAAAAATATTCACCTTATGTTTTTCGACAACGCGCCAGAAACGCGAACTGTCAGGATAGGTTGGTACACCCTCAAACATCAGCGTTATCGCACCATTTGCCAGCGGCCCATAGACGATATAGCTGTGACCGGTGACCCAGCCCACATCGGCCGTGCACCAATAAATATCGCCATCATGGTAATCAAATACATATTGATGCGTCATCGACGCATAAACCATATAGCCGCCAGTTGTATGAAGCACCCCCTTCGGCTTGCCGGTTGATCCCGAGGTGTAGAGAATGAACATTGGATCTTCGGCGTTCATTTCGGTTGGCGGGCAGTCGGCCGAGGCCGTTTCCATGGCCTCGTGATACCAGACATCGCGCCCCTCAACCCAATCGATCGCGCCGCCCGTGCGTTTGACCACGATTGTTGTTGTGCAATCGGGGCAGTTGGCGAGCGCCGCATCGGTATTCGCCTTTAGCGGAATTGGCCGGCCACCTCGCACGCCTTCATCGGCGGTGATGACCATGGTCGAATCGCAATCTTGAATGCGTCCGGCCAGCGCATCCGGTGAAAAACCGCCGAACACGACCGAATGAACCGCCCCTATTCGCACACATGCCAGCATCGCCACTGTGGCTTCGGGGATCATCGGCATATAGATGGTAATCCGGTCGCCTTTTTTGGCGCCATTCGCCTTTAGCACATTGGCGAATTTGCACACGTCTTCATGCAATTCACGATAGCTGATATGGCGATGCTGGTCAGGCTCATCACCTTCCCAGATAATCGCGGTTTGCTCACCGCGTGTTGCAAGATGCCGGTCAAGACAGTTGGCCGCAGCATTCAATGTGCCATCTGCATACCATTTGATGTGTAAATCTTTGGCGTCATAGGACACGTCGCTGATCTGACTATAGGGCTTGATCCAGTTGATACGTTTGCCCTGTTTGGCCCAGAACTTATCAGGGTTGGCAATCGATTCTGCATAAAGGGCGGCATAGCCATTGGCATCTATATGAGCTGATTTAGCCAGATCTGCGCTTGGCTCAAAGATCGTGTCATGGTCCATGAAAAGATACTCCTTCAACGGGTTTCTGCCGGCCACTTTTGCTGGCCTTTTTTGGTTGCGGGTCATATGTGCTGGCGTTAATCATCGGCAATTCGCCTGTCAGTTAATTCCCTCTCCTGCAAAATTATTATCGCAGCTTGTGGTAATCGGCAAGGCTTGGCCTGTTTCATCCGGTCTGACGACAATGATCATTTCGCCTACAGCGTGGGATCATTTCGCCTAAAGCGTGGGGTCTTCGCCATGTTCCAATTGATCGATAAAGGCCTCGGCACTGTCTGGATCTGCCAGCAAAATTACCTTGCGGCTGATTGCCATAGAAAATCCGGCACGTGCCATGGCGCCAAGCTGACGCTGTTGCCGCTGCATGATGGCGTTGCGGTCATCCTCGTCAGGGCGCCGGCGATCAAACGGGCCAAGACGTCGACGCTGGGCAAATCGGCAGGCCGCCAAAAGCTCGCCATTTGCGCTCGCCTGATCGGCAACATCCAGCGCTGTATCAATGACCGCATCATCCAGCCGGTGCTGGCGTAGTCGTTGACGAATGGCAAGTTGCGAGCGGCCTTGGCGGCGGTGGCTGCGGGCTTGTGACTGGGCAAAGGCATCATCATCAACATAGCCAAGCGCCTGACAGCGGGTGACCGTTGCCGCAATGGCTGCGGCAATTTCATCAGGGTCATGCTGGTCTAATTTACGCGTGGCAAAGCGGCCAAGTACCTCGCTTAGACGTTGCTGCGAGCTGGCATAGCGGCCAAGATAATCAACCGCCTTATTCATCAATCTTGTTTCGATAGGTGCTTTTGCCATGATGTTGAAACGATGCTTTTTGATGGTCACGTTAGGGCCATAAACTGGACATAAGATTGGTCAGAACAGCAATGTGCCCGGTTCGCGCTAGATCTCAGACTAAGTGGTTTTCACAAGAAAGGCAAAAGCTGTCCTTTGCCCCATTGCGCCTGACCAAATTGCAGCCTATTTTGACCGCATGAACGATCTTGACGCGACGACGAAATCATCAGCTTCTCAGACTGCAGTACCGATCGCCGATCAGGCGCCTGCCATACCTCCGGCCCCGGATACGGCCACGGTGCATAGATTACGCCGTCCGGTCTATATTGGCCCGATTAACTGGGTCGGTCTTGCAATGCTCTATCAACGTGAGGTGCAGCGGTTTTTAAAAATCGCCACGCAGACATTGGCCGCGCCGGTAATTACCTCGGTGTTGTTTCTGATGGTCTTTTCGGTGGCGCTTGGCGAGCGCGCAAATTTTGTCGGCGACGTTGATTTTGTCACGTTCCTAGTGCCCGGATTGGTGATGATGAATGTGTTGCAAAATGCCTTTGCCAATACCTCATCCTCGCTTGTTGTCTCAAAGGTGCAAGGCAATATTGTTGATTTGCTGATGCCGCCCCTTGGCCCGGGTGAATTGCTGTTTGGGCTGGCGGCGGCGGGCATGACACGCGGGCTTTGCGTTGGGGTTGTGACCGCGGTTGTGTTGGTCATGCTTGGCGGTGGGACATGGCCGCCGCATCCGATGATCGCGCTGGGCTTTTTGACTTTGGGGGCATTTGCCCTGTCATTTGCCGGTATTCTTGCCGGAATCTGGGCCAATAAATTTGACGAGCTAGCCGCGATTACCAATTTTGTGGTGCAACCGCTGACCTTTTTATCGGGCACTTTTTATTCGGTTGATCGTTTGCCTGCGCCGTTCGATCTGATTGCCAGCTTGAATCCGGTCTTTTACACTATTGACGGATTTCGCTATGGCATGATCGGGGTTGCTGACCGGTCGCTTATGACCGGATTCTACTGTCTTGTTACGGTGAATGTTGTTTTGGCAATTTTATGTTACAACGCCCTTCGTTCGGGGTATCGTTTGAAAAGTTAGCGTTTGACCAATGACGTTACGAGCAGAATTTTAGGATAGGAATGACCATGCCAGCCGACGATCTTGAAAACGGTATTTTGTCCGTCCAGCACCTTGAACAGGCAATTGCTGGTGGTGTTATTGCGGCTGATCAACCGATCGAGCCGGGCCAGTTACAGCCGGCCAGCCTTGATTTGCGTCTCGGCCGCGAGGCATGGCGGGTACAGGCTAGCTTTTTACCGGGTAAAAACCTGACTGTCGCGGATAAGCTGGCCAAATTTGGTATGCATAAAATTGACCTCAGCGATGGGGCAGTGCTGGAACGCGGCTGTGTCTATATTGTGAAACTAATGGAAAATCTGCGGCTTCCAGCAGGTGTTTCGGCGATGGCAAATCCAAAAAGCTCGACCGGAAGGCTGGATATTTTCACCCGGCTTATCACTGATGGGGCGGTTGAATTTGAGTCCGTTGCTGATGGCTATACTGGCGCGCTTTATGCCGAGATTTCGCCGCGTACCTTTTCGGTTCTGGTGCGGGCTGGATCGCGGTTATCGCAATTGCGGCTGCGGCGTGGAACCAGTGCCCCGTCCGACCTTTTGATGCAATCGCTGCAATCGACCGTCGGGCTGGTGCATGGGGCTGAACGAACTGATATCCGCGATGGTGTTGCGCTTAGTGTAAATCTGGAGCCTGATGAAAAAAGCGGTATGATTGGCTGGCGTGCGCGCAAACATGCGGGTCTGATTGATATTGATGCGGCTTCCAGCCAGCCGGTTGATGCGTTTTGGGAACGGGTGACGCCGTCGGATCTGACATTGGGCGGGCTGGTGCTGAACCCGGATGAGTTTTACATTCTGGCAAGCCGTGAATTTGTCACCGTGCCAAAGGATCATGCCGCTGAAATGCGCGCCTATGATACCAGAGTTGGCGAGTTTCGAGCGCATTATGCAGGTTTTTTTGATCCCGGCTTTGGCATGGCCGAACTGGGCGCAGAAGGAACGCGCGCTGTTTTGGAGGTGCGCTCGCATGATGTGCCGTTTCTGATCGAACAGGGTCAAACAGTGTGCCGGCTGGTGTATGAGCCGATGATTGCAGTGCCGAAAACGCTTTATGGCGCGGGGGGATCTAACTATCAGTCACAGGGTCTTCGTCTGGCCAAGCATTTCATTCAGGATTAACCGGTTGGCGAATTTCTCTTTGCGGGCTGACATCTTGACAATCGGCCGGAAAATAGCGAAAGTTCACGCTTGATACGGGCGCTGTTACGCGCCACTGGGGCCACCAACGATCAAAAGCGCGTTGGTGGTTTGATTTTTGGAGCTATATTTGGGCGCGTTTGCCGCGGTGAAACCACCAGCATGACGCCGACAAGCCGGGTGGTTTTGATATGAACCAAAAAGCCGTGGATTACGCAGCTGATACAGCTGTGATGCAAACTTATGGCCGTGCCGAAATTGGATTTGTGCGCGGTGTTGGCTGTTGGCTTGAATCTGTCTCTGGCGAAAAATATCTCGATTGTGCGAGTGGCATTGCGGTTAATACGCTGGGTCACAGTCATCCACGGCTGGTCGCTGCCTTAACCGAGCAAGCTGGAAAATTATGGCATACATCAAATCTTTACCGGATTCCCGGTCAGGAAATTGTCGCCAAGATGTTGGCAAGCCTGTCCGGCCTCGATCAGGTGTTTTTCTGTAATTCGGGTGCCGAGGCCACCGAGGCGGCGGTGAAGATTGCACGCCGTGCCGCCTATGAAAAAGGCGAGCCTGAGCGGGTTACAATTCTTTGTGCCAATGGTGCGTTTCATGGCCGGACATTAGGTATGCTTGCGGCCACGGACAGGCCGGTTTTTCGTACCGGCTTTGGCCCGATGCCCGCCGGTTTTGACCATGTTGCCTTTGGTAATCTGAACGCGCTTCGCGATTCCTTGGGGCCGCATGTTGCCGCGGTGATGGTCGAGTCCGTTCAAGGTGAAGGCGGCGCAAAACAGGTTCCAGATGGTTATCTTGCAGGTGTGCGCGAAGCGGCTGATGAATTTGGTGCGCTGGTAATTGCTGATGAGGTGCAGGCCGGTATTGGCCGGACGGGTCGGCTGTTTTCCTATGAGGATACAGCTATGAAGCCTGATATTGTGGCATTGGCAAAAGGCTTGGCTGGTGGGTTTCCAATCGGTGCCGTCATTGCCAGCAAGGCTGTTGGCAGCGCGATGACACCGGGAACGCATGGATCGACATTTGGCGGCAATCCGCTGGCAATGGCGGCGGCCCAGACGGTTCTTGAGGTTCTAAGCGAGGATGGATTTCTGGCCGGTGTGCGCGAGCGTGCCGCCTATCTTGATGCCGCATTAATTGGGTTGCAGGCGCAATTTCCGGCACTGATCAGCGAGCTTCGCGGTCGCGGCTTTCTAAGAGGTATCCGGCTGGCTGAATCGGTAGATCTGGCGGGCGTTGTCGGTGCGTTGCGTGATGATCATTTATTGACGGTACCAGCTGCCGATAACACCTTGCGATTGCTACCGCCATTGACGATTGAACGGGATGAAATTGATCTTGCCGTTGCCAAGATTGGCGGCGCACTTGCCGCGATCACCCCGGTCAAGGCCTGACCGACCACAGCAATTCTTTGCCGAACATATGCAAAAGGACGAGATAAAGCCGATGCGGCATTTTCTAGATTTAAAGGATTTTTCAACGGATAATCTACAGGCCTTGCTTGATGATGCATTGCGCATGAAGGCTGCGCAGAAATCAGGCGCGGGCCATGAATTACCGTTGGCTGGTAAAACGGTGGCGATGATTTTTGAAAAACCGTCAACCCGCACCCGTGTGTCATTCGAGGTCGGTATCGCCCAGCTTGGCGGCACGCCGCTGGTTCTTTCGACAAATGATCTGCAGCTTGGCCGTGGTGAAACGGTCGAGGATACGGCGCGTGTTCTCTCGCGCTATGTCGATGCGATTATGATTCGTTGTTTCAAGCATGAAACGCTTTTGACCCTTGCCGAATATGCCAGCGTGCCGGTGATCAACGCGCTTACCGAGCGCTCGCATCCATGCCAGCTTATGGCTGATCTGATGACGATGATTGAATATCATGGCCCGCTTGCTAGGCAAACTGTTGCATGGCTTGGTGATGGTAATAATGTTGCGGTTAGCTGGATTGAGGCGGCGGTACGCTTTGGCTTTCAGCTGCGGATTGCCGGACCACAGAAATATGCACCGCCGGCCGATTTGCTGGCTTGGGCGCGGGCAAATGGCGGTGATATTATTTTAACTGACGAGGTTGGCCTTGCGATTGATCAAGTGCAAAATGTGGTGACCGACGTATGGATTTCGATGGGCAATGATGAAGGCAGCCGCCGTACTGACTTTGCGCCATTTCAGGTCAATGCCGATTTGATGAAGGCCGCTGCAGGCGATGCTATCTTCATGCATTGCCTGCCTGCATGGCGCGGTATGGAAGTCACTGCCGAGGTTATCGACGGGTCGCAATCGGTGGTCTTTGAAGAGGCGGAAAACCGGCTTCATGCGCAAAAGGCCATTCTAGCTTGGTGTGTTGGTGGCAATTAGGCCTGTTGCGGGCTTTTGTGCCGAAACAACCGGCGCCCGGCTATGGGCGGCTGTAAGGATATGACAATGTTGAATGATAATTTACCGGCCGACGCGCAGATTTTACCATTTTATCTGGCTGATGGATCAGATGATGTAGCCTTGATCAGAGGCCGGATAGCCTCGGTCGGTGGGCCTGCCAACACCATATTGGAACGGCATAATTACCCGTCGCTGGTGGCAAATCTTCAGGCCGAAGCGCTGGCGTTAACTGCGTGTCTTTCCAGCACGTTAAAGTTTGACGGGGTTTTTACCTTGCAGGCGAAAGGCGATGGGCTGGTGCGAACGTTATTTGCCGATATTACCGAGGCAGGCCATCTTCGCGGCTATTGTGCGATGGAAGATAATCCAACTGGCCTTCAGGCGGCAAGTTTGGCGCAAGATCCATCGAGTGCGGTTCGTTTGGGCCCGTTGATGGGCGGCGGCTATATTGCTTTTACCGTCGATCAGGGCAGTACCAACGGGCGCTATCAGGGAATTGTTGAACTGGATGAGCGGCATTTAAGCGATGCGGCAATGCGCTGGTATGAAAATTCTGAGCAGCTTGACACGGTTGTTCTTTGTGCCGCTGAACAGGGTGCAAATGGCTGGCAGGCGGTGGCGCTGATGCTCCAACGTATCGCAGCGGAAGGTGGCCATGATGCTGGTAATGATGTGGGCAGCGATGTGGGCAGCGATGTGGGCAATGATGCTGGCGGGGTGCCCGTAAAATCTAGTGCCGATGCCCGTGCCGCCAGTGATGATGCCTGGCATACGGCCAAGACCTTGCTTGGCTCGATCACGCGTGATGAATTGCTTGACCCTGCCTTGACGCCTGAAAACATCATTTTCCGGCTGTTTAACAGTATGGCACCGCATAGCGCGCCCGCCCGTCCGGTCGTCGATCACTGCCGGTGTAATGTCGATAAGGTCGAGGCGATGCTAGCGCAGCTTGCCCCTGACAAGATTGATGATCTAGCCGACGATAATGGTAATCTGACGGTTACTTGTGAATTTTGTAAAACGAACCGCGCTTATCATAGAGACGCAATTCCGCAGTCATAACCCGGCTGTTCGATCATCTGTTTCAGGGATATTTTTTAAAGGGGCGCGATCCCGGCAAGAGGATTATGGCGCCTTGTTCAAAATTGCGGCATAATTAGGGTGGGTGCAATATCCAGCCATCAACGTGGCATGATCCTGTTGAGCAAGATCTAGACAGATAAACAAAGGAAAAGGGCTTTGGCGATGTTCCGTTCAAAAGTGATATCAGGATTGGTTTTGATGTTTGTTGGGGGGCTGTTTGCCGCCTGCAAGACTGCGCCAGACACGCCGCCAGTTACTGTTTTTCAAAGTGACGCTTATCAGCCGCTAGCAATCAATGCACGCCGTCTTGAAATTATTGATAACTGGCAAATGCCGGTCGCCGCGCCCTATGTTGGACACCGGATTGACCCTTTGCCAAGCAATATTCTGGCCGATTGGGTATCGTATGTGCTGCGCCCTGCCGGCGGCAGTGGCGAGGTTGTTTTTGATATGCAACGGGTCGCGGTCACGATGACCGATTTGCCGCAAAAAGTTGGGATTGATGGATTATTCACCGACCAGCAAAGCCGTAAAGTCACTGCCGAGATAAAAGCCAAGATTATGTGGCTGCAGCCGGTTGGGGGAACACAGGCATTGGCTGATCTGGGGGCATCACATTCGATCACCGTTCGCGAGTCCGCAACGGCGAGCGAGGTTAGCAGAGTTATCAATGAAAGCCTGCGAGGGGCACTTGTCCGCCTTGATAGCCAGATGCGCCGCGAGCTGGCCCGGATCGACCGGATTATTCTGCCTTAACGCAGCCAGAATGCCGGGCTCAGCATCACCAATACTGTAAAGATTTCCAATCGACCAAGCAGCATCGCAAAGGACATGATCCATTTTGCGCTATCGGGAAGTGATGAGAAATTACCGTCAGCGCCAATGACCTCACCAAGTCCCGGACCAACATTGCTGATCGACGTTGCCGCACCGGATAATGCTGTCACAAAATCAAGACCGGCCATGCCCAGCATGATGGCAACCAAGACAAAGCCGAGAATAAAGAGATAGAAAAATCCCATCACTGAATCCATGACTTCAACCGACACCGGCCGTTTGTTGTAATAGGCCAGAACGACGGCGTGTGGGCGCAGCAAACGGCTGACCTGAACCTTGGCCGTACTGGCAAGAACCTGCAAACGGAAAACCTTAATCCCGCAGGTAGTGGACCCGCCGCAACCGCCAATGAACATGACAATCAGCAAGATCGTTGTGGCAAAGCCGCCCCATGCCGAAAAATTAGCGCTGACATAACCGGTTCCGGTCATCATCGAGACACCATTAAAGCTGGCTTGGCGCACTGCCTCGCCAAAACCAAGGCCGGTTTGCATCAAATGCCAGATCAATAGCAGAACAAGCCCTACTGCAAGGATCAGGAACCAGCGCACTTGGGGGTCATTTAACAAGCTGCGCCAGCCGCCGCGTACCAGCGCCAGATAATGGGCAAATGGCAAGCTGCCAACAATCATGCCGGTGATGATAATCCACTCAACAGCAACCGAATCGAACGCGCCGATTGATGCGGTTCGGGTTGAATAGCCGCCGGTGGCAAGCGTTGTCATTGAATGCGCCACGGCGTCAAACATATCCATCCCGGCCATTGCCAGCATGATTGCCCACAGCGCCGTAAGCCCCGCATAGACAAGACCAATACCGCCGGCAAGCTGGGTTGCCCGTGGCACCACATTTTCCGGACGCTCATAAGATTCGGTGCGGAAAAGCTGCATCCCGCCAACCGACAGCATTGGCAGCACCGCCATCGCCATAACCACGATGCCAACCCCGCCAAGCCATTGCAGCAACGCCCGCCAGATCAAAATGCCCGGTGATGCCTGCTCAATCTCGACAAGGATCGTTGACCCAGTTGTGGTAATGCCAGAAACGGATTCAAATACTGCGTCTGTAACGCTAAGGTGAAGCTCGCTGAACATGAAAGGCAATGCGCCAAAAATGCCGATCATCACCCATGAACCATTGGTTAGCAGAAATGCTTGTCTCAGCCCCAAATCGAGGGCTTCGCGCCGGTTTGTCGCCAGCCAAACTGAAACACCGACAAAGCCGGTCAACAAGGCAGAAAGTGCAAAAACCTGCCAGTCGCTGGATCCGGCATAAAGATCGACGAACATTGGAATCAGCATTGCTGCCGCCAAGATGGTTGCTAAAAGTCCCAGGATATTGAGCACGGGTGATAGCTGCATAATAATCCGGTTTTGGTTACCAAGTCATCATCTGCGGTTCTGATTATCGCTGGCCGCCATGACGCTTGTTGTTAGCCGAGCTTTGTTTGATCCAAAAAACGGCGGCTTAGGGACTCATCCTCTTTGAAGATTCCGGTAAATCGCGTGGTGATCATCGAGACATCAGGTTTGCGAACGCCTCTGGTTGTCATGCATTGATGTTGGGCATCGATCAATATCGCCACGCCCTTTGGCTGCAATATATTCTGGATACAATCGGCAACTTGCGCGGTCAGGGTTTCTTGGGTTTGCAAACGATGCGCAAAACCATCAAGCACGCGCGCCAGCTTGGAAATACCAACAACCCGCCGATCGGGCATATAGGCAATATGCGCAACGCCCAGAATTGGCACCAGATGATGTTCGCAATGACTTTCCAGCCGGATATTGCGCAGCATCACCATGTCATCATAGCCCTCCACCTCTTCAAAGGTGCGGGCCAGAATCTTTGCAGGGTCTTCGTCATAGCCGCTGCAAAATTCTCGCCAGGCACGAACAACACGGCCCGGTGTGCCGGCCAATCCCTCGCGGGTTGGGTCTTCACCAATCCAGCGCAACAGGACATCAACCGCAGCTTCGGCGTCTTCTTGGCTTGGCTTTATAATTCTCGGCTTGTCTGAAGCAGTATCCGATAGATCGGATGTCTCTTTTGTCTCGCTAGTGTCGTATGGAGTCATCATGTGCGTTGCCAAACCGTTTTAAAAGTGCCGCCATTACGTGCCGGCTGTTACTGCCGGTGGCTGCTGCCTGAGTATATGACGAAAACAGCCCAGAAAAGCAACTTTAATTGGCAGAAATGAACATCTATCGGCCAATCAGATGAAACCAGATGACAATCACTTGCCCAAAGTTAACTAGCCGTTTCGCCACTCAATTTGCCAATCATTTTATTAGGTAGAAACCACCGCAAATAAACGCCCATTAAATCTGTGTGACCGGGAAATCTGCATAACCGCACAAGAAAATCTTGCAGAATGGAAAAAATCTATTTAGCAATCGCTATGTTGCGGGTGTAGCTCAGTTGGTAGAGCACGAGCTTCCCAAGCTCGGGGTCGCGGGTTCGAACCCCGTTGCCCGCTCCATTCATCCGGTGACATCTGTCTTGCTTGACATCTATCAAGGGCGTCGGTTCCAAGGGCGTTGGGTCCAAGGGAAATGGGCCGCAGATGAACACCGGCTCTCTTTCTTTATTTTGTCTCTCTTTTAGAAAAGGACGTCTCTTAATGTCTGATCCGGTTATTTTTCAAAAGGCGCCGATGCCTGTTGATGTTGAAGAAGGTAAAACCTATTTCTGGTGCGCCTGTGGTAAGAGTGCGAAACAGCCTTTTTGTGATGGCAGTCACAAGGATACAGGCATCGCGCCAGTTAAAATGACAGCAGATGCGTCGAAAAAAGTGTTTTTCTGTGGTTGTAAATATTCGGCAAAGGCGCCGCTTTGCGATGGTAGCCACAATAAGCTGGATTGATCAGCACCTGTTGCGGCGGGGCAGTTTCCTGAGTCTTGACGCCCGCCTGACACGGGCAACTCACTAGATAAACACCATTAAAAAACGGGCAGCTTCGGTAAAAGATGCTGCCCGTTTGTTCGATTAATGGTTACTGCTCATCAGTCAAAAACTGAAATAGCTACCGAAGATTTGCGGCAAGGAACGTATGCGTTCTTGCCCATGCCAGCGCCGCATCATCCTCGTCATAGCGCCCCCCTGTCGGGTTGGCAAAAGCATGACCGGCAGTATACCAGTGCGTCGTCATCAGATCGCTTTTTCCAGCCTCGGCAAGTGATTTGTGGAACGCACCGACCATTTCCGGATTGATGGATTTATCCAATGTGCCAAAATGCCCCAAGATTGGTGCGTTGAGTTTTTTCAGGCTGTCGGCCTTAGACGTGACCCGCCCATAATAGATTACCGCCGCATCAATCTGGGTATTTAACGCCGCTGACAAGCTCCAACCGCCCCCAAAACACCAACCAAGCGTGGCAACCTTACCATTACCATTGGTCTTGGCCCACTCTACCCATGCGGCAAGGGTTGCATTAGCTTCACTAGCTTTAACCGCACTGGTCTGGGCTTTGGCTTCATCGCGATTGGTTGCTACTGAGCCATTGAACAGATCAATCGCAACGGCGTGGAACCCTTTGGCACGGATGTCTTCAGCCATGGTCTTGATGTTGTCGTTCAGCCCCCACCATTCATGGATCAAAATCACCACCGGTGCATCTTTTTTGTCAGCCTCGGCAAAATAGGCACTGACAGAACGGCCATCTGCGGTCGTTTGGCTGATGGTAACGCCCTTGCTGGCCTGAGCTTCGGCAAGGTCAACATGGCCAAGAATGGTCGCTAGTGGCAAGGCCATGGCACCGGCGAGAAAAAGTCGGCGGTCGGTTGCCGAAACGGCAGGACGGCGGTGATCGTTCGGATTGCAGGTTTCCAAATCGCACATAGTATTTTTCTCCATTGAAAAAACTGCATAATGCCCCATGCAGAGGCACTCTCAAAAAGTCCCATAAGGCCGGCTGGTAATGCCGGGTCATGGATTATGCATTGCCGACTATTCTATGCCTTTCTATGCCGACTGCAAATCCAGAAATTGGGTTCAGTGATCATTTTTTTCCGCTGATTTTTGGCACGTCACCGCTGGTAAGAACAAGACCAAGGCGAGTAACGCTTGAACAAATTAGCAAAGCCATGTATACGCTGGCGCAATCCTATTTTTTACGAGGACAAGCGCAACCGGCGGACCGGTAGACGCGGTCCGGCGTAACTCTCCTCGTGGCGGCTGATATACTATGTCCAAGCCCGGGGCGTTTGTGCAATTTATGTTAAGGAGCAGTCTTATGAAACTATCCAATTTCTCTGGGAAAACAATCGCTATCATGGTGGCAAGCGGGTTTGATGAAGCCGGGTTTATCACCATTCAGCGCGCCATGATGAACGCAGGCGCGAAATTGAAAATTGTGTCTCGGGAAGCTGGATTGACCAATGCGTGGAACGGCACTGGCTGGGGCATGTCTTATCCAGCTGACGCAACCCTGTCGACCGCGCTTGCGGTTGATTATGATGCGCTGATCGTGCCGGCTGGCAATCGTCATGTCGAAAGCCTGAAAAACGAGGCTCATGCCAAGCGTGTATTGCGCGCCTTTCTACGTGAAGATATGCCGATTCTGCTCCAAGGCGAGGCCGTTTCATTGTTGTCATTGATTGACGAAGCAGCTGACCGGACACCGGCGGCCGCTGATGATAACGCCCCAATTGTTGACCGCAATCTGGTCACAATCGCGGCGGCATCAGAACAGCTTGTTGAGCTGTCTGCAATGAATGATGCAATGGCGAACATCAAAGGCGAAAGCCGCGCGGCCTAAAACGTTAAGAGGCGAGAGCGTTAAAAGGTAAGACAGCCATGGCATCACCGAATGATCCACCTGTAACCAAACTGCCGTCACCATGCGTGTCGATCTGTCAGATGGATCCGCAAGATGGCGTTTGCCTTGGCTGTTATCGCACGCGCGCCGAGATTGCTGCCTGGCGCAGTATGGATCAAGATGATCAGCTTGAGTTGCTGGAAATTTTGAAAGATCGGCGCGCCAAGGCAACTGGCGTTCGCCGCCGGCCATCGCGGCGGGATACAAAACGCCTGAGCGTATAACCCAAGGTTAAATTTCAGCGGTCAGATAATGGCCCTGTTGCTGTTTCCAATATTGGCAGCTCCTAATATAGGAAATCCCTAATATTGGCAGTTCCTAATATTGATAGTTGAGGAAGCCAAAGCCAATGAGCAATATCCTATCTGATCTGATCGCCGCGAAGGGCTGGTGTGTTGCTGATGGTGCGACTGGCACCAATCTGTTTGGGCGTGGCCTTGAAACCGGTTATCCGCCGGAATTATGGTCGGTAGAACGCCCCGATGATATCTTATGGCTGCATAATAGCTTTCTTGAAGCTGGTTCTGACCTGATCTTAACGAACAGTTTTGGCGGTACCTCATTCCGGCTCAAGCTCCATGATTCCCAAAACCGGGTGCATGAATTGAATGTGGCGGCGGCGCAACTCGCACGTCGCGCGGTTGATGCGCATTTTGCCACTACTGGCAAGCGCGCCGTTGTTGCCGGTTCGATCGGCCCAACAGGCGAGCTGTTTGAACCGCTTGGCAGTCTGACCCATGACGCGGCTGTCGCCGGTTTTGCCGAACAGGCCACAGCGCTTGCCGAGGGCGGTGTAGATGTTTTGTGGATCGAAACCATGTCATCTAATGAAGAGGTTGCGGCAGCGATTGAAGCGGCCAAAACCACGGGCCTGCCGATTTGTGCCACGATGACATTTGATACGGCAAGCCGCTCAATGATGGGCGTCATGCCAGCTGATTTTGCCAGTTTCGCCACCGCATCTGGTGCCAGTTTCATTGGCGCCAATTGCGGCATTGGGCTTGCCGAATTGCTGCATTCAGTAGATGGTATTTTGACCCAATCGGGCGATGTACCCGTTGTGGCAAAGGGCAATTGCGGCATTCCAGCCTATGTTGAGGGCGCTATTCATTATCATGGGACGCCGGAATTGATGGCTGATTACGCGCTCTTTGCGCGCGATATGGGCGCCAAGATTATTGGTGGCTGTTGCGGCACCAGCCCGGCGCATGTTGCGGCCATGACAAAGGCGCTTGAAACTACACCGGTGCGCCCGTTTGATGCGGCTGCAATGACTGCCGCGCTTGGCGAAGCGTGGGCCGATGTGAATATCAATAATGCCGGTGGCGACGACCGGCGCGGGCGTCGCGGGCGTCGTCGTTCATCGTAAAACGGATCATGCGCCGATAAAATCGCCGAAATCAGCAATGTTTGATCCGAAAGCTGGTTGCGTCACGGGCGCAATCTTTGCATACTCGCCGCGTTTTTGATGGCTGTTGTTTTGCGGCTGTCGGTCCGGTTGTCGGATATCATTGGCCAGCAATGGTCATTCATAGTGGAGCCTTAACATCATGCACGCCTATCGATCCCACAATTGCGCCGAATTGTCCGAAGCCAATGTTGGCCAGCAGGTCAGATTATCCGGCTGGATTAACCGCAAGCGTGATCATGGGCAGCTGGTCTTTGTCGACCTTCGCGACCATTACGGTCTGACGCAATGTGTTGCGGATGCATCTGACGCAAGTTTTGTGCTGGTTGAGGCAACGCGGCTTGAGTCGGTTGTGACCATTACTGGCACCGTGCTAAAGCGCAGCGACGAGACCATTAATGCCAATTTGCCAACCGGACAAATCGAAGTTCGCATCGAGGCGTTCGAGGTGCAGTCGGCCGCTGACACATTGCCGCTTCAGGTCAATTCAGATGAAGATTCGGGCGAAGAAACGCGACTTCGCTATCGCTATCTTGACCTGCGTCGCAGCCGGCCACATGCCAATATCATGTTGCGGGCAAAAATCATCCAGTCAATTCGGGCGCGGATGGTGGCACAAGGCTTTACCGAGTTTCAAACACCAATTTTGACAGCCTCCTCGCCAGAGGGTGCGCGCGACTTTTTGGTGCCGGCACGTCTGCATCCAGGCAAATTCTATGCATTGCCGCAAGCACCGCAGCAATTTAAACAGCTGATCATGGTCAGTGGCTTTGACCGCTATTTCCAGATTGCGCCTTGTTTCCGTGATGAGGATAGCCGCGCCGACCGTAGCCCGGGCGAGTTTTATCAGCTTGACCTTGAGATGAGCTTTGTCGAACAGCAGGACGTATTTGCCGCGGTCGAGCCGGTCATAAAAGGCGTGTTTGAAGAGTTTTCTGGCAAGATTGTTGATACAGATTTTGTGCATATCCCCTATGCCGACTCGATGCTGAAATATGGCAATGACAAGCCTGATCTGCGGATCCCATTCGAGGTTTGCGACGTGACTGATATTTTCCGTGGATCGGATTTTGCGATTTTCGCCAAGAATATCGAAAAGGGCGCCGTTGTTCGGGCGGTTCCCGGGCCAAAATGTGGCAGCCGTGCAATCGCTGACCGGATGAATAGCTGGGCACAGGGCGAAGGAGCACCCGGTATGGGCTATATTATCTATGGAGAAGGTGAAGCACGTGGGCCTGTGGCAAAAGCGCTTGGTGCTGAAAACGCCGAGGCAATTCGGATTGCCGCCGGTGTTGGCGATGGTGATGCGGTGTTTTTTGCCTGCGCGCCGGCTGATGAAGCGGCAAGCCTCGCTGGACGCGCCCGGGTAAAAATTGGTCAGGATCAGGATTTGATCGACCGCAATTTGTTTCGCTTTGCCTGGATTGTCGATTTTCCAATGTTCGAGGCCGATCCGGTGACCGGCAAAATCGATTTCTCGCATAACCCGTTTTCGATGCCGCAAGGCGGCATGAAAGCGCTGGAAGAACAAGATCCGCTGACCGTTAAAGCATGGCAGTATGACCTTGTTTGTAACGGTGTTGAATTATCGTCAGGGGCGATCCGGAACCATCTTCCAGAGGTGATGTATAAGGCCTTTGAGATTGCCGGTTATCCAAACAGCACAGTTGATGAAAAATTCCCGGCGATGATCAATGCGTTTCGGTTTGGCGCGCCGCCGCATGGCGGT
Organism: Alphaproteobacteria bacterium LSUCC0396; assembly: GCA_041228345.1. Taxonomy (NCBI): domain Bacteria; kingdom Pseudomonadati; phylum Pseudomonadota; class Alphaproteobacteria; species Alphaproteobacteria bacterium LSUCC0396. The sequence continues at coordinate 1,337,905 of CP166131.1, read as the reverse complement.
ATCGCCCCCGGTATTGACCGTATGGTCATGCTGATTGCCGACGAGCCGAACATCCGCGAGGTGATCTTGTTCCCGATGAACGGCAAAGCCGAAGATCTGATGATGGCAGCACCGTCCGAGGTGGATGAAAGCGCCCTTGCCGAACTGCATATCCGGCGCGTGCCACAGATCAAGAAAAAGGATTAGTGGCGACTAGGCTTGGGCGTTGTCGGGCAGATTGTTTTGGCGATTTAACGCGGGCTTACCGTTGCCATGGATCAGAGCCAGCAAACAACCAAGCAGAACAACTGCGCCAGCCTGATGCATACCGCCAAGCGAGACCGGCACCCCTTGTAACAGGGTGACGATGCCGAGAATAAATTGCAATGATACGGCTGCCAGCACTAGGTTTGCACGGCGTTTCATCTGGCCTTTTCGTGCCTTTAACCCCAGCACAACAACCGCGCCAAAGGTAAGCGCCGCAATCCACCGATGATGGAACTGCGCCGATGCCGGATTGTCAAATGGATCCATAAGGCCATGATCGCCATATTCGACCGGCACCAGCCCGTTACCCATCAAGGGGTAATGATTATAGAGCAGGCCGGCATCCATCCCCGCGACAAGCGCTCCGGCAAGAATTGTCACACCAAGCAAAACCAGACTGGCCAATGCATGACCGGCTGGCCCTTTTGATCGCCCGTCGCGCAGGTCAAATGCAGTCCAGATTAACAGGCTGAAAATCACCAACGCGACGCCAAGATGCGTTGCGAGCCGATATTGTGACACGCTGGCATCTTGAGTCAGGCCGGATTTTACCATCCACCAGCCGACGACCCCTTGAAACCCGCCCAGCAATAACAACAGCCCAAGGCGTAACCCATAGCCGTGCGGGATGCGCCCCATTAGCAGAAAAAACAGGAAAGGCAGGCCAAAGGCCACGCCCAATAGCCGCCCCCAAAGCCGGTGAAAATATTCCCAGAAGAAAATGTTTTTGAAGGCTGCCAGCGTCATGCCGTAATTCAATTGCTGGTATTCAGGCGATTCGCGATAGAGCTGATAAACGCGGTCCCACTCGGTGGTGGTGAGCGGCGGCAAGGTGCCCATCAGTGGCCGCCATTCCACCATCGACAGGCCCGATCCAGTTAGCCGCGTAACCCCGCCAATTACCACCATCATCGCCACGAGCAATGTCATGCCAAACAGCCATTTGGCGACGGTCTGATTGCTCGCGGGGGTGGCGTTGCGTGAAATCCAGCTTGGCGTTTCTACGGTCATTAGACGGGCCTTCTGATATGTGATGTTGACCGACGGCAATAATTGGCGTCGGACGGTTCATGTGAATGTTTCTATAGCAAGGCGCAAGGGGACTGCAAATTGGCGCTTTGCCGCAGGGGCAGTCGCCGAGCAGATTTTTAATTATTTTGATTCCGCTCCCTTGACAAATCATTGCGCATATCCCAATTACCAAAAGCGTCAGTTTGGCACTCTCGGTCGATGAGTGCTAACCGACAGGTAACCGACTTTTTTGGAGGAGAAACTAGGCATGAAATTCAGGCCTCTTCACGACCGCGTTGTTGTACAGCGCATTGAATCAGAACAGAAAACTGCTGGTGGGATTATCATCCCCGACACTGCCAAAGAAAAGCCAATGGAAGGCAAAGTGATTGCCGTTGGCGCTGGTGCGCGTGATGAAACCGGCAAGGTCCAACCGCTTGACGTCAAAGCTGGCGATACCGTTTTATTCGGTAAATGGTCAGGCACCGAAGTCAAGATCGATGGTCAGGAATATTTGATCATGAAGGAATCAGACATCATGGGTGTGATTGAGTAAACCGCCACCGGTTTATCAGAATTCAACCACCCAACAATATAAACAAAGGAAATTGAAACATGGCTGCTAAAGAAGTCAAATTCGGCTCAGACGCCAGAACACGGATGCTTGAAGGCGTTGATATCCTGGCAAATGCCGTAAAGGTAACGCTTGGCCCAAAGGGTCGTAACGTTGTTCTCGAGAAATCATTTGGCGCACCGCGCATCACCAAAGATGGTGTGACTGTTGCTAAAGATATCGAACTGAAAGACAAGTTCCAAAATATGGGCGCACAGATGGTGCGTGAAGTTGCGTCAAAGGCAAATGATGTTGCTGGTGATGGCACAACAACGGCAACTGTGCTGGCACAATGCATCGCTCAGGAAGGCGCAAAAGCTGTTGCATCAGGCATGAATCCGATGGACCTGAAGCGCGGTATCGACATGGCTGTTGAGGCTGTGGTCGAGTCACTGGTCGCACGCTCAAAGAAAATCTCGACATCTGACGAAGTCGCACAGGTTGGCACTATTTCAGCCAATGGCGAAGAAGAAATCGGCAAGATGATCGCTGAAGCTATGGAGCGTGTTGGCAATGAAGGTGTCATCACTGTTGAAGAAGCCAAGAGCCTGGCAACCGAGCTTGATGTTGTTGAGGGCATGCAGTTTGACCGTGGTTATCTGTCACCATATTTTGTCACTGATGCGGAAAAGATGCGGGCAACTCTGGAAGAGCCATACATCCTTCTGCATGAAAAGAAGTTGTCTAACCTCCAGGACATGCTGCCAATTCTGGAAAAGGTTGTTCAGTCTGGTCGTCCATTGCTGATCATTGCCGAAGACATCGAAGGCGAAGCATTGGCAACGCTGGTTGTTAACCGTCTTCGCGGCGGCTTGAAAGTGGCTGCGGTTAAGGCCCCTGGTTTCGGCGATCGCCGTAAGGCTATGCTGGAAGATATCGCAATCCTGACAAACGGCACTGTTGTGTCTGAAGAAGTTGGTATCGCACTTGATAGCCTGACCCTTGATATGCTTGGTAGCGCCAAGCGTGTCGAGATCACCAAGGACGAAACAACCATCGTCGATGGTTCTGGTGCAAAGACCGAAATCGAGGCTCGCTGCAACCAAATTCGTGCGCAGGCTGAAGAATCAACATCAGATTATGACCGTGAAAAGCTGCAGGAGCGTCTTGCCAAACTGGCTGGCGGTGTTGCCGTGATCAAAGTTGGCGGCGCAACCGAAGTTGAAGTAAAAGAGCGCAAGGACCGTGTTGATGATGCGATGCACGCAACACGTGCGGCTGTAGAGGAAGGCATTGTCCCTGGCGGCGGTGTTGCTCTTGTTCGTTCGACCAGTGTTCTTGCCAAGTTGAAACCATCAAACCGTGACCAGGAAGTCGGTATCGACATCATCCGTCGCGCTTTGCTCGCCCCAGCTCGCTACATTGCTCAGAATGCTGGTGCTGAAGGTGCTGTGGTGGTTGGCAAACTGCTGGAAGGCAAAGATGATAATGTCGGTTATGACGCAAAGAACAATGAGTTCACCGACATGATCAAAGCTGGTGTCATCGACCCAACTAAGGTGGTTCGTTCAGCATTGCAGAACGCAGCGTCTGTTGCTGGCCTGCTGATCACCACCGAAGCCATGGTTGCAGAAAAGGCTGAGCCGAAAGATGCCGGCGCTGGTGCCCCTGATATGGGCGGCATGGGCGGCATGGGCGGTATGGGCGGTATGGGCTTCTAAGCCACAGCCTCCATCCCATCACGAAACAATAAAGCCGGAGGGTGTAAGCATTCTCTGGCTTTTCTTATTAGCGTGCCTATCTGTGACTTAGCCAAGAAAATCTTTAGTTTGGGCAATCGCCTCGGCAAGCCCGATACGCTGCACATCCACATCAGGGGGAAAGGCTGTTGTCATGCGGGTTGGCAGGCGGCTATCCAGCATCACAAATACGCCACGATCATCGTTGCGCCGGATCAGGCGGCCGAACGCCTGCCGAAGCTTTAGGCGTGTTTGCCGCTCGGTCCAGGCTTCACGCCCCTGCCATTTTGCCCGGGCGGAAAATAGAATATCACTTCGCGGCCACGGCATCCGGTCAAATACAATCAGCCGTAATGCCGCTCCGGGCACATCAATACCATCGCGCACCGCATCCGTGCCAAGCAGACAGCTTGCCGGGTCTTCGCGGAACATTGCCAGCAGCGTTTGCAGGTTCATTTGATCAATATGCTGGGCATAAAGCGGCAGCCCTGCGGTCTCCAAGCGGCTCGCCAATGCTGGATAAACAGCGCACAGCCGCCGGATTGCTGTAAACAGCCCAAGACCGCCGCCGCCAGCTGCAATCATTAATGCTGCCATCGCGCTTGCGGTGGCTTCGGGGCGGTCACGGTCGAGATCATTGACCACCAGAATGCGGGTTTGATTGGCGTAATCAAATGGCGATGAAAAACTAACCCGCATCGCGGCATGATCCATATGTGCCGCACCTGTCAGGGCAATGGCTGATTGCCAGCCATCATGTGGCGGCTTACCGGCTGGCGCGACGGGCTGGATAGAGTTATCAGCGCTGGATACAGAGTCTGATGATTGCCGCGGAGCGGCATGATCTTGCAAGGTTGCCGATGTGATGGTGACCCCGTGCGCTGTATCAAGAACGCTGTGCGCAAATGGAATTGTCGGATCAAGCCAGTGCCGCGCAAGCCCAACATCACGATCCTGCCCGTCAAGACGGTCAATTTGCATCCAATCAACAAATCCGTCACGCGCACCGCCACCAACATCAGCAAGCATGGTCTGCCATGCGCCAAGCGGGCCACCTGCCCGCAATTCCAATCCGCGGATAGCCCCTTCAATTCGCGCGCGCTGGATGCTGTCCAGTTGATCGGCATTATCATCAAGATATTTGACCAGCCACTTAACCAGCTGCGTCAGGGGCGCCGCAAGTGCCGCTAATGCAGCGGCGAAATCGCGCGCGGCAGCAACAACATTATCCGGTGCCGGATAAAGCTCGCTTTGCAGATCATAAAGACTGTCGGGGTCACTCACCCGAAGATAAATCGCGGCGCGAAGATGCATGAAAAATGTTTCACCAGCACCAAGGGGCTGGGCAGATGATAGCCGATTTTCCCAGCCTTGTCCGGGTAGCGCGCGCGCCGCCTCCAACGCGGCCTCGATATCGGCCAGTGCGCGATCATCACCGGCGACAATATCTTCCAGCCGCCGTTTTAACCCACGGGCGCGCCCGCGCCGTCCATCTTCACCGCCCCGAACCCAATGCCGCAATTCTGCTGCTTCACGTCCGCTTAAATAGGCAGAAAAGGCACTATCGGCAGCATCAAAAACATGATGCCCCTCATCGAACACATAACGCGTTGGTGTGCGCCGGTCATCCTTGCCGGCATAGGCTGCCTGCACCATCACCAACGCATGATTAGTAACAACAATATCAGCACGTTTGGCCCCGCGAATTGATTTTTCGACAAAGCAGCGATTGTAATGCGTGCAGGCTGCATGAATACATTCGCCGCGTCTGTCAGCAAGCCCGATCGTTTGTGCCCGCCCCAGTAAATCCAGCAACCATGCTGGAAAGCTGGCGCCAGTCAGATCACCATCGCGGCTTGCCTCTGCCCAGCGCGCCATTAGCCCCAATGCGGTGGCATTGCGCGGTCGTCCGGGCATCTGCATCAGCGCTTCTTCAAGGTTCAGCAGGCACAGATAATTTTCGCGGCCTTTGCGGATTACCACCTTTGATGCGCGCGTATTGGCGTCGGGATAAAGCCGTGTTAATTCATCGGCGATTTGATGTTGCAGCGTGCGCGTGTAGGTCGAAATCCAGACAGTACCGCCATTTTTTTCGGCCCATAATGTTGCGGGCGCAAGATAACCCAGCGTTTTGCCGGTTCCCGTACCGGCCTCGGCCAGCACCATCGCCGGGGCTGGCCCTGCATCAGGCCGGTCAAAACTGGCGGCGACGGCGGCAGCATAATCCGCCTGCGGTTCGCGTAATTCAGAATTGCTGCCAAGCATTTCAGCAAGGCGCTGACGTGCTGCATCGGGAAGCACTGGCTGGGTGCCGGGTTCGGCTTGAGGGGTATAATCAGTATAATCAGCAAGCCGGTTCCAGATCATCGCAAGGCGGCTGTCGGGTGGGCCTGCTGGCGGCATTGGCAGTCCCAAATGCGCCAGAATATAAGGCCCCCAATTCCAGCCACCAGCGGTCATCATGGTGGCAATCCTGCCGGCTTCCTGGTGGGCGTCATCGGGGGCTGCGGCCAGATCGTCAAGCAGGCGAAAGGCGATTTGCGGCAACAACGCCGCCATGTCCTCACCATTTTGGGGACGTGCCAGGCCTAATTGCTGGGCAAGTCCTGCCGGTGTTGGCAGGGCAAATCGTGCCGGCCGGACAAAGGCAAAAAGTTCCATCACATCTAGGTAATGATCAATTTCGACACCTGCGCGCGCGGCGCTCCAGCGGCGGTGACATAATAGCACCACCCCCAAAGCCAGCTCAGCAGCAAGCGCCGACCGGTTGGGGTGGGTGATTTCGCCATTCTGACTAATCCAGATGAGCTGGGTACCATGCGGATAGAATACCGGCACACCATGAAGATCGGGAAGTGATATGGAATTTGGATCATGCATCACCGTTGTTATAGCTTGCCGCTGCCGGCCATGCCAGCTTTGCGCATCGCTTTGGGCAAACTAAATGCTGGCTTTATTGCCAACCACTTGCAGGTGGTGCTTGCCCCTTGACCTTGATCGCTGCTCGCCCTAGCTTGTCGGCATTTGACGCGGTGCTGCTGGGTTTGAGGTTATCACAGGATGATACGTAGCCAGCGACCTGCCCCATGATGTGAGAAAGCATGATGATGAGTGACCTAATCGCGAAAATGCAAGAGATTGCAACCGATGCCAAGGCGTGGCCCTTTGCCGAAGCTCGTGCCCTTGCTAGCCGTATGGAAAAGCTGGCTAGCTCAAGGGGTAAAAATGGTCAGGGCAGTAAAGATGAAGTGCTGTTTGAAACCGGCTATGGACCATCAGGCTTGCCGCATATTGGCACTTTTGGTGAGGTCGTCCGCACGAGCATGGTACGGCATGCCTATGAAACGCTGACCGGCCAGAAAACCCGTCTGATCTGTTTTTCCGATGATATGGACGGGTTTCGCAAAATACCTGACAATGTGCCCAATCACGACATGCTGGCGGCCTATCTCCATATGCCGCTGACCAAGGTCAAAGATCCGTTTGGGACGGCGCCTTCGTTTGGCCAGCATAATAACCTGCGTTTGCAGGCGTTTCTCGATTCGTTCGGTTTCGATTATGAATTCATGAGTTCGACTGATTGCTATTGTGCCGGCAAATTTGATACCGCCTTGCTGCAGGTTTTGGACCGGTATGACGCCATTATGGATATCATGCTGCCAACTCTTGGGCCCGAACGTCAGGCAACCTACAGCCCGTTTTTCCCGATCTGCCCCGATACCGGTAAAGTGCTGCAGGCCAAGGTCATTGATCGCAATGTCAGCGCTGGCACAATCACCTATATTGACCCCGATAGTGGCGCCGAACGTGAAATCGGCATCACTGGTGGTCAAACCAAATTACAGTGGAAATGTGACTGGGCGATGCGCTGGTTTGCGCTAGGTGTTGATTATGAAATGAGTGGCAAGGATTTGATTGATTCGGTAACCCAGTCGGGCAAGATTACCCGGGCTTTGGGCGGCACCCCGCCAGCCGGCATTTCCTATGAATTATTCCTTGATGTGAATGGCGAAAAAATCTCCAAATCGAAAGGCAATGGCCTGTCGGTTGAAGATTGGTTGCGCTATGGCAGCCCTGAATCGTTGTCGCTGTTTATGTATAGCCAGCCAAAGCGCGCCAAGCGGCTGCATTTTGACGTGATTCCAAAGACGGTTGATGAATATTACCAGCATCTTGGCAAATTGCCCGAACAGAGTGATGCCGAACAGCTGGAAAATCCGCTGTGGCATATTCATAGCGGGGTGCCAAGCCAGACAGGTCTGCCGGTTAGCTTTACCTTGCTGTTAAATTTGGCGGCGGTTTGTCATGCTGAAGATCCGCAAATCGTCTGGGCCTATGTCAGCGATTACGCCAGTGATGTCACCGCGCAAACCCATCCCGAACTGGACCGGATGATTGGCTATGCGGTCAATTATTATCAGGATATGGTGCGTCCTCATAAGGTTTACCGGCTTGCCGATGCGGATGAGGCTGGCCATCTTACCGCGCTGAAATCCCAACTTGCCACGCTGGATGATGATACTGGCGCCGAGGCAATTCAGTCGATTGTATATGCCACTGGCAAGGCGGCAAATTACGAGAATTTACGCGAATGGTTCAAATGTCTTTATGAGGTGCTTCTCGGCCAATCTGAGGGGCCGCGAATGGGCTCTTTCTTTGCGCTTTATGGCCGTGAAAAAAGCATCCAATTGATCGAGGACGCGCTGGCTGGAAAGCTTGTTCAACCGGCGGATCGTGGCTAATGTGGGGGCTGCTGGCAAAAGTGGCAAAATGCCTGCCAGCCGAGGCTGCACATCGGGCAGCAGTTATTACGCTTCATCATAATCTGGGGCCGCGTCCAGCCCCGTTGACAGCCACGGCAAGCCTCAAGGTTTCAGTGGCTGGCCTCGATTTTGCCAATCCGCTGGGGCTGGCGGCAGGCTTTGATAAGAATGCGGCCTGTTTTAACGGCGCAATGCAGCTTGGTTTTGGCCATGTTGAGGTGGGCACTATCACCCCAAAGCCCCAGCCCGGGAATCCAAAACCGCGCGTGTTCCGACTGCCAAAACATAAGGCCGTGATCAATCGCTATGGATTTAATAGCCACGGCATGGAAGCCGCCGCGCAAAATCTGCAACAGATGGCGGCGGCCCGTACAGGTATTTTAGGGGTTAATGTTGGCGCAAATAAAACCAGCCCCGCACCGATTGATGATTACCATCACGCGGTGGCAAGGCTGGCACGCTATGCTGATTATATTACGCTGAATATTTCATCGCCGAATACGCCCGGATTGCGTAATTTGCAGACCAAGCAGCATCTTGCTGATTTGCTGGCGGCAGGGCGTTCCGGGCTTGATGATGCAGGGCTTGATCCGGCGTTGCCAGCCAAGCCAATCTTTTTGAAGATTGCGCCTGATCTTCATCCGGGTGATCTGGCGGCGATTGTTGAAAGCTGTGTCGAGGCTGGTGTCAGCGGTATCATTGCCACGAATACGACGCTGGCGCGGCCTGAATATCTCGATGGTGCCTATGCTGATGAGGTTGGTGGCCTGTCGGGGGCGCCCCTGTTTGAGGCGGCGACAGCGATCCTTGCTGATGTCAGCCGCCTAAGTAACTGGCGGCTTGGGCTGATCGGTGCTGGCGGTGTTGCGCATGGCTGGCAGGCTTATGCAAAAATCCTTGTCGGTGCTGATCTGGTTCAGCTCTACAGCGGCTTGGCCCTAGAAGGGCCGCACTTGCCTGGCCAGATATTGCGCCAGCTTGCCGCGATGATGGATGCTGACGGGGTTGGAGCACCCGACCAGATTAAGGGCCAGATTGCTGATCCTGTTGCTGCCATCAAATATGCGAAAGCCCTTTGTGAAAAGATTTAAGGACGTTGGGTAATAGCGGTGTTGGCGGCAGTTCGGCATCGGGGGCGTTAAACTGGTTGTGCGCCGGTCTGGCTAGCTCTGAGAATTGCCAGTTGTTAGCCCAACTACGAAAATAGATCACAACAACGACCAGTATCGCCGAGGTAAGGTCATACCCCCGACGGCGTTTATCGACCATTTGGCAAAAACTATTAAGGTCGAGATTCTCTCGATCAAGAATTTCGCCAATTGTGTCCCAGATTGCGGCCTCTAAAACAATCGACGTTCGTACGTTCACCAATTTTATGTTTTGTTTGACCTTCACCCTTTTGCGTTCCCTTGCTTTTGATCAGTGACGTGAACGGTGACGCGCACCAATCGCCGCCGCAAACCACGTCAAAGCAATCAACCCGTGGCGTATAGTCTATTTGGATTACTCTATTTGGATTAACCAAAAGGCTTAACAGGGTTGTCCATCCCGCCGAAGCATATCACCTGGCGCATATGATCTGGCGGCCAACGGCTATAGCTGGCTGGGCATGACAAAGCTGGATAGGGCAAAAGCCGGTTTTCGAGCTTGACCTTGACCCCATACTGGCCTATACCCAGCCATCAATTTCTAACGCGGTGCCTTTGTGCCTGCTGATTATGGAGCCTTAGTTATGGCAAAACGTTGTCAAATTTCTGGAAAGACTGTGATGTCTGGCAATAACGTCAGCCATGCGAACAATCGCACGCGCCGTCGTTTCCTGCCGAATCTGCAATCTACCCGTATGCAAAGCGAAATTCTTGGCCGTCAGTTTAGCCTGCGCGTGTCAACAAGCGCTATGCGCACAGTAGAAAAGCATGGTGGCCTTGACGCCTATTTGCTGCAGGCACGCAATGCCGAGTTGGCCGTTGAAGCCCAAGAGCTTAAGCGTGAGATTACCGCAGCACAGGCTAGCGAATAACATTCAGTTTAAATAGCTGGTTAGCCCCGCAAACCTATTGCGGGGTTTTTTTGTCTGAAATTCTGATCTGGGGATATTTGGGTAGCTAAAAATCATTAAGCGTAATCGTTAGGTGCAATCATCAAGCGCAATCAGGCCACGCGGCGACTACGTTTATTGGCATCCTCGTCAAACAGATCGGTCAATTGCCCAACAACGGCGCCGCCAAGCTGATCAACATCGGTGATGGTGACAGCTCGCCGGTAATAGCGGGTAACGTCATGGCCGATGCCAATGGCCAGCAATTCAACTGGCGAGCGTCCTTCAATATAGCCGATGACTTCGCGCAGATGCTTTTCAAGATAGCTGCCGCTATTGACTGATAGGGTCGAATCATCAACCGGCGCCCCATCCGAAATTACCAGCATGATGCGCCGGTCTTCATGGCGGGCCAGCAGCCGGTCATGCGCCCATAGCAGCGCTTCTCCATCAATATTCTCTTTTAGGATGCCCTCACGCAGCATCAGGCCAAGCGATTTGCGCGCCCGCCGCCATGGCACATCGGCTGGCTTGTATATGATATGCCGTAGGTCGTTCAAACGGCCGGGCATTGGTGGCTTGCCGGCCTGTTGCCATAATTCGCGTGATTGACCACCTTTCCACGCACGGGTGGTAAAGCCCAGGATTTCAACCTTTACCCCGCAACGTTCCAGCGTGCGCGCCAGAATATCAGCTGTCACGGCCGCAATGGTAATTGGGCGGCCGCGCATTGATCCTGAATTATCCAGCAGGAGTGTCACCACCGTATCGCGGAATTTTGTGTCTTGTTCTTGCTTGTAAGATAGCGGGCTTAATGGCTGGGTGACCACGCGGTGCAGCTTGGCTGCATCCAGCATGCCCTCTTCTAAATCAAAATCCCATGAGCGATTCTGGTGCGCCATCAATTTCCGCTGCAAACGGTTTGCCAGCTTACCAACGATCGAGGTGACGTTTTCCATATGCCGGTCAAGCATCACGCGAAGCCGGTCAAGTTCCTGCGCATCACAAAGGTCCGTAGCGGCAATCACCTCATCAAACTTTGTTTCAAAAATGCGGTAACCATCAGTTGCCGCACCACTTTTGCTTTGATAGCCCTGCATATCGGAATTGGGAGACTCGCCGTCACTGCTGCCATCATCGGCGCCTTCGGAATCCATCATCTCACCATCTTCGGACGCGCCGGCATCACCAGCATCATCCATTGACTGGCTGTCATTGCCCTCGCTTTGATCTTCGCCAACCGCAGATTGCTCGCCATCCTGTTCGGACTGGCTGTCGCCGCCTTCGTCCTGATCATCTTCATTGTCCGAATCCTGATCCTCATCAGAGGTCGCATCGCCAAGATCAGACTCAAGCGCCCCAATCAGGCGGCGCGATAATTCGGCAAAGGCAGGCTGGTCATCCAGCGACTGGCCAAGCTCGTCAATCAGGTCGCCAGCCCGGCTCTTGACCCAAGGCCGCCATAAATCCATCACCATTGAAAGGTTTTTCGGCGGCGGCGATCCGGTCAGCTCTTCGCGCAGTAACAGCCTTACAACTTCGGCAATGCCGGCATCATCGGCGCTGCCCGGTGCGTCAATCTGCCGGTTTTCATAACGCTGATTTAGCGCGGCATCCAAATTCGCGCCAACACCCTTCATGTGACGCGCGCCAATCGCCTCGACCCGGGCACGTTCAGCCGATTCGAAAATCGCCTTGGCGCCGTCGGGTGCCGGACAATGTTTTTTATGGGTCATCGGGTTGTGATGGGCGAGCCATAGCGCGGCCCCATCCGCGGCCCCGCGAAGGCTGGCCTTTTGCGCAGCGGTGGCGGTTGGCGGTAATGCCGGAAGCCGCACATCATCCTTGCCAACATGAGTATCAGTGCCAGCATAGGTGACCTGATGTTCTTTGCCACCAGCAAGTGCCCGCATCGCTGCGGCGTTTGATTTCAGAAATTGTGCATCCTTGTCAAATGACGACATATACTTTTGTTCCCGTGGCTGTTTGGCGGCGTTAAGGCTGGCCTCTTTGCTGCGGTTATGGGCAGATCAACCCTAGCTGGCAGTGGCTTGCCGGATTGGTGCTTCGGGCAAATCAATGCCAAAACAACGCTGATAATATTCAGCAACAGTTGGCCGCTCGATTTCGTCACATTTGTTCAAAAAGCTCAGCCGGAATGCCAATGTCATATCGCCAAAGATGCTGGTGTTTTCCGCCCATGTAATCACTGTACGTGGTGACATAACGGTTGATAGGTCACCTGACATAAAGCCTTTTCGGGTGAGGTCAGCCATGCGAACCATCGCGGCCACCTGCTCACTGCCTTTTTTGTCGGCATATTGTGGCAGTTTCGCAGTCACAATATTGACCTCGTCCGCATGTGGCAGATAATTCAATGTAGAAACGATTGACCAGCGGTCCATCTGGCCTTGGTTGATCTGCTGGGTGCCATGGTAAAGGCCTGTTGTGTCGCCAAGGCCAACGGTATTAGCAGTTGCAAAAAGCCGGAAATGTGGATGTGGATGGATTACCTTGTTGCTATCCAGCAGGGTCAGCTTGCCATCTACCTCAAGAACGCGCTGGATCACAAACATCACATCGGCGCGGCCAGCGTCATATTCATCAAATACCAGTGCGACGGGGTTCTGCAATGCCCATGGCAGAATGCCTTCACGGAATTCGGTAACCTGTTTACCATCGCGCAGCACAATTGCGTCCTTGCCGATGAGATCAATCCGGCTGATATGGCTGTCAAGATTGACCCGGATACACGGCCAGTTCAGCCGTGCGGCAACCTGTTCGATATGGGTCGATTTGCCGGTGCCGTGATAGCCTTGGATCATCACCCGGCGGTTAAAGCCAAAGCCTGCCAAAATAGCGATTGTGGTGTCAGTGTCGAATTGATAGTTCGGATCGAGACCCGGCACATAGTCAGAGCCTTCGCTAAAAGCCGGAACTTCCATATCGACATCAATACCAAAAACATCTCTGGCATTGACCGTAATGTCGGGCGCCGACATAGGATGGGCTGGGGTCGGCGCAAATTTCGCGTTATCAGACATAACAGTTAGAACTCCACATTAAGCAAATTTCAGGTTTAGCTGGCGGCAGATTTGCCACCATTGGCAAGTGTTTTCCGAAGTAATGAATAGGCAAGGTTAATATCTTTTAGCCGTTCTTCGGCATGTGCGTCACCCCCATTTTTATCAGGGTGGTTTTCCTTTACCAGACGCTTATACTGTTTTTTGACAATATCAAAATCCTCGATCGGTGCCAAGTTTAAGGTTTTCCATGCGGCACGTTCTTCAGCGGTTAATTTACGCCTCGATTTTGCCTCGTCCCGATTGTCGAAATCAAACAATCCCAACGGGTCATCGAAATGATTTTCGCTTGGCTGGCCGGTGGCAAATTTCCAGCTTGGCCGCTCCCAAGTTGTCGCGCGCCGGATTTCAGCTTCAAGTGCGGCGCCCTGAAGCCCGTCATAATAGTTCCATGATTTATTATAAGCGCGGATATGGTCAAGGCAGAACCAGATGTAATCGCGCAGTGCATCGCGCGATTTTGGCGCCGGATAAACGCCCTCATCGCGGCAGCCAATAGCCGCACAGCGCCGCGGCTCGCTATCATTTTGCCGCTGATCAATCTTAAACTCTGGTACGGTGGCGCGTCTCATCCTATGATCCACTTAAAATCAGTGTCTTTACAAGCAAACGTAGCCCCCCAACATGGAGATAGCACATGGCAACGGCAGATACTATAGCGCAAAAATTGACCGCCGGGTTAAATCCGCAGGAAATTGACGTGCAGGATGTCAGTCATAAGCACGCAGGTCACGCTGGCTGGCGCGAGGGTGGCGGCACGCATTTTGAGGTTACCATCAAGGCTGCGGCCTTTGCTGGCAAATCCCGTCTACAGCGGCACCGGATGGTTAATGCAGTGCTGGCTGACGATCTTGCCAACAGCATTCATGCGCTCGAAATGCATCTAAGCGACTAGGCCAGCCGTCTCTTAAAAACTTTTGCCGCCCAAGCCCGTGTTTCGCCGTGTTCCGCTATTAATACCGGCTATTCGCGGTCATCGGCATAGCCAACGCAACTATTCAGCAGGTGACTGCGCTCGCGCTGCTTGTCGGCATCGGTGAATGTTGCGCCGGTGCGCCGTTCACGCGCCTCTTGCCCATACATTGTCTGATAGGCGATGGTCGCAACAGGGCCCAGCAATTCGGTAATATGCGTACAGCCGTGCCGTCCGCCGATTGCTGCTTGAACCTGACGCCGCCATCCCGGGCCAATCTTCAGCCCAACAAGCTCGTGAAACACTTCATTGGCCTTGGGGCAAACCGCATAAGGGCCGGTTACCGTGATGGCCTCGGCCGCGGTGATGACGCGTTCCTTGGTAATGGTGATGCGCAGGATCATATGGTGAACCGGCAAATCAGGCGTAACCTCGCCGCGAAAATCACTGGGAAACGGATAGGTTTTATGATCGGTCAGCGCGGCCTCGATATCAAACAGCCCATCATTGCGCACATAGCCATTTAGCGTGATCTGGCGTTGATGAACCAGCTCGCGCTCGACCGCCGGCGGGCTTAATTCGGTTGAATGATCCGCGCCGTAAGGCGTGTGAATTGCGGGATTTGCTTGTGGGTTAGCTCGGCTCATCATCTTGATCTTTCATTGATTTTAGCTTGCCCATAGGCGCAGGCTTGTCAGGCGGTTGCCTTCGCGTTTCACAATACGAAAGCGGATATCATGGAACCGGAATTCCTGTCCCGGGCTGGGGATTGTGCGGCTTTCAAAAAGCACCAATCCGGCCAGAGTTGAGGCATCCTCATCGGGAAGATGCCAGCCAAGCGTACGGTTCAAATCGCGAATTGTCACATTGCCGTCAACAAGCCACGACCCATCGGCCTGTGCGCTAAGACCGGCCAGCCCGATATCATGTTCATCATCAATATCGCCAACGATTTCCTCAAGAATATCTTCCAAGGTGACGATGCCGCGAAAATCACCATATTCATCAACAACGACGGCAAAATGTTCACGCCGTGTGCGAAACGCCTGCAACTGGTCGAACAGCAAAGTGGTTTCGGGAATGAAATAAGCATCACTGGCGATATTCTGCACCAGTTGCGGTAAATTCGCTTTCTTGCTGCCGGTTTCGGTTTCACGCAACGCGCGCAGCAAATCTTTGACGTGCAGAACGCCGATAATATTGTCAGGCTTGCCGGAAAAAACCGGATGGCGGGTATGCGGCGAGCCAAGCACAAAACGCAAAATATCCTCGATATTATCGTCAGCATTAACCATGCTTACGGTGCCACGATGGGTCATGATCTGATCCACTGACAATTCGTTCAGATCAAGGATCGATGACAACATTGCCTTGCGTTCGCGGTCATCGGCATTACCGTTACTGCCCTGTAATTCAATCAATCCGCGCAATTCTTCTTCACGGTCATGATCATCGTCCAGCCGCGGCCGGATCATCTGGCTGGCAAGCAGCCGCAGGCCAAGCGAAAGCGGGCTTAACAGCCGCACGACCAATTGCAGGGCCGGCGCAATCTTCAACGCATATTGATCGGCATAGGTAAAGGCATAGGTTTTTGGCATCACCTCGGCAAACACGACCAATAAAACGGTCATGGCAATGGTTGCCCAGACAAGGCCGCCTTCGCCAAACAGCGAGATCGCAATGCTTGTCGCCAATGCCGAGCCAAGAACATTGACGGCATTATTGCCAATCAGAATCGAGCCGATCAGGCCTTCACGGTCGGCGCGCAACGCCTCGACGATACGGGCCCGATCATTGCCTTTGCTGGCAAGCTGGCGCATGCGGGCGTCTGATGCCGCGGTCAGTGCCGTTTCGGCGCTGGAAAAAAATGCCGATGCGAGGATCAACAGGATGATAATGAGGGCTAAAAGCCACAGGCTAGACGCCATTTTCACCTCGTTGCAGCAGCGTTTTAACCGCATCTGGCGGCACGTCGCCGCTTACGAATGCGTCACCGATCGCGCGGGCAAGAATGAAATACATCCGGCCGTCGCGCATTTTCTTGTCATGTTTCATATGGTCAATCAATTGCGATGCTGGGGCATTGCCCGCACTAAGATCAGCCTGACCCGCAGGCAGTCCAACGGCGTGCAAATGCGCCTTGCATTTTGCCACATCAGCAGCTGTGCAAAATCCCAGATCAGCCGACAGCTCAAACGCTAACCCCATGCCAGCGGCAACGGCTTCGCCGTGAAGCAAGCTGCCATTATAGCCAGCTTCGGCCTCAAAGGCATGGGCGAATGTATGCCCGAGATTGAGTAAAGCACGTTTACCAGACTCGCGCTCGTCAGCCTCAACAATCCGCGCTTTGGCAAGGCAGGAAGTGTAGATGGCGTGCATGATTGCATCAGGGTCTAGTGCCAGCACTGCCGCATTATTGATCTCTAGCCAGTCAAAAAATTTGGCGTCGCCCAACAGCCCGTATTTCACCACTTCGGCATAGCCCGCGCGCAGCTCTCGCGGCGGCAAACTGGCCAGAAGGCTAGTATCGGCAAGCACGGCCTTTGGTTGATAAAAGGCGCCAATCAGGTTTTTGCCCGCTGCCGCATTGACGCCGGTTTTACCGCCAACTGAACTATCGACCTGGGCTAGCAGGCTGGTTGGAATCTGTACAAAATCGACGCCGCGTAACAGGCTTGCCGCGGCAAAGCCGGCAAGATCGCCAACAACGCCGCCGCCAAAGGCAATCAGCATTACTGACCGGTCAATTCCGACTGCCAGAATATCATCAAGCAGACGTGCTAGCACCTGCATGGATTTACTGGCCTCACCGGCGGCGATTTCAAAATGATCAATTTGACGCGCGGCGGGTTTTAGCCCGGCTGTCAGCCGGTCAAGATGAAGCGCCGCAACGGTTTTGTCGCTGACAATGACAATATGGCGATTGGCCGCAATCGGGCCAAGCATATTGCCAGCACGATCAATCAGATCAGCGCCGATGATGATGTCATAGGCGCGATCGCCAAGACCCACGGTTAGTGTTTTCTGTTGCATATTCCAGTGACCTACTGTCTTGGCAGATGACTGTCAAGCGCGTGCAGCAGCGCCATCATCGCCTTATGTGTTGATAAACCGTCAGTATCCAGATGGATATGTGCCTTTTCATAATAGGGTGAACGCTGCTGGTTCAGTCGTGTCAAGGTTGCCAGCGGGTTGTCATTATGCAGCAAAGGCCGCGATTTGGTGTTGCCAATCCGTGATAACAATGTTTCGGGTGGTGCCTTTAACCATACCACTAATGCAGTCTCTAACAGCAATTTTGCAGTCATACCGTGACAAAAGGCGCCGCCGCCAGTGGCGACGATCTGCGGACGGACTGACAATAAAGCCCTGATCGTTTTTAACTCCATTTCACGGAATTTTGTCTCGCCTGCCAGCTCAAAAATTTCAGCGATGCTGATGCCGGTATTTTTGACGATATGCTTGTCACTATCCTCGAAATTTAGTCCAAGCATTTTGGCCGTGCGCCGACCAACTGCTGATTTGCCGCTTCCCATAAGGCCAACAAGTGCCACAGGTCGGTCAAGTCGGGCAGCAACGCTATTGCCGAGTTTGGCCGCGGGGCTGGGCTTTTGGTGTCCTTGATTAACCGATGGTTTTGGCGTTGGTTCCATGCCGGCTATCATAACAATGCAACAGGCCAAGGGGAATAAAATAAGCAGTCTGATCAGTCAAGATTTGATGAAAAGCCGAACGAAAATATGAGGTGGCTTGTGACTTTGCCTAATTGCCGACATAATATTGTCATAAATACCTTGTTTCTGAAGCTTGGTTTCTAAAACCAGTATAGGCGACGGGCCAAATCAGCCAATGGTTGTATTAATCATGGCATCAACGCCGCTTAACATCAGGTACTGGGCGCTATCGGGACGATACGCAATGATCCAAATTAGTGGTGTGGTCCAAATTAGTGGCGTGACCAAAATGGGCGTGATCAAAATGGGCGTGATCAAAATGGGCGGGGCCAAAATGACAGGCCAGCCAGAAAATATGGGGATGAAATGACACGATTTGCAGTTTTGTTTTTTGTTTTGACTGGCCTAACCGCGGTCGGTCTTGTTGTTTTGTCGAATTGGCAAATTCCCGCCCCGACGGTTGCTATTAACAAGGTTATTTCGAATGAAACGCTTCCAAAATAAGTCAAATTCCCCATATTCGCGCCATTTATCCGGGCCGGGGTCTTTTTTTCATACTAATTTGAGCGCGGCGCCAATGCCCGCAAAAGAGATGCGCGCAAAAAATATGCGCGGCCTCGGCATGTTGACAGCCGGCTGGCTGGGTTTATCCCTCATCTGGACACCGGCGATCCCTTTGGCCATGACGCTGGCCGTAACCTTGGTAGCTACACCAGCCGCCGCGCAGCAGAACGAGCCGGTTAATTTACTGTCGATACCCCCCACACCCGGAACAGATACCCCGATCAGTATCGATCAAGCCGTTGATCAGGCCGTGAACGCTGAAGGCCTAGACCAACGCGAAGGGGCTAAACAGCCCAGTGATGCCGGGGAAGGATCTAACCTCGCAATGTCGCCAAATAATGCCTCAAGTACCGACCTTAATAAGGGGGGTGCAAAACCGGCGATTATTGGTCGCGCGGATGCTTATAATGGTAAATTGCGAGATCTGATACCGGATCAGAGCGAACAAGAAAATGACGCTCTAAACCGTGCCCAAAACGAGGCGACCGATGATTTAAAGACCGATATACCGGCATCGGTTGGGGAAACCGACCCGTCGCCGAATAGCGACCTCTCAGTGGTAAATGATCCTTATGGCAGTGCGAAAATTGGCCGCCGGAAAATTTCTGATGTCGGGCTTGCTGCAATCGGTGTTGGCAATACCGGCAATCGCCAGCTCGACAGCTTGATTTGGCGCGGCACATCGGCGCGTGATGCAGTGTTTTTGCTGCAAAAGGCAGCGGTTGCCAGCCATTCACAGGTGATCAGTGGGCTTGCTTATGAGGTCGTGGCGCGGCAATCAATCCCGCCAAGCGGGGCGAATAATGTTGCGGCCGATCTGGTTGAGGCACGGTTGGCTTTTCTGGCAAATGGTGGCCGGTCTGGCGACCTTGCCTTGCTTGTTTCCCAGCTTCCCGAGGCAGATAAATGGGCCGACTGGCGGCGTTGGTTGACCGAGCATTATCTGATGGTTCGTGATGATGTTGCTGCTTGTGAAATTGTCAGCCGTCAGGTCACGCAAACGATGGATCCGTTCTGGCACAAGTCAAATGTGATCTGTCAGGCGGTTCAGGGCAATGTTGTTGGGGCAAGATTTGGCGCTGATATTCTGGCGGCAAACGGTGTTGATGATCCCATTTTCTTTGGTCTGGTGGACGAGGTTCTGAACAAGTCTCCGGCGAATGTGATTGATCCGGCAAAATTGGACTCGGCGCATATTGTGCTGATGGATGTGGCGAACCGGCCGATCCCGCTGGAGGGGTTGGCTGTTTTGCCAAAGCAGATGGCCGAAACCATCATGAAGTTAAAGTTTTTGGGGCCGGATGCACGCATGGTTTCAACCTATGACGGGTTGCGTCGTGGGTTAATTACGCATCGCCAAGCCGGTAAATTATGGCGCAATGCCGGACAGGGCGCGGATGATGCGCAACTGGCATTGGCGCGTCTGGATGAAAGGGCCGATGCACTGACCACGGCGTTGGCATGGCGCGCGCTTGATGCGGATACGCGATCTGACCGTTTGGCGCTGGTCGCAAAGGCGTTCAAGGCCGAGATTGCTGCCGGTAACGGCGCTGTTCTGCTGCCGCTATATGCCGAGCTGGTGCGGAACGCGCTTGCCGACGAGGCGGTGGCTGCAAATATGCGGTTCGACGATTTGGATGTTGCGCCAAAAATGGCGTTTATGCTGGCGATAAATCAGCCAAGAGACACCTCAACTCTAACCGCTTTTGCCGGCAATGGCGATGCGCTCAAGGTGGCTGAATTATTGCGTGGCCTGTCTGATGGTGCGGTTGATGCGGCGGCAATCGGCGGCCTGAAACTGTGGCATATGCTGCCAGTTCTCGAGGCGACCGGCGTGGCCATCGAAGATCAGGCATGGCTTGATCTGGTCAAGGGTGAGCCCGAGCCTAAACAGGCCTTTATCGGATTGCCACCATTGTTACTAAAGGCGGTTATGGCGGCGGCGGAAAGCCGTCATGTTGCTGAAACAATCTTGCTGGCACAGTGGCTGTTGCACGATTTGCCGCTTGATAAAGTTAATCCGGCTGATCTTGCAGCGGTCATTCGGGCGCTTGATATGATTGGTCAAAATGAAGTCGCCAAGGGCTTTGCACAAGAGATTGTCGTCGCACATCTGCTGCAGCAGCTTGCTGCAATGGTACCGGATGGCACGCAAAGCTAGGACTGGTAAAACCGCCGCCAATGGCGACCCGTTAATCGACGGCTTCTTGCAGGCAATCTCGGCCATGCGCGCGGCGTCGGGAAATACGCTGGCGGCGTATCGGCGGGATTTAATGGATTGCCAGACCGGCCTTCAGCGCATCGATAGCGATCTTGCAACCTGTGACGCAGATGCGTTGCGAAAGCTAATCGTTTGGTGGCATCAGCGCGCGCTATCCCCGCGGTCGGTCGCGCGCCGGCTTAGCGCCTTGCGGCAATTTATGGGATGGGCGGTCGAGGATGGCATCAGGGCGGATAACCCGACCCGCTGGATTGACAATCCGTCCCTGCCTGCCGCGCTGCCAAAAAGCCTTAGCGAGGGTGAAATTATCCGGCTGCTTGAGGCGGCGGCGGCGATGACGCCTGATCTGGCGGCCTTGCGGGCACTTGCTATGCTGGAAATTCTTTATGCAACCGGATTGCGGGTTTCGGAACTGGTTGGCTTGCTGGTGGCGCAGTTTCGGCGCAACCCTGAAACCATTTTGGTAACCGGTAAAGGGGGGCGGGAACGCGTGGTACCGCTTGGCGATACGGCGCGGGCGGCGGCGGCACGTTGGCTTGAATGCCGTGATGAGACTGATGTTTTTGTGCTTTCCGACATGATGTTTCCGGCCAATGATGGCACGGCCATGACCCGGCATCAATTTGCCCAGATGCTAAAGAAACTGGCGCTGGCGGCGGGTATCGAGGCGGCGCGGGTAAGCCCGCATAAGCTGCGCCACTCCTTTGCGACGCATATGTTAAATCGGGGCGCCGACCTTCGAAGTTTGCAGAGCCTGCTTGGCCATGCTGATATTTCAACAACACAAATCTATACCGCTAGCCGCCCCGACCGGCTGGCCGGATTGGTGTCAACGGCGCATCCGCTTGCCAGTCGCCGTCAAGATCGGTAAACTACGCCAGTTTTAAAAATCACGCCGAACCCGTACGGCAATTCGAAATGCGCATCTGGCGGATTTAGAGTGGCCAAATACAAAGTGGCCAAATAAAGAATGGAATGATTCCTGAATGAGACATTTTCTTGATTTTGAAAAGCCGATTGCCAATCTCGAGGGAAAGGTAGAAGAGCTTCGCCATATGAGTAACGATGGCAGCATCAATATTGCCGATGAAATTGGCAAATTGCAGAGCCGTATCGAGCGGGAATTAAAACAAACTTATGAAAAGCTTGGCGCATGGGAAAAAGTGCAGGTTGCACGCCACCCTGACCGGCCAAAAATCCGCACGATTTTTGATCAGCTTTTTGACGATTTCACGCCGCTTGCCGGCGATCGTAACTTTTCCGAAGACCATGCTATTATTGGTGGAATGGCGCGGTTTCGGGGTCAGTCGGTTATGGTTATCGGCACCGAAAAAGGCACCAATACCGAAGAACGGATTAAGCGCAATTTTGGCATGGCGCGACCCGAGGGGTACCGCAAGGCGGCGCGGCTGATGGATCTGGCCGGCCGTTATGGTCTGCCGGTGCTGAGCTTTGTTGACACTGCCGGTGCCTATCCCGGGCGCGGTGCTGAAGAACGCGGTCAGGCCGAGGCGATTGCCAGTGCCATCCGCGCCTGTTTGAAATTGCCGACGCCGATGGTTGCGGCAATTATTGGCGAGGGCGGTTCGGGCGGTGCGATTGCGCTGGCAACTGGGAACCGGGTTGTGATGTATGAACATGCAATCTATTGCGTTATTTCCCCCGAAGGGTGCGCGTCAATTCTATGGCGCAGTGCGGATCATGCGCGTGAGGCCGCCGAGGCGATGCGCATCACATCCGACTGGATGCATAAGCTTGGGGTTGTTGACGCGGTCGTGACCGAGCCGCTTGGCGGGGCGCATCGTGATCCGGTGGTGGCGATTGACGCGCTTGGCGATGCGTTTGCCGCGCAGCTTTCGTCAATGGCTGGCATGGATGCGGCCGCGCTAATCGCGGATCGTAACGATAAATATATGCGGATTGGCGATAACGGCCTTGATTGATCCTTTTCGGAGGGCAATGTCTATTTGATTAGACGGGTTGTCCCGATCACAGGATTGGTTTGCAGTGACGGGATTGCCCGACGCGCCCTATCAACCTCATCGATATCAAGCATTGCGGCGATTACTGCATCGCCGTCATCAGCCTCGACAATAATCTCGCCCCATGGGTTGACGATCAACGAATGCCCATAGGTCTGCCGCCCATCGGCATGCGTGCCAAATTGGGCCGGGGCAATGATAAAACAGCCAGTTTCAATCGCCCGGGCGCGCAATAGAACGTGCCAATGCGCCCTGCCACTAACAGCGGTAAAAGCCGCTGGCACCATTAACAGCTTGGCGCCGTCACGGGCAAGCTGTCGGTAAAGATGCGGAAACCGCAGATCATAGCAAATGCTTAGGCCAACAGGCATATCGTCAATCATCGCAATGACCGGCGAGTTGCCAGCGGTAAAACTGGCCGATTCCTCATAGGTTTTGCCATCACCAACATTGGCGTCAAACATATGAATTTTGTCATAGCTGGTGATTTGTCTGCCGTCCGGTCCGAATAACAGGCCGCGATTGACCAATCGTTTGTCATCGCGTCGGCGCATCATTAACGATCCGGCCAACAGCCAGATGCCAAGCTGTTTTGCCGTATCAGCCAGCCATCGCTGGCTATAGCTGTCATCTTCCCATTCGGCATGGGTCGCTAATTGTTCACGGCTGGCGGCAAGATAGCTGGCGCATTCTGGTAGGGTGATAAATCTGGCCTGCTGTGCGGCGGCAACAATCAATGGACGGATGCGCGTCAATGTTTCTTCGGCGCTGTCGCTCGAGCAATATTGAACTGCGGCAACACTAAACATAATTGGGGCTAGACATAATCGGGGCTAAACATGATTGCTGGCACCATGGCGGGCTAGGACGCGGCTGCGAGCAGCTGGTCAAGATGGCCGGCCTGATCTAGCGCGAACAGATCATCGCAGCCCCCGATATGGTCATCATTGATGAATATCTGCGGCACTGATGTTCTGCCATTGGCGCGGCTTTGCATCGCCTGACGTTTGGCCGAGCTTAACGTCACGTCAATTTCTTCAAAGACGATATTCTTTGCGTTCAGCAATTTCACCGCGCGGCTGCAAAATGGACAGGCCATTGCCGTATAGATTTCAACTTTTGCCATTTTCACCTCACGGGACGCCGCCTTGATCGGGTGCAGCAATCTGGTAATTTGGATTTTGAAACAGCCATATTATACCGCAAAATGCGGTGCATTTCATAGTGTTCTATTGTTAAAAAATAGCGCCTGAAAGAGGGGGTATCACGGTTATAGGCTATCTCGTAGAACACGCTCCAGCACCAGAGCGCGAATTTGCCCAGCGCCGGCCCGCCGTAATGTTCGCGCCGCTTCATAGAGGGTGGCACCAGTGGTCATTACATCATCAATCAACAGCACCAGTTGCCCCGCTAGGCGGTCACGCTTGGCCGTTGGCACAGAAAAGGCGCCGGCCAGATTGCGCTGGCGTTGGTGACGGGAAAGGCCTGCTTGGGATGGCCCTGATTTTGGCCGTTTTAATATATCCGGGCAAAACGCATCTTGGTCATGATGCCAACACAGCATCCGTGCCATCTCGGCCGCCTGATTATAGCGCCGGTGCCAATATCGCCTTGCGTGCAAAGGGATGGGCACAACCAGATGATTGGCCTGTGCTAACGTGGTGAAATGCATCTTTAGAAACCGGCTAAAAAGCGGGGTCAGATGTAACGCATCACCATGTTTGAATTTCAGAATTAATTTTCGTGACTGGTCATTACAGACAAAGCAACTGCGGATTTCAGTTAACGGCGGCGCCGTTTGCAGACAGGCACCGCACAGGTGATCACCAATGGCATAGCCAAGCGGCCGCCCACAGCAGCCGCATAATGGCGGGGTGATGAAAACCAGTTCCCTCCAGCACTCAGCGCAGAGACCGTTATCAAAGCAAAACCGCCTGCATAACGGGCATTGTTGCGGCAATAAAAGATCAAGCATCGCCGCCGAATACCGCCGGACGAAACCGGGGCTTTGGGACCATTGTCGAAAGGGCATCAGCGGCCTCCATATGAAACGCTTTGACCTTCAGCCTAGCTGGCAAATGGTAAAGAATTGGTAAAGCTGTTCACGCCCCTATGGTCAATCTTGCGGTTATTTAGCGCTTGCGGTTTTGCGCCCAGCGCTTAAAAGATGCGTTTATTATGACCGATCCGATGCCACAGCTCTTTGATCCACTTGCCCAACGCCGTTACCGGCAACGGGCCGCCGCATCCTATGCCGATTTTGCGTTTCTAAAGGATGAGGCCGCATTGCGCCTTGCTGACCGGGTTGAGCTGATGCGACGTGATTTTGACCTGTGTCTTGATCTTGGCGCACATGATGGTCGGCTGTTGCGGCAGCTGGCGCCAACCGGAAAAATAGGCATGATGCTGCAAAGCGACCCTGCGGCCGGATTTGCATCACAGACTGACCAGCCCTTTGCCGTTCATGATTTTGCCAATTTGCCATTTGCCGCGGGCAGTTTTGATGCGGTCTTTTCGTGTTTGAACCTCCATTGGGTTGATGATTTACCCGGCCTGATTGTGCAAATTCGGCAGCTGCTTCGTCCCGACGGGTTATGTCTCATTAACCTTCTTGGCGGTAATAGCCTCACCGAATTGCGTGCCGCGCTGATTGCGGCTGAACAGGATATAACCGGCGGCTTTAGCCCACGCTGTGCGCCGATGGCCGATATCAGGGATGTTGGTGGGCTGCTAGGGCGGGCTGGTCTGGCGCTTCCGGTGGCTGATAGCGACCGGTTGACCGTGACCTATCCGAACCTGTTTCGTCTGATGGCTGACCTTCGCGGGATGGGCGAGCAAAATGCCATGCTAGGGCGGCTGCGTCATCCGACAAGGCGTGCTGTTTTCATGCGCGCGGCCGAAATTTACCAAGAACGATTTGGTCTAGATGATGGATCTATACCAGCCAGCTTCGAGATTATTACCCTTACCGGCTGGGCACCGCATGAAAGCCAGCAAAAGCCGCTGCGGCCAGGATCAGCAACCAGCCGCCTTGCCAGCGCGATTGGCGGTAATGAACAGGACCCCGAAATCAGCCCTTAGTAAGGGATCATTGTAGCGGTTCGTCTATAAGAGGTCTTGTATCGCTGAAATCAGCGGTATATCGGCGTCGGGCATCGGGTAATCGCGCAACTGCTGCGGGCGAACCCATTTTAACGCACCGCCTTCGATCGGTTGCGGCCTGCCCTGCCAGCGCCGACAAACAAACAGCATCATTAACAGGTGAAACGCTTGCCGATCATCGCTGGCCTCATAATGATGGCTGGCAAAGCTTAGCGGCGCGAGGCAAGATTCGGCAGTGTCGATGCCCAGCTCTTCGCGGAGTTCACGTATCAGTGCGGATTCAGGGGTTTCGCCGGCTTCGATTTTGCCGCCCGGAAATTCCCATAATCCAGCCATGGGTTTGCCCTCGGGGCGCTGTGCCAGCAATACGCGTCCATCAATATCGACCAGCGCTACCGCGCTTACTAACAGCATTGTCGGCCTAGCTTCGGTAATCGGCATTGATCGAGATATAGCCATGCGTCAGATCGCAGGTCCACACCCGTGCCGCGCCAAGACCATCGCCAACCGACACCGCAAGATCAATCATCTGATCCCTCATATGGGCGGCAATCGGCGCTTCGTTATATTCGGCAACGCGCATTCCATCACGCGCCACGCTATAGCCGCCAATATCAATGCTGATAGCATCCGACGGAATGCCAATCCCCAATTTGCCGATTGCCATGACAATTCGGCCCCAATTGGCATCCTCGCCAGCAATCGCAGTCTTGACCAGCGGCGAATTCGCAATCGCAAGCCCGATTTTACGGGCAGTAGCCTTGTCTTTGGCACCGGTAATATCGATGGTGACAAGTTTGGTTGCGCCTTCGCCATCACGAACAATCTGGATCGCCAGATCGTTCATAACCGCGGCAAGTGCCTTGCGGAAATCTTTTAACGCCGGATCATCAGTATCGGCAATGCGCCGGTTGCCCGCCATGCCGCTTGCCATCAGGAAAACGCTGTCATTGGTTGAGGTGTCGCTATCAACGGTAATCGAATTAAAACTATCACCGTTTGCGCTGCGCAGGCACCGTGCCAGAACGTCCGATGGCAAGGCCGCGTCAGTGCCGATATAGCCAAGCATGGTCGCCATATTCGGCGCAATCATGCCCGACCCTTTGGCAATACCGCATATGGTGATGGCAACCCCGTCAATCATACAGCTCGCATGGGCGCCTTTGGCAAATGTGTCAGTCGTGCGGATGGCATTGGCAGCAACATGCCAACTGGCATTTGCGCCATCACTGTTCGCATCATGAACCAGTGCAGCAAAATGGGGCAGCATCGCCGCAGTGTCTAAAGGCTCGCCAATCACCCCGGTCGACGCCACCATGATGGTGTCAGCCGGGCAATCAAGATGCTTGGCAAGACCGCTGGTCATCTCTTTGACAGCCGTGTCGCCGCGACTGCCGGTAAAGGCGTTGGCATTGCCAGCATTGGTGATGATTGCAGTTGCCTGTCCAGTATCGGCAATGTTCCGACTCCAGATCACCGGCGCTGCCGCCGTATCGGACTGGGTAAACACCCCGGCAACAGTGCTGCCAGCGGCCAACGTAATTAGCAGCAAATCATCGCGGCCCTTATAGCGCATGCCGCTTGCTGCCGTCGCAAGTCCGATACCGGCAATTGAGGGTAGATCGGGAAAATGCTCAGGCGCTAGAGGAGATATGGTCATGGCGGGGGCTATTGATTGGCGTTGCCCGTGGCCATAGCGTCTTTGCGAATGTCGTCAAAGCTCCGGATTTTAATATCCTGCTTTGCACGTAATTCCTCAAGAACACGGCCAAGGGCTTGGCTTGAAAGATTTTGCACGAGTTGATCACGCATTGCCTCAAGCGTCGGGGCCGGTGCAACATCCTTTTTATCAAGCTTGATGACGTGCCAGCCAAACTGCGTCTGCACCGGGGTTTTGCTAAAGCTGCCATCGGCCAGTGCAAAGGCGGCGTTTTCAAATGCTGGCACCATCTGGCCACGGCCAAATGTGCCGAGCGCCCCGCCATTCGGCCCGCTTGGGCCAGTTGACTTGCTTTTCGCCAATTCAGCAAAATCGGCACCACCCTCGAGTGAGGTGATGATGGCTTTGGCATCATCTTCGGTTTCAACAAGAATATGTGATGCGGTCACCTGCTCACGCGATGCGGTGTCAGCCACAAATTTCTGATAGGCATTTTCAATCGCGGCATCGGTAACTTCAGCCGCGACAGTTTCGCCAAGCCATGATTCGGCCAGCACACGGTCAGCGGCAATCCGCATCGCGCTGGCGACATCCTTCTTGGTGTCATGCTTTGCTGCGCGCGCGGCATTGGCGGCAATGCGGGCATCAATCATATCGGTGACCAGCTGATCAAAATAATTGGCCAATGGTGTTTGCCGGAATTCATCGGGCAAGCGTTCTGCCTGATGCATCACATCCTCAAGCCACAGCGTTTCACCATTGACTGTACCAACCGGAATACCGCCCTCATTCGCATGAACCGTCGTACCGATACCGGCACAAAGAACCGCACCTGTTAACAGGGTGATAAACCGACGGGCAAAAATACCATTGCGCATGCGTAAATCCTCTTTAAATGATGCTGACCCAAGGTAATCATAGCTGGGCCGCTGTACAATCGGGAAAAATCTAAAACCGGCGCAGCGGACTCTGGTGACTGATGCGCCCCATCTAGTGTTAACGAAGCTAGTACCCAAGAGCAAGCCCGCGCTTGAAAAATCGCCAAGATTACGCGCCGTTAAAGACGGGGGTTTGCAGCGTCGTGCCGGTTTTGCAGTGGTTGCGGTAAATGTGAAAAGAACGCTCAAACAATTGACAAAATTCGCGTCTATACCTATGTCCAATCAAGTGCTTGTTGCACCGCCTTCATATCTGCCGTCCGGCAGTGCGTTCGCCTAATGGCTGGGGAGTTATGATGTTTGGGTCTTTTGCAAAAAACCTGTTTGGCAGTTCGAATGATCGGGCGGTTAAGGCCATGCAGTCAGTGGTGCAGAACATCAATGCCCGTGAAGCCGATTTTACCGGCCTTGATGACGACGCGTTGCGTGCGATGGTTGCCGATATCCGGCAAAAGATTACCGATGGTGCCGACAAGGATGATCATCTTGTTGATGTATTTGCACTGGTTCGTGAAGCCGCCAAGCGCACCCTAGGTCAGCGCCATTTTGATGTGCAGATGATGGGCGGTATTGCGCTGCATCGTGGACAAATCGCCGAAATGAAAACTGGTGAGGGGAAAACCCTCGTTGCCACCTTGGCGGTGGTTCTAAACGCGCTTGATGGTCGCGGCGTTCATGTGGTTACGGTGAATGATTATCTGGCCTCGCGCGATGCCAATTGGATGCGTCAGGTCTATGAATTTCTTGGGCTGAGCGTTGGCTGTATTACTGGCGGGCTTGATGATGATCAACGCCGTGCCGCGTATCGCTGCGATGTTACTTATGGAACGAATAATGAATTCGGCTTTGATTACCTGCGCGATAATTTGAAATTCAGCCTCGATGATATGGTGCAGCGTGATTTCAACTTTGCGATTGTTGATGAGGTTGACTCGATCCTCGTTGACGAGGCGCGCACACCGCTGGTCATCTCTGGCCCGGCCGAAACAAACTCAGAACATTACGTGGTTGCCAATCAAATCATCCCACAGCTGGTTGAAGAAGATTACGATCTCGATGAAAAGGGCAATAGTGTCTCGTTAAGTGAGGCCGGTATCGAGCATGCAGAAACCCTGCTTCGCGATCATGGTGTGATTGGCGAGGCAACGCTTTATGACATTGAAAATGTCGGGCTGTTGCACCACGTCAATCAGGCGCTGCGCGCCCACCGGCTTTTTGCTCGTGACACGCATTATATGCTGAAAGCCGGCGAGGTTGTCATTATTGACGAATTCACTGGCCGTGCGATGGAAGGCCGGCGGTTCTCTGATGGATTGCATCAGGCAATCGAGGCCAAGGAAGGCGTTGCCATTCAGGCGGAAAACCAGACATTAGCGTCGGTTACGTTCCAGAATTATTTCCGCATGTATGATAAATTGGCCGGAATGACTGGTACAGCAATGACCGAGGCTGGGGAATTTTCTGAGATTTACAGCCTTGAGGTCACGGCAATTCCAACCAACCGCGATATTGCGCGTATTGACCATGATGATGAGGTTTATCGCACCAGCGCCGAACGCGACGAGGCGGTGATTGCGTTAATTCTTGAATGCCGGTCACGCCAACAGCCGGTTCTTGTTGGCACGATCAGTATTGACAAGTCTGAGCGTCTGTCTGCCGAATTGAAAAAGCGTAAAATCGAGCATCAGGTTCTCAATGCACGGTTTCACTCTGAGGAGGCGAAAATCATTGCCGATGCGGGCGTGCCGGGAGCGGTTACAATCGCGACCAACATGGCTGGGCGCGGCACTGATATCCAGCTGGGGGGCAATCTTGATATGCGGCTGGCTGCGCTGGCTGAAACGGGCAAGACTGTCACCGACAAGCAAAGGGATAAGATTATTGCCGAAATTGAGGCGGCAAAGACCACTGCGCTGGCGGCTGGCGGGCTTTATGTGATTTGTACCGAACGTCATGAATCGCGCCGGATCGATAATCAGTTGCGCGGCCGGACTGGTCGTCAAGGTGACCCGGGCGCGTCGAAATTTTTCTTGTCTCTACAAGATGATCTGATGCGTATCTTCGGCTCGGAAAAGCTGGATAGTATGCTGGTCAAGCTGGGCCTTGAAGAAGGTGAAGCCATTATGCATCCCTGGATTAACAAGGCCGTCGAAAAGGCCCAATCCAAGGTTGAGGCCCGCAATTTTGAAATCCGCAAACAATTGCTGAAATATGACGATGTGATGAATGACCAGCGCCGGGTGATTTTTGACCAGCGCAAGGAAATTATGCGCGCCGATGATGTTCATGAAACCGTTGTTGATATGCGCCATGAAGCGGCAGCTCTGATTGTCGAGCGCGCCATCCCCGCTGGCTCCTACCATGATGCGTGGGATGCGGAAACGCTGGATGCTGATGCCCGCCGTGTTTTGGGTGTCGAGGCACCGATCGCTGAATGGTTTGCCGAGGACGGCATCGCTGAAACTGAGATCGAAGCGCGGTTGATTGATGCTGCCGACCGGCATATGGCGGAAAAGGCGGTTCGGCTTGGCCCTGATATCATGCGGATGGCGGAAAAGAACTTGCTGTTGCAGGTGCTTGATCAGCAGTGGAAAGAACACCTATTTACGCTTGATCAGCTGCGCCAAGGCATCACATTGCGTGCCTATGCGCAAAAGGACCCGCTAAATGAATATAAGCGTGAAGCCTTTATGATGTTTGAAAATATGCTGGCCACGATGCGTGAGACTACCAGTATGGTTCTCTCCCATGTCGAAATCCGCCAACCGGAAGATGCCGACAGCCGAGGCGCTGCGCCAGCTAATAATGCTGGCAATAATGCTGGCAATGCTGCAACAGCTGGCGGCAAGGTGTCGCGTAATGCGCCGTGCCCATGTGGATCGGGCAAGAAATTCAAACATTGTCATGGTGCCCTTTAAACAAGCTGGGGCGGTGAGAGCAAATAAATGATCAAATATCAATTGATCTGCGAGATGACCCATGAATTTGAAGGCTGGTTTCAAACCAGCACTGCGTTTGACGAGCAGAATAATGCCGGATTTGTTACCTGCCCGGTTTGCGATAGCGCTAAAATTCGTCGCGCGCTGATGACGCCTAATATTGCAAGCCCAAAACGCCGCCGCGACCCTGTCACAATTGAGGCGCCGCCCCAAATCAGTGCGGCCCCCAACACGGCCCACGGTGCGGCCCCAAGTGCGGCAACATCAAGCCCGCAAAAACCGGTGCCGACATCGCCGCCAAAAGCCGCCATGACTGCGGCTGCGTTTGGCGAGGCAATGGCGCAATTGCGCCAGCTACAGCGCAAGATCAAGGCCGAATGCCGTGACGTTGGCACCGATTTTGCCGCCGAAGCCCGCAAAATTCATTATGGCGATAGTCTGGCCGAAAATATTTACGGCCAATCAACTGCCGAAGAGCGCGAGCAGCTTGCCGATGAGGGAATTGACGTTGTCGCGATGCCGTGGCTGCCGCCCGAACATTAAGCGGCGCGCGGTTCCGGTTTGATCGGTTTGTGCCAGCTTGATCGCTAGCGAAAGCCACCGCTGGCAGCATAATTCACCGCCAGTGATCCAACCGGCATAAAGCCGCCGCCCGGGCGCGGGGCAAAACCGGTCATATCATCAAGCAGAATACCGGCAGCAGCAAATTCGGCGCGTAATTCGGCTGGCTTAACAAATTTGCGCGGATCATGCGTGCCAGCCGGCACCAGCCGGACAATATATTCAAGGGCGATCTTGGCAAATAACAGGGCAGGAAGGCTGCGGTTGATCGTGGTGACAATAACAACGCCATCGGGGTTCAGCATCTCGGCAATCGCCGTGATAAAGAGCGGTCGATCGGCCACATGCTCGATCACTTCTGAGGCGTAAATCACATCAAATTTAGCGCCAGTCGCAGCGAGATCTTCAGCGGTAATGACACGATAATCAATATCCAGCTGCATGGTTTGGGCATGCGCCTTTGCGGCATGGATTGCGGGCGCCGTGACGTCGATGCCTGTAACGTTGGCGCCAAGCCGCGCCATCGGTTCGGCCAATAAGCCCCCGCCGCAGCCAATATCTAGAATGCGTAGCCTCGCCAATGACGGCCTTGTTGCTGATTGTTTGGAGGGCTGTCCGCCTGCGTTGATCGGGAAGAAGCGACCAATTGCCCGTAAAATATAATCCACCCGAATGGGCGTAAAAGCATGCAAAGGTGCCATCGGCCCCCGCTGATCCCACCATTGGTCGGATAGGGCGGCAAAATTATCAATCTCAGTTTGGTCTGCAGTTGTCATCATGGGCTTGCCCCGGCGGCTGGTAATCGCTATAGCTGCGTGAAATTATATTCATTGGAAACAGCATACAGCAAATGGCACGGATTGTTCAAAAATTTGGCGGCACTTCAGTGGCCGATCTTGATCGCATACGCAACGTTGCACAGCGGGTAAAAGCCGAAGTTGATGCCGGCCATGAGGTGGCGGTCGTTGTCTCGGCCATGGCGGGGACAACAAACCAGCTTGTTGCCTGGGCGTCTGATATTGGCCCGATGCATGATGCACGCGAATATGATACGATTGTCGCGACGGGCGAGCAGGTTACCGTTGGTCTGCTGGCGATAGCGTTGCAGAATATTGGGGTTGATGCGCGGTCATGGCTTGGCTGGCAGGTGCCCATTCGCTCAGATAGCGTGCATGGCGCTGCTCGCATTGACGAGATTGACGGCAGTGCGATCCGTCAGCGGATGAAACAGGGACAGGTTGCTGTCATTGCCGGATTTCAGGGCATTGGCCCGGATGGCCGGATCAGCACGCTTGGCCGCGGTGGCTCGGATACGTCAGCAGTGGCGATTGCCGCGGCGCTGGAGGCTGATCGCTGTGATATTTACACAGATGTTGACGGGGTTTACACAACCGACCCGCGAATCGCACCAAAAGCGCGTAAACTAGGCCGGATTACCTTTGAAGAAATGCTGGAAATGGCGTCGTCTGGCGCCAAGGTCTTGCAAACGAGATCAGTCGCGATGGCGATGCGCCATAATGTCAATCTGCAGGTGCGCTCAAGTTTCAATGATGCACCAGGTACTTTAGTCGTAAATGAGGATTCAGTCGTGGAACAAGAAACCATTAGCGGTATTGCTTACAGCCCAGATGAGGCCAAGATCACAATCGTTGGCCTGCCAGATCGGCCGGGTGTTGCGGCCGCTGTCTTTGGCGCGCTGGCCGATCATCATGTTAATGTCGATATGATCGTTCAAAGCGCATCAAGTGCAGTCAAAAAGACTGATATCAGCTTTTCTGTTTGCCGCGCTGATTTAAATAAAGCTGTTGATATTATTAATAAAATTAAAGAGCTTCTTGAATTTGAATCGGTTGATGCTTCGCCGAATGTAGCGAAAATTTCGGTTGTTGGAACGGCGATGCGAACGCAACCGGGTGTTGCCAAGACCATGTTTGAAACACTGGCGGCAAGGGGTGTGAACCTGCATGTTATCTCGACATCCGAAATTAAAATCTCGGTTTTGATTGATGCTGAATATGCCGAGCTGGCGGTACGAAGCTTGCATACTGCCTACGGGCTGGATGACGAGATTTAACGCCTGACTGGTACTAAATTGATATTTATCAATCGGAATTTATGTGGTAAACGGCGCAAATGCTGAACCGTAACAAGTTCGTAACAATTTAATGTTATCAGACGACTGATTGAGATGTATCATTTGGCAAATGAGGATTTTGTTTGCAATTGTCGAAAATATCTGGTGGCTTTTGATTATTCAACGCCAAGTGGAGACATTATTTGCGCGCTCACCTAACAGAAAATGAGCCGTTGGTTGCAAATGACAGCTTCGAACAGATAGGTTCGACGCTCAAATCTGCGCGCCGTGGTCAGGGCGTCAAAATTCTTGATGTTTCGCAGCAACTGCGGATTTCAGGTGATTACCTTTCACATTTGGAAAGTGGTGCGTTTGATCAATTGCCAGCGCCTGCCTATGTGAAGGGGTTCTTGCGCAGCTACGGCCAGTTTCTTGGCCTTGATCCGTTGTCTCTGGTGGCACGTTATGCGGCCATTGCTGGCGAAGAAACAGTGGTTCCAGAATATAAGATGCCGATGGGAGCACGGCCGCCGCAGCGGTCCGCCCCGGCGATCGTGTCGATGCTGCTGGTTTTTGCAGGCATAGGTTATGGTGGTTGGTATTGGCTGAACGGCACTGATCAGGCCGATCAGGGTACGATGGCGCCGGCTGAAATTGCCAGTGGGGAGCGGGCTAGCGGGCTTTCTGTGCCACTCGCCATTAAAGGCAGTAGTCATCAGGAAGATCAGCTTTTTAACCGCAGACAGGAATCGACTCAGGATTCAACTCAGGCCGGAACGTCGCTCAAAGGTGATGCCGGGGGTGATAATTTGCGAGACGTAACCCCAATCATCACTGCCGCCACAAGCCCGGTACTGCCCGCGGATACGGGCGCGGCAAAACCGCCGGCTAGCACACGCACTCCAGCGCCAGCCGCAACAACGTCTCTTGGAAAAAAACCGTTGGCAGAAACACCGGTGCAAGTTGGCGAAAATAACGCTGACAACACCATTGTGGCCGAGGCTACCCTGAAAACGCCAGCCCCAAATTCAGGGCCCGCGAATGGTCGGGCATTGTCGGGCGGTTTGGCTAGGGCTGTGGTTGCGTCGTCGTCGGCTGATCTATCGGTGGATAGTCCGGGTGTAAATGCCGCGATTGCTAATTTACGCGATCCGGCACAAGAAATTACAATTCGTGCGGTTACCGCAAGCTGGGTTGAAATTGTGCGCGATAACGGCGAAGAAGTTATCGCCAAGTTGATGCAGGCCGGCGACAGTCAGGTGATTGGCGGCAATGAACGTCTTTACCTTACCACCGGCAATGCGGGCGGATTGACGATCGAGGTCGGCAGTGATAAGCCGCGTGCCTTGGGTGATATTGGTGAAATCGTGCGCGATCTGCCGCTTGTTACCGATAAATTGCGTGAGGTGCGATAGCCTCCCTCACTTTTTTCACCGCCCCAATTTTTTATCCCTTCACTTTTTTGGTAGTATCTGGCGGCGCTGGATCGCCGCTAGGCATTGTTGCGGGGTCAAATCTTACATCATATCATGCTGCTGGTGGCTGGTCTGGGCGTGTGTCATCCGAACTCAGGATCGCTGCCGCCGTTTTTCGTGGCTGTTATCATCTAAACTAAAGTGACGCATTGATCTGGCGCTTGGCGGCCGAACAGGGTATAGAATGGGGCATATTTAACCGGTGCTCATTGCGCCGTAATTTGGAGTTTAACCGTGTCAAACGCTTATCGGGCTTATCGAACAATCGAGCGTCGCCGCTGCCGTCAGGTAATGGTCGGGTCAGTTCCGGTTGGCGGTGGTGCGCCGATTTCGGTTCAGACGATGACCAACAGCCTGACCAGTGACGTAGCGGCCACCTTGGCGCAAATCAATGCGGCGGCGGCGGCTGGGGCTGATATTGTGCGGGTGTCTTGTCCTGATGAGGATAGTACCGCCGCGCTAAAGACCATCTGTGCGCAAAGCCCAGTTCCCATCGTTGCAGATATCCATTTTCATTATCGCCGCGCCATTGAGGCGGCCGAGGCGGGTGCAGCCTGCCTGCGGATTAATCCGGGCAATATCGGCAGTGCAGCGCGGGTCCGCGAAGTTGTACAGGCAGCTCGTGATCATGGTTGCTCGATGCGGATTGGGGTAAATGCGGGTTCGCTGGAAAAGCATCTTTTGGAAAAATATGCCGAGCCCTGCCCCGAAGCGCTTGTTGAATCGGCGCTCGAACATGCCAAGATTTTGCAGGATAATGATTTCCATGAATTTAAAATCTCGGTCAAAGCGTCAGACGTGTTTCTGGCTGTGGCCGCCTATCAACAGCTTGCCGATGCCATTGATTGCCCGCTACATATTGGCATAACCGAGGCTGGTGGGCTGCGGGCGGGAACGATCAAATCAGCAATTGGTCTTGGTAATCTGCTATGGGCAGGAATTGGGGATACAATCAGGGTATCGCTGTCGGCTGATCCAACTGAAGAGGTCAAAGTCGGTTATGAAATCCTGAAATCGCTTGGCCTGCGTCGTCGCGGGGTAACGGTGATTTCCTGTCCGTCTTGCGCGCGCCAGCAATTTGACGTCATCAAAACTGTGCAGGTGATCGAAGATCGGCTCGAGCATATTGATATGCCGATTACCGTGTCGATCATTGGCTGTGTGGTTAACGGGCCAGGTGAGGCGCGGGAAACCGATATCGGTTTGACCGGTGGCGGCAAGGGAACGCATCAGATTTACCTGTCAGGCATGGCCGACCACCGCCTGTCAAATGGTGATATTGTCGAACATGTGGTGTCGCTTGTCGAAACCCGTGTTGCCGAATTAAAGGCTGCAAAAAGCGGCGTCAACCCAAGCATAAAAGCAGATTAAGGCTCATGTCACGACTTCAACCTGCCCGCGGTACAGCTGATCTTCTTCCCGATAGCATGGCCAAACATCGTTTGGTGATCGAGGCGGCGCGTGCAGCCTCGGCACTTTACGGATTTCAGGAAATGGCAACGCCGATTTTCGAATTTTCCGAAGTGTTCTCGCGCCCGCTTGGTGAGAGCAGCGATATCGTTACGAAGGAAAATTACAGCTTTGCGGATCGAGGCGGCGAAATGCTGACATTGCGGCCGGAAAACACCGCCGGTGTCGTGCGCGCGATGATCTCGGGGGGGCTGACCCAAAGCCTGCCGTTGAAATATTTTTATGCCGGGCCGATGTTCCGTTATGAGCGGCCACAAAAGGGCCGGATGCGCCAGTTTCATCAGGTAGGAGTCGAATATCTCGGGCCTGATGATGCGCTTGCCGATGCTGAAATCATTGCCTGTGGGGCGCGGTTTTTAGCGGCATTGGGTGTGCTAGATGATTGCGAACTTCATCTGAACTCACTTGGCGATACGCATAGCCGTTCGGCGTATCGGGCGGCACTGATTGCCTATCTTGAGACATTTGCCGATCAACTGTCAGATGATAGCAAAACCCGCCTCGCCGTAAATCCGCTACGGATTCTGGATTCTAAAGACGCCGGCGACCGGCAGATTTTACAAAATGCGCCGCAATTGCAGGATTATCTGAGCGACGTGTCAAAGACGCATTTTGCTGATTTGACGGCGGCACTTGATGCGGCAGGTGTTAAGTGGGTTTTTGACCCGTTATTGGTGCGCGGGCTTGATTATTATTGTCATACCGCCTTTGAATTTGTCACAACATCGCTTGGTGCGCAGGGCACGGTTCTGGGTGGTGGGCGTTATGATGGGCTGGCTGAAATGCTGGGCGGGCCTCAGGTTGCCGGTGTTGGATGGGCGGCTGGTGTTGAACGGCTGGCGATGCTTGTCGAGACGGCCACTGTTAATAGCCCAAAAGTGGCGATTATAACGGCTGATGATGGGGCACGTCTGGCGGCCTTCCGGCTTGCTGAACAGCTTCGCGATGCGGGCATTGATATTGATTTGCCGACCAGTGGCGCGATGGGCAAAAAGCTGAAGAAAGCTGATAAGGCCGGTATCTGCATGGCGGTGATTATGGGCAGTGACGAGCTGGCCAACAACATTGTTCAGCTGCGCAACCTTCAAGATGGCAGCCAGCAGGAACAACCGCTTGATCTCGCTGATAGCAGCGGTCTGGCAGCGGCGATTGCCAAAAGCCTTTTGGTGCCATAGCGCGGCAATATTCGGGCTGGCATCCGTGGTTTTGATCTGCCAAATTTTCACTGACTGCAACATTACCGGATAAGGAGTTTTGGCATGAGCCTCGACTCATCAATGGATAAAGTATTAGAGCGCCGCCGGGAGGTTGAGGCTCGACTTTCAGACTCGGCCACCATGAACAATGCCGAACTAGCGCAATTTTCGCGTGAGCTGTCTGACTTGCGACCCGTTTGCGAACAAATCGAGCTGGTGCGCAGGGTCGAGGCTGAGCTGGCCGAGGCGCTGGTAATGGTCGACGAGGCGGGTGACGATCCGGATATGCTGGAAATGGCGCAAGCTGAAGCGGATTTGCTGAAAGACCAGCTTCCCGAAGCGCGCGCTCAATTGCAGCTTTTGCTCCTGCCAAAAGATAAGGATGATTCGCGTAACGCTATTTTGGAAGTGCGCGCTGGCACCGGCGGCGATGAGGCGGCGTTATTCGCGGCTAATCTGTTTTCAATGTATCAGCGTTTTGCGGCCAAGCATGGCTGGAAATTTGAGGTGATGGAAGTGTCGGAAACCGGCATTGGCGGCTATAAGGAAGCGACCGCCACCATTTCAGGTAATGATGTATTTGCGCGGTTGAAGTTTGAATCGGGTGTGCATCGGGTGCAGCGGGTTCCCGAAACTGAAGCTGGCGGACGGATTCATACATCAGCCGCCACCGTCGCGGTATTGCCAGAGGCCGAGGATGTCGATATCCAGATTGACGAATCTGACCTGCGGATTGATGTGTTTCGGGCATCTGGCCCCGGCGGTCAATCGGTCAACACCACCGACTCGGCAGTGCGGATTACCCACCTGCCAACAGGTATTGTGGTTAGCCAGCAGGATGAAAAATCTCAGCATAAGAACCGGGCTAAGGCGATGAAGATTTTGCGGGCTCGTATTTATGATGCTGAGCGTGCCCGCTTGGAGGCAGAGCGTGCCGCCGAACGCAAGGGGCAGGTGGGCTCTGGCGATCGCTCGGAACGGATCCGCACCTATAATTTTCCGCAAGGCCGTGTTACCGATCACCGGATTAATTTCACGCTGTACAAGCTGGATCGTGTGATTGCTGGTGAGGCGCTTGACGAGGTTGTTGATGCCCTTGTCTCAGAAGATCAGGCACGGCGACTTGCCGAAGGCAGCTGAACGTGAGATCGACGAAGGCATGACAGATCGGCCGTTGAAATACGAAGCTCGTAAAAATCTGCAGCCATTAGAACAGGCGCTTGCCGCGGCGGGTATTGCCAGCGCAAAATCAGATGCGCGTTGCCTTCTTGGGTTGGCATTGGGGCGTGATATGCCGGTATTGCCGCACGAGGATATTGCGCCGTTAACCGAAGCTGGCGAGGCGCGGTTGGCAGCTTTAATGACGCGCCGTCTGGCCGGTGAACCGATTAGCCGGATCCGTGGCTGGCGTGAATTCTGGTCACTTCGCTTTTCTTTATCTGCTGCCACGCTTGACCCGCGCCCGGATTCAGAAACCGTGATCGAGGTCGCGCTTGGCTGGGCGGGTACGATTGTTCGCGATGATCACCAAATTGGGCGCCAAATTGGCCGTGAAGGTGAGCGTGACGGAGAGCGTGACGGTAGATTGCGCCCCCCAGCATTGCGCTGCCTTGATCTTGGAACGGGAAGCGGCTGTCTTTTACTGGCGCTATTGTCCGAGATGCCCAACGCCACCGGCATCGGCATTGATATCAATCCGGATGCGCTTGTCACTGCGGTTGAGAATGCGACAAGTTTGGGGCTTGCTGATCGTGCTGAATTTATCTGCCACAGCTTTGCCGATGATCTTGGCCCGCTTGGGATGTTTGATGTGATCTTGTCAAACCCGCCTTATATTCCGACCCGCGATATTGATGATTTGGCGGTGGATGTGAAATCCTTTGATCCGGCATTGGCGCTTGATGGTGGCGGTGATGGTATGGCCTGTTGGCAAGGTTTGCTGCCGCGGCTGGCCGCAGTGCTTAAGCCGCATGGCGCGGCCTTTGTTGAAATTGGTCAGGGACAGGAAAACATGGTCGCGGCCGAGGCGGCAAAGGTTAATCTCCGGCTTGTCGACAGCCATCAGGATCTAGCCGGCATCACGCGTTGTTTGCAGTTTTCAATTAAAATGTAAAATCTGTTAGATTTCGCTTGATATTCAGACAAGCCCGACGTTATGGTACAGTCGTTCGCGGCGGGGTGGCTCTGGTCACCGAAACGCCAGCGCTTTTCCGAATGAAAATGGGATCGCTTGCATCGGCTTAGGGCCGACGTTTAGTTGGTAGACTAAGCGCAACCGAAATGAATTTAATTATCGATTATTGTTGTTAATAACCAATGTGGTATTAAACCAAATGAGACAACCTCAAAACGCTAAACGCGGCCGTGGTCGTGGCCGTCGTGGTAATAATAGCGGCAATCACAATCATGTGCCGAACCGCAACACCTCGTATGAATCGAATGGCCCGGATGTAAAGCTGCGTGGTAATGCCCAGCAATTGCATGAAAAATATATGGCGCTGGCACATGACGCGGCGACATCGGGCGAGCGGATTTCGGCAGAGGCGTACACGCAATTTGCTGATCATTATTTTCGTCTGCATCAAGCGGCTGTTGGCGTTGCTGAAACCAAACGCCAGCAGGAACAGGCCAATGCTGAGGTCGATGATGACGAGGTTTCGTCGCCGTCAAAACCCGATAATGAGGCAGCCAGTGCAACGGGTGATAATCAGGGCGAGTCCAATGATGCAGCAGGGGCTGCAAATGGCCATGCCAATGCCCGTGGTGTCGATTTCAATGGCGCGGGCGGGAATGGCGCCGACGGGAATGGTGCCGACGTGAATGGCGCTGATTTTAATGCCGCTGGTGCTGATGGTACCCAGGATGAGCCTGCGCCAAAAAAGCGCCGCTTGGCTGCTAAAAACGGCGCTGCTAAAAGTGATGGTGCGAAACCTTCGGAAGAAGACCGCACGAATCTGTCACCAGCCCAGCTGGCCGAGGCTGTTCAAAGTGATCAAGATAGCGATCAAGTCTCTTAAAATAGCCGGCGAGACCATTATTTTTCTGCCATATGTTTTGCGGCTCCGTCTTTTTACCTAAACGGGTGACCCAAACGGGTGACCTAAACGGGGCGCAACTCGTCGCCGATTTTAATCGTGCCGCCATTCAACACCTCGGCAAAAATGCCAAGATTGCTATGGCCAAAATGCGCCCGCATAAACCGCACATAATCATCTGGGTTACGCCGTGCCGTAGCCGGGTCGAC
This sequence comes from Alphaproteobacteria bacterium LSUCC0396, assembly GCA_041228345.1. Classification (NCBI taxonomy): domain Bacteria; kingdom Pseudomonadati; phylum Pseudomonadota; class Alphaproteobacteria; species Alphaproteobacteria bacterium LSUCC0396. Next base: position 1,296,459 of record CP166131.1, on the reverse strand, counting down.
ATTGATCGCGGCGCACCGGCCAACGGGTTCTTTTACCAGCAACAATGCGTCACCGCAGCGTAATGTCTGGCCGATAAGGCCGGTTTCGGCAAAGGCTTCATCTGCATTGATAATGATGTTGATGCGAAACCGGCGGCTGTCAGCCTTGGTGCCGGTGGCGGCTGCAAAAGCGGCCAGTGATGCTGTGCTGGCAAGGCTGATTAATGGCGCCGACTGGTCGCTATAGGCCTGTTCGTTCATCTGCATCAGGCGCGGCCGTCCGCGTAATTTATCGGCAAAGAGGTCGCTAAACATATCTTCAAACCGGCGACAATCGTCAGGGTTTTCCGGATCAACGGAAAGACAAAGATTGCCATGGTGGTAAAGCTCGAGACGCGACGGCGTTGCATCGCTGGTAAAGCGGCAGTGATAATCGGCCATGGCCTCATGTGACATTAATTGCAGGAAATGCGCCTTTGGAAACCATGTTCCAGGGCTGGCATTTGCGATCTTATCGCCGCCAATCGAAAGGGCGAACCGCCGATCATTGGGAAAATAGCCGCCTGCGGTCAGGGCGGCCTTGTCAAGTTGGCTGCCACCAAATCCCTTGACCGGATAATGCCAAAGCGTATGGATTTGCATGATGACCCTCTTTTGGTTGTCAGTGTCCGTGGCTGATGCTAGGCGAGATTAAGCGAGACATAAAAGCCAAAACAGATTTTTCCTGAAAGCTGGCTTTTTGCGCTATTGGGCCTTTTTCACCGGAACGGCACCGGCAAAACGGATTGTGCCATGCGATAATACTTCGCGGTCAATCGCGGCAACAGTTGCCTTAAAGGCCTCGAGGTGCTGATCACTGATTCGCTCGCCCGTTGGAAGGCGCACTGTCATCGGATTGACCTGCCGGTTATTGACCATGACTTCATAATGCAAATGGGCACCGGTTGATTTGCCGGTCGAGCCAACATAACCGATAATTTCGCCCTGTTTGACGCGGGTGCCCGGGCGAATATGAGGCGCGATACGGCTCATGTGGGCATAGGCTGTATCATAGGTCGCATTGTGCCGAATGCGGATATAGCGGCCAAAGCTGCCTTTCCACCCGGCTTCGCGAATCACGCCAGATCCTGCGGCGATAATCGGTGTGCCGCGCGGCGCGGCGAAATCAACACCTTTATGCATCGCGTTAAAGCCGCTAACCGGATGTTTGCGATGGCCAAACGATGACGACAGGCGCGCGCCTGAAATTGGGGTGCGAATCAGTGTTCGCGCCGCCGAATTGCCATTTTCATCATACCAGCCAATCGCGTCATTATCGCCATTGTAGCGGAAGAAACCCAATTGCTCGCCCGAGAGAAGCAGGCCTGCATAATGTAATTGGCCGCCAATTATTTTGCCGTCAATGCCGTCACGCTCCACTTCATAGAGCAATTCAAACCGGTCGCCAGTGCGAACTTCACGCTGGAAATCGACTGAAAAG